>NZ_CP015423.1:3967500-5315000 GCF_001719045.1 Paenibacillus polymyxa
TATTCACACATTCGTGTTGAACCGAAATTCAGAGCAAATCGTATTTACCATGTAAATACTAGGTTAAGCTACAAAGAGCACACGGAGGATGCCTAGGCGCCAGGAGCCGACGAAGGACGTGGCGAACAACGATAAGGCCTCGGGGAGCTGTAAGCAAGCTTTGATCCGGGGATGTCCGAATGGGGAAACCCGGCTGTCTTCATCGACAGTCACTTTCTGCTGAATACATAGGCAGAATAGAGGCAGACCAGGGGAACTGAAACATCTAAGTACCCTGAGGAAGAGAAAACAATAGTGATTCCGTCAGTAGCGGCGAGCGAACGCGGATTAGCCCAAACCAAGGAGCTTGCTCCTTGGGGTTGTGGGACGTCTCACATGGAGTTACAAAGGAACCGGTTAGATGAAGAGGTCTGGAAAGGCCCGCCAGAGAAGGTAAAAGCCCTGTAGTTCAAAACTTGTTCCCTCCGAGACGGATCCCGAGTAGTGCGGGGCACGTGAAACCCCGTATGAATCCGGCAGGACCATCTGCCAAGGCTAAATACTCCCTGGCGACCGATAGTGAAGCAGTACCGTGAGGGAAAGGTGAAAAGCACCCCGGAAGGGGAGTGAAATAGATCCTGAAACCGTGTGCTTACAAGAAGTCAGAGCCCTATTGATGGGTGATGGCGTGCCTTTTGTAGAATGAACCGGCGAGTTACGTTCCCGTGCAAGGTTAAGGTGAAGAGCTGAAGCCGCAGCGAAAGCGAGTCTGAATAGGGCGAATGAGTACGTGGACGTAGACCCGAAACCGGGTGATCTACCCCTGTCCAGGGTGAAGGTGCGGTAACACGCACTGGAGGCCCGAACCCACGCATGTTGAAAAATGCGGGGATGAGGTGGGGGTAGCGGAGAAATTCCAATCGAACCCGGAGATAGCTGGTTCTCCCCGAAATAGCTTTAGGGCTAGCCTCGGAAAGAAGAATCGTGGAGGTAGAGCACTGATTGGGTGCGGGGCCCGCAAGGGTTACCAAGCTCAGTCAAACTCCGAATGCCATAGATTTAGTTCCGGGAGTCAGACAGTGAGTGCTAAGATCCATTGTCGAAAGGGAAACAGCCCAGACCATCAGCTAAGGTCCCCAAGTGTGTGTTAAGTGGGAAAGGATGTGGAGTTGCACAGACAACCAGGATGTTGGCTTAGAAGCAGCCACCATTGAAAGAGTGCGTAATAGCTCACTGGTCGAGTGACTCTGCGCCGAAAATGTAACGGGGCTAAACACACCACCGAAGCTATGGCTTGATGCTTGCATCAGGGGTAGGGGAGCGTTGAATGCGGGTTGAAGGTGTACCGTAAGGAGCGCTGGACTGCATTCAAGTGAGAATGCCGGTATGAGTAACGAAAAGATCTGTGAGAATCAGATCCGCCGAAAGCCTAAGGGTTCCTGAGGAAGGTTCGTCCGCTCAGGGTAAGTCGGGACCTAAGGCGAGGCCGATAGGCGTAGTCGAAGGACAACAGGTCGAAATTCCTGTACCACCGTAATCCGTTATGAGCGATGGGGTGACGCAGTAGGGTAGTGACGCGGACTGATGGATGTCCGTCTAAGCAGTGAGGCTGGTGTGTAGGCAAATCCGCACATCGTAAGGCTGGGCTGTGATGGGGAGCGAAAATTGTAGTAGCGAAGGTCATGATCTCAGACTGCCAAGAAAAGCCTCTAGCCAGGAGAAGGTGCCCGTACCGCAAACCGACACAGGTAGGCGAGAAGAGAATTCTAAGGCGCGCGGAAGAACTCTCGTTAAGGAACTCGGCAAAATGACCCCGTAACTTCGGGAGAAGGGGTGCCTCGGTAGGGTGAATAGCCCGAGGGGGCCGCAGTGAAAAGGCCCAAGCGACTGTTTAGCAAAAACACAGGTCTGTGCGAAGCCGCAAGGCGAAGTATACGGGCTGACGCCTGCCCGGTGCTGGAAGGTTAAGGGGAGTGGTAAGCCCTTCGGGGCGAAGCTATGAACCGAAGCCCCAGTAAACGGCGGCCGTAACTATAACGGTCCTAAGGTAGCGAAATTCCTTGTCAGGTAAATTCTGACCCGCACGAATGGCGTAACGACTTGGGCGCTGTCTCAACGAGAGATCCGGTGAAATTTTAATACCTGTGAAGATGCAGGTTACCCGCGACAAGACGGAAAGACCCCATGGAGCTTTACTGCAGCTTGATATTGAATTTGGGTACGATCTGTACAGGATAGGTGGGAGCCGTTGAATCTTGAGCGCCAGCTTGAGAGGAGGCATCCTTGGGATACCACCCTGATCGTATCTAGGTTCTAACTTGGTACCGTGATCCGGTGCGAGGACAGTGTCAGGTGGGCAGTTTGACTGGGGCGGTCGCCTCCTAAAGAGTAACGGAGGCGCCCCAAGGTTCCCTCAGAATGGTTGGAAATCATTCGAAGAGTGCAAAGGCAGAAGGGAGCTTGACTGCGAGACCTACAAGTCGAGCAGGGACGAAAGTCGGGCTTAGTGATCCGGTGGTACCGCATGGAAGGGCCATCGCTCAACGGATAAAAGCTACCCTGGGGATAACAGGCTTATCTCCCCAAGAGTCCACATCGACGGGGAGGTTTGGCACCTCGATGTCGGCTCATCGCATCCTGGGGCTGAAGTAGGTCCCAAGGGTTGGGCTGTTCGCCCATTAAAGCGGTACGCGAGCTGGGTTCAGAACGTCGTGAGACAGTTCGGTCCCTATCTGTCGTGGGCGTAGGAAATTTGAGAGGAGCTGTCCTTAGTACGAGAGGACCGGGATGGACGTACCGCTGGTGTACCAGTTGTTCCGCCAGGAGCACCGCTGGGTAGCTATGTACGGAAGGGATAAGCGCTGAAAGCATCTAAGCGTGAAGCCCCCCTCAAGATGAGATTTCCCAGTATGTAAGACCCCTTGAAGACGACGAGGTAGATAGGTTGGGGGTGGAAGTGCAGTAATGCATGGAGCTGACCAATACTAATCGGTCGAGGGCTTATCCTAAAATAAAACGCAAATGAGTTTCGGATCCAGTTTTCAGGGTGTAACCTTGAATGTAGAATTTACGATGTAAATTCATGTTTGGTGGCGATAGCGGAGGGGTTCCACACGTACCCATCCCGAACACGACCGTTAAGCCCTCCAGCGCCGATGGTACTTGGACCGCAGGGTCCTGGGAGAGTAGGACGTCGCCAAGCAACCCCATAATGGGGATTTTTTTTCGCCTATCATGCTATTGATTATACATACAAAATTGATTTTTTAGATGGGGCTATAGCTCAGCTGGGAGAGCGCCTGCCTTGCACGCAGGAGGTCAGGGGTTCGATCCCCCTTGGCTCCACCAATATTCCCTGATAGCTCAGTTGGTAGAGCACTCGACTGTTAATCGAGTTGTCACAGGTTCGAGTCCTGTTCGGGGAGCCATGTGGAGAGGTGTCCGAGTTGGCCGAAGGAGCACGATTGGAAATCGTGTAGGCGCCAAAAGCGTCTCGAGGGTTCGAATCCCTCTCTCTCCGCCAGCTCTTAATAATAGATATATGGCCCGTTGGTCAAGGGGTTAAGACACCTCCCTTTCACGGAGGTAACAGGGGTTCGAATCCCCTACGGGTCATAGTAATTCGGAGGCTTAGCTCAGCTGGGAGAGCATCTGCCTTACAAGCAGAGGGTCGGGGGTTCGAGCCCCTCAGCCTCCACCATTTGAAAAGTAAATATTTATTACTGTCGCGGGGTGGAGCAGTTCGGTAGCTCGTCGGGCTCATAACCCGAAGGTCGCAGGTTCAAATCCTGCCTCCGCAATTACTTTCAACTAAGAGAGTTGCCTCTGGAACCGTGGTGTAGAGGCCCAACATGCCTGCCTGTCACGCAGGAGATCGCGGGTTCGAATCCCGTCGGTTCCGCCATTTAACTTAATATGCCGGTGTAGCTCAACTGGTAGAGCAACTGACTTGTAATCAGTAGGTTGGGGGTTCAAGTCCTCTCGCCGGCACCATTTTGGAGGATTAGCGAAGTGGCCAAACGCATCAGACTGTAAATCTGCTCCCTTACGGGTTCGGTGGTTCGAATCCATCATCCTCCACCAGTTTTACGAGCCATTAGCTCAGTTGGTAGAGCACCTGACTTTTAATCAGGGTGTCGAAGGTTCGAGTCCTTCATGGCTCACCATTGTATTACATGCGCGTGTGGCGGAATTGGCAGACGCACTAGACTTAGGATCTAGCGTCTTTTGACGTGGGGGTTCAAGTCCCTCCACGCGCATCTTGTTTTTGCGGACGTGGCTCAGCGGTAGAGCATCGCCTTGCCAAGGCGAGGGTCGCGGGTTCGATTCCCGTCGTCCGCTCCATTTATTAGTCCCCTTAGCTCAGCTGGATAGAGCGTTTGACTACGAATCAAAAGGTCGGGAGTTCGAATCTCTCAGGGGACGCCATTAACTTCATAAGCCGGTGTGGCGGAATTGGCAGACGCGCGCGACTCAAAATCGTGAGGGAAACCGTGGAGGTTCGAGTCCTCTCACCGGCATCTATTTCGGGATGTAGCTCAATGGTAAAACTCAGCTTTCCAAGCTGGTAGCGTGGGTCCGATTCCCATTACCCGCTTTATATAGATGAAAAAGGAGAGATGGCTTATTTTTATGCCATCTCTCCTTTTTTAGTTTTAAACTATTTCTATCGACATGACAACCAGTAGAAACCCCAAGGCAGTCTCCTCCGTTCTTTTGCGTTATTAACATGCACAGGCAACTTCCAGAATTTTTATTTTCTGATCTTCTTCATATACTTAAGTTTCAGCTCGTAGTTCAGTTCTTGAAGGCAATATCAGCATGCAGACAGAAATTGCCCCCGCAACCTAACTCTGGTATCGGCGAGAGAAGCAACCGCTCCAGATCCAGAGTTTCAATCTGCTTAACTATCGGTTAATGGGCTTTGAGCGAAGCACTGACCGGAGTCATCTTCGTCTGAGAAGCAACTGGACCTGGTGACCATGGATATCACGATGCCAGATATGACAGGTACACACGAGGCTTTCTATGGATAGGGCGTAAAACTAACGAGGAACGATAGTTAAATAACACACAATGTTGAGCAGGCGCTTCAAGTCTGCTCTTTTTATTAAACTAACGGGCAGGATAGTTATAAATATGTTAAAATAAGGGAGAATAAAATCAGAGGTGAGCTAATGTTCAATCCGAAGATCTTCTTCTATTAGTTGTGTCTAAGGTCATGGCTTCAAATGCCAAAATCTAACCCGGCACAACGGGGATGAAGATGTTTACACGGGAAGAGATTCAATTCTGGGAAGATGAGAAACAGCAAAGTCTGGAGATCAATAATAAGCCCAAAGATCCAAGAAAAGAGAAGCTTAAGGATTTCCGTAAAGGAATCAAGAGTGTTCATTACAACAAAGAATGTAAAATAGCAAGAAAAGATGATTATCGTCTGTATAGAACAAAAATGAAACGACTGATGCGTAGTGAAGAATACGAGCTCCTACACAGTTACAAACGAACGAGTGGTTGGATTACTTGGTAAATGAGGTAGCCTTTGAATGAACTCATCCTATTGTTGAAGTGAGTAGCAGTAGGGCAGTTCATGAGGGGCTGCTTTTTTTTCATTGAGCTAACGGGCAGTTTAGTTGAACAAGATAAGTGGAGGTTTTATGTCGCATTTGACGCAAACTGTGAAGGAGGAAGCTGGGAAAATGATAGCTAAGTGTAAAGTGTTGAGTTAACTATCCAGCTTGTTTGTTGATGTCTTTAATGTTTGTGCAGCCTCATCGAGATAGATATCTAAATAAGTACCATCAGTAAATTTAATAACCACAGCATTAGTAGTGATGGCGACATCTTCAATCGTCCTACCTTTAAGTTTTTCAGGTATAACTTTGAAATTAGTCGATTCCACATTCATCAAATCCTTTCATTGATTACACATCTTAGTAATCGGTAATAAGTATATAAAACCTATATTAGTCTAACACTTCTCATTATAAAAGTAAAAGATGAATGATAGAAATACTGAACAGTACGAAGATATTGTGTAATAAAAGAAAGCGTGCTTATTCAACTAACGAGGAACGTTAGTTAAATAAAGAACAGCGGTAGTCTAGGACTTTCTCCTTTTTTAGTCCAAGGCTGCCGCTATTACTATATTCAATTCAGTCTAATACTATATTTTTATCAGACACCGGCTTTCAGAACGGCATCAGAGGTGGGGAACTCCAATAAGGTTTTCAACGACACCGCAGAATGAAGATCCCCGATAAACACCCTTGTATTCAGGAGACATCTGATCCAATGCGGTTTGGACTGCAGCTTAATTTGAATATATAGACCGGTAAACGCGTCATGCTGTCGCGTTAAGTTTCGGAGATTCAAGCAACTGAATGCCCCTTGTTTTATAATGATCAAAGTCTTCTTTGTAGAAATAGAATCATCTTCGGTTGATTACTCCTCGGGTAAAAGTTATGAACGGTTGACCTTGGCTTCAAAACGCTTTTCCAACACGTCCCAGTTGGGTGTAGGGACCCGGGACCGTTCCTTCCAAAGGTGAAACACGCGGCTCAAAGCTACGATTTCCCCTACGAATCCGTCAACCAGCCGGCGGATCGGCATCCTATGATAAATTTTTATAAAAAGGCGCATCAACGCCGGTCGTTTGCGGATTAGTGAAGCTTGCGCGGCCGGCGTTAGTGGATACCGTAAGGCCTCTAACACGCGAAAGCCTTCGTCCATAGCCGCGATCATCTGCCGCAACAACTTGTCGTCGCCGGCGTTTTTTTTCATTTGACGCTCGTGTATAACCGTTACAAAGTTTAGCGCAATTACAGGCACGATATAATTCTTGAACCGTGCCTCTATATTTTCATGATAGATAGGTATCGTACTTATTTGGTTTACATATGCGGGTACGCCCCCTTCCATGCAGAGGGTCTTTCCCAAACAAACATGGCCTAACGGCCACCATCATGAATGAAAATGTCTTGGCTTGTGAATCTGAACCTCCTTAATGGAGTAGAGGGCACAGGCCGAGAGTTTTTTGTTAGGACATACTCTGAGTCCTTAATTTCCCGACCTAGAGGAACTATAGGCAGCATCGTATTATCTCGCTGGTCGAATATTTAAAGCGGTGTTTGTGAATACCAGTCTATGTGAACACTATTTAACAAAGAAAATCTTCTCTTGAACCAATTTTGGTATACTATGTGGTAGATAAGAGAATTGAGAATTATTTTGAAGTCTGGCTATAAGTGTGTTTCTACAACAACTTGAAAAATAAAATCGATTTTGGTGAAATGCGGAAGCTGTTAGGGCGTAAAGAGAGAAGAGGAGGAATGGAAATGTCGTATCTCGTTGATTTTAAAGATGTATCTACGGTTGGTTTAGAGTCTTCACCTGTAGCAGAAGCGCTTGCTGGTTTACGTGCTAATGAGGCCCGTTATTTTATGAACAAATACAAGCATGAGTTTACGGTTGTACCAGCTAGCGAAAGCCAGGAGAGCCTTGATTATGTGAACCGAATTTTGAGAGAAGAACGTGATATTGCGTTTGCGGCTAAACCTTTAGAAACGTCGCGTTTTCAAGTGGAAAATATCCAGTTTACCTACGTTTTTTATGAGGATGGTCTTGCAATCAACGTCATGTATACGGTGGATGACCCTAAGAAGCGGGCCGTTGGTTTTAAGCTTTCTGAGGGGATGGAGGTACCAAAGGAGCTAGAAGGGAAGTTTAAGTTTGCTAGGCAGAAGTCTAAACTAGCTGGAACAATTCGGGGTTCGTTTTTTGTAATTAAAGGACAATATTAAAGTAAGCAAAAGCGCAAATGGAGGAAACCAGCCCCTTATTCTCTTTGCAAAAAAGTGAAATTAAAGAAAGGGCTATCCCGCAAAAGGATGGCCCTTTTTTGAAAGAATGATGAAAAGCTACCGCTTATCGTATGATTATCAAACAGGAAGATCGCGGGTAGTCTCTGATAAGGAGACTATTTTTTTGAAAACTTGCCCCTTCAGCCAACGCGGTGAACCATACCATAAGTGAAGATGAAAAATTTTCTTGTGGGAAGTGAGCTAACAATACGATTAGCCAGAATAGTTTGCTGCGAATGAAGATAACAACACTTAGTGTGGTATGCACTCGTGTTGATCTCGTTTTAATATCCAAACTTCTATTTCATACATGTTGTTGTTAGTCCATGTCTTGCTTCGCTTTTCTCAAGTGCTTTATTAAGCGGCCCATGATCGATTCTCGATCTCGTCTCCAATCAGTTGTTGAAGTAGTGAGACTGTTCGAGGTCGTGGATCAGTGCAGGTTGCACAGGCCGCCATCCCAGAAGTTCCTGAGTTGCAACGCTTGATCTCGGGATATCGAGCGCTGCAAGTGTGCTGAGGAATCCGAAGTGGGTGTCTGCTTCTTCACGTGAAATGCTGACTACAGGCACGTTCAGGTGTTTACCGATAACACTTGCGATGTCGCGAAATGGCACGCCTTCATCTGCGACCCCATTTAGTCGTGAACCTGCAGGTGCCTTTTCTAACGCAAGGCGGTATAGATGTGCGGAGTCAAGGCGGTGCACAGCCGGCCAGCGGTTGGTCCCCTCTTCTACATAGGCTGAGAAGCCCTTCGTTTTGGCAATGTTGATCAGTCTCGGCACAAATCCTGTGTCACCCTCACCGTGTACCGAAGGACAAAGCTCTACGATCGATGTCCGCACTCCGCGCTCAGCCAGCAATAATATTACGTTTTCTGCTGCCACTCCATTGGCGTGCGTGGTGATCACGAACGGCTTCCCGGACCCTTCCAGCGCCGCCCCCATCGCTTCGACGGCGTGCAGATCTGCTGTGAGTGCCCTGGCGAAGTTCGAGAAGTCGTGATTGAATGCCAGATGAATAATGCCATCCGCAGCAGCCGCGCCACTACGAAGGCTGTCGAGATCGTCAATGTCACCGCGGTGTACTTCGGCCCCGGCCTCTTTTAGTTTCGCAGCGCTATTGTCTGAGCGCACAAGACCGACGACCTGATGACCCGCATCAATGAGTTCACGGACGACAGCGGAACCGATGTAACCTGTTGCTCCTGTTACGAAAACACGCATCATGAAATCCCCCTTAAGCTACTAACCATTATTGTATAAATTATAATTACCACGCGATGGGTCCATCCTCATCTGAGAACGTTCCTGTTGGACCGTCCGCACCAATCATCGCAAGCCGGACTGCTTCACGCGCCCCTTGTTCAACACTACGAGTGCCAGCAAAATTATTGAGCGCGGTCGATGTAAAACCTGGACAGGCCGCATTGACCTTGATGTTTGTCGATTCAAGCGCAAAGGCAAAGGCAAGTGTCACCGCATGAACAGCCGATTTTGATGCCGAATAGGCCCCAAACATCGCACGATGTGAGTTTTCCGGAATGGAATTCCAGCTAAGGGAGCCGCCGGTGCTGCCCATGTTGACGATGCGTGCTGCCGGAGCCTCACGTAAAAGTGGCAACATGGCCTGGGTGACTGCAATGACACCAAAAACATTAGTTTCATAAACCGAACGAATGTCTTCGAGCGAAGCAACGGTCAAAAGACCGCTCGTCGCGCCACTGCTCGGAAACGGATCGTCCGGTTTACCTGCGTGTGATATGCCCGCATTGTTCACAAGTACATCGAGACGACCAAATTCGTTCCGAATACGCTCTGCTGCAGCAACAATGGAGTCCTGATCGGTAACGTCGAGCTGGAGAGCGTGCGCATCCGAACCGATGCTTTTGGAGGCAATTTCTCCATTCTCGAGGCTGCGTGATCCAACGAGCACGGTGAAACCGTGTTCCGCTAGATCCTTCGCAATCTGTAAACCTATTCCTTTATTGGCACCGGTGATCAAGGCTACGGGTTTGTCTTGCATGATCGTAATCTCCTTTTTGGTATGGGGCACCATCTATATATTTCCCGTTGGATGTGGGATAATGATATTAAATCACACAAAAACGAAACTGTAAAGTTCCGGAACTAATGAGTTTCTGAATATATATTTTAAAAGGAGCTAAGTTTATGAGTAAAACAAAAAAGGAAATGTCTGAGAGGGGCGAATTAACTGAGGTCGTGGCAGAAAAGCCTGCGAAAATATTGGGACGCAAGAGAGATCACACGCGGGATGATAAAATCCTTGAGGCGGCAATCGCCATCCTCGCCGATACGAGTTTCGATGGTATGACAATGGACATGGTCGCGGCTCGAGCAAAGGCTGGGAAGGCGACGGTTTACCGCCGCTGGTCTTCCAAGGCGGAGTTAGTCCGAGACGCCTTGGCCTGGATGAATCGAAATCATCTTGAGCTCGAAAGCTTGCCTGATACCGGAACCTTGCGCGAAGATCTCCTCGTGCTTTTGAAGCCGCAATCGATCGCGGAAGAAGAACGCAAATTTCGAGTCCTAGCGGGCCTAGGCTCCTTTTTGCAGCATCCGGAATTTGCCGAAGCAGGAACAGCCGGGATTTTCGAGCCATGGGTTGTTGTAAACCGCGAGCTTATGAACCGAGCCGTCGTCCGCGGTGAAATTCCTGCTCACGCGGACATTGAGATGGCTTGCCAGGTCATTACTTCAATGGCTTCTTTTCGCGGACTCATCCAGCGCAAACCGTTCGACAAGCCTTTCTTTACAGCGCTAATCGATGGTATTCTACTGCCTGCACTCAAAAACCCGCGAACAGCTCCAAATATCATGGACCGATGATGACCAGGCGCTTACCAGAAGAATCTACAAGGTGGATCAAGAGGTGAGCAGGATTGGTTTCAGGATAGTGAGCCTAGGAGAAAAATATTACGGAGTCGAACGCTCTGTTGTATTATCACAGAAATGATTCAATTAACGGGAACGATACTTGAATTTAGAACAGGGAGCACACTGCCACTGTGAGGTACAAAAAAAGAACCAAATGTGATTTTGGTTGACGCAGTGAAGGACGATTTAAATTATGTAATTATACTGAAAGATTGTTGTGGTTTGTGGTATAACATCACCCTACTAAACACCCAATATTCTAAAAATGGATTTTAGTCTAGCGAATAACCGGCTATTCGTCCATGCCTAAAATAAACAACTCACGTACACTGAACCATATTTATAGGGAGGTGTCGTTGTTGAGTTGTCCGGATAAAAAAAAACGTGCAAAAAGAAAACCACAATTGTTTGCCATCCAAAAGAAAAGAAAAAAGAAACTGTTGAGTTTTCTGGATAAAAAAAAATCGTGCAAAAAGAAAACCGCAATTGTTTGCCATCCAAAAGGAAAAAAAAAGAAACGACGTCTTCTAGTTATTAAAAAAATAGTGCGGGTACCGTGTCCCCCACCTAAAGGTCAGCAATTACTTCAAGGACTTGCGGGAGCAATTGCAGAAGCTGGACCTCAAGGACTTGTAGGAGCACTTGGCCCCCAAGGATTGGCAGGGATTGCAGGAGCGATAGGCGCACTTGGTCCCGAAGGACTTGCAGGAGCACTTGGCCCCCAAGGATTGGCAGGGCTTGCAGGAGCGATAGGCGCACTTGGCCCCGAAGGACTTGCAGGAGCACTCGGCCCCCAAGGATTGGCAGGGATTGCAGGAGCAATTGGCGCACTTGGCCCCGAAGGACTTGCAGGAGCACTCGGCCCCCAAGGATTGGCAGGGATTGCAGGAGCAATTGGCGCACTTGGCCCCGAGGGACTTGCAGGAGCACTTGGCCCCCAAGGATTGGCAGGGATTGCAGGAGCAATTGGCGCACTTGGCCCCGAAGGACTTGCAGGAGCACTTGGACCCCAGGGACTTGCAGGGATTGCAGGAGCAATTGGTGCAGCTGGATTGGCAGGACCAACAGGAGCAGCAGGACCAGCAGGACCGGTAGGACCAGCGGGACCAGTAGGAGCAGCAGGAGCAACAGGTCCAGCGGGACCCGCAGGGCCGGCAGGTGGAGTATTAGGCTTTGCAGATTTCTTTGCCTTGATGCCTCCTGATAATGCAGCAACTGTTGCTCCCGATACAGACGTAAGTTTTCCGCAAGATGGCCCAATCAGTGGGACTGCAATTACCCGTATAAATGCGAGCTCTTTTAACTTGGCTACAATTGGCACTTATCAGGTTTTGTTTCAGGTAGGTGTAAACGAACCGGGTCAACTCATTTTAACACTCAACGGCGCTGATCTGGCTTATACGGTGGTCGGGCGTGCAACAGGTACTTCTCAAATAGTAGGAATGGCTCTTGTGCAAACAACGGTCATTAATTCAGTACTCACAGTGCGAAATCCTGCTGGCAATGCCGCGGCACTCACGATCACTCCATTAGCTGGAGGAACAAGACCAGTTTCCGCGCACCTTGTTATTACGCAGGTTGCATAGAGGGAAAGAAATGCAGTATTTTTCGATAATAATGCCAATATCAACGATAGTTCAATAACCACGAGGAGACGGCAGACGATAAAGTGGCTGTCGTTTTCTCAACTAACGAGCAAATTAGCTTAATAAATACATTGATGCCGCAAACGAAAAAGAGGAGTAGATATCCTTAGGGCATCTACTCCATACTTTTAACGTTAATGTTAAATTGTTGGTTCTTTTGGCGTAATCAAAACCTACGGGTGATCTTTTAAAAGATGGTTAGATATCGAGTTTACGGGTACCGATCCATTTCACCATGTCAGGATCGCGATGTGAAAAGAACAGGCTCTTTTTCGTATCTAACGTAGTAATCGACTCCATATCCTCCTGGCTTAACTCAAAGTCAAAGATATTGAAGTTTTCGATAATTCTTTCTTTACGAACAGACTTTGGAATCACAACAACTTCTCTTTGTGTCAACCAGCGTAAAACCACCTGAGCAACGGATTTATTATACTTTTCAGCTATGGATACCAATATTTCATTCTGGAACAAGTTATTTTTCCCTTCAGCAAAAGGCGCCCAGGATTCGATCTGAACATTATTCTCTTTCATGAATTTTGCATTTTCGATTTGCTGGTTGAATGGGTGCGTTTCAACCTGGTTTACGGCAGGAACAACTTCATTATGAATAATCAAATCGATCAGGCGATCCTCATGAAAGTTACTAACGCCGATTGCACGGACCTTTCCTTCACGGTACAATTCCTCCATAGCGCGCCAAGAACCAAACACATCTCCATATGGCTGGTGAATTAAATACAAATCCAAATAATCCAATTGCAATCTATCCAGTGATTTTTCAAATGCCTTTTTTGTACGCTCATAACCCGTATCCTGAACCCAAAGTTTCGTAGTGATAAATAACTCCTCTCTTGTCACGCCACTACGTTTGATCGCTCTGCCAACTGCTTCTTCATTTAAATAAGAGGCAGCAGTATCTATCAGCCGATAGCCTGCCATAATAGCGTCATAAACGCTTTGTTCACATTCATTTGCATCTTGGATCTGATAAACACCAAAACCGAGTATAGGCATCTCAACCCCATTGTTCAAAGTTACTTTTTGCATATAAAATCCTCCAGGATTTTTAACTATTATGTGTAAATCAACTACAATTCATATTCATAACAGACACCCACTTCACATCTTTATTATGCACCAGATGACAAAGCGATCGTTATCCCGTTCGTGCCAAATGTTTGCCTAATCCTCTCACTACCACCTATTTAACAGATAAATATGGACTATAATCGAACTTTAAAGAATGACGGCACGGGGAGGATCAAATGTCTGAAATAATCACTAAGCAGCAAATACCCCATACCCTATCCCCAAAATTCTTTACATACGCAGACTCCAAATTCTACCTTAGGAGCGAATCTATTAAATAAATACCCTCGCATCTGGAAAACCCAACGTAACGATTCCCCACTACAGCAACTCAAAATAAATTTATCAATTTCACGGTGTCCGTTTGTATAACCTGATCAAACCTCGATATATCTAAAAATGCCTCCCTTGCTCTCTATCTAAATTTCCTGTCTCTCCATCCTCTGTAATCTTAATTCAGATAAATCTGTCGTAGCTTGGTTGATTGCCGATCTAACAGTATCCCTCTATTAGGTTGAAATCCTATATAAATCGGTTGAAAATGTTGATTTTACCAATGGACAAGGATTTGTACAATAGAGTTGTAGCGCTTACATTTCCAAGGAGGTTGCGGCGAAATGAAGAGAATTCAGCTGATTGGCAAACAAATCAGGACCCCGAGATCCAAAAGGAGGCCGTGTTGATGAAATTTAAGGGAATATTGGCGGCATTTTTGTTTTTAACCACAGCGTCTGTGTTGTTTGGGACGCATACGGCAGAGGCCCATGAACTATCCAATGACAAGCTGACGATTCAGACAGGCGAGCATGGCGAAATTTCATCCATACGTATCAAGGGAGATGCTTTCCCGACAGAGTATGTCATGAACGCAACGGTAACACCTGAACAGAACACCGCAGATCATCAGTGGCTAGGGGAGCTGATGTTCACGTACCGATTGGATGGAGGCAGCTGGACGAAGGCATGGACGAACAAGTCGGCAGATGCACGTAAGATCACAACCAGTGGGAACCGTGTCACTGTCACGTACGAGAATTCTACTCATGCAGAAGGCATACGCAATTTTAAAGTCATCGAAACGTATTCGGCAGAGTCGAATGGTTCGGTGTTGTGGAATATACAGGTGCAGAATACAAGTGGGAAAAAATTGGAGATTGGCGATTTCGGTTTGCCTCTGCCTTTTAATGAGCAGTGGACCAATGGTGATGCGATCTACGAAACTAGAGTGGTGACGCATTCCTTTGTCGGCAATAACAGCTCCTACATCACAGCTGGGCGTCCCAGCGGCATTGGTTCTTCCCTGCTGCTGATTCCTGATTCCACAACGGGTGCGGGCTTTGAGTATCAGGATCACTGGCGGGATGAGGAGCATCCGGGCAGTAAATGGGCGTGGAACCCGGCTAACGAAGGCAAATGGCTGGAAGGACTCAATGTATTTTATATTCATTCCAATGTCATCAAGTCCACCAACCGGGGGTATTTGCCCAATACAAGCCTAATCCTGAATCCCGGTCAAAGCAAAAACTATGGTTTCAAGTTTCTGGCGGTGAAGGACGAGCATGATGTAAAAGATACGTTGTACCAAGAAAACTTGGTAGATACAACAGTCGTACCGGGTATGATCGTGCCTACGAATCAAAAGGCGAAGGTGGACCTGCGCTCCAAGCAGGCGATCAGCAAAGTAACCTATCCAGACGGAACCGCTATTCCGCAGACGGATAGCAAGGCCGGAGGACATCACATTTATGAACTGAAATTTACTAAGCTGGGCCCGAACTTCATAACGGTAGAATACGGCAACGGTAACAAAACGGTGTTACAGTTCTATGCCATCGAGCCGATTGATCAAGCGCTGCAACGGCATGCTACATTTATGGTCGACAAAACCCAATGGAATGTACCGGGTGATCTGCGCGACAAGGTATTTGACGATTGGATGATGCATACCAAATCCAAACGCAACATTTTTAACGGCTATTGGGGCTGGGGGGATGATTGGGGTCTGACCCACGGACAGTTCCTGGCTGAGAAAAACACACTGTCTCCAGTCGCCAAAGAGGTGCGGGCAGTAGACGATTATTTGGAGACGGCAATTTGGACGAATCTGATGAACGGACATCATGAGGATTATTTAATTCATGATTTCTTGATGCCGGAACCGAACGATACACCGACCTATCGAGGGTATGCGTATCCGCACGTATACAACACGTATTTCAGCATGTACAAGATTGCCAAGGAATACCCGGATCTTGTCACTTACAAGCATCCAAAGGAAACCTATTTGCTGCGGGCGTATAACATTTTCAAAGCATTGTATGAAGGGCCAGTCGCGTACAACTGGGAAACAGGTTTGATGGGCGAACTGACCACACCGGATATTATTCAGGCACTTCATGATGAAGGCTATGATGATGAAGCGAATGATCTTAAGGAAAAAATGGATCGTAAATATAACAATTTTAAAAATACAAAGTATCCTTACGGTTCTGAATATAGCTATGACAATACAGGAGAAGAGGCTGTATATACGTTAGCCAAACAGAATATAGATACAGAGGGCGAGCAAAGTAAAGCCCTGGAAATGATGAGTAAAATTAATGCCAAAACCCGTGCGGCACGCGGTCATATGCCCGTATGGTACTACTACACCGATCCGGTGACGATTACCGGGGAGAACTGGTTTAACTTCCAGTACACGACTTCGCTTGCTGGATATGCGATGGATGACTGGATTCGCCATCATGAGGACAATCACCGTGAGGAACAACAACGGTTGTCTTATGCAGCTAAAATTGCCAATGTTGGAGCGATTAACTCCGGGCAAATCAGCTCGGACCCTGAGAACATCGGGGCGGTCGCATGGACTTATCAAGCGGAAAAAGGCAATAACGGCACGAACGGCACTGGCGGTGGTAAAAATGTTCCGCTCTTTAACGGCTGGCGCGGCATGAGCGGTGAGGCTGATCTCGGATTGTTCGGTGCGCTCAAAACGTTAAGTGCTGATATCGCGATTGATCCTATTTTCGGATTGACGGGCTACGGTGCAGAGGTGAGCAAAAACGGCAACGTGTATACGATCAAGCCGCTGGACGGCCTGTTCAAGCGCATCAATCTGATCACGGAAAAGCTGTATATCGAGCTGGAAAAGGACCAATATACAGAAGCCAAGCTGGCAACATCCAAGGATTACGTATGGCTCCAACTGAAAAATCAAACACCGGGTCAAGCCCATTCCACGTACGTTACATTTGACGGTTTGAAAAAAGGAACGTATTTGGTTAAAGTAGGCGGTCAATCACAAGGGAAGTTTAATGCGTATGCGCCTTCCAACAAGCTTAAATTGGAGATTGGTACAGCATCCTCTTACACGGTAGAGCTGACACCAACCACACCTGATCCGAACAAAGCACCTGTCGTGGATGCCGGCAAAGATTCGAAGGTAAAGCTGCCGGATCAGATCATTCTGAAAGGCACGGCTACGGATGATGGGCTTCCGCAAGGAAAGGTGACAAACGAGTGGAGTCTGGTTGAAGGACCACAGGACGCGAAGGTCACATTCAGTAACAAAACATCGCTGCGCACGAAGGTGGACGTTTCCGAGCCGGGAACGTATGTGTTCAAGCTGACAGCCAGCGATTCTCAGTTGTCAGCGGAGGCTAAAGTAACGGTGGTAGCTGAACCGGCGGCTCCGTTACTTGAACAGCTTGCAGCTTACAAGTTTGATGAAACAAGCGGTTCTGTAGTTGCGGATTCATCAGACAGCGGTAATGATGCTGCCGTGAAGGGGACGGCTGCATGGGCTGCGGGTAAAACAGGCAATGCTGTCAGCCTGAACGGCAAGGACAGCTATGTGCAGCTTCCGGCGGGTATTGTCAGTCGGGCACAGCAATTGACCGTATCCGGTTGGGTTAAAGCGAACACCCTGAGCGATTATGTGCGGATTTTTGACTTTGGCTCCGGGACGAATGAATATATGTTCCTGACGCCTAAAGCAGGAAATACCATGCTGTTTGCCATTACCAACCAAGGCAACGGGCAGGGACAGGAGCAGACGATTGAAGGCCCTGTACTGCCGACAGGCGTATGGAAGCATGTTGCGGTCACGCTTTCGGGTTCCACAGGTATTTTGTACGTGGATGGAAAAGAAGTGGGACGCAATACCAACTTGACCTTAAATCCTATCAGTCTGGGTCAGACCAAAAATAATTTTATCGGCAAATCTCAGTACCCTGATCCATATTTCAATGGTCTGGTGGATGAATTCCGTATCTACAGCCGTGCTTTGAATGCAACCGAGGTGGCAGGTCTGGCCTCCGGTACAGCACAGAATCTGGCGGCAACTGAGAAAATTACCGCGTTAAAAGAAGTAAATGTAACGACACATGTCGGTGAAAAACCGGAACTGCCAAGCGTAGTGGAAGCTACGTACGGAGAAAGCTCCACTAAATGGGTGGCTGTGGAATGGGAGGATATAGCCCCTGCACAATATGCTGCTCCAGGTTCGTTTGAGTTGAAGGGCAAAGTAGAAGGGACAGAGTTAAAGGCAATTGCGAAGGTAACCGTGATTGAGGCAGGAGGGGCTGCGGCTCCAGCGGTAACACCGGTTAGCCCGGAGACTTTAGTAACCCCGCCAACTACGACACTCTCGGTAACATCTGCCTTACCGCCTCGGCCTGTTAGCTCCGCTAAATCAGCGGGGGTATCCTGAATGGGAGGCAACAACGCATAGTTATGAGTAACCTTTCCCATCGTCACTTTCCTCCTGTAAAGGGGAGAGTGGCGGTGGGTATCCTTGCATTTGGAGTGCAAAGCTGCGAACAAAAATGTGAATGGGGGAAAAGTATGAGCAAGATTACATTTCTGGGTGCAGGTAGTACGGTATTTGCTAAAAATGTGCTTGGCGATTGTATGTTGACGCCTGCATTGCAGGGCTTTGAACTGGCGTTGTTCGATATTGATCCCATAAGGCTGAAAGATTCGGAAAATATTTTATCCAATTTGAAAAAAACAACAGGGAGCACCTGTGTGATTCGCTCTTACACTGACCGTAAGGAAGCGCTGCGCGGAGCGACCTATGTGGTAAACGCCATCCAGGTAGGCGGCTATGATCCGTGTACGATTACGGATTTTGAAATTCCCAAAAAATACGGCCTGCGCCAAACGATTGCCGATACGGTCGGCATTGGCGGTATTTTCCGCAATTTACGTACAATTCCGGTGATGCTCGATTTTGCGGCAGATGTGCGCGAGGTGTGCCCGGATGCATGGTTTCTCAACTACACGAATCCGATGGCTGTGCTGACGAATGTGATGAATGTTCATGGAGGTGTCCGTACGGTAGGGCTGTGTCATAGCGTGCAGGCGTGTATACCGGAGCTGTTTAAAAGCCTCGGGCTGGAGCAGGAAGGTGTAAAGGCAAAAATCGCAGGCATCAATCATATGGCGTGGTTGCTCGAAGTGAGCAAGGACGGTGTGGATTTATATCCTGATATTAAAAAACGAGCCGCCGCTAAGCAGCAGGAAAAGCATCATGATATGGTGCGCTTTGAAATGATGCTAAAATTCGGCTATTACATTACGGAGTCGTCCGAGCATAATGCGGAATATCATCCGTATTTTATCAAACGGGCATACCCTGAGCTGATCGAGCGCTTCAATATTCCTTTGGATGAATACCCGCGCCGCTGTGTGAGCCAAATTGAACGATGGGAAACGATGCGTGAGGAGCTTTTGGGCAATCAGGATCTGCGTCATGAACGGTCAAACGAGTATGCCTCTTATATATTTGAGGCGATCGAAACGAATCAGCCTTTTGCCATTGGCGGCAATGTGATGAACACAGGCTTAATTACCAATCTGCCGAAGGAAGCCTGTGTGGAGGTACCTTGTCTGGTGAATCGTAACGGGGTTACGCCAACCTTTGTCGGGGATTTGCCACCCCAATGCGCTGCGCTGAACCGGACGAATATTAATACCCAGCTGTTAACGATTGAAGCTGCAATCACCGGGAAAAAGGAGCACATTTATCACGCTGCTATGCTGGACCCGCACACGTCCGCAGAGCTGTCCATGGATGATATTGTTTCTCTGTGTGATGACCTGATTGCAGCCCACGGGACATGGCTCCCAGCCTATGTGTAAGGGAGGCAGATGAATGGGAGGCCGGGGTCGTCAAAAGTTCGCCGGGATTCCTACAATCCGTGGGAAATTCATTGTACTGACGCTGGTACTCACCGTCATTCCGATGGTGGTACTGACCTTTACCTTTTACCGGATCGCGGCCCATTCCCTTGGTGAGAAGTCGGAGGCACTGGCTATGCAGTCCCGGCAAATGAGTGAAAATTACGTCAATGCGACGCTCTCCGATTTGAATGATCTGACCAATTCCATTCTCAGCAATCCTGATGTGCAGTCTACGCTGGAGACCAAGCCGGAAGATGATTATGAATATTTACGGAACGATGAAACACTCAGTATGGTGGTCCGTACGCAAACCCAGACCAAGCCGTATATCACGTCCTCTCTCATATATGCCGCCAATGGCGGGCTCAAGCATTCTCTCTATCAGGGGAATGTTTCGGTCCGTTTTGGCGGCCTTCCTACATTAGAGGAAGCACGTGTGTACTATCGCCGCCTGCTCGCTGAGCGGCCCATGATGTGGATGGCTCATTCGCCGTTTGAATCCGGACGCGGGATAGCGGAGGATCGGATCTATGTGGGGAAGCTGCTTCGAAAAACGACTGGAGATTATGCACCCCTCGGATTTTTGCTGCTGGAAATCGACAAGGCCAGTCTGTTTCGGGGGCTTGCTTTTCATGAAACAGACGGCAATACCCAGATGTGGGTGCTGGATCAGGAGGGCGAGCCTGTATACCGATTGCCGGAGCAGGGGGTTGCGGACCAAGCGCTATTGCGGCAGATTGCCAAATCGGCTGTGGATAGGCCTGTGCTTACGAAGGACTGGAGAACATGGAACGGCCGCCAGACGATGATCTCTTACGGCCCGTTAAATGAAGGACAATGGACGCTGCTGCAAAAAGTCGATCAGTCTGTGCTGTTTGAGGATGCGCGGAAAATTGGTGCCTGGACCATCTGGACTTTTTTGATTGCATTGATGCTGGGCTGGATGCTGTCTTATCGGCTAAGTGACACGATTCGTCGCCCCCTGCTTCAATTGAGCCGATTGATGGCGGTCGATGGGAGTGTGAACGCTGCAGGCTCAGCCCAAGCTTTCGAAGCTCCTACTTCCGTTGTTTTTAATCCTAAGGATGAGGTGGGGCAGATCGGGCAGCGTTTTCTTCATATGATGCAAAAAAATCATGAACTGTACGGTCAGGTCTACGAAGCATTGCTGTCGCGTAAGCAGGCTGAGTTTCGCGCGCTTCAGGCGCAGATTAATCCGCATTTTTTGTACAACACGCTAGAATCACTGAAGGGAATGGCATTGGCGAATGGGCAACGGGATATGGCAGAGGTAATCGGAGCCTTTGGTAAATGTTTTCGCATTTCGCTAAGTTATGGCCGAGAGCAAATCAGTTTGGGACAGGAAGTCGAGCATGTAAGCGCCTATGTGAAGGTGCAGCAGTTCAGATTTAGGAATTCGTTCGAGTGGATTTGCGAGGTCGAGGAGGATATTTGCGGATTTTATGTACCCAAACTAATCCTCCAGCCACTCGTCGAAAATGCTATTTACCACGGCTTAAAAGGGCGCACCGACCGTGGCTATATCATGTTATCCGGTACAAGGGAAGGGGATATGTTGCGTTTGACGGTCAGTGATGATGGGGGCGGTATTGGAGCCGAGCGTCTGAACGATATCCGGAAGTCGCTGGATGCGGAACGGGGGAATGCTATTGGCTTTGGGTTGCGCAATGTGCATGAACGTCTTCGGCATTATGGTCCGCAATATGGACTGTCCGTGACAAGCGAGCCGGGTCAGTACACCTCGGTTACTTTACTGGCACCCATTCGAACCGAATAAGAAAGGGGAGGATGGCATGTACCGGCTGCTGATTGTGGACGACGAATATCATATTCGGGAAGGACTGAAGCTGATGGTGGCGGAAAGTAGTCTGTCAGTGGAAGTCAGTGATGTGGCGGAGGACGGCGCAACGGCATTACGTTTGTATACGGAGCAGCGACCGGACATGATTTTACTGGATATTAATTTACCGGATATGAGCGGACTGGACGTAGCAAAAACCATTCGGGAAAAGGATCAGCAGACCCCGTTATTATTCCTGACAGGGTATGAATCTATGACGTATATTCGTCAGGCAGTTTCGCTTCAAGCGGTCGATTATTTGCTCAAGCCGGTGACCAGCGGGGATTTCGAAGCGGCATTGAGCCGGGCTGAGGATCGCATTGCGCAATGGCGAAGAAGCGAGGAGGAAGCCATTCACCGCCATCGTTCATTGGAGCCATTGTACAGGGAGCATCTACTGCTGGATTTGCTCCAGCAACGGCGTCCTGCAGCCGAGGTCATCCGGGAGATGGACGGGCTGAGATTTTTCGGCGAGACGAGTGGGCCGCCTTATACTGTGCTGTGCTGCGAGCTGGAGGAGGCGTCGCAGCAGGAAGCAGCCAACACTAGCAAGCCATACGGTTCCATGCATAAAAGCAGCCATGTATTCGCCGGACTGGCGGGGGAGGCTGCGGCAGCAGCCGGGGCTAAGGCGCATGGTGCGGCGGTTTCCCGCGATCGGCGTGTTGTGCTGCTGGCGACGGCATCTTGCAGGGCGGCGGAGCGGACGGCACAGCAGATTCGGCAGGCCGTGCAGGAACGATTGAACCAGGGCGTGTCCATCGGGATTAGCCGTCCCGTACAACGGATGGAGCAACTTTCCGAAGCGTATGAGGAAGCTGTGCAAGCGGCGGAGCATCGGGGGTGGGTGGGCTATAGCCAGATCATTCCCTATGAGAGCATTCAGGCGGCCGAGCCGAATAGCAATCAATTACTGGAGAAGGAACTGCTGATGATTACGGAAATTCGAGCGGGCAATGATGCTGCCGTACATGCCATTTTACAGGAATGGTCAGGACAATTGGCGGGCTTGCCTGTCAAGCAGGTGAAAATGATTGTCACTCAGCTCGTCCTGTTCGTCATGCGGATCGTCCAGAGTGATGCATCTGTAGGACAAACGTCCATGCAGGAGCAGGACCCGTTGTTGGAGCTTTCCCGATTACGGCATGGGCCCGAGATGATTGATTATGTATCGCGCTATTTTGTCCGAGTGGGCCGCCATGTCCGAGAATCACGCGAGAAGGGCATTCCACGCAAATTCCAACGGGCCAAGGAATGGATTCGCGAGCATCTTCAGGAGGATGGCGGGCTGAACCGTCTGGCAGAGTACATGAATATGAGCCCCAAGTATTTGAGTGCCCGTTTCAAGCAGGTTACAGGTGAAAGCTTCGCCGACTACCAGACGCGTGTTCGCTTTGAGCGAGCCCGAGAACTGCTGCTGGACCCGAATCGCAAGGTGGCGGAGGTAGCGGAGGTAGTGGGATTCACAGATACGAACTATTTTAGCATTGCCTTTAAAAAGCATACCGGACTGACCCCGACGGAGTTTCGTAAAACATTTTTGTAAACGCGCTGTTAAAAAAATCATACCAAAACAAAGAGAGTCTGGAGTCGTTGGGTGGTCGGCTCTGGGCTCTCGGCGCATAATAGGCTTGTAAGGAGAAACCAGTTCAGGAAGGGGCCGGTTGATTTGCTGAAACGAAGGTTACGGACATGGATGGCTCTCGTGATGACGGCGATGTTGACAGGGCTGACGGCTTGCAGTGGTAACGCTGGCGAACCGGCTAATCCCAATGCGGTCGAACTCAAGTTCATGTACTGGGGAAGCAATGACGAGAAGCAGGCGATGGAAAAAATGATTCAAAGCTTTAATGCATCCCACACGAATATCCGGGTGAAGGGCGAACATGTCCCTGGTGACTACACGACGAAAATTAACACGTTAATGGCTGCCAATCAGCTTCCTGATATCGCCTACCTGGGCGATTCCCTCACAATGAAATGGGCAAGTGAAGGCAGACTCCTGGATTTATCCTCTTATTATGACGAATATCCCGAATTAAAAAACAAGCTCAAATCCTCCTATCTCTACAGCGAACCTGGCAAGTCTATCGGAAATTACACCGCATTGGAAGTGATGCAGTTATTTTACAACAAGGAGTTGTTTACAGAAGCAGGGGTACCCGTCCCTCCGGCTGATCCTCAAAAAGCGTGGACATGGGATGAATTTCTGGAAATTGCCAAAAAGCTGACCAAGGATCAGAACGGCAAGCATCCGGGAGACAGTGGATTTGATCCGAAAAATATTGTGCAATACGGCTTTGCCTTCGGCAATGACCGCAGCTCCTGGGGGCCGCTTTTAGCGAGCAACGGTGGAGGTTTGACTGACAAAACAGGCAAGAAGTACACCCTGAACAGTCCTGAGTCGGTGGAGGTTTTTCAGAAGTTGCAGGATCTGGTTTTCAAGGAGCATGTTTCTCCTGATTTGATCCAACAGCAGGACATGCCGTCCAATACGATTCGGCTTCAGACAAGAAAGGTCGCCATGGTGGTGGACGGGACATGGTCCCTGCTCGATTTTTCGAACAACAAGCAACTGCAATGGAGTATCGGCGTTCTGCCGAAGCTAAAAGAGCCCAAAACGATGATCGTTGCGGGAGCCACGGTCATTTTCCAGAGCACCAAGCACCCGAAGGAAGCGCTCGAATTTTATTTGTACCATAACAATCCCGAAAAGGTGGATTTGTTCAAGTCCGGTCTGTGGATGCCTATCGAGGAAAAATATTATACCGATGAGCAGGCCATCCAGTCATGGACCAATAATGCCGCACATCCACCGGAATTTCAAAAGGCTGGCATTGAGTATGCCAGAGATTATGCGATCAAGCCGTCCACTTCGACCCTTCGCAACTGGCCTGATATCGGTTCCAAGCTGACCCCAGGGCTGGATCTGATTTGGACGAACAAGAAGACGCCGCAGCAGGCGCTGGATGAACTGGAGCCTATCATTCAGCCATTGCTTCAAGGAGTATACCCGGATGAATAATGCGGCGGACAGCTGCGAAAGGAG
Source organism: Paenibacillus polymyxa (assembly GCF_001719045.1). Classification (NCBI taxonomy): domain Bacteria; kingdom Bacillati; phylum Bacillota; class Bacilli; order Caryophanales; family Paenibacillaceae; genus Paenibacillus; species Paenibacillus polymyxa. The sequence goes on from NZ_CP015423.1 coordinate 3,992,073, forward strand.
AACAGCCCATGAAGCGACCAAAATCAGGAATGATGCGCATGGAGCGAAACTGGGGTCTGCTATTCGCGCTTCCTGCCATCCTCGGATTAATGATATTTACAATTGGACCGATCGCGGCCTCGTTCGTATTCAGCTTAACCGATTGGACGATTGGCGGACAGATGACCTTTATCGGATTGGACAATTATCGAACCATTTTGACTGAGGATGCTACCTTTTCCCAATCCATGTTCGTGACCACATATTATGCACTGGGCAGCGTACCTCTAGGCTTGGCGGCAGCTTTTATCATTGCGCTGTTATTAAATCAAAAGGTGAAGGGTTTGTCGGTGTTCCGTACGATTTATTATTTACCTACCATTGTGCCGAGTATTGCCAACACGATGCTGTGGCTATGGATGTTCAACCCGGATTTTGGTCTGTTAAATTCGCTGCTGGAGAGCGTTGGACTGCCGGGGAGCAAATGGATTTATGACGAGAACACTGCAATACCCTCGCTAATCATGATGAGCACCTGGGGGATCGGGAACACGGTCATTATCTTTTTGGCGGGACTTCAGTCGGTTCCCACCCATTTGTATGAAGCAGCTGAGGTAGACGGCGGCAATAGGTGGCATAAATTTTTTCACATTACCATTCCTTCGATGACACCAACCATTTTCTTCAATCTGGTCATGTCTTTAATCAGCACCTTTCAGGCCTTCAATCAGGCATATGTTATGACCAACGGGGGACCTAATAATTCAACCCTGTTCTATGTGTTCTACTTGTGGCGTACGGCCTTTACGGAGACTAAAATCGGCTACGCCTCAGCGCTGGCCTGGATCTTATTTTTCGTCATCATGGTGCTAACGGTTCTGATTTTCTCCACATCCAAAAAGTGGGTTCACTATGAAGGAGGGGAACGTTCATGAATCAGGTCACTTCTTCTGTCAATCCTTCAGAAACACCACAACATCCGCTTCCACAGCCTGAACGCTCCCGAAGTCCTGCTACCGCCACCCGTTCCAAACCATTCCCAATCAGCCGTGTTGTACTGTATATCGTTTTAATTATAGGCAGTGTTTTAATGCTGTTGCCATTCGTATGGCTCATTCGCAGCTCACTGATGGGAACATCCCAAATTTTCGTGTTCCCACCAGAGTGGATACCCTCTCCTTTTCAATGGAGCAATTACCCGGAAGCGCTGACTTCAGTACCGTTCGGCAGGTATTTTATGAATACGTTCATCATTGAGGTATGTGTGCTGGCAGGAGTGATGTTGACCTCGATTATATCGGCGTTTACCTTTGCCCGCCTGCGCTGGCCTGGACGTAATCTGATTTTTTCCCTGCTGATCGGGTCGATGATGCTGCCTTACGCGGTGACGCTGATTCCCACTTTCGTGATGTGGCGTGAGTTGGGCGGGCTGAATACATTTCTGCCGCTGATTGTTCCTGCATGGTTCGGTGGAGGGGCATTTAACATCTTCTTGATGCGACAATTCATGCTGACGATCCCACGCGATTTGGACGAAGCGGCTTATATGGACGGAGGTACGCCTCTGACTGTTCTATGGCGCGTCATTATTCCTTTATCTTCACCTGCATTGATCGTGATCGGAATATTTACATTTATTGATGTGTGGAATGATTTTTTGGGCCCGATTATTTACTTAAGTGACGAAAAGCATTTTACGCTAGCGCTGGGGCTGGCGACTTTCCGGGGATTAAACAATACCAACTGGCCTTACCTGATGGCGGCTTCCAGCACGATTTTGGCTCCCATCGTCCTGATATTTTTTATCGGACAACGCTATTTTATCGAAGGCATCACATTGACAGGGATTAAAGGCTAAAAGGAAGCTGGGACGCGCTGATGTGCTTGAAAAAGAGACGGAGAATTGGGCACAGGACTTACGGGAATGCGGCAGCGAGAAGAGCATACATGTGTTCAAAAGCAAGTGGAGTGTGTGTTCTAAGGCATATGCCCTGAAAAGAGATGTGGAATAAGGAGGCGTACGAGTGAAAGAGGAAGAGAGTAAAAAGACAAAACCGTTACAGGGTGTTCCTGGCAGACTGGCCCGGTTACGCTCGGAATTCCCGGCTCTAGGGATAGATGCACTGCTTATTACACATGGGCCAAATCGAAGATATATGACCGGGTTTACAGGCTCCGCTGGAATTGCGCTTGTTACGCAGGAAGAGGCTTTTTTAGTGACGGATTTCCGCTATATGATGCAGGCAACAGATCAGGCAACGGAATATTCAGTGATTCGGCATGAGGCGCAAATTTTCCAAACCGTGGCCGACCTCACAAGTAAATTGGGTGTCCACAGACTGGGTTTGGAGAGCCGTCATGTCTCACTTCAACAGTCGGGACAGCTTCAAGCCGCGCTAGGCTCGTTGGAGTACGTACAAACGGAGGATGTCATTGAACGGCTGCGCGATGTGAAAGACGAAGAAGAGATTCGCACCATTAGCGAAGCTGCGCGTATTACCGATGCTGCCTTCACGGAGGTGCTGAATTATATTCAGCCTGGGGTTACAGAGCGACGGATTGCGGCGGAACTGGAATATCAGCTCCGGCTCGCAGGCGCGGAATCAGGCGGTTTTGCGTTCATTGTCGCTTCAGGCGAGCGTTCGGCGCTGCCGCACGGACTGGCCAGTGACAAGGAAATTGGTCAGAACGAGTTCGTCACAATGGATTTTGGCGCAAATGTGCGTGGTTATCTGTCCGATATCACGCGTACCGTATTCGTAGGCCAGCCCTCGGAACAACATGAGAAATTGTATGCCATTGTGCTGGAGGCAAATATGAAGACGATTGCAGGGCTTCGCCCCGGCATAAGCGGTCGGGAGGGAGACAGTCTGGGACGGGATGTGATTGCCTCTTACGGCTATGGGGAGCAGTTTGGTCACGGGCTGGGCCACGGCTTTGGTCTCGAGATTCATGAGCAGGTACGTCTGTCCCGCGAAAGCAAGTCGGTGCTCGTACCAGGTCATGTCCTTACTGTGGAACCGGGCATTTATATTCCAGGCTTCGGCGGGGTTCGGATTGAGGACGATGTGCTGATCACAGATGACGGTGTCAAGGTTCTGACCTCCTCGCCCAAGGAGCTGCTTTTGTTATAAAACGCAGTGGCGCTATAGGTAACTATCCATAGTTTGTAAATCATCCAAAAACGAGATGGAGGGATCGAATGAACACGTATAAAAGATGCACCAAAATATGGCTGACCACGCTGGCAGCTTCTCTCATAGTGGCTTTGACACCAGCTATTCCTGGGCAACAGACGGCTTATGCCGAAGCGGAGTCGGATGTAAAAGTCATCGACATCTTTAGTCGGACGGTGAACGATTATGGTATAGATCTGGTTGATTGGCAAGGATACCTTGCCAACCCGTATGTAAAGCTTAAAGTGAAGCCGCCAGCGGATGCTGCTTTTCCGTTAACGGTTACGTTAAATGCGCAGGGCACGTCCCGGCTGATGATGGATCTGCCAAGTACGTTGTCGGCGCAAGGTGCAAGCAAAACGCTGACTTTTGCCAATGCACAGGAGGAAAAAGATTTCCGGCTAGCCATCCATCCTGACCGGATTGGAGGAAACGGTGAAATAGAGAACTATACGCTGTCTATGTCCGTTGCTGGAAATGATGGTCACACGACTACTCAGTCCATTCCGATTCGCGTGCTGGATCAGGACGATAATAAAGAACCCACCGTTCCCCTCCATTTTGACTACAGATTCGATACGATCAGGCCTTATTTCAATGATGCAGCTACCAAAAAAGCCGCAGAGCTGGCGGTGAAGGACTGGTTCTATTTCTTTGATCTGGCGCCGTTCGATGAGGTTCCTGCCAACGCGGAGGTAAACCATCTGCCAGGAGACGATTGGCAAAATGAAATACAGGTGACAAATGATAAGCCCTATAAAGGCATGTGGGTATTCATGAGAGGGCTGAACGGGCCTTATTCTACGGGCTTTCCGGCCACGAACGGCAATTATCATACACGTAACGGTGTGACCGTCCCGGGGAATCTGAACCGTTCCTATAGTCTGATTCTGGATTTCTATGATGATGCGATTCCATTCACATCCGTGGACGATGAAGAATGGTATCAATCCGATCTGTCCAAAGTGACGGATGTGCATGGGCTGATCATGCATGAATTCGGTCATGCGATTGTATTCAGCGACACATTTCCGGGTGTCAAAGCGCTGAAGGAAGCGGCGGGCAATGACCCGGATATTATGGCTTATCAGCACAGACCAGCCGCGCTGGATAACAGCTATCATCTCTCTGGAGAGCTTGCAGAAGTCGACAGATTGAGCGGTCAAAATGGAGGCTGGCGCCATCTGTTTCCGACCCGCCGTTGGATGAACACGAAGCTTTCGCTACTGGTAGCAGAAAAAGCAGGCTGGCCGCTGCGTAAGGACCTGACTCCTTTCCTCGCGCCAGAAATCATGACGAAGGAACTGCCAGCACCCGTCAAAGGCAAAGCGTACACGGCCAAGCTGGAGGCCAAAGGAGGCGTACCGTTTTACGATTGGACGGTGACAGCTGGTCAACTGCCCGCAGGCTTCACACTGGACCGTTTTACAGGAACGATTAGCGGAACAGCAGGCAGCGGAGCAGGCAACAAGACGTATACGTTCACCGTACAGTTGAGGGATTATGATGAGCTGAGCAAGCCTGTGACACAAAGCTTTACGCTTAAGCTGTAAAAAATACCTCTCAAACAGATTAAAACGGTCGAAGGGAGGGGAAGCGAATGAAACATGATACCGCGGATCTGGTCATTGTAGGCGGTGGAATCATCGGTACAGCCATTGCTTATTATGCGGCTAAGACCGGTATGAAGGTCGTGCTGGCTGAGCGAGGGGAGATTGCTGGAGGCACTTCGTCCCGTTGTGATGGAAATATATTGGCAATCGATAAAGAGCCCGGTTTTGACAGTCGAATGTCGTTGGTATCGCAGGAGCTGGTGGCAGAGCTGGCTAGGGAACTGGAGGATGAGTTCGAGTATCGTGCGCCTGGCAGCATTCTGGTCTGTGAAAACGATGAGGAGATGCAAGCAGCTGAGCAATGGGTAGCCCGTCAAGAGCAGGAAGGACTTCCATTTCGCATGTTGGATCAGCAGGATTTGCGAGAGGAATGGCCGCATTTAGCCAAAGATTTGCCGGGCGGGCTGGAGTGTGCGACAGATTCCACCGTAAATCCGGTGTTGATGACGTATGCGCTGGCCAGGGCCGCGCGTCTTATGGGAGTGAGGCTAATGCCCCGCACACCGATACAATCTGTCCTTCAGGACGAAGGGGGAAACGTCCGCGGGGTAGAGACGCCCAATGGCGCTATCCATGCAGGTGCAGTGGTATTGGCGGCAGGTGTGTGGACACACAGCATCGGTCATTCACTCGGTTTGGACCTTCCGATCATGCCGCGCAAAGGACATATACTGGTGTCTGCCCGAATGCCTTCCATTGGGAACCGTAAGGTAATGGAGTTCGGCTATCTGATGAGCAAGTTTGGCGGTCAGCGGAGTGTGGATGAGCTTTATGAAAAATACGGTGTAGCGCTAGTATTCGAGCCAACCGCATCCCAAAATATTCTGATCGGCAGCAGCCGTCAGTTTGTCGGTATGGACACACGTGTCGATCAGCAAGTGATTCGCTTAATCGCCCGCAGAGCCATTCGTTTTTTTCCTGCTTTAGCCAATGTACCGCTGATGCGGGCGTATACCGGCTTGCGTCCATGGACACCTGATCATTTGCCAATTGTATCAGCAGTGGACGAAGTACCGGGGCTGTATATCGCTTCCGGTCATGAGGGGGATGGCATTAGTCTTGCGGCGGTGACGGGGAAGCTGGTGACTGAAATGGTACGGGGTGAATCCACTTGCATTCCGGTGGAGCCGTTGCGATATGACCGATTTGGCGAGGCTTTTACCAGCCACGAGGTTCACGGGGAGGTAACCGGATGAGTGTAACGGGCAGAATTACTACCATTGATACCCATACGGGAGGCAATCCGACGCGGACGGTCATTCACGGCGCGCCTAAGCTGGTAGGTCATACGATGCTGGAAAAAATGACTTATATGGCAGCACATCATGATGATTTTCGCCGTTTGCTGATGTTCGAGCCGCGAGGGCATGAGGTGATGTCGGGCTGTATTTTAACAGAACCTTGTCATCCAGATGCAGATATGGGTGTGGTTTTTATAGAGACTGGCGGCTATTTACCGATGTGCGGTCACGATACGATTGGAGTATGTACAGCGCTGATGGAAGGCGGGCTGATTGCTGCGGATAAAAAGTCTATATTGCTGGACACTCCGGCAGGCCCGGTTCAAGTGCGGCTGGAGGTGGAAGCGGGCAAGGTGCGACAAGTAACGTTCACAAACATCCCTTCTTTTGTGTATCGCCGTGAGGTGAAGGTCCAGGTAGAGGGTATCGGGCAAGTCACGCTGGATATTGCGTATGGAGGCAACTTTTACGGCATTGTAGAGGCGGCTTCCATCGGTCTTGCACTGGAGCAGAGCAATGGGGCCGAAATTGTACGAACAGCGGTACAGATTCGGGAGGCAGTAAATGCTGTTGTTGAGGTAGTACATCCTGAGAATCCGGTTATTCAAGGATTGACACATATTGAATTTTACGGGGAGCCTGTGGCTCCACAGGCCGATTGTCGCAATGTCGTCGTCATCCCACCGGGAGGGATCGATCGTTCCCCTTGTGGCACAGGAACCTCGGCCAAGGTAGCGGTGCTGCACGCCAAGGGAAAGCTGGGCTTACATGAGCCGTTTGTACATGAAAGCATCACAGGCTCCATGTTTCGGGCTGAAATCGTGGGCGAGACGCAGATAGGTCCTTATCCGGCAGTCATTCCACAAATTACAGGCTCGGCTTGGGTGACGGGACATCATCAATTTGTGTTGGACCCCGAGGACCCGCTTAAAGAAGGTTTTTTGCTGATGTGAGCATTTTGCATCAAACCCGAATGCTGAATATGAAAATAAAGATGGGAAAGGGTTGGTGAGCATATGGCACGTTTTGAAGGTGTATATGTGGCCTTGGTTACACCGTTCACGGCAGAGCTGGAGGTAGACCATAAGCGTCTGACCGAGCTGTGCGAGCATCTGATTGCAAGCGGCATTAGCGGACTGGTTCCTACGGGATCGCTGGGAGAATATGCGGCTTTGTCCCCGGAGGAACGGTCGCAGGTTGTGCATACCGTAATTGACGCTGCGGCAGGGCGTGTCCCGGTTGTTGTCGGCTCGGCGGCTCCGTCTACCAAACAGGCGGTGCATTGGATTCAGCATGCGAAGGATGCTGGGGCTGCAGGTGTCATGGCACTGCCGCCCATTAATTATAATCCACTGCCTCACGAGGTAACGGCCCATTATGAAGCATTATCGGAGGTGGGCTTGCCGATCATTGCGTATAACAACCCCCATGATTACAAGGTTGACTTGACTCCAGATATTCTTGCGGACTTGTCGCGAATTGAAAATATCGTAGCAGTCAAGGAATTTTCCGGTGATGTACGGCGTATTCACGCTATTTTGGATCAGACAGAGCTGGAGGTCATGGTCGGAGTAGATAATCTGGCGATGGAGGGAGCATTATTCGGCGCGACAGGCTGGATTTCGGGGGTACCGAATGCGCTGCCCAAGGAAGGGGTAGAGCTGTTCCGACTTGCGCAGGCGGGCAATATGGCGGAAGCGTCCGCGTTGTATCGCAGGCTACTGCCGCTGTTCCACTATGATGCCAGCCCACAATTAGTACAGTCTATCAAATATATGATGGAACTGGCTGGATTTCCGGTCGGTCCGACACGTCCGCCCAGACTTGCGCTGCCGCAGTCGGATTATGACCGCATTCGCGAAGCATTTGGGGTGGCGGTTCGTCCAAGCGAAGTATCATCCTGAATGGAGGTGAAGACGATGGAGAGCCGAAATTGGATCGGCGGTGAGTGGCTGAGCCCTTCCGGCGAGGAAATGGTGGTTCACAATCCTTCGGCCTTGAAGGAGGAGGTGGGAGTCGTCCATTTTTCAGAGACGGACGATATTACACAGGCCGGGGATGCGGCACGGCTGGCTCAGACGGGCTGGGCCGCGCTAAGTCCCGCAGCGCGGGGAGCTTATTTGTTCAAAGCAGCCGGGTTACTAGAGGCAGCATTACCTGAATTGGCTGAGCTGGCCAGCCGTGAGATGGGCAAGCCGATTACCGAGATGCGCGGAGAGGTCATGCGAGGTGTCCATCTGCTCCGGTACTATGCGGCAGAGGGCGTACGTTCCATCGGTACAGTCATTCCTTCGAATGAGCCGGGAGTGCTCCAATACACGAAGCGTATTCCGCTGGGGGTAACGGCTGTCATTACGCCGTGGAATTTTCCGGTAGCTATTCCGCTATGGAAAATCGCCCCTGCACTCTTGTGCGGAAACACGGTCATCTGGAAGCCTGCCGAACATGCTTCATTAACTGCAGTACGGGTCGCCGAGCTATTCGAGGCGGTGCAGCTTCCGCCCGGTGTACTGAACTTAGTCATTGGGCAAGGTAACCGCATTGGCGATGCCTTACTGGAGCATCCGGTACTGGATGCGGTCAGCTTCACGGGTTCTACTGCTACAGGTTTGGGCATTGCGGGACGATGTGCACGCCGTAATATCAAGTACCAGACCGAAATGGGCGGTAAAAATGCCGCTGTGGTGCTGAAGGACGCGGATGTAGCACAGGCGGTGGCGATGATTGCCAGCGGAGCTTTCCGTTCAGCCGGGCAAAAATGCACGGCCACCAGCCGGGTAATTGTGGAACAGTCTGTCTATGAGACGTTCACGGAAGCCTTACGCCAAGCGGTGGAAAAAATCCAGATCGCCCCTGCACTGGACCCCAGTGCGTATCTTGGACCTCTGGCATCCGCAGGTCAGTATGAGAAGGTCATGTCCTATATATCACTCGCCCGCCGGGAAGCCGACATTTTGGCTGAAGGCGGAGCCACCGCCGGGACGGAGAACGGGTATTATGTGCGTCCACTGGTCGCGACTGGACTGAATTCGTCCCATCCTTTGATTCAGGAGGAGATTTTTGGGCCTGTGATGGGGGTCGTGCAGGCGGACGACTTCGAGGATGCGATTCGACTGTGCAATGATTCTATTTATGGATTAAGCGCCTCTCTATTCACCCGCGATTTGCGGCTGGCTCATCGGTTTCTGGATGAGGCGAACGCCGGTATGGTCCGGGTTAATCAGGAGACGGCTGGTGTTGAATACCAGGCTCCGTTCGGCGGTCTGAAGCAATCCAGCTCACATACTCGGGAGCAGGGCCAGGCGGCGCTGGACTTTTATTCAGCGATTAAAACCTGTGCGATCAGCTATGAGTAAACGGGCGACGGGACGAAGTGAGACGATTGGGAGTGCATCAGGTCATTTGCTCGTATGTCGCTGCGAAGAAGTGAGTATCGCACAGATGGAGCAGGCCTGCCGCATGGGCGGCGCGGACACCGTGCGCCAGCTTAAAATGGCTACACGGGTGACGATGGGGGCATGTCAGGGCAGGGTATGCCGACAGTTGGTGGAGTCATGGTTTTACAATCAGGTTCCTGCTGCCCGTCGGGAGGCGGAGCTGCTATCCCAAAGGCCTCCCGTGCGTCCCATAACGTTCGGGCAGCTGGCAGAGGGAGGTTCTTTATGAGCCGCATGCGTATTGTAAATCATCCTATTTTGGGACCAAAGCCGGAGCGGCGGCAGGTATCTTTTATTTTTGACGGTCGTCCCATGCAGGGATTGGCTGGAGAGCCATTGGCAGCAGCACTGCTGGCCAGCGGTGTCCGTTTGCTGAGAAGGCATGAGGAATCCGGTACGGCCAGAGGTGTATACTGTGCCATTGGGCATTGTAACGAATGCCGCCTGACGGTTCATCCGTTCGGTACCGTCCGTTCCTGCCTGACCAAGCTGGAGGAAGGTATGGTGGTGGAAACCGGACGGCAGCTTTCGAATGAAATCACAGGGAGAATTGTGACATGAATGAAATGGCGCATCTCATCGTCATTGGGGCGGGTCCCGCCGGATTGTCCGCAGCGGTATCGGCTGCTGAGCAAGGATTGCCAGTCACGGTACTGGATGAGTTTACAGAGCCGGGTGGACGCATGCCCGGGCAATATCATGAGGAAGGCAGTCAAGGCTGGTGGGTTGGAAAACACGTTTCGGATGAGTTGATTACCCGTTGTAGGGAACTTAGGGTGGACATTCGCTGCGGCGTTTCCGTACATGGTATGGAATATACAACGACGTGGGAAATTTCCACTTCCTGTGGATTGTTCACTGCGGATTACGTATTGCTGGCGACTGGAGCTGCCGAAATTCCCGTTCCGCTGGATGGCTGGACGCTACCGGGCGTAATGTCTATCGGGGCCGCGCAGGTGATGACCAACGTCCATTACGTCAAGCCGGGAGAACGCGGCATCATAGTAGGCATGAACGTATTGTCGATGGCGATTGCCCGCGAGCTGTCCGTCGCCGGGGTGAAGGTGGCGGCGATTACACTGCCGTGCGCCAATCCGCTGGCTGGTGCGGCGGCAGATCCGACAGCCTCCGCGAAGCTGCTGCTTCAGCTGTCGGGGCTGGCCCCTGCCGCCTGGATGCGTGCAGGCGGCAGGCTGGCAGCTGCGATGCGGATGGAGAAACTCATCGCGTGCTGCTATCCCCACAGAGGCTTCCGTCTGTGGGATATCCCGATCCGTTTGCGGACGGCGGTGCTGTCCGTCAACGGGCAGGACCGGGTCGAATCCGTGACCCTGGTCCACGTTAAACCGGACGGCTCGCCTATTCCCGGCAGCGAGCGCGTCGAACCCGCCGACTTCGTGGCGCTGAGCGGCGGCTTGTATCCGCTCGCTGAGCTGGCGGCGGTAGCCGGGTGCAAATTCGTGTACAGCCCTGAGCTAGGCGGGCATGTTCCACTGCATGGTGAGCGAATGGAAACCTCGCTCAAAGGGTTGTATGTTGCCGGCAATATTACCGGCATCGAAAGCGGGCTGGTCGCGATGGCCCAAGGTCGACTAGCCGCCGCTTCCATGCTCCATGCCGCTGGACTCGGCGGAACAGGCGGAGAACAGCGGGTGCAGGAGGCGATCCGTGGGATCCATTTTGCACGGAAGCATGCGCTGATTCAGTTTCATCCCGGCATTACAGAGGCGAGAAAGCAGCTGTACCAGCAGTGGGAGCAAACCTCTGGCAGTGGCGCGTAACGGCTCGTTGTGTCTGATATGCGTTTTTTATCCCAAATTCGCCTTAAAGGAGGAACGGAAAGTGACTCTTAAAGCAAAAGCCCATATGAAAGCAAGGCCGTTCGCACTGAACGAGGTGGTATTGGCTGAAGGTCCCTTCAAACAAGCGATGGAGCTGAACCGATCTTATCTGTTGGAGCTTCAACCAGACCGCCTGCTGGCGCGTTTTCGGGAATATGCCGGACTTGCGCCCAAAGCGCCTCAATATGAAGGCTGGGAAGCGATGACTATTTCCGGCCATACACTGGGACATTATTTGTCCGCTTGCTCCATGATGTATGCTTCAACAGGCGATGAGCGTTTTAAAGAAATCGCACATTATATTACGGATGAACTGGACGTTTGTCAGGCGGCGCATGGTGACGGATATGTGGCAGGAATTCCAGGGGGAAAGGAACTTTTTGAAGAGGTGTCTGCTGGAAATATTCGCTCGAAGGGCTTTGACCTAAACGGTGCATGGGCCCCCTTGTATACACTACACAAGTTATTCGCTGGCCTGCGGGATGCGTACCATTTGACAGGCTGTAATAAGGCATTAGATGTGGAGCGTAAGCTGGCAGACTGGCTCGAAGGAATTATGAAGCCGATGAGCGATGAGCAGATGCAGCAGATGATGTTTTGCGAATATGGAGGCATGAATGAGGTATTGGCCGATTTGTATGCGGATACCGGGGAAGAGCGCTACTTGTGGCTGGCTGAGTGCTTCTGGCACAAGCTGGTGCTGGACCCGCTTAGCTCGCAGGAAGACTGTTTGCAGGGCATTCACGCCAATACACAGATTCCAAAGCTGATCGGGCTTGCCAAGGAATATGAGCTGACCAATGATACGAAACGCCGGGCAACGGTGGAGTTTTTTTGGGAGCGGGTGGTGGATCATCATTCGTATGTCATTGGGGGGAATAGCTTTGGAGAATATTTTGGAGCGCCAGATGGCTTGAATGATCGCATCGGGCCTCATACGACGGAGACATGCAACACCTATAACATGCTTAAGCTGACCAATCATCTGTTTCAATGGAATGTTTCCGCCAAGGAAGCAGACTTTTATGAGCGAGGTCTATTCAATCATATTTTGGCCTCGCAGGACCCGGTTCACGGAGGCGTAACATATTTTCTGTCGCTGGCGATGGGCGGGCACAAGCATTTTGAAAGCAAATTTGACGATTTTACGTGCTGTGTCGGCACAGGGATGGAAAACCATGCGAGCTACGGCAGCGGCATTTATTTTCACGATCACGATAAGCTGTATGTCAATCAGTTCATTGCCTCCACGCTGGAATGGAAGGACAGAGGCGTTACGCTAAAACAAAACACTTCCTATCCAGAGACGGATCATACGACGCTGGAGATTCAATGCGATCAACCAGCTCCATTTACGCTACTCATCCGCTATCCATATTGGGCTGAAAAAGGAATTACCATTCGTGTAAATGGTAAGGAGCAATCGGTTGTATCGGAACCGGGCAGCTTTGTCTCTATCGCCAGGACGTGGATTGATGGTGATGTTGTAGAGGTGACAATTACGATGTCGCTGAGGCTGGAGCAGATGCCGGATAATCCGGGTCGGGCGGCTGTCATGTATGGACCGCTGGTGCTGGCAGGCGACTTGGGACCCTTGGAAGATCCTAAAGCCAAGGAGTTTCTGTACACACCCGTATTCATTCCCAAAACGGAAAAGCTGGATGCCTGGATACAGCCCGTGGAGGGCAAGACGAATACGTTTCGTACCTTGAATGCAGGGCATCCCCGGGATGTGGAATTGTCTCCTCTGTATAAAATGCATGACCGTACGTATTCCGTATACTGGGACATTTTTACGAAGGAAGCTTGGCAGGAGGCGGAACAGGAATACACAGCGGCACGCGAAAAGCTGGCGATTCTGGAGCAGTGCACGATTGATTTTGCCCAACCCGGAGAAATGCAGCCGGAGCGGGATCATAACTTCCAGGGAGATGCTTCGACTCGCACCGGATATGTGAATAACCGACCTTACCGGAATGCGGGAATTGATGGCTGGTTTTCTTTTGATTTAAATACAGATCCATCTGCTCCGATGCTGTTGGTCATTACCTACACAGCTACGCTGGAAATGCCTAACTGCGGTTTTGATATTTTGATTAACGGTCATCTGCTTGAGCATTTTAGTGAAGGTTTTGATGAGGCCGATAAGTTTTACAATATTAATGTCGCTATTCCGGCTGCATATCTGAAGGGGAAGGATCAAGCGACGGTGACCTTCAAGGCCAAGCCGGGACAGCGTATTCGCAGATTGTTTGGGCTGAGGATGGTCAACAAGGACGTGTATGAGCAACTCTATCAAGCTGGAAGTTCAGGTATACATGAATGATCTTTGAAATGTTTCGTGAGAGAAAAGTAACGTTTGATTTTTAGTCCGGTATGATTTATGATGTAAGAAATATTGGATGATGCTGGAATAATCCATATGGTGGTATGATCTGATATATTCATAGTTTTGTTGCGCGTGAAGCACACGGGCTGTTTCTTCCTTCATAGGGGAGAGGCAGCCCTTTTTTGTTGATATTTTGCGGAAATATAAAACTTTTTAAAGAGTCAGTTCTATGATTTAGGGGGGAGGGGGTGCTCAATAGAGTCTATTTGTTTGGAATGCTTTGTATTAGAAGTTTTTCTTATAGATTTTGTAATAGGGAAACCCTATAATATATAAGTTGTATCCAGTATTTTCCGAAAGTGGGGATGCGATAAGTTTATGAGATTAGAGATGATATACATAGTTTAAAGTTTAAGCTGACAAAGGGGATAGAGAGATGAGTATGAAAAAATGGATGTTGAGTTTGACCGCAGTCACGTTGCTATGGGGGCGACAAGTACGATTCCAACGACGGAGGCTGCAAGCAGCACCAAACCCATTGAAGTTTTGTTAAACGCGAAAAAAATACAGTTTCCAGATGCCAAACCTTTTCAGGATAGTAACGATTATGTGATGGTGCCGATTCGTTTTGTATCCGAAGCGCTAGGGGCTAAGGTAGGCTGGGAGAAAACAGGCGGTCAATTGGCTGTGTCGATTAAAAATGATGCACATGCCGTTAACATGACAGTGGGTCAAAATACCGCTACCGTGGATGGGCAGACCAAAACGTATGAGACAAAGATTATTTTGAAGCAAAACCGTACTTTTGTGCCACTGCGGTTGGTAAGTGAGGGTCTGGGGCAGACGGTAGAGTGGGATAAGGTCAGCCGCTGGGTCTGGATTGGGAAGAAGGAAGTTGCTGCGCTGGAGGATACGGGGCATAAGGCGGTGAGTATTGAACCGTATAAGAAACTATTTGCTAAAGACCCGTTTTTGCTTAAAAATCTAAATGGTCAAGAATACACAAAAACTATAATTTTTAAGTATTCGGATCTTCCAATCAAATTATTGCGTGATGTGTATTCAGTTGAACCATACACCTTAAAAGGGGTTCCTTACTTGAAAGTCAGAATTAAAACTATATCTACAGCAAGCCCATTGTTCTATGTCACTAAGAGTAAAGATACGAGATACCGTTATCCTATGGATGAACTTACCCAAGATAACGGGGATGGGACAAAAATGATTTTCTATAAAATTTATTCTTCGGCTGACGAAATGTACTATGGCATCAAAGATTACAAATCATTTAAACTCCAAGACATTCAATACATTGGTTTTTATGGCGCATCGATAGATTATATACCGCTAATGATCAGCCCTTGGAAAGGTAACTAAAGCACATGAAGACCGCACAACGCATTCTGGCCGTATTGCTGGTGGGGGTACTGCTATTCTTGCAGCTCCCACCTTTTTTTTTTCCTACCAACAAGGCAGCAGCCGATACGGAAATTACGCCACTGTCCTACTATCCAGACAAGAATGATCGCTACTTTGTCGGCATGATGTACTTCGATATGTGGAAGAATACCGCAGGGACTTGGGTCACAGATGGTGGTAAGCAACCCAATAAGGATATGCAGGGTGAAGCCACATTTACCTACAAGTTTAATTTTCCAGGTCGTAAGATTAAGAATGTCGAAGCAAAATTGTATGATCCAGCAGCAAAAGCTAACCAAGACAATCCTGATTATATAAAGTATTTTACAAAATCTCGGTCAGATACCTATGGAGACTATCTGACTTCAATAAGTGGCGGCCCCAAAGGGGGGACTAAGGATTCGGATGTTCGACCTTTTGGAAAAAAGGGAATAGGAACTGATACAACGATAATCCCAATCACAGTAAATATACGGTTAAACGCTGATAGACCTAGAGATATAAAGCTGGAGAGCTGCTCTAACTGTGCGAAGGAAGTAGAAGCCTACCGTATTTTCCAGCCGATCCTGTTCAAGATCGAACTGGAAGGCGGCCTAACCGTGAAGCATTATACTGTAACAGACAAGCCGCTAGATAAGGTGTTTCCACCACGCAACGAAGACCTGAAAGTTGGTCAAACGTATGACTTCACTCCAGGAAGTGATGAAAATTACGAGTACGTGGGCTACAAGAAAAGCTCCACCGGAGCGCCTCCAAGTGGCAACATTACGCCCGGCCAGCTCAAGCCATTGACGTATGACGGCAAGTTTGAGCAGTACACGGTCAATCTTTACTACAAAGAGAAGGGGCCGCCTCCTGACACGAAATGCACCCGACCTACACCTAGCGGTAGCCAGTCGGACAAATACCTCGACCCAATGGCTTCAGGTGTTATTAAAGCCGATCAGCGAGGCGCGTCACGTTTTGATGTAGCCAAGGGTATTCCAACTTCTGAAAGCCTGTACGGAAACGTGCTGGCCCGTAATTACCTGTTTCAAAACACCTACCAACAGCTCAAAGGCGAGTGCACCTACAACGTCAAGCTGAAGCGCACGTATGATCTGGAATGGGAAGATATCAACGATACCCGGCACATGAAGGTCGTGGAGTATTACAAATACGAAATTGTGAAACCGTACTCCTACTGGGTGATCGACAACCTTGAGGTGTACGGTATTAAGAACGCGCAGCTACGCAACTATGCACTGCCGGGAGGTAGTATTACGATTCCACCACGGAATTACACGCCGCCGTCTGTAGAATCAGCGACCAACGGAAAATACTATCCGGCTCCTTCTCCGGGCATCATCGATGGGGGTTCACTTTATATTTATGGCGGCAAGAGTATGCCGAAGGTGCCCAATGAACAAAGATCACTGGAGCCTGTGGCCCAGAAGGCTACACCAGACGTAGAAGTCGAAAACGATACTGTGAAATTCAACGGTCAAACGATCATGGACCACCAGCGTGTCAAGGAAAAGGGGCCGACTCCTGGCAAAATCCCTGAACCCGTAAAAATAGGGTCGGATACCCTGTACAGCCCGGGCCATATGCTTGAAAAGCACAAGATCAATAAACCCAATACGCCCAGCAGCGGTGACATCACTTACGCTATTCTCAAGGGAAATATCAATGGAGGTGCGGATAAAAAGTTCCCGATACAGGGAATTAATACGGTGACTGTCCACACTCCCGTAGTGAATCTGTCTAGTGTGTCGGACGATGCTGCTCATAATCAGAAAACCCAACCTACGAAGGGACGATCCGCGCTTATTTTGGAGCGCCCTTTCCGGGTGACGATCTCGACAGCAGGTCCGCATTTGAACATTCCTGGCTATGGTGATCGGGAGTATGCCAAATATGTACGAACCAAGCAGGTGCGATTTCCGTTCGATGTGTACGACAAAAGGAAGACACTATTTTATCCACGAGGTACCTGGATCGACATTCCGGTGCTGCAGCTCGACACAGACTTTTATTTGCCCGTATGGGTGGATGAAGGCAACTATACAGTAGAGTTCCGTACCATTGCTGAAAATGCACCGGATGGATTCACCGAACAGCGCCATGCCAACACGGATATCGCCCACCATGTTGCCAATGATGTGGTAAATATAGAGGTCATCGGACGGATGTATGATTTTCATATCACGGATATTGCTGATTACCATTGGGAGCGGGTATTTCGGCAGCGAAAAGGAAGCCCAATGCATAGCGGCCTGTCCTATTGGACGGGGCTTGGCAATATTGACGGGTTGCCTAGAGGGAACCCGGAGCCATTCACCTTGCCCGTTCGCCCCGGTAGTCACCCATATGAAGGTTATGCAAATGTGGCGGTCAAGACAGGCTATCATTTCAAGTTTGACCTCAAGACCAAAGGCAATATGTTTAGCGCCAAGGACGGTATTCGCATCACGCCATCGTTCTATTGGGTGAGCAAAGATGGGCGACAGCGGGAAGAGGTAGATCTGTATACACATTCCGGCAGTCGAAAATTTATCCGTTTGGGATCGGCGGAGGACCGGGAAAAGCGCTATGTTATTTTGAATGAACGGCTACGCAATGTGCCGATGGAGGAAATGCAGGACACGTCAGCCTACCAATACAAGCATGAGCTGAGTGAAGCACAACAAAGCCAGTTGACACTGGAACGCTATGCTTCCCTGTATGCCCACCGTATTGCACGCAGCAAGACCTGGATTGGACGTTACGACTGGCTGGTGCTGCCTGCGGCTGTGCGTACCTTGATTGGTCCAAAGACAGACCTGCCAGATGGGGTCAACGTGGACCGCGCTAATGCGTCAATTCAGCGCTGGTATGGTGAATATAGCCTGCCTGCTGATGTGTACACAGTTACCAAAGGCACGGATTTGCGCGAGGTCAGTCGCCGTCAGGAGCTAAACGAGCATACAGATATATTCAAGAAAACGGGCTTTATCGTCGTCCGCTTTAATGTGGAGTCACTGCGTCAGGGGGACGCTGAGCATCCACATTTACAGTATATAAATGGCCCGCTGTTGAACCAGTGGCAACTGGAGGGTTACCGCAGAGAGATAAAAGACCCGTACGGGCATATCTTTCATTTACAGGACGGGGATGTAGTATTTTATCATGCGGATCAGTCAAGCAGGGACGATTTCAGTTCATTTGTCCCTCACTAGCTTGTAGTAACCAGGACGAATCCTAATCCATAGCTAGCGCGAACATACGAAAACGGACAATGGGAACAATCCACTGTCCGTTTTTTATATTTCCTTTTGAGTTTATGCGAATATGATTTTGCCTACTTTGGCCGTTACTGGCCACCTGGTTCGTACTGGGTGCAGTATTCGTGGTTGTAGCTCAAATTATTGGATATCACTAGAGTATAAAAGCCGAGATTAGACATATATTCAGCCCTTAACATGCCGTTTTCATACAGGCTTGGTGAGGGCTGTTTTATTTGGAATGATTAAACAACACGGATTTGTGTAGAGAAATCCTCGGATATTTAAACGCGTTTGGGGGAACGGCAAAACTATAATAGTAAGGAAATTTAATTTATGTAAGCGCAATCATTTCAGGTATTAGCTTGTCATCACAATACAATTGAGGAGGACGACCTGAATGGCTCGAGGGAAAGGCGTGTGGCGAAAGGGAAGCTTGACCGCCGCGTTGGCAGCGATGCTGGCGATGACGGGGACGACTGAAGGAGTGGCTGCGGAAGACTTATCCGAACCCACACTGCAGGCGGAATCAGCAATTGCAGTAGAACATAACCGTAGCGGCAGCATTCAGCTGGAAAAGCTGGATCGCGGATTGGTAGCTGCGGTGACGCAGGAGGGGGTATTTTTAAGCTGGCGGTTATTGGCTCAAGAAGTGAACGGTTACGGTCCAACGGGGCTGACAGGAGCGGACTTTAACGTATACCGTGACGGTAAAAAGATCGCGACGGTGACTGACAGCACCAACTATGTGGATAAGGAAGGAACCGGAAATGCGGTGTACAGAGTAGCTTCAGTCGTAAAAGGCAAAGAAAAGGATCGTAGCGCCAAAGTGAAGCCATGGCAACAGGGTTACTATGAACTTCCTCTTCAAAAGCCTGCCGATGGTGTAACACCCGCAGGTGAATCCTATACTTATTCGGCCAACGATATGAGTGTGGGGGATGTGGATGGAGACGGGCAATATGAATTTTTTGTAAAATGGGACCCGTCGAACTCCAAGGATGTATCTCAGAAGGGGTATACCGGAAATACGTATGTCGATGCGTATACGGCCGAAGGCAAGCTGTTGTATCGGATCGACTTGGGCGTGAATATTCGATCAGGTGCGCATTATACACAGATGATGGTGTACGATTTTGACGGCGATGGTAAAGCCGAGCTGATGTTCAAAACGGCTCCAGGGACCAAAATGATTTCTTTTGATAAGAAAGGCAAGCCGAAAAAAGAAAAGTATATTACTCTGCCACGCGAGGATCGCAAAGCAGGGATTACACATGAGGACGATTACCGTTTGAGTCGCTCGGATTATTATGAGCATGTGGTGAACATGTTCATGAACTGGACGAAGCATGAAGAAGTGGTCAAGGGACAATGGCCTGCTACGCTGGAGGAATGCTTTGGCATCGCTCCGAAGTACAGTTATCCGCTATCCCGAAAGGATGCGGAAAGCCTGACAGACTACTTTATGGATGTATATGCACTATCACGGAGCGACAAAAACAAGCTGAGAGAGTTCGAGGGCTTCATTGTCGATGGACCGGAGTATTTGACGATTTTCAAGGGGAAAACGGGAGCTGAGCTGGATACCATCCGCTATGAGCCGGAGCGTCATGACGATGGCCTCATGTGGGGTGACTATGCTATGGCCCGGATTGAACCCGCCAACCGTGTAGACCGCTTCCTGGCAGGTGTGGCTTACCTGGACGGGCGCAAGCCGTACGCTGTATTTGCACGCGGCTATTATACGCGTTCCACCTTGGCTACCTACACATGGGATGGTCGCCATCTCCAAAAACATTGGATGGTGGACAGTGGCTGGGCACCGATGACCAATCCATTTAACGATAGTCCGCATGGGCGTGATGGAACGGACCCGAAATTTGGCACCTTGACCACACAAGGAGCGCATTCTTTGAGCATGGTGGATGTGGACAGTGACGGCAAGGACGAAATCGTATACGGTTCTGCCACGATTGACCATGATGGCAGCCTGTTGTACAGCTCATTTGATGTCATGCCTCCTGAAAGCGCAACTCCGGGTCAAACCGCCAGATTGGGACACGGCGATGCGCTGCATGTAACCGATATTGACCCGGATCGCCCCGGCAAAGAAATCTTTATGGTACATGAAGGTGGCACTTACGCTCCATATGGCTATTCTTTGCGGGATGCCAAAACAGGTGAAATCATTTACGGCGCATATTCCGGCAAGGATACAGGTCGGGGAATGGTCGGTGACATCGACCCGGATCAGCGAGGTCTGGAGACCTGGGCCATCGGCCTGTGGACCGCAGCGGGTAAACAGCTGGATACAAAGATGCCGGGTACCAATATGAGTATCAAATGGGCAGCTGATATGACCACACAAATCGTAAACGGCGCAATTGATGTAACCCCAACCATTGAGGATTGGAAACGAGGTACATTGTTGACCGCCACTGGAACCAAAACGAACAACTATACGAAAGGAACGCCATCGCTGGTAGCCGACATTTTCGGTGATTGGCGCGAGGAAATGCTCGTCCGTACAGCGGATAGCTCAGCAATCCGTATCTATCTGAGCACAGAACCTACGACGCATAAATTGTACACGTTGATGCATGATCCGCAGTATCGCGCGGATGTGGCGCGTCAAAATACTGGGTATAACCAGCCGTCCTACACGAGCTTTTACTTTGCGTCCGATATGGATTGGGCGAATGTGCCGATTCCCAAGCTTTACACGCCAAAAGCCTTGATGGAGGAAGAGAGCAGTGACGAAGCGGATGAAGTAGAGGCAGCAGAGGTGGATGAGGCAAAGGCAGCAGAGGTAGATGAAAAAGAAGTCGATGGAACGAAAGTTGATGGGACGGAAATAGATGTGAAGGAATGATAAGCGGAGACTATTTCCCAAAATATATAATGAAATTTCTTGTCTCAAAAGGAGAGCCGTATTTACGGACTCTCTTTTTTTACGTATTGATGTTATTGAGAATATGAAATGTAACCGCGCACATGTAAAGGGTATGATATATTACTTGACGTAAAATTTGACACATATGTGAAATGAGGATAAATGTCAGGGATTTCATGGAGAAGCGAATTGACTGTATTTGTCCCTGTCTCTAAGATGTAATTATATTCCAGACAAAAACAGAGAATTGTGTGAGGGAATATAACGTAGAGAGGAGGGAATGAATGGACTCTTTAGCTGATCTCTCGGAAACCCCCTTAGCCTTGGAAACCCTCAGACGACATCCCTGTTATAACGAAGAGGCACATCGCTATTTTGCGCGCATTCATCTTCCAGTAGCCCCGGCATGCAATATTCAGTGCCATTATTGCAACCGCAAATTCGATTGCGTCAATGAAAGCCGTCCCGGCGTTGTTAGTGAACTGCTCACGCCGGAGCAGGCGGCGAGCAAGACCTATGGCGTAGCGGCACAGCTGATGCAACTGTCCGTTGTCGGCATTGCGGGACCTGGAGATCCGCTGGCCAATGCGGAGGCAACCTTCGATACCTTCCGCCGGGTCCGTGAGACAGTTAAGGATGTCATATTCTGTCTCAGCACGAATGGCCTTACCTTGATCAGGCATATCGACAGGATTGTAGAGTTGGGTATTTCGCATGTCACGATCACGATCAATGCTGTAGATCCAGTGGTGGGGAGCCGCATTTATGGATGGGTCTACGATGAAGGAAAACGCTATGCAGGAGAGGAGGCCGCGCGGCTGTTGATTGATCGCCAGCTGGCAGGCTTGAAGATGCTGGCTTCGAGAGGCGTATTGTGCAAGGTGAACTCGGTGCTGATTCCCGAAGTCAATGATGCCCATCTGCCAGAGGTAGCCAGGGTGGTCAAGGAGCACGGCGCGGTACTGCACAACATTATGCCGCTCATCATCGCACCCGGCAGTCGGTATGAGCAGGAAGGGATGCGGGCCCCCCGTCCCCGTCTGGTCCGGCAGCTGCAGGAGCAATGTGCTGAGGCGGGAGCTGTCATTATGCGCCATTGCCGTCAGTGCAGGGCGGATGCGATTGGACTGCTGGGCGAGGATCGCAATCAGGATTTTACATGGGAGAACATTGCGGCTGCTCCTCCCATGGATGAAGGGGCAAGGGCACAATTTCAGAAAGAACTGGATGAGAAGGTGAGAGTGAGAATGGAACGCAAGGAGGGACAATCGCACCACAAACAACCGTCAACCGGGGGTGGATGTAGCTGCCCGTTATCGGAGGATAAGCCTGAAGCAAGCTTTACCTCAAAGCCAGTCCTAATCGCTGTGGCCAGTCGTGGCGGAGGGAAGGTGAATCAGCATTTCGGTCGTGCCAAGGAATTCATGATCTATGAAAGCGACGGGACTATCGTAAATTTCATAGGCATTCGTAAGGTGCAATCCTACTGCCATGGGAAAGCCGATTGCAATGGAGACAAGGTCGAGACGATGAAGGAGATCCTTTCCATGGTGCATGACTGTGCATTGCTGCTGTCGTCCGGCATAGGCGAAGCTCCCAAAGAGGCATTGCAGGAAGCTGGCGTGCTGCCTATTGTATGTGGCGGGGATATTGAGGAATCCGTTCTGGAATATGTAAAATTTCTGCGTTATATGTATCCTGTGCAGAGCAATAAGGGAAGTAAGCGCAATAAGGGAGTTAAGGGCACTCATTCGGATTTACCCATTGAACATTTTGGAGGCTGAGAAAATATGAGACAAATTGCGTTTTACGGTAAAGGCGGTATCGGCAAATCGACAACCTCGCAAAATACACTGGCTCAGCTCGCTACCAAATTCAAACAAAAAATTATGATCGTAGGCTGTGATCCCAAGGCAGACTCCACCCGTCTTATTCTGAATACGAAGGCCCAACAGACAGTGCTACATCTGGCTGCTGAAAGGGGCACGGTAGAGGATTTGGAGCTGGAGGATGTTGTCCAGAAGGGCTTCGGTGACATTCTGAACGTGGAATGCGGCGGGCCAGAGCCTGGTGTCGGCTGTGCAGGACGCGGCATCATCACAGCCATTAATTTTCTGGAGGAAGAGGGGGCCTACGAAGGGCTGGATTTTGTTTCCTACGATGTACTGGGGGACGTCGTGTGCGGGGGCTTCGCCATGCCGATCCGGGAGAAGAAGGCACAGGAAATCTACATTGTATGCTCAGGCGAGATGATGGCTATGTACGCTGCCAACAATATTGCGCGCGGAATATTGAAGTATGCCAACAGCGGCGGGGTGCGTTTGGGCGGCTTAATCTGCAACAGCCGGAATACGGACCTGGAAGCGGAATTGATTACAGAGCTTGCAAGAAGACTGAACACGCAGATGATCCACTTTTTGCCGCGTGACAATGTTGTGCAGCACGCTGAGCTGCGCCGTATGACTGTTACCCAATATAACCCGGAACATAAGCAGGCTGCGGAGTATGAAGAGCTGGCAGGTAAGATTTTGAATAACGATATGCTGACGGTTCCTACTCCTATTTCCATGGAAGAGCTAGAGGAGCTATTGATGGAATTCGGCATTATTGAGGATGAAGAAACCGCAATTAACAAAGCTGAGGCGTCTGGGCAGTAGGCTGTAGCCAGAAGGCTTAATGACGGAATCATCGTGTGATGGTGGGGGGAGCTGAATGCACAGCTCGCAGGAGGGAGGAATAGGCCAAATGAGCAGTATTGTGGATAAGGGAAAGCAGATCGTAGAGGAGATACTGGAGGTATATCCCAAGAAGGCCAAGAAGGATCGGACCAAGCATTTTGAGATCGCGGATGAGGAACTTGTGAACTGCGGAACCTGTTCCATCAAGTCCAACATGAAATCACGGCCCGGCGTTATGACAGCAAGGGGTTGTGCTTATGCAGGCTCCAAGGGTGTGGTATGGGGCCCGATTAAAGACATGGTGCACATTAGCCATGGTCCCATCGGCTGCGGGCAATACAGTTGGGGTACCCGACGCAATTATGCGAATGGGGTATTGGGCATCGATAATTTTACCGCCATGCAGATTACCAGCAATTTTCAGGAAAAGGATATCGTGTTCGGGGGAGATAAGAAGTTGGAGGTGATCTGCAGGGAAATTAAGGAGATGTTCCCGCTGGCTAAAGGCATCTCCGTACAATCTGAATGTCCGGTCGGACTGATTGGTGATGATATCGGGGCTGTGGCCAAAAAGATGACAGAGGAGCTGGGCATTCCGGTCATTCCTGTACGCTGTGAGGGTTTTCGCGGAGTGAGTCAGTCTCTGGGGCATCACATTGCTAATGATGCTATCCGCGATTTTCTGATGGGGCGCCGGGAGCTAAAGGAGTGCGGGCCTTATGATGTCTCCATTATTGGGGACTACAATATCGGCGGTGATGCCTGGGCCTCGCGCATTTTGCTGGAGGAAATGGGACTGCGGGTCATAGCGCAGTGGTCGGGTGACGGTACGATCAATGAGCTGGGGATTGCCCATAAATCCAAGCTCAATCTGATCCATTGTCATCGTTCCATGAATTATATGTGCACAACGATGGAGCAGGAATACGGAATTCCCTGGATGGAATATAACTTCTTTGGCCCGACGAAGACGATGGAGAGCCTCAGAGCGATTGCTGCCCGCTTTGACGAGACGATTCAGGAAAAATGTGAGCAGGTCATTGCCCAATATATGCCGCAGATGGAGGCGGTCATCCGTAAATACCGCCCACGTCTGGAAGGCAAAAAGGTGATGCTTCTGATTGGCGGGCTGCGGGCAAGGCATACCATCGGTGCCTATGAGGATCTGGGTATGGAAATTGTGGCTACAGGCTATGAATTTGCCCATAAGGATGATTACGAAAAGACGTTTCCCGATGTAAAGGAAGGTACTATTCTGTACGATGATCCAACGGCCTATGAACTGGAGGAATTGGCCCAGCGGCTGAATATTGACTTAATGGGCGCCGGAGTCAAGGAGAAATACGTGTATCACAAAATGGGCATTCCCTTCCGTCAAATGCACTCTTGGGATTACAGCGGGCCTTATCATGGTTTTGACGGCTTTAAGATTTTTGCGCGTGATATGGATATGACCATAAACAGTCCAGTATGGAGCCTGCTGCCATCACGGCAGACTGCGGAGGTGTCGGTATGAGCGAGCGTCTGAACATTGTCGATCACAATCAGTTGTTTCGGCAGGATAAATATGTACGCCAGCGTGAGGAGAAACGGGCTTTTGAGGCCCCTTGCTCGCCAGAGGAGGTTACTGCCACCCTGGAGTATACCAAGACCAAGGAATACAAGGACAAGAATTTCGCTCGTACAGCCGTAGTTGTGAACCCGGCCAAGGCTTGTCAGCCGCTGGGAGCGGTCATGGCTGCGCTGGGCTTCGAAAAAACGCTCCCGTTCATTCATGGCTCACAGGGCTGTACAGCTTATTTCCGCAGCCATCTTGCCCGCCACTTCAAAGAGCCTGTTCCTGCCGTCTCCACCTCGATGACCGAGGATGCCGCCGTATTCGGCGGCATGCGCAACCTCATTGACGGTATAGAGAACTGCATTGCCTTGTATCAGCCGGAGATGATTGCGGTATGCACGACCTGTATGGCAGAGGTGATCGGGGATGATCTGTCTGCCTTCCTGGCCAATGCCCGTCAGGAGGGAGCCCTTCCTGAGGATATGCCGGTTCCTTTTGCCAATACCCCCAGCTTCTCCGGTTCACATATTACAGGCTATGACGCCATGCTGCGCTCTGTGCTGGAGACGTTGTATAACAAGTCAGGCCGGACGCCGCAGCCTGGTCATGAATTGAAGCTGAATGTACTGCTCGGGTTTGACGGGTATACAGGCAATTTTGCGGAAATGCGGCGCATGCTGGGGATGTTCGGCGCTACGTATACCATTCTGGGTGACCACAGCAGTAATTTTGATTCAGGGGCTACTGGAGAGTACAGCTACTATTACGGGGGAACGCCGCTTGAGGATGTGCCCAAGGCCGCAGATGCTGCAGGCACGTTGGCGATCCAGCAGTACTCTCTTCGTAAAACATTAGGTTATATGAAGCAAACCTGGGGGCAGCAGGTGTTCTCCATCTCCACACCGCTGGGCATCCGGGCTACAGATCGGTTGCTTGAGGAGATTAGCCGCCTGTCTGGAAGAGAAATTCCCGAGGCATTGAAGCAGGAGCGCGCCCGAATTGTGGATGCTATGATGGATTCGCATGCTTATCTGCACGGCAAACGAGTGGCTATGGCGGGAGACCCGGATATGCTCATCGGCCTGATTGGCTTTTGTCTGGAGCTGGGCATGGAGCCGGTGCATATTGTGTGCTCCAATGGGGACCGGAAATTTGAGAAGGAAGCAGAGCTTCTGCTGAAGTCCAGCCCTTACGGTGCAGAAGCCACGGTTCATTCCGGTCAGGATTTGTGGCATATGCGTTCGCTGCTGTTCCAGGACCCAGTAGACCTGGCTATTGGTAGCTCCCACCTGAAGTTCGCGGCGAAAGAAGCGAAAATTCCATTGCTCCGTGTGGGCTTTCCGATCTTCGACAGGCATCATCTGCATCGTTATCCGATTATCGGCTACCAGGGTGCGCTGAATCTGCTTACCCAATTCGTGAATACCGTACTGGATGTCATGGAGGAGCAGGCTCCGGATCATAGCTTTGATCTAGTGCGCTAATTGCTGTATCGCGTAGATGGAAGTTGACAACTTGGCTTGTGATTTCAATGGATTCTATCTGAAATAAGGGGGGTTGCGGATGGAGCCGGCTGTGTCTAACGGAAGGCTGGAGGTATCCTGCGGCAAAAAAATTCCCAAAAGCACGCCCTGTCCCCGGCCTGTGCCGGGGGAGGCTTCGGGTGGCTGCTCCTTTGACGGGGCTCAGATTACACTGATCCCTATTGCAGATGCGGCTCATCTGGTGCACGGGCCGATTGCGTGTCTCGGCAATAGCTGGGAGAGCAGAGGCAGCCTGTCCAGCGGCCCGGAGCTGTCGGCGTATGGCTTCACTACTGATCTTGGAGAACAGGACATCATTTTTGGTAGTGAACAAAAGCTGCATGAATCGATCCGCTACATTGTCAGCCGCTTTGCTCCTCCCGCTGTATTCGTCTATACCACATGCGTCACAGCCCTCACCGGTGAAGATATCGAGGGAGTTTGCAAGGCTGAATCGGAGCAGCTGGGAACGCCGATCATTCCGGTGAACAGCCCGGGATTTGTGGGCAGCAAGAATCTCGGGACCCGGCTGGCCGGAGATGTGCTGTTCCAGCATATTATCGGCAGCACCGAGCCGGAACAGACAACCTCCCATGATATCAATCTCATTGGGGAATACAATATTGCGGGTGAGATGTGGCATATCGAGCGGCTGATGCAGCAGGCGGGAATGAGTATCCTGTCCCGAATTACCGGAGACGGTCGGTTCCGTGAGGTGGGATGGGCGCATCGTGCCAAGGCCAATATGGTCGTATGCAGCCGGGCTTTGCTGGGTCTGGCAGTCCAAATGGAGCGTAAATACGGCATTCCTTATTTTGAAGGTTCATTTTATGGAGCAAAGGAGACGAGTTATTCCTTGCGACAGATGGCTTACCTGACGGGAGATCGTGATGTAGAGCGACGGGTGGATAAGCTGGCCGCACGGGAGGAAATGAGGCTATCGCTGGAGCTGGAGCCCTACCGCAAGCAACTGAAAGGAAAGCGGGCAGTGCTCTATACCGGGGGTGTAAAGAGCTGGTCTGTCATTACGGCTTTGCAGGAGCTGGGCATTAAGGTGGTTGGTGTAGGCACGAACAAAAGCACTGCCGAGGATGTATCCCGGATTGCTGACCGTATCGGAGATGATGCGGAATACATCCCGGAAGGCGGCGCCCGGCAGATTCTCAAGACCGTACGGAGCCGCAAGGCAGACATGGTCATTGCCGGGGGCCGGAACATGTATATGGCGCTGAAGGAACAAATTCCTTTTGTGGACATCAATCAAGAACGGCACAAAGCCTATGCGGGCTATGATGGGCTGTTATCTCTGGCGAAACAGCTTGTGCATACGCTACAGCATCCGGTATGGGAACTGACCGCCAAATTGGCTCCATGGGAGGAGGAGACGGAATTTGCCGATTAAATCCGCCACGAAGCCTGTCAGTGTCAACCCGCTCAAGGTAGGACAGCCTTTGGGCGGCGTGCTGGCTCTGCAGGGGATGTATCGCTCAATGCCTTTGCTGCACGGCGCTCAGGGCTGCTCGGCCTTCTCCAAGGCGCTGCTGACTCGCCATTTTCGAGAGCCGATTGCCGTTCAGACCTCTGCGCTGCAAGAGATGGACGTTATATTTGATGCAGACCGGAATCTGGAGGAGGCGCTGGATCATATCTGGTCCAAACACCATCCAGATGTCATCGGCGTGATCAGCACGGCCCTCACCGAGGTGGCAGGCGTTGATTTTCAGTCTAGGGTAAAGGCGTTCAAGCGAGAACGGGCATTGAAGGACAGTCTGCTGTTTTCTATATCGCTGCCTGATTTTCACGGCTCTTTGGAGACGGGCTACAGCAGTACAGTGGAGTCGCTAATGGATGCTGTACTCGGGTTAGCCGGAGGCAAGTCCCCCAAAAAACAGCGCCGGACGCAGGTCAATCTGCTGCCGGCTTCTTATCTGACTGCCGGAGATGTCATGGAAATCAAGGATATTATCGCTTCCTTCGGCCTGGAGGTTATTACACTCCCCGATATCTCCACTTCCTTGTCCGGTCATCTGCTGACAGGTTTTTCCCCTTTGACGAGAGGGGGGACTCCGCTGGATTCAGCCTGCCAGATGCTGGAGTCTTCCTGCACCATTGCCATTGGCGCGAGCATGGAGCGTCCGGCGCGCAGGCTGACTCATGCCGCAGGCATTCCCTACCACTTGTTCACGGGTCTGTCTGGCTTGGCCGCGAGCGATGCGTTCATACATTTTCTGCAGAAAATCAGCCGCGAGCCAGCCCCTGTTCGCTTCCGCTGGCAGCGTGAAAATCTGTTGGACAGCATGCTGGATGCCCATTTCTATTATTCCGGCGCTTCCGCTGTAGTGGCGCTAGAACCGGATCATATGCTGTCGACCGCAGCCTGGCTAGAGGAGATGGGAGTGGAACTGAAACGGCTAATTACACCCTGCAGCACGCCCGCACTGCAAAAGACAGAACGGGAAGTATGGATCGGTGATCTGGATGATGCAGAGGAGAGCGCGCAGGGCGTTGATTTGTGGATCAGCAATTCGCATGGAAGAAAGGGAGCGCCACGGGCTGGCGCCTCATTCGTGCCGGCAGGCTTGCCGGTATATGACGAGCTGGGCGCCCACACATCCGTAAGCGTCGGATACCGTGGAACCATGGAGTGGGTGAACAAAGTAGGCAATGTATTGCTTACCGAGAGGGGGAAGGGAGGATGAAGGTTGCATTTGCGACGGAAGACGGTGTGCTTGTGAATGCTCATTTTGGACAGAGTCCCATGTTCACTGTATTCGAAATCCGGCACTCAGGCGTCCAGTTCCTGGAGCATCGGCGGATAGCCCTGGGGAGCGATGAGAACGAGGCGGGCAAGATCGCCAGCCGAATTGGCCTGATCGAGGATTGTGCCTTGATCTTTCTGGTACAGATCGGCGCTTCGGCCGCCGCACAGGTTACCAAACGGACCATTATGCCTGTGAAGGTGGCCTTCGGCAGCACCATTGAGGAGCAGGTCCAGCGTCTCCAGAATATGCTGGCTCGCAATCCGCCCATGTGGCTTGCCAAAATCCTGCACGCTGAGGAGGGCAGCGGCAAAGCCGAATCATGAGCCTTCAGTAAGGAAGAGCAACCGAAGAACAACCAGATATGGTGTCAAGATCCTGCGGACCGAATATCTTAAAGGCGGGAGCCGCACATGGAGGGGGGGACGAATGGTACAGCTGCTGGAAGACGGTAGATACGGACGCCAGTTGAAGCTGCTGGGAGTGGGAGGTCAGAACAGGCTAAAGCAAGCTACTGTTATGGTCGCAGGCATCGGAGGATTGGGAGGGACAGCGGCCATGTACCTGGCCGCTGCTGGAGTGGGGAAGCTGATATTGGCCCATGAGGGCGTAATCCATCTGCCCGATATGAACCGTCAGGTGCTGATGGACAGCAGACGAATCGGGGAGGAACGGATGGAGACGGCATTGCAGCATTTACAGCGTATCAATCCGGAGACCGAGCTTGAGGGCCACGCCCACAGAATCACGGAAGAATCCTCTGGACCATGGGTAGAAGCGGCGGATATCGTGATTGATGCACGGTATGACTTTCCGGAAAGATATGCGCTGAACAGACTATGTGTTCGACATGGCAGACCGATGATAGAAGCGGCCATGTACGCCTATGAAGTATCATTGATGACCATTGATCCCGGTAGGACGGCATGCCTGGAATGTCTCTACCCGGAAGGCGGACAGCCTTGGGAGCCTCTGGGATTCCCGGTTCTGGGAGCTACATCGGGTTTGATTGGCTGTATGGCTGCACTGGAAGCGGTCAAATGGATTACAGATGCGGGCAATTTGTTCACTGACCGTATGTACCGTATGAATGTGCTGGATATGAGCAGCTGCACCATAGCGGTCAAACGCAACCCGCGTTGTCCTTGCTGCGGAACGGGAGGGGATATAGATGAGTCAGTTGCATATTTGTGATACGACACTTCGTGACGGAGAACAGGCTCCGGGCGTTGCCTTTTCGGCCGAGGAGAAAACTGAAATTGCCATCATGCTGGACTCGGCGGGGGTGGAGCAGGCTGAGATCGGAATTCCGGCAATGGGAAAGGCGGAGTGCAGGTCTATTGCCAGGATTGCTGCTCTCGGACTTCAGATGAAGCTAATGACCTGGAATCGGGCGGTGTTCACGGATATTGATGCAGCTGAATCGACAGGCGTCGGCTGGGCCCATATTTCGGTTCCCGTGTCGATGGTGCAGATGAAGTCCAAGCTGGGTATGAATCCTGAGCAGGTGACAGAGCTGATCCGCAAGTCTGTTGATTACGGTCAGTGTAAAGGATTGACTGTTTCCGTAGGCTTTGAGGATGCTTCAAGGGCAGATGACCTGTTCCTTGAGCAGTTGGCGAATCAGCTCTACAGGGATGGCATCCGGCGCTTCAGATATGCCGATACGCTGTCTGTTCACCATCCCGCTGCGATAGCTGCCCGTATAGACAGGCTTGTATCGCGCGTGCCGCAGGATGTGGAGCTTGAGATTCACTGTCATAATGATTATGGTCTAGCGCTTGCCAATACTTTGGCAGCTTTGCAAGCGGGAGCTGTCTGGGCCAGTACCACAGTGTCGGGCCTTGGGGAAAGGGCAGGTAATACGGCGCTGGAGGAAGTGGTAATGTCGTGGAGGGATCTATATCAAGGAACCTGCGGCGTCCGTCCCGAAATGCTGAACCCGCTGGCTGCACTGGTGTCCAAAGCCTCCAACCGAATCATTCCTGAAGGCAAGCCAATTGTGGGAGACATGGTATTCGCCCATGAATCCGGCATACATATCAACGGTCTGCTAAAGGAGCGTGCCGCCTATCAGACCCTTGATCCAACCGAGCTGGGCACTGACCATTCGTTCGTACTCGGCAAGCATTCGGGCAGAAGTGCAGTTCAATATATGCTGGAGCAGGAAGGAATCGAGGCGGGCTCCGGTGAAATCAAGTTTGTGCTGGAGCGACTTCGCCTAGTCGGTGAAGATCCCAAGCGTGTCATCCATAGCGCGGACTTAAAGCGCTGGTTGCAGTATTATCCGGCAGAGCTGCCGAAATAATCAAAAAGGCGTTCCCGTTCGGTAAGTGTGACCGTGACTGGAACGCTTTCTTGTATATCTTTTAATTTCACAACTGGAGTCTCCAATTTGCTGGTTAAACGAAGCCGTTCAGAAGGGTATAATAAAATATAGTGCTGTATAAAGTGCGTATATATGGTTTTACAGCAGACAGGTTCGAATCTTATAACCATGACACGCTGATCTGGAAGGACGGCTATGGGCAATTGGAGGAATGCTTGTGGGAATGATGTTTTCTTTTCTGAAAAAATATCGGGTTCCAGCCATCGCAGCGCTCGTGATGATGTTGCTGGAATTGACGGTAGAGCTATCGCAGCCATATTTGATCTCTAAAATCATTGATGAGGGCATCCGACAGCAGGATTTGTCCGTCGTCTGGTTATGGGGCAGTGTATTGGTGGGGAGTGCCGTTATCGCTTTTATGGCGGGGATATCCAGCTCTTTTTTTGCTTCACATGCAAGTCAGGGCTTCGGCTATGATTTGCGGGAAAAGTTGTACCGTAAAGTGCAATCTTTTTCGTATCCTGTGTTTAAACGTTTTGCCACTTCGTCGCTGATTACGCGCCTGACCGGGGATGTCACGCAAGTACAGGATACGGTGTTTATGAGCCTGCGGTTTATGACACGGGTTCCGCTTGTAGTCATCGGCAGTATTGTGATGGCACTGGTTGTACATTTCAGGCTTGGGCTGCTATTGGCGGTTATGGCCCCGGTGCTGTTCGTGTTTGTGCTGGTGATGATGCGGCGAACGGTCACTTTATTTAAGGGTGTCCAGCGTCGCCTGGATGACGTTAACGGAGTAATCCAGGAGAACCTGACAGGCATCCGTCTCATCCGGGTTTTTGTGCGGATGCGGCATGAAATCGAACGTTTTGCCCATTATGGAGGCGAATTGATGAAAGGGACGGTGTCCGCTCTACGCTGGACAGAAACGACGATGCCGTTCATTTTGTTTGCGATGAATGCAGGGATTATTGCAGTACTTTGGTTTGGACGCGGCCAAATTTCCACTGGGGATGCCAGTGTAGGACAGGTGGTCGCAGTCGTCAATTATTCACTGCGGACGATAGGAGCCTTGTCTGCCTTATCAGGTATCGTTGTTGTATTTTCCCGAGCTACTGCATCTACCGGGCGGATTCGAGAGATATTGGACACATCTAATGAAGATGGGTCAGAGCTGGAGTCTGTTTCAACACATCATACACGGATTAAGGGACAGGTGGAAATGGACCGGGTGAGCTTTCATTATCCGGGCAGTGATTTGGCTGTACTAAAGGATATCTCTTTTAGGGCGCGAGCGGGCGAGCGGATAGCTATTATGGGGGCCACTGGCTCGGGAAAATCTTCACTTGTGCAGTTGATTACGCGTCTGTATGAAGAAGATGAAGGTCATGTGCGCTTTGACGGAAAGGACGCTCGTGAACTGGATGCGTCCATATTACGAGAGGCTATTGGCTATGTGCCTCAGGAGGTACTGCTATTCACCGGCTCGATTCGGGATAATATTGCTTGGGGGCTGGAGAATGCCAGCCTGGAGCAAATTCAGGAAGCCGCACGCATGGCGCAAATCCATAATATGATTGAACGCTTGCCGCAAGGCTATGACACGATGCTCGGGCAGCGTGGCGTCAATCTGTCTGGCGGACAGAAACAGCGGCTTTCGATTGCCCGCGCACTGGTACGCCAGCCGGCAGTGCTGATTTTGGACGACAGCACAAGTGCGCTGGATGTAGGGACAGAAGCAGCACTACTGAATGCACTCGATGGTCTGTCCTGCACGACATTTCTCATTACGCAGAAGATCAGCTCGACCGCATCGGCAAATCAGATTTTACTGCTGGATGAGGGTCGCCTGATGGCAAGCGGAAGCCATGAGCATCTCATGGATAGTTCGGATCTGTATCGGCGTATCTATGAATCACAATATGGAAAGGAGGAGTCGCATGTTCAAGGAACTCATTGAACCGTTCCGTCAGCCTACACCGCCGTCTGGTGTGCTGCGAAATCCGGCGGGAGCTGAAGGGCGCCACAAGGCCAAAGCGAAGAACTGGTCTGGCACCTTAGGACGGATATGGGCTTATCTGGCTCGCCGTAAGGCCAAACTGATGCTGGTATTGTTCATGGTCCTGCTCAGCTCCGGGCTAGCTCTGCTGGGTCCATATCTGGTCGGCGTAGCGGTGGATGATTTTCTCGAAGGTCCGGGTGGACGCATGTGGATTTATTTTCTCATCGGATTAGGAGCTGTATATCTGCTCAACTCGCTGACCTCCTGGCTGCAAAATATCTGGATGATCGAGATTGCCCAAGAGACGGTGTACCGCATGCGTTTCGATCTGTTTTCACATTTGCATCGACTACCGATTCCTTTCTACGGCAAACGTCAGCAGGGAGAGATCATGAGCCGTTTGACCAATGATATCGAAAATGTCAGTTCTACGCTGAACAGCTCCGCCATTCAGATTTTTTCGAGCATATTGACGCTAATCGGTACACTCACGGTGATGCTGTGGTTAAGCCCGCTGATGACCCTGCTGACTTTTATTGTGGTGCCGTTAATGGCTGCCGGGATGCGCTGGATCACACGTCGTACCGGGCCCTTATATAAGGAACGCCAGAAGAATGTGGGCGAACTGAACGGATACATCGAAGAAACGCTGTCCGGGCAGCAGATTATTAAAGCATTTTCGCAGGAAAAGAGAGTCATCCATGGTTTTGGCGAGCGTAATGACCGTATTCGGCTGTCGGGTTTCTGGGCCCAAACGATTTCAGGCTTCATACCGAAGCTGATGAACGGACTGAATAATCTCAGCTTTGCTATTGTAGCGGGGATCGGTGGGATTTTGGCCATTCGCGGCTCCATTACTATAGGTACAATTATTGTATTCGTAGAATATGCCCGCCAGTTCACCAGACCGCTGAACGATTTGGCTAACCAGTGGAACACCCTGCTGTCTGCCATTGCCGGAGCTGAGCGTGTATTTGAAATATTGGATGAAGATGAAGAGTCCAAGGATGAACGCGGCGCAGTGGAAGTAGGGCATCTAGAGGGGGCGGTGCGGTTTACGGATGTTTCCTTCGGTTATGATGAGGGAAGCGCTACGCTGGAGGGTATTTCCTTTGAAGCCAAACCTGGTGAAATGATCGCACTAGTCGGCCCGACCGGGGCAGGGAAAACGACACTGATCCAGCTTCTTTCCAGATTCTATAGCCCCGACAAGGGAACGATTACGCTGGACGGGCGCGACATTATTACCATCCGGCGTGAAAGCTTGCGTTCCCGCATGGCATTTGTGCTACAGGACTCTTTCCTGTTTCAGGGGACAATTCGTGAAAATATCCGCTTCGGCAGACTGGACGCCACCGATGAGGAGGTTGAACAAGCATCGAAACTGGCTAACGCCCATTCCTTTATCATTCGGATGAAGGACGGATACGACAAGGTGCTGGAAGTGAACGGCAGCGGCATCAGTCAAGGGCAAAAACAGCTGCTGGCTATTGCCCGTGCTATTTTGGCCAACCCTTCTATCCTTGTACTCGACGAGGCAACCAGCAGCATTGACACCATTACAGAGATGAAGATACAAGAAGGACT
This sequence comes from Paenibacillus polymyxa, assembly GCF_001719045.1. Lineage (NCBI taxonomy): Bacteria > Bacillati > Bacillota > Bacilli > Caryophanales > Paenibacillaceae > Paenibacillus > Paenibacillus polymyxa. The sequence continues at coordinate 4,027,682 of NZ_CP015423.1, forward strand.
GGAGCGGCTTATGCAGGGTCGAACAAGTTTCGTCATCGCGCATCGGCTGAATACCATTCGTCAGGCTGACCGGATTCTGGTCTTGAAGGATGGCCGTCTGGAGGAGCAGGGTTCTCATGATGAATTGCTGGCTCACAAAGGCTTTTACAGTGATTTATATTATGGTCAGTTGAGAAAGCAAAGCTCTTAAGCGGCTCGCGATTAACAGCTTTGCAGGTATACTTAAAAAGGGCTACCCCGGGGTGGTCCTTTTTAAGTATGCCTTTTTACAGGTACGTACTATTAAAGGTTTACATCATCGAATATACCCATACCCCGTATATGTATGTTAGTATGAGTGTGCAAGAATAAAATCCCACTTCAAAGGAGAGATCATCATGAAAATCGCAATCATGCTTTTCGATGGAATTACAGCGTTAGATGCAATAGGTCCATACGATGTGTTTGCTGCTACACTGAAATGTGAAGTGAAGTTTGTCGCTAAGCAAAAAGGGTTAATCAAGCTGGACTCAAATATGGGTTATTTGCATGCCGATTACAGTTTTTCTGAAGTTATTTCAGCTGATATTCTTGTTGTTCCTGGATGCAGTCCGCCAAATTATAAAACCCCAATGAATGACGAAGAAACGTTAAATTGGATTCGCCAAATACATGAAACTACGAAATGGACCACGTCGGTTTGTAACGGCTCTTTGATTTTGAGCGCAGCAGGCTTGTTAAATGGAACCGTAGCCACCAGTCATTGGGGTTCCTTAGGCCTGCTCCAATCTCTTGGAGCCATTCCAACAGATGAGAGAGTGGTTCGTCAGGGCAAAATGGTTACAGCAGCCGGTGTCTCCTCTGGTATTGATATGGCACTCCAGTTAATAGCTTGGGAATTGGGAGAAGACATGAGTAAAGGAGTCCAGCTGATTTTGGAATACGATCCTCAGCCTCCGTTTGACACGGGTTCACCCAAGAAAGCTCCTGCTAAATTGGGAGAACAAATAAGAGGCATGTTACAGGAGTTTGCAAAACAGGAGCCCAATAGCTAGGCTCAATAGGTCTGTATTTTTATTTACAAGGGCCCCTATATCAACTAATATGGTTTACACATAGTAAGGGGTTACATAGTGTAAATGGTTGGAGGGGGTTACAAACATGAGCAGCTTACCTAAGTCTGCTACATTTCCACTTTTCATTCTGATGCTGAATTTGTTTATTGCTTTATTGGGTCAAGGTATGGTGATTCCCATTCTGCCTGAATATCTGAAACAATTTAATGCGGCAGGAGCTGCTGCGGGGTATCTTATTGCCGCTTTTGGAGCAGCTCAGTTTATTTTTTCGCCCCTAGGTGGGCAGCTTTCGGATAGATGGGGACGAAAATCCATGATCATAACGGGGCTGTTTTTAACCGTCATCTCGGATCTCATGTTTGCTGTTTCTACGACATTGCCTCTTCTATATATTGCCCGATTTATCGGGGGGATAGGTATTGGACTAATGGTTCCTTCCAATATGGCCTACGTCGCTGATATTACCACTTCTGAAACCCGAGCTAAAGGAATGGGATACTTGGGCGCCTCCATGAATTTGGGTATGGTGCTTGGTCCGGGTTTAGGCGGTATGATCGCTGAGTTTGGCATCAGGGTGCCCTATTTTTTTGCTGGTGGACTTGGACTTGTAGCTACGCTGCTTAGCTTGTGTATGCCAGAGACATTACCCAAGGAAAAACGAAAACCCGCTAGCCAATGGGGCCGCCGGGAGCCAATTCGCAGCCAAATCCTAAATTCATTTCGGACATCCTATTTTCGTTATCTCCTCCTCATTCTGGTCATGACATTAGGTTTGATGAATTACGAAACAGTGTATGCTCTTTTTGTAGAACGAAAATACGGTTTTGATGCCACTAAAATCTCAATGATCATTACGGTTGGTGCAATTATAGGCATCGTTGTGCAGATTTGGCTGCTCGATTATCTCATCAAGAGACTTGGAGAGATGAGGCTAATACGTCTCTCTTTGATCATGACAGCCATCGCTTTATTGTTAATGTTACTTAAGATCAATTTAGGTTATTTGCTGGCGGTATCGGCACTGTTTTTTGCTTTTAATGCCTTCCTAAGGCCAACCGTAAGTACAATGATCGCGAACTCAGCTGGTGATCGTCAAGGATATGCCGCCGGATTGAATACAACGTATACTAGCCTAGGCAATATATTGGGGCCTATTTTAGCGGGTTTGTTGTTTGACAAGCACATTCATATTCCTTATATTTTTGGTGCACTTATTCTTGCATCTGCCCTTTTCTTAACCTTACAAAAACCAAAAAATGAGAAACGGATGGTTGCTAATGACTGAGAACTGGCACCAGAATTTGAAAAACAAAAATCGGGAAGAGCTCATTGCTGCTGCGAAGGAACTTTTTATGAAGCAAAGCTTTCTCAAAGTTAATGTTAAGGATGTATGCAACGTGGCTGGTGTAAGCCGGGTCACATTCTATAAGCACTTTCAGTCCATGAACGAACTGATCTTTGAGGTCCAGATGGAAATCCTGGAGAGCATGACCGAATTTGTTAGAAGGGCACCTTCAGCCGAAATGAGCGGTAAGAAGATGCTTACTTCGATGCTTGATGCATGGATTGATTACGCTTGGCAACATCCGGAATACATCAAGTTTATTCTTTTATTCGATCTGCATTACGAAGCTTATGATTCAAATCAAGAACTCAAAGAACAGTACAAAAATTTTGTTAGCAGGGGAAAGGAACGACATTTCCTGATGGATGCTCTGGAAGCTGGATTCCAAGATGGATCATTGAAGTCTGATACGGAACCCTTAAAGACCGCTCATTTTATCTTCACGTCTATGATGGGTATACTCCAGAAAATGAGTCTGACGTCCAAGGACGATTGGAATAACGAACTTGAGGATATAGAAATTGCTAACCGATTTGCGGGAATGTTGATTCAGTATTTAAGTCCAGAAAGTGATAAATCCCCAACCTTTTAGGCAGGAGTCCCCTAACGTAATCCAAAGAATTCCAGATCGTCCGATGGAGTGAAATAGAAGTACATGGCTCAGTCTGTTAAACTGTGAAAATAGAGCGGTTGCAGATACGTTGCTGTGTTAGCCTTATCTATTTTGTGGAGGTGCGGGGATGAACGGAAGTCTGTTTGAGCCACTGCTGCGTGACAGGGATTATATTCCCCGTTTTTTTGCTTACTATTACAAGCAATGGCATGACTATACCATGTCTTACCACGATCATCATTCTACCGAAATTATGTACATGATTTCCGGCTTTTGCAGGGTAGATGTACAAACGGGAGAGAATATGGAAGAAAGCATCACGCTGCGTAAAGGCGAGTTTATTATGCTAGACGCAGGTGTACCGCATCGACTGGTGGTGGAAGGAGAACAACCGTGCCGGATGCTAAATGTAGAGTTTGGTTTTTCGGAGGGAGTGAGAGTAGGACCGTCTATCCGACAAATGGCAGCAGAGGAGCAGGAGGTCACGACGCTCATGTCACGTCCGTTCCCGTATTTGGTACTATCGGACCCGGAAGAGGTATATTATGCGCTGAAAAGTCTCGTGCTGGAGCTGGACCAACGAAAAGAACAGCCGGGTGCAATGGCCGAGATGCTTTTTATGCAATTGCTAGTACGAATTGCACGTCTACGGGAAGAGGCAGAGCGCAGCAACACGCAGCAAACGGATATGTACATCAAACGATGCATTGAATTTCTCCATCTAAACTATGACCGAGATATTGTGGTTAAGGACATGGCGGCAGCCGTGAATCTGCACCCAGGTTATTTGCACCGTATTTTCAAAAAACATACTGGGCTAACGCTCACCGCGTATTTAACGATGCTGCGAATGGACAAGGCCCGTATGCTTCTTCAGCAAACGGACATTCCCATTCAAGAAATTGCCGATTATGTAGGCGTGGCCAGCAGGCAGTATTTTCATATGTTGTTCAAAAAGCACACAGGCCAAACCCCTGTAGAATACCGCTCAGCTGTGGAGCGCAATGTGAGGAACTATGCGGAGGAGGATGGGAGCTGATAATAAAAAACCTCTGAACCATTGCCGATTTAAGGTCGGTATGACTCAGAGGGCGTGGCTAAAGTTGGGTCATTTCCCAAGCCACATATTTTCCATCTGTTCAAGTGATCTCCCCTTGGTTTCGGGAACCTTGCGCCATATAAAGACTACGACGAACAACGAGATGGCTCCGAATAACCAGAATGTATTGGACGGGCCGGCTGAACTCAGCAGAGGAGGGAATGCCTGCGATACCAGATAATCGCCGGCCCACAATGCCATCGAAGCGATGGCTACCGCTTTACCGCGAATGCGGTTCGGAAAGATCTCTGAGATCATAACCCATACGATCGGCCCAAGCGATATAGCATAGGAGGCCACGTAGATCAATATCATGATGAGTACGAGCGGTCCGGTGGTCAAACCCATTTTGAATGCGGCTCCAATAATGACCAAACAGCAGGTCATCAATGAGGTGCCGATGATCAGCAGGACTTTTCGTCCCGCTTTGTCGATCAGCCATACGGATACGATGGTGAACAACACATTGATCAACCCGATCCAAATGGTTTGGGTCAAAGAAGCGTCCGTACCGAGTCCCATTCCTTTAAAGATAACCGGCGCGTAATACAAAATGGCATTAATGCCGGTAATATGCTGCATAATGGCGAGCATAACACCGATAAAGAGAGCGACCCGAATACCGGGAGCGAACAATTGCTTCAATGAGTCGTTCTCATTTTTGAATGATTCCTTGATATCAAGCACTTCCTGCTTAGCGGCTTCTTCACCGTGAATTTTCAGCAAAATCGGCAGCGCTTCATAAGGCCGATTTTGTTTAATAAGCCATCGCGGGCTTTCGGGTATGAAGAGCATCAAGAGCATAAAGATCAGTCCCGGAACGGCTCCCACTCCGAACATCCAGCGCCAGGCTGTTGAGACACCCCAGGCTTCATCCCCCAGGCTGACGATCCACGAATTCTGAAAATAAACCAGGAAAATCCCTGTTACGATCGCCAACTGATTTAAAGCAACCAAACGGCCTCGGTATTTGGCGGGGGCGATCTCCGCGTTGTACACCGGACAAACGGTGGAAGTGATTCCTATGCCAATGCCGCCGATCATGCGAAAGATAACATACCCGGTGAACGTGTCTTGAAGCGCAGAGCAGATCGAGCCGACGACGAATAAAAATCCGGCGGCCAGTAATACCTTTTTTCTGCCGATCTTTTCACTCATGTAGCCGGAGAGAGCTGCTCCGGTGACACTCCCGACAATCAGACTTGAAACGGCCCAACCAACCTGAAATTCGCTCAGCGAAAAACGCTGCTGTAGGAATTCGACTGCTCCCGAAACAACCGCGATATCAAAACCGAACAGGATGCCTCCGAGCGCAGCTACGATGGATACCAACGTCACAAAAAGCATATTGGGTTTTTCTGATTGAAGCGCTTTCTGTTGAGCGCTTTCATTATTGATGATTACTGCCATATGATCATCTCCCCTCCAGATCTCTGGAACCTCATTCCGTTCTTCGATGAGAAGTATAACATGCGCTTATAAAAGAAAGGCCGGTTATCGTCTTCAATAAACGGACCTTTTCATGCACGATTTTGGCTTCGGTTCCCGAATCGGAGATAGAGGGGCTGAACCTAGCATTACCTTGTCATTCGAGCTTAAAAAAATCCATGCCGATAGTCGGCATGGATGAATCTCACTATTTTTGGCCTTTAAACTCAGTGGGAGGAACGCCCGTTATCTTTTTAAAGACACGGCTAAAATAGTTCGGGTCCTTATAACCCACTTCAAAGCTGATTTCCTTAAGAGTAAGGTTGCCAGCCTTAATCAGAGAGATGGCTTTATCAATCCGCAGTCGGGTTACAAAGTCGATGAATGTTTCTCCGTATTCCTGTTTAAAAATTTTGCTGAAGTAGTGAGGATTCAAATGGATAAAATCAGCCACTTCTTCCAGCGAAAGATCATCGTTGAACCGTTCCTCAATATACATTTTCGCCCTACCCAGCATAGTCAGTGTTTGAACCTCCCGCTGTTCGCGTATCCGTTGCAGTGCTGACATGACGTACGTCTGCTGAAGCATTCCATTCTCCGCTTTGACGGCAAGCAAAGAAGCGTTTCCAGCCTCTGATGACTTCAGTTCGTCAAAGTGGCAGTAACCTCCATCCCGTTTGCGTAGGGTGGAGGCAAAAACGGCTTCGAAATAGGACTTGCGAAGTCCTTCCTCGCCGTTATGCAGCGATCCGATTCCAATGGCTGTCTTTATACCAAGTTGCTGCTGGGCAAGCTCGGAAAGCTGCTGAACAAGGTGATTAACCAACTGCCGCCAGTCGTTTTCGCCGGTGGCAGGCGGCTTGCGTAAAAAAGTGGCTACATGATGGTCAATCAAAGAGCTTACAATGGCATTCGGGCCATGCGTTTTTACATAGCTTCGGAAATGATCGTAAATTTTCTTTTTATCTTGCTCGTCCGTATATCCGTCAAAGGCGGCAATGATGGCGCTTCCCTGATCAAGAGGAAAGTCCAGCCATTCTGATAGCTGGGAAGCGCTCGAATCCACGGTCTGGTCGACCATAAGCATTAAAGCCAGCTCATTTTCTGCGAGCGGCATTAACTGTGAGATTTTATGCCTAAGCTCCAATTCTTCCGTACGTGCCCGCTTCTCGCACTCAATTTCTTCAATCAGTCGTTTCAATGTGCCGATGATCAGTTCTCGCTTCGCCGGCTTCAGAATATATTCTTTTACGCCCAAAGAGAGCGCCTTCTGGGCATAGGCAAAATAATCGTAGGCAGTGACGAGCACGAATCGGGTATCGGAAAGCCGCTCCTTTAATTCACGAAGCGCTTCAAGCCCGTCAATTCCGGGCATATTGATATCCAGAATGGCAATATGGGGACGGTGCTCTTCCGCGCATTCAATCGCCATGCGGCCGTTGCCAGCATGAATAAACCGGAATATCCCTGGCATCGCCCGTTCCACTGTCAATTCCAGTCCTTCCCTCTCCAAAGCCTCGTCATCCGCGATCAACAACCGATACATCAGTCCGCTCACTCTCCTTCTTGACTGGAATTCGTATGGTTATGGTAGTACCTCGTCCGATATTGCTATTGATTTCAACCATTCCTTCTTCCTTTCCGTAGAACAACTGCAGCCGCCTAAACACATTTTGCATTCCAAGTCCTGTTGAACTGCCGCTTTCGGCTTCGCCTTTAAGACGGAGTACGGACAGTCGGGTTTCCTCCGTCATGCCCTTTCCGTTATCCGAAATTTCAATTTGTACATCTTCGTTCGCTCTCGACAGCGTTAATACGATAATGGCTCCGCTTTCCATATCTTCCACACCATGAAGAAAAGCGTTTTCAATAAATGGCTGGATCGTCAGGGCCGGAATTTGCTGCTGAAGTACGGAAGCGTCAAAGTGAAGATCAAAGCGAATTCTGTCCCTGAAGCGCGCCTGCTGGATGGTTACGTATTCGCGGATATGATCCAGTTCCTCCTGGAGAGTTACGGGTTTGTCCAGCTTCTGCAGGCTGTACCGTAGCAGATTGGACAGCGAAACGATCAGGTCGCTGGTTTTCTCCGCTCCTTCCAGGATCGCCAGCTTGGAGAGCACATTTAAGGTATTGAATAAAAAGTGCGGGTTAATTTGATTTTGCAGAGCCAGAAGCTCCAGTTCCTTCACAAGCCGCCGCATTTCCAGACTCTGTTTATCCTTCTCGATGAGGATATTTAAATCGGTGGACATTTGCGAAATGGCGTCCGACAGTACGCCTAGCTCGTCATCCCGTCGCGGTTGGGGCCTAATATTCAGATCACCTGTGGCGATTCGCTTCGCCAGTCCGACAAGTCTGCCGACAGGGCCAGTAATGCTGCGCGAGACCCAGATGGCAAGCAAAACCCCCATCAGCGCGTTCATGCCGAATAACGCCACTCCCCATCCGTTCATTCGCTCATTCTTGTTCCGGATGTTCTCAATGATTGGCCGGTAATAAGCCAGTTCAGCATCGATCAGTTGCTGACCCTCCTCATGAATATAGCTGACGGTTTTCTCCGCTTCAATATAATGTTCAAAAGCCGATTGAGGATCTTGTGCCTTTGTATCCAGAACTGCGGCTTGTTTCTGTTCAAGAAATGTGGCCAACAGATTCATGTAATCCTCTTCGGCGAAAGAAGGGTCGGTCGAGTCGGAGACTTCCTGAATTCTGGCCTTCAACTGCATTAATTGGTATTCTGTCGGACCCTGCACAGCCTTATCGCCTCTTGGATTAAGCAGATAGGCATATAGGAGCTTTAAGTTGCTCTCCGCCGATTCGGAGGTTTGCTCAATGAGGAGAATTCGGCCAAGCATTTCATCGTAGCTCTGTTGTACGACTTTTCCGCTTTGGAATACAAAATAAGCGATGATATTGGCGAACACAACTAGAAGAGGGATAAACAGAAGCAGTTTCGTTCTGATCGTCATCGTCTGTCATCTCCGGTCATGTTGTCGGGAGTGTCCGCATGCATCTCATATACCCTGGTGTATGTTAATTCCTGGGGGGTGTTCCCCTTTAGATAATCATTCAGCAATTTTATGGCCTTAGCCCCCATTTCCTCTGGCTGTTGAACAATGGTCAGTTCGATTTTGCAATCTCTGATGGCTTCCAACGTCTCGGCCATATCGTCAAAAGCGAAAATCTGCAAACTCCGCGCGCCGCGCCGCTCCGAGGCTTCCAGAATGCCAAGGCCGTCCAGCGCACTGAATCCGACCATGTAGCGGATCTGCGGATACCGGGTGAGCATGTTCTGAGCTTGCTGTGCTGCCTGAAGCCGTGAAATATTTGAGGAGCGAATCTCCACAATGTGGAGCTTGGGATAGCGACCGATCACGGAACGAAATCCAGCAAGCCTGAGTCGCTGATTCTCGACACGCTCGCTACTGATCATAACTCCGATGTCGCCACGCTCTCCAGAGGCTTTCGCTAATAGCGCGCCCATCCGTTTTCCTGCTCCTTCGTTATCCGTTCCCACGTAAGCTAGTCTACGGGAGTCTGGTTCATCCGTATCGATCGTGATGACGGGGATGCCAAGTCCGGCTGCTTTGTCGATTAATCGGCGATACTCTGGATCATTTATCCCTTGAACCAGAATTGCATCCGCCTTACTAGCGATCGCTTTATCCAGCAGTTTGACCTGCTCGGACGGATTAATGCGGTCCGGCCCGATATAATCGAGCCGCATACCGTACTGTTCCGCTTCCTTTCGGGCTCCTTGTTCGATTGACCGCCAGTAATAATTATCCAACTCCTGTGATATCAGTACGACTTTTGTATCGGAAACCCCGTCTTTTGGAGAAACCGTCTTCAATAACTCTGCAAATTGGTGAATTTGAAAAGAAGACAAAGTGAACTGAAAGAGCAGCCAGGCAAATAGCAGGAAGACGGGGATAAGGATAAATGTCCATTTACGGTTTGACATGTATTGCTCCTTTGTCAATATTTAGAGACTTAACTCATTATACAGCAACAAAAGAAGCGTAGGCAGCTATCGTCAACGGCAAGCAGCATTTATTGAAGCGAAAGTTAGGATTTTTGACACCTAAATACGAAACTGGTCATGATTTTGATAACGCTTTCTACGGGCCTATTGCTACAATGACGGTATATACCCATTCTAATTACCGGAGGTTGAATGCCGTGTCATTTAAAGTAGCGTTTATTGGAGCAGGAAGCATCGGTTTTACCCGTGGAATTTTGCGAGATCTGTTAACGGTGCCGGAATTTAACGATATTGAAGTGGCTTTTACGGACATCAGTCAGCACAATTTGGATATGGTCACTGAGCTGTGCCAACGGGATATTCAGGAGAACGGTTTATCGATACAAATACAGTCCTCTACGGACCGAAAGATAGCTTTAAAGGATGCCAAATACGTCATTTGTACGATCCGGGTTGGCGGTCTTGAAGCCTTTGCGACCGATGTGGATATTCCGCTGAAATATGGCGTGGATCAATGCGTGGGCGATACCCTGTGTGCAGGAGGCATCATGTATGGTCAGCGCGGCATCGCTGAAATGCTGGAGATTTGCAAGGATATCCGCGAGCTAAGTGCACCGGATGTATTGCTGCTGAACTACTCGAACCCCATGGCGATGATGACGTGGGCCTGCAATAAATACAGCGGTGTGCGTACAATCGGTCTATGTCACGGCGTCCAGCATGGGCATCACCAAATTGCCGAGGTGTATGGTCTCGAGAAGCAGGATGTGGACATTGTGTGTGCCGGAATCAATCACCAGACGTGGTACATTCAGGCGTCACATGAAGGTAAGGATCTGACAGCCGGACTGCTGGAGGCTTTTGAAAAACATCCCGAATATAGCCGCACTGAAAAGGTACGCATCGACATGCTTCGTCGTTTTGGCTATTACAGCACAGAGTCGAATGGTCATCTCAGTGAATATGTACCTTGGTACCGGAAGCGTCCGAATGAAATTATGGACTGGATTGATCTAGGCAGCTGGATCAACGGAGAAACAGGCGGTTATCTGCGTGTATGTACAGAAGGACGTAATTGGTTTGAAACAGATTTCCCTAACTGGATGAAAGAAGACCCATTGGAGTACAAGGCGGAAAATCGCGGTGAAGAGCATGGTTCATACATTATCGAAGGTCTGGAAACCGGACGTGTATACCGGGGGCATTTTAATGTCGTTAATAACGGTGTGATTTCCAATTTGCCAGACGACGCGATTATTGAAGCGCCTGGATACGTGGATCGGAATGGTATCTCCATGCCACATGTAGGAGACCTTCCGCTCGGTCTTGCTGCCGTCTGCAATGTAAGTATTTCCGTCCAGCGTTTGGCTGTCGAAGCGGCTGTACACGGAGATGATAAGCTGCTGCGGCAAGCGTTTATGATGGATCCGCTAGTGGGCGCGGTGTGTAATCCGAAAGAAATTTGGCAGATGGTCGATGAGATGCTGGTGGCGCAGGAAGCATGGCTGCCGCAATATGGAGCAGCGATTGCCGAGGCGCGTCAACGTCTGGCTGCAGGCGATCTGATTCCAACCCGACCCTATGAGGGAGCAGCACGACTTAAGGTGAAGACGGTTGAAGAAATGCAACTGGATCGGGATGCCGCCAATAAAAATGCAGGGCAATCCGACAAAGGCAAGGATCGCGAAAAAGTGTAGAACAATAAGAGCAGAGATTGACTTCACTACAATAAAAGGGTGTTTTCATGGTCATGAGGGCCTGAAAACACCCTTTTACTGTCGATAGATCTGACGATTTGGCATAGTTGGCGTGCTGAAGTTTATCATTGTCGATTTAGGCTGACGGAAATTAAAGAATACGGTCTTACTTTTTATGAATTTGCTCTTTTGCCGTCGATCCTAAATCTCCCGAAAGCTTGTTATAGCAGGGATGTTCAACAAATGAAGAAACCGACTTCAGAAAAAGAGGGGCCGCGATGAACCACTAGGGTGGCAATTCATATGCCTAATTAATAATGTAGTCCTTAATTTATTCAATTTACAGCAGATTTCCAGCTCACTATAATCTAACATAGGAGGTGACAAAAAGGGGAAAATGTGAGCGCATGAACAAATAGAAAGCGCTTACCTTTTACAACTATGAACGCCGCTTTTTTTTGGAGAAAGTAGGCGTAACTCACATTTAATCATGTAACAATCAGGTGCCGACATAGGAAGATTCAACAAAATCCACGGAAAGATAGGTGAAGCAATTGAAAACAAAGCAAGTGCTTCGTAAAAGCATGAAGTATGCTTTTGCGCTATCACTCGTCGCAAGCAGCTTTCTACCAGGTGCAGGATTTACGGATAAAATACATGCAGAATCCCATGTGGACAATCCTTACCAAGGGGCGACAAAATATATTAGCCCTGATTATGCGGCTAGTGTCGACACATCGATTGCCAAAATTACGGATGCCAATCTGAAAGCAAAAATGCAAACGGTCAAAACATTCCCGACAGCCGTATGGCTTGATCGTATCGCTGCTATTAACGGCGGTGGAGGCAAGCTTGGCCTGGAAGCGCATTTGGACCAAGTATTGGCGCAAAAGAAAGGCAGCACACCGATTACGGCGGAATTTATTGTGTATGATCTGCCCGGACGGGATTGTCACGCCTTGGCTTCCAATGGTGAATTGCCGCTGACCCAGGCAGGTCTGGAAACCTATAAAAAGGATTATATTGACAAAATAGCTGCTATTTTTGCAAATCCCAAATATAAGGATATTCGTATCGTAGCGATCATTGAACCAGACAGTTTGCCAAATCTGGTAACTAATCTGGATGATCCGAAATGTGCACAAGCCAAGTCTACAGGAATCTATGAAGCTGGCGTGAAGTACACAATGAATAAGCTGAACGAGATTCCGAATGTGTACAAATACGTAGATATCGGTCACTCTGGTTGGTTAGGTTGGGATAACAACCGTTCAGCAACGGTATCCCTGTTTACAACCATTTTCAAAGATACTAGCAAAGGTCTGGCCAGTGTAGATGGCTTTATCACGAATACAGCCAACACTTCACCGCTGACAGAACCTAATTTGCCTGATCCAAATCTGAATATCGGTGGACAGCCGATCAAATCGTCCAAGTACTACGAATGGAATCCTAATTTCGATGAATCGGATTTCGCAGAGGCATTGCATAGAGATTTTGTCAGCGCAGGCTGGCCGAGCTCACTCGGTATGTTAATTGATACAGGCCGTAATGGATGGGGAGGACCTAACCGTCCGACTTCCGCAGTCGGCAGTGATATTAACTCCTATGTAAACTCAGGCCGTGTTGACAAACGCTCGCACCGTGGTAACTGGTGTAATAACAGCGGAGCAGGTATGGGAACGCCGCCACAAACGGCTCCAGCTGGCCATATTGATGCCTATGTATGGGCGAAACCTCCGGGTGATTCCGATGGTTCCAGCTCACTCATTCCGAACGATGAGGGTAAAGGCTTTGACCGTATGTGTGATCCTACCTATACAACCAAGGATGGCACATTAACAGATGCTTTACCGAATGCACCTATTTCAGGAGCATGGTTCCATGATCAGTTTGTAATGCTGGTACAAAATGCGTACCCTGCTATCGTGCCTTCCACTGGTGGTGTGGACCCAGCGCCTACAGCTCCAGCTGTACCGTCAGGCTTAAAGGCTGTTGTGGGCAATGCTCAAGTAACGCTGACTTGGAATGCGTCTACTGGTGCCGATAGCTACACGGTCAAACGCGCCACTAGCGAAGCAGGTCCTTTTACAGCCGTTGCGCCTCTTGTAACGGAAAGAGAGTACACGGATAAGGGACTGACGAACGGAACAACTTACTTCTATGTTGTAAGTGCTACGAATGCGAAAGGAACAAGTAAGGATTCCGCAGCGGTAAGCGCTGAACCTAAAGGTACACCGACAGATCCAACAGACCCTACAGATCCTACAGAACCAGCGGGAGATCTGGTTGTAATGTACCGGGCCGGGGACACTGATCCAGCGAATAACGCAGTCAAGCCTTTCTTTAACTTGAAAAATAAAGGAACAACACCTGTGAAGCTGAGTGAGCTGAAAATTCGTTACTATTTCACGAAAGATGGCAGCCAGGAGCTGCAATCTGCAGTAGACTATGCGCAAGTAGGTAATGATAACGTGCTGCGTACCTTTACTGACAACTATATTGAAATTGGTTTCAGTCCTGCTGCCGGTACGCTTGCTGCCGGAGCGCAAACAGGTGATATTCAGATCCGCATGAACAATAGCGACTGGTCCAACCTGGACGAATCCAATGATTACTCCTTCGATCCAACCAAAACCTCTTATGCAGAATGGAACAAAGCAACGTTGTTCCACAATGATAAGCTGGTGTGGGGAATCGAGCCTTAGGATTTGGTCAGAACATGTGCTCTTGAATGATTGAAAAGTATTAAAAGAAGGTTACGGCATAACTGTCGTAGCCTTTTTTACGTCTTCGAATAAAGAATTTGATGACCAAGGGAATAAGCATTGAAATTGTGTATAATGAAAAAAAGAATGCTGTTCTACTGTGGAGGGTCATCATGAGCAAAAAGTTAATCTTAGATGTAGATACTGGCATTGACGACGCGCTTGCTATTGCGTACGCGGTCCATTCGCCGGAATTGGAGCTACTCGGTATTACAACCACCTTTGGTAATATCTCGGTGGAGGAGGCAACACGTAACTCACTGATTCTGCTGGAAAAACTGGGGGTAGAGGCTCCCGTCGTGTCTGGCGCTCACAAGCCGTATGCTCGGGAGCTGTTTAAACCTTATTCCCGGCATATTCACGGCGAAGACGGTATTGGCAATCAGTTGAAAGGAGCACCTTCCCGTCAGGCTGCGTCTGGGGATGCCGCTGATTTTATAATCGGACAGGCTCGACGCCATGAAGGCAAACTTACCCTGGTAGCTGTGGGACCGCTGACCAATCTTGCGATTGCATTGGATCGCTGTCCCGAATTACCCCAATTGCTTGACCGCCTGATCATCATGGGCGGCGCGGTCACAGTGAAAGGGAATGTAACTCCGACGGCTGAAGCGAATATTTACGCCGATCCAGAAGCCGCAGCCTATGTGCTGGGAGCGGGCTTTCCGCTTACGCTCGTTGGGCTGGACGTCACGATGCAAACGCTGCTTCCACAGCAGGATGTGGACAAATGGCGTGAGCAAGGGACCGAGCTGGGTGCGTTTATGGCAGATATGACAGACTTTTATATGGAAGCTTATCGCAACTTCAGACCTGGTATTGCAGGCTGTGCTTTACATGATCCACTGGCTGTAGGATTAGCGATAGATTCCAGCTTTGTGGAGACGCGTCCAATGCACATTGCCGTTGAGGTGGGCGATTCCACCGAGGTTGGTCGCACCCGTGAGGTGCAAAATGAGAACGAAGCTCAAGCACTGACTACGGTTGACGTGGCACTTAAAGTCGATGCGGAGCGATTTTTGCGTCATTTTCTTAGCCGGGTGGTATAAAAAAATAATTCGAAGATTGCCGATGAATCTGCATCGGCAATCTTTTGTGCATACATGTTTTAAGGGCATTCACCTAAAGGCGGACTCACCGTTATAAAAATTCCATATCATGTTAGAATAGGTATAGTTAGAAAAACTGCCGGACCACAAAGGAGGAGATTCATTGTGTTTTCTGCTGCTCGACGACTGCCTTTGCTGGAACATATGTATAATCATGCCCCGACAGGAATCGTGATTTTGTCGAGGGAGGGGAAGTGCCTGTACGTCAATCCCGCCTTTTGCAAAATGGTCGGATATGAGCAGGAGGAATTACTAGATATCCGATATTACCATCTCTTATATAAAGAGGCTCAGGATCAGCACGGGTTGAGGGAGGCTTACGCAGGTTGGCTTAAGGCTACAGATCAAGTCTATAAGACAGAGCTGCGTTTGAAACATAAACGGGGAACATCCGTCTGGCTATCGCTGGAATTAACCATATTTGATGATGAGGCTACCGAACAATCTTATTTGATTGCGTATGCAATGGATATTACGGAGAAAAAAGATATGGAGCAGGTGCTCTCGGATAATGAGGATTTGTACATGCTGATTACGGAAAATACGCCGGATGTTATCTCATATAGCACAGCGGACGGCATACTCCAATATATTTCTCCTTCGGTGGAAAAACTCCTAGGCTATACAAAGCAGGAAATGCTCGGCAAAAAGCGGCTCCAATTCTACCATGTTGAAGATGCCGATTATATGCGTGTACATGGACTCTTCAAGGAAACAGGCATCATGAAGCGGCGTGTTCGTCATAAGGACGGGCACTATTTGTGGCTGGAAGTATCGTACCGCATTATTCGGGATGAACAGGGCAGAATCAAGCGAGTACTGTCCATCGGACGCAACATCACAGAGCGCCAGAAGAGCGAGGAGAATTTGGCAAAAGCTCAGCAGTTGGCGATGTTCGGCTCATGGGACTGGGATCTGGTCAACAATGTTATGCATTTCTCCAAGGAATTTCGTAGCATTTTTGGTTATCTTGTCAAGCCGGTTGAAACAAGTATTGACGCGCTCATGGCGGCTGTTCATCCAGAAGATACAGAGCGCATGAAACAGATTATCACCAACGTTATATTAAAGGGAGTTCACGAAGAAACCTTTTACCGGATTGTATTGCCCAATGGGGAACAAAAAGTACTGCGTTCAATCTGGGAAGCTGAAATGGACGAGCATGCAGGCAAGCCCGTTCAAGTGGTTGGTATGATCCAGGATGTTACAGAGCACCGGGAAATGGAGCAGCGTCTGCGCGAAAGTGAAAACCGTTATAGGTCACTGTTTCAGCATAATCCACTTGGGATATGCGCCGTGAATATGGAAGGTCATATCTTGAGTGTGAATCCGAGCTTGGTGGAGCTTACGGGTTATACGAAGGATGAGCTGCTTGGGGCTGACATACTTATCATGGCTTCCTCTGAGGAACAGGACAAAATCAAGCGTCATATGGAACTGGCCAAGCAGGGTGAGACGCAAACCTATGAATCGGAATTCATACATAAGGAGGGGGAGCGTCTATTCATTAAGATGACGAATATCCCGATTTTCGTGCAAGAGGAAATTGTAGGCTGCTACGGGATTATAGAAAATGTGACCCCTCTCAAAAGCTACATTGCTCAAATTGAAAAACTTAGTAATGAGCATTCGCTTATTTTGAATGCCGTATCCGAAGGAATTGTGGGTTTAAGTAACGAAGGACATGTCCGCTTTATGAACCCGGCAGCTGTCGAGATGTTCGGTGTAAGTTCGGCCAATCCGCTGAATGGCGCATGCATAGATATGATCCGCCATGCTGACGAAATTGGCAGTCATTTTCCAGACGAACAGTCCTCTATTCTTCAAGCGATTCGAAGCGGAGCCTCTTATCAGGCTGAGGAAGCTGTATTTTGGAAAAAAGACGGGTCCAGCTTTCTGGCCTCCTATCGAATCAGTCCTTTGATGGATAATGGCGAGCGAAAAGGCGCTGTAATGGTTTTTGTAGACAGGACGAATGAAAAGGAGATCATTCGGGCCAAGGAGTCTGCTGAACGCGCCGATCGGGCCAAGTCAGAGTTTCTCTCTGTGATGAGTCATGAGCTCCGTACACCGATGAACGGCATTATAGGCATGGCAGGGTTACTGGCAGATACTGAATTGGATGAGGAGCAGCGTAGCTATATAGACATTATTACCAGCAGCAGCGGTGCTTTAATGCAGATATTGAATGAGATACTGGATTTGAGCAAAATCGAAGCTGGCAAGATGTCTTTGCTACACGAGTCCTTTGTGCTAGATGATGTGGTCGGCAGTGTGGTTGACCTATTCATGACGCAGGCTATGGAAAAAGGCATTGAGCTAGAATGGCATGTGGATCAGGAAATGCCGGGGATGCTGGTCGGTGATCATGTGCGTATTCGACAGGTGCTGGTGAATTTGGTGAGCAATGCGATCAAATTTACGGAGCGAGGGCGTGTAAATATCTTTGTGGAAAGAAAGGCTTACAGCCGTCGTAAAAATAGATGCCTGATTGAGTTTAGTGTAACGGATACTGGAATCGGTATTCCAGCAGACCGCCAGCATCTATTATTTCAGCCTTTTTCCCAGCTTCATCCGGCACTGAACCGAAAATATGGAGGGACAGGACTGGGATTGTCCATCTGTAAAAACTTGGTTAAGCTGATGGGGGGTTCCATTGGTGTGGATAGCGATGAGGCTAGAGGAGCGACGTTCCGGTTCCAGCTGGATCTTAAGCTGCCAGAAGGTTCAACGCTTGCGAATATAAGCCGTGATGAACCTTATGAGTCAAAGGAAGGCTAAAAAGCGATAACCGTGATGCATGATGCATCACGGTTATTTTTGTAAGGAATACCCAAAGAAAAGATTGACAAACTGTTCTAACTGTACTATTAATGATAGTACAGTTAGAACAGTTCAGTATATACAAGTGAATCAGAATAAGTCTTGAAAGGAGGAAGTCCATGTTCGAGCTGGATATCCGCAGCCGCAAGCCGATCTACGAACAGCTTATGGACAGGGTAAAGGAAATGATCGTGTACGGATCACTTCAGCCGGATGAGCAATTGCCTTCCGTACGGACATTGTCCGCTCAGCTCACGGTGAATCCGAATACGATTCAGAAGGCATATCGAGAGTTGGAACGAGAAGGATACATTTATTCCGTTCAAGGCAAAGGCAGCTTTGTCACACCTGCCCAGCATCAGCCACAACAAATCAAGCGGGATGAGATTCGGGTGGCATTGTTAAACCAGATGATTGAAGCCGTCCATTTCGGTTTTACACAGCAGGAAGTGGACGACATATACGTGGAAGCTATACAAACAAAGGAAAGGGGGATGTCCCTTGATTGAATTAAGGGAAGTCACAAAGACATTTACAGAAGAAAAAGCTGTTGATCAGCTAGCCCTTACGGTAAAGAAGGGCTCCATTTTTGGACTGCTGGGCTCGAACGGAGCTGGGAAAACGACCTTGCTCAAAATTATTGCCGGGATTTACCGACCCGATGTTGGCAAGGTGTTAATCAGTGGACAGCCGGTATATGAGCAGCCTGAAGTCAAGCAGCACATTCTGTTTTTGCCGGATGCTCCCTATTTCTTCCCACAAGCGACAATTCGTCAGATGGCCCGGTTTTACCGCTCTATTTATCCAAGTTGGAGTGAAGAACGCTACACACAGCTAACAGGTATTTTTAAGCTGGACCCGAAGCGCAAACTTCACCGATTTTCCAAAGGGATGAAGCGTCAAGCCGCTTTTTTGCTTGCCTTGAGCTGTATGCCTGAGCTGCTGGTTTTGGATGAACCCATTGATGGTCTGGACCCCGTGATGCGCAGAATGATCAAAAATCTCTTGTTCCAAGAAACCGCTGCACGTGAGATGACCGTCGTAATTTCATCTCATAATTTGCGTGAGATTGAAGACATGTGTGATCATGTGGGCATTATGCACCAAGGACGGATGCTGTTGGAAAAAGAGGTCGACGACCTCAAATCTGATACGCATAAGGTGCAGGTTGCTTTTCGGGACAGCATGCATGAGGAAGCTGTCTGTGGCCAACTTTCGGTCGTACATAAGGAGCGGAGGGGCAGTGTTCTGCTGCTTATTATCCGGGGTGAGCGAGAGCGGATTGCAGAGACAATTGAAGCGTATGAGCCGCATGTATTCGATTTGTTGCCGCTGACGCTTGAGGAAATTTTCATTTATGAAATGGAGGACGCAGGTTATGACATCCAACCGATTCTTCTGTAGCGGCGGCGTAATTCGCCAATGCTTGACACAGCATGGCTGGATCGGTCTATTGTACTTGGCGGGATTGCTGTTTACAGTACCGCTGCCATTGTTTATGAGCATTGGTGATGAACAACCGCGAGTGGTTTTAAAAAGCTTGTTCGATAGCACAAACTCGGGTAATGAATTGCAAAAATTAATTTTAATGACCGTACCGGTGCTGGCAGGCGTGATGCTGCTTCGTTTTGTTCAGCGACAGGGGCCATCCGATTTGTATCATAGCCTACCTTTGCGTAGAGAGCATCTATTAACGGCACATTTCATTAGCGGTCTTATTCTTTTACTTGTACCTGTGTGGCTGACTGCGGGAGTAACTGCTTGGGTTAACACGTCAATCGAACTGCCTTATATTTTCCATATCCATGATATTGGATCGTGGGCTCTGGTCGTATCCGTCCTTACGATTTTCCTGTTTACCTTTACCGTGTTTGTAGGGACTTGTGTGGGACAATCGTTGCTACAGGCCGTAGTAGTGTATGTTTTGCTGCTATTGCCTCAGTTTCTATTCATGATGATGGGGCGTTTTCTGGAACGTAATTTATACGGTTATGTGCGGGTACGAGAAACCGTTGTCCAATATATTAACGGTTCGGAGTTTCGTAGTAATAATAATGTTTGGGAAAACTTATCGCCGTTTGTACGCATTGTGGAGAACTTGCCGCAGCGCGCCTTTTCCTACATAGAGCTACTTGCCTATTTAGGTATCTCTCTGCTGTTTGTCGCCTTGAGTTACGGTTTGTATCGTAAACGCTTGGTCGAAAAGGCGACTCAGGCCATAGCATTTCCTTTCTTACAGCCTTTGTTCAAGGCAGGGGTTATACTATGCGCCATGCTAGTACTAGGTGATTATTTTTATAATCCAGGTACAAGAGGAGTAAATTGGTCGATTTTTGGCTATACACTTGGAGCTATTTTAGGCTACATCGTTGTAGAGATGGTCATCCGCAAGACATGGCAAATTGTGCGTGTTCGTGCTTTGGTGGAAATGGTTGTTTACGGTGTGATCATGGGGCTGGTACTATATATCCCGATTTCGGGTTGGTTGGGTTATGAGGGGCGGATTCCAACAGCTCACTCCGTAGAAAAGGTTTATGTCGGGCAAGAGGAGCCTCTAGGGGGAGATGCACAAACAGAAGCTTATTACTCCCAAGACAGGGCTTACATCGCCTCTGTGCTGAATTTACATCGTGAACTCGTACGTGCACATGCAGCTGGTGAGAAAACGTTGTCCAAAAACCTGGCGGTTGAATCGGCAGTCATAGTCTACCGTTTGGATGATGGTTCCACCATGACTCGCCGCTATACATTCCCGGAGAAGCCCTTCCGGACAGAACTGACTAAAGTGATGGAAGCAGAGCCTTACAAAATGGTGAGGTACAAGTTGGATAAGCTGCAAGGAAAAGCAGAGACGATTAATATCCAATCCGTAGATGATAATGAAAGACGAGTGGTTTTAACCAATCCCAAAGAAGCACGTGAATTTGAAGATATACTCAGAGAAGAAGTATTAAATATGAGTTATAGCGAAATGCAATCACATCGATATCCCCTAGGGAGTGTTTCTATTACAAACAAAGAGTCATCCTTTACCAATAACGAACCGAGCTGGACTCGTGAATTTTCATTTGATTGGCCGGCTTCATATCACAAGCTTACAGGTTGGCTAGAGCAAAAGGGGTATGCGGATAAGGTGATCATTGATGCCAAGGATATTTTTTCGATACGGGCTGTTCCTATTATTACTGAAGAGCTTGAACCTTATCAACCCAATCAGTATATTGAAGACTATAAGCTATTTAAAAGCATCCAACAGAAGCATAAAGCAATAACGATTGAAGACCCGAAGCTGTGGAGCACTGTACTGGAAAAGCGTAGATCTAATAGCTATACTCCAAATATGACGAAAGGCACTTACCTGGTTCAGGTCAAGATCAAACCTTTATTTAGTTCAGATCCCCATACACGCTATTACTATTTTACTCCGAACGATATGACACCGGAGCTTGCAAAGGCTTTACCAGCAATTCCTTAAGCCCACGATATGGCTATACAGGATGACAAATCCCCTCCGTTTGGCGATGCCGGGTTCGATCTTGTGCTGAATAAGCATGAGTCATTTTCGCCAACGGAGGTACGACGTATTTTGCACTTGTTTACTATTTAAAAGCCATTGAATGGCAGATTGCAGACTTTCAGCCAGAGAAATATATAGAACAGCTGTATGGCTGTATTTGGATATCCAACGTGATGGGTGCTGGGACGTGAAGCAGCACCGTTTTTTGATCCATGCCAGAGCGATATAAAGAAGATTCGATACCAAAAAGGTCTTTCCCGTGGGGGAGGCCTTTTTTGCCATACGCAGCTTGAGTGCCTCCTCATTCGGATGATCGGATAAGGACATTTTTATCCTCCTCTCGTATACTAATCTTTACCATAATTGTACAATGAAGAAGCAATGGCTTACAGTCTCATTTCATTCATTAGATATAGGGGGATGTACATGTCTGATCCAAAGAGAGTTATAACCAAGCCGGAAAAGGATGAGTCTGTGCGGATAGCATGGTTTTGGCCATGGCTGGGCGGTACGTTTATGTTTGGATTGTTTTCAGTCATGTTTAATGTAGTTTGGAGTATGGTTGTGGCACCCCAAGTGCAGCTTCTGCTGAGGCATGAAGGTGTCACAGATACAACTGTGTTTGTAATATTACTTCTATATGCATGGATTATCGGTCTCATTTTTGCAGCTTATGGTGCCTTGAGTGCGCGTATGTCTAGCATGGGCAAGCTTTCGCTGATGCTGACTGGGCTATTATCATTATTATGTGGGCTGTGGTTGTGGATTGTAGGCATACAAGGGTCTGGTGGCCAACCTGCTGAAGTGGGAGGGGCGTGGGAGCTGTTTTCACTTTATCACGCTTGGGCAGAACCTGTACTAGAGGTATTGGGGTTATATACACAGCGTAGCGGAATCTGGTTTTTGCTGATCGCACTGCTACCCATAGCTGGCATGGTAGTCGGGGTTGGGGTAGATCGTTATCCTGCGGTGACCGACAAGCACGGAAAGGTGGACCATAGATGGCAATGGGTTGTAGCTGCAATATCTGCTGCGCTCATTATTGTGCTGGTGATTACGATCATGCTTCCTCAACGTCCGTACATTGCGGAAAGGGATTTCCCGGTAGTAGATGGAGCTACAGCGGCCATTCCATTCGCGCAGGATATGCTGCATGAATTGACCGGAATGAACAAGGTTCGTGCGGCTCACGAACTGAGATTCAACACAACACATCAGGCTTATGTCAATCTGATTGAAAAGAAGGCGGATTTGATACTGGTGGCGGGTCCATCTGATGAGGAATTACGCCTGGCAAAAAGTCGGGGAATTCAAATGAAGCTTACACCCATTGGGTGGGATGCATTTATTTTTCTCGTTCATAAAGGCAATCCAGTTAACGGACTTTCTTCGGAGCAGGTACGCAGCATATATGAAGGATCTATTCGTAACTGGAGTGAAGTAGGGGGAAAGCATCAGCCGATCGTTGCTTATCAGCGGGAGGAGAATTCAGGAAGTCAAACATATATGCAAAAGAAAGTGATGAAAGGTCATGACATGGCTGAACCTCCTCGGGAACTCCGAATTGGTATAATGGGTGAAATGATTAATGCAGTCGCAGATTTTAACAAGGATCACAATGCGCTCGGTTATTCATTTTATTATTTCGCAAATGTGATGCATAATCGTCAAGAGGTCAAATTTTTATCTATTGATGGAGTGGAGCCGAACAAAGAGCACATTCGCTCGAAACAATATCCATTCACAGCTCAACTGTTCGTGGTCACACGGGAAGGCGAGAAACCAAGCCCTTCGATGCAACGATTACTCGAATGGCTGCAAAGCGAAGCAGGAACCCGGGCCATCGAAAAGGGTGGCTTTGTTCCTGTAAACTCGTAATCCTGTAACGATGATTCGCATACAGTCACCGTATATTCACCTTAAGAGTGAAACGAAGACAGCAGGGTAATACATAGAATATACATGGCTGTGAATACAATACCCGCACAGCCATGTATATCACCAACATAAGGGGATGAACGAAAATGAAGAAAAAAACATCGGTCTGGGTGCTTTTACTCGCCGTAGCCATAGTGACAGCGGGGTGTGAAACAGGCTCACAACCAAGTTCGCAAACAGGACAAACGGCTCAAAATGAGCAAAAGGGTGCCGCCTCGGCACAAGCGAATGGTTCGGGAGCGACTGTAGATACACCGAAAACAGGAGGACAAGCAACCACAGATGCTACTCAAGCGAAGGTCCGCATGGACAATATTACCGCGTTGCGTTTGATTGACGGCCAATCCGGCTGGATCGGCGGAAATGGCTGGATTGCCCGAACGGACGCGGCTGCATCCGGTTCAGTCGGATCGACGTGGAATGTGCAATATCAGGGCCAAGGTACGGTTCAGCAGATTTTTGCCTTGAACGGGCAGCAGGCTTGGGCTGTTATGGCAGATAGCGGAACGCTGCTGGCCACTCGCGATGGCGGCAAACGCTGGGAGGTTGTCGGGACTGTACCTGAGCAAGGGCAAGCGGGCTTTTTACACTTTGTATCATCCAAGGAAGGGTTCAGTGGCAACCAATATACGAAGGATGGCGGGCAAAGCTGGTCCTCGCTCCCCGTGCCTGGCCACTTGGTAGGACAGCCATATTACCATGATCAGCAAAACGGCTGGGCAGTTACGCAGGACACAGACCGTTCGTTTCAGATTTTACACACGGTTAACGGGGGCCAAAAGTGGACTACTGTCATGTCACGGACAACGGAGGCGCCACTAAATGGAGCCATTATTCGTTCGGTAGAACGTGGCAACGCATGGATCGAGCTGGTTGGCGATACGGGGATGAATCAGACGTCGTATTCGCTTTGGCATACTGCCGATAGTGGACAAAGCTGGCGTGCTGTGCTGGCGAATACCACTGCTGGCGGCGGTCCGGCACCAGGTATTAGCCAGCAAGACAACCAGGTTCCCAAAAATGAAGGGGCTGCACCAGGTATGCTCTATGCGGTTAATAGCAATACCGCATGGATGGGCGGCTACTGCGCACCGTGCGACAAGCCCAATACCATCGGCTGGACGACTGACGGCGGCAAGACGTGGAACAATGGCAAGCAAGGCTTTGACGGTTATGGTGGTCAGCAAATCGGGATGGCAAATGCCAAGGAAGGCTGGGCTATTTTCTCGGATTCAGAGCAGGCCCCAGTCATGTATACCACCTCGGATGGTGGACAGCATTGGGCGCAGAGCCATGTATTTGACAAGCCTGTGGCATCAGGCTCCTAAGGAGGGAATGCATATGAGCCAACATAAGAAAAGTGTGATTACCTGGACTGACGGTCGTGATGTGCCGCTAATCGGGCAGGGCACGTGGCATATGGGTGAAAAAGCGTCACTCCGGCAGGAAGAAGTGCGCGCGCTTCAACTTGGCTTGGAGCTGGGCATGACGCTGGTGGACACGGCTGAAATGTATGCGGAGGGCGGCGCAGAAGAGATCGTCGGAGAGGCCATTCGGGGTCGCCGGGATGATGTCTATCTTGTTAGCAAGGCGTATCCTCATCATGCGGACCGTCAAGGACTGGCTCAAGCGTGCGAAGCGAGCCTAACCCGAATGGGAACGGAGTACGTGGACATGTATCTGTTGCATTGGCGTGGGAATATCCCGCTGGAAGAGACGATACAAGGTATGGAAAAACTGCGTGAGCAGGGCAAAATCCGCAGCTGGGGAGTGTCCAATCTGGACAAGTCCGACATGGAGGAGCTATGGAGCCTAAGTGGAGGCGAAGCCTGCGCTGTCAACCAAGTGCTGTATCACGCAGCTTCGCGGGGCATCGAATATGATCTGCTACCTTGGAGCCGTACGCATGGGGTGCCTGTGATGGCCTATTGCCCGATTGCCCAAGGTGGCCGCCTGCGACGGGGGCTGTTGGAGCATCCTGTTATGGTAGACATTGCTGCCAGCCACGGGGTAAATCCATCCCAAATTGCGCTCGCTTGGGTCATACGGGACGGTGATGTCTGGGCAATTCCGAAGGCGGTGCAGGAATCGCATGTACGAGAAAATGCAGCGGCAGCAAGTATTCGGCTCACTCCTGAACAACTTCAACAAATAGACGAAGTTTTTCCTCCGCCAACGCGGAAGCAGCCGCTGGATATTGTTTGAGGAAGGAGGAGCCCATGACAGAGCGAGAGACAGAACTGCATGAGGTAGATGATCATCTGGATTATGGATTATCCGTTGTATTCATCGGCTTTAATCCCAGCTTGAAATCAGGCGAGGTAGGACATCATTATGCGAATCCGCGCAACCGATTTTGGCGCATACTGGAGGGAGCAGGCTTGACACCTCGCTTGTACGATCCATCGGAAGATCGGGAGCTGCTAAAGCTGGGCTTCGGCTTTACGAACATTGTTTCCCGTCCCACGAGGGGAGTAGAGGATATTGCACGCGAGGAATACGCCGAAGGACGTCTGAAGCTATACGAGAAGCTAAAGGAATACCGCCCGAAGGTTGCTTGCTTTGTCGGCAAAGGCGTGTACACCGAATACAGTAAAAAATCCAAAGTGAATTGGGGATTTCAGCCTGAACCGCTCATTCCCGAGATGCATGAATTTGTGGCACCTTCGTCTAGCGGACTGGTGCGCATGTCGCTGGAAGAAATCACAGATATTTATCGCCATCTCCAAACGTTCCTTTCGTCAGAAATCGTCTGAAATGCAGTAAGCACGGTGAATACAGCTAGCACAAAAAGAACCACACGCTTCAGTCCCTGCTGGGAAGAGCGTGTGGTTCTTTGAGTTGTTTCTATTCTATTGTAAGGCTTTCGCCTGCCATGCCTGTTCCACGGGAACATAAGGATATCCCAGATCACGTGCAACCGCTTCGTAGGTAATATGTCCGTTCAGGACATTGGTGCCGCTAAGCAGTGGCTTGCTTCTGCGAAGCGCCTCCTGCACACCCAAATCTGCGAGTTGGAGAGCAAAGGGGAGCGTCGCGTTCGTCAGGGCGAGCGTCGAGGTTTGCGGTACCGCGCCCGGCATGTTTGCTACCGCATAGTGAATGACGCCATGCTTCACATAGGTAGGCTGATCGTGTGTGGTGATATGGTCAATCGTCTCGACTATGCCGCCCTGGTCGATGGCCACATCCACAATCACAGAGCCGGGCTGCATCGTCTGTACCATGGCTTCCGTTACGAGCCGCGGAGCTTTGGCACCAGTGATCAGGACAGCACCGATCAGCAAATCACTTTGCGCCACGGCTTCAGCAATGTTGGACGGGGCGGACACCAGCGTATGGAGCTGATTGCCAAAAATATCGTCTAGTTGGCGCAGTCTTTGCAGGCTCAGGTCGATCAGTGTCACATCTGCCCCGAGACCGATGGCGACCTTGGTAGCATTGGTACCGACCACCCCTCCGCCAATAATGGTCACTTTACCGCGTTTCACCCCCGGCACACCTGCCAGCAGAATGCCTTTGCCACCCTTTGGTTTTTCCAGCAGTTGTGCTCCAATTTGTACAGCCATTCGACCGGCAACCTCACTCATCGGAGTAAGCAGCGGGAGGCTGCCTTCAACATCTAGCGTCTCATAGGAAATGGCGGTTACGCCGTTATCTGTTAAAGCGCGGGCCAGCGCTGGCTCGGCAGCCAAATGTAGATAGGTGAATAAAATCAATCCTGGTCGAAAATATCCGTATTCAGAGGAGAGCGGCTCTTTTACCTTGATAATCAGATCCGCCTGGGACCACACATCCACAGCCTGCTGCACAAGGGTCGCACCTGCAGTGGCATAATCTCCGTCTGTAAAGCCGCTTTCAACACCTGCATGGCTTTCCACAAACACATGATGTCCGTGTTGAATCATTTGAGCTGCACCTGCTGGCGTTAGAGCGACACGATTTTCATTGTTTTTAATCTCTTTCGGAACCCCAATTTTCATTTCATTCACCTCTCCTAAAAATAATTGTTAAGAAAATTACACTATCATTTTTGTGCAGCCTGCCGATTAGTTACATGGACTCAAGCCGATAAATGCAATTCATGTTAGATTAGGTACAGTTTACAAGGGGTGAAGCTCCTTGACATCATACATTTTGTCGGATTATCTGACTTAAAGGCTCGACTTTTTGATGAATATATGTCATATAAAATGACATAAAGACATATACATAAGGAGAATGCCGATGAACGGTAAAAAAACATTTACCATTGCGGATGTGCTGGAACGTCCCGTTTTCCGGCGGGCGAAACTGGCGGCGGGGGAACAGGGTGTACATCGCCTTGTGGGTTGGGTCCATGTGCTAGAAATCACAAATGTTTCTCCGTTTGTGAGCCGTCATGACTTGATTTTGACGACCGGCCTGTGGCTCACCCGGAAGGGGGAAGAGCGTGCCGAGTATATGGAGCAACTGATCCGCTCGGAAGCCGCTGGATTGTGTGTGGAGCTGGGCACGAGCATTCATGAAATCCCCTCTGAAATTCTGGAGTTGGCGGAACGACATCACTTCCCGGTCATCGTATTTGAGCAGCCAGTGCGTTTTGTTGAAATTACACAAGATATTCATTCCCTACTTATTAACCGACATCATGAACTTCTAAAAGATCTGGAGCGATTTTCACGTCAGCTTCAGCAGGAAACCCTGCGCAGCACTGATATGAACGCCCTCTTGCGTGTGCTTCATGACTATGCAGCCCGGCAGGTCATCTACATGTCTTCCATTGAAACCAATCGATTCGTACCTTCCGTCCAGCCGGATCTAGCGGACCGTATTGCAGATTTTTATGCCAATGAAGTGGAATCTAGTATGACCGCCGATCGGGAGGGGCATCTGCTGTTTCACCTAAATGAATCCACTGCCGTCTTGTTCCAGCCCGTTGTATGCTTCGGTCAGGTGTTTTCCGCAGTAGGTTTGGTACTGCATAGTGAAATGCCGACGGAAGAAATGTCGCTGCTACTCGATTACACTGCCAAGGCAGCCGCTACATTGGTGCTGAGAACACAGTTTCTTGAAGACCGATTGCTGCGTAATCAAAATGAATTGATTCAGGATGTGCTGAGCGGACAGCTTCCCAGTGAAGAACAGGCTCAGACCCGGATGGGCCTGCGATTGTTATCGAAGGGGCAGTATTTATTTTGGGCAGGGGTCATTGAGGTAGAACATCAGGACAAGGATGCCAGTCAGGTACGCAAGGAATCCATCAATCAGGATGTGCTAGTGCTGCTTCGTTCATTGTTGAAAAAAGAAACGTTGCACAACCTGCTGATGATGAAGGGAAGTCAATGCTACATCCTTTGTGCCAAGGAGGAATTAACACTGCGTTCCGCAGCGCAAATGAAAAAAGTGCTTGCCCATACTGTTCAATATATTCAGAACTATGCCGCAGGACAGCTTGATAAGGTGCGCATTCATGCAGGCTTTGGTAAGGTAAGGTATCGCATGACGGGGACGGATCGCAGTTTTGAAGAGGCATATGAGGTCATTGAAGTGGCACGAAGCGTCCCAGTTATGAAGGATCGGTTGTTTTACGACAGCATCGGAATCTATCAGTTGTTGAAGGCGGTGCCCCGCATTCCATTTCTACAAGAGTTCGTAGAGGACCATTTGGGCGAGCTGATTGCGCATGATCGTGAGCACCATATGCAGCTTTTGGATACACTGGATGCCTATTTTCAATCCCATGGCTCCAAGCGTGATACCGCCGGAATTTTGTACATTCACAGACAGACCCTTTATAATCGGCTGGATAAAATTAATGAAATCATAGAGGGAAATCTGGCAGACCCTGACAAACGTCGTTGCCTAGAAATGGCACTACTGGCTTACCGGATGCTTCAGGCTGAAAATTGATTCTAAATAACTAGTTCTATTTTCCATTCTACTCATTTACAATGCGTGTTAACACTGAGATAATAGAAGAGATTACGGAAATATCTTGAAAGGGGATTAATATGAATATAAAAAAATGGATCGCCGTCCCTCTTATTCTGTTAATGGTAGCTTTGACAGGTTGCCAGGCAGTAGGTGGATTTGATGTAAGTAAAAGTTTATTGGGAACACTTGATGTGAAATCCCAGCAGACAACGGAGAAAATCTCTCTTAAATTGACTCCAAAAGAAGGAATCACGCAAGGAGATAAGGAAATCGTAGATTTGATTAATTCGATTTCCGTCACTGTGGATGAAGCCAAAGTACAATCGGAGGAACTTGCTTCTGCCAAAGGTACATTGCACATCGATAAGTATAATTTGCCGTTTGAACTTGCTTTAGACCGCCAAGGTTTGGCTATTCAACTGGAAGGTGCCAAAAAACCTTATTACATATCTTTGAACTCGCAAGAGAGTGTGAGCGGTCTGCCTGCTGGATTTGATCCATATGTATATTCCAAAGACGTGAGAGAACTGACGAAAACAGCCGCTGCACTTATGCTCAAGCATGCGCCTAACCCTTCTACCATTTCTGCAACGTCTGTAACCGAGGAAGTATACGGTGAGAAAGACAAAGTGAAACTGACCCATCTGCATGCTGAACTTCGTGGTGATGAGCTGGTAACATTGGTAAAACCGTTCCTGGCGAATCTGGCCAAGGACGAAGCAGGCTTGAAAGAGCTGATCGGGCAAGCCATTGATATGACTAAAACAATTGCTTCCGGCATGAATATTGAAGGTAGTGATAAAGTAACAGCGGAACTGAGTGCTAACAAAGAAAAAATGGTCAATGAGGCTTATACCGAAGTTAAAAAGTATTTGGATCTGGCCGTTGATCAGTATGATGTAGGCGTTAGCACCATGTATGCACAGTCCCCTGAAATCAAAACGGTCCTGAGTGCTAACACGGTTCTGAAAAGCGACATGTATTTTGATGAAAAAGGAAATGTTCGCAAAGCGGCTACAGACCTGACGGTTGCTTTGCCAGATGTGGACGGTCTTCCGGTGAAGTCCTTCACAATTCTGACCGAAACTCAATCCTGGAACGTCAATGGTAGTGTGACGGCTGATAAAGTGGATATTTCTAACGGTGTTATTGACTTGAATAAACAAGCTGAATTAACTCCGGGAGCGACGCTGCGCAATTTTGAAGCGAATTCTCCGATCTACAACATTTTAAAAAATGATTTGAAAATTACAAAAGTAGAAACAACTTTCGATCCTAAAGACGATTACTACGTCTTGGAGAATCGTGGTGGTACTGCCTTTATTCCATTGCGTGAACTGACGAGCGAACTGAACTCCGAGTTAAAATGGGATGCAGCTGCCAAACAGACTACTGTAATTGATGATATTACAGGTAAGACGATTAAGCTGAAAAGTGGCTCCAAACAGGCTGTATTGGAAGGAAGCACATTGACGCTGCCACAAGCTCCATATACGGATGAATATGGTACATTGTATGTTCCTTTCAAATCAGTTGCCGAGGCGCTTGGCGCCACAGTAACTCGTAATAATGATGGGGAATATGTACTGAAACGCGACTAAAAAGAAATTCAAGGAACCGGCCCAATTAGGGGCTGGTTCTTTTTTTGTTATATTGGTAAAATGCTCAGTAAAGCGATTAAAATAAGCGCTTACAAATTTTAAAAGTGCCATACTTTTATACAGGGAGAATTGAGATAATGATAGTATCATTCCAGCATAGCAAAACACATACAATTAGGGGGATATACGATGAAAGATATGGAACTATTGAATTCCAGAGAGGGACAAATGGTGCTTGCCCGAATGTACGGTCAACAGCAAATCTCTGAGCAAACGACTCGATATGAATCCCTTATACAGGCGTATCGGGAGCATTTTGGTGTAGGGGATATTGAACTGTTTAGTGCTCCGGGGCGCTGCGAAATTGGTGGAAATCATACAGACCACAATCACGGGAAGGTGCTGGCAGGCAGTATTACACTCGATACCATCGCTGCAGCTTCTAAAGTGGAGGAGTCTGTAATTACATTCTTTTCTGAAGGCTACAAGACGAAGTACGTCATCGATTTAACCGACTTGTCGCCAAAACCGGAGGATGACAGTACGATGCTGCTGATCCGTGGCATTGCTGCTGGTCTACTTGAATTCGGATACCGTATCGGGGGATTCCAAGCTTATATATCAAGCAATGTGTTCTCTGCTTCAGGTTTAAGTTCTTCCGCTTCTTTTGAAATGTTGATATGTACGATATTAAATCATTTTTATAACGAGGGAGCGTTAGATGCTGTTGTTAAATCCAAAATTGGTCAGTATGCGGAAAATGGCTATTGGAACAAGCCGTCGGGGCTGCTCGATCAGATGGCTTGCGCGTATGGCGGCTTGATTTCCATTGACTTTGAAAATCCCAAGGAACCGATCATAAATCCTGTTCATTGGAATTTTGAACAAAACGGATATTCCCTCGTTATTGTAAATACAGGTGGAAATCATGCTGATTTAACGGACGATTATGCGGCGGTGCCCAACGAAATGTTTGCAGTGGCTCAGTCTTTAGACGCTTCGGTTTGCCGTGACTTATTGCCGGAGGATCTATATGCCAACCTTAAAATGGTCAGGGGAAAAGCAGGAGACCGTGCAGTGCTGCGGGCGTTGCATTTTTTTGAAGAAAATAGACGTGTGGATGAACAGGTGAAATCACTGGAGGAGGGGCGCTTTAATGATTTCCTGAGGCTCGTTACCGAATCTGGTAATTCCTCATGGAAATGGCTCCAAAACGTATATAGAAGTGGGATTGCGCGGGAACAAGACGTATCGGTTGCACTGGCTTTAACCGAAATGTATTTAAAGTCAATTGATAACAGCGCATGCAGAGTACATGGTGGTGGCTTTGCTGGTGTCATCTTGACGATTCTTCCGAATGATCATGTGGATGATTATAAGGAGTGGATCAGCGGCATGCTGGGAACTCCGGTACTTGTTGTCAACGTCCGTGAGGACGGTGCTGTTAATGTTAGTGATTTGATACATGTTGAACGGACTCATTGCGAGTCTACAAACTAGTCAGTCAGTAGAAGACTTTAACCCATGGGTTAAAGTCTTCGTCCTTTTTATCGCCGATACAGCTTGGGTTTGCGTTATAATAAAGAGATGATAGTTTTAATGAAGGAGGGCCTGTCATGGCTATATACCCGTCCTGGTCCTATTCGCAATCGAGGGCTCAAACGTTCGATGAATGCTTACGCAAATACTATTATCATTATTACGGCTCGCATAATGGCTGGAATTCGGCGCAGGGCACTGAAGAGCAAGTTACGTTGTATCGGCTCAAGCAACTGAGCAACTTATATATTTTATTCGGGAATATTACGCATCAAATGTGCGAATCAGTCATACGTGGATGGATGGAAAAAGGGGCTATCCCGCGCACAGCATACCTCGAAACAGCTATGAAGAACATGTTGAATAACAGCTACAAGGAATCGCTACACCGTGAGCTATGGTTACAAGATCCGAAAAATCGCGTCATGCTGGCGGAGGTTTATTACGACGACGAGGTGCTTCCAGAACGGATCGCCCTTATTAAGGAGCGACAGCACGCGGTGATACAGAATTTGTACCGTACTGCGGTTTGGCGTGAACTGCAACAGGGAAAGGCCCGAATTGTAGAAGTGGAGAAGTGGGATACGATGCTCCTTCATGAGACGAAAGTGTATGTCAAAATGGATTTGCTCTATCGTAGAGACAATGGAGACATGGTCATCGTGGATTGGAAAACAGGCAAGGAAGGCGATTTTTCCGACCAACTTTTTTTGTATGCTTCCTATGTGCAGGAGCACTATCAGCTTCCTTTGGAGAAGATTGAGGTACGTGTGGAGTATTTGATGACAGGAGAGCATGAGGTATATCGTCCCGCGCAAGAGGATATCGACAAGGTGGTTGGTAATGTCGGACGATACATCGATGAAATGAAGTCCTGTCTCGATGACGATTACTATAATCGCCCCAAGCCCGAGTCTTTCTTCACTCCGATGCCTTCACGCAGAGCGTGCGGAGGCTGTAATTTTCGCGAGGTGTGTAAGTACCGAGCGGTGTGAAATGACTCGATCGCCTTTGCCCCCGGATTCCTACCCTAATTAAAGCTAGTGAATCCGGCTATATGGCAAATCTATAATTCTTCTATATTTTGAAACCGCTTTATAATTTAGAAGATGCGAGGTATGATAAGGGTATTATTGGAAAATGCGAAGGAGGAAGTTAGGAAGATGATGAGTACAGAACATGCACGTATTCTTTTTCAGGGAGATTCTATAACAGACGGAGGAAGGGGACGGAATGAGGATGCGAACCATTGGCTGGGTCAGAGCTATGTGTATCTGATCGCAGGTGCATTGGGGAGCCGTTTGACTACTACGCAGCCAGAATTTGTGAACCGGGGAATTTCGGGGGATCGAGTTTCGGATTTGTATGCACGCTGGAATGAGGACATGTTTAGCCTGAAGCCAGACCTGCTCAGTATTCTAATCGGAGTGAACGATGCCTGGCGGATCGTCGAGCAGGAGCCGTCCGGGGTGACGGACCGATTTGAACGAGCCTATCGCCACCTTCTGGAAGAAACGCGTGAAGTGATGCCCGATATCGGGCTGGTGTTGTGTGAACCGTTTATTTTGAAAACGGGAGCTACCGAGGCGCGATGGGACATTTGGCAAGAAAAAATAACGGGGTATCAGCGTATTGTACGTCAGCTTGCGGACGAATTTGGGGCCGTATTTGTACCGCTCCAGAGCATGTTGAACGAAGCCGCTACCCAGGCGGACGCCTCCTATTGGCTGCATGACGGGGTTCATCCGACAGCGGTTGGGCATCAGTTGATAGCTGATCAATGGATAGATATCGTGCAAAAGAGTCCGCTGGCGATTCGCTAACAGGGTCATACATAGTCTACTCCTTGTCATTTTTGGGTAATACACGATTATGGACATCATTACTTATGTTATGGTTCCATCCAAAAATGAATGTCAAAGGGGGTGCTTCTTGCTTCGTTATGAACGGAGCAAGAGAGGGCTATGGAAACGATAAATATCATTCTGGTTATATTACTTATCGCATTAACTGCGTTTTTTGTGGCCTCGGAGTATTCCATTATTCGTGTGCGGGTATCTCGCATCAATCAATTGGCCTCTGAAGGCAACAAAAATGCGAAAGCCGTTAAAAACATTTTGTCTCGGCTGGACGAGTATTTATCTGCTTGTCAGCTCGGAACCACATTAACCTCAATGGCGCTAGGCTGGCTAGGGGAATCTACTGTTGAACATCTGCTACACCCCCTGTTTGTATTGGCTCATATTCCGGCAGGCCTGACGGGAGTGCTCTCCTTTTTGCTGGCTTTTTTGATCTTGACCTATTTCGAGGTGGTCATTGGGGAGCTGGTACCGAAAACATTCGCCATACAGATTGCTGAACCCATGGCATTGTTTTTTGCCCGTCCGATCACGATATTTTATAAAATGACCTATCCCCTGAATTGGGTGCTCAGTCGTTCATCGCGTGTCATTACGGGTCTCTTCGGGCTCAAAAAGGTATCTGAAGAAGATGCAGCACTCAGTGAAGCTGAGCTTCGTTTGGCGTTATCTGAAGGCTTTCGTAGTGGTGAAATTACACCGACAGAATATCGATATCTGAACAATGTATTTGATTTTGACGACCGTGCGGCGCAGGAAATTATGGTACCGCGCATCCATATCCGTTCCATCTCCCACCAGGCAACAGTGGCCGAGTTTATGGAGCTGATCGAGGACAAAGTTTATAATTTTCTACCTGTAGCTGAACATGGAGACCGGGATCGTATTATCGGAATGATTCGCGTCAAGGAAGCCCTGCATGATTTGGCACGTGGGCACAGCACAGGGAATACGACGATGGCTTCTTATATTCACCCGGTACTTCAGGTTATCGAGACGGTTCAGGCTCGGGATCTGCTGATTCAGATGCAAAAACGACGCATTCCAGTAGCGGTGCTGGTGGACGAATATGGTGGAACATCTGGACTTGTCACACTGGAGGACATTATGGAGGAGATTGTTGGAGATATTCCTTCCTATACCGACACCGAACCCCCCGCAGCGTTAACTCCACTCATTACAAAAACAGATGATCATCGTTACATACTCAAATCGCAGGCGCTCATTCATGAGGTCAATCGGCGCTTGGAGACGGATATTGAGGCCGGGGACGTATATACGATTGGCGGATGGATGCTTTCAGAGCGTTTTGATATCCAGCAAGGAGAAAAGCTGACCATTGGTGCATGGGAGTTTACCGTACTGGAAAAAAACAGTCACCAAATAGACACAATTGAAGCGATTAAGAAAGCAGTCGTTGAACAGAAAAATGACAATGATTTTTAATAATGGAAATTGACTTTGTCGGTAACAGCTCGCTTAAGATGTGACGAATGGCCTGTAAAGCTTGTGACAGCGCGATTCGTCCGTTTTAAGATGCAAGTTGCTACCTGGTAACATATTGTTTTTTGTAATTAGGATAGGGGACTTAAGACTCTGTATCTTTATGCTCATAAATATATCTGTCTGTGAAAAATTCTACTAGAAATGTAGCAATTTTATGGTAAAATGGAATCAAATTTGAGTTTTTTGGGGTGGGCTACAGTACATGAAGATGTCACTAGGTACGAAAATGGTTACTGCATTTGTCTCAATTTCTGCAATAACCTATGGAACAAGCGCTTTTTTTATTTTTGTACTCAAGGACTGGCTGGCTCAAGGTACACAAGAATGGGTGTACACTTCGATCATTCTGTTATTGGGTGTCCTGTGGAGTGGCATTTTGGGCTGGTTGATCTCAAAATTACTCACACGGCCAATTGTTAGGTTGGCAAAGGCGGCAGAGGAAGCTTCGGCGGGGAACCTGTCTGTTGTAATTCCTGAACGTCGTTCGGAGGATGAAATCAAAGTTCTGTATGATGCATTTCGGCATATGATGCTGAACATTAAAGATATGTTCAATGAGATCTCGTACAGCACCAGAACAACTTCGCAAAGTGCGGAAAATCTGAGCTTGGCTATTGTGCAGGCTACCACACAAATTGAGTCCATGTCTTCGGTGGTAGAAGATATTTTGAATGGCGTGGAGCAGCAAAAGCAAGCATCTGCCCAATCTATTAAAACAGCAGACCGAATGCTGGGCGATTTTAAAATGATGCGTAGCAAATCGGGGCATATGCTGGAACTGTCAGGCCATATGGAGCATTCAGTAGATTCGACGCAGACTGTATTTTCATCCCTGATGGATGGAATGGGAGAGCTGACAGCATCACATGGTCGTTCGCAGCAGGTAATTGCACGACTGGAAAAAGAAGCTTCCCAAATTGAAGCGATTACAAGCACCGTGAAGGATATTGCCGAACAGACCCATCTGCTGGCGTTGAATGCTTCCATAGAAGCGGCGCGTGCGGGAGAAGAAGGGAACGGGTTTGCGGTAGTGGCTCACCAAATTCGCGCACTTGCCGCCCAAAGTACGGAGTCTGTGCAGCAAATAAATGCCATCGTTAGCCGTGTCCAGTCACAAATCGTAGAGACAGTGCAGTTGATGCATCAGCAAACGTCATTGGTCAGTGCTGAGGCGGAACGGACAAGCTCTGTGGATCAGACGCTGAACCGTTTGAACGCTATTGTACGTGAATTTGTCGAGAGCATCCGATTAATGGAAGAAGCCGTGACGGAGCAGACGAATCGGGTAGATCAAACCTTTGAGCAGATCCATCGTATTCAGCAAATGTCAGGGGCCTTCTCTGAAGGAGCTCATAAAATTTATAAGGCTGCTCATGAGGAGACAGCAATTATGCAGGAAATTTCGTCTTCTTCCGAGGATTTGAAAGTGCTTACGAATAAACTCATGATGAAAACACGTGGAATGCAACTATAACAGAAACCATCATGTGAGGCATGATATATACAAACAAAATATAGCCGCTATACACCGGAAAACGCAGCAAAATGGTTCCCCGGTGTGTAGTGGCTATTTTTTAATTTCAAAAAACTCACATTGTTTTCTGGGGTGGTAAGCCAGATCACTGACGCTGGATTGCACGACAATGGTTTGATCGTCAAAACGGATTATGATTCCGCCAGAGCCAATCAATTGGTCATCCTGAAATACCCGGACACGCAGATGACGTTCCAGTGCCTCGCTGAAATCCTGATCTGTAATTAATCGGCGATTAATGGCCATGAGGGTTCTCCTTTGAATATAATATCTTTTATCATAAAGGTAAGGTATGGAACAAGCAAGAAACACGGCTAGAACATAATCGGCTATTGGGTATAAAATAGAATGCAGAGAAAGAGATCAAAGGGGGCTAGCTATGGATAGGTCGTGGTCAGGGCCTTGGTTCGATGCCAACGCGCCAGAAGGGTTCGAGGCTTTTACTCCGTCACATGGGTTGGCTATATTGGGACTCATTGTATGCGCTTTGATGCTGTGGCTGACTCGGGGATGGATTCGGTCGAACAAGCCTATAAGCGAGGGAATTCGCTGGTTGTTAATTACAGTCCTCATTCTGTCAGAGGTGACTCTGAATATTTGGTATGTGATGCAGCATATTTGGGATATCCAGACCTCATTGCCATTAGAACTGTGCAGTGTGACACTGCTGCTGTCAATCCTGATGCTCATTTTTCGAAGCCGCTGGTTATATCCGATTATCCTTTTTGCCGGAATTGGAGGGGCGCTTCAAGCCGTACTCACGCCTAATTTGGCATACGCATTTCCGCATTATCGTTTTATCCATTTTTTCATAGCTCATAGTGCTATTATTCTGGCAGCCTTGTATATGACCTGGATAGAAGGACTCCGACCGACGTGGAAGAGTGTGGGAGGAGTGATGCTTTTTCTGAATGGCCTGGCGCTGAAGGTGTGGATCGTGAACGATGCTCTCGGAGCTAACTACATGTTTCTGGCCGGAAAGCCGTCAACACCGTCGATATTAGATTTTTTAGGGCCATATCCTCTGTATATTGTGGCAGAAGAGGCCATTGCGCTCCTGTTCTTTTCTCTTCTGATGCTGTTGTTCGAGGTGCTTCCGGGAGGCAGGCTGTATGTCCGCTCACGTAAAGGAGCTGTGCATAGTGCTGACAGGTCGTCATAGAGACGACATAGAGAGGTTGTAGAGGCGTTGTAAAGCCATATAAAAGCAGCCTTTTCCACAAGTATATGACTAGGGATAAGGCTGCTAAGAAGCCTAAACAGTTGTACGAATGGGTATAACGTTCCCCATTCTAATACTTAACGCAGTAGTGATTCTGCTCCGTCTACATAAATTTCCGTACCCGATACATGAGATGACTCGTCTGAGGCGAGAAACAGGACCAGATTGGCAACCTGCTCTGGCTCACCAGGGGCATCCTCTAGCGGATGCTCTCCGCCCTTCGGAAATTCGACTGGAATTTGTACCTTCTTCAAGTCTTCCGAAGGGTACGTGTTATCGTCAATTTGCGTGTCGATAGCTCCCGGGCATATCGCGTTGACCCGAATTTTGTAACGTGCCAGCTCCAGCGCTGCCATTTTCATAAAAGCAACCTGAGCTGCCTTGGTGGAGGCGTAGGCTGAGAATCCAATACCCGAAAAGGTTCGATTACCGTTGATGGAGCTGGTAATGATAATGCTGCCACCGCGTTCTTTCAGGTAAGGGACGGCATATTTAACGGTAGCAAAGGTGCCACGAAGATTAATGTTCATCGTGCGGTCCCATTCCTCCAGCTCCAGCGTTTCAATGGGGGCCATGGTTCCGTTAATGCCTGCGTTGGCGAAGACGATGTCCAGCTTTCCGTACGTTTCCACGACTTTAGCGAACCCCTGCTGAATCATATCCGGCTTGGATATATCACATTCCAGTACAAGCGCCTCGCCGCCAGCCTGCTCGATGATTGCTTTGGTCTCCTCTGCATGCTTGGGTGTCCGATCCAGCATGACCACCTTGGCGCCTTGTTCTGCAAAACGGATCGCGGTCGCCTTGCCAATTCCTGAACCTCCACCACTGACCACTGCTATCTTTCCTTGCAATCTCTGCTCTGCCATTGACTATTCCTCCCATTCCGTTCATAAACTAAACCTGACTCGTTATTCCATACCTCTGGACGTTGAGGGTGAAACAGTCACAGCTGGATTTCACCCCATTTGCGAAATATGGTAACATAGGCGAACCAGCAGGAACTTGTAGCAAAAATATATAGCAGGAACAAGTATGGAGAAGACCGAGTGACGGAGGTGGATCGAATTGAGCTATAACGCAAATGACCGACCCGAATCGACAGACGCTATAGCACTGACCGGAAAAATGAAACCGTGGGCACTAAGCGGCCCCAGTATTCAAATCGATCCGTTGTTTCCCTATTACGCCAACCGTTCGCGGGACAGTATAGCAGATGAGATCGCCCTTGCGGGCTACCAGACCGTTCATTATTTTGTCGTACGTGAAAATGAAGTGGATGGAGCGCTTGTTGCTGCTTTTCAACGCAGAGGCATAGCGGTGTGGGCAATGGTGCTAGGCAACGGTTCTTTTGGCGTGTCCCAGCTGCCGCCGGAGTGGAAAGAATGGCGCATGAAGCTGCTGCGCGAACCGAACGACGGATTTCAGCGGCTTTCGCATTTTGCCCAGGAGTATGTGGAATGGAAAAAGAACGCCGCTGCCCGGCTCGTCACCGACATTCCGTTCGACGGGTTCGAGGTGGCGGAGCCTTATTTCCCCGAATGGAACGGGCTGCGCAGTGGAGTGTACGGGGATATTGGGCCGCATGCACAGCGTACCTTTCGCGAGCGCAGCGGTGAGAACATTCCGGATTTCCGCGACAAGCATGCGCGGAATTACTACCGGAAGGTTCCGAACCTGTACGCGCAGTGGGTCGACCTGCGCGTGGACGCCGTGAACGGCCTGATCAGCGAGCTGGTGAACGGCGCAGGCGGTGTGCGCGATGTCCGGCCGGACATCTGCGTGGCGACATGGTCGCTTGCTGTGAGCGGGCGCGGCGATGTTCCCGGCCAGCTGCGGGAATGGCAGGGTCTGGACGCGGTAGCCATGATCGGGTGCGTCGCCCCGGATATGCACGTACTCCAGACCCATTGGCCGGACTGGATGCGCCGCCGTCTGCCGCCACAGTATATTCGCGGCTATGCCCGCATCGCGCAGTCGATTCGCGCCGCTTATCCGGGCCTGCCCCTCGGGGTGCAGGCGGATATCGGTTCGCTCGCGCGGATGGTTCGAGACCGCGAGTGGACGCGGCGGTTCGGGGCTACCGCCCTGGAGGGCGACTACGACGCCTGGACCGCCTATGAATACCATGTGGGTGGTTACATGTACGATGAGCCGCCCAAACCGCTTAGGGCGGAACGTTCAGCCGAAGATGAGGTGGTTATTTCTTTCAGCAAGCGAATTGTCACGCCGTCTGTAGATGAGCTGCGTATTTGGAGCCGGGAGGACAGAGCAGGTACAACATGCGACCTGAGCCGCCACCTAAGGAACGATTCATTAACGTTGCTGGAGCTTGTGGACGCCGTAGCAGACGGAAACCGTCTATTGCTGCGTGTACGCAATTTACCAGCGGGGGCGTTCAGCTTGCGCCTTGATGGTGTGCAGGATACACCGCAGCTATGGCTGCTCAAGGGAAGGAAGGCACATCGCAATCTGCCAGAGGATGAAGTGAGGGTTCCTTAAAATTTGGGTAATAACAAAATAACAGCTGTATAAATGGCTCATTTGCCGTAGCATTTTTGAATTGTATACTTTGAGGCAACATCTTTCAAAACATAAACTATAGTGGAGTGAAAAAAGTATGTGGGATTGGGATTACCTGATTCGGGTCATGTTTGCAGGATTATGCGGCGCGTTAATCGGTTATGAGCGCAAAAGTCGGATGAAGGAGGCGGGCATTCGCACGCATTTCATTGTCGGTATTGGCGCAGCGCTCATGATGGTGGTATCCAAATATGGTTTCCAGGATCAAGCCGTCTGGTCTAACCTGTCGCTGGACCCTTCCAGAATAGCAGCACAGGTTATAAGTGGAGTGGGCTTTATCGGCGCAGGGATGATTTTTACACAAAAAAATAGAATTAAAGGACTGACCACTGCCGCAGGCATCTGGACTACCGCCGGAATCGGTATTGCCGTAGGTGCAGGGATGTATGGGCTTGGTGCAGGTGTAACGTTGTTTATTTTAGCGGCTCAGTCCTTGCTCCATAGTCGTTTTTATCAGATGGCCACCCCGTCCACGCAACAAGTGGTTGTTCAGGTCGACAATGAGCCGGGCGTACTGAATCGGATCAAAGAACTGCTGAAGCACAAGAAGCTGACGATTCACAGCTTTCACGTCGAGCGCATCAATAACGGCGAGCAGTTGGTTATTCATATGCTCTTAAAGCTGTCCCGGTCAGAGGGAGTGGAGGAACTGCTGTCACTGCTTCAAGAGATGGAAGGTATTCGTTCAGTCGAGACCAAGTCCAATTAGACGAATTTACTGCTCATACA
Source organism: Paenibacillus polymyxa (assembly GCF_001719045.1). Classification (NCBI taxonomy): domain Bacteria; kingdom Bacillati; phylum Bacillota; class Bacilli; order Caryophanales; family Paenibacillaceae; genus Paenibacillus; species Paenibacillus polymyxa. The sequence continues at coordinate 4,069,548 of NZ_CP015423.1, forward strand.
GTAGCTTTTTTGTCGAACGCTGGCGGCTTTTATAACGAAAAAAAACTTTAGAAATAATGATTGAAAACGCTTCCTTTTGTGTATATACTCTTACTACATCACAGAGGCAGCAGCCAAACAAAGACCCCATGCATATGCACAGGGCCGTTGTTATCATCCAGATATTACTTTACTTTGACTGGAGCTGGATATTTTTTACCCAGCGTATCCACAGTGACTTTTTTCATCGTAGCCGGTTGGATCGGTTTGTCATTGCTATCCCGCTTGGAATTGACGATAGCATCGACCACATCCAACCCGGACGTTACTTTACCGAAAGCGGCATATTGACCGTCGAGGTAGTCCGCATCGGCAACCATGATGAAAAATTGCGATCCGGCCGAATCCAGATCCGCTGAGCGGGCCATGGATAATACGCCACGTGTATGTTTGAGTGTATTGTTAACACCATTGCTCTTGAATTCGCCTTTGATACTGTAGCCGGGGCCACCTGTACCGTTACCTTGCGGATCACCACCCTGAATCATAAAGCCTGGGATAACACGGTGGAAAATGGTACCGTTATAGGCTCCCTTTTGCACCAAAGAAATGAAATTGTTAACCGTGTTCGGTGCTACTTCCGGATACAGCTCAAGCTTAATTTTCTTGCCATCATTCATGACAATCGTGACAATCGGATGGGAAACAGCCTTGTTCTTGTCTTTAGTCGCAGCAGGAGTTGTAGTGCTTGTTCGGCTGGCAGCTTCCACATCGGCCGCTTTTGTACCGCATCCAGCAACCAGCACGAGCATGATGGCCAGTAGGCACAGCGTGTACCATGGGCGTATCGTTTTTCGGTTCATTGATATTCCTCCTGAAAGGTTGGATGATGTAACATCCTAATTTTAAAGTTTGGGGGCAGCGCAGAACACTTTTCCATTTTCTATCATACCTTTTTTGCTGGGCATAAGGAAATACGGGTTTGAAAGCCGTATTCTTGACCCATACTGCTGCTATTCCCAAGGAAAGGGGCAGGATCATGATGGAGGTAGACAAAAAGCTGGCAAAAGGTCTCATATGGGGTATGGCGTTCAGTCTGCCGGTTTGGGTAGGGGTGCTGTACTCAGTACAACATATTCGTGACTGGCTATAACATAAAGCGTAAAGATAGGCCAAAACCGTTATGGTTTTGGCTTATTTGTATTTGTGCCAGTCCAAATTGCTGTTATTCAGCAGATGCTCAAAGTTGTTATCTAGCTTCTTCTGTTCAGCTTTTTTTGCTTCGACGGCACGCTGCCGTTCGTCTTCTTTACGCTTGTCCTGTTCTGCTTGGGCTTCATTGGCTTGAGCCTTAAGTTTATTCAGCACATCCTGACTCAACAGATCCTTTAACGTAGCAGGTTTGTCCTGAGCCGCAGGAGCAGGGGAAGACGAATTTCTCTTCTTAGCCATGTCATCAACTCCATTCCATTCGATTATATCAGCTTCTTCACGGTTGTTCCACGATTGAAGGATGAGGGGGCGGTAGACTTTTCTAATTTAGAGGGTAATAATGGAATGAGCAGAAGGGACGTGTGGCATCATGCATCTATATTGGAAGCGAAATCTGGTCATTTTGTGGATTGGAGTATTGTTTTGCAGCATGGCCTATTCCGTGTCTATTCCGTTTTTACCTATATTTCTGAATACGGAAATGGGTGTAAATGATCATCTGGAACTGTGGTCGGGGATTGCCTTTGGAGTCACTTTTTTAGCCAGCGCGCTGATTGCCCCATTTTGGGGTTCGCTTGCGGATAAGTATGGACGTAAGCCGATGCTGATTCGTTCAGGCTTTAGCCTGGCGGTGTTGTACCTGATATGTGCTTTGGTGACAGATCCATATGTGTTCGTAGGAGTACGGTTGTTTCAAGGCCTACTATCCGGGTTTATTCCTGCTGCGATTGCGCTGGTCGGAACAGGTTCGCCTGAGGAGAAAACCGGCTATGCACTCGGTATTATGGCGACCGCTGGGGCAACAGGCAGCATTATAGGTCCGTTAATTGGCGGTGTGGTGAGCCATTATTATGGCAATCGGAATGCCTTTTTTTTCTCAGCAGCTCTTGTACTGGTATCTGCGTTAATCGCGACCTTTGGCGCTAGAGAGGACAGCTTCAAGGGAACCAGTACCCGCTCGCATGTTCGTGATGATATCAAGGAGGCTATTGCTAATCGGCCTTTGTGCTTTTTGCTTATTCTGGCGGGATTAAGTACTTTTTCCGTCATGATCTTGGAACCGTTAATTACGGTGTATGTGCTTGAAATGGGAGTTGACCGTAGCCAGGCGTCTTTAAGTTCCGGGATTGTATTCTCAGCCGTAGGCATCGCGGCGGTGCTGATGGCTCCCCGATGGGGACGGATTGGAGGACGGACCGGATTTGCACACGTGCTGCTGATTGGGCTGATCGGTTCGGGAATCGGGAATATCTTACAATTTTTTATAACCAACTTTGTTGGTTTTGGTGCGCTTCGGTTTGGATATGGATTGTTTTATGCGTCCGTCATGCCTGCTATCAACGCGATGACTGTGGAGGTCACCAAGCCGGAGTTTCGCGGACGAGCCTTTAGCTTGAGCCAATCAGCCACTCAACTCGCGACAATGGCAGGGCCGTTGATTGGCGGTATGCTTGGCAGCTGGATGCCGATCCGCTGGATCTTTGTGTTAAACGGTGGCATACTGCTGCTTGCAGCGTTGCTGCTAGGGGTGAAGGGGAAAAACGTGTTCCCGGTTTCAGCCAAGAAGAACGTCACGGATCAGGATATTCATTCTGCCGGATAAGCGAATCACACAGGATTGTCGAAGAGGACAACCTTAGAGTTCATAGAGCAGGTCTTTTTTTGTGTTATTAGATAATTATCCCAAACCTTTACTTTTAGTATACTTATTCATAACCCTCTACACTGATAATATGACAAGGAGGGATATATTATGATAAGAGACGACATTTTGTGTCAACAGCTTGAGAAAGCTCGTCAAAAGCTGTATATTTTGCAAGCAAAATATGGTTTTAATCATGCCAGTGTGCTCAGACAGTCTGTAATTATGGATAACCTCATCAATCAATATAACCACCTTTTTTATATAAAAGAAAAAAAGCCAACTGCATAAATGGAAGCGATGGGCGAGAAACTTTTGGTGAGGTCACTCGCCCTTATATTGTAGCGCTGATACTTATCACAACGATGCTTGTCTTAACTTTTATAACTAGTGTGCAATCTTTCATTTTAGGTACGGTTTGTTTGATGTGCACTCAGTAAAACACCGATAATAACGACCAAACCGCCAATGATTTGGCGCCATGTAATTGTTTCTTGCAAAAGCAACACAGAAAATAAGACTCCAAATATCGGAACCAAATTCATCAGAGAAACGGAACTACTCGGTGACAGCTTGATTAATCCGTAATTGTAGAGCAAAAATGCGATAACGGAGCAGAATACACCCAGATATACTAATAACATAAACGATCCGGTTGTCGGAACCTGCCAACGATCCTTTTCTAATAGAGCCAACGGTATGAAAAAGATACTCCCTGCAACGGTTTGATAAAAAGATAACGTCACAGGCGGATATTTGTCCACAACCTTGCGCGTCATGAAAGTGTAAAACGCCCACGCAAAACCCGTCCCGATTAATATTAAATTTCCGATTAGTTGATTCTTACTATCCGAACTTTCGCCAACTGAAGTCAAGAAATATACCCCGATCATGGCCAGTGCTATGCCGCAAATTTTATATTTGGATATTTTCACTTTATACAAAATAAGTTCAAGCAGCGACGTAATTGCGGGATATGATGCAACAATTAATGCTGCGTTGGAAGCGGTAGTCAGGCTAACCCCTATATTCTCCATTGAAAAGTAGAGAGTGATCCCCAAAACACCACTAAACGAAATCGTAGCCAAATCTTTTGGCTTTACTTTGACATGTTCTTTTTTAATCAGCAAAACGATACCTAGCACAACGGAAGCTATAATAAATCTGGAAAGACCCAAGGTAAGAGGGGGGAACGTCGTGTAGGCTGCTTTGGTGGCAATAAACGATGTACTCCAGATCAATAGGGCCAGAATCGTAGAACCGTAGTAAATCCGGTTGCTTTCGCTGTGATGAGCTATGACTTTGTTCAAGTTAAATCCTCCCTGAAGTAATTCCCTGTGAAATATAATAGTTGCTACTATAGTGACTACTATAAAAACGTTACTAAAAAGATAGTGTGTATATCAGTTTTTGTCAAGGGGAAGTGATATAGTAAGGATGAACACGAATTGAGGAGAAGACGTCATGAAACCAAAACCAAATATATTAGAAATTCTAAGAGATTTGAATTTTAGTGAATATGAAGCCAAGGCTTATGTGACCTTATTGGAAAGCTCTCCACTTTCGGGATACGCCGTTTCATTGAATTCCGGGGTACCGAGATCCAAAATTTACGAGGTTTTGTCTGGAATGGTTAACCGTGGGGATATCATGGTCAGTCAAGAAAATACCCCTCTATATGTGCCGCTTCCGCCACATGAATTGATTGCCCAGAGAAAACGCAAAGCAGAGCAGATTTTCAATGTGGCGCAAGAGAGTTTGGAGCAGTACACAGCATCATTTCAAAATAGAGAGAATATTTGGAATATTTCGGGGTATGAAGCCATTATCAATCGCATAAATGAAGGGGTAAAGGGAGCAAAACACCGAATTTTATTAGAAATTTGGAAAGAGGATGCCGAGGTGTTCCGAGATGCCTTAGAGCAAGTCGCTCAACAAGGAATTGAAGTGATCATTGTAGCGTATGGGGAGCTTAACTTTGATTTCGCTACTGTTTACCGCCATGATATGAGTGAGGAGATTACGTCTGAAATTGGTGGTCGGTGGATTGTACTTAGCATAGACGACCGGGAGGTCGTAGCTGGCATACTTTCACTTGGTGATGACAGCCGCGCTGCATGGACGTTGCATCCGGGGCTGGTGATGCCGATTACTGAAGTGATTATTCATGATATTTATATCATGGAGATCCTATATGAGTTCCGTGAACAATTAGAGGAGAAATTCGGCCCTAATCTAATTCATCTTCGCAATAAATTTGCTATGGGCCCGAATGGCAAAGGATATTATGTTCCTTTGACTGAAAAAAGCATTAAACGTGTATAGAGATTGTCCGAGGTTCGATGTGCAAAAATAAACAGGCCCATGGAGTGTTATTCCATGAGCCTAATTTTATTGATGTTGTGTTCTATTATTTTACGGTTACAATCACACGTTGATAATGCTTTAAAGGATGTTTACCATTGTCCTGTACCTCTGCGATGATATGAATCGTATTTCCAGACTTAGCATCTGCAGGAACTGTGAAACTTGCTGTATTTGTGTCACTTCCTTGCAAGTCAATTGTGTTTACTTTCTCGCCTTTAGCTACTTCTCGGTGAAGCCCAAGCTGCATTTCCCCCAGCAATTCAGGTTTAACTTGTGCGGGTTGGACTTTGGAATCTTCATACGTGTCGGCTTCAAAATATCTCCACCATTTGTAAGACAATTGATCACCGTCGGGATCTGCACCTTCTGCATGCAGGGTTATTTTCTCCCCTGGGCTAGCCGTTAGGTCTAATCCTTCTTTAATGGTCAATGTTGGATTATGGTTGGCATCTTTGTAGTCGGATGCAATAGCCCAATCTGCACGAGCAGCAAAGTCATTTTGAATATCATCAAACCAACGCATCAAAGAATATTCTGCTTCGAATTTTTTCGTATGCACATCATAATCTAACACGGTATTTCTAAACAATTTATCGTTAACGACACCGAAACGACCTCCCCAGCCACCATAGGTTGGATTTTCCATACTCCGCAATCCGTTATCAATTAAATAGAAGAAGGATGGAGAATCACCTTCAGAAATAAAGTCATACTTGTCGTATTGTGGATTTTTCTTTAAGTAGGCTTCACTGCCTCTTTGTTCTTCATCCAACTCGCCTTTGATGATATTGCCATCGCCCATCAAGGCATACATATTGAGCAACTTGCCATGACCCTCTTTAATATTTTTGAAATTCCATTCCCCGTGCAACTTGCTGTTTACTTCTTCTGTGTGCATTTTCCAAGCATAAGCGAAATGCCAGAAGTTAGATTGATCATTAATAATTCTGATGTCAGGCCAATTTTTAGCGATGTAATTATTGTAGCTATCGTCCTGGTCCAGAATGATGTACAGTACGAGTTTATCACTTGCTTTTTTTCGAATCGTTTCCCATTGATCTGTATTTTTATATTCGTCTTCAATGGACTTTAAAGCTCTGGCCGTGGTATTGGTTCCACCCCAAGTTTGTACGTATAAATCTCTTTTGTCATCGTCCAGGAAAAGCGTTTTAAGGAAATTGGAGCCTTCCGTTTCTTTGTCCATTTCACCTTTATTTGAAATGTTACCTATTTTGGTAACGCTCTTGATATATTCAGGCTTTGGATATCCCTCGGCATGTTTAATTAAGTTGGGATAAATCTCTCCGTAGGCATCAATCATATCCGTTACCCATTGGGTTCCGGTCCATCTAAATGGCTTGATACCAGCTTTTTCATCACCTGCATAATGATATACAGAGCTAGTCAGTACAATCCCGGACAAATCCATTTCATTGGAGTAAAGAAGGAAGCGAATGACAGAGTTCATATCATCTACTTCTCCATCGGTAGTGATCACCGTTCTGGCCTTGGTAGTTTTATTTTCTACTTTATTTTCCGTTTGTTTTTCTGTTGGAGCAGCGCTTTCATCTTTCACAACGGCGGGCGCCTTACCACTGCAACCACTGATGATCAGAATACATATCATGGCTAATAGAAAAATGCTTAACCCTTTTCTTTCTCTCATTTCTGTTCCCCTCTCTGAACGTTCCTATGATGTTTTTTGTGGATTATAACCATGTAGGTATTCTTTTTATTCAAGAATTAGGCATAAAAAAAACCTAAACATATATATGTCTCAACAAAAGTCGAGCATATATACATTTAGGTTTTGCCTGCATGATCAGTCACAATCCTGATCCAATTCTACATCATTATCTGAGAAAATGAAAGCGGTTTATGAATGCCGGCATAAAATTAGTTTTACGCTTTGAATAAACCGGATTCTTTGACTTCAGACAGGAAGTTGTGGAACTCAGGAATGTTCAGCTGTTGCTGAGCATCGGACAAAGCGACTGCCGGGTTCGGGTGAACTTCCACCATGATACCGTCAGCTCCAGCAGCTAGGGCAGCTTTGGCGCAAGGGGCCAGGATGTCCTTACGTCCTGTAGAGTGAGTCACGTCTACCAATACAGGCAGATGGCTTTCCTTTTTCAAAATCGGAACAGCGGAAATATCCAGCGTGTTACGCGTCCATTTTTCGTACGTACGAATACCGCGTTCAATCAGCATGACTTGCGTGTTACCACGGGAAACGATGTATTCAGCAGCATGAAGGAACTCTTCCATTGTGGCAGCCAGTCCGCGCTTGAGCAGAACCGGGGTTCTGGTTTCACCCGCAGCTTTGAGCAATTCAAAGTTGTGCATGTTGCGCGCACCAATTTGGATAATATCGATGTATTGGATCGCTTCCTCCAAATGTCTTGGATCGACGATTTCACTGATTGTAGCCAGCCCGAACTCGTCGCCTACACGTTTAAGAATTTGCAATCCTTCTACGCCCAGTCCTTGGAAATCATACGGGGACGTACGTGGTTTGAACGCACCACCACGTAGAATCGGCACACCGGCTTCCTTGAGAGCCGCACCTACTTCGCGAGTTTGCTGGTAGCTTTCCACCGAGCAGGGACCTGCGACCATAATGGAGGCTTTGCCGCCCACCAGCGTATCTTTAACCTTGATAACTGTGCTATCCGGTTGATTTTTGCGGCTGACGATCAGATGTTTTTTGTGTTCTTCTTTTTGATAGTTCAAAGAAGCCTTGAAAATATTTTTGAACAGCTGGCGAATCGTAGCATCGTCAAATGGTCCACGGTTAGCCGCGATCAGCTTGTCCAGCATTTGTTGCTCGCGTACCGGATCAAAGTCAGGTACCCCTTGAGCTTCCTTCAATTTTCCAAGTTGTCCCGCCAGTTCAGCGCGTTGGGACAGCAACTCCAGCAATTGCAAATTTGTAGCATCGAGCTGTTCCCGCAACAGCTCCAAAGAATTTTCATTTGTAGACATACAGTACACCCTTCCCGAATTTAAATTTGTTTTTTCTGTTAGCCCATGGACTTTTTTTTGCAGAAAATAACACAAAAAGGCATTCGCCGCAAGGGACGAATGCCGTGGTACCACCCTAATTACAGAAGTATACATACGAATCGTCAACGTCGTTCAGTCGACGGCAGTAACTTCTGATCTTGATGCCCGTAACGGGGGCTTCCGGAAACCTCTACTGCGGACAAAGGAATGAATCCTTCTGTCGGTTCAAGGCTCGACTCGGGAGTGAATTTCAACGCGGGATTGCGGTACGCTCTCAGCAATTCGTACCTTTCTGTGGGAATCCGTTAAACGTCTACTTGTCTCCGTCGATGTCTTTGTTCATGGTATTCAAAAGATTTGACCTTATTTTAAACAAAGTAGGTGCAGAAGGCAAGCCCTGATTATCAGGTTCAGTTTTCGCACCGTTTTGAATCGGTTATAATGTGAACAGCAACGGGACCCCCTTGCAATCTAAAAGACGTGATGTCCGAGGAGGAATTATGAGCAAAATCAGAGTATCGGCGGTTCAATATCACCTGCATACGATTGACTCATTCGAGCAATTTGCCCTGCAATCGGAGCATTATATCAAAACAGCGGAGGAATTTGGCGCGGAATTTGTTCTGTTTCCCGAGTTTTTTACGACCCAGCTTATGTCGATTGGTGACAGTGAAGGCAAAGCTTTGACGATCAACGACCTGCCGGATTTTACGGACCGGTACCTTGAATTATTCACTTCGTTCGCACGTCGAACCGGGATGCATATTATCGGTGGCACTCATGTAGTTAGGAGAAACGAACGTTTATATAATACGGCACATTTGTTTTACCCGGACGGGCGTGTGGCCACTCAGGACAAAATTCACATTACACCGACAGAGGTGCATGAATGGAATATGGCTCCCGGTGAGGGGCTGAATGTGTTTGAGACGTCCAAGGGCACCATAGCGATGCTGACCTGCTATGATATTGAATTTCCCGAAATCGTTCGCATGGCGAAGACCAAGGGAGCAGATATTATTTTCTGTCCTTCCTGTACGGACGATCGTCACGGATTTTACCGGGTACGGTATACAAGCCACGCCAGAGCGGTTGAAAATCAGGTGTATGTCGTTTTAACGGGGACTGTCGGCGCTTTGTCTACGGTTGATTTTATGCGTGCCAATTATGGACAAGCCGCAGTCATTACACCCAATGACATTCCTTTTCCGCCACGCGGCATTATGGTGGAGGGTGAACTGAACAACGATATGATTGTGACAGCAGATCTCGATTTGCAGCTGTTGTACGATGTGCGCGAGCGGGGCTCGGTTACAACCTGGCGTGACCGTAGAACAGATTTATACACAGACTGGAGCTAATGAAAGGAAATAAGCCATGTATCGCAAAGAATGGTTCATCTTTGACGGCGATCGACCGCTACGGGCGGTGATTCGTAATTATTCTACAGCCGATTATGAGGGGTTGCTGCGTATTCAGCAGGAGAGCTTCCCCCCACCTTATCCGCAGGAGCTGTTATGGAGCCGGGAGCAGATTGCCAGCCAGACAGAGCATTTTGCAGATGGAGCGCTGTGTGTGGAAATTGAGGGGGAACTGGCGGGTTCGGTAACCAGCCTACTGATGCATTATAACCCCGAACATCCCCAGCATACATGGGATGAAGTAGCGGATGACGGTTATATTCGTACGCACTGTGAGGACGGCAAGGCGCTGTATGTGATTGATTTGGCGGTACGTCCTGCTTACCGCAGATTGGGTCTGGGCAAATGGCTGATTTTTTCCTTATATCATCTTGTGATTGAACGGAGACTGGATCGTTTGCTGGGCGCGGGGCGTATGCCTGGTTATCAGCATCATGCCGACCAATTGAGCGCAGAAGCGTATGTGGATGCCGTAGTGTCTGGTGAGCTGAAGGACCCGGTATTAACTTTTCTGCTTCGTTGCGGACGGGTGCCCGTTTGTATCCTGCCGAATTATTTGGATGATGAACAATCGCGTAATTATGCTGTCCTCATGGAATGGCGAAATCCGTTTCATACCCATCACTAATTGTAGAGGAGCGTGTCCTATCCTATGGAATATCATCGCATTACTCATATTGAAGACCCCTTGTTTGCGAGCATGCATCAGCTAATGCAGAAAGTATTTCCACCAGAGGAAGTGCTAGAGTACAGTCTGTGGAAGGAACCGCTGGAAGACCCGGGTATTCGTGTCTTTGTTGCGGTACAGGATGATAAGGTAGTTGGTGCAACAGAGTATCGTTATTATGAGGACTTTAATGTAGCTATGACAGATTTTACGATCATCGGACAATCGGGACTGGGCATTGGCCGTTTTCTTTGGACACGACGCCAGAATGACTTGCACGCGCTTGCTCAGGCCAGCGGACAGCAGTTGCAGGGGATGTTTGCTGAAATCTATGACCCTTACCGTGGCAACGAGCATCCCTTTGGTGGTGTCAAGCCAATGGACCCGTACGTGCGACGTGAGGTGCTATCTCATCTGGGCTATAAGCGTTTGGATCTGTACTACGTACATCCGTCCTGGAATAACGATGGTGTAGCAGTAGAAGGGCTGAATTTAGGCTTTATGCCTGAGGATGATAGTGGAAGAAGTGAACGCCAAATTGGTGGCAGCTTTCCTACGTCGTTACTATACAGTATTGCCGAACAAGCCTGCTGTCTGGAACGAAATGATAGATGGATTGGAAGCCAAATCGACAGTAGCATTGCTGCCTTACAACATGTGAAGTTCAAAAGGGTGCATTCAAGCCATGTGTATCATCTGTGTGGCTTGGGTAGCACCCTTTTTGCATTCTCTATCTGTCCTTTCATATTCCTTGATCCCTGGGTTCGGGCTTCGCAGATGCGACTCCTCGTGGGTTATCTTCGGCCGAGATATCATCTGTAGTTGTCTTGTCCGCAGACCTGCGGTCATCCTCTTCCACGGGATTCAAGGCTTTGTAGCGCTTATACTCCATATCGGCTTGAGACATCGGATCTTTATACATAGGAGATCAGTCAACTCCTTTCGGTTATACACTTCATTACCCGCATAGCAGAATAGGTAACCGTTTTCTTTCACCCGATAAAATGAAGTGCTTAATCCAGCATATCGTCGCTGTCCAGTTGCTCTTCTTCGTCTCCATCGGTACCATTCAGCAAATCGGTACCATGCAGGAATTCGGCAGGAGCAGAAGGGTCAACAGGACTGTTCGGTGTCAGTTCATCGGCATCTGGGACGTCTTCGAGAGGAGTATCTGGGCCCTCGGTTAGATTCTCCCAGTTGGTTTCTGCATTCTGTAGAGAAGGCTCAAAATCATTGTCATGTAGCTCATTAACTCGATCATCACGATTGGCCATGTTGCTCAGCTCCTTTGCTTTTTGTTGCTTATTCCGACCTTACCCAAACAGTAGAACGGCTAAACCTTGAGTTAGTGTGTCTGTAGGAAGTTAAAATCATGCGAATAGGAATATGCCCATTCTCAATTAGCGTTTTTTTGGTAACTGCTGTGATATGATAAAGAGGATAGGGAGGGATATGAATTGGAATGGTACATGTTTGGTCCGATGATTAGTCGTATCCGAGTAGGTCAAAAGGCATCTACCCCGGGATTTTCCCGTACCCTCATTCGGCGCCCGGAAGGCTTATACTGGACAGATGGCGGACAGGCCGGAAAAATAGTAGAAATACGCGATTATTTATTTTCCGATATTTGGACGATCTATGAGGATGAAGATTGTGAACCCTGGTTGGGGCTTAGAGAGCAGAAGGAGCGGCTTGAACAGGAAATGATCATTAATCAATATGAAGATTTTACAAAAAATGAGTAAAAAGAACATGATACCCTTCTTATGAAGAAGGTATGCACATCATCGTATAGAATAATATAATTTCAGGACGTAAAAAATGTTAAAACGTATACAAACTTGTAAATCCTACTATGTAACTTTGAGGTGCTTAACATGAGGCATGTGCCCAAAGCTGTCGCCGCCCTGCTAGCGGTCATTGTGTTGTTGTTGTCGCTGGGCTACTCCGCCTATGCGGCCAAAATGACCCCGGAAAGGGATTATAAAATACCCTCCTGGGATATGAGATGGGGAGCGGTAAACGAGGATGGCTCTTTAGATGAGGTAAAGGATTCCAGCAAGGCCTGGATGCATATTGAAAATGATACACAACTGCTTAGGCAGCCCGGTAATATAGGCTCTGCCTGGATTCGTATGAAGTTACCTTCGCTAAATGATGAAACGCCAGCGGTACTTTTTGAAAATATTTATGGCAGGCATATTACGCTGTATAAAGATGGGACCAATTTTTACGAATCCTACCGTGGGTACAATTATGAGAATAATCGTATTCTGATTCCGCTGAAGCCGGAAGACAGCGGTAAAACATTATACATATGGACGGAAAGCAGTAAGAATAGACTGGGCATTATCGGCAATGTGATGACCGGTGATTATCGTGATTTGTTGGGGACCTTGGTCAGAATGGATGTTTTAGATATTGTACTGGGCAGTACGTTTATCTTTATGGCACTAGTACTACTGATCTGCTCATTTTTCATGTTCCGTCCGAGTATGGCTATGTGGCTGTCCCTAAGTGCAATAGTATTGTCTATTGGTCTGATGATCGTAACGTATTCACCATTCTTGTATACATTCTATCGCGGCTATGGCAAGCTGTACTTACAACTTTTTGATGTGGCACTATTTATTCTGCTGCCTTCATTAGCCTTCTTTTTTGAACAAAATATCAATTCGATTATACTGATTCGCAAATTCAGAAAGTTGTTAACCGCATACTCTTTGTTCTGCTTTACCATGATGATTGTGAATTTAGGAGCACAGGAGCGGTTGAACGATATATATTATTTTTTTAGTGTAGTCATCTTGGGTATATTACTCGTCGCCTTAATGATACTGCTGGTATTTGCTTCGGTTCGCATGGCACTTAAGGGTGATCACGAAGCGATCATTTTATCGACAGGCTTTGCATTTTTTGCAGTCATCTCTATCGGGGAACTGAGCTGGTTCTTCATTCTGGACGGACACTACAATATGTTTTTGTGGAAATGGGGCGTGTTCGGTTTTGTACTGGCGTTGATCGCGATATTGGGCAGAAGGCTGGCAGAAAAGCACAAGCAGGTGGTTCGGTACTCCAGAGAACTGGAAATGTTCAATAATGAGCTTCAACGTTCGGAGAAAATGGAGATTATTAGCGATCTGGCTGCATCTGTAGCTCATGAGGTACGTAATCCCCTTCAGGTTACACGTGGATTTCTTCAGTTGATGAGCAAGCAGGAGGATGGTAAAAATAAAGACTATCTACATATCGCTCTGGAGGAGCTGGATCGAGCTTCCGCGATTATTACTGATTTTCTGACTTTTGCCAAGCCAGAATTTGACCAAACCAAAACGTTGACCATATTAGACGAATTCAAACATATTGAAGGAATCATCAGTCCAATGGCTAATTTGCAAGGTGGAAAAATTTCACTGGATATTCCCCAGGAAATCAAAGTGCGCGGGAATTCCTCCAAGTTCAAGCAGGCGTTCATCAATATCATCAAAAACAGCATAGAAGCGCTGCGAGATCAGGGTCATATTCATATATGGGCTTATGTGGACAACGGAGAAGCGGTCATTCATATTCGGGATAATGGTGAAGGGATGGATGCTCAGACTTTATCCAGACTAGGTGAGCCTTATTTTTCGAATAAGACAAAGGGCACGGGTTTGGGGATGATGGTGACTTTTCGGATTATTGAAACGATGAATGGCAAAATAACTTTTACAAGTGCAAAAGGGGTGGGAACAGAAGCGACCATCCGCTTCCCCGTAGCCGGATAATATCCGGCTTTTTTGCATTCGGAGAAAACGGAGGGAAGCTTGCTGAGCCCACCCACATGAGATTAAGGAATATAGATTAAATAAGCATTAACAACCAATTTACCACATCGAGCGAGGTTTCTGGGATGCAGCGAGCACGCCGGAGGGGTCTGGAGGAATTACCAGAAAAAACTGATCAGGCGTTTCCTCTAACGTTTTGATTTGGATATGATCGGGGATTACGACTCCTAACACATCACGAATTGCAGATTTGGGATCTGACATCAGTTTCTCTCTGAAACTGGCATCCTCCCAAGCTTTTTGAATGACTTGTGTTTGAAGAACTTCAGTAGCCATCAAAAATCACCCTCTCATTCAATTGGTTATATTTACCTAGTCAGTATACCACGAAAGGCTCAGAAAAATCTAGCATTATTTCATATTTTTGGAGAGCCAGTAGTCAAGTCCGCCTCTTCTCAAATGCGCGCGTCCGCCTTCAATTTCCGCCGCCACTTCGCCCAGTTCTGCTGCAATAGAATGTGCAAAGCTACGTAGGCCGTGGATAGAAGGCTCCAGGGTCTCTAACTGTTGGACTGCTTGATCGGCAATGTTCACATAGCTGGCGAGCGCACCGCGTACATAAATTGCTTCCTGAATCTGTTGGGGTCCCAATCCTTCACAGTAAGCTGTCTTTTGCTCGGCACTGATATGGGACAAAAGACAGTTATAGCTATGTTCGACCAAATCTTCTGCCCAATCCGCCCAATCATCCGACATTTGAAGCACGAGTAGCGCCAAGTCCGTCATATTTGTAATAGTCTGGACCAGATCGGCACGGCCTGCGAGCAGTAAAGCACCCGTTCCGGCCATTTTTAATGGACTTGCTTTCAGCGCGACCTTATTTCTTTCTCCTTGAAAATAGTCCTCTGTTCCTTCGGATATCACACTAACGGCCCATTCATCAACATACGTTCGGGCATATGACCAAAAAGGAGAGGTTGCCGGAAAAAGGTCCCGATATACGCTTATACACTCGGTATAGAAGAGCTGGCTTAAGGCGAGTTGCATTTTACGGTTGTCTGCTGCTGTGTCCATCACATCATCTTGAATTAAATAGTGAGCCATGATAAACACGTTGCCAAGTGACAGCTTGTGGCATGTTTCGGGGGGGAGTCCGGTGAGTTCTTGCAGCCAAAATGGAAGCAAATAGCATATGTAATTACGCGTGCTGTCTTCCCGCAACGGATTAAAACGCGCCAGAAAGTCCAAACCCTCTTGCTGAAAGGGAGCTGGAAACGTGGACGTCCGTTCCTCTGCTTGACGAAATACTTTTTCCAATTCGTCTTTGTATGCAAAATACCATTCCATCGCCATCACCTGCATCTCTTATGAATATTTTTATAGCGATTTCTAGTTGTTACCAGCCATTATACAACAGATTGCAATTTTCAAGATTTTGTTATTTTTACATTGAGAATGTTGTAAAAAGGATATCGACAAAAATCCCGGCTGGGAAGATCCCGCCGGGATTTTGTTTTTTTAAATTAGATGATCTCTAAATAGTCAATATAAGCATCCCATGTCCCATCATCGGCTGTTACAACAAGCTCAATCTCTTGATTTCCGGTTCCATGGCTGACATTGTTTAAAGTATAGACCGCAGGACTGCTCCCGCCGAAGTAGAAGGTACCCTTCGTTTGTCCACCAATTTTCAAGTCAACTTTGGCCATGTTGGAATTATTTGAAGCACCACGGAGTGAAAAACTATGGGTGCCGCTGGTAAAATTCTGTGTGAATTTCACTGAATCATTGTTGGAGTATAAAGCCACTCCGTTGAACGGCGAGCTGATATTTGAAGTATACTGACCGCCTTTGGTCATATTCTCTGCTTCCACTTTTGTGCCTTTGTTTGGCGGCGTTTCGCCGTTTCCGCCATCAGGCGCTACCGCCCGGCCATTGCTTGGTGAGATCATACCAGAGCAGAGGTTACGGTTTTTGAGGTTCTGTGCAATTTGTGGAATAGCTTGGAGTGTAGTCTGGTACTGATCATGCATCAGGATCACATCGCCGTTTTTAAGTTTGCCCGCAGCAGCTACGATCTGTGCGGTGGAGGCGCCGTTCCAGTCTTGGGAGTCAACGTTCCACAATACTTCGGTAAGACCGTTTTGGGTCTCAATGGATTTGAGGGTTGCGTTGGTCTCGCCATACGGAGGACGGAACAACTTTGGTGCCGTGCCAGTAATGGACTGTATCGTTTGCTGCGTGCGTGTAATTTCCGATGACATCTGCGATGTGCTCAGTTGTGTCATATGCGGATGTGACCATGAATGATTACCGATCCACATGCCTGCTGCTTGCTGGTCACGTACAAGCGAAGGATTATTCTGCGCGTTTTGTCCAAGATTAAAGAGCGTCGCGCGTAAACCGTTTTGCTTCAGAGCACTAAGCAGCGCTTTGGTGTTAGAGGGATTGGGACCATCGTCGAAGGTTAACGCTACATAACCGCTCGAGCAATCAGCCGCAAGCGCCTGGTTGCTTGAGATCACCAGCGAGCCTGTGAATAAAGACAAGGTGATTGCCATAATCGCCGTCCATTTTCCTGCTTTAGCTATAAACATGGGTCTACCTCCTAGCTATTTTAATATAGTATGGATGTTCCGATACTCCGAACCGATTCAACTCTTTACTAGATTTGAAATTTTAGTCGATCTCCAAATAGTCAATATAAGCATCCCATGTCCCGTCATCGGCTGTTACAACGAGCTCGATCTCTTGGTTTCTGGTGCCATTATTGCCGCCAATCGTAATTGTATTACTAGTTACATTGGCACTCCGACTGCTTTGGTATCCCTCTATAGTAAGTGAAGCTTCATACATCTTGTCCATGTCTTCCCACTTTTTGAAGTGCTCGCTGACCGATATGGTTTTGCTCGTGCGTTTGGATGTCCCTAAAAATAACCTTATTTTTTTGTTTCATTGGACTTTTCTCCTGTAGCCTCACTATGATGCAGTGCATTCTGTAGTAGCTTGATGCAACATGTCTTTCAAAAATCAAATTGTAAACGTTTACAATTTGATTTTATCATATTTTCCTTAATATATAACTTGAAAAATTTCAAGTTATATTGTAGAAAGTATAGTTCTTACTCACTCTACAGGATAGAGTTCCCAAGTAGCGCGTGTAGATCGAAGGTTGGGTGTAATTGTGATAGCAATGTTCATAATTTCTTTTTCCCGTCTTATGGTTACTTAACAGGCGAAAATATGAATAAAAATAGCGGGAAAAGAAAATATTATTTTAAAAAGGATGAAAGAAGGGTCTGCAACATGAAAAAACAATGGAAATTGACCGCTGCTATCCTATATGGAGGAGTGATAATGTATGGTACTGCGGGTGCAGCAGGAGCTTCCGGGACCGAACCGGGTAATTCGTTGCAAACTCTCACTCCCAACGGTTCTATCCAAGGGGCAGCCCACCAATGGAATGTTGAACCACAGGACGACCACGGACATGGGCATGTTCACAGACATAGGCACGGCAAAAGGCCTGGCGGCTTGAATCACCATCTCAACGAGAAAGTAGCTAGGTTGCTGGGCATCACTCCTGTCCAGTTAGAGAAAGAGCTGGGACAAGGGAAGTCGTTGGCCGAGGTTGCTAAAAGCAAAGGCATCAAAGAAGATCAGCTCATTGATAAATTGAAGAATGAAATGACCGTGGATCTGAAACGGCTTGTGAACCGTAAAGGCCCGATTACATTCGATCGTAAGTCCGGAGATTCGAGTGAAGCTCAATTGAAGCGTTAGTCGGGGATACCGTGGTATATCTGCTCTTGAATAAGTCGAGGAGTAGATCGTTTGACAATAAAAAAAGGATGGTGGAAACCCATCCTTAAATTTCTACTTCCTTATCTTGTGTTATGTCATATTTAGTTACTTTACTGGTGTATTTATCTACATAATAGAATCCATAAGTTGCAATGTGATCAGGGAAATCTTCGTAAACTCTTATACAATATTTAGTTCCTTCCAAACCTTCAACCATTAAGTTTAAATTATATTTAACAGCATCCTTTTTTATTTTATCAGAAAGAATATTGAGTGCTTGATTTTCTGTAATCATCTTTTGCTGTTTACCTAAATACAGTTTATTATTAATGAGGCTGATTTGTCTGCTTTCTGCAATCCCAATATCCTTAACAGAGATATACGTGTTTCCGTTGTAAATCAAGCCATCGGCAGTGTTCTTTTTTGTACCCTCTAAAAATACATCAAACTTTTTCACAACAGCATTTACGCTTGTTCCAGATGCAGCCATTGCGGTTGCACCAGTAATCATCATACCAATGGTTAAGCCCACTAATAGCCCCTTTAATTTGTCATTCATTTTAATTACCCCTCTTATGTATGCTAATTCCCTCACTATAGTATCCTAAATATCACCATACATAAAGTGATTGTTGTGGGGGGAGCAGAAGAGTCAACTATCTTTAAAGAGCTTAAAAAAATCAATGGTTTCTTTTAAATCTTCATCATCCGTATAAATGTCCATCACCTTGCCTATTTCAATTGCAAAGTCCACATACTTATTTGGTTTAGCCGTAATGATATTCTTGTATATCTCCAGACCCGTTGGATGATTCACAGGATTCTTATAGGAGACACCTGCTATCTCCAGAAGTTCAGTGGCAGAACAAATGGTCGCTATCACTTTATTATCATTATTCAGTGTATTGATTAAAGCTAAAAGTTGCTTGTTCGTCTTTAATGGAGTGTTATCTCCACCAGGTATAATTAGGAGTTGAATATCCTCCGCAGACACTTCATCAAGGGCTACCGAAGGCGTAACTTTAAAATCCTCATAGGAAATCACTGGGTCTTTGGTTACACCAATCGTAACAATGTCCCCTTTGGTTTTCATAAAATAGGTTGCTAACATAATTTCAAAACTCACATAACCATCATAAATTAGAACATGTGATTTCATTTATACACCACTCCAACATTTAATTTTGTAGCTTTGTATTCGTTAGACGTGCCTTCAGGAAGTTTACATATAGTCAGAATATATCACCTTGATAGGTTTAATTCCATAATTTACAGCAAATATAGTCTGATTGTTTTTTTGGAGTCTCTAATTTTTGTGGTCATGGGTAGGAGTGGTAATTCGTTCAGGTTTAGAAGTTGAAATAACCAGTCGCACGAAATCAACCAGCGACTGGTTATTTAGCTTTGCTAGAATGTGAGCCGAGCGATACCTATAACAGCTTTTAAGCTGGGAAATACGGCCTTGGGATACGCCGAGCCATTCAGCATATTCGCCTTGCTTGGCTGTTGGATGCTCGCGCATGAGTTTTCTTAGATTTTCAACTAATTGTTATGAAGACGACCGATGGTTACTTTTTTCCTTGTACGCAGGTTTCTTTACGACAGGAACAGGTAATGGACTCACGCCTATATTTCCCTTCAGATCGTTTATGCATTTTTTACATAAAAATGAATCCCTGAAATAGCTTAAATCCTGAATCGAATAGCATAAGTGACAGCAGACTCCAATATACTTCCGCATACTCAATAAACCTGTTTCACAATCTAAATAAAATTCTAAGGACTCACCAGCTTGAATGCCCATAGAGGCTCGCATCTCTTTAGGAATAACAATTCGACCTAACGTATCCAATGGACGTGTCATACCTGTATTTTTCAAGTGATCTTCTCCTTCCATTGTCCAACATCCAATGATCTCCTAATAAAAATATAAAAATCAATAAAGTAAAAGTATTTATGTTTGTTCCAAAAGATGGTATTATCGTGAAGGAAAATCAATAATTATACTATTAGTTTCCAAACTATATTGTTTATTGAAATTGAAATTGAAATTGAAATTGAAATTTTATGAAAATGCTGAAAGGGTGGTTTATCCATGGAAATCACACCTACGATACAGGCAGAAATTCAAACCTATTTGAAACGAAAAGGCTTAACGATGACCAAGTTTGGTCACACGATTGATTTGAATGTAGGTACAGTTAGTAGCATTGTGACCGGTAACCGATCTATTTCTGTTCACCAACTGGATAGCATTACTGCGGGAATGAATTTACCATCGGATTATTTTTACGAACGTTATATTGAAGAATGTATTGAAGAATCTCCGCTCAACTGGAAAAAAATCAGCCCTTTCTTATACCGATGTATTGAGCTAGGACGACTGGACTGCTTGCAGCGAGTTGTAATTCTGTTATTGGATAACCCTAATTATCCGCCATCGCTCTTTGAAGTTGCCGAAAATGTATACAA
This sequence comes from Paenibacillus polymyxa, assembly GCF_001719045.1. Lineage (NCBI taxonomy): Bacteria > Bacillati > Bacillota > Bacilli > Caryophanales > Paenibacillaceae > Paenibacillus > Paenibacillus polymyxa. The sequence continues at coordinate 4,089,885 of NZ_CP015423.1, forward strand.
AGACGGTTACAATGAAGCAGCGGCTTACCTTTACAAAAAAGTGGCTGAAAGTGAGAAGCAGCAGCATTCAGAGCGATTGGCGATCTGCCAGTATCGTTTGTTCCAAATCAATATTGGACAAGATAGAGCTATAAATCTTCAAGCTGCCATTGAATTTGCCCCTTTTGTTGATCGTTTAGACGAGATAGAGCAATTAGATGCATTAAAAGATTTGGCGAACGTGTACAGATCATTAAGTATGTGGGACAAGGTGTATGAATTTGCACATCAAATGGGTCAAATGGGAAAGATCCAATATAATTTGGTTCATAACTCTAAGCGAAAAGGAACAGAGCCACGAAAAAAGCTAAGCAGGCCACTGTTTGTATACATAGTTTACTCCGAATTGCTGTGTGCTAATGCTTGCGATGCAAAAGGAGATCATGAACAGGCATTAGAACACATTCGCGGTTATGCTGATCTAAGTTGGGTAAAGGAGAAGGACCCTGATTCACTTTATTGGAAGAAGCAATATCTACAATGGGCAAAAATTAATACTTACGTCAACAGGCTTATGTCCGGGGATATAAGTGTTTTGCCGGATTACGTAGAACATATGGCTGCCGAAAATGAGATTTTTGCCGAGCTACTGAACGTCCTTGAAGTAGCTAATCGATACAATGTAGATGTGGACCATATCTTACAGCGCTTTGAACCCCAAATTGCAGCTCATCAGGAACCGTTGTCTTCTGACATGTATACACAACAGGTTTTACCAGAAGAATACGTAAGGTTCTGGTACAAGTTAGCCAAGTATAACCTGAATAAAGGTAGATATTCATATGGTTTCAAATGTTTAATAGATGCTTTTGAAAAAGCTGTTACTCTTAAACATGCACTTCTTATTGCTAATTGCGTTGGTTTGTTTGAGCGTTTTAGAGCATATGCCGAACCTGAAATACTAGCTCGGTACAACATGTGGGAAAGAAATGATCGAAAAGACGGATTTGCAATTTGTAGCGACTAATTTCTACTTGTATTTGCACTACCAGTTCCAACTGGAATCCCAAGCTCTAACACAATCCAAGTTCAAGGACATGTTGGTACAGCTTAAACAATTTTATTTTTTTATGGGCCAGCTTATCGCTGGTCTATTTTTTTGTATTATTTTGTAATTTTTTAGTTCAAAAAAGATCATGACGTATTTGTACATCCCTCCTTAAAATGAGATTCATTAGGAGGTATGCAGGATGAACAGGTATGAAACGGTAACGTTAATTCAACAGATGGAACACGCCAGACAACATTTGCATGATCTTTACGAAGAGTATGGCTTCGGACATGCTTGTGTACTTGAGCAGTCTATGCTTTTGGATGAACTGATTAATCAGTACAACCGTATGTATCAGACCAGAAAGCAGCCTCACCATGTTTTGGATCAGAACATTAACAACGACGATGTTATGTTCAGTACATCCTCCCCTTTCTCTTTATGCAAAACTGTGGCTTCTCCCACGTAACGTTTATTATTATTCTATATAATGACTTATTTTAAAATAAAATACATATTCATGTCATAAAATGTTAATCACTTTTTTGAGGGGACGGCATACTAAGGCACAGAAAAGCAGAGCTCAATAAGTGAGCCCTGTCAAAGTTCATTGGAATCATAACCCCATGCTGAAACACAGACGCATAAGATTAGCCAAGCTCCTGCGTGCTTTTGGAAGCACGTTTGGAGGAAAAGAACTGGAAACGAAACGAATGCCAGTTCAACCGCTGTCTGCCTTTGGAACCAACAATCCAGTTGCCGCCGGGCAGATGGGCAAAAAGCCAGCTGATGCCCAGAGAAACACTTGCCACGACGATAAACGTAATGAGCGTAGCTGTAAAATGATGATCGCCCAGTGCAAGCGAGCGGGTGTAGTAGGATATGAAGGCCAGCACGAGCGCATGGGCCAGATATCCTCCAAAAGAATAACGCCCGATCCAGTTCAACATACGGCGAAACGGCTCGGATCGTGTATCTTTTTGCAAATGGAGCAGCAGTCCGTACAATAAAAGCAGCTGCGAGACAATGAGCACAAAGGTGCTTGGCTTCAAATAGGTGGAAATATTAAGATTGATCGTATCGCCCGACTGGATCAGCATCGTGTGACCCATGAGCATGAACAAACCAATAAACACAAATACATTCCACGGCAACGTCTGTTTGGCCAGTCCACGCCACGTGTCTGTCATGTAAGCACATACTGCGCCCAGCATAAAATAGAAAAAGTACATGACAAAGTTATAGGTGCGATAATCCAGCAGAGTCTGCCAAAAGGACGGCAACCCAGTGCTCCATGCAGACATGTCATAGTAGGACCATTGTAACAGCAAAGCATAAGCTGTAGCGGCAATCAGCATAATAGCCACAACAAGCTGTTTGCGTCTTTTCGTGCTGTAACGACGTAGAAACGCTTGAACCTGCCCGGCTGCTTTTGCAAATAAAGGAAACAAAATATAAAACTGAAAGATCATCACTACAAACCATAGATGATATCCGCTGACCGGGATGATCATTTCCTCGAACATACCTTTGTAAAAATAAATATTTCCCCACTGCGACGTTGACCAGTTTTGAGTACATACCCAATAAATAACAGTCCAGCAAAGGAAAGGAACATAAATATCTCGAAACCGCCTGCCAATATAGCGAGGATAGCCAATCGGTTTGTTGCCGTTATAAAATAGCAGCGCCGCAGACAGGAAAACGAACGTCGGTGTGCCAAAACGTGTCAAATGATACAGCATCGCGAGCATAACAGAATCTGGCTGTTGGATGTCGCTGCGATAAATATATTCGCCAATGCAATGCTGAAGCACGACAGCGAGGTAGGCAAGGCCCCGTAGTTCTGTCCACTCCGCGATACGCGGCTTACTCATCCATATCACTCCTTTTCCGCAAGATACGCACATGTTTTTCCTAGCACAATTGTAGGTATTGTAACGTAGAAACATTAGTGCAGGATTAACGCCACCTGAAAGTAAGAAGAGTGAAGTAGTTCCAATTTAATATGATTGCGTTTACAATCTAAGTAAAACCAGAATAAATTAAAGTGAATTTATAACTTAAGGATACACACAGGAAGAGGAGAGGAAGGATGAAAAAAACGCTGCTGGTATATATGCTGTTGATTGCGGCCTTTGCTCTCTATGTGTTCAGGTATGAACAATCTGGCCCGTTGAATGGCACTTGGGAGGATAAAGGGCTGCGAGGCAGTATCGGAGAGACCTATATAATGATTACGTTCCAGTCCGGTTTGGAGTATTGGAAAAGCGGGCTCAAGGGCTTCGAGGATGCGGGTGATGCTTTAGGGGTGACTGTGGAGTATCGGGGAGCTACCCGTTATGATGCGCAGGAGCAGACAACTGTTATTGAGCAAGCAATTGCTCGTAAACCCGCAGGGATTGCGATTTCCGCGATTGATCCTCACTCCCTGATTCCGGTGATTAATAAGGCGCTGGATGCGGGCATTCCTGTGGTATTGTTTGATGCCGAAGCGCCGGGGAGCCGGGCGTATTCCTTTTTGGGCACGGATAATTATAAGGCGGGCGTGACCGCTGCGGATAAAATGGCAGAGCTGTTGGGACGAGAAGGTCAGGTTGCTGTTCTGACGCTGCCTGGACAGCAAAATCATGAGGAACGCTCGCGTGGCTTTCGCGATACCATTCAACGGCAGTATCCTGCGATGAAGGTGGTGGAAGTCGCAGATGGCCGCGCAGACGCGATGGTCTCCCGGGATGAGTCGCAAAGGCTGATGAAAGCTTATCCGAAACTGGCGGGCATTTTTGTGACCGATGCAACGGGAGGAACAGGTGTGGGTGAAGCGGTACTGAGCCAAAAAAACAGCCATCCGCTGAAAATCATTTCTTTTGATACGAATAAAGCGACACTGGATATGATTCGTGGTGGGACAATCTCGGCAACGATTGCCCAGGGAACATGGAATATGGGTTATTGGTCGCTTCAATATTTGTTCCATCTGCATCATCATTTGACGATTCCTGCACCTTCTTCCACTGGAGACAACACGCCGTTGCCCGTGCGGGTAGATACTGGGATTTCCGTGGTCACCCGGGCGAATGTAGATGATTATTATGCGAAATAAATTGTGGGAGCGTATCCAATTAGGGGTGCGCCAAATGATGCCGCGGTTACGCTTTCGCAATATGCCTTTACGTTATCAGCTCATGCTGCTGTTCCTGTTGTTTGGCATTGTGCCTTCGCTGGGATTAGGTCTGCTGGTCAATTGGACGGTGGAACGGATTATTGAGCGGCAGGTGGAAGACCATACGATGCAATTGATTGGCAAGGTGAACGAAGCGCTGGATACCAAAATGGAAAATTTGCAAAACATGACGTATCTGATTGCTTTTAACCCCGATATCGGGGAGTTCTGGAAAGGGAAGACGCTGGCTGACGGACACGCGGGTCATGTAAGTATCGTAACGCCGGAAAACCAGGGTGAGCGGGCACAGAACTCGGTGCAAAATCAGGCTCTCAGCTCCAAGCAGGCATTAAGTTCTGTACAGGAGCAGGATACACTATATGAAATGAAGCAATTTTTGCAGGGCTATACTACGTTATATCCTGAAATTGCAGGGATTCTGATCGTAAACGAAAAAGGCGACTATATAAGCAACGAAATGTACGCTCGAAGCACGCGTAGCCTGACGGAAGAAGGCTGGTACCAACAGGCGGCGCAGCATGCAGGCATATTCACTGTGCTAGGACAGCCGAGCCACCGTAATGTGACCACTCATGTCCGGTACAAGGACAGTGAAATTGTCTCCGTCGTTCGTTCGGTTACAGATCCGGAAACCGGACGCGTGCTAGGCGCGATTATGATTGACCTCAAGCTGCGGGCTGTATCGCAGGCTGCCAGAGATGTAACCCTGGGCAAAAGCGGGTATTTAATGGTGACAGATGCTGAAGGGCGCAGCGTGTACAGGCCGGATATGCCTTTGATTGAGCGTATCCCGCCGCAATGGTTCGGGGCAGGTGACAGCGGGATGTTTACCCGTGAAGCTGGAGGCAGGGAATTGCTGTTTATGTTCAGGGCTTCCGAATTCACGGGCTGGAGAACAGTGGGGGTATTCCCGGCACGCGAATCTACACTGGAAGTGCGGCAAATTCAGTTCTATGTCATCTGTTTTGTTTTCATTGTATGTCTGTTTGGCTTAACGGCATCCTTGCGATTATCGAGTTCCATAGCACAGCCGATTTTCCGGCTGATGTCCTATATGCGAACGGCAGAGACAGGGGATCTTACAGTTCGCCAATGGAGTGACCGTGGGGATGAAGTTGGAATGCTGGGGCGGAGCTTTAACCGAATGCTGGAGCAAATTCGCCGTCTCATGTCACTTAGCGAACTGAGGGAACGGCAAAAACGGGATGCCGAGCTGCGCAGCCTTCAGGAGCATATTAAGCCTCATTTTCTATACAATACGCTAGATACGATTCATTGGATGGCCCGAAAAAATGGAGCAGACGACGTGTCCGATATGGTGGGAGCGCTATCGAGATTGTTCCGTCTCGGGCTGAGCAAGGGGGATGACTTTATTCCACTGCGCTCCGAGATTGAGCATATATCTAGCTATATGCAAATCCAGCAAACCCGCTATCGTGACCGACTTCGCTGGGAATTGAATCTACCTGACGAGCTAAAGGATCTGTTCGTGTTGAAGTTAATGCTTCAGCCTGTAGTGGAAAACGCGATTTATCACGGCATCAAGGCCAGGCGTGGTCCAGGCACGATTTGGATAGAAGCTAAAGCTGAGGGCGACAAGCTGCTGCTGACGGTACGTGACGATGGCGCCGGGATGACGGCGGACCGTCTGCGTGAATTGCGTGAATGGCTGGAAATACCCCTGGAGGCGATGGAAGTAAAGCAGAAGCAAAAGGGAGTTAGTACCCATGGCAGAAGCTATGGCATGCTGAATGTACAAGCGCGTATCCGGTTATCTTTTGGCGAGGAATATGGAATTGTACTGGAGAGCAAAGAAGGGACAGGTACCTGCGTGACGATCACTCATCCGTTGCTGCTGGATATGGCGCAACTGAAGAAGCCTTATGAAAAAGGAGAGGGTCAGGATGACGAAATCAAAGGCCACACACAACTCGACAACGGCGAGTCTGATTGACCAGGCCATAACAGAAGTGACCATAGGCACAGCAAAACGTTACCAAGTATTGATCGCAGATGATGAGCCGATCATTCGTGAGGGGATACGAGATTGCATAGATTGGACGGCACTGGGCATGGAGGTGGCAGCAGAGGCGGAGGACGGAGAAGAAGCGCTGGAGCTGGTGGGTCAGCTTCATATCGACATCGTGCTGGTCGATATGAATATGCCGTTCATGGACGGGATTGAACTGATTCGGCGGCTGCGGGAAGAGCGTCCAGAATGCCGCTGTCTGATCATTTCCGGGCATGATGAATTTGCTTATGCGCAGGAGGCTGTCCGACTTGGCGTAGAGGATTATATTTTGAAGCCGGTAAATGCGGATCAGCTTCATGCTGCACTGTTGCGGCTTCGTCAGCGAATGGACGAAGAGCATAAGCGTGCCGCCTATGTAGAACAAGCCGCCGGACAGATTGAACGGAATATTCCGCTGCTGCGCCAGCGTTTTTGCCTGGAATGGATGGAAGGGCAACACACGGGAAAAGACATCATGGAACAGTTGGCGTTTTTACGGCTTCCATCGCGACCGCCTGCTCAGATCGGTGTGGTACGGTGGCCTGCGGCAGAGGCACGGCAGACGATTATGCGTGAGAATGACCGTCAGTTGTTTCTTTTTGCCGCTGAAAATATTATTGGCGAACTGCTGGAGGACCGACCGCATGTGTTGTTCCGCGATGCGAACGGGCTGATCGGCATATGTCTGTGGCAGGAGGCACCCGAGACGATAGGCGCTTCCATGGAACAGGCGATTGGACGCTACTTGAATATAGCGGTTCATACGCATGTGGAGTCCAACGCGGGTGGACTAGAAGGTGCAATTGACGCGTACCGGGTGAGTCGGGATCGAGTGTATGGCGAATCGCAGCTGTCTCCCATTGTACGTCGGGCCCGGCAGCTCATTCAGGAAGATTACGCCGATCGGGAACTGACGTTGGAAGCCCTTGCTTCGCGGCTACAAGTATCCGCCGTATATCTCAGCCGCGTGCTCAAAAAGGAGCTCAACGACAGCTTCGTGACCCTCGTCACGCGTGCCCGTATCCGTAAAGCAGTGCAGCTGTTGGATTCCACGACGTTGTCTATCTATGATATAGCAGAACGTACGGGTTACGACAGTCAGCACTATTTCAGCACCGCTTTTAAAAAGACTATGGGCGTGTCCCCTGTGCAGTACCGTAAAGGCGGGGGAATTCAAGAAAACACGGTGGAGTAGGAAGGATTGAAATGGGGGATGAGTCCCACACTGTCTAATAATAAACTGTAAGAAAAAATGTGTGTGTAATCACACCTACGCATTCAGGGGTTTGTTACGCTGGGGATAACGAACAAATATCTATAAATATTTGGAGGAAAACGATATGTTTTGTTATCAGTGTGAACAGACGCCGAGTGGCGGGTGTAAAGTAGTTGGGGTGTGCGGGAAGGATGAGACGATAGCGAGCTTGCAGGATACGATGATTTTTGCATTAAAAGGGATTGCTGCCTATGCGACACATGCTCGCCAGTTGGGCTATACCGATCCTGAGGTAGATCGCATCACGCATGAAGCGTTATATATGACCTTAACCAATTCTAACTTTAATGTACAAGAACATTTGGAGATGGCGATGAAGGTCGGAAATGCGGCTGTACGGATCATGGATGTGCTGGATCGTGCGCATACGGATCGTTTTGGCATTCCGCAGCCGATTACAGTCAGCCAGAATAAAATCGAAGGCCAATGCATCGTCGTGACCGGGCATAATCTGTATGCGCTGGAGGAATTACTGCGCCAGACGGAGGGTAAGGGCATCAACATCTATACCCACTCAGAAATGCTGCCTGCTCACGGTTATCCAGCATTGAAGAAATATGCACATCTCAAAGGGAATATCGGTAAGGCCTGGTACGATCAACGCAGACTGTTCGAAGAGTTCCCGGGCGCAATTCTGGCTACGACGAACTGTGTAATGCCGATTAAAGGCACGTATGCAGACCGCTTCTTCTCTTATGAAGTAGCCGGGCTGGAGGGAGTAGCCAAGATCATGGACGACGATTTCTCTCCATTGATCGAGCGCGCGTTGGCTCTGCCAGCCGCAGATGTAGATTCAGAGCAGGTGCTTACAACTGGATATCATCACGAGACGGTTATCGGGCTGGCTCCTGAGATTATTCAGGCGGTTAAAGACGGGCATATCCGTCGTTTCTTTGTCATTGCAGGCTGCGACGCACCAGGCAAAGGCGGCAACTATTATCGCGAGCTGGCTACATCCTTGCCGAACGATACGGTCATTCTGACCACATCCTGTGGTAAATTCCGCTTCAATGACGTGGATTATGGAACCGTTGGAGATACAGGAATTCCGCGTTATATTGATTTGGGGCAATGCAACAATTCGGGTTCTACTGTGAAAATCGCTCTGGCATTGGCGGATGCTTTCGGTTGTACGGTGAACGAACTGCCTGTCAGCATTGTGTTGTCCTGGTTTGAGCAAAAAGCCGTTGCCATCCTGCTGGGCTTGTTCAGCCTTGGCATCCAGGATATTCGCATTGGGCCGAAGCCGCCTGAGTTTATTTCTTCTGGTGTACTGGATGTGCTAGTGGAGATGTTTGGCTTGAAGCTGATTACAACAGCAGAGGAAGATATGAAAGCGATGTTGGCATTGTCGTAAGAGATTGGTGGGGAACTGCAAAGTGCAGTTCCTTTTTTGTTTCATCGTTCATCGATTCTTATAAAGATGTCCGTAAGAATCTTTAGTGCCAGTTCAGTATCTTTGGATTCACGAGTTCTTAGGAGAGTTAAAATGGTTTTTATACTCGAATCTTCTTCGGTAAGCTCATCATTTTCCTTCACATATGTAAGCAACTGATAGACGCCCACGTTCAATGCCTTCGCTATTTTCTCCAGATTTTTCAGTGATATATTTCTCTCCGCACGCTCAATGAAACCAATATAACTCGAATTGAATCCTGCTTTTTCGGCTAAAGCTTCTTGGGAAAGCCCTTTAGACTTTCGAATATCTCGAATACGTGTACCGACTAATTCCAAAAGTTCTGACATGAATACACCTCTCTATAGTAAGAATTTCACAAAATTCGATTCCAATCGCTCCAAAATGTAATATATAGACGAACTAGATCATCTCAATCTATATATTATTAATTGGAAGTCGCTTATTGGATTTTGCAAAATCCTCTAGTTAGAAGTGTAGAGAAAGAGTTACATCTAATTAATAAGTGTTAGTAAGTAAATTGAATTAAAAACTACTATATAGTAATATTTATTATGAAGCTTGTCCGGTAGCTAGAAAATTATACATCTTGATGGTTACATAATTGTGCTACGTTGCTCACATTTGTTTCAGGATTTTGCAAAACCCTCATTTATGAAATTTTAATTCAGGAGTTGATTCCCCTTGAAACATTACTCCTTAAGTCCCCAACTACATAGTGATTTCAATTTCAAACTGACTAAGTACAGTGACACCTACATATTCAATTGCATGATGGATTTTCAAAAGCTTGCCGAATACCAGATCAAGCTTGCACAGATGATGCGCGACCATCATCAGTTTCAAAACTGCCTCATTCTTTGTGATCAAGCGATGTTTTCTATGGCTAAGGCCATTTATGTTCATCGAAACCAAATCATACCATTGTATATTCGTCTATCCGTCACCGACCTGTTCCCGTTAATTCACACAGATGCTGAGCCTAATTTAGATATGGTGCTGTTTATCGGTACGGTACATTATCTGGTTTCGGGAGAAGATGATGTATCTAAAGAGCCGATGAAGCTGGGGGAAGTAGACAAGTTGCTTTATAAAACGGACTCTATTCTAGAGTCTCTGTCACAGCGGATCGTAGCTGATCCGTCTAAGCGGTATCCGTCTATTTATAAAGGAAATCCATTTAATGAGTCGTTAGATCTTTTATCAATAATACCCGATTCTTTTTGAGCCAATGATATAATGACGAAAAGGAAGATGTTGGATGCAGGCTAACGCTTCCACATCAGAAAGGGTGTTATTTCATATGCCTACATACAACAAACTGGTGCGGGATCGGATTCCGCATATTATTATGTCTCAGGGCAAGGAATGTCGGACACGCATTTTGGATCCTGAGGAATATAAGCAGGAGCTGAGAACGAAGCTTCGTGAAGAAGCAGAGGAATACTTTGAAGCGGACAAAGATCAGGATGCGCTGGAAGAGCTGGCGGATATACTGGAAGTCATCCGAGCGCTGGCAGAAGTACATGGGGCGAATGCAGAAGAGCTGGACAAGCTGCGGGCAGACAAAGCCGAGGCACGGGGCGGATTTCAGGAACGGGTGTTTTTAATTGATGTGGATGAAGCTTAATGTCAAGTGGTACACATGGAATAAACCTATTTTCTTATATATTATGTATAGTTAACGTTTGATGATTCTTATGTACATGCCATTGATGAGATGTTCGTCTGAATCAATTTTTCAAAAAATCTTCTGTTGTGAAGGCAGTTTTTTTTGTTTTTAACTATAGTTAGCAGTCGTAATATTCTTCCATTTGATGATACAATATAAACATGATTCAAAAGGACTATTTCAAATACGATGATTCGTTTAATTTATTATTTTCCTTGTTTTCACGAAGTTCATAAATAAGACGTTATCTAACATTTCACAATATGAGGAGAGAGAAATGAATTTCATCAAAGATTTTTTGAATTCCTACTTTATATCTCCAGTAGTAGATCAACAAAATATTTTCTACTTGTTTAGCACCGCTGCCCAAACGATTGCTGCACTTATTGCATTAATACTAGCGGGATATGCATTAATCTATCAGGCAATGGATAGTATTGAAAATAAAGATGAGAGCAAGATAGAGGTAAACCATCAGTTGAAAGTTGAATATTATAGTAAAATACTCAGCCTTTCTTGGTTAACTGGTATTACACTGCTTTTATGTTTTATTGTACTTTGGATAAATGGATTTAAAGATTTTTTTATAAGAAAACCGTATTTAATTACAGTAACTTTTGCAATGATTTTAATAACAATTTTTCAAGCGATCAAATTTGTAATTCAAATGATAGATCCAAATAAATTGAAAAAAGCTGCTGAACAAATACTTCAGGAAGATTATAAAAAGCCGATAGAACCGGTTGATGAAAATAAATTTGCCTCTGAATTTATTAAATTAGAAAGAAAAACAAAAGATACATTTGCAAAATACCAAGCATATTTAATTCCGATTAAACTTAAGAATTCACAGAGAGATTATATACCTTTGAGAGAAGTGGTTGAGACGTTTCACAAAAATGGACTTCTTAATCATGATGAATATGAAAGATTTATAGAAGTTATCAAGTATAGAAACTTAGTATTTCATGGACATCTTGATACGGTAGATAAATCAAAAGTTGATGAAACAGTAAAATTAAATGATGTTGTCAACCAGATAGAAGATAAAATTGAGAGTCGATTCAAAGGAGAATGAACCGTCAGATAACAATATATTCACGCGTTAGGCATACGCCCTTGGTCCGGCAAGAAGAATTTTAGAGAAGTAGGAAGCTGTCGGACACACTTGGCATTCGCCAAGCGTCGTGAATACAGGAATGTTATAGGAAATCAGCAAAAATAGATTCTGTCTAATTCGTGATTGAAATTAAAGGAGAATTTATCTTTATGAAACAGTGCTCTTATTGCGGTATGCAAGCTACAAGCTTTACAAAAGAACATATTATTCCTTCGGGTCTGTTAGAAATGTATCCAGATCAGGATGTAACTTTTAATACTACAACTACAAAAAGTAGAATGTATAAAGATAATCAAGGACAGTCCATTAAAGATGTATGTGCTAACTGTAATAATAATTTGCTTGGTAAATTGGATGCTTATGGAGTGAGATTGATTCGGCAATATTTCTTATCGAAATATGCTGAGAATTCAAGTATTAATATGGAATATGATTATCATCTTCTTCAACGATGGTTATTGAAAATAATTTATAATTCAATTCGAAGTGCTGGAATTGAAAGTAATTGGTTTAATGATGAAATTCAATATATTATTACAGACGATATCCAAGACAGGGTACCTCCAGTTTCGATATTTGGAGGCATTCATGTTGATATGACAGCTTTCGGTGAAGATAAGGCATTACTTACAAGCCCAATTAGTTCTTATAAGCCACTTTATGTTCTTCATTCTCCTTCAATATTAATCAATGGTATTCAATTTAATAGAAAACGTGGAAAATCCATTGCTCAGGATAAAATGAAAATTCGTCGTGCAGATCATATTATCACTATAAGATTTGGGTCTGCTATGTTTTTAGTTATTTTATGGAATAAAGAAATATTTCCGAGTGCAATTGAAAAGTTTAATGCTGAATTTGAAGCCAACTATCCATATACATTGATTAAGCCGGATCAAACTAATGTTGTCTTACAGAGGGCTATTGATAGCGTTAGTTGTTTGCAACCAGGAATAATTCAAAGTAAGAGGGCAATGATTGAAGCAGATGAAGATATTAGAATGGTACTAGGTGGAAGACGCATATCTGAGACACAAGAAGAATGGAATAAGAGTTGGTCACAAGAAGATCAGGAAAAAGGTAGAGTTTTAATTGATAGCTTGCTTTTTCCTGATAACAAAAGTGCACAAAAAAAATACGAAGAGTATTTTGGTAGTGAAAAAGTTGAACAAAAATAATTAAATGAATTTGAGAGATTAAGGTTGTAAGAGTATTTCAATGAAGTTGCCGACATCATATAACAGAATATTCACGCTGCGGACATTCGTTCTGGGTCCAGCATACGCTGGGTCGTGAATACAGGAACGTTATACGACAGAATTAAAAACAATAGGAAAGAGGATCATGTGATCCTCTAGATGTTAGAATTTTTCAATTCACTAAAGAGTTGTAGAGCGTCTTTGAAACCTTGTATGTAGATGCTTCTTTCTAAGATGGATTGGAGAGAAATTTGAGCATCTTCGTACAGAAAAGCCGTATGTTGAAGTTGATCGGGTAACGCTTCGCGAAGCGTTCTAAAGTATCGATCTGTCTCCGAAGAAAGCTGATTGTACTCCGTATGGTATTCCAGAAGCTCAGCAAAGAGTAATTCTAAACGTATTCTTATAAGTGGCTCTGTCAATGATTCTAATGCATTAATCATATGTTGTTCCTCCTTTTATTAACTTCATAGAGTTATTATATAACTTTATAGAGTTAATTACAAGGTGAATATTTGACTTTGTAGAGTTAAATCTTTGCTTTTCGTTGATGATTACTGATATGGGAGATAAGATAGAATTATGGAGGGGAAAAGATGACCGTAATCAAGTGTAATATAAGGGAACTCATGGCAGAACATCGAATAGATGATATAACAGAATTGATGGCAAAATCGGGATTGAGTCGGAATTCAATTAATAAGCTATATAGGGAAACAAATATAGAAACAACAAAGCTGGAGACTCTATTCAAGCTTTGCGATACATTTAACTGTAAATTATCTGATTTGATTGAATATCTACCTGGAGATAATCAATAGTGAGGGCAGATTCAAGAAGTGAATCCGTCGTATAACATAATATTCAAGCAGCGGGCTCCTTCGGAGCCTTGGTCTGCGGATGGATTTCGGGGAGGAATTTCAGCAGACGACCCCTTCGGGGTTCATGAATATAGAAACGTTATCTGAAATCGTAAACAAAAATGATGATCAGGAGTATTAAGATGAAGAATACAGGAAAAGAATACGAACTTTTTGTTGCTAAATTACAGCAAGCAATTCTTGATTCTGATGAATTTACATTCAAAAAAAATATCAAGGTAGAAGTTAATAAACTGATTGAAGATAATTGTGGAATTGAAAGACAGTTTGATATCTACTGGGAATATGAGCTTGGAGGACTAGTTTATAAATCAGTGATTGAATGCAAGGATTACAACTCTGATATTTCGGTTGATAAAATTGATGCATTTGTTGGTAAAGCAAGAGATATTCCTGATTTGAAATTAGTTTTTGCGACTAAAAAAGGTTATCAATCAGGAGCTAAAAAAAAGGCTGAGCAAAATAAGATCAATTTATTGATTGTTAGAGAACAAAATGACTCTGACTGGATGGATGAGAACGGTACTCCACTAATAAAAATAATAGGTATCGATTTTCATATTAAAGCCCCTCCAATCATCCGAACTTTCAATCCGGTAGTAGATAAAGAATGGCTGGAAAAAAACACAAATTTAGACGTGACTAAACCAATCAAAGCTTCAGGAATGAGTACCGAAATCATAATTGAAGATGTAATTAATAACAACAAATATTCTATTAATGATTTAGCGAATAGCTTAACCTCGTCTCAAAATGAAGAATATGGTGATTTTACAAAAGTAGAGAAGTTTGAAGAGGCTTATATTACTTATAGTGACTTGCGAATGAAATTGAAAGGCTACAAGGTTGAATATTCTATAGCACCTCCAGTTATAGAAAGAATTGAACTTGACTATTCTAAAGAGCTTATAGGCGTAATTGAATATATAGAAAAAGGAAAGAAGAAAACTATATTTTCTGATGGAATTATAAAAGAACGTGCAGTAAAAAGAATACACAATAATAACGACCTCAGATAACAATATATTCACGCGGCAGGTATACGCCCTGGGTCCGGCATGGAAGCATTTTAAGGAAGTAGAGGGCAGCCGGGCACCTCGGCATTCGCCAGATCGTGAATACAGTGAACGTTAACTGAAACCTTTACTGTGATTTGAAATATTAAAGATGATAGATATGAGTACTGGTGAGTGTCTAAACAATGAAGAAATAAGGAATTACGAATGAATCCAAGAAAGAGTAATCTCTTTCAAAGTACAGTTACTTTATAAAAAATTAATAAAATCAAATCAAAGATCATTTTAAAAAATGTAAGACTTAAGTTTTATAAAAATCGAAAACAACCTAATTTATAGACTTTTACTAAAAATCTATATTGAAAAATAGTTTAGTATATCTAAAGAGTTCAAAAACACTAACTTACATTTTAAAGATTATAGATATATCTTATTGGAATTTTATTATCATAAATCAGGGGGGAAACTATGTGTAAAACGAATGTATCAGTTAATGCAGGAGTGCATAATTCTACAGGTCTTGAGTTTCAAAAACATTGTGCTTTATTTTTCATTATTGAAGACTACGAAAATTTAAAAGACAAAAATTATTTTCTATCAATTGAACACCACGATGATATTTTGTTTTGTTTTAGAGATGAAAATAATGATATTAATTTTGTGAATTCACATCAAGTGAAAAAGGCTTCTTCAGAATGGACGATGAGTGAAGAACTGTTCGAAATAATTAAGAAAATTACTATCGTTGGGGATACATTAATTAATGAAAATTTTCCTAGATCACTTTCCTACTCACATAAGCTTTATTTTACTACTAATCATACGATTAAATTGAATAACGGAAAGAGAAAGAAAGGTGAGAAAAAGAGTTTAATTATCAATGAGGCAAACAACGAACAGCGTTTCACACTGATTGACGAAGAAATTAAAGATAAGATTATCGAGCAAATTGAACTAAATGGATTTCAAACAAAACAACAGCTTTCTAATGTTTACTTATCATTTGTGGATTTACCCAAGACTGCTAAAAGTCAATTAGCAGTTCTTATAGGAAGATGTGAAGATTTGTTAGGCGACAAGATAAGTGACTCAAAGGCTGTTATAGAGACATTACTTATGATGTTCAGAAAAATAGAAAATACATTTAATCAAGGAAATCAAGCTAAAATTTTAGACGAGTCAAAAAGAATAGAATCTAATACGATAAATGAGGTATTTAACATTATAACTAAAAAGAAAATGGCCTATAGATTTTGGCGTGCAAAGTCAGAAACGATTTGTAATGATTTGGATTTAGTTGTGAAGGAACGCAGGTCATTTGTATCTTATTTTGAGAATAGTTTCGATTTATTTAAAGATCTTGAACAAGGCGAACACCAAAGTATTTTAAGGTTTGTAGCTGAAAATTTAAATGTAACTACACAGTATACAACGCATATTGAGTGTGTTAAATATTTATGTGAAAAGTTTTTCGAATCAATGGACTCGCAACTAAGTAACATTGAAATTAAAGCTGCAATATATGCTGCATATGTAGAGATGGAGGATATTGATGAATACTAAACTAAAATTTAATAGATTATTTGTGTATTCAGAAGAAAAAGGAAAATTTTTTAATTGCTGTTTTGGAGAAAATGTAAATATAGTATATGGAAAAAATACATCTGGCAAAAGTACACTGTTTCATTCTATTTTATATGCAATAGGGATTAACGAGAATAATAATCTTTTGAGTGAGATATTAGAATACAATGTTTTTTTTAGACTCGATTGTAGTTTGCTTCGTAACGGTGCAATTGAAGAAATCTCATTTGTAAGGGAAGATGAAACATTAGTAATAGTATCAAATAAGGCACCAACCAAAAAATTTATAGGTATAAGTGCTAATACATCTACGGAGCATGTAAGATTAAAAGAATATATAAATAAAATTTTAGGATTTTATTTGAAATTAGAGCAAAAAGGTACAATAAAAAGTGCTCCGTTAGAGTCGCTAGTTTTACCATATTATGTTGCACAGTCTGTTGGCTGGGTGTACCTTAGAAAGTCATTTAATAACCTGGAATTTTTTAAGAATTTCAAAGAAGACTATTTAGATTATTATACTGGAATTACAAATTTTACGGATCGAGAAGAGAAGTCAAAGCTTGAACGGCTTCTTAGAAGTAAAGAAAATGAAATAGAATTTTTTTCTAATGTAGAAAAGAATAATGAAGAACTAGTTGTATCGAAGCTGGTGGACGAAGAACACTTAATCACTTCAATTGAATATTTAGAAGAGTATAGCTCAAAACAGTCAGCTTTAATCGATTTAGAAAAGAACTACACTTTAAAGTGTAATGAACTCAGTTTCTTAAATAAAAGAGAAAGTGTTCTACGAAAAGTTTTATTAAATCATAAAAAACAAGCTCCTCAAGATGGTAGATGCCCAACCTGTGAACAAACATTGCCTGATAATATTTCAGATTGGTACAAGTACTATCAAGAAGAAAATGACACTATTAACGAAATCAAAAATTGTAAATTAGAATCTAAAAAGGTGAAATCAGAAATAAATTCTTTAAGAAAATCAATAGAAACAGAAAAGTTGGAATTATCACAGCGTTATAATATTTTGAATAGACGAAATGAGTCTGGCATTACTTTAAAGAGTTGGCTTGATAACAAAGCAAATGTGAAGCTAATAGAGAATTGTGAGAAAAAAACCGGTCAACTTGTAATAGAAAAGCAGCAAATTAAAGAAGAATTAAAGAAGTTTAAAACAGAAGAAGAAGTTTTGCAGGAACGTAATAAAAAAGGTAAGGAGTTTTCGGTCTTATTTGTAAATTATTTAAAAGCAATGGGGGTAGTTAATCTTAATGAACGTAGGTATAACCATTTGTTCGAGATTACGGCATTCCCTTTGCAAGGGGTCGAATTGCACAAAACGGTTATGGCTTATCATTTTGCTTTCAACAAATATATTAAAGCAACTGGCTATGTCCATAGACTTCCATTTATGCTTGATGCGATTTTTAAGGAAGATATAGATCCAGATAATAAAGATGTAATATTACAGTTCATAGAAAAATATAAACCTAGTGATACTCAAACAATTGTCTCAATAGCAGACTCTAAAAATGAAAGAGAAGCTATAAAAGGCTATAATGAAAATTATTTTTTTAATAAAGCTACATTGATTTGTATAGGAGATTCTAGTAACGAAAGAGCATTTTTAAGTGATTATAATAATTCTCATAATGATTATATTGAGGAAACAATCAGATATATAAGCGGAGTCGATAAATAAAATCATTAGATATTATTTATAATGAATTGAATTGGGTGAATGATAAGTATTTCAATTGAGAAAGTAAATATTAAAACACTCAAAGAATAACTAAAAAATGTAACTGGAATTGAAATAAAAAATCAGGGCATCAGTTAACAAAATATTTACGCATCGGGCACACGCCCTCGGTCCGGCATGAGCCGGACACCCAGCATGCGTTGGGTCGTGAATTCGGAAACGTTATGCGACAGAATCAAAAGATAAAAGAGCCAATAGGCTCTCAATCTAAAGATAAATCTAATTCGTTATGTAGATGAAGAGCATCTTTAAAACCTTGCAAATAGATTTCACGCTCTAAAATAGCTTGAACAGAAAGATCTGCGTCATCAAAAAGGAATAGAGTCTTTTGTATATCCTCTGATAGTAGTTCGTGTAACTGCTTGAAGTAAAGATTCCATTCGGATGAGAACTGGTTGTAGCTGGAGTTGTTTTTGATAAAGAAAATATACTTTCATATAATTAAAGAAAATTCACTTCATGTGTGAAAGGAATAACAGATGATTAGTTACAAACCTTTTCAAAAATTATTGATCGACAGGGAAATTAAGAAGCAGGACTTACTTAAAATGACGGGGATTTCGTCTGCTACAATGGCGAAGCTCAATACGAATGAATATGTGTCATTAGAAGTAATTGATAAATTATGTACGGCTTTAGGTTGTCAACCAGGAGATTTATTGGAACACATAGCAGAGCAATGACAGATCAAGATCAAGGAAGAATTCTGATTGATCGAAGAAGTGATTCCGTCGTATAACATAAATATTCAAGCTGTGGCTCCGTTGGAGCATGGGTCTGTGTGAACTCTTTAGATAGCCGATTTAATAATTCTACAAATTGAGACTTTGCCAATCGTGAGCAGGCTAAAGTCTTTTTTCGTTTTCAAAATATATGATCGCTCTCCCGACAATCTCCATTCTCCTCAAATCCAATCCCGTATCCTCCCTCGCCACACAAAGGTTAAAATTTTATAAAAAAAGTTCAAAACCAGCAAAGACCTTTCCCGGCCTGGAATGATACCATGTGTTTGCACATAAAAAAAGGAGAGGTATTCGTTGCCTCACTTATGTAAGCGCTATCTCGTTTCAACTCTAATCAGCACTTACCTTCAAATTGACCCGCATCACATGAGGAAAGGGGAACTTCATATGAAAAAAGGAGCTGTTGTCGTATGGCTTCTGGTTTTGGCCCTGATGCTTTCGGCCTGTAATTTGGCGGAGAGTGGAACGGGTAGCAAGGAAAAAGGCTATGTGGGCATTTCCATGCCGACCAAATCGTCCGAGCGTTGGGTAGGGGACGGAGAGAATATGGTCCGGTTGTTTCAGGAGCAAGGCTATAAAACGGATTTACAGTACGCCGAGGACGTGGTGGAAAACCAAATCTCCCAAATCGAAAATATGATCACCAAGGGCGTCAATGTTATGGTGATCGCTTCGGTCGACGGAAACACGCTGACGGATGTGATTCAGAAGGCACACGACCGAGGCATTCAGGTCATTTCTTACGACCGTCTGATTCGCAACACACCGTATCTGACGTATTATGCGACCTTCGATAACTTTAAGGTGGGCGTGCTACAGGCGGCGTATATTGAGAAAAAGTTAGGACTTAAGGAAGGCAAAGGCCCATTCAATATCGAGCTATTCGGTGGTTCACCGGATGACAATAACGCTTATTTCTTCTTTAATGGCGCGATGTCTGTACTTAAACCGTACGTGGATTCCGGCAAACTGGTCGTGCGCAGCAAGCAGATGACGATGGCGCAGATCGCTACACTGCGGTGGGACGGAGCTTTGGCCCAGTCGAGAATGGATAATCTGCTGAGTGCGTACTATTCGGGGGCTAATCTGGACGCGGTACTCTCCCCTTATGACGGAATCAGTATCGGTATCATTTCATCCCTGAAAGGGGTCGGATATGGATCAGCGAACAAGCCGCTGCCGATCATTACAGGGCAGGATGCGGAGCTGGCTTCGATCAAGTCGATTGTGGCTGGGGAGCAGACGCAAACTGTATTTAAGGATACCCGCAAGCTAGCTGAGCAAACGGTCGTGATGGCCAACAGCATTTTACAGGGCAAACAAGCGGAAGTGAATGACACCGAATCCTATAACAACGGTAAAAAGATCATTCCTGCTTACTTACTTGATCCAATCTCGGTGGATCGGACGAATGTGGAAAAGGATATTGTCGGCAGTCACTATTACACCAAAGAGCAAATCGGACTGAAATAAGAGTAAGAATCCAAGCGAAAGGAGCATATCCCATGACTGGAATCATTTTGGAAATGAAGGGAATTACCAAAACCTTTCCCGGCGTGAAGGCATTGGAAAATGTAAATCTCAAGGTCAAGGAAGGCGAAATCCATTCCCTGTGCGGTGAGAACGGTGCGGGCAAATCGACGCTGATGAAGGTACTAAGCGGTGTATATCCGCATGGAACCTATGAAGGGGATATTGTTTTCCAGGGCAAAACGTGTGAGTTCAAGGATATCAAGCAGAGCGAGGAATTGGGCATTGTCATTATCCATCAGGAGCTGGCGCTGATTCCGTATCTCTCGATTGCTGAAAATATTTATCTGGGCAACGAACGCGCCAGTGGCGGTGTGATTGATTGGAAAGAGACTTTTGTGGGTACACGCGATCTGCTGTCCAAGGTCGGTTTGAGTGAGAATCCCAATACATTAGTTACGAACATCGGGGTCGGGAAGCAACAACTGGTCGAAATTGCGAAAGCGCTCTCTAAAAAGGTAAAGCTGCTTATTCTCGATGAACCGACAGCGGCGTTGAATGAGGATGATAGTGAGAATCTGCTTAATTTGATGCTGGAATTTAAAAGACAGGGCATCTCCTGCATTCTCATCTCCCACAAGCTGAATGAAGTCGCAAAGGTGTCGGATTCAATTACGATTTTACGGGACGGGAAGACGATTGAGACACTGGATATGAAAAAGGATGAGGTCATGGAGGATCGGATCATTAGCGGGATGGTTGGACGTGATCTGACCAGCCGTTATCCAGAGCGTCATGCCGAGATTGGCAAAGTCGTTTTGGAAGTGAAGGATTGGACGGTGTATCACGAGCATCATGCAGACCGCAAGGTGCTGGATCAGGTGAATTTGAACATTCGTCGCGGTGAAATTGTCGGTATTGCCGGGCTGATGGGGGCGGGACGGACCGAGCTGGCAATGAGCATTTTTGGCAAGTCGTACGGACGCAACATTTCCGGTCAGCTGATTAAAGACGGCAAGCCGATCCAGAACAACACGGTTACGGACGCGATCAACAACGGCTTTGCCTATGTGACAGAGGATCGCAAGGAGTATGGCCTCATTCTGATGGATGATATCAAGCGTAATATTTCGTTGACCGGCCTGAACAAGCTGACGAAGGGAGCTGTCGTCAATGAGCAGGAGGAAGTCGTTGTTGCAGAGGAAATGAAAAAAAGCATGAACATCAAAGCGCCGAGCATTTTACAGAAAACGGGTAATCTGAGTGGCGGCAATCAGCAGAAGGTGGTGCTGAGCAAATGGATTTTTGCCGGACCGGATATTCTGATTCTGGATGAACCGACACGCGGCATTGATGTGGGCGCCAAATATGAAATTTACACGATTATTCATCGACTTGCCGCTGAAGGCAAGGGAGTGCTGGTCATTTCGTCCGAGCTGCCAGAGGTACTAGGCTTGTGTGACCGGATTTATGTCATGAATGCTGGGCGGATCACTGGAGAGGTTAGCCGTGAGGACGCGTCGCAGGAAACGTTGATGAGATATATGACCAAGTCAGGAGGCGTGAAGCATGGAAACCATAACTAAACTATTTAAAAATAACATCCGCCAATATGGCATGATGATTGCGCTGGTCGTCATTATGATTTTGTTCGAGGTGCTGACGGGCGGCCTGCTGTTGAAGCCGATTAATATTACAAATCTGATTCTGCAAAACAGCTATATTCTCGTGCTGGCCATCGGGATGGTGCTGGTTATCATCACTGGGCATATTGATTTGTCCGTCGGCTCCATAGCCGCTTTTGTCGGTGCGGTTGCCGCCATAATGATGGTCGACTGGCAGCTTC
The DNA here is from genome assembly GCF_001719045.1 of Paenibacillus polymyxa. NCBI lineage: Bacteria > Bacillati > Bacillota > Bacilli > Caryophanales > Paenibacillaceae > Paenibacillus > Paenibacillus polymyxa. The sequence goes on from NZ_CP015423.1 coordinate 4,112,099, forward strand.
CAGCATGGATCGCTGTGATTGCATCTTTGCTGGTCGGGGCGTTAATCGGCGCATGGCAAGGGTTCTGGGTCGCTTATGTACGGATTCCGGCATTTATCGTTACATTGGCGGGGATGCTGCTCTTCCGTGGATTGACCATGATCGTGCTGGAAGGTCAATCGATCTCTCCATTTCCAGGGGGATTCCAGAAAATCAGTTCAGGCTTCCTGCCGGATTTTTCATCTACCGGGTATAACCTGGTATCCATCATTGTCGGCATTGCACTCACGGTATGGTTTATCGTGAACGAACTTCGCGAACGCCGTTCTCAGCTTAAATATGGATTTGAGGTTCCGTCACAAACGTTATTTGTACTCAAGTTGATTGTGGTAGCTGCGGTTATCAATCTGTTCACCTTCATGCTCGCGAGCTACGCGGGGATACCTAACATTCTCGTGCTGCTGTTCATACTGATCGTTGTATACTCTTTCGTCATGAACCGCACGATTATGGGCCGTCATGTGTATGCGTTGGGTGGAAATGAAAAGGCAGCGGGTCTGTCCGGTGTCAAAACGAAAAAGGTAACGTTCTGGGTATTCGTCAATATGGGCGTGCTGGCAGCCATTTCCGGTCTGATCTTTGCTGCACGTCTGAACGCGGCTACGCCGAGAGCAGGTACGAACTTTGAGCTGGATGCCATCGCGGCTTGCTTTATCGGCGGTGCTTCGGCATCTGGCGGGATCGGAACCGTTTTTGGAGCCATTATCGGTGGTTTGGTCATGGGCGTACTGAATAACGGCATGTCTCTGATTGGTCTGGGTATTGACTGGCAGCAAGGCATCAAGGGCTTAGTACTTCTGCTGGCAGTTGCCTTCGATATTTACAACAAAAACAAAAGATCAGCTTAAGCCCAGATTTGATATCGTAAAACAAGACACCTCCAGTCCCACTTAAAATGTGGATGTTGGAGGTGTCTTGTTTGTTAGGTCTTGTCAGCCAACGCAACTAATCCGTAACCATTTGTCCGCCATTGACATGCAGCGTTTGCCCTGTAATGTAGGAACCATCATCCGAAGCCAGCAGCACATAGGCGGGGGCCAATTCATAAGGCTGCCCGGCACGCTTCATCGGCGTATTGGTGCCAAAGGTGCGGATCGCTTCGGGCGACTGTGTCGCGGCATTCAGCGGAGTCCAAATCGGGCCGGGAGCAATGGCGTTCACGCGGATGCACTGATCAACCAGATTATTAGCCAGAGCGCGGGTGAAGCTGACAATGGCTCCTTTGGTAGCTGAATAGTCGATCAGATTTTTTTGACCAACATAGGCCGTAACCGATGCCGTATTGACGATGCTGGCACCAGCCCGCATATACGGCAATGCTTCTGTAGTCATATGGAAGAAGGAAATAATATTCGTATCAAACGTATCACGAAGCTGCTGTTCGCTGATATCCAGATACGATTCGCGCACAAACTGAACACCCAGGTTGTTAATCAGAATGTCAATCCGACCGAAGGTTTCCATCGTTTGTTGAACAACCAGACAGCAGTTGCTTTTTAGCCTTAGATCGCCTGGAATTAACAAACAACGTCTGCCGAGCTTATGAATGACATCACGGGTTTCCATAGCATCTCGATGCTCATCGAGATAGGCAATGACCACATCGGCCCCTTCTTTGGCAAAAGCCACAGCAACCGCACGACCAATACCGCTGTCTCCGCCGCTAATAATAGCCACCCGATCCAGTAGCTTTCCGGTGCCGATATACTTTGGATTATCATAAATAGGGCGTGGAACCATCAGGTATTCCAACCCCGGCTGTCTATATTGATGCTGGGGAGGAAAGGTAATCGGAACTTCTTTACATTGGGTTTCTGTACCATAATAAGGATATTGCCAATTCATTGATAATCCCTTCTTTAGGCGTTTTGAAATCCAATATATTCAAAATGGGCCCAAGCGGTGACTCGGGATTATCGCCTTATCCCGAAATCGTCGCTCCATCTGCTGGAATATGGACACGTCCCTCCAAACCTTCACGGTTGATGTGTTCCGTAAGCTCGGAGCGGGTTAGTAAACAATGGTTGATTGCTTCCATATGGACAGCCACGATTTGTGTATAAGAGGCATGCTGCGCAACAGCCGTTACATCTTGGGCAGTCATAATGATGGGATCACCAACCGTAAACCGAGCCCCTCCAGCGTTCACAATTGTCCACTCCGGACGGTATTTATCCAGTGCTTCCGCGACTTCACTGCACCAGATCGTATCCCCGGCCAAATAGACGACAGGTTCACCTGGTGCCTGAAACACAAAGCCGGATACGGGTCCCATCTGTTCCCCGATTTCTCCGGTGCCGTGATGCCCGGTAGTACGGATGATCTCAATTTCTCCCACGGAGCCAGCCACCGAAATCGGAGTAACCTGTGTAAAACCGTCAGCAGTAATTTGTTCTTCATTTCCGGGCTGGCAGAAGACGGGAAGTTGTTTGTCCAACCAGCGTACTGCTGCCGGGTCCCAATGATCGGGATGCAAATGTGTGACGATCACAACATCAGGCTGTCCGAGTGCCTGCCATTGCGGCGGCAACGGAACCAGCGGATTACGGCGGGCATTTTCCGTATTGGGAACCGGCGGATTTGCGCCAGCATCACTCAACATCGGATCAATCAGAAATTTTACTCCAGCGTATTCGATCCATAAGGTTGCGTTGCGGATTAGTGTGATTTTCATCTATGGAAGCTCCTTTGGTAGTGAATGTTTTTGGACCGAGTGTATTTTCGGTGGTTCTTTGTTTCTGTTACAATCATATCTGACGCAAGGAGCTACAGGCTACGGCCTGCTGAAAGGAAAACCAGCATTATCGTTTCATCATGAAAGGAAAAATAACTATGGAACTATTCGTACCTGATGACACCGATCTGCGCATTCTTCATCATTTAATTGAAGACAGCTCTTTATCGCACAAGGAGATCGGCCAGCTTGTTCACTTGACAGGCCAAGCAGTAGGGGCGCGTGTTCGAAAAATGCAGGATGCGGGCATTATCGAGGGCTATACGCTGCGCTGGAACCCTGAGAAAATTGGACAGACGATTCATGCCTTTATTACGGTTTTTTTGAATTCAGGAACAACTCACAGTGCTTTCCAGGCTTTTGCACGGGAGCATCCCTATATTGTCGAAATCCATCGAGTGAGTGGGGAAGGCTGTTATTGGATGCGCTTGCGCATGTCATCACAGGCAGAGTTAAATACCATGCTGGATGAGCTTACGAAGTTTGGTAATTACAAATTGAGTTTTTCCATTGGTGAGATTTAACGATAAAAGCTTTCGGCACAAACGCCGAAAGCTTTTTTATTTGGGCGAGGGCTATGAGGTCAACGTTATAGGCTCATTTTAAAAATATGCTGCAATCCGTGTTGTCCCATTTTAGTGTTGCCTTCATCGATAAAGCCGCATTTGCGATACAGACTTTGGGCAGATAGATTACGGGCATTGACGCCCAGTACAATCTCGCGAATATGTGGGAAGTGTCTGGCGATGAACTGTGGTAGTAGAAGCAGCCCTTTCTTAGCGAATCCTTGTCCCTGATCTGCGTAATGAATAGAGAACGCGCGCAGCAGCAGTGCCTCAGAAGTATTCGTATAGTCCGCTAATTCATCCCCATCGTATAAAATGAAAAATCCAACGGGTCTTCTAGTAGCCGTAATCACGACAGGATGGCGGTGCGGATCTTCCTTGGCCAGTGTCAGCATTTCATCCGGCATTGCAGTAAACTGCTTCTGCTCCTCAGGCAAGTAGAAGGTATGTAAAATGGCATCATGTTCACAATGGTAAGGGACAAGCCCTACATTATTCATCATTACACTCCGATCTGTATGGATTTTTAACTTTCTTTATCATCTAGTTTGCTAAAAAAAGAAACCTGAACTCGCCTTACTTACGTATTACCCATACATAAACTAGCATAGTCAAAAGGAGACGTCTACGGTTATGAAACAGCTTACAGAATATCGGGAAAGCCAGGACGTATTGCGTCATGAGCTGAAGAATATTGAAAAATGGGAAAAGGAACAGAAGGACATTTTTTTCTGGGAAAAAATCGGTAGATGGCCTTTTATGCTGCTGGATCGGCTGACGCCCAAAGTCATTAAAGACAAGCTGGAGCAACTGCTTAATGAGATGGGTAGTTTCATTCAGAACGGCGGCAAATATTTGGTGAAGGAAGAAACGGTTCTGAACAGGCTGAAAAAGACGGCCCATGAACATGTAATTCAGCAAAATGGCGCAGATTCCGTGTCGGATACGCAGGACCTGCCTCGTGCCGGGGAAAACGCTGATCCGGAACATAGTGCCAAACCTAGGTGGGAGTTGAAGCAGGCGGCTGAGCTCCCGCTAACAATCATGGATCGGACTGCTGACGATATGACGTCGGCTCGCATTACCTTTGCTACCGCCCAGGGAGCAACAACGGGAATTGGCGGTGTGTTTACGATTGCGGCGGATATTCCTCTTTTGCTCGGCTTGTCACTCAAAGTGCTTCAGGAAATAGCCTTGTGTTATGGCTTTAATCCCCATGATAAGCAGGAACGCATTTTTATTATTAAATGTATGCAATTTGCTTCATCTGATATTGTGGGTAAGAAGGCCGTATTAGAGGAGCTGGCTTTGTTCGATGATCCTTCACGTCAGGCACAGGTTTTTTCCCAGATGCAGGGATGGAGAGAGGTCATTAACACTTATCGTGACCAGTTTGGATGGAAAAAGCTGCTTCAAATGGTCCCGATTGCGGGTATTTTGTTTGGCTCCATTGCGAACCGAAGCGCTATTAGTGACGTAGCTGAAGCAGGGAAAATGCTGTATCGGAAGCGTCGGATTTTAATGCGTTTGGCAGAAGTAGAGAGTGAGGAGTTACGTTAGGTGGGTATAAAGGTGTGCAGCGGCCAAAATGGCCGCCACACGTTTGCCTGTTACACTTCGGCTCCATTTTCTTCCGCCCAGCGGTTCAGGGTTTTATCTGTAGGAAGCAGGAAGGTTAAGATGCCGAGCAGTGGTAAAAAGCCGCACAGGAACATGATGTGAGTGATGCCTACCTTGTCGATCCAGTTGCCGAGCACAAGTGCGCCCACACCACCAAGGCCAAAAGCGAGGCCCGTAATGAGACCGGACACGGTCCCGATTTTGCCGGGCACGAGCATCTGTGCATAAACGACTGTGACCGAAAAGCTAGACAGCATAATAAATCCGATAATTGCCAGCAGGATCGCCGTCCAGAATTGGTTGGCATAAGGTAGTGCCAGCGCGAGTGGTGCGGCTAATACCATGGACAGAAAAATCATGTTGCGTTTACCAAAACGGTCCGCGAGCGGACCGCCAAAGAAGGTGCCCAGCGCTCCAGCCCCGAGGAACAGGAAAATGTAAAGCTGTGCATCAGCCAATGGCATTTTAAATACTTCCATCAGGTAAAACGAATAGTAGCTTCCGACCGAGGTCGAGTACCATGAACGGACGAATACCAGTAGAATGAGGACAATCATGGCAAACATAACGCGGTTACGCACTTCGGGCTTCATGCGGCGTGCCACCGCTTTTTTGCGTGCGATGCCTTCTGTACGTAGGACGTTACCGTACCAGCGTGCGATGAACGATTGCACCACAATTCCCGCTGCCGCAATACCTGTGAACCAGATCGCGCCAAATTGTCCTAACGGGATAAAAATCCAGCTCGTGAGCATCGGCGCCAGCGATTGGCCCGCATTGCCGCCAACTTGAAAAATGGATTGTGCCAATCCCCGACGCGGCCCGGCCGCCATATGGGATACGCGCGAGCCTTCAGGGTGAAAGGCAGCCGAGCCCAGACCCACAAAAATGACTGCGATCAACACCGCTTTATAATCGGCAGCATAGGCGAGCAACAGCATGCCAGTCAGCGTAAAGCCCATGCCGATGGGAAGGATAGCGGGCGTAGGCCGTTTGTCCGAAAACAAGCCAATCACAGGCTGCATGATTGAAGCTGTAAAATTGATCGCGAATGAAATCCAGCCGATCTGCGTGTAGTTCAGGCTCATAGATTCCTTCAAGATCGGAAAGATCGCTGGAATGACCGATTGAATCGAGTCATTGAACAGGTGGACGAAACTGATCGCAATCAGTATCGCAAAAACGGTGCCTTTCGCTTGTGGACCCGGGAGGGGGAGCGATCGGCCCGTTTCATTTTTTGTAGCAGATTTACTAGTCATGGCATCCTCCGAATATGTATGTATATTTTAAGATATAGGAAGCGATCCGTTTGCAGCAAATGGCTGAAAGTGGGATAAAGGCCACCTTTACTCATTACTGCTTGCCCATCCTGCTGGATACTCTTCATTGCTCCATTTAGTTAGAATTTCTAAAATGACATATCCAAATTCAAACATTTACCATCCTCAAAACCGATATATATGTGAGGATTTTGCATAAGTCCCAAGAGCGCTTTTCAAATCAGCAATATAGAGATCGAAGTGATCTAGTTCGTCTATATAATGTATTTTTGAGCGTTGGGAATGAAGTTATGCAAAATATTGATATTGAAATATAGATAGAAAAGGGGAACCACGATGAGAAAAGCAACGAAGATTTTGCTGGCAGTATCTATGGTATGTGGAGCGGTGGTGGGAACTGCGTTAAACAATGGAGAAACAGCAGTAGCGGCAAATGTAACGACGAACAACACTTGGAAAAACGCTAAAATTATAGACGTGATCGACCGGAATAACTACATACTGGATGATGGTTCTTTATGGAGAAAGAGTATAGATGGCCCGGTTATTGAGAAATTGAATTTGAAAGGCATTACAGGCAGTAAAGACAAGAGCCAAGGTTATTATGGCTGGACTGAGGACGGGAAGGTAGCTATCTGGGATGATAACTCCGACCCAAAAGTGACGGCTCAATCCTCAGGAGTTAAAGAAATTACAGGTGAGGGTTTGGCTATTAAAACCGATGGGACGATCTCCTGGGGAAGAGAACAGGTTGAGGGAATATCGGATGCTATAGATGGTGATAAGGTAAGTACCTACTTTACGGTTCTTACTCGATCCGGTGATGTATGGTATTCCACAGGGTACGAAGAATCTAAGCCCCGCAAGATAGGTCATGTAGATGGTGCGCTTGATATCAAAATGAGTACGGCGTATGCTGCAGTACTTAAGGAAGATGGCCATGTCACGATGCTGGATATGCTGACCAATGAACCACCGCGCGAAGTGGGAAGTGATATTGCTTCGATTTTATGGAAAAAAGATACACATGTCTTGATTACTGTACATCATGACGGGACTGTATGGAGCTATGACCGAATGAAGAAATATCCAGCTGTGCAGCTTAGCGGGTTATCTAATGTTGCACGGTTGGTTGATTCGCCTGACGAGCTTTTTGCACAATTAAAGGATGGCTCTTGGGTCGGCTATAAGGACGGAATCACGACTGCGCTGAGCTTGCCTACATTAACGGGTATGTCCTTGTTGACGACCTCCAAAGAGGCTGCCATCGGCGATACGATTCAATTAAATGTACAAGAGACATATTCGAACGGTTATCGACTAACACGTCATCCCGAAGCTAGTGAGATTGAAGTGGAGAAACCGCAGGTTGCCGAGCTACAGCAGAATGGTTCCGGTACACTCAAAGTAAGGGGCATTGGAAGCACATCCGTAGCTCTGCGGACCGAAGGAATACCCTCTTCTTTTACACTAAAGGTTTCGTCCGATCAAACCTTGACCGGGGCGGCTATACTGAACGGTAATGTGTATTTGCCTGTGCAGTCGGTGTTCAAGACGCTGGGTGGATCTGTTACCGTGGCGAACCAGACCTTTACGATCAAGCTGGGTAAAAACAATATCGTACTCCAAAAAGGGAGTTCCACCGCAATGGTGAATGGTAAACCTGTTGCACTGAAGGGCAAGGTTCAAACGGTTAACGGACAGGTTGTATTCCCGGGAACATTACTGACCGATCTGAAGTTGGGCGGATTCAAATGGAATCGTGACCGTCAGCAAGGAGAATTATCTGTGGGCGCTACCAAGCTGGTCATTGAGACGCCGGAAACGGCAAAAATTATCAGAGCCATTGATCTGGGCAGTCTGTCCAAATTAATTGGCAAAACCTATTGGGTCAATAACTTCTATAGCGCTGGAGAGCGATTTGGCAAGGTAACAGTTAAAGATATCGAAGTCAGCACGGACCCGAACGGTGTTAAATCTTACGAAGTTATTTTCCAGGGGGCCAATGGCGAAACTTATAACACGTTTTCCATCATCGGAGCTTCACGCATTCCACAAATGCTGTCTGATCCCGATCAATTTCTGACTTACGATCCGTACAAGAAATACCAATGGTCGCAAGCCATCTGGAACAAGATTAAAAATAATGAGGTAAGCTTGGGCATGAATACGACGCAGGTGCAGTTCGCATGGGGAAACCCAACGGTCAGAGAAAAGGGGGCTGCTTCAAACGGAACTCAAGTCGAAGCCTGGGTATACGGCAACCGTAGTCTTTATTTCAAGGCGGTAGCTTTCGTGAATGGCAAAGTCATAGAAGTATGGCTGTAGGGTAGCTGGTTTTTCTATAACGGTTTGAACGAGGTGTCTCCAGAGTCGTATATACGGCTCTTGGGATGCCTTTTTTTCATTTAACACAACTAAGCTCTTGATTTAACAAACTTAAGATATGATTCTTTATGTCATACATCTTGTTATATAGATAATAGCTCCGTAGAGAAAGTATGAAGAGCACAAGAGAAGAGAGGATCTGATTTGAGAATGAAATCGCTAAGGAAACCACTATCAGTTGCACTACTATCTTTACCATTACTTCTAGGTTCCCTGGGTGGAAGTTATGCGAGTGCGGCAACCCTACCAACAACGGTAACTCCAACAGAACCGTCATGGGGATACTTCGTAGATCATTATAAAAATAATAGTTCTGCAAATAAGACGGAAAGCTCTAATCCGACCCTCGGGTTGCTCTCCGAATTTAATAAGTTTTGGACTCCGGGCGCTACCTGGGATACAGGTACCAAGCTAAACGGTAGCGTGCTGGACGCCAATATTCAAAAAGTGATTGATATAGCTGCCCGTCGCACTTCCAGTGAGGCTGATGCAGCTTATTTGGATGATCGCAGAAATCAGAGCTACAGTGTGATCGACGGGCTGGGTTCGCTCACTGATGTATATCGAAAGAATGCAGGTGCCACGACAACGATCAACGATATTCCGGCAGATGCTCTGACTAAGAAATACGAAGATGAGGGAACGAATGCTGGGAGTACAAGCTCCAATCTTGGCAACATCGTAAATCTGGTAAATACCTTGCGCGGGGAATACTCTACGACGAACCCGGCTAAGTCTTATTTTAGCTATCCTCGCCCGTTTCGCTGGAGCGATAACTCAGTAGTTGTTCCGAGCCTTATTCCCGCTCTCAAAGCTGATGCTACTAGCGATGGCGGCTTTCCTAGCGGTCATACCAATGCTGCGTATCTCAGTTCTATTGCTATGGCCTATGCCGTGCCGGAGCGTTATCAAGAACTGCTGACGCGAGCTTCGGAGCTGGGCAATAACCGTGTTGTTGCTGGTATGCATTCACCGCTTGATGTTATGGGAGGGCGTGTCATGGCAACGGCGATGGCGGCTGCTATCCTGTCTGATCCAGCCAATAGCAGCTTGAAGAAAGCCGCTTATCAGGATGCTCGTAAACAACTGCTGTCTCAAAAAGGTACAGCTCCAGATCGGTTCAGCAATTATGTCACAAACAAAAAAAATTATAATCAACGATTAACATACGGATTCAGCCAGGTTAATCCAACTACGACACCAATGACAGTGCCTAAGGGAGCTGAGGTATTGTTGGAGACACGCTTGCCTTACCTGGATAGCACACAACGTCGTTGGGTTTTGGCTACTACAGGGATTCCTTCCGGCTATCCTGTACTTGATGCTGAGGGATGGGGACGATTGAACCTGTTTTCAGCTGCGGATGGCTACGGTGCTTTCGCCAATAATGTGACGGTGAATATGGACGCTTCCAAAGGCGGTTTCAATGCATTGGATCGCTGGCGCAATAATATCTCTGGTGTTGGAAAGCTGACTAAAAAGGGAACAGGTACGTTGAAGCTAATGGGGAACAATACGTATTCCGGCGGTACACAGATCGACCAAGGTACTTTGGAGGGAACTTCGGAAACGGCTTTCGGAAGTGGTGGAATTACGAATAACGGGGGAACTCTTCTTAAAAATGCTGCTGGAAAGCTGATTATTGGCGGAAATTACAGACAATCTGCCAAGGGAACACTTGAGCTTAACCTGCGCAGTAAAAATGATGTACTCAAAATAAAGGGAACAGCTATACTCAACGGAAAATTACGTCTGAATTTTTCTAACAAATATGTACCGGCTAATGGTGCTACGATCTTAACTTATGCTAAACGGAATGGAGCATTTTCTTCGATTGAAACGGTAGGTTTACCAAGCAATTATAAAATGAAGGTTATCTATACAGCTGACAGTGCTCAGTTGAAAGTCACTAAGTAAAACGTAATTAACTCTCTATACAACAATTGAAGTGCACCTTTAAAATACATGGGGATAAACCAGAAGGTTATCCCAACGTGTATTCTAGGGGTGCACTTTATGGTTTAAGGATAGGGAGTATTAGCTTAACGGTTATCGATCTTTTCCGGGTACATATCATGGTTCATCATGCGGTGCTCCGCTATCTGTTCATACTTCGTTCCTGGCTTGCCGTAGTTGGTATACGGATCGATAGAGATGCCACCGCGTGGCGTGAATTTGCCCCATACTTCAATGTAGCGAGGGTCCATCAGCTTAATCAAGTCATTCATGATGATATTGACGCAGTCTTCATGGAAATCGCCGTGGTTACGGAAGCTGAACAGGTACAGCTTAAGGGATTTGCTTTCTACCATTTTAATATCGGGAATGTAGCTGATGTAGATGGTTGCAAAATCAGGCTGTCCTGTAATCGGGCACAGGCTGGTGAACTCCGGGCAATTGAACTTTACAAAATAATCCCGATACGGATGTTTATTATCAAAGCTTTCGAGAATGGCGGGATCATAGGCAAAAGTGTATTGTGTGCCTTGATTGCCAAGTAGGGTAACGTCGGTCATTTCTTCGGGTGTTCTTCCGGTCATATGGATGAGGCTCCTTATAGTTGGTTTAGTGGTAAAAGGAATAGGGAGTTATGGTGTGAGGGTTAGGTGACGCTCCGCGAAGGATTTGAGCTTCCGATCGCTGTTGAAATGGGATTCTTTCTGATGATTTGAAAGATATAGGTTAGAATCCCATTTCAAAGGCGAACGCTATCGCTTCTCCAGCTTCAAATCCTCCGCTTCGCTGCCGACCGCCGTCACCACCATAAAGTCCCTACCCGTTTACATATTGGTTGGGGCAGAAGTGAATATGCTCGCTCCTATATGAAAGGAGCGTTATTTTGCGAGAAACCCCGCCCTCACGGACGTGGGTTTCTCTTGTTTTATAGCTTCGACTAATTTGGCGTAACTTGTGTATCACATACAGCTCATACGGAATATATTACATATAAGTGTTATACGCCGCGTTTGTTGCCCCATACGAGGGTGTGGAGCTGTGGGAGTACTCTTACGTCGTTTAGTCGGGAATCGTCCATGACACGGTCGATAAGCCATTCATAACGATGGAGTAGGGACTCCGCAATCTGTCCGGTGTTCTCCGTGTTCACATCTGGATTACCCGTCTGGAGGAACAAGGGTACGTGTGGATAGCGCTCGTGAACGGTGCGGGCGTAGGCAAGATCGGTGTCATCGAAGATGACGACCTTCAAGCTGCAAGCTCCGGTATAGAGCCGCGCAGATTCATTAGCGGGTTCCTTCAAGCCTGTTGCGGTTGGGACGTTGGACGTAGCTCGGGACTCGCCAGCCATCTTCCGGTTTGACAGACGGGCGACGATATCATCCAGCACATCCCAGTTGGTCGTCATACCCGAGCTGGGTGGCTTCGGGGATAGGGTTACCTCATCGATATCGTACAGCCATTCCTGCCAGCGGGAGCCTTGTGTTTCGACAGCGGTGGCAGTGCCTTGGCTGCGTAGCAGGGTGATTAGCTCCCCAAGCTGCGGTAGCAGGGCAGGATTGCCTCCAGAAAAGGTCACATGCGAAAACCGTTCGCCACCGATGGCCTTCAGCTCCTGCCAAATGTCTGTGGCACTCAGACGACGGATCTGATCCTTGGAGCTGCCGTCCCAGGTAAAGGAGGAGTCACACCACGAGCAATGGTAATCGCAGCCTGCGGTACGAACAAACATCGTCTTACGACCAATGACCATCCCTTCGCCCTGAACGGTGGGACCAAACACCTCCAGTACGGGAATAGGGGCTATTTGGGTCCCGTGGGAGGCTATCATGGGTTGGTGAGTAGTCATGGTATTACTCATCGAGCATCCACTCCCGTCGGAACTCGGCGTAGCTGGTAGGTGTCTCGAACAACCGTACAAACTCGGTACGTCCACCTTCGACACGGTTGCAGTATGCATCCGAGGTCAAGGCTGACTCCATTTGTTCAAAGATCCAGACGACCATATTTTCCGCCGTTGTATTCATTGGAGGAAGCGTCTCATTCAAGTAACGATGGTCTAGAAAAGGTTCAATCCGCTCTTTCCAGATCGTTTTGATGTCACCAAAATCCAGCGTTAGACCCGTTTCGCCCGGTATACCGCTTATGCCAAAAACGACGATGTAGGTATGACCGTGCAGATTTTTGCATTTGCCTTCGTAGCAGTGCAAATGATGTGCTGCATCGAATGTAAATTGTTTGCTGACCAATACACGTTTGCGGTGATAACGCAGCTGAGAGTGACTAATGTCTGTCCCGAACTGCTGGAGCTTGTCGACAATGCGAAAGGTACCTGGCTCACGCATGACCTTCAACTCCTTGGGAGGAAGCTCCGCGCATCGCGAGATATTGCTCGAGTCCAGCACGGCGAAGTTTGCAAGCAGGGCATTCGCCACAGCCGTCGCCAATGACGCCGTTATAGCACGTTAGTGTACGTGTTCTTACAAATTCAAAAGCTTTCAGCTCATCGGCCATCTGCCAGGTTTCGGCCTTGTTCAGCCACATGAGCGGGGTATGAATCACAAAGGGATAGTCCATCGAAAGGTTCAGTGTGACGTTCAGCGATTTGATAAAAGAATCCCGGCAATCGGGATAGCCGCTGAAATCCGTCTCACAAACGCCTGTAATCAAGTGGCGCGCTCCTTTTTGCTTGGCGAGAACTCCCGCGAAGCTCAGGAACAGAAGGTTGCGACCGTCTACAAAGGTGCTAGGCAGTTCGCCTTCCTGTTGTGTAATGTCAATGTCGGTGCGTGTGAGGGCATTAGGGGCTAGTTGATTAAGCAGGCTCATATCCAGTACCGTTTGCGGAACACCTAGTTCACGGGCGATTCCAGCGGCTACTTCGATTTCCTGCTTGTGGCGTTGACCGTAATCGAACGTCACGGTTTCTACTTCAGCAAAATGTTTTTTTGCCCAAAATAAACAGGTTGTGCTGTCTTGGCCGCCGCTGAATACGACGACTGCTTTTTCGTTTGCAAACATAAAAAAACCTCTCGATCTTCTTGGAATGGTGCAAGACACGGAGTCTTGTCACTTGGAAGAAGGAGAGTTCTTGAACCGACTTCAACAAAAAACAGGCCTTGCCCCGCGAATTCATTTTTCTTGCGGAGGACAAAGCATCGTTAGTTTTTTATAGAGGGAGTTCGCGAACCTCTCCCATGCATGACGCATGGATTTTCTTCATTAGTATCTGCCACGAGGACAGACGGCTTTAGCATTGTCATTATAGCATGGCAGGGCTATTTGATAAACACTCCACCAAATGGAATGACTTCCCGTAAAAAGCGCTTGATCACGCCATCGTCGTTCATATCCTGTTGGAGCCGCCGATGATGTTCCCCGGCATGGAATAGTACGGTACCCTGTCCGGTCATTTTAAAATGATAGTTCATATGCTGGCTGGCCAGATGGTTGCCGTACACGGTCAACTCCAGTTTGGCGTTTTCGGGATAGGCAATGACGCTGCTCGCATCCACATATATCGGCTCTGTCGGATGAAGCTGTTCTTGACATACCAATCCCTGTGTCAAAAGACCGATTTGACCCACACCGTCAAATTTCATTTTTATAACATCGCGGCTAAACAACATGTTTTTCATGCTTAGCAGCTTGGTACGCATTTGAATACCGGAGCTGTACCAGAACAGGTTGCGAAAATCGTATAACAGATCATCGCTTCCTTCAAGCTTAATCATTTTTAGACTAAAGCCAGGTGGAAGTGCGGCAATTAGGCGACAAGCACCTGTGAAATCGGCCTGAATCAGTTTGTGTTTGCGATACATGCCCTTTATATTCATTAGTTTATCACTACGGCCTGAGCTGGGTCCGCGGTATGCGATGATTTGCTGCGGATGCAGAACGTGCAGCTTTTCTCCTTCCGCCAGATCGAGCGTTACGACCGAACCGACGCTTTCATCATGGTGTTGTCCTGCTTGTATGTCCATTCAGACCTTTCATCCTTTCAGGCAGTTAGTATCTTCCCGAACGTCGACGCATCCCGTAACGCAGCAGTCGGATACCGATAAAATAACCGGCCAGCAGAATTATAGCTGTGATGATGAGCATTTTATTTCGGTGTGAAGCCTGATCACGTTGGGTTTGAAGATTTTTTAATTCTGTGACAGTGTCAGTCAGCTTGCGGTTTTGCTCCAGTAATTGGGCGTTTTGCTCTTGATAGGCTTCTAAGCTGTTACGGGCCTTCTCCAGATCCTCCTGTGTTTGTCGGTAGCTTTCCTTGAGCTGATACACATCACCGGGCAACCGCGAAAATTGCTCGAAGCCTTGGTACACATCATCCCAATAAGCAGCATGTACTTCGGGTACACGAGTTATCCCAAAAATAAACAAAAGTGCTATAGCAGCGCAGACAATGCGGCGGTACAAAGCAAAACGACAAGTTGGTCGTGCCAAGAGATGTTCCCCCTTTTGATAAACCAAGATGTTAGATGATATAGATCATTACCCATATGACATGGTTACGTATAATATAACGATTCGGATGCAGATTTTAGAATAAACGGACGACAAATATGAAGAAAATGTTCTCAAAAAAAGTCGATATATTAGTTTAAGTGTACCTTAAAACGGGTATATCAAGGAAGCGGCAACATTCCGGCATTTTTCCCAGCATACGAGTAAAGAACGATCCGCACTGATCAGGGGCTTAAGTTGAATAAATGAACTGAAATATATTAAAAATTGATATAAAAGGAGATTTTGCAAGATGAATGAGAGAGAACAAAACTATAAAACTTTAAAAATCACTGTAAATGGAAAGCCGTTATCAAAGGATCTCGTCGTAGATAGCACTACTTTTGCTCCTATATCTGATATTTGCACAAAAACGAATGTTTCTTTAACAGAAACTACAATCTCATAAGTAAATATAGAAGTAGACTATAATATAGCCCGGCATACGCCGGGCTATTTTTGCGCATTCATGTAATTCAAATGGTTTAAAATGTTATTTACCAAACTAGGTCCCCCTTCATAAAGATTCCCATGTATAATTTTCACAATCAAACATACGTTCCCTGACAATATAGTGTCAGATAACACTGTTAATTTAGAGTTACATGTTCTTTTAGGGGGAATTTACCAGTGGTGAAGTCAATGCTCAATGTAACGTACACATGGGACAAAGAGTCTATATCTGCGAATGGGTCCAAACAAGTAAATCTACTGATAGAATGGGGCTATGGAGCTATACGCAAAAGAAAAGGAAATCTAATACCGAAAGCAGCGGGATGTGACCTTCAACTCCAGTTCATTCCAGAAAACGGGGTAAGTCTATTAAAAGCTGAAGGGGTAAGGCTCGGTTTTAAACGCTCGGAAAACGGAGATAGCATGTTTGTTCACTGTGGTGATGTAAGGCGGGGAAAATATAGACAGGCTATTTTGACGTTTTCTATACCGGCTCACTCGTCCGGAAGACATACGATTGGAATGATGGAGTGGAGCTGGCGCAAGCCATCGCAGGAAAAGCGAACGCTGATCCGGACAGATCAGCTCTACATCCATTTTACGCATCATCTTGGTCTGCTGAGCATTCCATCCAACCCGAAGGTGGAAAAATACATAAAGCTGAATGAGACGTCCCCTATTGTAAAAAAGGCATTGCGTATGTACGAGAAAGGGGAATATGAGCAAGGGGCGTTTATCCTTACCAGACAAGCAGATGAATTACTTATACGTGCAGCAAGAAGCGATGATATGGACTACCTGCAGGAAGCCGAGTTGCTTCTGGCTATACGTAATAAATGGAGTGGTACTTTTGTATCGTTTACAGCGTATAGTTCTAAAGTCTTTTTTAATAAGGCGATATCGCTAGAAGATGTTCGTTTTACTGAAAATGATACTTTGAGATAGGCAATTATGCTAGTTTATTTGTGTAATATAGTGAGTCTAATTTACTATCTTTTTGTAAAGGAGAGACTTCCTTGACTGATCGGTTGATACGTTTAATGCGGATTATTACTATTGTTCAGGCAAATCCAGGGATATTGGCAAGAGAGCTTGCCGAACGTTGTGAAACATCAGAACGTACCATATACCGAGATATGGAGGCGCTAAGCGCTATGCATATACCGATTACGAATATGGGGCATGGCAAGGGGTACATTTTTATTAGCAATTTTGCTTTGTATCCTCTAAATTGGACGGAAGAAGAGGCAGAGGCTTTTACTAAGCTGGGAGAGATTATGGAAACGGTAAAGCCTCTTTTACCGCCAGCTTTTGAAAGTGCTTATGAGAAAGTGATGGCCTCTAGTCAGAAAAAAAAGATGGACCAGACGAGCTTCGCGCAGGAAATGAAAAATATTGTCCGGCTCGGCTCGACACTTGATCGGGAAAACCAGCCCTATCTGCTCAGGCTGATTGTTTTAGCGAGTCTTACGCAGCAGACGATTGAAGCGGAATACAGCTCACCTCAAAATGAAGATGTATCACTCGTTCAGGTGGATCCTTATTGTTTGGTTCCGCAGGATCGGCGATTCTATATGCTTGGTTTTTGTCACAAGCAATCCGCGATGAGAACCTTTCGGATCAGTCGATTTCGGAACATGAGAATTTTGCCGTATACGTTTCAAAAAAATACAACTGAAATGGAAATGTTTTTTAAAGGGACCTGGTCGGTGACCAAAGGAAATCAGAATATCCGGTTTGTGGTACGTTTTTCTGCCGAGTCTGTATATCGGGTCAAAGAAGAGGAGCTGTTCATCAAGCCTTTTCTTAGGGATTTGCCGGATGGAAGTTTGTTGTTTGAGGTGACGGTCAATCATGACCGTGAATTTTTGGATTGGCTCACTTCCTATGGAGCTGAGGCCGAGATTCTGGAGCCTTTACGGTACCGCAAACGAATGCAAGAAATGCTGCGGACCTGGGGGACATTCTATTTCGATAAAAAGGCAGGAAATCAAGAATAACAGGGGGAGATCCCCCGGAACGGGCCGGGGAGCTATCCGCTTAACGGTCCTTAAACAGGTTGGCGAGATTGCCAAAAGGACTGTACTGCTCCTGTTCTTCTTCTGGTGAGGAGTAGACGAGCTTCGATCCACGGCTTTCCTCATCGTCAGCAGCATTATGAACTAATGTAATACGATCAAAATGGTACATGAAAACCTGAGCGGTGTTCACGGCATCATCCAGTGCCCGGTGTTGTTGACCGTCAAAGTCAATGTTGCACAATTCCAGCGCCTGAGACAGGCTCAACTGACGGTACTTTCCATTGGAACCAAACAGACGGGAAATCTGCTTCTGTATATCATTTGTATTATGAATCCATCCGAGATCTACATGATGGGTACGACAATGGGATACCAGCTTCTGACGGTCATCCGGGCCCCATGCGCATAAATAATAAGGGGAATCCGTACCGAGCCAGGCTATGAATTCCTTCACAGCTTCAGGAAATAGTGGAGCGGCATCAATATCTCGTTGAGTAATACCTGTGAACTGAACGGTATCTGTAGAGAGTACAGGCCGATTCGAGGGTCTTACAAAACTGTGAAACGTATCCGCAACGTATAGGCCATCGTCTCCCTGAACAACTTTGACGGCACCAATATCAATGATTTCGGAGGAATATCTGGCGTTGCGGCTAACAGTAAATTCAAGATCGTAAATAATGTATTGCATTTCAGGACTCCTTTCACACATATAACTGATCCCGATGGGTATCGGGACGAATGTTCTCTGCCCGAATGACTCTTCTCCATCATACCTCTCGGTTCACAACTTGTCAGCGGTTAAAAGGTTTGCTTTTAAAAAAAATATGCGATGTCCAAATGAGCTTGGACTATCGCATATCTAAAAACGCCTGACATACAGCAGCATCCGAAACCACTAGGATTCCGGATGCTGCTTTTGCTAGCTATTGAATTAGGCCGGGAGGTCTAACTTTTGTCCCGGATAAATGCGGTGAGGATTCTTCAACTTATTCAACTGCTGAAGCTGTTGCCAGGTGGTACCATGTTTGCGGGAAATGTCATACAGCGTATCCCCGGATTTCACAACATATACATGGTTATTTGTAACTTGTGCAGAATTTGATGTCTGCTGTGGCTTGGCTGTTTGAGACTTTTCCGGCGCCGGTTTTGCGGGTGCTGGTTTCGCAGCCGGTGTAGGAACGGGTTGCGGCTTTTCCTGCACAGGTGCAGGTGTTGCGGTTGAGGCAGACGGCGCAGCTTGTGTGGCAGGGACAGAAGTTTTACCGTCAGCCTTGGCTTCTTGAATGCGACCGTCCGCTTGTACTTGCAGGCTAGCGGAGCCGACCTTTTGCATATAGCGGATTAACGCCTCATCAAGCGAGCCGAACATACCTGCTTGTGGATATTTAGCGAACATCGTATATTGGTCACCACCTACGGCAGTAAAATCATTGGTGGCCAGTGTGTATGTTGCCTCAGGATCAAGTGTTTTTCCGCCGATCAGGATGGAATGAACACGGCTGCCTTTGGCTGCTGATGTGTCTATTTTGAACGTGATACCTGATACCTGTGGGAAACCTCCGCTTGGCTCTGGATAGGAGGCTGTACCATTTTCCAGTGCGCCCTGAATGTCAGAGCCCTTCACTTTCAGGGTAACGATCTGGTTGCCGAAGGGCAGTACAGTGATGATGTCTCCCTTGGTTACCGTCCCCGTCTTGATGGAAGCCCGGATGCCGCCACCATTCGTTAAAGCCACGTCTGCTCCCGAAACGTCACGCATAGCATCGGTGAGCAAGTCACCGAGATTGGTTTCACTTGCACGTACCTTTTCGCGTGCTCCTTCCAAATCCACACTCGTTTGCGTTACAACCTCTTTAAGAATAGGTTCCTGGTCCTTTTGAATGGAGGCGATCAATGCAGCAATCTCAGTGTTGGGCTGAACATCGACTGCTTGAGTCGAATCAATCAGCTTGGCTTGCTTTTGCGTAACCTTACCGCCGTCGACCCATAAGTCCACAACACCCAAATACTTGGTGTATTCACCTGCGCTAGCGATCAATGTACCATTGTCACTAACCAAGCCTTTTTCCAGTACGGTATGGCTGTGTCCATCGATGAAAATATCAATGCCAGGCACTTCCTTAACAACCTTGAGGCTGGTGTCTTTACTAGACGCATCTTGCCCCAAGTGACCAAGAACAACAACGACATCTACTTTGCTGCGGATTTCATCCACAGCCGCTTTGGCCTCAGCCGCAGGATCGGTGAATTGAATACCCTCAACATTTTTGGGATTCGTCTTATAAGCCGTTTCTGGCGTAGTCAGACCGATAATACCGATTTTAACGCCGTCCACTTCTTTAATAACATAGGGTTCGAACAAACGTGTTCCGTCGGTTTGTTTAATATTGGCGCTAAGCACAGGGAACTGAATTTCCTTACTTAGCTCAACAAGATGCTTCCAACCATAATTAAACTCGTGGTTACCCGGAACCATAGCATCATAGCGCAGCTTGTTAATCACTTTCACAATACTTTCACCGTTAACCAAAGTAGCGAAGGTCGTTCCGTGAACGGTATCCCCGTCATCCAGCAGTAGTGTATTGGGATTGGAAGCCCGGTACTGATCAATGATACCCGCCAGCTTGGCGAATCCCATTTCCTTGTCGTTCGCGACCACGTGGGCATGGGTATCGTTCGTATGTAGGATGGTGATGTGTTTACCGCTGACTGGAGTCGTTGCCGTTCCCGCTGTTCCCACATTGGTTGCTGGGTCTGCTGCTGCTGTACCGAGACACCCAAGTAAAAGCGCGGCAGTCGTCAGGATTGACGAGAGTTTTTTCCATGAGTTCATGTTGTTCCTTCAACCTCCCATAAAATGAATGAATTAGAGAAACCGCTTACGACCACATTTTATCAGATGATTGTAAAAATAACTTCTATTTTATATCAAAGCATTAAATTTTTTTGATATATCGGTTGTTAAATCTATCGTCTAGTTACCTATATTATAGAGGAAGTAATCAACAGCAGCTCACAGAATGAGAACTAATGTTCTGATTTATGATTAAAAAAAAGGGCAGTCTCTTTGGGCAGCCCGATCCGGGGTAAATAGTGATCCAACGTTTCGTCAGCTAGTGGCGGTTTTCCTTCACTCAGCAAAAGCACGGCAAACCGATTGGCCTGCTGTTCAAATTTTCCTGGGGAAAAGTAGGAATGCTCCTCCATAAAAAAGCGGCTGATGCCTTTATGCAGTCGGTCATGTCCCAATTCATGCGCACAGACGAACCGTTTCCATTCGGGTGTGAGGCCATTGTGGATAACGATAAATCTTCTACGCAGCTTGTGGTAATACAGCCCTTTGGTTGTGGGGCCTAGATCGCAGTATCGGATATGGATACCTAGGGCTTTCGCAATATCGAAGGGGCAGTTGGTACGGTATTTTCGGACAAGTTTATGAATGAGTTCGTTCATACGCTCACCTGCTATCCCTGATCTTTGCCCGTTCGGGGCTCATTGGGCTTTTTATGTTTGTTCATCTGCTTGGCTTCCCAGAACAGACCTGTCAGCACGTCTTTGATCCGTTGACGATCTTTTTCATCCAGCGGAATGCCATCGAACATTAATTCGTCGTCTTCCTCCAGCATTTTTTTAAAATCCCGGCGGTCTTTAGAGGTTGCCCATTCCGGCACAGTAGAAGGATAAAGTTCATGTGGACTTTGCTCCATTGAATCATCGTCTCCCCAATATCCGGCGGCCTTCATCATTTCGGTATAGGATACGCTAAGCGCGTCCGCTATTTTGCGGAGAGTGGAGGGTTTGGGAATTCCGCGCAGTCCATTTTCAATGCGGGAAATTTGTGAATTGCTAATACCTGCAGCATCTGCCAACTGGTTGATGCTCCATTGTTTGTGCTCACGCTGCTGCTTTAAGTAAGTTCCGAATGCTGGCTGTTCCACAATGGGGACTCCTTTCTGCAAGAGAATCATAGATATTAGTTTTATTATACCATTAGGTAAATAGTAAAAGCACGTAATATGCCAAATGGCATAGGAAAATGAAGCGAATATCCTGTTTTTGGAGGTATACTGCTTTTTTTGACGATGGATACCTATCCTAAATAATGTTATGTTATACTCAAGATACGAACAAAAGGGGAACAAATTGTAAATACGAGCGTTTTTCTATTTCAGGATTTTGCAAAATTCGATTCCAGTCGCTTCGAAGTGCAAAATCCTCATTTAAAAATACATCATTGTCAAAAGGCATAAGATAAGGAGTGATGCTTTACATGAGAAATAACTTACCCGAATTGGACCGTCGCAAAACGCAGAATGCATTGGAGGGTGTGTTTGAGAAATACCGAATTTATAAAACGATTACTTTTATGGATCGGGAGAGCTTTATTACTGCTGGCTATACGGATCGCCCGAACGGACCAACGAATGTGACAAGCGATCCAACGGCTCGGACAGCCGTATATAATGTAGATGCTCCTGCCGCCCGCTTGGCCTACTGCGAAATGGTGGATGCGGTAGTGAGTCGCTTGAATGAACGCGAACAGCTGCTCATCCGTGAACGTTATTTAAAGGATGACGATGTGTTTGATTACAAGGTTTACAATTATGTGTTAGACCCGCCAGTCAGCAAGGATACGTACACGAAGCTTCGTACGCGTGCTTTTTACAAAATGGCGCTTGCACTGGCGGACCAAGGCGTTTTGAATCTGGCAGGCTTGCAGAAGGGCGCGGATCGAAAATTGGGTTAATGTAATAATTATCCACTTGTTCTCATTTCTATTTTAAAATCGTTTCCTAAAAGGCTTTGATTTCCTGTAATAACAGGGATCAAGGCCTTTTTTCATTACGGGAACACATGTTCTCAAAAAACCTCCGAACATCATCCCTAGTCTCTGCTTTTATCGTCCATTTCCCCGGCAACGCATTCGTTATTAGGGTGTAAGATTATATCATCGGGAATCAAGACAAGAGGACATACCGAAGACACACACAGTCAAACGTTAGCCGGCCATTAGGGCCGGTTTTTTCATGCGGTGATCGTCTCTGTCGGTTCCCGGGAATTCGTTGAATAGAAAGGAGGAGTCGTGTTGCCTAAGCAAGGGATGCTGCAATGCATGAGTACGAGGCTACGCCGGCTGAGAACACGGAAGTGGAAAAAAGCCTGGCTGAACAGCCACAACATGCGAACGCAGGGTACGCAAAGGTGGCATGCCGCAGGATGAGACAAGCCTTTAAGCAAAAGCTCATTGAAATTATTCCAGCGCTGCAAGGGCGTGTATACGATGTTCAGCCACCGTCGCAGACGGCAGAGGAGCCGTATGCTGTTATGGCGCTGGGCGAGGAAATCTGGAAGTCTTCCTGGGCCGGCTATCGGCAGGTTGTTCGCATCAAGCTGTACGCAGGACAAGCCGGACTGGCGCAGGCTGATGTATGGGCAAATGACCTGATTGCCGGACTGCACCGGGAACCAGTGACAGGTGCAGGTGAGGACACATCGGCTTTTACCGCGCACTATTTGGGCGTGCGGGATGCAGAAAAGCTGGACACTGTTACGGGGAAGGCGTATAGAACGCTGCGTTTTGGCGTGTATGTGCCTGAAACGGAAAGTGGTTCGGCCACTACAGCAAGCGGTGCTGCACAGCCGGAAGAGTGGCTGGCCGCGCTGGTCCGCTGGACGCAGAAGCAACTGGGCGAAACGTGGTGGGTATACGCCGACGCATGGCCCGCACAGCCGGGGCGGCAAGCGGTACTATGGCGGATGAGCGGCTGCGAAACTAGGATGGCGGGAGCCTCCATGTATGAGCTGCGCAAACGGTTCATCGGGCATATTACCGCCCCGGACACCACCGAGGAAAACCGTGCAGCTTCCGCACTGATCGAGGGCTTTGCCGCTCAAATCCAACTTCCTCTGGATCAGGACAAGGGCCGTTATATGTCTACAGCTGAAGCTTCAGCCGATTTGCAGGCAGATGCCATTTTAGATGGTCAGCTTCGGCTTATGCTGGTACAGCGGCGTATGCGCCCAGCTGAGGAAGCGGCGTTGATTCGCAGAGTGGAAATTCATCCTATTTTGAAATGAGGTGGTCCGAGTGACCTTGGAAAACCATGAGAAGGCCCCGGTATATGCCGGGCAGGAAGCAAGTGGCCCTCGCTATACGCTGGAGGAGCTAAAGGAGCACGCAGAACAATTGTTTTCCGTGAAAGAAGAAGTGCTGGCAGGCGCCTTTTTTGGCACACAGGACAAGCTGTTTACAGTAGCAGAAGCACACACTAAAATCGAACAATTTATGAAAGCGAAGGTGGACTAATTATGGCAGGCGGAACATGGGAAAACACGAATAAACCGGTATTGCCGGGTTTGTATATGAATTTTCAGGCAGCAGCAGCTTCAGCGATTCAAGGTGGGTCGCGTGGTACGGTCGTTGTACCCGTTAAGGCGAATTGGGGCCCTGTACGTGAGTTTGTAGAGATCGGCAGTGAAACGGCAATCAGTCAAATCTTTTCGGGAGACAGTCTGGATGGTGCGACCGCGTATTCGACGCTGTATCTGGCTTTGCTGGGCGGTCCGAAAAAGCTGTTAGCTTACCGTTTGGCAGATGATACAGCTGCTGAAGCATCTGTGACGCTGAAAAGCGGCGGTGAGACACCGGCGGATGTGCTGCGCCTGAAGGCTTTGCATACAGGTAGCCGCGGTAATGGTTTTGCTGTAACTGTACAGCCAACTTTGGGTGATGAGCAAGCTCGTGAGGTGCGCCTCTATGAAGGAACCAAGCTGCTCGGTACGTACAAAGGCAGTGACGGTACGGCTGCCTCCATTGCCAAGGCCATGAACGAGAACAGCGAAAACGTATGGGTGAAGGCTGAGGTTGTCGGCGACGGCGGCATTCCGGTGGATGTCAGCGGCGTACACCTCACTGGCGGCAACAGCGGCAATAGCAAGCTGGTTAATGCAGATTACATCGCGATGCAGGAGGCACTTGAAGGACAGGAATTTAATGTCTTGGCCCTGGATTATGCAGCCGATCTGGCATTGCTGCAAAGCTTCGCTGCCTGGATCAAGCGTGTCCGCAACGAAGGTAAAGGCGTAATTGCTGTATTCGGCGGTTCTGCGGCAGATGATGTGTCCAAAACAGCCGTCAGCGTGGCCTCTGCACGTTCCCTGGCACTGAACCATGAAGGCATCGTGAACGTCGGTACAGGCGTACGTCTGGCAGGTACGGACTACAGTTCTGCCCAAACGGCTGCTTATGTAGCCGGACTGATCGCAGGCCAACGTCTGAATCAATCGGTAACATATGCGGTTACGCCATTTGAGGATGTAACCCGCCGCTGGACACGTTCCGAGCAGGAGCAGGCTGTCCGTAATGGTGTCTTCCTGCTGTTCTTCGACGGCCGTCAGGTCAAAGCGCTGCGTGGCATCAACAGCTTGGTGAACCCGTCTGCTGGGCAAAACAACGCATGGAAGAAAATCCGTTCCATCCGCGTTATGGACGCTATTAACGCTGACTTGCAGCGTGCAGCCGAAGAGACTTACATTGGCAAAATCAACAACACGGTGGAAGGTCGTCTGGCGCTTATCGGTGCAATCAAAGAATACCTGGCACAGCTGTCGCTGAGCAATGTCATCGAAGCAGATGGCTACGATGTCATTCTCGACCCAGCTTACTACGGCGATGCGCCAGTCATCAAACCGGAGCCGGATCAAGTGTTCCTGCAATGGAACGTGAAGCTCACCGACGTGATGGAGCAGTTGTTCGGCACATTTTACGTGCAATAAATAAGCATTTTACGTGTATAAGTATTTCGCAGGCTATCGGCAGAAATGAAGTAGCTTGTTAACAACGAGGATTTTATGGAATCCCGAACTATATTATGGATTATTTTGAGGAGGAAAAAGAAATGTTGGATGCTTCAAGAGTCATTTTAGGTACGTATGGTCAGGCGCATGTGGACGGGGTGTGGCAGACGAATATCAATAAGCTGGAAGCTAGCGTAGAGATGGAAAAACGCGAGCTGAATCTCGTGGGCAACGAGTGGAAGGTGCACAAGCGTGGTATCAAAAAGGGAACGGGAACGATGAGTGGCTACAAGGTCACATCCGATATGATTCGTCGCGGTTTTAACCGTTTTGAGATTATTACAAAATTGGATGATCCAGAAGCCTTCGGACATGAAAGTATTCGTCTTATTCGTTGCACTCCTGACAAAATCCAACTGGCCAACTGGACAGCAGGTGAAGAAGTACAGGAAGAAACGACCTTCACCTTTGAAGGCTATGAGCTGCTAGATCCGATTGTAGCAAACTAAATTGGGAAACGGGGGATGGGATGCTGTGAGGCGTTCCGTTCCCCAAATACAAATAAACAATAAGGGAGAATGACTTATGAGCTTGAATGAGAATATGACAGAAGAACAAATTTTGGACAGCCTGTTTGAGGCCGCTGAAAAACTACCGGAGGAAACGGTTCGTATCAAGCGCCTTGATATGAAAATTGTGCTGCACGGCCTGACCTCCAGTAAGGTGGATAGCATTCGTGAACGCTGCACGATTCGCCGAACCGTGAAGGGGGCAGTAGATGAGAAGGTAGATACTGAAACGTTCAACGCCTTGTTGATTTCGGAAGCTACCGGCAAGCTGGAAGTGAAAGGCTTGTCCCTTAACGGTTGGGGCGATCCCCGGATTACAAGCCGCTTGAAGCTGTCCGGTGGCGAACAGTCTGTCCGCCGTATGCTGCTGGCGGGTGAACTGGATGCAGTAGGGGATAAGGTGCTGGAACTGTCCGGTTTTGGCGTTGAGATTGCCGATCTAAAAAACTAATCAGCTCCGGGGGAATGACGACGATGCTGTACCACTTGTGGGTCCGGCACCACCTCCGCCCCGGAGACTTTTGGCGGCTTCCTCGCGGTGAGCGCATGCTGCTGCTGGCGTTTGCCGAACAGGAAATGGATAGCATAGCAGCTTCAAAAGCATAAACAAGGAGGTGAACATGATAGATGGCAGAAGCATTAAATTACCGCATGAACCTTGTGATCGATCCTAAAAACGTCATTAAGGCGAACAGAGAATTGCGCGCAATGGAACGTTATTTTGAGCGGATTCAAGGACGTGTGTTGAAAATCGGCCGCACTCGCATGGCCCCGGAAATTGTGCTGAACGATATGGCCTCCAAAGGGCTGGATAATCTGTTGAACAAGATTAATCGGGTCAAATCCCAGATTATTAACGCTTCGGGGAATGTAAATGTGAAGGTGAATAGCGGCACTGCTAAAGCAGGTCCGGTTAAGTCTGATAACAATCTGAGTACGGTTTTGAAAGCAAATACTACTGCTGTAGAGGCCAATACGGCCGCTATTGCGGATTTAAGTACTAAGTTAGGCTCTCTGAAGATCGGTGGTGGGACGAAAGAAGAAGAGCCAAAGGGTTTTTTGGAAAATCTTAAAGATACCCTCGGGGGTGTCAAAAAGTTTGGCGAAGGCATGAAGGGATTTTCTGAATTAAAAACTAAAGGAGCAGCATTTAAAACGGAATGGGGTAAGGTCAAATCAGCAGGAGGAAATACAAGAAGACAAAAAATAGCTAATGGTGCGAAAAAAATATGGGAGAACAGAGCAGAATTAGGCAAGGTTACTGGTGAACTTTTTGAAAGTTTCGGCGGTACTGGAGATATGCTGGAAGGTGGAATGGATTTTTTTAAAGGCGGTAAAGGAGTGATAGGTAACATTATCAGTGGGGGCAGTTCAGTCGTAGATACAGTTTCTAGCGCAGCTTCTAGCATTATAAACCCAAGTAGTGCTGCTGGCGCGGTTGAGGAAGCTGGATCAGGCTTATTTAAGAACCTTTTAAAAGGTGGCGCGAAAAAGCTAATGGGGCCATTAAGTTATGGGATGGATATTATGAATATCGCTCAGTCCGCTCCTGGTAAAGAACGCTCACAAGCTGTAGGCTCTGCTATAGGCGGGGGAGTATTGGGAGCCGTCGGTGGTATTGTAGGTTCAGTGATTCCAGGAGCAGGTACTGTTATTGGCTCTACACTAGGGAGTATGGCAGGTGATTGGATAGGAGGTAAAATTGGCGGATTAGTCTCAGATTATGGTCCAGCCATGATGGACAAAGCGAAGTCCGCTGGTAAATTTCTTGGAGAAAAAGCTTCCCAGGTCACAGGTTGGCTTTCGGATAAGGCTGGAGACTTCGGTAAAGGCTTTTCTGATTTCTTTTCTTTTGGTAAAAAAGATGAACCCAAGAAAGCCCCAGCTAAGCCGCCTGAAGTACCTAAACCTGTTATACCACCTCAACCTGCTGTAGCTGTGGCTACCAAACCATTAACACCTATGCCACCTTTTCCGGGGTTACCACCCGGCTCTCAAGTGATGTATGGACCTCCGCAACCAGGTGCAAAAGGTGTTCCTAATCCTTACGGACCGATGGCTATAGCTAACCAGGGAGTCAATCCAAACCCACTACTGAATACTGCGGCTCATGCGAATAATGGAGCCAAAGCTAAAGGCAAAGGTAATGGTAATCCGACACCTCAAGTAGTTCAGATCAGTCCTGAACAAATGGGAACACTGTCTGGCTTTTTGAAGGATTTTAAAACGGAAACCACCAACCAATTCAATCTTCCTGCGGGGGCTGTACAGGTCACTGTACATGAGAACAAGCTGGATGTGGATGGGCTTATTACGCAAATTGGCTACCGTCTCAAAGCTGAAATTTTGCGTGCAACGCAGAATACCAAGCCAGCAGGCGCTGGAGCTATGTAATGGAGTAGATGGTAGCAATGGGGAAGGAGGAAAGAGATGGAATTTAGTTTAACGGATGGTAAAGGGAAAAAATTTCAGTTTCCGGTGAATCCTGAGGAAGTGACGATCTCACGGCAAAAGGGATTTGATACAACGACGATTTTATCCTATGGGGAGTTTGACTTCCCACAAGGGGAGAAGGTGAAGGAAATCTCCTTCTCTTCTTTTTTTCCGAAAGAATACAATCCAGCGTATTGCACATACAAAGATATCCCTGATCCGCAGGAGGCCATGAACACGTTGAATGGCTTTTTGTTATCCAAGAACCCGCTACGTTTTATTATTACGGAGACAGCCGTGAATGTGCCAGTAATTGTGGCATCTCATAATTCGATCTTTCGCGGCGGCGAGTATGGGGATGTGAATTTTGATCTGTCACTGCGGACCTGGAGTGATATGAAAGTTGCCAAAAAAGCTGGCGTCACGGGAAGTAAGGCGGCTGCGGTCAACAAAAAGCCCCGCACAGATATGAAAGAAAAGAAAAAAACATATACGGTTAAGTCGGGGGATTCCTTGTCCAAAATTGCCAAGTTGGAGTTGGGGGACAGTTCGCAATGGAGTCGTATTTATCAGCTTAATAAAAAGGTCATTGGACAAAATCCGAATGCAATTAAACCGGGGCAAAAGCTGGTGCTGTCATGAGCTATAAAGTCATTTTACAGGATAAATATGATTTGTCGCCGCTTGTGGAGAACATTAATTTGAGGGATTCGCTGGAGCAAATCGCCTATCAGGGCACGGTCAATCTGGTCGTTACGCCGGATATGCCCGCCATTTCCCCTGGGATGTCTATTCGGGTTAGCGGAATTCCTTATGGTAAAAAAGATTATGTTCCCTTGTTGTCCCCTGCAGTGATCTGGGAAGTAGAAACCTCTAACAACGGGCTCAAACGTATGACGCTGACGTTGTATGACCGTACGGTGTATTTGGACAAGTCCGAGGATGAATATTTACTTCCTGCCAAGCAGACGGCTACTCAGCGTTTTCAGAAGTATGCTAGGGACTGGAAGCTGAAAATCGCTTCATTGCCAGATACGAAAAAAACGCTGGGACGCGCCGTATACCGCACACAATCCATTTATTCTATGATGCTGGGAGATCTGCGCGAAACGGCAAAGGCGGGGGGAAAGCTGTATCATCCACGGATGATTTCTTCCGGCTTGGAGTTGTACGAGCTGGGAACGAACAAAGATGTGTATGCTCTGGAGAGAGTCACGGATACAACTCAATCCCGTACGCTGGAAGGTGCGGCCACAAGAGTGAAGGTACTGGCTACGGCTGCTAGTGAATCAGGCAATGAGGTACCGTCCAAGGTGATGGCGCTTGAGGAGAAGGACATTGCCAAATATGGGACACTTCAGGTGATCGTACAGGATGACGAAGTCAAGTCTGGTGCAGCAGCACGTGAGTTGGCCAAAAGTAAGCTGAGAGGCATACAGCAAACGATATCAGTAAATGCGCCGGATATGAATACGATCCGAGCAGGAGACGCGATAATGTTAGGCTCCGTAAAGTTATTGGTCATTTCGGTGAGCAGGGAATTGGGCAACCCTGGCAGTATGTCGCTGGAGCTCGGAACGTATGACGATGTAAAAAGGAGGTTTTACCTTGAATAAGGACCCCTATGGGCATTTGGCTACTGCGCTGCAATCTTCATTTCATAAGCATACCAAGCAAGCACTGAGTGGGGTAGGCGCGGTACTAGGAACGATCACCTCCACGGGACTCAAGCTGGACGATTTTAAACATGAGCTTCAGGATTATCTGGTCGCCGAGCTACCGGGGCTGCTGTCTGTACCACGTCATATGTATAAAGGCACCTCAACCGCAGTTGAATCGGAAAATTGGGAAGGAAAAGAGCTGAAAACTTCCTTTTATATTGGGGAGGACGAGCTGGTGGATGTGAATCTTAGCTTGAACGAAGGTCTTAAGCCCGGAGATCGTGTACTTGCGGTTCGGGTGAATAGCGGTAACGATGTAGTTGTTGTGTGCAAGGTGGTGAGTGGACGTGGCTAATTTATTTCCCGAAACAGATGATATGATCTGGACAGACACGGATATGACCGACCCGGATGTGCTGGAGGATAACCGCGCAGTATTTGGGCGAAGCTGGCGGTTTGATTTTGAGGCTGGCGAGTTTGTCATGAGTCCTAGCCGTAAAATCGTGACTACAGGCGAGAAAGAAGCCTGGGTACAGTGGTGTGAAAAAGCCATTCGCACTCCTCGCTACCGGCATGTGATCTATTCACCTGACTATGGTAGCGAGCTGGAGGAGCTGATTGGCAGCAGTTATGGGCACGGTGTGCAGGAAAGTGAAATTAAACGCATGGTCACGGAGGCGTTACTAGCAGATGCACGTACGGCTAGTGTGGATCAATTCACGTTTCGCTGGCAAGGTGAGGCGTGCCATTTTAGCTGCCAGATTACGAACGTGCGAGATGAAACGGAAATTGTGGAAAGTGTGGTGATCTAATGGCAGACTTGCCGGAATATTTGGTAGACCAGACGGAAGAGGGAATTTTAAATCGGATGTTGGAAAAAGTGCCTTCGGACATGGATAAGTCCGAGGGCTCTTTTATTTGGGATGCACAGGCGCCAGTGGCTTTTATGCTATCCGAAGCCGCAATCTGGGCGCAGGAGCTACTGCGACGTGGCTTTGCCAGCACCGCAGCCAGCGATAATCCGGATTTTCGCTCGCCGGAGTTGGATTTGCGGACAGCAGAGCATGGGGTGACACGGCGAGAAGCGGTTGCTGCCTCAGGTATGGTCACGTTCAAGGGCACAGCGGGAACGACCGTTCCGGCGGGAACGCTGGTGGCGACCCCGGCAGATGATGTATCCGGGGAAGCTTCCATTGAATATGCGACCACGGCATCGGTCACGCTGGATGAACAAGGTGTTGGGGAAGCAGCTATTCGGGCGGTCAATCCCGGGCGTAGCGGCAATGTGCCTGCGGGTGTCATCCAAGTGATGGCAACCCCAGTTAGCGGGGTCGCCTCTGTGATCAATACGGAGGAAACAAAAAGCGGTACAGACGTTGAGAGCGACCAGCTGTTGCTGGAGCGTTTTTATGCCAAGGTGCGGAACCAAGGCACAAGCGGCAACAAGGCGCAGTATACCCAGTGGGCGAATGAAATTGCTGGAGTGGGTGGCGTAGAAGTTGTTCCGCTCTGGAAAGGGCCAGGAACAGTGGGGTTATATGTACTGGATACGGACAAACGAGCAGCCAGCCCGGATATCGTGGCTGCGGTGCAAAAGTATATTGATCCGACGCAGGATGGGCAAGGAGAAGGGCTGGCACCAGCGGGTCCTGTGGTGACGATCATGCCAGCGACAGAAGTGGAAATTAACATCTCAGTCAAGGTACAGCGTACCAAAGAGAAGCCGTCCACATTGGATGAAATCAAAAAGCTGATCGAAAGCGGTGTGCGGACGTATTTGAAGCAGCTTGCTTTTTACAAGGAAGACCCGTTGGTACGGTATACCCGGATTTCTGCTGTTTTGCTCGACATTCCAATTATTATTGATTTCTCTGAACTGAAAATCAATGGACAGAGCAATCAGAATATTGAGATTGGATCAGGTCAGGTGGCAGTGCTGGGGACGGTGAGCGTCAGTGAGTAACAATGGAACGAACAGCTTTGAAGATTTATTGAATAACCCAGACCAGGGAAAACGTGCAAACCGTAGTGACACTTTTGTTAATCGGGTAACTATAGAGGGAGATACAGTGGGCCAAATGAGCAGCGAGCGGGGACGCGAGCTGCTTTCCTATTTGCCTGCCTATTATGAAACCTCACGTGTGATGCGTTCCGATATGGATGCTAAAGGAAGCGAATTGGACGCCTTGTATCTTGCAATGGATGCAACGGTGGGACAGTTTTTTGTACGTACCGCCACATGGGGGTTGGAACGCTGGGAAATGGAGCTGGGGATCGAAACCGACCTGGCGAAGCCATTGGACCAACGGCGTGCTGTGGTGGAATCGAAGCTGCGAGGGGCAGGAACCTTTTCCGGCCGGCTTGTCAAAAATGTAGCTGAAGCGTACGACGGAGGCACGGTAGATGTCACTTTTCATCCCGCCGAATGGGGATTTACGGTCAAATTTATCGATACCATTGGGATTCCGCCCAACGTGGAAGACCTTAAAGCAGCCATCGAGGAGATCAAGCCCGCTCACATGGCGGTGGAGTACAAATTACGCTACCTGACCATTGCTGAAGTTGAGTCTATGACCCTCTATGAAATTGAACATACAACCCAGGATAGATATTTAGGAGGTGGCGCATAGCATGGCAAGCGAAAAGACACCAAATCTTGGCTTAAATCAAATTGACCGCACATCGCCCAAAACCACGTATTTTGACCTGGAGAAGTATTTGGATCAAAACTGGCGAGCTGTAGACGATTTCGCAGGTGATGTGAATGATGGTGTGAATGAGATCAAGAAGCGTCTGGATACGACGGAGCGTAAGGCGGTGACTCTCGAACCCGGGGTGCAAATTGTTCATGCGGAAAAGGCATCGCCGTTTTCGCTGACGGGGATGAGCGGGCGTACGTTGGTGAATTTGTTGGGAAGATGGGGGAATTTGAGTAGCTTAAGGGTGGTAACACCGTATCAAGCTGATATAGCGCTAGATACTTTGAATAAAGGGACAATGCCTAATTCGTTAAAAGTAACGATCAAGCCTGGATATACCGTTGGAGTGGGGTTTTATAGTAATTTTAAATTTTTAGCTGGGAAATACTATGTTGCAATTGTAAGAGCTAAAGTAGGTAACGCTATAGATGCAGGAATCTCGGCTCCGAATGCTCTGGTAGAATCGAAAGTTGTAGTTACGGATAAGACTAACTTTGCTACGGCTTGGTTTAGGCTGGCACCTACCAGCGATATTATTACTAACATAGATTTGGTAACACAGGGTACTGTAGGACAGTATTCTTATTTTGAGGCTGCGCGTATCTATGAGATTTCTGCAGCAGAATATGCAGCATTAGCAACGATGACCGACGATCAAATTGACAACAAATATCCTTATGTAGATAGTGTAATGCCTGTGCGTAATCCATACGCGGTCCGGTACGGGGAGAATTTGGCCCCACACTCTTTTTATTCTTGGGACGCTACGGTCGGAACACCTCTTATTAAAGATAATCGAAATGTTGTTGTTTCTTCTTCGAATATAATGATATCTTCCATCTACCCATTAGTTCCGGGTCAGGCTTACACGGTTTCCGCTCAGTCGAGTGGAGCAACGGGTAGAATACATGTAAATATGCAAAACGAGACTGCGGTTATCGGTAATGTAACAGGTAGTGGAATTATATCTTATACATTCACAGTTCCGGCAGGTACTAAAGGTGTAGTGATCCGCTTGTTAGGCACATCCACTGCCGAAGTAACGATTTCAGACTTTATGTTCAACATCGGCAGTATTGCCAAACCATTCAAGCAGCATGAAGACTCCATGCTGGCACTGCAAACAGACCTGTACGCCGATCCAGTTACAGGGGCTAATGCTGATACAGTGTTTGAACGTGATGGGCAATATTATAAAAGCAAACGTTGGCACAGTATGACGCTTGACGGCTCGCTACCCTGGGGTTACTTCGATTCAGCCGCAGGCTACAAAGTTGTGCGGATACCTGCCACTAATGGAATGGTTGACAGTGAGAGGATAACAAAGTTTGACGGTAAGTTGGTTCAGCATGTTTTCCCGTTAAGCGGGCCGGATCAATCCCACCTTAGCCCAGAATCTGGTGTTGTGGGTCTGTCCATTTCTAGCGCAGACAGTGGATGGGGAGATAACTACACACCTACAACAGACGAAATAAAGGCGTATTTTATGGGCTGGAAGATGTATTTGGCTGGTCAAGGAGACGTTAGTAAGCCGTTTAACAATGAGGCAGTAGGGAAGGCGTGGTGTCCGCTTGATTCTATCTACGATTCGAACGGGGCCGCAGCAACGCTGTACGTAACTACTTTGCCGACAACAGCGATAACATCCTTGTCGTACGTAAGATATGGAAATTGGTCGGCATACCAACTCGTATACAAACTCGCAACGCCTACAGCAGAGCCTATCATATCCGAAGGGCAACTAACGTTCGTTGCGGGAGACAATCAGGTTGAAGTAGGTACGGGAATTGTGTTGCGCGAGCCTGCCGACGTATTTATGGAGACAGGAACTATGTTCGGCAACAGGATGAACATAAATAACGCCAGCTTTAGCGCGCGCTTGCTCAGGAACAGGTCTATACAACCGTTGACGGTATACAAAGATGGGGTCTTAGACACAAGATGGACTAAGGGCGTCGGATGGATCACGAGTGCAGGTACGTTATCGCAACTTTTGAATGCATCGGATAGCGACAGAGTATCGGCCTACAGTGTCACGTACTTTATGGTTGGTCTCTCACCCGTTGTGCCGTTCACAGGAATCTACGCAGCCAACGAAAAGACACTGCTGTTGGATTTGATAGACTGTGTGCAACAAGCAAATTTGCGCCTGTCTGTGGTGGAGAACAAAAAGGCGGACAAGGATAGCCCTTCCTGGATTACACCCACGTTGCTTAATGGCGTTACAGCAGAAACATCCTCAGTGGATATGTGGCCTCAGTACCTTAAAATGTCAGATAATCTTATTAAGATGCACGGGTCAATAAAGGTACCGACTTCTAATGCAACCGTTACATGTTTTAGGTTGCCGGAAGGATACAGGCCAAAAATACTAACGGTATTAACCTGCGCAGCATCTGATGCGGTGTCCGCTGACAAAACTGCCGTAATTGCAATATCCTCTGACGGACGTGTTGAAGTAGTAGGCAGAGGGGGCTATGGTTGGATACGTTTAGATGCCGTTCAATTTATAGCAGAAGTTTAAGGAGGATAATATATGAAAGCAGTACCTAAAGTAAATACAGATGGCCTCTATCTGGAGGACAAGCTAGTGGACGATGCCTTTTCGGGTATCGTCCCTTTTTATGCTCCATCTTCACTCATACTATCTGACACAGACCAGCAACAAGACATCTATATGCGTACTACCGATAAATCGAGTGCCATTGATGAAGAGAATACAGAAACCAGCCCTGCTGGCTATACGGTTGGTATTCCAGTTCCACCGGGCTTATATCATCCTCTGTTTGATATTCAAGGCTGGTTGACCTATGAAGCAGAATATAACGAAACTCTGATTGAGGCACAAAAGAAGTACGAGAAAATTAGTAAGGAATCGCAAGCTTCATTTCAGAAGTTGCATGTTGAATGGCAAAACAAGCTGGGAAATGAACGTGGAGACGAACCTATATATTCTGCTCCGGCTTTTTCGACTCCAGAACGAAGAGACCCAACGACGTTCTGGAGTGAAGGATTGAGTGAGGAAGCAATTAAGGAACTGACACAAAAAGCAGAGCAACAGCCAAGTGAGACAGATCAATTGAACCAGCGTATTGCAGATCTCGAAGTAACGCTGACCCAGCTCATGCTTGGTAACACAGGAAAATAACCATGTACTGACTCCTGTTTAGCCGCAAAATTCTTATTTAAAAAGAGATGAGGTCATAACTATGACTGCTTTAACAGAGACTCAATTGCGTATTTGTGCTTATGCTTGTGTTACCCGCTATGACCGGGGAGAAGGTAATATAGCAGCTATCATTGGATGCTACGCTTTAGATGAAAAACAACGTAAACAAGTGGAGGAAATGATTTTGTCCCATCGTTCTGATCTGGTATTGGATAACGTAGAGGAATCGTCATCTATGGGGGTTTCCAGTGCACAGCGAGAACCGGTTAAATGGTATAGCTCTATTTTTCGTAAAAAAACGGTATAGAGCAGAGAGCAAAAATGCCTGTACTCAAAGGAGGAGCGAGCATGTATGAAAGAACGGATCTGATTATAATGGGTTTCTCCAAGCTGAAAATGAACAGACAAAGCAATCCTTTTATAACGATTCAATTCGGTCAGGAGGTAGAACTGGGGATGGTGAGTATGGATGGATATTGACGAAAAAAAAGAAACTGTTATCCAAGATGTAACGGATGATTTTAGTAAACGAATGTTCAGTTCGCGGGGACCGGAGCTGTTTTCCTATCTTCCTGCATATTACGAAGCATCCCGTGTTATGCACGTCGATATGGATGCAAAGGGTAGCGAACTAGATGCTCTATACCTTGCGCTAGATGACACGTTAGCCCAGTTTTTTGTTCGCTCCGCCACTTGGGGGCTTGAACGCTGGGAAATGGAGTTGAGTATCCCGATCCATTTGGAAAAGCCGCTGGAACAGAGGCGATCCGTTGTGGAGTCAAAACTTCGTGGGAGTGGCAAATTTTCAGGGGATTTAATACGGAAAATCATGAGCTCATTTGGTGTCGATGGGGAAGTAGATTTTTATCCGGCTGAGTACAAGTTTGGTATAAGCTTTGAAAATAGAATCCCTGAAAATATGATTGATTTCAAAAAGATCATCGAGGATATTAAGCCTGCTCATCTTGCTTTTTATATGAATAACAAAACTAGGCTTGCATTTCTTCATGAGAATGAAATGGTTTCTCGTATTCGATTACGTTCAAGAGTTCGCTTTTTTGGTGGGAAGCCATGGTATTTAGATGGTGTCGAGTTACTGAACGGAATAGCTTCTTTGTCCGGGTGGACAGAGGAACCTATGCGCTATTTGAACCATACAAAACTAGTCATCAAGCATCGAGTGGATCATCATCAGGAAGGCAGAATGATAATTCGAGACCATTATTGGAAGTTAGATGGAAGTATGAAGCTTGACGGTAGTCAGATGTTAAGCTCAACCGAGAAAGTCATTTCAATCTAAACCAATATAACTTTTATTTTTAAGATAGAAAGGATGGTAAGTATGGCAGAACAAGTTTTGACAGTCACGACTGCATATGCAAGGGAACAAGTGGCTCGTGCCCGCGCTGAGGGAGGAACGCTGACAAAAGTAGTAAAAATGGCGTTTGGTAGCGGAGGTGTGGATCAAGCAGGGAAGCCACTGCCTTTGGATGGAACAGA
Organism: Paenibacillus polymyxa; assembly: GCF_001719045.1. Classification (NCBI taxonomy): domain Bacteria; kingdom Bacillati; phylum Bacillota; class Bacilli; order Caryophanales; family Paenibacillaceae; genus Paenibacillus; species Paenibacillus polymyxa. The sequence continues at coordinate 4,149,496 of NZ_CP015423.1, forward strand.
ACAGGTGTTGAAAAAGGAACTGGTTCAAAAGGAAATTACGAGCTTTGAATTTATTGCGCCTGCAACAATTCGATATACTTGCTCACTGGCAGAAAATGAATTGGCGGGTGAGACGATTAATGAGCTGGCTTTGGTAGATTCAGCGGGGAAGCTGACGGCTATCCGTACAATGAGCAATAAGATCAAGGATAGTGATATGGAATTTGTTTTTGAAATTGAAGACATCTATTAAGGAGGATGAAGAAGTATGAGCATACAACAGCCACGCAGATTTGTTACTACCGACCAGGGACATGCAGACGTCCTGAATGGACCGATTGATACCCTTTATGCTAACGATCTGGAATTGGCCGCACAGGTTGAAAATATCAAAAAGGACCCGGCTGGGAACGGTGTTGCTTCCAAGGAAGCGTTAGACAACCATGCCAGCAACACAGAGATCCATGTTACGGCAGCCAAGCAAGCGGTATGGAGTGCAACAGAGGGGAATGCCAAGAAGTATACAGATCAGTACGCTGCTCCCAAGCAGCATAGTCACCCAGCATCGGATTTGCCTTCTGCATCCACACAGGCTAGGGGGATTGTGCAACTTAATACATCTACCGGGAGCACAGCTACAGATCAGGCAGCTACTCCCAGTGCGGTAAAGGCAATAGGTGATGAATTAAGACAACTTATTAATAGTGTAAAGGAGACTGGTTCTGTGAAAAGCATACAAAGATTTAGTATTTCCAGTAATGTGCCTGACGGTATTGTAAATATTGCACCTGTCAATGTCGGAAAAGCAATGTTGAACTTAATAACTTACGGAGATGATGATAGCCATATGGCCAGCATTATAAGCCCAACGCAAGTCAAATTCACTCATGCAAGAGGCGGAGATTATTATATTTTTGCAAGTTTTGAAGTCATAGAATTTAATTAAGGTGGGGATGTTATATGAAATATTTTGCTCAGTATAATAATGATTGCGTAATATTCGCAGTATCACAGAGTATTGAAGCGCCAGCAGGTGATAAAGTAATTGAAGTTAATGGATACGAAGTATTAGGGAGTAAATTCCATCCGGATACAGGTGATTTCGAAAAGATTCCAGCACCGAGCCCTAAGCCAACTTTCGAGGAACAGCTCCGAAAAGAAATTGAGATATTAAAACAAGCTGATCTGGATAATAAAGAGACAATTGCAGGGCTGATTCAGCTCGTGATATCACAGCAGAATGTTTAAGTAGAATTTTAAAGATAGGTACTATTTACTTTAATATAATAACCAGAGGAGGTAATACGTTGGATAATAAAATTAAAAAAGCGTTCGCAGTAACTTTCGTACAACTTATTTTATCTGGTCGTCGTTCAATAGAAGATGTACCAGTAGTGCTCCAAGACATGGTTAAGGCGAATTTGGATTTAGCCAAAAATCAACAAGTATAAAAAGAATGCCCGCGCAGAGCGTTTTTTTAATGCCCTTGGACAACCAAGGGCATTCATTTTACACCTAGGTTCAAAAAGGGGGAACAAACATGCATGAAAAGATCGATCAGATTTGGCTGGGGTTTTCCACGGGGACCTTGATTGGTTATTTTTTTGGGGGGTGGACCACAATGTTGACGTTGCTGTGGTGGATGGTCGTGATCGACTTTTTCACCGGCTGGGCAGCGGCCTGGATTAATGGGGAGCTAAAAAGCCGCCAGGGGTATTACGGTATTTTTCGCAAGGTTACCGTGTTTTTGCTCATTACGGTAGCTCATCTAATCGACGGTATTCTCGGGGATGCACATTACTTCCGGGATGCCGTCGTTTTCTTTTATTTAGCGAACGAGCTGTTGTCCATTATTGAAAATGTGGGCAGAATGGGAGTGCCGATGCCGGATATTTTGCGGAATGCGGTAGCTATTTTTGAGTCCAAGTCGAGTGGAGAAAAAATAAAGCCAACCGACCCTTCCGACAAAGAAAATAAAGCTTCATAAAGTACCACCAGTGGCCACTACAAAATAGGCAGACTACCTTTTTGCCCTTTTTTCGGTGTAAAAGTGGAAAAGCCCAGACCGTATGGATGGTCCAAGCATATGGATAACAGAGACAAAGTGAGCTACAACATTATGAATGATAAGGAGGGAACGCCTTATGCAGAATCGCAGCCCTAACGCTGCCGAAGGCATTGACGTGTCCCGATATCAGGGAACAATTGATTGGAAGCGTGTACGAGCCGATGGTAAATCGTTTGCATTTATTAAAGCGAGTCAAGGACAGCGTTACGTCGATCCGACATTTATCACGAATGCAAAAGGGATCAAGGCAGCCGGGATTCTGCTGGGAGCTTACCATTTTGTAGATGCAACCACTGTAAATGCAGCAAAAGCGGAAGCCAGGCATTTCGCCGAGGTGCTGGATCAGGTGGGTGGTGCGAAAGCGCTGGACTTGCCAGCGGTCATGGATTACGAAAATAATCCGGGAGGGCTTAGCTCGGCCGCGATTCATGAGGTTGCGTTGGCATTTTTAACAGAATTTGAACGGGTAAGCGGCCGTAAGCCGATGGTATATACAGGGAATGCTTTTGCCGCCCATTTCAAAGCGTCATTGGATAGTTATAAGCTGTGGATTGCACGTTATAGTACACGGGTGCCCGGCGACACCACAGCATGGAAGAACTGGGACTTTTGGCAATACAGCGATAGTGGACGGGTTGATGGAATTCAAGGGCCGGTTGACCTGAATGTATACGCCGGAACAGAGGCCGAGCTACGCCAAGCATTTGCAGGAGAAGAGGGGGATGAGCCAATGACAGCAGAGGAAAAAGCGGCATTTAAGGCCCTGCAGCAACAGGTCGCCGCTCTTGAAAACAGCAAAGATGTGCTCAAGCAGACGTTGAATGAACAAAGCGCTTATATTAAAAAGGTGGATCAGCGGGTAGCTGAATTGGAGGGACGTCAGGCTATTCCTGTACCGACCTGGGCGAAGGAAGCGATGGCTGCCGCTGTTGCATTTAATCCGGCAAGCCCGATTGTGGATGCGAAACTGCCAAGCAGTTATGATTTTTATCGCTTACTGGTCGTACTGAACCGTCTGGGTGTGTTTAAAAAAAATAAATGATCTTTTGCAAATCTTATGCCCGGAAGGGATTATTTTCATGTGAACCAAGCCATACACCTGAAACGTAAATTGACAGGCGGTTCAAAGGCAACCGCCTGCACTTATTGTAAAGTAATGTTCTTCATGATTTCTACATAAGCTGAACTCGAACGCTTTAAAAGTGTGAATCATTGGGTGAAAATGCAGCATGTCTACCAGCCGGATCGAGCTGTAAAGGCCTCTGTATGTTTGTTTATTTCAGAACATACCTGGGAATTAGGATATAAAGGATGGGAATTGTATTATAAGGGGGAAATGTTCACGCATAAAGTGCCTGGCGATCATTTCTCTATCGTAAAAGGAGCCCAAGCCGTGACTGTAGGTTTGGTGCTGAATACATTTTTGAGGTAAGATCATACTCCTGCTTGGAGGTTGAAGACTCCAAGTAGGAGTATTTATTTGATATGATTGTATAAATTGGTTTGTAATATTAATTGACATGATGTATAAAAACATATGGTAATGTATGAAAAACCCCCTTGTCTGCTTCCAGATTTTATAGTAAAGTATCCAATAATCAACTTTGTTTGAGCATAATATTCACTGTTTGTGAGTATATATCACACTTTCACCACGACCTGACATACTCCTCTTTCTATTTATTACATCACATCTATTCATTACCCTACAGCATCTCTTACACCACTAGATTATGAACACTTCTGTCCTACTACACCTATTTGATGAACTCGGAATTTGGGACCACAGCTTGAGGACAAGCTTGCCATGTCAATCTAAAGGAATTGGCATTCATCCGGTATCAACGAATTAACAATATATAAGGTGTGAAAGGGGTTTGCTGCATGAGCAAAAAGTATGCGAAACACAAAATCTGGACCGTTCTGCTGGTGCTTGCGCTAGGAGCTGTTTTGGCGCTTTCCGGTTGTGGGGGATCAGGTGAAGGAGCAAAGCCAGAGGCAGGGAAAACACCAAGCGGAGCAGGAGAGGGCGTGCAGGACACGCTCATTTATGGACGCGGTGGAGATTCCGTGGCGCTAGATCCTGCTATTGTGACTGAAAGCGAGTCGCTAAAAATCGGAATGCAAGTGTTCGACACACTGCTGGAATATAAGGAAAATACAACGGAGATCCAACCGGGGCTTGCAGAGAGCTGGGAAGTATCACCGGATGGACTGGTCTATACGTTCAAGCTGCGTCAGGGTGTGAAATTCCATGATGGAAGTGACTTTAACGCAGAAGCGGTTGTGTTTAACTTTGACCGCTGGGCTGATCCGAAAAGTCCATACAAATTTGAAGGTGACTCGTTTGACTATTATGATTCTATGTTCGGTCCTGAAGGAAGTAGGGTGATTAAGGAGGTTAAAGCGGTAGATGCGAATAGCGTCCAGTTTACACTAAACAAGCCGCAGGCGCCGTTTTTACAAAATATCGCTATGCCATCCTTTAGTATTTCAAGTCCCAAGGCTATTCAGGAGAAAAAGGCTGATTTCAAAAGTAATCCGGTCGGCACGGGGCCTTTTGTATTTAAGGAATGGAAACGGAACGATACCATCACGCTGGAGAAGAATCCAAACTATTGGAAAGAGGGGCAGCCGAAGCTGGCTAAGATCATTGTTCGTTCCATACCCGACAATACCGCACGATTTAATGCTCTGCAAAACGGGGAAATTGACCTGATGGAGGATTTGAACCCGGATGATGCAAAGCAGTTAGACGGCAATAGCGATTTGGTGAAAATTGAACGTCCCTCCTTTAATGTGGCGTACATTGGCTTTAATTTAAAGAAAAAAACATTCAATAATCCCAAGGTGCGGCAGGCACTGAATCACGCAGTGAACAAGCAGGCTATTATTGATGCATTGTTTGCAGGGCAGGCCAAGCCTGCGGTCAATCCGATGCCACCTACGTTATGGGGGTACAACGATAGTATTCAGGACTACGCCTATGATCTGGATAAGGCTAAATCTTTGCTGGCGGAAGCGGGCTTTCCTAACGGGCTCCCCGAGCCTTTAACCTTCTATGCAATGCCCGTATCTCGTCCTTATATGCCTGACGGCAAAAAGGTGGCAGAGGCCATTCAAGCCGATTTTGAAAAAATAGGCGTCAAAGTAAACATCCAATCCCCGGAATGGGCTACGTATCTGGATGATCTTAAGGCGGGGAAAAAGGATGATCTGTACATGCTGGGTTGGAACGGGGACAATGGCGACCCGGATAATTTCCTTTACACATTGCTGGACAAGGATACGATCCCAGGCAATAACCGTAGTTTTTATGTGAATGAGGAACTCCACAAAATATTGGTGAAGGCGCAGGTTGAGGTCGATCAGGACAAGCGTGCGGAAATGTATAAAGAAGCACAAGTGATTATTAAACAGGATGCGCCGTGGATTCCATTGGTTCACAGCACACCGCTGATGGCAGGTAAAGCGAATCTCAAGGGTTTTGTACCTTCTCCGGCAGGTATTGAAGCGTACGGAAATATTTATTTTGAATAGCCCAAACGCAAGCAGGCGGTGAATAGGATATGAACTCATATATTGTAAAAAGACTGGCCATATTGATTCCTGTATTACTGGGCATGACGCTCATCGTTTTTTCCATTATTCATGCCATTCCGGGAGATCCGGCCGAAACCATACTGGGAGATAAGGCTACGGAACAGTCCAAGCAGGCGCTACGTGAGCAATTGGGGCTGAATAAGCCGTGGTTACAGCAATATGGGACCTATTTAGGTGAGTTGGCACAAGGGGACTTGGGCGATTCCATTCGCACCAAGCAGCCGATTGCCCGGGAAATGGTCCCTTATCTGGCGGCTACGCTGGAGTTGACAGTAGCAAGCATGTTTTTTGCCGTTGTAGTCGGAATGAATGCCGGCATCGTGAGTGCCTGGAAGCGAAATTCCTGGTTTGACTATGTGAGCATGGTCATTGCACTGGTCGGAGTATCGATGCCGATTTTTTGGCTGGGCTTGATGGAGCAGTGGATCTTTGCAAATAAACTGCATTGGCTTCCTTCCATCGGACGCATGAATTCCCGTGATCCGGTGGAAGCTGTGACACATTTAGCCGTGATTGATGCGTTCATAGGTGGGCGTATGGATCAGGTATGGACCGTCATCAAGCATTTGATCCTGCCCAGTATCGCACTTGGAACGATTCCAATGGCGGTCATTGCGCGCATTACTCGTTCCAGCATGCTCGAGGTTATGGATGCGGACTATATCCGTACGGCTCGGGCGAAGGGGCTGGCATCTTTTCAAGTTGTGTACAAACATGCGCTTAAAAATGCTGCGATCCCCGTACTTACTGTCATCGGTCTTCAGACTGGATCACTACTGGGAGGCGCGGTACTAACAGAAACCATTTTTGCCTGGCCCGGCATCGGACGGTACATTTTTGAAGCGATCAGCTCGCGTGACTATCCGGTTATTCAAAGCGGAATTCTGATCATAGCGTTCCTGTTCGTCATCATTAATCTGATTGTCGATTTGCTGTACGCGGTGCTCGACCGGCGTATCCGTTATCAGTAATCAAGTCGTCAATTGTTCAAGGGGGAGCTTGTCCGATGTCACAATTTTCAATGGAACCCAACAACATACCGACGACACGCAGCACATTGGCGCATTTGCCTGTCGTGACTGGCCCTTGGAGAGACGCATGGAGGGCTTTCCGTCACAATAAAATGGCGTTCGTCGGCCTGAGCATTATTATCTTCTTTGTCATCATTGCTTTGATCGCGCCGTGGATTGCACCTTTTGACTATAAAGAGCAAAATTTGGTGAGCCGTTTGCAGCCTCCTTCTGCGGAGCATTGGTTCGGTACGGATGATCTCGGTCGAGATTTACTGACTCGCACGCTGTATGGAGCCAGAATCTCGTTGTGGGTCGGTTTCTTGTCTGTTATTGGTTCAATGATTGTAGGAACAGCCTTAGGTTTAATCGCAGGATTTTACGGAAAATGGGCAGATATGGCCATTTCGCGGCTATTCGACATTTTACTGGCATTTCCGGGGATTTTGCTGGCCATTGCTATTGTGGCCATTTTAGGGCCTTCATTGGAAAATGCGTTGTACGCCATTGCCATTGTCAATGTGCCAACCTATGGACGGTTAGTTCGCTCTAAGGTGCTAAGTGTCAAAACGGAGGAGTATATCACTTCTGCTAGAGCGCTTGGAGCCAATAATACAAGAATCATCCTCCGCTATATTTTGCCTAACAGCCTGACACCAATCATCGTACAGGGAACGTTGGGGATCGGAACGGCCATCATTGAAGCGGCAGCGCTTGGATTTCTGGGCTTGGGTGCACAACCTCCTGAGCCAGAGTGGGGTAAAATGTTGTCCGATTCGCGGCAATATATCCAGAACGCGCCGTGGACAGTTATTTTTCCGGGGGTATCTATCATGCTGACCGTATTGGGCTTTAATCTGATGGGGGACGGCCTGCGGGATGTATTGGACCCGAGGGCAAAGCGTTAGAGCAAAAGTGGTGAGGTATATAAAACTGAGAAAGAGGTGTTCTCTGGCCTGAAGCAAATGGCTGGAGAACACCTTTTTTATATGACATTTTTTGTATTGGAGTAGAAAGCACCATCCGACTGCGCAGTGGCGCTAAAAGTTACTTTTACAGCTGAAATTCATGTGAGCTTTCCTGAGGCGCGAAAAAAATGTATAATCACTCCAATTGAGTACGTAGGGAGTGGGCTTTATGACATGGCAGGACAAGAGAGAGCATCGGCAATTTGCGGAACAGACACGAAGCGACGCTTCACGGGCCGCATATGAACGGGACTACTCCCGTTTGATCCATTCACCGACTTTCCGGCGATTGCAGGGTAAATCACAGGTGTTTGGCGCAGGCACGGGCGATTATTACCGCACACGACTGACGCATTCTTTGGAGGTAGCGCAAATTGCGCGTGAAGCATCACGAAGCTTGCTGCGCCGCCATCCCGAAGTAGAGCTGGAACAGGCAGATAACGCAGGACTGATCATTGACCCTGAGGTGGTAGAATGTGCTTCCATTGCACATGACTTTGGGCATCCACCGTTCGGACACAAGGGAGAAGAGGTGCTGGACGGGATTTTGGATCAACTGATTGAAACAAAGGTAGAAAAGATATCCTCTGCCGGAGGCTTCACACCGGAGTCTAAGCGTGGACAGGAGGCCTATGCGCGTGAGCGACAAATTTATGAGCATTTTGAAGGGAACGCGCACAATTTCCGACTGATTATGTTTTTGGAGAAGCGTGAGAACGTGGATGGTTTGAATTTGTCGGACGCCGTGTTACTGGGGATCAACAAATACCCATACCCGGGGATTCTGAACAAAAAAGGGTTGTACCTGCATGAGTGGGAATACATACGTTCTATCCGCGAGGATTGGGGTATCCCTGATGGTAAAAAGACGCTAGAAGCCCAGCTTATGGACCTGTGCGACGATATCGCTTATTCTGCGCATGATCTGGAGGATGGGATTAAGGCTGGGAAAATCGAGGTGCACGAGCATTTCTTATATGATCCGTATTTAATTCGTCTGATTACGGAGAAAATCACCACGTTGGAGGATAGCTTCTGGCAAGGCTGGCAACTGGCTCAGATTGAGCAGAAGGTAGCGGCTGTGCTGAGCGAATTTTTGAAGGTGTGGAATGGCAAGATGCCGATGTGTGAACACGATTATTCCCGTACTCGCCGTGAAGTGAAGGCATACTGGGTCAGCCTGTTTGTCAGCAGCTTGGGTGTAATTGATGATGGAAATTGGAAAAAGGTAACCTTCGTGCGGGATGGAAGCGAAGATTTGGATATGCTGCGCACTGTGAGTGTGTTGAAAAGCTTTGCTTGGGTTACGATGATCCGCGATCTGCGCGTACAGCGACTGCAAAAACGGAGTGAGTGGATGCTCAGACGGCTGTGGCTGGCGTTTCTGGACCCAGAAACGTCGAAATCTATTATTCCAAGCGACTGGCTCCAGCGCTATGAGCGCGACCAAGCCAAGGCGAAACCGATCTGGACATGGGAGCATATGGTCATAGACTATATTGCAGGTATGACCGATGCTTTTGCTGAAAAAATCTATAATGAGTTATACGGTCTGAAGGTGGGTTCCATTTATGATCTGGATTGACCTTTAAATTTCCCCTATATAGTAGAAGGAACTGGTTTGTAAAGGATAGCAGGAGGGAGGAATGTGTCTATGCAATCTCGGCCTTTATCTATAAAAAGGTTGAATCTCGGTGTGCTCGATATGGTGCCGTTGCTGCCCGGTAACCGCCCGGAGCAGGCGGTTCAACGAGCTGGTGAACTAGCGAGACAGGCAGAAGCATGGGGATATACACGCTACTGGACCTCGGAGCACCATGATATGGAGGGGCTGGCTTCCTCCAGCCCGGAAGTGCTGCTGTCGCATATCGGGGCGGTGACGAAGACAATTAAACTGGGTGCGGGTGCTATTTTGCTCCCGCATTATAGTCCAGTCAAGGTCGCGGAATGGTTTCATCTACTGGCCGCTCTATATCCTGGCAGAGTCGAATTGGGCCTGGGGAGAGCACCTGGTGGGGGACCTCATGCTTCGATGGCACTGAGCGGTAATTTTCTTCAACATGTGGCGGAGCTGCCACAGACGATGGAAGCTCTATTGGCTTTGCTGGAAGGTACTTACGAGTATGAACAGGTACCTGTGTTTGCCCGGCCGATGCCTGAACAGCCGCCAGCAGTGTGGATGCTAGGTACAAACCGAAAAAGTGCCGAATATGCCGCCCAGTATTCAACAGGCTATGTATTCGGTCAGTTTATGAGTGAACAGCAAACGGAAGAAATGCTAAGCATTTACCGCTCCAGCTTTCAGCCATCCAACCGGATGGACAAGCCACGTACCATGGTGGCTGTAGGAGCAGTATGTGCCTTGACGAATGAACTGGCGCAGCAATGGGCTATTCAGATTTCATTGGGCGACCCGGCAATGCGAGCCAGCTGGCTAGTGGGAACGCCGTCGGATATTGCCGAACGGTTACGCGGCTTGCAGATTAAATATGATAATGATGAGTTTCTGTTGGTCACACCGATTCCCGATTATGAGCAGCGGCTTCACTCCTACCGTCTAATAGCGGAGGCTGTAAATTCTAGCCTTGATTCCAAATGAAAAGAGATATGACATGAATAAACAGAAAACGAATATCGAAGAAATGAAACCAAGCTACATATATACCTATGCGTGTCATGAAACAGAGCGTGAGTTGTGTCTTTTGGAATTGAAATGCTTGTTCGGTCAGCCGCCCGTGCAGGACTCCATCCTGTTGTCCCATCGGCGGCTGGAGCCGGGGACCAGCCCGTTTATTCATCTTCGGCTGGATGTAATGACAGATGCGGGAACGCTGGAAGAGCTATGCGAAGCAACCTCTATGTTACAAATTGAGGAAGGAAAGACTTTCAAGGTGTTGTGCCTTAAAGAAGGTGACCATGAGGCCGACTATGACGAGCGGCGCGGGATCGAACGCCGAATTGGTGCACGCATTCATGGCCAGGCGCAAATGAAGACACCGGATATCACCCTTGGTGTTATTCGGATAGGAGAACGGTGGCTACTGGGCACGTGTCAGTATAGCGACAGATCGTGGCAGGAGCGTCGTCAGAAGCCGCAAAATTATTCTACTGGACTACCCGTTCTGGTAGCTAGGGCACTTGTGAATTTGGCAGCAACTGATCTAACAGCCGCAAAGGGAGAGTCAGGCTCATTGAAACTGCTAGACCCGTGTTGTGGTATGGGCAATGTAATGATTGAGGCATTGAGCATGGGGAAGGATATTCGCGGTTGTGATATCAACCCGTTGGCGGTGCGTGGGGCACGAGTGAATTTGCGTCATTTTGGATTTGAAGAAGATCTAGTGAAGCTCGGGGATATGAATATGCTCGAAGGCACATACGATGCGGCCATATTGGATATGCCCTATAACCTGTGCTCCGTGCTCCCGGCGGATGAACAAAAGAAGATGCTGCGCAGTCTGAGACGCTTGGCCGCGCGGGCAGTGGTCGTGAGCACGGAGCCGATGGAAACATTGTTATCCGAGTCAGGCTGGACCCTTACGGAGCAATGCCGCATACATAAGACAGGTATGAGTCGGGAAATCTGGATCTGTAAGTAGCGTATTAATACTGAGTTTTGTAGTTAACCAAATTCAGCGGTAACTCCTGATCAGCGGCATAGGCATTCAAATTAGTAAGAAAAATATCCACCGCCCGTTCGGCATATCGGTCCGTATCGCCTGCAATATGCGGTGTGATCAAGACATGGTCCAGACTCCATAGGGGATGTGAAGCAGGTAGCGGTTCTTCCTCGAATACATCCAGTCCGGCAAAGGCAATATGCTTTTGTTCCAAAGAGCGTACAAGCGCATCCGTATGAACGGTGCCACCGCGACCTACATTAATGAAGAAGGCACCCTTACGCATAGTTGCAAATGCTTTTTCGTCAAAAAAGTGATAGGTTTCCTCGGTGAATGGCAATATATTTACCACGATATCCGCTGCTCCCAATGCTTCGTGTAGTTGTTCGTTAGTATACATGTGCTCTACATGGGGAGCTTCCTTGCCAGAACGGCGGACTCCGATCACCCGCATGCCAAAGGCTTCTGCAATCCGTGCTGTTTCACGGCCAATTTCGCCAACGCCTGTAATCAACAGCGTTTTACCACGTAATTCCATCAGTTGGCCTTTCGGTGGCTGCCATGTTTTCTGACGTTGCAAGAGAGCTGCTTGCTGTAAATAACGTGTATGCGATAGCAGCATGCCAAAGGTCTGCTCTGTAATTGGAATTGCATGCACACCACTTGTATTCGTTAGTAAAATGTTACGCTTCTCCAATTCGGTAAGCGGTAGCTTATCAATCCCAGCCGACCAGGTTTGTATCCATTTCAGCTTGCTGTCTGGATGTAATGCCTCTTCGGCAATATGCTTGGACCAGCCTAGAATAACCTCGGCCTCCCGGATTTGTCTAGACTCCAATGACTGAGCTTTGCCAATAATCAACTCGTAGCCCGGAGCCGTTGCACGAACTTGTTTTTTTTGCTCTTCCGTAAGTTGATGTAAGCTTAAAATGTTTCCCATAGTTCATAGCCTCCTCGATTTTTGATTCCTTGGAGTTTCCAATATATTCTGGCGAACCATCCTTTCAAGAATAACAGATTGCCGAAAAAATTGCATAAGGAGGGTAAAAACGAGCTCGCAGTGTCATTATATATAACAACAAATGGCTTTACCCTGATCAGGGACAATCCAAACAGCTACTTTTTGAGATATCCACAAATATCCATTAGGAAAGGAGGTATAGGTTGATGAAAAATGAATCGCAAAGACTTTTTACAGCTATTGCTCTCCCGAATGAGCATAAGAAGAAGCTACATTATTGGGTGCAGCAGGATTTAAAAGACCTGACTTTTCGCAAATGGAGTGATTTCAGAGATTACCACGTGACACTTCAGTTTTTGGGTGATGTGGAGACCTCGGTTATACCGAAACTTGAGCAGGTTTTAGTTCAAGCTGCAGCTGAGCATGACCCGTTCACACTCGGCATTGGAGAAGCAGGTTTTTTTGGTCGTGAAGAATTTCCGCGTGTATTGTGGAGGGGAGTGACCGGGCAGCGTGATTCACTGGATCAACTGTACCAGTCCATACTCCAGGCTACCGAACCGCTGGGTTTTAAACCCGAGGAACGACCTTATCGACCTCATATCACCCTAGCACGTTCGTACACAGGAGAACAGCCTATTCCACCGTCTATTTGGCAGCCAAATGACCGATGCAGCGAGCCATGGAAAGTGGGAGAATTTGTTTTATATGCAACCCGAATGGGTCAAAAACCAATGTACCAAATAATTCAAACATTCCCATTAATGAGGTGAAAGCCTTGATCTATCAGCGAATTTAGTGATATAGTGTTTCAGCGTTATTCAAAAAGCGCATTTTAGGTTACATATCTGAGGAATGTGCTTATAGTTAACGGGAGGAACATTATGGAAATCGTTAAAGAACATCGTTGGTTTGCACCTCTATTGAGTGTGCTGCTTGTTTGTATATTGGGGATAGGCCTCTACGCTGAGGTTCAGCAAACACAGAAAAATCATAAAAATACACCTATGCAATCTCTGAGCTGGTCAGGGAACTCTTCGTCTCCTACATATGGCGACAGGATGGGGACCCATAATGGGTCAAACAGGACAAGCCCCATCTTTGTCGCTGCTCATGGGCAGTCAAGCTGGAAAGAAATCATGCCGACTCCGTTACCCGCTTCCCAGATGAAGCAGGCGGAACAAGCCCGGAATAACGTTGCTACAGGCAAGAAAAAGCCTGAGGTCCAGCATAGCAAGTCCGCAATCCTAACCCCTCCTACAACCATCTACTTTACGAAGACAAAAATGCTCACGCAGGATGACAAGGCGTTGTCTACCTGGAGCTATCCTGTCTCCGCTAAAGAACTGCTCCTGCTGCAAAAAATAGTGATGGCAGAAGCAGAAGGCGAACCGTACGAAGGCAAAGTGGCAGTTGCCAACGTTGTCTTAAACCGGCTGCGGTCAGCCCCATTTCCCGATACGATTCAGGCAGTGATTTATCAAAAAGCGCAATTTAGTCCGGTCGCGAACGGGCGTCTTCGTCGTGTTCAGCCCAACCAGGACAGCATCCGTGCGGTTACTGCTGCTTTGAACGGCCATAAAGCCGTGCCTGATAACACCTGTTTTTTCCTGTCGCTTACGTTGGCCCAGGATCTTACGGTTCATCATTCGCGTACGAAGGTGAAAACTATCGGTCATCATACCTTCTACAAATAACAGCCCTTTCTAAACAATAGGGTTCAGCTTTGTGAACGAATTTTAGGGTACAGGTGAAGCCAGTATGCAAAAGAGGTATAATAGGTAAAGGAAAGTAACCAAAATAATGAAAGTGACAAAGGAGGCGTAGATGATATGAAAATCACATATTATGGACATTCAGTTGTACTGGTAGAGGCAGAGGGGAAACGGATTATTATTGATCCTTTTTTGACGGGAAATCCTAAAGCAACCGTACAGGCCGAGGATATTCAGGTGGATGCCGTGTTGTTGACACACGGTCATGCCGATCATTTTGGAGATGCTGTTGAAATTGCCAAGCGCAATGATTGTCCAGTAATCGCGGTCGCGGAACTGGCCGAATATTGTTCATCCTTGGGGGCCAAAGCTCACGGTATGAATCTGGGTGGAGGTCACCACTTTGACGGTTTCCATGTGAAATTCACGCTTGCATTCCACAGCTCATCTTTGACGGTGGACGGGCAAATCATTTACATGGGAGAGCCGGCGGGGATCTTATTGACCATGGGAGGCCAAACCTTTTTCCATGCAGGGGATACTGGCCTGTTTGGCGATATGCGTCTCATTGGCGAAACTAACTCCATCGATGCTGCGGTATTGCCCATCGGAGATGGTTATACGATGGGACCGGAGGATGCACTGCTGGCAGCAAAATGGCTGCGTGCAAGCCGCGTAATACCGGTGCATTACAATACGTTCCCGGGTATTGAGCAGGACGGAGACGGCTTCTGTGATCGTCTGCACAAAGAAGGTATTGAAGGGAAAGCATTGAAGCCCGGCGAAAGTCTCGAATTTTAATACGGATATCTGATTTACGGGAATATACTCGATGGTCTATAAACTCATCAAATCTCCTTTGTCAGCCTTTTCTGTTCCTTAGAGGAATAGGAAAGGCTGTTTTTTAAAAGTGAATATTTATACATAAAAATGAGATATTTTTGCATTGATACGTTGAAGCTGTAATGTAAAAGATTTATTATCACAATCATAAAAACTTTGAATTGCTAACATGATAGGTCAATGATAAAATGATAGAACTAATTAGATTCATCAGTGGAATCGACGTATTTTTCAAGTCAAGCCATTGCATAATTATTGAAAAACATACGCATTCGGCGGACCGTACCGCCTTGAATACGTCACATGTTTTGTCCCCCATTCCTCGTAGTTGTTCTTTGAGTTACCTCTTGTCGCCACTGTCTTCTATTCGGCCGCCTGAATTTCAGGCCAGCATGACTTTATAACAGAAAGGTTGCGTTCCATGAGACAGACAGGTTTACCACCCAAACAGGGACTATATGATCCCCAATTCGAAAAAGACGCCTGCGGCATGGGCTTTGTTGCCCACATCAAGGGAAAACCATCGCACGATATTGTAAGTCAGGCTTTGACCATGCTCGTGAATATGGAGCATCGGGGCGGTCAGGGAAGTGAACCAAACTCCGGTGACGGAGCAGGGATTATGATTCAGGTCCCTCATCTGTTTTTTCAAGAGGAAGCGGAGCGATTGGGCTTTAAATTGCCAAAGGCCGGACATTATGGCGTGGGTATGCTTTTTGTATCCAATGATCCAAAAGTTCGTGAAGTGCATGAGCAGAAGCTAAGAGATATCATCGTGGACGAAGGTCAAAATTGTTTGGGTTTTCGCGATGTTCCAACTTATGACGAAATGCTGGGTAAATCGGCAAAAGCAGCTAAACCGGGCGTGCGTCAGGTATTCATCGGTCGCAGTAGCGATTTGAAGGAAGAGCTGGACTTCGAACGGAAACTGTATGTCATTCGCAAACGTGCAGAGCTTGCTATTCGCTATAACCAAGAGGATGAGAACGGTGAGTCGTTCTATATTCCAAGTTTGTCATGTCGCAAGGTTGTATACAAAGGAATGCTCACAACCGAGCAGGTAGGCAAATTTTATTTGGATTTGCAGGATGAGCGGGTGACATCGGCGATCGCGCTGGTCCATTCCCGTTTTAGCACGAATACGTTCCCGAGCTGGGACCGTGCGCATCCTTATCGTTTTATGATTCACAACGGCGAAATTAATACTATGCGCGGCAACGTGAACTGGATGCATGCTCGCCAGGCGCAGTTTGAAAGCGAAGCGTTTGGCGGAGATATCAAGAAGGTAAAACCAGTCATTAACCCAGATGGATCGGATACAGCCATGTTTGATAATACACTAGAGTTTCTGTATCTGAGCGGACGTTCCCTTCCTCATGTAGCCATGATGATGGTGCCGGAACCTTGGAACAAGCATGAAACCATGGACCCGAAGAAACGAGCATTTTATGAATATCACAGCACCATGATGGAGCCGTGGGACGGACCTGCTGCGATGGCGTTTACAGATGGTATCCAAATCGGGGCGATTCTCGACCGCAACGGTCTCCGTCCTGCACGTTACTATGTGACCAAGGACGATCTGATCGCACTGTCTTCAGAGGCGGGCGTATTGGATATTGCTCCTGAAAATGTGCTCTATAAGGATCGTCTCCGTCCAGGTCGTATGCTGCTGGTTGATACTCAAGAAGGTCGTATCGTTTCTGACGAAGAGTTAAAGGAACGTATTGCTTCCGAGGAACCTTATCAGCAATGGCTGGATGAGCACTTGGTTGATTTGGATGAGCTGCCGGAAGCACTAGAACAGCCGGAGCCTAAACATGAAAATGTAAATCAGCTTCAGCTCGCTTTTGGATATACGTTTGAAGAACTGCGCAAAATTCTGGAGCCGATGGCACTTACAGGTGCAGAACCGATTGGTTCAATGGGGTACGATGCCCCATTGGCGGTGCTGTCTGATCGTCCGCAACGTTTGTACAATTACTTTAAACAAATGTTTGCCCAAGTCACGAACCCGCCGATTGACGCCATTCGTGAAGAGATTGTAACGTCAACCGCAACTACGATTGGGCCAGAGCGCAATTTACTGCATCCAGAACCGGAAAGCTGTCGTCAGATTCGTTTGGATTCGCCGGTGCTGTCGAATGAGGAGTTCGCCAAAATTCGCCACGTACACCGTCCTGGCTTCAAATCGATGACGATTCCGATCTTCTTTGAAGCGAAGGAAGGCGCTGAGGGCTTACGCAAGGCGCTGGAAGGATTGTTTGAGGCGGCTGACCGTGTCATTGACAAAGGTCATAACATCCTGATTTTGTCCGACCGTGGAGTGGATGCGGAAAATGCGGCCATTCCGGCGTTGCTAGCTGTTTCCAGCCTGCATCACCATCTGATTAAGCAGGGTACACGCACACGTGTGAGCATTTTGCTGGAGTCCGGGGAGCCAAGGGATATTCACCATTATGCGGTGCTGCTTGGCTACGGTGTGAGCGCGGTTAATCCGTATCTGGCTTTTGAAACGCTGGATATCATGATTCAGCAGGGCTTGTTGCGCGGCATCTCGCATGAAAAGGCAGTTAAAAATTATATTAAAGCGGCAACGAAGGGTGTCGTTAAAATATTGTCCAAAATGGGTATTTCCACGATTCAATCGTACCGTGGAGCACAAATTTTTGAGGCTGTAGGTCTGAAGCAGGATTTTGTTGACCGTTATTTCACCTGGACACCTTCCCGCATTGGCGGTATTGGTCTGGAGGAAGTGACTACGGAAGCGCTGGTTCATCATAACCGTGCTTTCACTGACAAGGACGGCAATGACAAAGTACTGGATTCGGGCGGCGACTATCAATGGCGTAACGATGGGGAAGAGCATTTGTTTAACCCGCAAACGGTGCATTTGCTCCAGCAGTCGGTACGCTCGGGAGACTACGAGCTTTACAAGAAGTACGCCAAGCTGGTACAGGGGGAATCTGAACAGTATTTGACGATTCGCTCCATGCTTCAATTGAAGCCTGCTGGTGAGCCTGTGCCGCTGGAAGAAGTGGAATCGGCTGCATCCATTATGCGTCGCTTCAAGACAGGAGCCATGTCCTTTGGCTCGATCAGTCAGGAAGCGCATGAAGATATGGCGATTGCGATGAATCGGATCGGTGGCAAGAGCAATACGGGTGAAGGTGGGGAGAACCCAGCACGTTTCATACCGGATGCCAATGGCGATTCTCGTCGCAGTTCGATTAAGCAGGTAGCGTCGGGCCGATTCGGTGTAACATCGAATTACTTGGTGAATGCCGACGAAATTCAGATCAAAATGGCGCAAGGCGCTAAGCCGGGCGAAGGTGGACAACTGCCAGGACGTAAGGTATACCCTTGGGTCGCTGAGGTACGTGGTTCTACGCCTGGAGTAGGTTTGATTTCACCACCGCCGCATCACGATATTTATTCTATCGAGGATTTGGCAGAGCTCATCTATGATCTCAAAAACGCTAATCCGCGTGCTGACATTAACGTGAAACTGGTGTCAGAAGTAGGCGTAGGCACGATTGCTACAGGGGTAGCAAAAGGCCGTGCTGACATTATTCTGGTCAGCGGTTACGACGGTGGTACAGGCGCTTCCCCGCAAGGCTCCATCCGCCATGCGGGTATGCCTTGGGAGCTGGGTCTGGCGGAGACGCATCAGACGCTGATGCTAAACAACCTGCGCGACCGCGTAGTATTGGAGACAGACGGCAAGATGCTGTCTGGCCGCGATTTGGTAGTAGCTGCCCTGTTGGGCGCGGAAGAATACGGCTTCTCTACAGCGCCGCTCGTGGCGTTGGGTTGTATTATGATGCGGGTATGCCAAATGGATACATGTCCGGTTGGTGTGGCTACGCAGAATCCGGAGCTACGCAAAAATTATATGGGCGATCCTGCCCATGTGGTGAATTTTATGCGTTTCATCGCAGAAGATGTCCGTGAAATTATGGCGGAATTGGGCTTCCGTACGATTCAGGAAATGATTGGACGTACAGATTGTCTGGATACCGTGAACGCCGATTCGCACTGGAAGAAGAAGGGCGTAGACCTGAGCTTGCTGTTGCATGTTCCTGAGTTGGAAGAAGGTAGTGTACGTTACCGCGTACAACGCCAAAATCACGGTCTGGAAGAAACACTAGACATGCAACAGCTCGTACCGATGGCTGCGGAAGCGCTGGAGAACGGAACGCCTGTTGAGGGTACCTTACCTATTACAAACGTGAATCGGGCGGTAGGAACGATTCTGGGCAGCGAGGTCACCCGTAAGTATGGAGCGGCGGGTCTGCCTGAGGATACAATTCGCTTTAACTTTATTGGATCGGCAGGTCAGAGCTTCGGGGCATTTATTCCGAAAGGCATCACGCTGAGCGTGGAAGGCGATAGCAATGACTATGTCGGTAAAGGGCTATCTGGCGGTAAGGTTATTGTGAAAAAGTCTCACAAAGCGACCTTTAAGGCAGAAGAAAACATTATTATCGGAAATACAGCCTTGTATGGAGCGACCAGCGGTGAAGCTTACATTAGCGGAATCGCAGGCGAGCGCTTTGCCGTTCGGAACTCCGGCGCACGTATTGTAGTTGAGGGCGTTGGTGATCATGGTTGCGAATATATGACGGGCGGACGTGTAGCTGTATTGGGTGGAACCGGACGGAATTTTGGAGCCGGAATGTCCGGTGGTATTGCCTATGTCTATGACCCTAAGGGGACGTTCCTGAGCCGTTGTAATCTGGAAATGGTGTTGCTGGAAGGTGTGGAAGATCCTGCAGAAGCAGCGGATTTGCGCGGCTTGATTCAACGCCATGTCACTTACACGGGTAGTGAAGCGGGACAACGTATTTTGGATGATTGGCAGACTGCGATTCAGCAGTTTGTACGAGTGATTCCAAAGGATTACAAGCGTATGGTTGAACAGATCCAAAAAGAAGAGGCAACTGGTTTGAGCGGAGATGAAGCTCTGTTGGCAGCATTTGAAGCCAATATGCGTGAATTGGCGCGTGCCGGGGGCTAAAATGTAGACTACCAAATTTACTAAAAAAGGACTCGCTGAATACCGCTGTTATAATCACGGTGGTACCAGCAAGTCTTTTTTAGGTTACTAAAATGTGATTTATTTCCTTGACAAACGTCATAAATTCTGACATTACCCCCAAAATGTTTTCCTGAAACGGTAAATATGTTATAAAAAGTACCAAATTTTTTGGAATGTAACCGTTTACGTAAGAGTTTATGTCTTGTTATTTATTTTTGGATTGGTTATGATTTTTTTAGAGTACACAAACAAACCTAATATGCCCATCGTCCCTTCAAAACACAGAATAGGGTGACAGGATGAAGTTGAGGAAGTCAGCAGAAGACCAAATGATTTTTTTATACCGTTATGTATCACTATCTTTAACGTCACTTGTTTTTCTGTTCGAATCATCTAGATTAATCGTGTGGCAGAAGCTATTACTGATTGGTTTTCTATTTTTATCCGTTACAGCATTTACTTGGATTTACCGTAAATACAGACTTCATGATATGGTATTGAAATGTAGCATTGCACTAGAGACAGCAGGGATCATTTTGTTGTTATTCCCAACCGGAGGGATGGATAGCCCGTTCAAATGGTATGTGATTACCCCCATGCTGGTGGCTTGTGCTCATCTGTCTATGAGATACAGTTGGACACTCCTCCTTTCTTATATCGGCTTGGTGCTTACATTTTGTTATATCTTTTTTACACCAGGTCAATATTTTTTGTGGGATCTTATATTGCAGAACATCAATTTGTTTCTGGTACTGATCGCAACTACGATGGCAATGCAGGTTATCGGCGTCATGAAGGACGAACTGAAGGTGGCTAAAGAACAAGCCAATGAGACGATGGATCATATCAAGTCGATTTACCACATCATGGAGACGACCAGCCACAATGAGGCTTTAAATCTCGGTCAAGTCATCTCGGACTATACGGTCAAGCTAACCAAGCAGAGCCGTGCATTTTTCTGGCTGGATAGTCAGGAGGAGGATGCACCGGAAAGCAGCCAGACAGGCTGGACGGTAGAGGAGGAGGAGCAGCTATTCGAGGAGCTGGGGAATTATCGGGAGGAATTCAGGGAAGAGCGTGAACCATTTTTTAGACATCTGCCAGAATGGGGCGATTTCCTCATGATTACCGTACCGATGACGACCCGTTTTGTAGCGACGATTGGCCTCAAGCTGGGCCCGGATCAAAGTCTGACAGGAAGACGCTGGCTCGTGCAACAACTGATATTCTTGGCTGAGCTGAGCGCTGTGTTCTTGGAGCGCTATGAGCTGGAGCGTATTGAAAATCAGCTGATTGTGACGAATGAGCAGAACCGGATTGCAAATGAAATGCATGACAATGTTTCTCAAAGTCTTTTTGGTATTGTGTACGCAACGCATTCTCTCCGGCAAACCTGGTGTCATCAGCCAAAGGAGCAGGTGGAGGAGCAAATTGATCTAATTCAGCAATCAGCCAACCAAGCGGTTAGGGAGCTGAAAGGGGCGATTCATAGTTTAAGTTCGAAAAAAAGCGGAGGCTCAACTTGGTTAGGGACGGTGAAAAGTCATCTGCATACACTCTCCAAGCTGAACCATGTACAAATTGATTTTGACATTCATGGTGATCATTATTCACTTCCGTATTTGTACCAAAAGGCTTTGTTCCGCATCATTTCCGAAGCGGCGGGGAACGCAATCCGTCATGGATTGGCCAAGCGAATTGATGTGAAGTTAAAATTGACGCCCCAAGTGATTAGACTGTCTATTCATGACGACGGAGTAGGGTTTGAGACGGCGAGAATGGTAGCAGGAGGTGAGGCGGTCAGTGCAGGCGGGGGCCTGGGCATGATGAATATGGAATATTTAGCTCAATCGATGGGAGGCGAATTTGATATTTCAAGTCGAATCGGAGAGGGAACACAGATCCGATTGTCCATTCCGGTAAATGCTTATGAATGAGGATTTTGCAAAATCCTCGAATAAAATGTGTGAACATTCTGCAATACAAAATCTGCGGTAACAATCGGATACATAGGGATTATGCAAATCCTGAACTGTAGACAGGAGGCCGAATCATGAAAATTGTCATTGTCGATGATCATCCTTTAGTACGGAAAGGACTCGCTGCAGTTATATCCATGCAGCCCAATGTTCAGTTTGCGGGAGAGGCCCAGAATCAACAGGAAGCACTTGTGGTGATCGAGGAAACGGATCCGGATCTGGTGCTGCTGGATTTGAAACTAGCTGATGAATCGGGGCTGGATATTATCAAGATAGCGCGCGGACGCGGTTTCAGAAGCAAATTTATTTTGCTGACTTCTTCCGCAACACGTGAAGATTTTCTAAAAGCAGAGGAAGCTTCCGTGGACGGTTATGTGCTTAAGGAAGCATTGCCTGAGGAACTAATTTACGCGATTCATCTTGTCAACAAAGGACGCAAATATTATGATCCGGCTATTCTCGAAAACAAGCTGCGTGAAGATGCGGGCAATCTGACCGACGACCTGACGCCAAAGGAAAAGGAAGTGCTGGTCGAGCTGGGACAAGGAGCTTGCAATCGTGAAATTGCATCCCGGTTATTTATAAGTGAGTTCACAGTCAAAAAGCATGTCAGTCAGATCTTGGCCAAGCTGCGGCTAGCGGATCGTACGCAGGCAGCATTGTATGCCAATGCCATCGGTCTGGCGAAGTACGAGCCAACAATGATGCGCTGACTCTATAAGCTACGCTGCACTTTCATATGCGAGTAGAAAGAAAAGCCTCAAAATCACCAAGCTTTGTGATTTTGAGGCTTTTTTCGATTTCTTTTTCCATAATCGACAAAGCATGGTACAAAAGTATACCATGCCGTATCCGAAAGTATACATTTCCCTCCCCCCATAGTGAGGGAGAAAGTGCCATTCGGTTCCATGTCGTTCACAGAGCCAATTGTTACAATAAAGTCATACTTAAATATGAAGAGAAATTGTATAGGAGGGAGGATTTTTGTGGAGAAAACCATTTTGGATTATCTAGTCCTGATTAAAAGAAGATTGTGGCTGATCGCAATTTTTGTCATTCTCTCATGTGTAACAACATACTTTGTGAGCGACAATGTCGTGAAGCCAGTCTATTCCGCTTCAAGCCAACTGCTGGTTAATCATATTTCCGCCAAGCAGGGGAGCAACAATCTGAACGACGTCAACACAAGTCTTAATTTGGTGGAAAGCTACAAGCAAATTCTCACTTCACCTAAAATTATGGACGCTGTTGTAGCGGCTCATCCCGAGTTCGGTTTGACACAGCAGAAGTTGGCAGAGAAACTGCAGATTAAATCCTCGGATAAAAGTCAGGTTATCGGTTTGACGTTTGAGGCAGGGAGCTATCCACAGGCCGCAGCGGTTGTAAACGCGGTAACCCAGAAATTCGTACAGACAGTTCCGGGATTGATGGAATTGAATAATGTGAAAATTTTAAATGAAGCGGACCCTCAGGCCAATCCTGACCCGATTAATGGGAACCCGCTCATGAATATTGCGATTAGTTTTCTCGTATCGCTGATGATTGCATTGGGCACGATTGTGTTCCTGGAAAGCATTAACGGTACGCTGCGCTCGGAGAAAGAAGCGGACGCGGACATCGGTATTCCGGTAATTGCATCGATTCCAGTCATTCGCAAGAAGGACGTCGATGGAGCAGCCGGAAATTCCAAAGAACGGGTAGGGGAGCGTAAATATGCTGCGATTGAATGACATGTTGATTACAGAAAGTAATCCATCATCGTATATCTCGGAATCATTTCGATCCCTCCGTACATACATCCGGCAGCAGGTGATTGGGCAAAAGGACCGTGGCACGGTTCTATTGTTGACCTCGCCGGAAAGCGGAGCGGGTAAAACAACACTGCTCGCCAACATCGGAGTTTCCTTTGCACAAGAAGGCAAAAAGGTGGCTCTGGTGGATTGCAATCTGCATAAACCAGCGCTGCACGAGATATTCGGAATGGAGAATACCGGAGGTCTATCGGCTTATTTGCGCGGTGGGGCTTCTTCCAAGTCAATCGTTAGGCATGGTGGCTTGGAGCTATCGGTTGTTCCCGGTGGAGACACCCTGTACAACGCAGCAGATCTGCTCGGTAGCGAACGTATGGCTGAGCTACTGGAAGAACTCAAACGTGAATATGACATCATTTTACTCGATTCGGCTCCGGCGCTGAATTATACGGATGCTCGCCTGATTGCAGGCTTAACGGATGGTGTGATTCTCGTTGCTAGACATGGTCGTACCAAACGGGAAGATCTACGTAAAACAAAGCAACTCATGGAGCAGGCCAGTGCGACGCTGGTTGGAATTGTGATGAATCAGGTGAAGTAAGCAACACCAAAATTCGATGAAGCAAGGAGAATGAGTGCGATGACGAAAAGAGTGAAAAAGGCCATTATTCCAGCAGCAGGGTTAGGTACGCGCTTCCTCCCTGCCACAAAAGCGATGCCTAAGGAAATGCTTCCAATTATCAATAAGCCAACGATTCAATATATCGTGGAAGAAGCGATTGCTTCTGGTATTGAGGACATTATTATCGTTACGGGTAAAGGCAAACGTGCCATTGAGGACCACTTTGACAACGCATTTGAGCTGGAATCCAAACTGCTCGAGGACGGTAAGCTGAAGCTTCTGGAGGAAGTACAGCGTTCTTCGGGAGTGGAAATTCACTACATTCGCCAAAAAGAACCCAAAGGTCTCGGACATGCGGTATGGTGCGCAAGACGCTTTATCGGGGACGAGCCGTTTGGTGTGCTGCTGGGCGATGATATCGTAACAGGTCAGAAGCCTTGCCTTCGTCAGCTGATGGATCAGTATGAGGAAACTCAAAATTCGGTTATCGGTGTGCAGCGGGTACCGCAAGAATTTACGAACCGGTACGGCATCATTGAACCGGATCAGCAGGACGGACGCTTGTACCGAGTGAATAATTTTATTGAAAAACCGGCTCCAGGCACAGCGCCATCCGATTTGGCCATTATGGGTCGCTACGTGTTCTCGCCGAAAATTTTCAAATATCTTGATCTTCAAGAAAAAGGAGCTGGCGGCGAAATTCAGTTGACGGATGCGATCCAAAAGCTGAATCAGAGTGAGCGTGTGTACGCCTATGATTTTGAAGGCACACGTTATGACGTAGGTGAACGTCTTGGATATATTCTAACCACACTTGAATTTGCACTTGCCAGCGATGATTTGAAGTATCCGGTTATGGAGGCCATGAATGAATGGTTGAAAAAGACCGAGAAAGCAACCACGGCAGGTTGAGAGGGGGTACGTCAGCATGAGCATGGAAAATTTACCGGAGGACGGCGAGGCTGTCATGTCAGGTAAAGCGTTTTACATGCCATACGGAAATACACAAATTCAGGATAAAACGTCCTACCTGGTCACAAAACGCCTCCTTGATATGCTGCTGTCGTTCGTGGGCTTGATCGTCTTGCTTCCGCTTTTTGTAGTGGTAGGCGTTTTGATTAAGCTCGAAGACCCAAAGGGAAGCGTGTTTTTCAAGCAAACTCGGGTGGGCAAGAATGAGAAGTTATTCGATATGTATAAATTCCGTTCAATGGTGTCCAATGCTGAGGAACTGAAAAAGGACTTGATGGAGCTGAATGAAGTGAGCGGCGCCATGTTCAAAATTAAAAACGATCCTCGGATCACGAAAATTGGCAGTTTTCTGCGCAAGACGAGTATTGATGAGATTCCGCAGCTGTGGAACGTGTTGGTCGGCGACATGACTTTAGTCGGTCCGCGTCCGCCGTTGCCCAGCGAGGTCGAGCAATATTCCGATTATGATAAGCAACGCCTGATTGTAACACCGGGATGTACGGGTTACTGGCAGGTGAGCGCACGTAACAGTGTAGGCTTCGAAGAAATGGTGCAAATGGATTTGAAGTATATTCATGTTCGCAATACGTGGCTCGATTTGAAAATCATCATGAAAACAGGCGTTAAAATGCTGTTCTCCAAGGATGCTTACTGATGGATGCATTCAAGCGATGTCCCGCAGTGTCCGTCGTTATTTGCACCTATAACCGGGCGGACCTGCTGGAGAAAACGTTAATGTCCCTGCTGGAGCTGGAAGACCTTGCGCTGGCTGAGATCATTGTGGTCGATAACCGATCCACCGATCATACAGCAGCGACGATCAAAAGGTTCACCGTCGCCCATGGTCAGAATATCCATCTCCGATATCATTATGAGCGCGAACAAGGACTGTCTGCTGCTCGTAATGCAGGCATTACGTTATCAAGAGCGGAAGTCATTGCTTTTCTCGATGATGATGCAATTCCGTGTGTTACATGGTTGCAAACGATTATGTCAGCATTCGGGAACAATCCTGAGCTGACGGCTATGGGTGGGAAAATTGACCCTATGTTTGAGACGGAACGACCGGGTTGGCTGACAGGCCCGCTTGAACTGCCTTACACAATTATTGATCTGGGCAAAGCTGTTCGTGAATATCCGTCGGGACTGAATCCATTTGGAGCGAATATGGCGATGCGCAAAACGGCTTTTGCCGCCGTTATGTTCCCGCTTCATCTAGGCAGAAAGGGAGATATTCTTCTATCTGGTGAAGAATCGTGGGTTTTCGAGCAAATTCGTAAAAATGGTGGAACGATTATGTATCATCCACACATGTCTGTGGAACATTTTGTGCCGGCTTCACGGTTAACGAAAGAATGGATCATGAACCGCTACTATTGTCAGGGCATGTCTAACGCTGCTCAGGCCGTAGGTCTGCGCGGCAACGCGATGCTGATGGCGAAGACGGCAGCCAAAGTGTTATACATCACTGTGGATTCCCTGCTGGCGCGTAGTGAGGGCAGGAAGCTGTTGAACCGGTGCAGGCTTGAAAGTATCCGTGGGACGCTGGATACACTGCGCAACCGGAAAAGCGAGTCAGCTGCGGGGTGAAAGATGGAACATGAGTAACTATCCTTGGACTACTAGAATAAACACCATACAGCATGTTTTTATTTTTCTACTGGGCGCTCTTGCTGTAGGAATTGCGGCTACCTATCAGCCGGTGGTCAGTATTGCGGCGGTATGTTTACTGCTCTTGCTGGCTGTTTCCATTCATCATCCAGAGCGCATCAGCTACGCTGTTTTGCTAAGTACAGCAGTCTCAGTCGATTCTCTGTATCAGGGTGGCGTGTTCGGTATTGAGATTTTGTCATTGTACAAATTGGGCATTTTGGCTCTGCTGGTGCCGTGCATGCTCGTGTATGGCATACGTCTCAAGTTCAGCTATCCGGTCTGGGTATTGGTGATCATGCTGGGGATCACATTTGGATTTTCAGCATGGCTGCCTTTGTTAACGACCTCGATTGCCGTCAAGGCGTTCGTCGGTTTATCACTCCCTTTCTTTTTTTTACTGATCCAGTGGAAAAAGGATGTGGCAGAAAAGCATATCCGACTGATCAGTTTGTTGCCCATTATTAGTGTGGTCATTGGACTGGGTTTGCAGGTTCTAGGGCTGCATTCGTTTACGGATGTAGAATTTACGGGCGCAGTCAGAGTACAAGGAGCGAATATACCGCCGCATCTGGCAATGCTCTCCTTTCTCGGAATTGCTGTCTCTCTAATTGAGGTCAAGCGTAAACCCAAGCAAGCCGCTTTTTATTACACTGTGTTGGCACTGAACTTTCTGATTCTGATCGCCACCGGTACACGTGGACCGATTCTGGCATTGTTATTAATGTTTGCTGTGTATCTGTTTGATATTGCCCGTCAGTACCTCAAGGGGAAAGTCAATTATTTGCTACCGCTGGCCGGATCGTTTTTGGTTGCTCTGGGGGCGGTGGCCCTGCAATGGAACAATTTAAAAAAACGCTCCTTCGAACGGGAGACCGATACAGGCATTGACCTGTCGGGACGCTCGGAGGCATGGGGATATTTTTTGAACAGAGTACATGATTACCCTTGGTCAGGGAGAGGTCTTGGCGCGGTAACGGTCGCGAACGACGGGACATTATTCAATGGCTTTGTTGTACCGCATAACGAGTATATACGCTTTTATTTTGACACGGGATATATCGGTTGCGGGCTATTAATGCTTTCATTGCTGATCGTGTTCGCGCTCATTTACCGGTCGCTTGCCAAGTCTATCAAACCTTATTTTGCAAGCTTAGTTGCAGGCTTTCTGATCTACTCGTTTTCAGATAATACGTTGTCGACGGTTCAGATGATTATTCCATTTTGCTGGTATTTGAACGCGTTATACCAGACATCTACTCAAACCGATTTTCGCAAAGAGAAGTGATACGATGAGCAGAGTGAACATGTTCGATGTCAACTTTGATAATTACGATTTTAATGATCTACTCGAATTTATAGATACTTCTATTGAACATCAGCGTCATTCCTACATTTTGACCTGTAATGTCGATCATGTGATCAAGCTTCGCAAGGATGATGAATTCCGCAAGGTGTATTCGGATGCCGGAGCTGTAGTGGCCGATGGGATGCCTATCATATGGGCGTCCAAGTTACTGAAAAAACCCCTCAAACAAAAGGTGTCCGGGTCAGATTTGTTCACTCGGCTGGGAGAGGCTTTTGAGGATCGAGGCTATCGTTTATTTTTTCTGGGTGCAGCTGACGGTATTCCTGAGAAGGCTATGCTCAATCTCCAGGAATCTTATCCGAACATGAATGTGGTAGGCTGTTACTCTCCTTCTTATGGCTTTGAGAAAAACGAGGAGGAGAATAGGCACATTATCCAACTGCTTCAAGAGGCTCGCCCGGACATCGTTTTTGTAGGTGTAGGCGCACCTAAACAGGAAAAATGGATCTACAGATATTATGAGACTTACCGCGCTCCGATTTCGATTGGGGTGGGAGCGACCTTTGATTTCCTGTCGGGAAATGTGAAAAGAGCACCGGAGCTGATGCAGAAGACGGGATTTGAATGGTTCTGGAGGTTGTCTCAGGAGCCTAAACGATTGTGGAAAAGATATTTGATTGAGGATTCCCAATTTCTCGTTCTGCTGTTTAAGGAGATGTTCAAGCGGAAGCGGATGAAGGGAGGTCAGGGGTGAGAAACATGAGTCGGTTGGCAGATCAGCAGATTTCCGTTTGGCTAGGAAATCGGCGTGGAATCAGCATGATCGGCATGGGATTGCTGGCTTGTATGCTGCCACTCGCCATCGGATTTGTCAGCGCCAAGATGAATCCCACCATGAGCCAGCAGGGAGCCATATTGCTGGCGCTCGTTTTTCCGGCCTTCCTGCTGGCGATCTTGCAATCGCGGCTACTGATTCCTTACACACTGGCAGTGTGGGCAGTAGGCCCGGAAATCCGCCGCATTGCGGATTGGATGGAGGGAACGTATCACTCGGTTTCCTTGTTGAGCGTGGCACCGCTGCTGGTAAGCAGTATGTTGATTATTCCTGTGTTGCGAGGCATTCATCAGGCGGAAAAACCCTTGACTCGAATTGCTGTATTTTTCGGCATAGAATTGGCCTACGGAAGTGTGGTCGGGTTATTCAAAAATGGTATTGTTTTTGCTTATGATTTAGCCAATTATGTGGTTCCTTTGATCCTGTTGCCTTATCTTGCGATTAAGCCCATGAAGGCGAAGGAGCTGGACCGACTGCTGTATTCATATGCCAACATTGCTGTTCTTGTGGCAATTTACGGCATTATCCAGTACTTGACGGTGCCTCCGTGGGATGCATTTTGGATGAATCATGTAGAAATGAATTCCATTGGTGTTCCAGAACCACTTCAAATCAGAGTATTTTCTTCCATGAACTCGCCCGGTCCCTGCGCTATTTTCCTGGCGATGGCACTTGTACCCATGCTAATGGAAAAACGTTGGCGCGGCACTTTGGGATGGATCGGAATCCTGCTGACGGTCGTTTGTCTTTTAATCACGCTGGTACGTTCAGCCTGGCTAATTGCCTTCGTCATGTTACTGGCTTACATTCTCAGTTCATCTTCCAAGGGAAAGTGGAAAACCTTGTTTCAACTAGCTATAGTTGGCCTTCTTCTCTACATCATTGTTCCAAAACTTCCAGGAGCAGAAGGTTTGGTGGCTCGCATGCAGACGCTGACGGATATTCAGCAGGATCATTCGTACAATGAACGTTTGGATTTACTGCATACGATGCTTCCGGCGATTGCTGGCAATCCGGTCGGGCAGGGAATCGGGAGTGTAGGAATCGGAACCAAGCTTGATAACGGCGGCGATCTCGGTGAACTTGGGATTATGGATAATGGATATATCGCCATTTTCCTCACCTTCGGTATTTTCGGGGCATTCTTTTTCTTCGGTGGTCTGTTCGTTATCATCAAGCGCCTTCTCGCCCGTATTGCCGAACGAGATGCCAGTCAGCCTTATATCAGACTGGCGTTGGCTACGTGGGCCGGAGCTGTAGCCAGTCTCATATCAGATAATGGTTTCCCCGGTATGCGCGGCTATCTGATCTGGATGATGATCGGAATA
Organism: Paenibacillus polymyxa; assembly: GCF_001719045.1. Taxonomy (NCBI): domain Bacteria; kingdom Bacillati; phylum Bacillota; class Bacilli; order Caryophanales; family Paenibacillaceae; genus Paenibacillus; species Paenibacillus polymyxa. The sequence continues at coordinate 4,179,750 of NZ_CP015423.1, forward strand.
GGACTATGGGCAAAAGATGTCATCGCGGAAAGAAGGTAAAGGCTGTGCAAAACTTACAAGCATTATCCGCACCTGTCCGGACACTATGGTCCACAGTGATTCGGTTTGCCAAAAGCAAGGATAACAGCTCTGCAGCAGTAAAAACGATGATATTCAGTATGCTGATTCTCGTCGTGAATATGCTGACTGGTGTGCTAACGGCACGATTCCTGGGTCCTACTGGACGCGGGGAACAGACAGCGATGGTGAACTGGTCCCAATTTCTCGCCTTCTGCATGAGCTTCGGTGTCCCGTCTGCATTGATTTACAATGCGAAAAGGAAACCGGAGGAAACGGGCAAGCTGTATGGTCTGGCCTTGCTGCTGGCTACCATGTTCGGGGGCTTGGCGACACTCGTCGGAGTTTTTCTAATTCCTTATTGGCTGCGCTCTTTTTCTTCATCGGTCATACTTTTCGCGCAGTGCTCCATGATGATGTGTCCGCTCATAGCGATTTCACAGATCAATAATGCATTGCTTCAAGTTCGCTCGGAATATAAGCAGTACAATTTATTCCGGTATCTGGTACCGCTGAGTACACTGCTGGGTCTGGCGATTCTGATCTTAACCGGAAATATGAATCCGTACACCTCGGCATTGGCCTATTTACTGCCAGGCTTGCCGATTTATATCGGTGTCACGATACGAATGATTCGGCTGTACAAACCAAAGGTAAAGAACAGCTGGACGCAATTTAAAAATCTCTTTACCTACGGTATGGGTTCATACGGAAATGATCTCATGGGGCAGGTTTCCACTTATATTGATCAGATTTTGATTGCGGGTCTGCTCAGACCCGCTGATCTCGGTTTATATGCAGTAGCGGTCAGCTTGGCCAGGATGGTGAATGTATTTTCTACCTCGATCATTGTCGTGCTGTTTCCCAAAGCCTCTGGTCTGAATAAGGAAGAGGCGGTGGCCATAACATTTCGGGCATTTCGAGTGACATCAACGGCAACCTTTCTGGCTGCGGTGATGCTGATGCTGATTGCTCCGTTCGTATTTACATTGTTATATGGTCAAGAGTTTAAACAAGCGCTCACGGTATTCCGGTTCTTGGTGCTTGAGGTTGCTATCAGTGGAGGGACCATGGTGCTGGCACAACAATTTATGGCGTTGGGTAAGCCCAAACTGGTTACCATTCTACAGGGTGTCGGATTGGCGCTCGTCATTCCATTGCTGTCCATACTCGTGCCGAGATATGGATTGACGGGTGCAGGGATAGCAATGCTGTCTTCGGGGATTCTACGGTTCATTTTCATTTTATGTAATGTTAAATTCGTTCTAAAAATGAAGATTCCAAGACTGCTTATTTCCAAACAAGATTTTCAATGGCTCCGATCAACGATGTCGCACTACATCCGGAAAAAGCCAGTTAACGGTTAGATAAAGAAGGAGGCACCCGCTAATGAACCACATGTCTAGCGTTCCCGCGGACAACCGGATATCCGTAGTTATTATCGCTCAGGATGATGGCACTCGAATCACAGCCGCCATTAAATCCTGCAAGCCCTTTGCGGACGATATCGTCGTCATTGACGGAGGGAGCAAGGACAATACGATTCAGGTAGCTGAATCCTTGGGCTGTCGGGTGTTTTCTAACCCGTGGCCCGGTTATGCCAAGCAGCGCATGTTTGGTGTTGAAAAAGCGGAATTTGATTGGATATTCCTGATTGATACGGACGAAGTAGTGGATGCAGAGTTGCTTGGAGACTTGTTGAAAGTAAAGGAAACGCTCCACGATCCGGCCAAAGCATATTCCGTATTCCGGATTGGAGATTTTCTCGGCAAATGGATGAACAAAGGTGAATACCTGGTTCGTTTGTACAATCGGCGTATTTATGGCATTACGAATAGTCTTGTTCATGAAATGCCGGATGTAGCCTCTTCCCAGATTGTCAATCTGGAGGGCGTGTTATGGCACTACGGCTTCCGCAGCATCAGTGATCATATGACCCGTTTTAACAAATATACAGATCTGGAAGCAGAGACGGCATTTAACAAAGGAAGATCCTTTCGGATTACCAGACTGTTGTGGCGGCCTCCTGCCCGCTTTGTGCAGAAGTATTTTGTCCAAGGCTTATACCGCAAAGGATTGGCAGGTTTTGCCGTAGCAGTATTCTGGGTGATGTATGAGTTTCTCGTCTGCTTCAAGCATTATGAGCTAACCAAGCGGAGAAAAAAGATAGAAATCGTGGATGACGGACATACCGAGCAGAAAGGAGAAACCAGCTATGTCGTACAATAACGGATTTCGTATTGCGGCAACGGGGCTAAGCTGGCCGTCCTTGCAGCCAGGAGGCCTCAACACATATTTCAAATCCATCTGTGAGCAGCTTACATTAGAGCGCAATACGCTGGATGCTCTAATCTGTAGTGACGAGCAGCCGCAGGCGCCCGACCGTATTCGGATTCATTCGATTGGCAGCAAGCAGCAATCCATGTGGAAGCGTCGAGAGCTAATGCAAAAATATGCAGCAGAGCTGTTCGACAAGCAACCGACGGATGTACTGTATTCCCATTTTGCTCCCTATGGTGTCGGACCGGCGCTGGAGGCGAAAAAAAGAGGAATCCCGGTAGTTACCACCTTTCACGGACCGTGGACGGAGGAAATGAAGATTGAAGGACAGGGCATCAAGCATTTGCTAAAAACGACGTTGGCCAAATCCATTGAAATGAAAGCCTACGGATTGGCGGATAAATTTATAGTGCTCAGCGAAACTTTTCGGGATATTTTGCATGAGCACTATAAGGTTCCACTCAGCAAAATTCATATTATTCCTGGTGCGGCGAATGTAGAAAGGTTCCACCCGGCAGAGGATCAAGAAGCGGTGCGGAAGCGCCTGAATTTGCCGCAAAATGCGACGATTGTGCTAACCGTTCGTCGTCTTGTTAATCGAATGGGACTACTACAGCTACTGGAAGCATGGCGACGAGTAACCGAGCGTCATCCTGATCATGTGTTGCTGATTGGAGGGAAGGGCCCCTTGATGGAGGAATTGGCTTCTAAGGTGGCGGAATACAATCTTCATAACCATGTAAGGCTGCTCGGTTATGTGTCGGATGAGGAGCTTCCACTGTACCACCAAGCATCGAATTTGTTCGTTGTACCCACACAGGCACTGGAAGGTTTCGGTCTGATCACAGTAGAGGCGATGGCCTCGGGACTGCCGGTGCTGGCGACTCCTGTGGGTGGCAATAAGGAGATTTTAAGAGGATTCCGTCCCGAGCTTTTGTTCAAGGGAACGGATAGTGAAGCCATTGCTGAAGGGTTGCTGCGTGTGCTGGATCATCGTGAACTTCTACCGAATGCAAGGGAATGCCGGGACCATGTCCTGAGCAGATATACATGGGGACATGTAGCGGAGCAGGTGGAAGAGGTGTTCCGACAGGTCCTTGATAGAAAGGCGGCGGCGAAATGATGAGAGTAGCTTATATTGACCATACGGCAAGATGGAGCGGCGGCGAAGTCGCTTTGTACAACATACTGACGAATATCGGGGAACATATCGACCCGCTCGTTATTTTGGCAGAGGAGGGCGATTTGGCAGATCGGCTTCGGCAGCGTGATATTGATGTGCGCATTGTTCCATTGGACGATTCGATTCGCAATCGGGGACGGAATGCCGTGAATCTAGGTGCGCCTGCAGCAGCTTTTCGTTTGCTGGCTTACGGTAGAAAACTTGCGCCCTTGCTGCGTGAGGAAAAGGTCGTGTGCGTTCACACGAACTCGCTCAAGTCTGCACTGTATGGTACAGTAGCCGCCAAATCGGCGAAGCTGCCCTTGATCTGGCATATCCGTGACCACATCGGTCCGCCGTATCTGAAGCCGATTGTGGCCAAAGGGATTCGGCTGATGTCCCGCTTTTTGCCCAACGGAGTGATTGCTAATTCCAAGTCCACGCTGAGTGCGTTGGAGTTACCCCCGGACAAAAAGACGCTTGTCGTTTATTCTGCTTTTGCCAAAGCAATTACAGCACGTGACACGGCTGCCCATGTACGTGGTGATGACTCGTTTAACGTCGTATTGGTCGGCAGATTGGCGGAATGGAAGGGACAGCATATTTTACTGGAAGCAGCACGCTCCTTTTTACCGGATCAGCGCGTGAAATTCTGGCTGGCTGGAGATGCGTTGTTCGGAGAAGAGGAATACAAGCAACGATTAGAGTCCACGATGCGCGAATACGGGTTGGCTAACGTCAATCTGCTGGGACACGTCGATGACATTCAAGGCCTGATGCAGCGTTGTGATTTGCTGATTCATACCTCTATTACACCAGAACCATTCGGTCAGGTCATAATTGAAGGCATGGCTGCGGGTCTCCCCGTGATTGCTTCCAATGAGGGTGGACCCAAGGAAACGGTGGTACCCCATGAAACCGGGCTGCTTATTGAACCGGGTGATCCGGCTAAGCTGGAAGAAGCCATCCGCTGGATGTTGGAGCATCCACAAGAACGTCAGCAGATGGGTGAGAGAGGGATGGAACGGGTCAAGAAGCATTTTGTCATCGAGAACACAGTTAAGGATATAGTTCATTACTATAAGGGTTTGTTGGCAGGAGTCTGACCGACATTCGCGTTAAAGGATGATTCAGATGAAAATAGCGATAGCGCACGATTACTTAATCCAAATGGGCGGAGCGGAAAGGGTAGTAGAGGTATTCCACGATATGTATCCGGAGGCTCCTATCTTCACAACGGTGTTCAGCGACGACCGCCTGTCGCGTAACTTGAAGGATGCGGATATTAGAGCCACTTGGCTACAAAAAGTCCCAGGAGTGAAGGACAACTTCAAAGGAGTGCTGCCGCTGTATCCCATTGCTATCCGTGATTTTGATTTTAGGGATTTCGACATTGTTTTAAGCTCCAGCAGTGCATTTATGAAAAGCATCCAGGTACCCAAACATACGTTTCACATTTGTTATTGTCACACACCGATGCGGTTTGCCTGGGATTACGATACATATATGGCCCGGCAGTCCAAATCCAACCTGCTCAAAAACATGCTCAAGCTGTACATGAACCGGTTGAAAACATGGGATGCCAAAACTTCTCGCAACGTAGACCAGTTTGTCGCCAACTCTTCGGTTGTAAAACGAAGAATTTTACACTATTACCAAAGGGATTCGGATGTGATTTTCCCACCTATTAATACATCCCGTTTTAAACGCGCTACAAACATCGGTGACTATTACCTGATCGTATCCCGATTGGTGTCCTACAAGCGCATCGATCTCGCGATCGAAGCATTCAAACGTAACGGTCTCAAGCTGCGCATTGTGGGTGAAGGACCGGACCGTAAACGACTCGAAGCTATGGCTGCCCCGAACATTGAGTTCCTCGGCAGGCTTGAGGATGAAGAGGTTAACAAGCTGATGGCAGAATGCCGAGCGCTCGTTTTTCCGGGTGAAGAGGACTTCGGTATTACGCCTTTGGAGGCGAATGCGGCCGGACGGCCTGTCATCGCTTTTCAGGGTGGGGGAGTGCTGGATACGATTGTTCCTCATGTGAACGGCGTGTTTTTCCGCAAGCATCAAGTAGAAGATGTGCTGGAGGCCGTCGAAAAGGTTGAGCAACATGCGTGGAATGTGGACGATATCATTACCCATGCCCGCAAATTTGATGAAGAAAACTTCAAGGATCAATTAAAAAAGTATGTAGAACAAGCCTATGTGAACTTTCTAAAAGGAGGATGAACGGAATGAAGCTGGCTGTAATCGGTACTGGATACGTTGGACTCGTCTCGGGTGTATGTTTTGCGCAAAAAGGTAATGAGGTGATTTGTGTCGATCTGGAGCAGCACAAAATCGACATGTTGAACCGGGCAGAATCTCCGATTTATGAACCGGGTATTGAGGAATTGATCGCGTTGAATCTGGAAGCGGGCCGGTTGGAGTTCACCTCGGATTTGGCCGATGCGGTACGCCGCTCGGATATCGTAATTTTGGCGGTAGGTACACCTTCTCTGGCTAACGGTGAGGCGAATTTGTCGTACATTGAACAGGCGGCCGCTGATGTTGGGAAAGCCATGAACGGGTATAAGATTATTATGACCAAGAGTACTGTACCTGTCGGAACGAACGAAAAGATTAAGGACGTGTTGGCTCGTCACACGAGTTTGTCTTTCGATATCGTCTCCGCGCCGGAGTTCCTGAGAGAAGGCTCAGCCATCAATGATACGCTTTATCCGGATCGCATCATTATTGGTTTGGACAATACAGGATTGCGTGAAACCATGGTCACTCTGCATCAGGTGTTCACGGATAAAATCTATGTGACGGATATCCGTAGTGCTGAAATGATCAAATACGCGTCCAATGCGTTTCTGGCAACTAAAATTTCGTTCATTAACGAAATCGCTAATATTTGCGAAAAGGTTGGCGCCGATGTAACCTGTGTGGCTGACGGTATGGGTATGGACAAACGGATTGGCTCCTCTTTCCTACAAGCAGGGATCGGGTATGGTGGCTCTTGCTTTCCAAAAGACACAAATGCGCTTATCCAAATTGCAGGTAATGTAGACTATGAATTTAAGTTGTTGAAATCGGTGGTCGAGGTGAATACCGACCAGCGCTTTATGATTGTATCCAAGCTGCGCGAATCGCTGGGTCAACTGAACGGTGTGTCCATTGGCATTTGGGGCCTCGCCTTCAAGCCAAATACAGATGACATCCGCGAAGCTCCAGCACTGGAAATCGTAGAAACGCTCATTCAGGCAGGCGCTATTGTCAAACTGTATGATCCCATTGCGATGGATAAATTCAAGGAGCGCGTGGATCACCCGAATATTATGTGGTGCTCATCCCCACAGCAAGCCGCTGAAGGTAGCGACGCTGTGTGCCTGTTGACCGATTGGGAAGAGTTCAAAAAAGTCGATCTCGTACAACTGGCCTCCATTTTGCGCAAGCCGGTTCTCATTGACGGTCGTAACGTATTCGCTGAGGAACAGATCCAAGGCTCCGGGCTGGAATACTACTCCGTGGGTCGTCCGCGGATGAGTGGGTGGAATAGAGATAAAGTGGAAGTTTAAAAGTGACAGATTAAAAAGTGACTGTGGCGGTGTTGGAGGCGCTGAAGGCGCTGCGCGTGCAGATTGTTCTTCCGATTGCTGTTACCCCCGGATTTTCTGGATTATATAAAACATTCAAAGATTAAAATCCGGGGATAAAGGCAAACGCTGACGCTTCTTCAGAACAATTCTGCCCGCTCCGCTGCTTTTCGCCGTGGAGTCACAGTATTTAAACTCCCACCTTATGGGGGGAGTAGAAGGGCAGATCGGAAGGAGCGGCACGGTTGAAGCCGCTCCTTCCGATCAAGTACGCCATTGCGGTTGCCGAAGGCAATCTGGGCAAGGCGTTACGAAACCTCGATTACTTGAAGCTTGCAAGCACAGCGGGCAAGCTCTGAGTTCTCGAACGTCTTACAGGCTGACCGGACTTAATAATGTCCGGTCGTGCCTTTTGCACCACAAGATATGATCGATATGATGCATTTTTGAGTAGCGCAGGAATGGATTTGAATCTGGAGAAGCGGAGCGGTCGCCTTTGACTTGGGATTCTTACATATAAATGTCTTACACAATCCAAAGAATCCCACGGCAACAGCGATCGTAAGATCAAATCCAGTCCGTAGTGGGTAGTCAACTCATCATTCAGAACGATCATCCAACCAATATAGAGAGGAAGTGGAGAGTTATGAAGCTCGTACTTTTGTCTGGTGGTTCCGGTAAAAGATTATGGCCTTTGTCCAACGATTCCCGTTCCAAACAATTTTTGAAGGTACTGGAGAGCCCAGAGGGGATTTCGGAATCCATGGTACAGCGGGTATGGAGACAATTGGGAGACAACGGATTATCAGAATCCTCGTTTATTGCGACAGGGAGAGCACAGGTCGAAATGATCCAGAGTCAGGTCGGGCCGAATACGCGCATCATTGTTGAGCCGGAACGCAGAGACACCTTTCCTGCGATTGCGCTGACAGCGACTTATCTATATTCCATTGCTGGTGTTTCCCCTGATGAAATTATAGCTATTTTGCCTGTAGATCCTTATGTTGAGGATGCTTTCTTCGCTTCCGTAGCCCAGCTGGAACATACACTCCAGGAGAGTGAAGGCAAGCTTGCTTTAATCGGGGTTGTCCCTTCCTATCCTTCAGAGAAATATGGTTACATTATTCCGAAAAACGATGCCACCCAAGGTAGCACAGGCTACCGCGAAGTGAGCCATTTTCAAGAGAAACCCGACCGGGAGCAGGCGGAGCGTCTGATTGAACGCAATGCTCTATGGAACTGCGGGGTTTTTGCATTCAAATTAAGTTATTTGCTGGATATCTTGGCATCCAAGGGTTTGCCGCTGAATTATGAAGAAATGCAAAAGCAATACGCATCTCTGGAAAAAATCAGCTTTGACTATGAAGTAGTCGAGAAGGAAAAGGATATCGTAGTTCTTCCGTATGATGGTTTTTGGAAGGATCTGGGCACCTGGAATACGCTCACAGAAGAAATGTCTAATCAACAAGTGGGCAGAGGTGTAGTAACGGAGGATTGCGTCAATACGAGTCTTATTAACGAGTTAGACATTCCTGTGGCGATCATTGGAACGAATGATCTGATTGTAGCCGCTAGCCCGGATGGTATTCTTGTGACCAATAAGGCTGAAAGTCCTCGCATTAAGGAAGTGCTCAAGGCTCATGATCAGCGTCCAATGTATGAAGAACGTCGTTGGGGGCAGTATCGGGTTGTGGATTATGTCAAGTATGACGAGGGTAACGAGGTATTGACCAAACGAATCCGCGTACGGAAAGGCAAAAATATCAGCTATCAGCTTCATTTCAAACGGAGTGAAATTTGGACCATTATTAGCGGTGAAGCGGAAATTATTTTGAATGAGAAGCTGCACAAAGTAAAAGCTGGTGATGTAGTTCGCATTCCTGAAGGAACGAAGCATAGCATTTTGGCTGTGACCGATGTGGATTTTATTGAGGTGCAGACTGGTTCTGAATTGGTTGAAGAGGATATTGTCCGCTTTTGTATGGATTGGAATGAAATTTCCCGTCACCAATTTATCTCATAATTGTTTTCGTAAAAACGAAAAAAAAGACGAATTCATGAAAATTCATAGCTCAAACTGTCGAAATTGGGCGAAAACCTGTAAATTCATGAACATGACCTATTAAATTTTGGTAAAAGAAAGTCGATACTTAGGGTAAGAAGGAATCCAAACTCCTTCCAACGATAAACGCAGCCCTGTCGAAAGGCAGGTACGCAAAGCTAAAGGGCCTTCTACAAGGATGGCAGCCTGGCTACCGAAAGGAAGAGCGAAAGTGAGATTCAATTTTATTCCTCTGTATCGACTGATACGTCATGTACTCCCCGTTGTTATGCTTTTTTCATTGTTGCCCGTCGGTTTTGGTGATTCTCTGTCTGTGGCGAATGCCGCTTCATTACAACCTGTTAATTCGGACGCTTCTATTCAGGCCCGTGAACTATACAATTATTTACTCAACATCTCAGGGGAAAAAATAGTCACCGGTCAGCATGATTATTTGGAAAGTCCGGATGAATTAAGTAACAAGGTCCAAAAAATCAGTCAGGCATATGTTGGTGTACACGGCTATGAGATGGGAGCTATCTCTGGTCAATCTGACGCTACGGAAGCAGCACAACGTAAAAATGTCGTCGATAGTGCTATCCGTTGGAGCAGATCCGGTGGTATTGTGACGATGACTTTTCATGAAGCGCTACCGGGTAGGCCACTGACTTGGGCCAATGTACAGGCGAAAGTAAGTCAGACAGAGTTCAACAAATACGTGACCCCAGGTACTACGCAGTATAACCTCCTCATTGCCGATCTGGATAAGGTCGCTGTTTCGTTAAAGCAGCTTCGTGATGCAGGGGTTCCGGTTTTGTGGAGACCTTACCACGAAATGAATGGTGACTGGTTCTGGTGGGGAAACAAAACTAATTTCAATCAGCTATGGAATATCATGTACGACCGTTTTACAAACACACATCAATTGAACAATCTGCTGTGGGTATGGAGTCCGAATGCGCCCAATTCGTATACTGTTCCGTATACCCCGAAATACCCGGGGGATGACAAAGTGGACATTTTGGCAGTAGACATTTACAACAATGATTTTAAGCAAAGTCATTACGAAGGCTTGCTTGGATTGGCACGGAATAAGCCGATTGCCATTGGGGAGCATGGTGAGATGCCTAGTTCTGAGGTGTTGCAGGCTCAGCCTAAATGGGTATATTCCATGACTTGGGGCAAGATGCTGACCGAGAATAACACAACAATTCAAATTCAGGATTATATGAATGATTCGAGGAGTTTGACGCGGGATGATGTGAAGAATGGATTGGAAACGATTCAACCACCTGGGGCAGATATACCGACCTTACCGGACGAGGGACAAAGTGAGCCTATCCCGGCTCCGACTCCTCCTTCCGTTCCTGATGTGGTATATGTGAACGGGCTGCAGGGCGAATATTTTAACAATATGAATTTGAATGGAAGTCCTGCTTTGATCCGTACAGATAGCAAGCTGGACTACAACTGGCGCGCCATTGCAGCTGATCCAAAGGTGAATGCCGATCAGTTCTCGGTTCGCTGGACGGGTAAAATCAAACCACAATATAGCGAGACCTATACGTTCACAACGATATCCGATGACGGTATTCGTGTATGGGTAGACGGCAAGTTGGTGATTGACAGCTGGTTCAAACAAAGCTGGACGGAGCGTAAAGGCAGTATTACTTTGGAAGCAGGCAAAATGGTAGATTTAAAAGTGGAATACTATGATGAAAAAGGCGACGCAATGGCACGTCTTATGTGGGAAAGTCAGCATGAAGCGAAAGCGGTGATTCCCGGAAACGCTTTGTTTCTTCCTTGATTGATACTCTTTCCCGGTCCAAAAATTTGAGGAGAGAGGGTGGATCATATGATAAAAAAATGGTTATCCCATAGGTATACAGTCGTTTTATCTGGACTATTAGCGGTCGTAGCTATAGCGATGATTGCTTGGTTTATATACACGCCTTCAAGAAGCGCAGAATTGCAGACGGATAAAGTAGCGGCTGCCAGTCCAGTATGGAAGCTGGGTCAGAGGGATGACTCTTCAGCGGAATTCAAAGGTGTGGTCGGTAGGGATAATATCGACATTTCTACAGCAGCTGCCACTACCGAATCGTCTGCTAAAGGAGCACTGTCAGCGTTGTCGGTAGCAGAAGAGAGTACAACAGTTCCGGTATTGCTCAGCAGTGGAGATATTCCTCCCGGTTTGAATGCGTCCACGAACCCTGAACTGACACTTCAGTATAAGCTGAATCAGATACCTCCCAATGGTATGATATTCCGTGTTCGGATTTTGGATGCGGGCAAAGCAGTCCCGCAAATGGCTGTATTTTCAAATCATCAGCTGTCCGGTATTATTCAGATTGCCGGGGTATCCGGTACTGGGAGTGCTTATAATTTCAAAAACAACTACGAGTTGTATATACCCAAAGAGCAATTGCAAAGCGGTGTTAACGTACTCAAGCTAAAGACAGCGCGCTGCCTATACTGCTCCTCTGCAGAAGATAAAAATGTGTGGTGGACTTGGGATGACTTGAGCTTGGAGACGTTAGCTTCACCTGCGGTCGAACCGGTACACGGTAAATATATACTGACCGGAACAAATGTGAACAATAAAGAATTTTATTATGATCAGGGTGCAGTTAAGCATTTACCATACGTTCTCAAGTGGCTGGGCATTGCTTATAGTGGCAATGTCATGAGGGTCACCTGTGCCAGTAATGTGGGCAAGGCATGTACAGACGTGGATGATTACTATCAAACGTTAAAGCAGTATAATATGCAATCGTCTGCTTTGTATTTATATACAGGTGATATTAAGCTGCAAAAAGATGGTTCTCTGCCAGAGACAGCCAAGCAAAAGTTGCGCGATTATGTAAAAAAATACGGTTCTTATCTTCAATATTATGAAGTAGATAACGAACCTGGATTATTTAATCGCTCCAAGGCGGTAAACCTGGCTGTGGCCAAGTGGTTGAATACAGAAGGCAAGCAATTGGCACCGCATCTCAAAACCGTAGCACCGGGCTGGGCCTACTGGCCAACGTACTCTACCAAGGCGTGCAAAAATCAAACCAGTGGTACGCAAAAATGCGGTGACCCAGATGGATGGGAACGAGACCCGGCGCAACGTAAACAGCTGGAGGAAGTCACCGACCTGACCAATGGACACGCCTATGGTGAATCGTATAATGAAGAGGGCGGAGGCAGCTTCGTCCAAAATTTGAAAACCTTCGGCGGTTCGAGCAATGGACTGGCGAAAAAGATGCTGAACACAGAGTTCGGTACCAATGATACGCATCGAGACAATCCAGATTACGGGGCTAGTCAGCCACAAGCAGCTGCATTCGACCGGATTATGCGTTCGCAAATTGGGTTTGCCGATATGTTTATCCAGCACGCTGCTTTTTATAAAGATTATACGCTGTTTAAAACAGGCTTCGATCTGCAAAGTCATAACCCGGCCAACACAGAAATTTATCCGTTCGGGCAAGGACAGGACACTCGCGTTAAGATCATGAGACGCTTGAGCTTAGCCTATGCCACCCATGGACAACCTCTGACTTATACAGTGCTGAATCCAGAGGATACCAAGGACAAGATGGTCTATGTTCGTGCGGTGGATACGTCCAAGCTTAAACCGCTGGCAGGTAGCGGCGCTACTTCAGACAAATTGCTGGTGAATCTAGTGAATTTCGAAGCTACCCCGCAGACCGTTCGTGTACGGGTAACGATGCCGAAAGCTGGTTTGTACACCGGTGAACGTTTTGGAGCAGGTTCTACTTACAGTCAGGCACAGCGTTCCATATCAGGGCTCAAGGCTTCTCCTGCCCTTGATTTTGAAGAAAAGCTGGGTCCTGGCGAAGCGGTACAATATATTTTGGAATTAAAAAGTACAGATCAGACCGCAGCTTCAGCCCCAACAGGGGTGAAGGCTGCCTCTGTTCAGGATGGGGCGGTAAAGATTAATTGGCTTCAGGCAGAAGGCGTATCTTCCTATGATGTGCTGCGTGCTGACGGGACCGACGGGGCCTATCAGGTGATTGCCTCGCAAGTAGCGGGAAACACGTATACAGACCGCACAGTAAAAGCTGGAGGCCACTATGTCTACAAAGTCCGGGCGACCGGAGGCACTCAGGTTTCCCAGGCAGCCGAGGTGGCTTAATAACAGATCGGAATGTATATAGGACCTGAGTTAACGAATACCTAACATCATTTCGAAAGAAAACAAAAAAGAACCTATCAGGAGAAAATAGGACCTGACAGGTTCTTTTTTGTTGGAAAATCGTTCTGATTTGCCAATACTTTACGTATAATGAAGAAAAAAATAAGAAAATCCTTTTATATTCTCGTCATAAGACGACAACATTGCAGGTATGTATTCATATATAATAGTTTTGTTCATGACTATACATACATGGTTTTGTGGGAAATCTCTTTCCGGGACCAAGAATAATAAAGCGAGGTTAGTGCTGAATGAACAAGGAGACAGAATTAGAGGTGAACAACCCTCTTTTTCAAAACAACGTACGGAAAGTAGACAAAGCCGCTATCGACTTGGACATCCGGGACATTTTGCTTCAATGTGGGCTCACGATGCCAGAATGGCTAGAAAACGACGCTGATGGAACCACATACCGGAAGGACAAGCGCGTGTAAATTCCACCGGCTGGTCCTACTTGAGCGAGACGTGAAGCAGTCGGCCGCTTTCTTTATTCCATCATTCGTTCCATTCGGACAAATGCAATAAAACGTTTGGCTTCTTCCTCAGACAAGGTGCGTCCGTCAATGGTCAGGTTGAAACGTTGCAGAATATCCTCGTCGGACAGTTCAAGCTGGTCCACAAATTCCCTCACATCTGAATCCAATATCGCTGCCGGATGGCTCGTACGTCCCACCAAGTAGTCAATCGTTACCCCGAAAATATCAGCGAGCTTGGTCAGGATCTCAAAATCTGGCTTGCGCCTATTTTTTTCATAGTGAGAAAGAGCTGCCCGCGTAATTCCGAGGGATTGCGCTAGTTCCTCTTGTTTTAATCCCTTATGTTCTCGTAATTCAGCGATGCGGGTGCCATAATTCATCTGTTTTTCCTCCTGAAGGCAAGGTTAAGAAAGGTAAAAAAGCAATTTTACGCTTGACAAGATACGTTTTGTATCATAAATTAGTTATGTAAGTTACATAACGTATCTTTATTTCATAGTTTTCACTTATGTCTTCGTTTATATACCCTAAGAGGCCACCGATTATTGAGCATTTTGTGCTTATTCGCTGGCTAGACCTTCTATGCGCTATTATACAACATTTTACTATAGATTAGAGGGTCATGCATCGTTCTTTTCCCCGTTATGCAGAGGATCAGTACAAGCGTTATTGCATCGAAAACAAGTCAATCAGGGAGGACTGGTCTTGTGCAGTTGAAAGAGTACATCCGTTTGATCCGTAAAAGAATGTGGTTGATTGGTAGCATCGTACTGCTGGTATGTACTGTAGTGGGCATAAAAAATGTATATTTTACCCCGCAGATTTATGAAGCTACCGCAAAGCTCATTATCAACCAGACGCCACGACCGGATCGTGCAGGTGTCGTTGATTACAGTGTAGTTCAAACGAATATAGCCTTAACGAACTCCTATAAGCAAATTATGATCTCCTCGGCGATTATGGATCAGGTGGTCGCCAGCTTCCCCGACCTTAAGGTCACTCCGTCAGCTTTGGCGCAAAAATTAAGAGTGAACACCGCAGGTGATTCACAGGTCATGGATGTAACAATCCGCGATTTATCGTATACGAAGGCTGTGAAAACCGTCAATGCGGTAGCCAAAGTATTCAAACGGCAAATTCCCTCTATCATGAAAATGGACAATGTCACCATCCTAAGCGAAGCCAGTCTGAATGATCCAGCAGTTCCCGTGAATAGTAATCCCGCTATACAGATATTTATTGCTTTTGCCACCTCTTTATTGTTGGGAATAGGTTTGGCATTTTTGCTGGAGGTACTGGATGATACATTTAAGAATGAAGAGGATATTGAAAAAGAACTCGGTCTGCCTACCCTATCCCTGATTACAAAAATGAAAAAAGAAGATAAACGCTCTGACAGCTCGACTACAACTCCTAAACAGGTAGGTGAAGGGCAATATGCCGCGATTAATCAATAATCAGCTCGTTACATCCCTACATGCTCAGTCTTCCGTTTCGGAGGAGTACCGCATGCTTCGTACTAACATCCAGTTTTCTTCTATAGACGAGCCGATTGAGGTTATGATGGTGGCGTCCGCCCAGGCGGGTGAAGGCAGAACGGTCACGATTAGCAATTTGGCTGTAACCTATGCGCAAGAGGGGAAAAAGGTGCTGATTATGGACATGGATCTGCGTCGTTCCTCTTTGCACCATATGTTTGGTTTGCGTAATCATACAGGGCTGACACGGGTGCTTGCCAATCAACAGGCATGGCAGGATGTGGTTCAGGAAACCGGGATTGACCATCTGCATGCAATTACAGCCGGGCCGAACCCGCCCAATCCGTCCGAGATGCTCAGTTCCCGCAGAATGAATGCTCTGCTGGTTGAGCTAAAAGAACATTATGACGTGATCTTAATGGATACGCCGCCGTTGCTGTCCTTTCCGGATGGCTTAATTATAAGCGCTATGTGTGACGGAGTCATTCTGGTGGTGCAGGCAGGGAAGGTCAAAAAGGATGTCGTCAAGAAAGCAAAAGCGAATTTGGAAAGAGTAAAGGCGCGCATTCTGGGTGTCGTACTTAATAATGTGAAGCGTTCGAATACCCGCGCCGAGAGGGGTATGGAGGAACGCAATCTGACATGAATAAAAAGGAGGAAAATGAGAGTATATAAAATTCTTTTAACAATGTATAAATAATAATTATCAATAAGGAGCGAGGTGATGAGACGTGTCTTCTTCCCGCTCGAACGAGGCCGAAGTGCTGGGCGCGTCAGTGGATGTATATTCGGTCGCTCATGGGCTTGAACGGCGGCAAGGATGGAACGTATACCCGTTCGTGAAGCGAAGCATGGATATTATATTGTCTTTCATTGGAATCATCGTGTTATGCCCGGTATTTCTGCTTGTCATTTTGCTGATTAAGCTGGAGGACCCAAAAGGCAGTGCGTTATTTTATCAAGTACGTATTGGGAAAAATGAGCGTCCGTTTCGCATGATCAAATTTCGTTCCATGGTGTCTGATGCCGAGGCGAGATTGTCTGCACTGCTGGTGGAAAATGAAATTGAGGGTGCGATGTTCAAAATGCGGGACGATCCCCGAATTACCCGTGTGGGTCGCTTTCTTCGCAGAACGAGCATCGACGAGCTGCCACAACTGTTCAATGTACTGCGTGGGCAGATGAGTCTGGTAGGACCCAGACCCCCGTTGCCAAGAGAAGTCCATAATTACACAGTGAGGGATAAGCTGCGTCTGACGGTTACACCAGGCTGCACCGGTCTATGGCAGATCAGCGGTCGTAATCATCTAAGCTTTAACCAGATGGTAGAACTGGATTTGGAGTACATATCCAGACGCAGTTTCCGCACAGATATGATCATTATGCTGAAAACATTTCGTGTGCTGCTAGGCTCCAAGGATGCGTATTAAAGTCTTTCATTTTCACGAAGAAGGTAGGGGATAAGTATGGATCTTCATTCCAACATATATGTAGCAGGGCATAACGGACTGGTGGGTTCCGCTATTGTCCGAGCGCTTCAGAATGCGGGTTACCGTCATATTATTACTCGCACAAGCCGTGAGCTGGATCTACGCAATAAAGAGGCGGTAGATCATTTTTTTGAAACAGAGCCTGTGGATTATGTATTTCTGGCAGCGGCCAAAGTTGGTGGGATTTTGGCGAATAGCGAATATCCGGCTGATTTTATCCGTGACAATCTGCTTATACAAACGAATGTGATTGATGCGGCGTACCGGGCGAATGTAGGCAAGCTGTTATTCCTCGGCTCTACCTGTATCTATCCTAAATTTGCTCCGCAGCCGTTGCGAGAAGAATATCTGCTTACGGGTGAACTGGAGCCTACTAATGAGGCCTATGCGATTGCTAAAATTGCCGGGATTAAAATGTGTCAGTCTTACAACCGTCAGTATGGAACCCGGTTTATTTCTGTGATGCCGACGAATTTATACGGTCCGGGCGACAATTTTGATCTCCAGACCTCTCATGTGCTACCTGCGCTCATCCGCAAGTTTCATGAAAGCAAGCTGAATCAATCTCCGACTGTAGAAGTATGGGGCTCTGGTACGCCGCGCCGAGAATTTCTTCATTCTGATGATTTGGCTGAAGCCTGTCTGTTCCTGATGAACAATTATGAAGGAAATGAAATTGTAAATATCGGCGTAGGTGAGGATATCTCCATTCGTGAGCTGGCTGAACGAGTGAAGAATGTAGTCGGCTATGAGGGAGAAATTACCTTTAACACCTCCGCTCCTGATGGAACGCCGCGTAAGTTGGTAGATGTATCCCGAATTTCCGGGCTGGGCTGGTCGGCGCGTATTTCACTAGAAGAGGGATTAAGGTCTGTGTATCAGGCATTTCAAGGCCTGGATCTGGTTGAACAATAAAAAAACGGTGGGGGAATTGGAATGAAAAAAGCGCTGATCACAGGGATTACCGGACAAGACGGGTCCTATCTGGCTGAGTTGCTGCTGTCCAAGGATTATGAGGTATACGGGGTGCGCAGACGAACCAGCACACCGAACTTTGAAAATGTAGCGCATATCCAGAATGACATCCAATGGCTTTCCGGTGATATGACCGATCTGGCTTCATTGATCGAAGCCGTCCGTCAGTCCGACCCAGATGAGGTCTACAACTTGGCTGCTCAATCCTTTGTAGCGGCCTCGTGGCCGCAGCCGTTGGCTACAGGGCAGATTACAGCGCTATCTGTCACCAATATGCTGGAGGCGGTTCGAATTGCCAAGCCGGAAGCGCGCTTTTATCAGGCGTCAAGCAGCGAGATGTTCGGTAAGGTGCTGGAGACACCCCAGACAGAAACGACTCCGTTTTACCCACGTAGTCCCTACGGTGTCGCCAAAGTGTACGGCCATTGGATTACAGTGAACTATCGCGAAAGCTTTGATATGTTTGCGTGCTCTGGCATTCTGTTCAATCACGAATCGCCACGCCGAGGACTGGAATTTGTAACGCGTAAAGTGTCGGATGCGGTAGCTCGTATCAAGCTAGGGTTGCAGCAGGAGCTGCACATGGGAAATTTGGATTCACTGCGAGACTGGGGTTTTGCAGGCGATTATGTAAAGGCGATGTGGCTGATGCTTCAGCAGGATCAACCGGATGATTACGTCATTTCCACAGGAGAAATGCATTCTGTACGCGAACTGCTGCAAATTGCCTTTTCCCATGTAGGTTTAAATTATGAGGATTACGTCGTGATCGATCCTCAATTTGTCCGTCCGGCAGAGGTAGATTTATTGCTCGGCGATTGTGCCAAGGCGAAAGAAAAGCTGGGCTGGCGATTGGAAGTAGGCTTCGAGCAGCTCATTCATATGATGGTGGATACAGACTTGGAGCGGGTAAAAAGGCAGGCTGCAGTTGAAGCTTCTGTTGTCGTGTAAGAGATGGAGGGGCCACCCGCCTGAGCGGGGGTCTCTTCGCTGTACATTGATTGCAGCTGCATTGACAGAACAGCAGGTTATAAGGCTGTGCGAAAGGTCATTTTTTAAGATGGAGTAAAACCTATGACATTAGTCAAAAAACGCGCCAAACCGCGCAGAAGTTTGCTGGTGAATACATCCTGGCTGTTCGGTGACAAAATGATTCGCATGGTGTTTGGCCTGGCAGTCAGCATCATCATGGCGAGAGTGTTAGGACCAGAGGAACTGGGAAAGTGGAATTATGCGGAATCCTTTTTCGGGATGTTTCTGATTTTCACGACCCTTGGCTTTGATTCTATATTAGTACGCGATCTTGTCAAAGACCCCAAGGATGAGCATGAGCTATTGGGGACGGCGGTTCTGCTGAAATTGGTAGGTACTCTGATAGCCATTGTACTGTCCTATTCCTTCATTTCACTGCTCAGACCGGAAGATAGTTCAGTGCGGTTGATCAATCTGATTCTGGCTACGGCCTCGATATTTCAATTGTTTGATATCATCGACTACTGGTTTCGTGCGCAGATGTTGTCCAAATACACGGTCGTTGCCAAGAATACCGCTTTTGTTCTCGGCTCCACCATCAAAATCATTCTTTTGTTGTCCGGTGTTCCGATATGGTTGGTGGCGTTGTGTGCTCATGGAGAGTTTCTGTTGGGAAGCCTGCTGCTGCTGTATTTCTTCCATAAGGAAGGACGACGTGTGAACCGATGGACGTTCCGCTTAACCACAGCTCGGCGAATCATGAATCACAGCTGGCCGCTTATATTGTCATCCTCCGCTGTATATGTACAGGCACGGATCGATCAAGTCATTATCGGTGAACTGCTGGGGAATGCTGCGGTCGGGCAATACTCCGTTGCACTCCGACTCATCGAAGTGCTGGGCTTCATTCCGGTCGTTCTGACGACGGCTTATGCTCCGGTGGTGACGCGTTCCAAGCAGAAAGGAAGCGACGAATACAGACAGACATTGTCCAAGGTGTATCGGCTGATGTTTATATGCTTTCTTGTGACCTCGGTACCTTTATTTTTTCTATCGCAATGGGTAGTGGTTGTGCTGTATGGGAGAGAATTTACCGAAGCAGGTTCGCTGTTGTCTCTGTTTGCAATTCGTCTGTTTTTCACCAACTTCAGTGTTGCTAAAAGCTTGTTTATTACCAATGAAAATTTGTTTAGATACACGCTGCTGACCTCGGTGGTAGGGGCGGTTACGAATATCGCTTTCAATTACGCGCTAATCCCTTTGCTTGGTGTGCGAGGGTCGTTAGTGGCGACGATCTTGTCCTTTACGATATCTGTATTTCTATTAGATTTGCTGTTTAAGGAAGTTAAATCTAATTTGGGTTGGATGATAAAGTCCATCCTGACCTTTTGGCGTGTTCAAATTACAGTACCGAAAGTTGGAGAGAACAATCATGATACCCATTAAACCGTTTGTTCGGCATGAGGAACAGTGCCCGCATTGTGGAGGTAAGGTACGTGGTGGAGAGGTGCTGTGGCAGGGAATCCATGTATGTGTCAGTACTGCGTGTGAGGGGTGCGGACGCGAATATCTCGAGGACATGAGGGTCGGTCATGCCACGTATTCACCTTATCGTGTAGAAATGCCTGACTATATTCTGACCGGTGATGCGAAATCGAGAAAATGGCTCGGAGAGCCTTTGCGGCAATCGTTGATGAATCCTTCCTATGACTTAGCAGTCGGCATGACCGTGCATAAAATGAAAGCTTCTACACGTGTAATCATCGTCAACACTATGGATTATTTGTATGGTCATGCGTTGCTCAAGCTGCTCAATGTGCAACGCGAATACGAGCAATCCCCGGACCTGGGAATTATCGTTATTGTGCAAAAGTCGCTGGAGTGGATGGTGCCAGCATATGTGTCTGAAATTTGGACGGTTGATGTGCCATTCAGCAGGGCACGTAACTTTTATCCTGTACTACATCATCGGATGATTGAGGAACTGATGCGTTTTGATGAGGTGTATGTCAGCCCGGCATATTCACATCCCAATCAGTTTGATATTGAGCAGTTTACAGGTGTCTCCCGCTATGACGAGGGGCGTGAGTCGGAGCCGCGCATTACCTTCGTATGGAGGGAAGATCGCTTGTGGAGCGGCAGCCATCATATCGCAAGAGCGGTACAGAAATTTCCGCAGCTCAAACGTGGGCTAAAACCACTAATTTATCATCAGCGCAGTAAAATCATACGGCTGTTCCGCAGGCTAAAAGAAAGCTTCCCAGATCATCGTTTTACAGTCGCTGGACTTGGGCGTACCGGGAGCTTCCCGGCATGGATTTCTGATGAGCGTGTCACACGCTTCGATCGAGAAAGTGAGCTGCGGGTCTGCGAGGTATACGCAGCCAGCCAATTAGTAATCGGTATCCACGGCTCTAATATGCTGCTGCCCTCTGCGCATGCCAGCATGACCATTGATTTGATGCCCAAGGACCGATGGGGGAATTACGCTCAGGATATTTTATTTCACGAAACGGATCATCGGCTTACAGCCTACAAATACCGCTTTGTGCCGATGGAATCGAGTGTGACTCTAGTGGCAGATATGGCAGCTGCCCAGCTCAAAGGGGCAGATCATTTTAATATGCAGATGACGGAGGAAAGGCAGCGTGAACATTCAAGTTGGAGGGGAAAGGCCGCTTCGGGGCGGGTTTGATCCTGGAGCAACTATTGTGGATGGAAGGCCGCTTCGGGACGGATTTGATCTTCCGATCGCTGTTGACGTGGGATTCCTTTGTTTGAATAAAGCCCTACAGAGGGCGGAATCCCACGTCAAAGGCGAACGCTGACGCTTCTCCAGATTCAAATCCTTACCCTCCGCTACCCACCGCCGCCAAAAAGAATTTCCCCCAGCCTATTGGGTGGGGGAGGTAAGAGCCGCCTGGCGATAGCTTCGCCTTATCGCCGCGAACTTCTCGCCGGGCATGCATGCCAGCGAAATTAATGCTCTGTACCGTTCTCTGTCAGGGTGACAGCCGTTTGGTGGATAGCAATCTTTTAGCAGGCGACAATCTAGCCATCGTTAAGGTCTTGTGTCAGCCCAGTGGTAGTAGCTCTATGCTGTTCAATCATTTATCGCTAATGTGATCGGTATACAAGGTAGCGCGAAGTCAACGCCAGCGCGCATTCGCTCTCCGCGCAGCGGGGGGCACTTCATGCCCAGCATTCCCTTTTTTGAAATGAGGTGACTTTATAGACCCGGCGGTCAGTAGCGGAGCGGTCCATTTGAATCTGAAGAAGCGCTAGCGTTCGCCTTTGCAGTGGGATTCTTACCTCGGAATGTTTTATATATCCAGGAATCCCACTGCAACAGCGATCGGAAGATCAAATGGAACGTCCAGCGTTCTCTGAACCCTCCGTGCTCCATAACTCACCCAATATGAAATGGCAGGAGCCCTGATGATGATTCAAAAAATATTGTATCTCCGCAATTTTGCCAGCAAAGTGAACGGGGACTCATACAATTTACAGGAAGTCGGTTTGGGCAAAGCACTCGTTCGAAAAGGCTATGATTGCGATATTGTTTACTACAACGATCGTAAAGAAACCCATCTGGAACAGGTCTACCGTCACGAAGGATGCACCTTGCGTATTATCTGGCTCCACGGGTTTAAGTTCTTAAGCAACAGCATCTACAGAGATGTGCTCAAAGATTCTTTTCTGGATGCCTATGGTCTAATCATTACTACAGAATACAACCAGATCATGACCTATCTGCTTTCTCGCAAATGTCCTGATAAGCTGGCGTTGTATCACGGCCCATACCGAGATAACACGCACGCGCTGATCCGCAAACTATACGATATTATGCTGCTTCCGAGGGTAGCAAAATCTCTACGCCGTACCTATGTCAAATCCGATCTTGCCAAGCGCTATTTGGAGAATAAAGGTTTTGACAACGTGGTTACGATTGGGGTCGGACTGGATCGCAGTAAAGTAGAGAGAGCATTCGATAGTGGCACCAGTAACAACAGTGAAGACATAAGCGGAGAACGTGAGGAAAACCGTGAGGTCGCGAATGAGCTGCGTCGAATCGGAGATCGTCCGGTGCTACTGTATGTTGGTGTATTGGAGGAACGGAGAAATATACGTTTTATGCTGACTACGTTCAAAAGGGTACTCCAAAAGTATCCTAGCTGCCTTTTGTTAATGGTCGGGGATGGACGGAAGGCGGACACAGACCGCTATTGGACATATGCTCATGAACTGGGAATAACGGACAGTATTATTCATTTTTCAAGAGTGGAGCAACGTCATCTGTGGCAGGTTTACGGAGCGGCGGATGTGATGCTGTTTCCGACCCAATACGAT
The DNA here is from genome assembly GCF_001719045.1 of Paenibacillus polymyxa. Lineage (NCBI taxonomy): Bacteria > Bacillati > Bacillota > Bacilli > Caryophanales > Paenibacillaceae > Paenibacillus > Paenibacillus polymyxa. Next base: position 4,202,831 of record NZ_CP015423.1, read on the forward strand.
ATTTTTGGTATGGTGCTGCTGGAAAGCATGCTGTTTCGCGTCCCGATTATCTCTTCGGTAAACGGGGGCTCGGTTACCTTGATTGAGGACGGAGTGAGCGGAGTGATGCTGAGAAGCTTTTCAGAAGAGGAATGGTCTGGTCGAATAGGCGATTTGCTGGATAATGCTGAGCTGAGACGAAGTATGGCGGAGAAGGCCTTCCTTACGGTCGAGCGTATGTCGTGGGATCGCATTGCGGATGAAATAGTAAGCCATCAAGGGATCAAACCTACGAGTTCGAACCACGCTATGCAATCAACGCAGGAAAGAGGGGCAACCACGTGAGCCAACAGGTCAGCAGACAGATGAGCCCTCCTGTGAGCAAGGTGCTGATCATCCATAACTTTTATCAGCAAAGCGGGGGAGAAGACAAGGTTGTCGAGCAAGAATCAGCTATGCTGCGTTCCAGAGGAATAGAGACAGAGCATTACTATGTGCACAACGACAGCATTCAAAGCAGAGGGCTAGCGAACATGGCAAAGCTGGCGGTAGAGGCGGCATGGTCCCTGCCGGAATTCAAAAGAATCAAGAAGCTGCTTTTACAGGTGAAGCCGGATGTGGTACATGTGCATAATTTTTTCCCGGTTATATCCCCTTCGGTCTATCATGCTTGTGAACGGCTGGGGATTCCGGTTGTCCAGACACTGCATAATTACAGGCTGATTTGTCCGGCGGCAACCTTTATGCGAGGGAATAAGGTTTGTGAAAAATGTCTGCACGGCACGCTGCTGCATTCCATCCGTCATGGATGCTATCGAGGTTCACAGCTTCAGACGATTCCGGTAGCGGCGATGATTAAGTTCAACGATCTGATCGGCACATGGCAGCACAAGGTAAGTCGCTATATTGCGCTGACAGAATTTGCACGGGACAAATTTGCCGAAAGCGGTATTCCACTGGATCGTATCGCGGTAAAGCCGAATTTTGTCCATCATAAAACAGTGAAAACCCAGTATGACCCGAATGATCGTTATTTATTGTTCGTGGGGCGGATTTCAGCTGAAAAAGGGGTTCGCAATCTGCTGCAAGCTTGGTCACAGTTGGAAGATCGGGGGGGATTGAGACTGGTCATCATTGGGGATGGTCCGGAAAAGGCTGAATTGACCGCTGCTTATCCGCAGGAAGATGTTCGGTTTCTCGGTAAGCAGGATGGAGACACGGTACTGGATTGCATGAGCCGGGCCATGTATGTCATGGTGCCTTCCATTTGGTATGAAGGATTTCCCATGACCATTGTAGAGTCTTTTTCTGTTGGAACTCCGGTATTATGCAGCCGGCTCGGTGCACTGGAGGAAGTCGTGGAGGACGGGGTGACGGGTTTCCATTTTCAACATGATGATTTGGAAAATATAAAGACTGTGATTCGCTGTGCAGTAGCTTATGAAAACTATGCAGCTATGAGACAGAAGGTGTCGGAAAACTACGCTGCACGCTATACGGAAGAAGTGAATGTGAAGCAGCTGATGGCGATATATAGCGAGGCGATGGAGGAGCGTGATTATGAAGCAGCTGCCCCAATATAGAGTCGGAAGGATTGCGGATGCAGATATTGCAGCACTGACGTTTCAGGAGACGGTACACATGCTGGAACAATGGGCAGTCGAACGAAAGGACGGCTATGTTTGTATTTGCAACACGCATTCCATTGTCACAGCCGGGAATCATTCCGAGTTCCACGAAGCGCTCACTCAAGCCGATTTGTGTACTCCCGATGGTATGCCGTTGGTATGGGCGCTCAAGCTGTACGGATTTGAGCGTCAGGATCGGGTAGATGGTCCCAGTCTGATGCTCAAGCTGTGCGAACGTGCGCCACAGACGAAGGTAAGTATATATTTTTACGGCAGTACGCCGGATACGCTGGATAGCTTAAAAGAAAGAGTAGAACAGGATTACCCTGGAATCCGCATCGCGGGCAGCTTTTCACCACCATTTCGTGAGCTTCATCCAGATGAGGAGGAGCGGATCATTGATGAAATCAATGCGTCCGGCGCGCATATCATATTCGTCAGCTTAGGCTGCCCGAAGCAGGAAATATGGATGCATCGAAACAAAGACCGCATTCATGGCGTGATGATTGGAGTAGGGGCGGCCTTTGACTATATCACTGGAAAGGTTCGTAGACCGCCACTAGCGATACAAAAGCTGGGGCTGGAGTGGCTGTATCGTCTGATCTGCGAACCGAAGCGATTATGGAAGAGGTATGCCTATAACAATCCGATGTATGTATACCGTTTTCTAAAATCTTATCGGCAAAACAAACGGCTTACGCTTTATCATAATCGGCTTGCAGGAAGAGATATAGAGAAGTGAAGTCGGTAAAAGCGGATGCAATAAGACCGCATGTAAAAGGGGGAGTTGCTTTGAAGTTATGTGTAATTGGTGCAGGGTATGTCGGGCTAGTGTCGGGGGTCTGTTTTGCCGCACTTGGGAATACCGTCGTCTGCGTAGATCAGAATGAGGACAAAATTCATCAGCTGCGTGCAGGTGGGGTGCCGATTTATGAACCGGGATTAAAGGCTCTTATTAAAGATAATGTAGAACAAGGCCGACTAAGCTTTACAACAGATACGGCTGCTTCGGTGGAGGCAGCCGAAATTGTTATTTTGGCGGTCGGCACGCCTTCACTGCCAGGCGGAGAAGCGAACCTGTCCTATATTGAAGAAGCCGCCTGCGAGGTGGCAGACGCCATGAATGGCTACAAAGTAATTGTCACCAAAAGCACGGTGCCTGTCGGAACGAACGAACGTATTCAAAATTGGATTGCGAGCCGCACAAATTATCCGTTTGGTGTGGCTTCGGTTCCTGAATTTTTACGCGAAGGCTCAGCAGTCATAGACACCCTACAGCCAGATCGAATCATCATCGGAGCTTCCGATCCGCATGTGTCCGCTGTGCTGACTACTCTGCACGAGCCGCTGACGACAAATATCGTAACCACGGATATCCGTTCGGCGGAGATGATCAAGTACGCGTCGAATGCTTTTTTGGCGACCAAAATTTCGTTTATTAATGAGATTGCAAATATTTGCGAAAAGGTGGGCGCAGACGTTACACGCGTGGCACACGGTATGGGACTGGATCAGCGGATCGGTTCCTCCTTTTTGTCTGCTGGTATCGGCTATGGGGGTTCCTGTTTTCCCAAGGATACACAAGCTCTGATCCAAATTGCAGGTAACGTGGACTATGAATTCAAGCTGCTGAAATCTGTGGTGGAAGTGAATCAGGGGCAACGTTTTAACGTGATTCGTAAACTGAAAGAGGCGCTGGGTGATCTGGAGGGAGCTACAATTGGTATATGGGGACTGGCCTTTAAACCGAATACAGATGACGTAAGAGATGCCCCGGCGCTGGATATCATGCAGTCGCTGCTGGAGGCAGGGGCGCAAATTCGTGCATATGACCCGATCGCGACGGCTAACTTCCGCAAACTGCTGGACAGCTCGGAAGTAACGTGGGCAGATAGCGCACGAGAAGCGGCAGAGGGATGTGACGCACTGTGTCTATTGACGGAATGGGAAGAATTTGGTGATATCGGGTTGGGTGAACTGAATGAGCTTATGAAGTATCCAATTATGATTGACGGACGCAATGTGTACAGCGAAGAGCAAATCAGACAATCCGCCTTTGCATACTATTCTGTCGGCAGGCCACAGATGAACAATCTGGATGTAGATCGTCATCAGTCTGTAGTGAATCCGTAAAGGGGAGGCTGCGTATGAAACGATGGCTGAAGGTGACATTGGGGGCTGCGGCGTTAATGGTCGTAGGGGCTACTGCCTACACCGCTTATGTGTATCATTCCTTTAAAACAGCGGCGAATGCGATGTATCATCCGCGCAGCATCGTGCAGCCTGGGGCGGTTTCTACCCTTGCAACGGGCGGAGCAGGGCGATCTGTAGGTACAGACACGGGATCAAGTACACCCAATCCGGCAGCCATCTCCCAGTTCAAGCCGTTCACCGTGCTGGTGCTGGGCGTAGATCGGCGGCCTCACGATCCAGGACGATCGGATACGATGATCGTTTTGTCTGTTAACCCTGCCGAAGGCTCTATGTTGATGTTCAACATTCCGCGTGATACGCGAACAGAGTTGATCGGCAAGGGGCGTGAGGACAAAATCAATCACGCTTTTGCTTTTGGGGGCGTGGATATGTCGATTCGTACGGTTGAGCATTTTTTGAACCATCCGATAGATTACTATGTGCAGATGAACATGGAAGGGTTTGCGAAAATGGTGGACCTTATGGGGGGAGTGGAGGTTCATAATCCACTTGATTTTCAATATGAGGGCCATCATTTTGCGCAGGGTAATTTGAACTTGAACGGGGCTGAGGCGTTGGCCTACGCTCGTATGCGATTCGATGATCCACGTGGGGATCTCGGAAGAAATGCCCGCCAGCGGGAGCTCCTCAAGCAAATTCTGGCCCAGTCCATCAGCAAGGAAGGGCTGTTGAGGGTAAAGCCGATACTGGAGGCAGCGGGGGAGCAGATTCGCACAGACATTACCTTTGACGATATGACCACTTTCCTGACCCGGATCGGTCCGTCCCTCAAGCAGATGGATACCGTTGAACTGAAGGGACAGGGGCGTAAAATCAACGGTGTATATTATTACATTGTGGAGGAGCAGGAACGCCAGCGTCTCCATGGAGTGCTGGAGAAGCACATGCTTACCACGGCCATATCGCCTTAGGTAAGCTTTATGTAGACGGGTGCCCTATTTGGGAGGTCACCCGTAATTTTCTTCTAAAGACTTCTAAACAAGGCTTGTCCCACATACATCTGTAGAGAATTCGGTATAGTCCAACAGAAGGAGGGGCAATGTGTGCTGTTTAGAAGGAGAGCGGCTTCGGCGTTCGTCCGTAAGCTATTATATTTTGCCATCATATGTGGATTGTTATGGCTACTGTGGTTGGGTCTGCGTGGGGTGATGTCTACAGGCGAGGGCGATCAAGCGGCAGAAGCACTGAACGAGTTCTACACTATGGAGCAATCGGGAAATTTCGGAGGATCATGGGAGTTTTTTCATTCGCAAATGAAAAAGAAATTCGAGAAATCTACGTATGTACAGCAGCGTGCGCACGTTTTTATGCAGGATATGGGGACGGATACGTTTACGTTTGAACTGGGGGAGCCGCAGGCTGAATATGACATTCGTACCGATCCGAATGGAGAAGAGTTAGGGAAGGTTTACCGTATTACGGTCACTCAGCATTACAAGACCCGATTCGGTAATTTTGATATCGTACAGCCTTGTTATGTGACACAGGAAGATGAGAAATGGCGGGTGCTTTGGATATACAAGGACAAGGAATAGAGGTTGCGTAGTGTTTCTAAAAGGTTAAATATGGTACAATACTTCCAAAACCGGAAATGTAAAGTAAAATGGATAACAGCTTCACTCCGGGTGGAAGGAGTTTCATAGTATGCAGCAAGCGACAGGACAGGTTCCCGTCATACGTATGGAGGGTGTGAGTAAAATCATTTCCTCAAAAGCGATCGTGGATGATCTGACGCTGGAGGTTCCGGCGGGCCAGGTATTTGGTTTCCTCGGACCCAATGGTGCGGGAAAAACGACTACCATCCGTATGATGGTTGGCCTGATTTCGATCAGCAAGGGCGATATTCATATTTGTGGAGACAGCATTAATACCGATTTTGAGAAGGCCGTTTCCCATGTCGGCGCGATTGTTGAGAACCCGGAGATGTACAAGTTTTTGACAGGCTATCAAAATTTGCAGCATTTTGCGCGAATGTCTCCTGGGGTGACCCAAGAGCGCGTGGATGAAGCGATTCGTTTGGTGGGACTCGGAAACCGAATTCATGACAAAGTAAAAACCTACTCGCTCGGGATGCGGCAGCGACTTGGGGTAGCTCAGGCAATTTTGCATCGACCGAAGCTGCTCGTGCTGGACGAGCCGACCAATGGCTTGGACCCGCAGGGTATTCGAGAACTGCGAGATTATTTGCGTCAATTGACCCGTACGGAAGGAATTACCGTGTTCGTATCAAGCCATTTGTTGTCCGAGATGGAGCTGATGTGCGACCGTGTAGCCATTATTCAGAGCGGACGGCTGGTTGATATCAAGCAGCTGAAGAATACAGGGGAGGAAGTGCAGACGGCAGAAATTGCTTTTGAGGTAAATGATGCCGAGCAAGCTTATGCGCTTGCTGGAGCAGGGCGCGTCGAAGGCAATCAACTGCTGCTTCACTTGGAGCGGGAACAGATCGCAGAGATGAACAGCCTGCTGGCTGCAAACGGAATTAAAGTATATGCGATTCGCCCGATTGCCCGTACGCTGGAAGATCAATTTTTGGAAGTGACGGGAGGCGGGTTCATTGGCTGATTTTTTCAAGTTGGTACATAACGAAAATCTGAAAATTTACCTGCGTGTGCGCACATGGATTATGCTGGGTCTGCTGGCGGTCATCACGGCTGCGATTCCGATGCTGATTTCCCTGGTTTCCGATCAGGTCAGTGTGTGGGATGGAATTGCGTTGACGACGTTGTTTACATTTTTCCTCAATACGACGTTTACGGTCATTGTAGCCGCTGATTCGGTGGCTGGTGAATTTACTTGGGGAACGATTAAGTTGTTACTCATCCGACCTTGGACTCGCAGCAAAATATTGTTGTCCAAGTATATATCCGTGATTTTGTTCAGTTTGCTCGGAACGATCATTTTGATCTTGATGGTTACGCTGTCCTCATGGCTGATGTTATCCAAAGATGCACCAGCGGGTTCTGTTCCGCTGTTCAGTGATCCGATATCTTATGTAACGCTGAACTTCTTGTATAGCTATATCGCCTTATTCGTGACGATGGCCTTTGCATTTATGCTATCCGCAGTTTTCCGTTCCAGTGCCTTGGCGATTGGGCTGTCGTTGTTCATGATGTTCACCAAAACAGTCTATAACTCTATTGGCTTGTTCAGCACAGATCGTTATGAATGGACCAAATACGTACTATTTACACATATGGATCTGAAAAAATATCTAGATATGCCGCCGGGAACAGTAAGTTCCAGTCTAACCTTTTCGCTCACCGTGCTGGCCGCCTATTATGTGATTTTTATCGCCATTGCCTGGGTGGTTTTCGTAAAACGGGATGTTTCGACCTAAATGGAAGTGCCATAGAGTAACACAAAGGACGTTCAAATGCCTAGCATTTGGACGTCCTTTTTATTATTTCAGGAATTTGCAAAATATTCATTTTACGCTATTTTATCCTGTATCTATGTTATTTTTGCTGCACATTCTGAGCGTAGGGGTATATTGTAATCTATTTTCAGCAACAATCAATCAATAGGGTCATTTTGCGTTTAAAGAGGTAGAGAGAACAGAACAGAGGGGGGCCGCATGATATGCTGCAAAATAATCGTTTTTTTCGTCTGACTACTGGTATTGTCATGCTATTACTCATCATTTACTTGGGTACCAAAGTAAGCTTTATATTCAGTCCTCTCGTATCGTTGGTCAGCTTGCTGGTTGTACCGTTGATGCTATCTTTTTTCCTCTATTATTTATTGAGGCCGATTGTAGATGTAATGGAACGTAGAAAAATCAAACGATCTATCTCCATCTTGCTGATTTATTTGGTCATTGGAGTGTTATTGTTTGTTTTCTCATGGGGTGTGTGGCCTACGCTGCGTGATCAGGTAACCAATTTATTTGAAAATGCGCCGAAGCTCATTAAAAGTCTGGTTGATCAATTGAGCCAATGGCGGCATAATCAATCCTTGAGACAAGTGCTGCCTCCGGGTGAAGACCCGCTGTCACAACTGTCAGATACGTTGAACGAAGCTTTTTCGACACTGTCTGATTACTCGGTAAAGCTGGTATCGTTCGTATCCTACTTTTTTATCGTATTGGCTACTTTTCCCATATTGCTCTATTACATGCTGAAGGAAGGAAGCAAGTTTGGCCCTAAAATGCTAAACTTCTTTCCTAAAAAATATCACAAAGACGCGTTGGAGGTCATGGAAGATATCGATAGCGCGCTCAGCAGCTTTATCGTGAGTCGGGTGCTGATCAATGTCGCGTTGGGTGTGATGATGTTCCTTGGATTTTTAATTATAGGTTTGCCTTATGCCTTGCTGCTCGCCGTTATTTCGATTTTTCTTAATTTTATTCCCTATGTGGGGGCAGTGGCTGCTTCTATACCTGTAGTTATTATTGGATTTCTCGAATCACCTTCGATGGCGCTCTGGTCGCTGGTCGTGGTGATTGCTGCACAGCAAATTCAGGATAATTGGCTGTCACCTATAGTTTTTGGCAAGCAGCTGGATATTCATCCGTTGACAGTCGTTATTTTACTGTTGGTTGGTGGCGACCTGCTCGGGATTCTGGGCATCATTTTGGTGATTCCATTGTATATGTGCGGAAAAATTGTCATACGTAAGGTGTACCAATTATTTTTGGAACGCAGAGTGGAGGATATTATGGAATGAATGGAGTGTATACTGATTTTATCCTGCTTCGGATTGCAGATCGGCTTGGCTGTCCTCCCTGTTTTTGCTGAAACTAGATTGGGTTTCGTCGTTTGACTCATCCGTAGAAGTTGACAACTCTACATCCTTTGTTCGGTTCATTTGACTTGTGCCGTCCAGTACACCGCCTTCAGATATGACCAATGCAGCGGTCGCCGTATTTCCGTACAGTTCACCTGTCGGCGTAATGGTCAGTCGTCCTTCTGTAGTAATGCTGCCGAACACCTTACCGGCAAGAATGACGTCTTGTGCGATGATGTCCGAACGTACCACAGCAGATTCTCCAATGACGACAGTACGAGTGCTGCGGATATCGCCCTGAAAATGACCGTCAATCCGAATATTGGCCTCTGCCTCAACTGTACCTTCAAAGCTGGTGCCATTAGCGAGCAGTGTATCCATAGCTGGGGCGGAGAGCTTTTTTTTGGATTCCTTGAACATGATGGTTTTCCCCCAATCTTTTATTGTAAGGATTTTGAAAAGTCCTCATTGTACATACAGTAATGGATCGACAGGTTGGTTATGCTTGACGATCTGAAAATGAAGATGAGGTCCCGTGCTTCTCCCGGTACTTCCTAACAGACCGATGGTCTGTCCTTTGTGGACACGATCTCCCGGAGCCACCTGCATGCCGCTCAGGTGCATATACCAGCTCTGGAGTCCGTCAGGATGCTGGATGATGATGCACTTGCCGCGGGCTCCGCTAGAAGCAGCCTCCAAGACGGTACCTGCTCCTGCTGCATAGACTGGATCACCGGTTTGTCCGGCAATGTCCACGCCTGAATGAAAGGCAGATCTACCCGTAAAAGGGTCGCTGCGATAGCCGAAGCTGGAGGTCATTCGCCGTGAACCTACAGGCCAAACGGAGGGATTCCCTTGTTCGGCAAGAGCCAGCCTACGGGTCTGGAGTAGCTGTGCGGCTTGTTTGCGCTCCAGATTCTGCTGTACGGCATTTGCTTGCTGAATAGAGCGGGGAACCGTACGTTCCACCGTGTCCAACAGAGATTCGATCTCCTGAAAATCATCCATTGCCTGGCGAGTTAGGAGGGCAGTATTTTCATGCACTGCGATCAGTTCACCTCCAATATGGCCGGAAGCATCCCAGGAGAGCGGCGTCATGGTCTTTTTATGGTTACTTGTGGCAGATGAGTTTCCGTGTTTACGAATGAATTGCTGCATTTGTTGTTCCAGCTCTGTTACGCGCTGAAGGCGTTCACGAATATTGGTGGCTTGATTCGTCAGCTCCATGACTTCCTGCCGTAGTCGCCCAATGGCTGCATCCTTGTCCGCTACCGTGACCTCCATCTGCAAACTCTGGACAGCAAGATTCGTTTCCATTTGGGAGATAATATGGGAAGAACGGATTTGCAGCCCGATCACGAGTGTAGAGATAGACGCGATCACAAGAGTTGGGACGAGAATGACAGCGGCTGTAGAGCATTGTAGCTGCTTGGGCGGTTGCTGTGCATCCCGAATAACAAGCAGGGTCATCCGGCGATTTAGGCTTCCTTTTTTCATAATCGCTCCTTTCCGGACATCGCTCCTATAGTGCTTGGTTACTATCTATTCAGCTTAAGAGGCAAACATGTCAAAAAAATTGGAGCTTAGTATAAAACGTAGATGAGGATTTTGCAAAATCCTAAGATATATAAGGAGGCTTAGAAATGCTGTGGTTGCTGTTGGTTTTAATTGTTTTTATTTTTCAGACCGGGACGATCCTGCTCTTTGAATTTCGCAAGCCGTCCAAAGCGGTAGCCTGGCTCTTTATTTTGTTTTGCTTCCCGCTCATTGGCTTTGTCGTGTACTACTTTGTTGCACAGGATTATCAGAAGCGCAAAATGGTCCGAAAAGGGGGATCACAGCTGTTTCGTGAATTTCGCGAGCGTCTGTGGGCGCAATCCAAAGTGATTGAACATGTGGAGCAAATGCATAATCCTCATTTCAAGCATCAGGAGCGGCTGTTTAACCAGTTAATTCGCATGTCGGAAAACCCGTTGACTGGATGTAATCGCACACGTGTGCTGACGAACGGGGAGGAAACCTTCGAGGCTATGCTGACAGCGATGGAACATGCACAGCATCATATCCATGTGGAGTTTTACATATTTCGGGCCGATGAAATCGGAAGAAAGTTTCAAGAGGTCATGATCCGCAAGGCACGTGAGGGAGTAAAGGTACGATTCGTTGTGGACGGTGTAGGAAGCTATAATTTGCCTTATTCCTTTATTCGTACCTGTAGTGAGGCGGGAGTGGAATTTCATTATTTTCTACCTCCGTTTTTCGCCACGTTGGATCGCCGGATTAACTATCGCAATCACAGGAAAATCGTGGTGGTGGACGGCATGATTGGATTTGTGGGTGGGATTAACATAGGCGACGATTATCTCGGAAAATACCCCAAAGTGGGATTTTGGAGGGATACGCATTTGCAGATTGAAGGAGATAGCGTCTATTTTCTGCAAAATGCATTTCTTAGCGACTGGAAGCTGGCCTCAGGGGAGAGATTGATGGATGTGAATTTATTTCCTCCACATACCTGCACCGGGGATGAGGAAGTACAGATTTTGAGCAGTGGTCCCGATCAGGTATGGGATACGATTCAGGAAATGTGTTTTGGTGCGCTCACGGTTGCCAAAAAGCGGATTTGGATTACGACGCCGTATTTTATTCCCGATCCGGGGATTCATGAGGCGCTCAAGCTGGCAGCAGTCAGTGGCGTAGATGTGAAAATTATTATTCCCTACCAATCTGATTCGAAGCTGGTTCATCTGGCGTCTTTATCCTATGTGCAAGAATTGTTGGAGACAGGGGTGGAGTTCTACCAATATCGAAAAGGATTTATTCACGCCAAAGTGGTGATTGTCGATGATTTACTCGGCTCGGTCGGGACCGCCAATATGGACATGCGCAGCTTTTTCTATAATTTTGAGTTGACCGCTGTAGTTTTTGCTAATTCAGCGCTGGAACGGCTTTCGGCAGATTTTGTAGAGGACATTTCCAACTCCTCACGCATTGATTTGAACGTGTTCCGCAGACGGCCTCGATCTCAGAAAACAGCTGAAATTCTAACTCGCATGCTCTCTCCACTCCTTTAAAGGCGATTTTCGACGTTTTTATCGCTATAATCCCACTTTATTGTGATTTATGTGCTCTTTGCTAACTTTTTTGCGCAAAATCGCAGTTTTATGGTATACTATTCATATAACACAAGCGCGGTAAAGGAGAGGGGACTGCGGATAGCAGCCCCTTTTTCGGTCCAATATACCATACTGTAACGGGGGGATTTATATATGAGTGTAGTGAGCAAGGAAGTCCAAAATCTGTCTGAGATCACAGATGTGACCGGAGAGTTGACCAAGATCAGCAAAATTCCAGCTAATCCGAAGAACAAAGTAAAACGCCTGTTTCAGCGTGCAGCCATGATTGTGGTTGGTGCAGCTTTGATGGCAGTGGGATTGGAAATATTTCTGGTTCCTAACGGCGTTATTGACGGAGGCGTTACAGGTATTTCCATCATGGCCTCCAAGATTACTGGCTATCCGCTCGGTATTTTCCTGACCCTGTTGAACCTTCCATTTTTACTTATCGGCTACAAACAAATCGGTAAAACCTTCGCTTTATCCACATTATTCGGTATCGTCGTTATGTCCATCGGAACCGCGTTACTTCACAATGTAAGTGCATTGACTCCTGGCGAACCGCTGCTCGGCGCTATTTTTGGGGGCGTTATTCTCGGTGTTGGGGTGGGTCTTGTGATTCGGTCCGGCGGCTCGCTGGATGGGACAGAGATCGTAGCTATTCTCGTCAGTGAAAAAACTCCTTTTTCGGTCGGTGAGATCGTACTGTTCGTTAATATCTTCATTCTGGGAAGTGCAGGTTTTGTGTTCGGTTGGCCGAATGCTCTGTACTCCATGATTGCTTATTATATCGCCATGAAAATGATTGATATTACGATTGAAGGTCTGGATCAGTCCAAATCGGTCTGGATTATTAGTGAAAAATACCGTGATATCGGGGATGCCCTGACAGACCGTCTTGGACGGGGCGTCACTTATCTGGAAGGTGAAGGCGGCTTTACGGGTGAAAGCAAGAAAGTGATTTTCGTCGTCATTACCCGACTGGAGGAAGCGAAGCTGAAGAGCATCGTTGAAGATTGGGACCCGCACGCTTTCGTTGCGATCGGTAACATTCACGATGTGAAGGGCGGACGCTTTAAGAAAAAAGGAATACACTAGCGCAAGGGGACAATTTCTCAGCCTAATGGCTGCGGAGTTCGTCCCCTTTTTTGTTCTTCCAAGCATGGATCAGGTTCGGTGTGCCTTGGTGCGCATATGCTTGAGGACGTCTTCTACAGGCTGGGGAGGAACCTTGTCGATCAAGTCGCCTACCTGGTTTAGTCGTTCCTCAATATTCAGCAAATGGTAGTCAAGTGGTGATACATCTTGCCGTACCTCTTCCCAGGTTAGTGGAGTGGAGACCGTAGCGCCAGGGCGTGCCCGCGGGGTATAAGGAGCGGCCAGAGTTTTCCCCTGATAATGCTGCAAGTAATCAAAATAGATGGCTGTTCCACGATCCTTCTTTAACCGTTCGAGTGTGAACAGATGCGGGTGCTTTTCTGTCACAAACTGCCCGACTAATAGCCCGATGCTGCGAAGTTCATCGAAGGTTATGCCTGTACGGATCGGAACGATAATTTGTACACCTGTAGCCCCGGATGTTTTGGGGACGGAATCCAAACCAAGCGAAGCCAGTACTTCTCCGACAATAGAGGCGGCCTCCATAATACGTGGCTCCACCTCTCTGGATGGATCAAGGTCTATCATCCATTCACAGGGCAGCTTGCTTCCCGCTTCATGTAGAGAGGGGTGGAATTCCAACGCAGCCTGATTACCAAGCCAGAGGAGTTGTGGCAATTTGCCGAGCACGATATATTCAATACCATCATGCAGAGCGGTTTCAATATAGTCTGGCCGAGGACGTGGGGCATTTTTTTGATAAAAAAAATCACCGTGAATCCCATGTGGCCAGCGGATGACGGTCAGCAGACGATGATGGCAATATTTGAGCAGGAAGGGAGCCAATACCGCGAGCTTGCGAAGATATAGCGCCTTAGTCACGCCTGCTTCAGGCCACAGCGGTTTATCTGGGTTTGTGATAGGAATTTCCTGACCTTCAATGGTAATTGTACCTTTAACAGCTTGTCCCATAGTGCTATCCTCCTTTGGTTAATATACAGCAAAATCTTTATTTACAGGCTGATTGTTGAGCTCATAGATCTACATATGGTTTAACATGAACGTGAAGTGCTGAATTTATCCATCAAAGGGATTGACAAGATACACTATGTATCATAAATTTATAATAAAAATACGATATGTATCTATCAAAGTGTCTTGAGCAGAGGTAGAGGAGGAGTTTGCTTGATTGAAAAGCAAGGCGGAGGGCTGGTATTCCTGTTAAGTGTCCCTCGGAGTGGAAGCTCGCTGCTTACCGCCATTTTGCAAAACCATTCCCGCCTGTTTGCCACGCAGGAAATGTGGTTTCTGCTCAGTTTATATGATCTTCCTCAGTCACATGCACGGCCATATGGAGGAACAGGGATACTTCGGCAATTTTTTGAAGGTATGGTCCCCCCCGACGTATTGGAGCAGGCCTCCCGTTCGTATGCACTTGAAATATATAATGGTCTGCTTCAAGGAACAACAGCAGATATGCTTATCGACAAATCCCCGCGTTACTATACGGTTTTAGAATTTATAGACCGTTTATTCCCTGCTGCCCGCAGGCTGTGGCTTATCCGGAATCCTTTGGCCATTGTGGCCTCATTCAAAAAGGTTAATCAGCTACGGCATGGACGTTTTCAACTGCTGGAGGAACTGGGGGGGCCGCATTTTAATATGAAAATGACGGATATTACGGTTGGTTTATTCCGTTATGCTCATTATTTTGCTACACCTCATCCACTTGCATACCCGCTTAGGTATGAACAACTCGTATCCAATCCAACGATGGAGATCGAGAAGCTGTGCGATTTTCTGGGAATCAAGTATGAGCTGGGGATGGAAAAGTACGGGGACTTTGCGGATACGCCCAAATCCAGTCTTTTTTATAGTATGGGAGCGGGTGATCCCTTCGTAGGAGAGCATGAGCAGGCGCATCAAGATTCGGTACATAGCTGGCAACACTTGTTGAGTAAAACGGAAATTGAGCTGTATTGCAGAAGCATTGGGTCCCGCATGTTTAAGCAGCTTGGTTACGCGGAAGAGCTGGAGCAGGCTGAGCAGATGACTGGAGTCCGCTTTGAGGATGAGCCGGATATAGAGTTGCTGAGTCGACGTACACAACAATTCCTCCAGCAAAGCGGCTTTGAATGGAAGGCAGCTTATCGGATGCTGGAAGAACAAGATGCAGATAACAGAGAACTCGTGATAAATGCAACCCGTCATGCTGCATCTCAAGATCCGGCAAGGATGCATGTGGACCAGATCGTGAACGATCGGCGGATTCAATCCCTGGAAAACAGGTTGGCACATAGCTATGAGGAGCGGAACCGTCTTATCGCTCAGCTCCAAAGCTATCAACGCCCAAATCAAGGTCTCCGATATCGCAGCCTCTTTGCCCGTAAGCTCGGGCGCTTGGCGTCTGTAGTGTTATCAAGTATAGGAAAAGAAAAAGGGGGAAGAACGTGAGTGCGATTGCCGGAATCTATAGCTTTGGGCATGAGTCCGTATGCACCGAAGAAGGCGGGAAAATGATGCAAGCTCTGCGAAAATATCCCGCTGACCGCGTATGCGCTTGGTGTGAAGGCTCTATTTTTTTGGGTTGTCATGCCCAGCATGTGACCCCGGAATCTGTTCATGAGCGTCTTCCCTTCTATGATGAGCTAAGAGATTTGGCAATCACAGCGGATGCAATTATTGACAATCGTTCCGAGTTGTTTGAACGGCTGGGAGTTGAGCAGGAACGGCGACAAGATATCACGGACAGCGAGCTGATTTTGCTGGCATATGACAAATGGGGAGTGGATGCAGCCGGTTATCTGATAGGTGATTTTGTCTTTGTTATTTGGGATGCCAAGGAACATCGATTATATGGTGCTCGAGATATGACAGGCAATCGTACGTTGTACATCTACCAGCATGACCGAGGATTCGCGTTTAGCACGGTAGTCGCTCCGCTTTTGGCCCTGTCCTCTCTGCGAAAAGAATTGTATGAGCCATGGCTGGCCGAATTTTTGTCCATCCGCACCATGCAGGAATCCGTCGATATCGGAACGACCGCATACAAGCATATCAACCAGCTTCCCCCTGCACATTGGTTCACTATGGAGGAGGGAAAGCGAACCCTTCATAAATATGCATGTCTGGATGAGGTAGAGACACTGCGGCTCAAAACAGGGGGCGAGTACATAGAAGCTTTCCGCGAGGTGTTCACACAGGCGGTCACTGCCCGACTACGGACGCATCGCGCTGTAGGGGCTGCCTTAAGCGGAGGGCTGGATTCTGGAGCGGTTGCCAGCTTTGCCGCGCCATCACTGCACTTGCAACAAAAGCCGCTGCATGCCTACAGCTATGTTCCTGTTCAAGATTTTACAGACTGGACACCGCCTACATTGCTGGCGAACGAACGAAGCTATATTCAGTCTACGGCTCGCTATGTGGGCAACATTCACGAGAATTATATGGATTTTGAGGGGAAAAGTCCGTTTTCAGAAATTGATATTTGGCTGGAACTCATGGAAGCACCCTACAAATATTTTGAAAACTCCTTCTGGATCAGAGGTTTTTACGAAAAAGCACAGGAGCACAATGTCGGTGTACTGTTGACCGGGGCACGAGGCAACTTTACCGTATCGTGGGGCCCTGCACTAGACTATTATGCCCGGCAGTTTCGTCGTTTGCACTGGTTGCAATCCTTTCAGGGATTGTGGCGGTACAGCAAGCTTACGGGCAGGCGCATGTCACATCTACTCCCCGTAATGTTGAGAAAAGCGACTTCACTTGAATCTCATTCATGGTTGCGGCGTAGCAATCGAAGTCCCGTTCCTCCCCTGATTCACCCGGAATTTGCCAAACGGATGCATGTAGAAGATATTCCTGCATTGAGCGGAACAGGTTGGATAAAAAATGCCGATCAGACGAGAAAAGAGAAGTTCTCAAATTTGGCGATTGCCAACAAAAATGGTGTGGTTGCGACCAAACTTTCACTACGTTATGGCCTATGGGAACGTGATCCGACCGGGGACAGCCGGGTAATTCGTTTTTGCTTATCGGTGCCTTTTGAGCAGTATGTGCAAAACGGTCGGGATCGTGCCCTCATTCGTAAAGCCATGCGTGATCATCTACCTGATGATGTTCGGTTGAACCAGCGGGTACGCGGCGTGCAGCCTGCCGATTGGCTACATCGTATGCTTCCTTGCTGGGATACGTTTATGGGGGAGCTTCAACTGATGTGTCATGATTTACGAGCGGCTGAATATCTCAATATTGAGTTAATAAAGACGGCTATGGCGAAACTTCGCCACCCCCGCCCTGAACAGGCGTCTGATCCAAATATACGACTACTAATGCATAGCCTGATCGTGTACCGTTTTCTCTGTGGATTGAACTGATTCAGATTGATCTGGGCGGACAGTTCGTCATTCGTTGGAGGGGAGGTGATGAAATGAGTAAAAAAGAATGGCAGGAACCGACGATAGAGGTGTTGGATATTAGCCAGACCATGGCGGGGAAAGGCTGGAGACAGATTGATTGGGTGTCCGACCACGATGCCGATATTTATAATCCAAGCTAATAGATGGTTATACATGCAGCCGATGTTGGACTGGAAGCCAGACAGCTCGGCCGATAACGATTGAATGAACGAAAATAGCATAATCCATTGGACTCGTATTCAATACAGAGCCGTCTTTATTTCTTTCGGGTTAGAGGTTTTGCCCAAGAAATAAAGACGGGATTTTTAAGGACAGAGGAGTGAGTCCTACCGTGCATGACAGGAGTGCAAATGTTAGTTGGACGAAATATACAGCCTTTGGACTCAGGATTGCCAGTGAACTGAATCTGCCTGAGCTGCTCCTGGCAGCACCGGAAGCAGTAGAGGATGTAGTCATTCGACAGGCTGATTTGACTGCATGGAGTGGTCAGCTGGAACAGGCCAATTTTGTGATGCTGGATGAACGATTTATGTTCCAAATACCAGGTACGGCCATTTATGCCGTCAGGGAAGGCAAGGAAATCGAGGTAAGCATATTCTCCGGGGCCGATCCTGACACCGTGCGGCTATTTGTGCTGGGTACATGCATGGGTGTTCTGCTGATGCAAAGACGAATATTACCTATTCACGGAAGTGCGGTCGTCATTGGGGGGAGGGCATACGCATTTGTGGGTGAATCGGGTACGGGGAAATCGACACTGGCGGCTACTTTTAGGCAGGCAGGTTATCAGATGGTTAGTGATGACGTGATTGCTGTAGAAGCTACGGCTTCCTCAGCCATCGTGTATCCAGCTTATCCGCAGCAAAAGCTGGGGCTGGATAGCTTGCTCCAACTGGAGGCTTTACGGGAGAACAAGCATGCACGCACAATAAACCACATACGGTCCCTAACGGATGGCGATTCTGTAATGCCACAATACAGAGATTTTCGTATGCTTGCAGATGAGCTGAATAAATATGCCGTACCCGCCGTAGATGAATTTTTTAACGATCCGCTGCCCTTAGGGGGCGTATTTGAGCTAGTGGCAGATTCTCCAATCCGTGCGTTGATGCGCGAAGGGGAGCTAGTGGCAGTTACGGAGCAGCCCTTGAACGTTCTGGAGTGCTTGCATACATTACTACAACATACATATCGTAGGGTGATTATTCCGCGAATGGGTTTGAGTGAATGGTCGTTTGATACAGCGGCTAGGATGGCTCGTAAAGTAGAGGGCTGGCGGCTGCTGAGGGATAGTTCCGTCTTTACTGCGTCCGAGGTTGTACAACGGGTACTTGATATCATTCGTAAGGAGGAAAAGAGTTATGGCAGCCACTAATCCAGCTAAAGACCATTATCGCGTCATTTACGGTGAAGAGGTCTACGTCAGTGATATGGACGGGGAAAAAGTGATGATGAGTATTAACACTGGTAAATATTACAACTTAGGCTTCACAGGAGGACGAATCTGGGAACTGGCAGAATCCGGTCCTTCACTTGGCGATATCGTAACTGTCCTGACGAACGAATATGAGGTGGACGAGGAACAGTGCAGACAGCAGGTACATACCTTTGTGGCTGAGTTGGAGCGGGAAGGACTGTTAAAGCTTCTACGGGAGTCGGTATAACATGCGGATACAACGGCTTTTTCTCCTGTCTCCAGAGGTCAGGAGATTGTTGCCGGAAGCTTGGCTGGAGCTGGGATGGGCGAGGCTGCGCCAGCGTCGTTCTTTTGGGGATTACTCAAGGGTTTGGGGTATATGTACGGAAGAAACTCCATGGCAGTGTGATGTCAGGCAGGAGAAGTCCATTCAGCAGATTTCGCACGCTGTGGAGCTGGCAAGCCGTTATACTCCTTGGTGCAGTAGTTGTCTTGTACAAGCCGCTGCGGCGATGACGTTGCTGGGACGTAGAAAACTGGACTGCACGCTGTATCTGGGCACAGCCAAAAATGCCGCTGGCCGCTTGGCCGCACATGCATGGGTACGTAGCGGACCGATTTATGTTACGGGGAAACGGGAGATGGAAGCATTTACGGTGGTGGGGATATTCGGGAGACGTGCTGTGACGGATACAAATACAAAGATGGCAGATAAAGGTAGTTCTTTACTTTAACGCGATGAGACAAAAGAAGTCCAAAGAATCGAAGGAGAAGAATGCATGCCCACCAAGTCTGTTTTGGAACTTGCGAATTGGAATGAGGATCAGGAATTAACGTTGTTACTCTCTCTATTGGGGAAAGACTTTTCTCATTGGCAGGATAAGACTGCTGCTACCCAGCTGCGTGAGATGGATTGGGTCCGCTTTTTACGTCTGACCGAGCACCATCGAGTGGTACCTACGGTGTATCTCCAACTGAAAACATTGAATCATCCGTTCATTCCCGCAGAATTGTTGCGAAACCTTCAAGCGCAATATCATCGAAACACGCTTCGCATGCTCCATCTTCAAGCAGAAGCTGGACGTCTGACCAGGCTGCTCATAACTCATGGAATCCGTGTGCTTATGCTGAAGGGTCCTGCTCTGGCGCAGCAATTGTACGGGGATGTTTCTCTGCGTACCTCCAAGGACATCGATTTACTCATTGCCCCTGACGATATGGATGAGGCTGAGCATTGGATGAAGGAAGCCGGATATGCGCCCAAGAGCGGAGAAGTGCGTGTCCTTGGCAGTTGGAAATGGAAGGACCATCATACATCCTACCTCCATCCGCAAAAACGGGTAGAGATAGAGTTGCATTGGCGTCTTCACCCGGATGGGGGTGGGGAACCCTCTTTTGACGAGCTGTGGAGCTGTCGGCAAATGGGTAAAGCTACAGGAGCCAGTCGGATGGTACCGTTGGCACCTGCCGACAACAGGACTGCGATGACGTCCTGTATGTATACGCTTGGCAGCGAGCATCAATTTCTGTACTTGAGTGCGCATGGTGCGCGTCACGGATGGTTCAGGCTGCGCTGGCTGGTTGACATCGACAGGCTTGCGGTATGTGCTGTCGATTGGGAGGCGCTACTGCCGATGATGCGCCGCTACGGGGGCCTGCCTGCTGGCGGGCAGGCCTGGGCGCTCGCCACTGCGCTGTTGGGTACGCCGATACCAGAGCCGATGCGTCCGGTATCGGCTACCCGGCAGGCGCACAGGCTCGCGCTGAGCGCGCTGGCCTTCATGCAGGCCAGCGTTCCCGCACCATACCCGATTGCCCACGGGTCGGGTACAGGTAGGCTTGCTCCATCAGAGCTGCTGCACAGCAGAGCTTTGGCGGAGCAAGCGGAGGCCGCCCCTCCGGATGGCGGTCCTTCATTGTGTAGTACCTGTGGCGAAGCAGCCATGCTTGCCACCAGTGGCGTTCTCAGCATCACAGAAGGTGCCAGTAACGACGACTATAGCCCGATGAGCACCGCTACCAGTTGTGCCCCCATTACTCCAGCTGTCGCCTCCAGCCAAGTCATGACCAGAAACACGGCGGCTGCCCATCAGCCGGTCAGCCGCACTTACTTGCTTTCCTTAAAAGAGCCAAGACACAGACTAAGTTACCTCATCAGCCGTTTATTTCCTTCTACGGGGGATTCGGCCGTTTTTCCACTGCCTCGCCAGCTGCATTTTTTGTATATCCCTTTACGTCCATTTCTTTGGCTGAAGCGGCGATTTTCAAAGCACTGACTCGATAAGGAGTGTGCATTATGGTTCACCTGCGATTATATATGACAAAGCTGTATAGCGTGAACGGCGGTGCGTTATTTCTCAATATTGGATGTATGATCATTGTTAGCCTGCTGGAGGGTTTTGGCATTTATATGCTTGTTCCTATGCTGGCGGCCATCGGCGTATTTGTCGGTCATTCAGGGATGCCATTTCTGTCTGATGGATTGGATCATTTTTTGGCGTTCATTCCTAAAATCTGGCTGTTGCCGGGGATGTTGATGGTTTTTGTAGTGCTGCTTACAGGGCAGGCTTTGCTTCAGCGTTACCAAACTATCCTGAATTCGCGGATTCAGCAGCGTTTTATGCGTTCTCTGCGTATAGACGTGTACACTTCCTTTATGAAGGCGCAGTGGGCTTTTTATTTGCGTCAGCGTAAATCTGATTTTAGCCATGTGATGACGACTGAGCTGGCGCGTGTCAGTCAGGGAACGAATTTGCTTCTTCAACTGACTACAGCCGTCATGTTTACGCTGATCCAGATTGCGCTGGCTTTTTGGTTATCCCCCTCTTTAACCGGACTGGTATTTCTGAGTGGATTGGGGCTGTTTGTCGTGTTCCGCCGCTCCATTCGAAATGCCAAACAATTAGGTGATCGTACGACTGAGCTGTCGCAGGTTTATTTTGCTGGAATTACGGATCACATGAACGGCATGAAAGATATTAAAAGCAATCTGTTGGAAGCGGCGAATATCCATTGGTTTCGCTCCCTGACACAACAAATGGAGGATAATACGACCCAATTTGTCCGGCAAAATGCGTCCACACAGTTTTTTCATCGTACAGCGGCAGCTGTTTTTGTCGCTTGTGTCATATTTATATCGTTGCAGTGGTTGCATGTTACATCTGAAAAACTGATTGTGTTGATTCTTATATTTTCCCGCTTATGGCCCCGATTTGCCCTTATTCAAGCGAGTCTGGAATACATCATGTCTATGATCTCCGCTTTTGAAAGTGTCACCAAGGTGCAACAGGAGTGCGAAGCTTTCTCCGATCCATCGGTATTCAATCTATCATCTGCAGCTGTACGGCAACCCCTGTCCCTTCGTCATGGAATTGAATGCAGCCATCTGGGTTATCGCTACGATGGTGCAGCAGAGCCTGCGCTGCATCGTATCAATTTGTTCATACCCGCCCGGGGAATGACAGCCATTGTAGGGAAATCGGGAGCAGGTAAAAGTACAATGGTCGATGTCCTGATGGGTTTTTTACGTCCAACTGGGGGGCAGATTACAATAGACGGGCTTGTTCTGGACGACGAATTGTTGCCCCAGTGGCGGCAGTCGTTTGGCTACGTGTCACAAGACCCATTTTTATTTCATGCGACTGTCCGCGAAAATTTGATGCTGGCAGATAAGGATGCTAGTGAGCAGCAACTATGGGAGGCGTTACATTTTGCAGCCGCAGACAGCTTTGTATCCAGACTGCCCGAAGGGCTGGACACGGTCATTGGAGATCGCGGGATTCGTCTGTCTGGAGGAGAACGTCAACGGCTAGTATTAGCACGGGCTGTCTTGCATCATCCTCCAGTACTTATACTAGATGAAGCGACAAGTGCGCTGGATGGTGAGCATGAAGCCGCAATTCAGGCAGCACTGGAACGGATGAAAGGTCAAATGACGTTGATCGTCATCGCTCACCGCCTGTCAACCATCAGACATGCAGATCAAATTGTCGTACTGGATCAAGGCGAGGTCATACAGCAGGGGAACTACCGCCAACTGGAACAAGAGGAGCGGGGGGCGTTCAGTCAGCTACTATCGTATCAAAGCAGTCTCACCGCCACCCCTTAGCAAGACTTTTCTGTAACTCAGCTTAAGTTTCTTTACGTTTGGCAGTGCTTCTTTTCTTTTTGACTGGAGTCGGAGAGATGTTCTCGCCTGCAACAGCCTGTTGTGCTGTTGGGGCTGCTGGTTTACGCGCAGGGCGTTTTTTCGCAGCAGGGCCGGGATCGGTAACGACAGGTTGCACTGCCTCGATGCTGGCCTGAAGGGCGGCCATTAAATCTACTACGTTGGTCTGAGGTTGTGTTGGGGCGATTCGCACCTCTTCACCAGCCACTTTATGCTGAATGAGATCCAGCAGACGCTCGCGGTACTGATCCGTATACTTCGCTGCATCAAAAGGTGTAGATAGCTGCTCGATCAGCATTTTTGCCATGGTCAGCTCCTTATCTTTAACCTCCTCCTGCCCCGGTAAGTTAGGAACTTGAGCAATGGGGCGAATTTCATCGGGGTAAAACATCGTCTCCACCGCCAAACATTCATCCAACACCCGAATAGCCGCCAGGCTGCTTTTAGAGCGGATGGAGATTTGGGCAATCCCGATTTTCCCGGTATCCTTCATCGCATTCATGAGCAGCTTATACGCATTGGAGCCAGCTTGATCCGGGGATAAATAATACGTTTTCTGAAAGTAAATCGGATCAATTTCCTGCAAATCCACAAAATCCAAAATGACAATATTTTTATCCGCTTGTCCGCTAACTTGCTCCAGTTCCTCCTTGTCGAACATGACAAATTTTCCTTTTTCATATTCGTAGCCTTTTCCAATTTCCTCCCATTCGACCTCCTTGTCACAAACGGGACACTTTCGTACATAGCTAAGTGGGCTTCCACACTCCTTGTGAATATAACGCATGGAAATGTCCTTATCCTCCGTCGCTGAAAACATTTTAACGGGCACATGAACCAGCCCGAAGCTGATTGCGCCTTTCCAGACCGTATGCATACCGCCAGTCCCCCTTTTCTTAAATCCTCATTTTGTATCCTTCGATTCCAACGCTCGGCTGTGAGCATATCCATTTTTCACTTAGTATGCTTCGTACAAGTGATTGTATGAGGTACAAATGAAGGCTACGAATTACTTCTGCTTGCGCATGGTTACAGCAATTTTGGTGCATAGTAAGGCATATCCGATTCAAAAGGAGGTACACAATTTATGTCCAGAAAATCCTTTCCTCGGCAAATCAGGCATCGTGTGGGTCAAAACCATGTCGCCTTTCGGGGACCCGCGGGAGGCGAACAGGATGCATTGCCGCCAGAGTTTGCCCTTTCCCATGGAATCCAACCGCCTTTTCCCATAGCTGTGGCTCATGTGGATTTGGAGGCTGTAGTTTCAACTTCGCCTTCTCATAGCATCCCTTCATTAGACGTTGAACGGATTATAGATGAAGACTAGGTAAACTATATTTCTGAATGAAATGCACACAACAACAATCAGGAGGGGAAAAATAGCATGAACGTGGAACGAGCAAAAGCGATTTACGATTCGCCCGATACCATTGCCGTACAAATGGATGGAAAACCGATCTGGATTGAGCATGTAGACGAAGCGAACGGTATGGCCACTGTACAGATAGGCAGCAGACCCACCAATACCCAAACCGTCCGTGTGGATCGTCTGGAAGAACAATAGAAGAGGAGCACCAAAACAGATTTTTTTCCATAGTATGGGGTATAGCTGTAGAAAGATCTTGGACAGCTGTAGTCTTTCATCGCAGAATGCTACTTGAAAGGTCCCACTCCAACAAAAAAAGGCTCGCAATTGCTCAATGAGCAATTAGCGAACCTTATTTGTAATAATAAATGCAGTCGAGAGAGCATGTTAAACGCCAGATAAGTTAATTTGAAGGTGCAGCTGGTTCCTTTCTATGATGACCTTTATACTGCTATGGCCCTCAAATGTGGTGAAACCATCAGTTTAGCCTCTGTTGCTAATTGAACATCTTCCACCGACAAACCCGGAGCAATTTCTTTTAGCATCAGCCCTTGACCCGGAATAACATCGATGACAGCCTTTTCGGTTACTATGGTCTTTACAACATTTACAGCGGTCAGGGGCAGTTTACATTGTTCCAGTATTTTCGGAGCTCCATTTTTGTTCACATGCTCCATGGCTACAATCACTCTCTTGGCTCCGACCACCAAATCCATGGCTCCCCCCATGCCTGGCACCTTTTTCCCTGGGATCATCCAGCTTGCAAGGTTGCCTTTCTCATCGACCTCCAGAGCACCCAGCACGGTGATATCCACATGCCCTCCGCGGATGATGGAAAATGAAAGTGCACTGTCAAAAAAGCATGCTCCTTCCATAGTTGTAACGTAGTTTCCGCCTGAATCGATACAATCGAGCCTTTCTTTTCCCTGAGCCGCTTTGGGGCCTACACCGAGGATTCCGTTTTCAGCCTGCAGCATAATATGAATGTTTTCGGGGATATAGTCCACTACCATTGTAGGCAATCCGACACCAAGGTTGACAACTTCACCATTTTTGAATTCCTGGGCTATTCTTCGAGCAATGAATTCTCTGTTATTCATTCGTTTTCACCCACCTTTACTATTGCGTCGACAAATATTCCGGGAACGTTGACATGATTGGGGTCAATTTCTCCCGTCTTTACGTATTCGTCTATCTGAGCAACTACATACTCTGCCGCTGTAGCCATAACCATATTGAAGTTACGTGAAGAGCCGTTGATGACAAGATTCCCCGCTTCATCAGCCTTATGGGCTCTGATTAGCGCCACATCCGCTTTGAGCGGCAGTTCGAGCAAGTATTCCTTTTCATCAATTTTGATTTTCTGTTTTCCTTCCTCTACAACGGTGCCTACACCTACAGGTGTTAAAACACCGCCCAAACCGGCTCCTCCTGCGCGTATTTTTTCAGCGAGCGTGCCTTGCGGGAAGAGTTGAACCTCCGCTTCTTTCGTCATCAGGAGCCTTCCCGTTTCTGGATTGGAGCCGATATAGGATGCAAAAATCCGCTTTACTCTGCCGCTTTTAACAAGTCTATAGATAGATAATTCCGGTGTGCCTGTATCATTGGAAATAATCGTAAGATTGTCGGCGGAATTTGTGTCAACAAGCGCACGAACCAGGTCCTCCGGAAAGCCTCCTGCCAGAAAACCTCCGACCATCACCGTGTTTCCGTTTTTGACCTTCTTAACTGCTTCTTCAGCGGAGATTACTTTGTTATTCATGGTTCCTTCTCCTTATATATATATATTTTTAGGAAGGCAAACTTTATTGGAGATAATCGTAGAGGACTCTTCCATATGGAAGCGTTAAATCAGCAATAAAATGTTTTCCGCCAATATAAGCTTTAACCGGCAAATCTGCTACAGGAGCGTTGACATGGGGGATCAGGCTTAACCTAGCAGGCCCTGACCAGGCGCCTTTTACCGTAATGTTCTCGAGATTATACGCTACTAACTGAGCGATTTTGGGGGTACCGTCAACATCAGGAATTAATTTCAAATTAACTTGCGTTTTTGCGATGGCTTTAGCCGTTTCTTTTTCATCAAGAATGTTATATTTGAAAGGCATAGTTCCCGTGGCCACCAGAACGTGATTATAATGCAATGTACCCGTTAGCGTCTCCGTTTCCTCCACGCTCAGGCGAGGCTTTGCCCATTTTTTCGGAAATCCCCAGACTTCACGTCCCCCCAGAATAGCAGGCGCGTTATCCAAATACATTTGGGCAACAAAATTGCAGGGTTCTCCATGAAAAGTACACGGAATGACAATACCACTTTCCTCATAGCATCCTAAACCGGAAGAATCGGGCATCTTGATCCATTCATAGGAGACCGTATTGCTTCCATCCGGCTCAAGAGGCTCTGGGACCGCCTGTCTAATCGCAGAGGGATCGGTCTCATAGGTAATGATAAAAAATTCCCGGTTGATGAAGCGGTATGGTGGGCGCCCGTAGCTGCCGCTAGCCGCAGGCATAGATTGGAGTGAAAGTACATCTTTTTGATTCATAGCGATCTCCCTTCCTTTTAAGAGATAGTTCTAAAAGTCATCCTGAACACCCACTTTAAATGAGCGCATTTTCAACCAGCATCGCTATTCCCATTCCTGTTCCGATGCATAACGAGGCGATGCCGTAGCGTGAAGATCTTCGCACCATTTCGTGAACCAACGTAGTCAATATCCTAGCACCGCTGGCACCGACAGGATGCCCGATCGCGATTGCGCCGCCATTGACATTCACCTTCTCCGGACTGACCCCTAGCTCTTTCACTACCGCTAATGCTTGTGAGGCAAACGCTTCATTAATTTCAAAAAGATCAATGGCATCGATGGATATACCTTGCTGCTTAAGAAGTGTCGAAATGGCTTTCACTGGCCCCATTCCCATATATGCAGGGTCAACGCCAACAAGTGAATAACCCTTGATATATGCCAATGGCTTTAATGCATGTTCCTTGCATTTGTCTTCCGACACTACAAGCACGGCCGCCGCGCCATCATTGATTCCTGAAGCATTTCCGGCGGTAACCGTCCCGTTCTCCTTAAACGCAGGTTTTAATTGAGAAAGTTTTTCTTGCGTTGTATTTCCTCTTATGTGTTCGTCCTCTGTGAAAGAAATAGTTTCTTTTTTGGTTTTGATCATGACCGGAACAATTTGCTCTTCAAAAAGCTTCTTGTTTTTTGCTTCTATGGCTTTTAGCTGGCTTTGATAGGCAAATTCGTCCTGTTCAAGTCTTGAAATTCCATATTTCTCGGCAACATTTTCTGCGGTAATTCCCATATGGTAATGGTTGATCGGGCACGTAAGGCCGTCGGCCACTAGGGAGTCTACCAACTCACCGTTGCCAAGTTTGTAGCCGTTTCTTGCATTCCTTAGCAGGTAAGGGGCATTCGACATGCTCTCCATGCCTCCGGCCAAGACGATGTTGCCTTGTTCAGCCAATATTGAATTGTAAGCTAAAGCAACGGCATGAAGTCCTGAACCGCAAACCGTGTTTATCGTTGTTTCGGGTACATCAATAGGGATACCGGCTTTTAATGCCGCCTGTCTGGCAGGATTTTGTCCATTGCCCGCCTGAAGAACATTTCCCAAATAAATCTGATCAATCAAAGAAGGCTCTAATTTACTTTGCTGAAGGCATGCTGTCATCACAGTTGCCCCCAGTTCGGAAGCGCTTAGAGGCGCAAGGGTTTTGTTAAAAGAGCCGACCGCTGTTCTCAACGGGCTTACTAAAGCTACTTTTTTCATTAAAAACTCACATTCCTTTCGCTGTGTTCAAAACACAATACATCCATGATTGCACTTCAATTCGTAATTTCCGCTCTTAACCTACGAGATGTAGCGACTGCAAGATACATTTGCATGCGGGCATATCATGGTGCCTAAGACAGTGAGTGTGACGGTTCGATCGCCTTCTCTCATTGGAAATTAAAACCATTTTTATCATAGTTCTAATGCAGATTTTGCTCAATGTCCAAATATTTACACATATCTATGTACGGATGTTTATAGGGCCATATAGTCCACAATAAATAGGCCATTCTAACGTTTTCTGTTAATTTCTTAATTTTTCTGAAAATTATGATCATAAATTGAATTTTCTGTTAAAAACGAAAGTTCCAATCCATAGGTGAAAAAGTTTTCTTCGACCAATATCTTCTAACTCATCGCTGGGTAATAAAAAAAGCCTCCAGAATTTTCTGAAGACGGCTTTGCCTTTCAATATTCATGATCTTCGTTATATTGTGCTAACTCGCTTCTTGTTAACAGTGTCACCCGAAAGTGCGCTTTTTTCGCATGAACAAAAAAAGAAGCCGACTTGCTTGAAAGCAATCGGCTTGGAACATAAAACTTCAACAATTACGAAAAATGTACATCTTCCGTCGCAAGTAAACGCACAAAACGATTGCCAAGCATACCATTATGATGAGCTACGATTTGTTCACCGCTTAGCACCTTGCTATCAAATGTACTATGCGCATCCAATACGAGTACGTTGTTCTGATATCCCAGACTATAGGCGCTTCGGCAAGTCGTGTCGAGGCAAAACTCGGTCTGCATCCCCGCGATTACGAGTTGATCGGCCCCCAGTTCCTTCAGTACATGGCCCAATTCGGTTTGGTAGAAGCTGTCCCAGGATGATTTACGGACAATTCGTTCATGAGGAAGAGGACGCACTACGTCGGCGATGGCCCAGCCTACACTGTTTTCTCGGAAATCCTCATCCGCTTCATCGGTATGCTGTACAAAAATCACCGGTGTACCTGTAGCTCTGGCTTTGTCCAAAAGCTGCTGCAAATGCGTTACAACTTCCTGCTCACGATACAGCTTCTCATCATACATGAACATAGCCTGCTGAACATCAATCATGAGTAAAACGGTTTGCCCCATCGTTTCAATCCCTCCCTGTGTGTATCACTAACTTACAATAGCATGTCTTCATGCCTTGCGGCGACATAAGGTGAACTATATAATAAAGAACAAGTTGGAACGGTCCGATTCGGACGAAAGGTGATTAAAATATATGACAATTTCGCAGGAGCAGTTTACGTTCCGTTCTGTCTCAGAGGCACAGACCGGGTCATTGGCTGGTTTTTTGGCAGCCAAAGCGGTTCCCGGAACGGTGATTGTGCTGGATGGAGATCTGGGAGCGGGCAAAACTGCTTTTTCCAAAGCTTTTGCCGGCCATTTAGGTGTGCCGGGTATCGTTACTAGTCCAACCTTTACCCTCATTAAGGAGTACGAGGGCCGATTGCCTTTGTATCATATGGATGTGTACCGGATTTCCCAGGACGAGGCGGAGGATCTCGGGCTGGACGAATATTTTTACGGGACAGGAGTATGTCTGGTGGAATGGGGTAGTATTATACCGGATATATTGCCGGAGCAGCGGCTTCACATGTATATAGAAACAACGGATGTGGGGGAGCGCTTGATTCACCTGACCGGGTACGGCGAGCCTTATGAACAATGGTGCCGCAGTTTGCGGGAGAATGGAGTTTGAACCATGCAAAGAGAGCATACAGATGTGAATGTAAAGCCGCGTGAGCGGTTTTTGACGTTAGATACAGCGACGACCGTGATGGCGGCCGCTCTGATGAACGGAAGAGAATTGCTGGGAGAAAGCAACGTCTATGGCGAACGTAATCACTCCGTGCATGTGATTACCGAGCTGGAACGACTGCTGAATGAAGAAGGGCTGACACGAGATGATGTAGATGGTATTGCAGTTGGTGTTGGACCGGGGTCTTATACCGGTATCCGGATTGCGGTGACTGCAGCCAAAACACTCGCTTGGGCCTGGGGTATCCCGGTGACGTCCATATCCACTTTGCATGCTTTGGCGTGGGGGGGTTGGAATGGCGGCATCGAGACGAAGGGACAAGAAGATAAAAATGAGTCTGTGAATAACGGTTCGTCCGGAGCGCAGGCAGCAGACTGGATTGTGCCTGTGCTGGATGCGCGCCGTGGTCAGGTTTACACGGGGCTGTTCGGCGTGAATACAGTTGACGACACCGAGAGCCCTCAACGGCTGGAGCCAGATGCAATTCGCTTGATGACTGCTTGGACCGATGATCTGCTGCAACGGCTGGAGGCTTTGCCTTCTGAAGAGCGTCCTCCGGTCATTTGGCTAGTCGGTGAAACGGCGGTTCACGCCGAAACAGCCGAGCGCCTGCGTGCTTGGAGCGAGCTGCGTATCGTACCTTATGAGCTGGAGGGAAGATGGGTTGGCCGCCTTGGGGCGGATAAGCTGCTTCGTCAAGAACATGACGAGCTACATACGCTGGTTCCTAATTATACCCAGCTGGCGGAGGCGGAAGCCAATCTGCTTCGTCAGCGCTGAAGAGAGCGGTGAACAACATGGCAAAGAACATACAGCGGGAAGAGAAACTTGAGTTTCGCTTGATGCAACTGGATGATATTCCCGATGTGCTGGAGATTGAGCATGAAGCGTTCACGCTGCCGTGGACGGAGGAAGCATTCCGCAATGAGCTGACGATGAATCATTTCGCTAAATATATGATTATGGAACTAGACGGACGAGCTATTGGTTACGCAGGCATGTGGACGATTATGGATGAGGCCCATATTACGAATATTGCGATTCGTGAGGCTTATCGCGGACGCAAGCTTGGGGACAAGCTGTTGGATGAGCTGATGCAGACCGCCTCTTATTTAGGGATGGAACGTATGACGCTGGAGGTGCGGGTAACGAACCGGATCGCTCAGGGCTTGTATGAGAAAAAAGGCTTTAAGCCCGCAGGTGTGCGCAAAGGCTATTATTCGGATAATAACGAGGATGCCGTGATCATGTGGGCGGATCTTCCCGCGCATGGGGCATCTGGTGAACAGGAAGGAAGCGTGCAGAAGCAATGACGCAAGAGGAAAAAGCAGGTACAGGCTCCGCCTCCGGCGAGCCTTGCTATATACTGGCAGTGGAAACGAGTTGTGATGAGACGGCTGTTTCTGTCGTGAAAAATGGTACAGAGGTGCTCTCAAATTTGATTTCCAGTCAGATTGAAACACACAAAGCCTTTGGTGGTGTTGTGCCAGAGGTGGCTTCACGCAAACATGTGGAGAGCATCACCTACATGCTGGACGAGGCCATGCAAACATCGGGAATTACCCCTCGTGAGATTTCGGCGGTTGCCGTGACACAAGGACCAGGACTGGTTGGCGCATTGTTGGTTGGAATTGTCGCTGCCAAGAGTGCTGCCTTGGCGTTCGGCAAGCCATTAATCGGGACGCATCATATCGCGGGACATATTTATGCCAATCAGCTGGAGCATGATATCGTATATCCGTGCATTGCTCTCGTTGTGTCAGGAGGACATACAGAGCTGGTGCTGATGGAGTCCGAAGGTTATTTTCAACTCATTGGTCGTACAAGAGATGATGCGGTTGGGGAAGCCTACGACAAAGTAGCGAGAGCGATTGGGTTTCCGTATCCGGGTGGCCCGCATGTGGATCGTGTGGCTCATGAATCGGAGGAAGTGGTTACTTTGCCGCGTGCATGGCTGGAGCCGGATTCTTATGATTTTAGCTTTAGCGGTTTGAAATCTGCGGTGCTGAATGTAATTAACCAGACGAAAATGCGCGGAGAAACCGTTCATGTGGGAGCGATCGCAAGAGGCTTTCAAGAGTCGGTCGTCGAGGTGCTGGTGGAAAAGGCGATTCGTGCCATGCGTGAATACGGTGCGAAGCAGCTTCTGCTTTGTGGCGGTGTGGCTGCTAATCGCGGACTGCGTACAGCATTGCGGGAGCGCTGTGAGCGCGAAGGAATCGAGCTGCTTGTACCATCGATGAAATATTGCACAGATAATGCAGCGATGATCGGCGCTGCGGCCTACGCCAAATGGAAGCGCGGGGAATTTACCTCATTGGATATGAAAGCTGATCCAGGGCTGTCTCTGGAAGAATGGTCTGTCCAAACTTAATTGAAGAAGAATAAGCAAGACACGGCACAGTTGAGTCGTGTCTTTTTTGTCCGCTCCAAAACTATCATAAAAATATAAATTCAAGAGGATAAAATACAGGAGGATAAAATACAGGAGTTTGAGCAAATGAATGGCAGCATCTTATTCATTCGCATTATTCGTCACAATTGTTCACGATTTTTCATGATCCATCAAAAAAATCTGGAATTTTGATATTGCCCGAATAATGATGTGATTTGTCAAGTTGTGAACAAAGTTATCCACATATACCGCTTTGAATGTGGATAACCGAGTCCGAAGCAAGCAGGCTAAGACTTTTTGGAGATAGCAAGTTGGGGGATATGTAACACCTTTAGTTCTTGTGAAATCTGTGGATAATGTGGATAAAAAGGTGGATAAATTTGGTTTTCATTTGAAAATGGCTTTTTATCAATAAAAAAATGGCCCAAAAGGCCATTTTTTAATCTCATTCATACACATAAGCTGTGGATAATCTTGTGTACAAAAATATAGAAGAGGAAAATGTGAAATTTTTAAGGCTAAGATTTTATGCAGTAGTTTTTATTCTTCTAACAGCTCTTCCCAAGAGGTATAGGTTTCAGTCAATTCCTGTTTATGGGTGTCGAGTTGTGCCTGAATATTCTGAAGCGCTGTGTAATCCTGATAAATCTCAGGCAGGGTCATTTGTTCCTCCAGCCCTAAAATTTGTTCTTCCAGCGTTTTGATCTGGTTTTCCAATGCCTCCAGCTTGCGTTGACGGCTACGTTCCTCGCTTTTGGCTTGTTTGTCTGCCGCATAGGTGGCGGCGCGTGATTTGGATGTGGTCTCGTCTGTCACGGATGCAGAGGTGGCCGATGTTTTGCCGCGTGTGGCCTGATTTGCCTCCAGAGCTTCCTGTGCAATTTCCTCTAACTCCTGCTTTTTGGCTACATAGTCATCATAATTCCCCAGGAAATGTTCTATCCCCCCAGGATGAAGCTCGATGACACGTTCCGCCATTTTGTTCAGGAAATAACGGTCATGGGAAATGAACAACAGCGTACCGTCATAGTCCATCAAAGCCGCTTCCAGCACTTCCTTGCTAAACAGATCCAGATGGTTGGTAGGCTCATCTAGAATTAACACGTTGGCTTCGCGCAGCATGAGCTTGGCCAGGGAAACGCGGGCTTTTTCCCCTCCGCTTAATGCAGCTACCTTTTTTAGTACATCGTCACCGCTAAACAGGAAATTACCCAGCACTGTACGAATACGTGCTTCTTCCATATGAGGGTACTCGCTCCATAACTCCTCCAGTACGGTATTGGCGGGGTTCAGGTTCGTCTGCTCCTGGTCATACAGACCGATTTTGATTTTCGTGCCCCAGTGGATGGAGCCAGCA
Organism: Paenibacillus polymyxa; assembly: GCF_001719045.1. Classification (NCBI taxonomy): domain Bacteria; kingdom Bacillati; phylum Bacillota; class Bacilli; order Caryophanales; family Paenibacillaceae; genus Paenibacillus; species Paenibacillus polymyxa. The sequence goes on from NZ_CP015423.1 coordinate 4,236,317, forward strand.
GCAGGTTTAAGTGATCCGGTCAGACATTTGAGCAACGTCGATTTTCCGATCCCGTTCGGACCAATCAGTGCCACGGTATCTCCACGTTTTAAATCGAACGATGCATGCTGGAATAAAGGCTTTTTACCTTCATACCCCACAGAGAGGTCACGTACCTCCAGTACTTCCTTACCTGACATATGGGCTGTTTCAAAGGAAAAATGAGCCTTTTTCAAGTCTCCCATGGGCCGATCCATACGCTCCATTTTATCTAGCTGCTTGCGCCGACTTTGAGCGCGTTTGGTCGTGGAAGCCCGCACGATATTACGTTGTACGAATGCCTCTAAACGGGCAATTTCTCCTTGCTGCTTTTCGTAATGTTTAAGATTCGTTTCGTACTCGGCGGCCTTCAGCTCCATGTAGCGGCTGTAGTTGCCTGTATATCGAGTAGAACGATGGCGTTCAATTTCAATAATCGTCGTTACCAGTCGGTCCAGAAAATAACGGTCATGTGATACAACCAGCAGAGAACCGGAGTAGCCGCGCAAATAGTCCTCCAACCAGGTCAGTGTTTGAATATCCAGATAGTTGGTAGGCTCATCGAGCATAAGGACATCTGGGGCGAGCAGTAGGATGCGCGCTAGCGCAAGCCGGGTTTTCTGTCCTCCGCTCAGAGTAGCTACAGGCGTCTCAGGTGCAAATGATCCAAAGCCCATACCGTGCAGCACGCTGCGAATACGGGTCTCCATTTCATAACCTCCGTGATCCTTGAACCAGTCTGAACGACGTGCATAGCGTTCCAGCAGATCTGCGTAGCGTTTTTCGTTTTGAGCATTGGCCAGGTCAGCGATGTCCTGTTCCATTTGCCGCAGTTCCCGTTCCGCTTCAATCAGAGGAGTGAACACCAGCATCATTTCTCCCCAGATAGACCGGTCAGAATTCAAACCGCTGTTTTGCGCCAGATAACCGATGCTGGTCTCCTTCGCCTTGAAAATTTGTCCACTGTCATAGGATATTTCACCAGCAATGATTTTGAGCAGGGTCGATTTGCCTGCACCGTTCACACCTACGAGTCCAATACGTTCACGTTCCAATATTTGAAGGTTAATCCCGTCCAGAACGGGCTCAATTCCATAAGATTTAGCAATTCCGGTTACTTGCAATAGCATAGCGTATCGTTCCTCCATTACATTTTGCACAGTTCTACCTGCTTTCTTCACAGGTACCTTCCTTCCAGTTTACATGAAATTACCCACTATTGCACTGCTTTCACCCTGTAAACCCTTGAGCCGCGTGTAGTCAATTTGTATAAACAATGATAAACTTAAACGAGAAGTGAAAAAGAATGAAAAAAACTTGCAACGTACAGCACTTACTGACAAATGGGACAATAGTAACGTTTTAAAGATTATCGACGATTGTGCGGGAGGGCGGATGTGATGGATGTCTGTAATGTGAAGAACGCGCTGCGTTTGCAGCAACGGGAAGCGCGTGACTCCATGGACCCGCTGACAAGGCAGAAGGCATCGGCTGTGGCCTGTCGGCATGCAATCGAGGCATGGGAGCAGCTTAGAATAGACAGAAACGGAGATAAGCTAACCTTATTTAGTTATCTCTCTTTTGGCAGCGAGATTTCGACGACTCCCCTCATTGAGCATTGCTGGTCACAGGGAGATCGTGTCCTAGCCCCAAGAGTGGATCCGGTAACTCGGACTATGGAGCTGAGGGAGATGGATCAGTACGGAGATATTGTACCCGGCATCTGGAACATCCCTGAGCCTGCTTTGACATGCAAGGAATGGTCGCCTGAAATGTGGACGGAAATTGACTGGGTTGTTGTGCCCGGCTTGGCCTTTGATCGTCGTGGGGGCAGGATCGGCTACGGCGGAGGCTATTATGACCGCTTTACCGTACAGGTAGAGGCAGAGAAGCGTAACAACAGCCATGTAGGTCCGCTTTATGTCTCGCTGCTGTTGCCGGGACAATTGCTGACACAGGTGCCCATGGAGCCAAGGGATTTGCGAGTGGACGTGCTGTTTACTCTGGATGGACGCTTAGATTGTGATTATTGACAAATGATGAATGAAGTAAAGTTGGGTATGTGAAAGGAGTTGTGAGGGAGTCGTGGATTCCTTTACTCATTTTAACGAACAGGGACGGGCTCGGATGGTAGATATTTCGGGTAAAACGTCTACGATTCGTACAGCAGTTGCCGTGACTCAGATTACAATGAATCCGGCTACATTGACGGCTGTAAAAGAAGGAAGAATCGGCAAGGGTGATGTTCTTGCTGTGGCCCAGGTCGCAGGGATTCAAGGCGCGAAAAAAACGTCAGACTGGATACCGATGTGTCATCCACTGGCCCTGACAGGCGTGAACATTACTTTTTCCGATAATGGACATGATGTGCTTCATATTGAAGTTGAAGTGAAGACCGAGGGTAAGACAGGTGTAGAAATGGAAGCTTTGACAGCGGCTTCAGCCGCAGCGTTAACCGTGTATGATATGTGCAAGGCGCTGCAAAAAGATATGATCATCGGCCCTACCATGCTGCAATCCAAAACAGGGGGCAAGCATGGGGATTTTCAAAGGGAGGACCACCGGGAACCTTGACATAGACAACATTGTCGCCGAGAGGGTACTGTGATGTGATGGAGGATGCAGCGTGGCTGTTTCTGATTTTCAGAAGAGAAAGTATTCTTTCATGATAGGAGAAGGGTGATCTTATGGTGTGGAAAACGGCGATCCTAACTGCCAGTGATAAAGGGGCAAGGGGAGAGCGCGAGGATACAAGCGCACAGGTCATCCGGGAACTCATCGAAGAAGAACTGGGCGGAGAGATTGTGGAATACCGGATCGTTCCCGATGAACCGGATGAAATTATTGCAGCTTTAATCGAAATGACCGATTATTTTCATGCAGACCTGGTACTAACTACGGGTGGAACCGAGCTGGCGATCCGTGATGTGACACCGGAGGCGACTAGGCGGGTTGTGGAACGGGAAGTGCCAGGCATGGCGGAAGCCATGAGAATGATCGTGATGCAGAAAAATCCAGCGGCTATGCTATTCCGTGGAATCGTAGGAATACGCGGACGTACACTGATCGTCAATTTACCAGGAACGCCCAAAGGTGTGCATGAAAATTTGGCAGCGATAATGGACCAACTTCCAGAAGCGCTGCTTATGGTGACAGGCCAGTTCCGGTAGAAGGCAGCACATCGTGTGTGGTATGATACCTATAAGAATTTATAAGGCCGTATACGGACAAAGATTCTTATTTTGTCCGTCAACATAAGGAGGATTACTACACATGCCCAATATTGGAGCACCGGGTTATATTTTGTTAATTATTCTGGCGCTGCTGCTATTTGGTCCGAACAAGCTGCCTGAGTTGGGTCGAGCTGTAGGGCGTACATTCCGTGAGTTTAAAAACGGGGCACGCGATATTTTATCAGAAAATGAACGGACTGAGCGTAAAGACAGCAAAGATAGTGTGGTCAAAGCATCACAAACGACGTCTTCAGAAGTTCAACCTCAGCCTGAGGATAAACGCTTGTCATAGATTTAGTGATCGATTCTTGATCTTGTACAATAAACAAAAGCCTCTTCTTCAGTGAAGGGCTTTATTTTTTAGGAGGCGCTGCTGCGTTCCGTTCAGAAAGGAGGAGTGGACTTGACCCCACCAGAGCATGAAATGCCGCTAATGGAACATCTGGGAGAGCTTCGCCGCAGAATTATCTATGTGCTAATTGTATTTGTATTGGCACTGGCTGGTGGTCTGTTCGCGGCGGGTTCTGTCTATGACTGGCTTATTCGCTCCGGTTCGGCGCAAGCTTTTCAGTTAAATGCGTTTTCCTTTTGGGACGGGATCGGTATCTACATGAAGATCGCCATGATCATCGGGATTGCGGTGGCGCTACCGTTTGCTTGCTACCAACTGTGGAAGTTTGTCAGCCCGGGCTTAAGACCACAAGAACGAAGTGCGACTTTGCGGTATGTGCCTTATGTGCTGCTTTTGTTCATCATTGGGACAGCTTTTGCTTATTTCATTATTTTCCCGATGGCGATTCAATTTACATCGTCGGTCACCAAAAGTATGGGATTACAGGAAACGTACGGGATCGCACAATATTTCACCTTTATGTTTAATATTGTACTACCTGTAGCGCTGCTGTTTGAGCTCCCCCTGCTTATCATGTTTCTGACGGGGATTCATGTTTTAACACCAATGCGGCTTCGCAAGTGGCGGAAGATTTCTTATTTTCTGCTTGTGTTCGTTGCGGTTGTCATTACCCCGCCGGACTTTATTTCCGATTTTTTGGTGGCGATTCCGTTGCTGGTGCTATATGAAGTGAGCGTGTATTTGTCTTCGGTCGTGTACCGCAGGCAGCTGCGTGCACAGGAGAAACGTGAGGCCCAATTGCGTGTAGCTTCAGAATAATAAGGCAGGACCTGAATGGCTCAGTAAACAATTTATTCGGGTCCGCGCTACATGGCAATTGCAGATAATGAATGGCATTTGTATATCATGGCTATTTATAGAGCATAACAGCAGCAGCTTAGCTGCCTTAAAAATAACCATTAGCCTTGAGTTAACGGTTATTTTTCAGATAGATGGATATAATCGGGAAGGGCTGTCCATAAAAATTCCCATAAAAAATACATTAGGGACTTGAAATTCAATCCCAAGTTGAGTATCATAAAGTTGGTTGTTAGCACTGACGACTGTCGAGTGCTAATACATACAACATAACAACCAAATTACAGGATAAAACACTTAATAAGGAGGCTATTTTTTCATGATCAAACCTTTGGGTGAACGCGTATTGGTGGAAGCAATTGAGCAAGAGACAACGACTTCCTTCGGGATCGTACTTCCTGACTCTGCCAAGGAAAAGCCGCAAGAAGGCAAAATTATCGCGGTTGGCGCAGGCGCATTGAAAGACGGTGCCCGTATTCCTCTGGAAGTAAAAGAAGGCGACCGTGTCATTTTCTCTAAATACGCTGGAACGGAAATCAAATATGAAGGTAAAGAATATTTGATTATGAAAGAAAGCGATATCCACGCGATCATCGGTTAACCGGAACCCGGACAAGACCTGAATATAGGAATTGAAACAAATCATTCATAATCCATAGGGAGGTTTATCACAAATGGCTAAAGATATTAAATTCAGTGAAGACGCTCGTCGCTCTATGTTGCGCGGGGTTGACGCATTGGCTAATGCTGTTAAAGTAACACTCGGACCGAAAGGCCGTAACGTTGTACTGGAGAAAAAATTCGGTAGCCCGCTCATTACCAATGACGGTGTAACGATTGCAAAAGAAATCGAGCTGGAAGACGCGTTCGAAAACATGGGCGCTCAACTGGTTAAAGAAGTAGCAACCAAAACGAACGATGTAGCTGGTGATGGTACGACTACTGCTACTGTTTTGGCTCAAGCCCTCATCACAGAAGGCCTGAAAAACGTAACTGCTGGCGCAAGCCCAATCGGTATCCGTAAAGGGATCGACAAAGCGGTTAAAGCGGCTGTTGCTGAACTGCAAGCCATCTCCAAACCAATCGAAAGCAAACAATCCATTGCTCAAGTAGCCGGTATTTCCGCTGCTGATGACGAAGTAGGCGAACTGATCGCTGAAGCTATGGAAAAAGTGGGCAAAGACGGTGTAATCACTGTCGAAGAATCCCGCGGTTTTGCAACAGAGCTGGAAGTGGTTGAAGGTATGCAATTTGACCGTGGCTACATTTCCCCGTACATGATTACAGATACGGACAAAATGGAAGCTGTACTGGACAATCCGTATATCCTGATCACAGACAAAAAAATCACAAACACACAAGAAATCCTGCCATTGCTTGAAAAAATCGTACAACAAGGCAAGCCACTTGTTCTGATCGCTGAAGACATCGAAGGCGAAGCACTGGCTATGCTCGTTGTTAACAAACTGCGTGGTACATTCAACGCTGTAGCTGTTAAAGCTCCAGGCTTTGGTGACCGTCGTAAAGCAATGCTGCAAGATATCGCTGCCCTGACAGGCGGTCAAGTGATTACAGAAGAACTGGGTCTGGACCTGAAAACAGCTTCCGTAGACCAACTGGGTACAGCACGTCAAGTGCGTATCACTAAAGAAAATACGATTGTGGTTGACGGTGCTGGAAACAAGGCCGACATCGACGCTCGTGTTAGCCAAATCCGTACGCAACTGGAAGAAACTACTTCCGAGTTCGACAAAGAGAAACTGCAAGAGCGTCTGGCTAAATTGTCCGGCGGCGTAGCAGTCATCAAAGTCGGTGCGGCAACTGAAACAGAATTGAAAGAACGCAAACTGCGCATCGAAGATGCCCTGAACGCAACCCGTGCTGCGGTTGAAGAAGGTATCGTATCCGGTGGTGGTGTAGCGCTCCTGAACGTATACAAAGCAGTTGCAGCTGTTGAACTGCAAGGCGACGAGCAAACAGGCGTGAACATCGTGTTGCGCGCTCTGGAAGCTCCAATCCGCACCATTGCTGCTAACGCAGGTGAAGAAGGCTCTGTAATCGTTGAACGTCTGAAACGCGAAGAAGTTGGCGTAGGCTTTAACGCAGCTACTGGCGACTGGGTAAACATGATCGAAGCTGGTATCGTGGACCCTGCGAAAGTAACTCGTTATGCATTGCAAAACGCTGCTTCCGTAGCAGCAATGTTCCTGACTACCGAAGCGGTTATCGCTGACAAGCCAGAACCAGAAAAGGCTGCAATGCCTGACATGGGCGGCATGGGTGGTATGGGTGGAATGATGTAATAAAGGGTATCAAAACCCTGTAATACCGCTATTTAAAAGGCTCCCGAAAGGGAGCCTTTCTTCGTTAAATCACGAAAAAATCACATTTCTTGCAAAGGGAGATGATCTTTCGTGAAATTGAAGTTCAATATATCTGTAAAGTGAATTCTTATTTTCTCATTAGTATCCTTTTTCATCTTTTCTGTGACGTGTGTGTAGATCTTTAGAGTTGTTTCTGGGTTCATCATGTCCAACGCGCTTCATAATCGTTTTTAGGTCTACTCCAGCCTCTGAGAGCATGCTTATGTGGGTGTGTCTAAAGATATGGGGAGTGGCTTCTTTTTTGATTGATGTTTTCTTTAAGATTCTATCCATTCTAATCAAGATATTTTTTTGGATGAATGGATATCCATTGTCACGACAGAATACGAAATCCTTGTCATGATAGTCAGGGTACATTTTTCTGTTTTCCTGAACTATTTTTTGCTGCGTATTTCTATAATCGGCAAGCAAGTCCATAATGGTTTCGTCCAAGTCGAAAGTGCGGATAGACCCTTTAGTTTTAGGTGGGGTGAGTTTATATAGCTTCATATTGTTTTGCTCATTATAGAGAGTCTTGGTCACTCGAATTTCATTCGTTTCAAAATTAATATCCGTCCATTTTAAGGCACATAGTTCCCCTGAACGCATGCCTGAAAAGGCGAGAAGATAAAAACGCTCTAAATCCATTGGTAGGCCATGCAGGTATACTGCCTGAAGGAATTCCGTTATTTCAGGCTTTTCTAAAAATCCGTCTTCAATGGTCGTATTTTCAATTTCTTCTACAGTCAGCATTTTGGCTGGTATGACTGCACCGGTGCAAGGATTGTCCAATCGCATTTTATTTTTTATTGCATATTTCATAATCATATTCGCAGTGACATGTACCCCTTCAATTGTGGTTCGGGCATATTTTTTATCATCGAGATCATTGAGTTTGTTTTGATATTGCTTATGCGTTATCTTGTCAATATTTACTTTGGGAATGTATCTCACCAAAATTTTAATTTCTTTGCTTCTGACTCTGACGGTGCTTTCTTTGACCTCCCCTTTAGAGTAGGTCTTAAGCCAATCCCATGCAACTTCCTCGAAAGGGAGCTTTTTTACTTTCTTGGCATCCACGCCATGTTTAACAAGATCATCTAGAACTCTTTGAGCACGAGCAAGAGTTTCCTTCTGCGTGTCTCCCCTACGAGGTATCTGCTTGCGCTTCCACGTCACAGGACTAGGTAGGCCGTCTACTCAGGAAAGCGGAGCTGATCTGGCCATGTCCGGCTTCGATTTGGAAGAGTTCGAGGATCTGGCGGCAGAGTTTGCTGTCCCACAGGATGAAACCTTGGACCTTCCGGTTACCGATGATGACTTTGACGTCCAGCGTGCTCTAGATGGAATCAAGGAACCGGAGACGAGGCGCGGGGATGTATGGCAGCTTGGTCGGCATCGATTAGTGTGTGGAGATGCGACCAATCCTGATGATGTAGCACTTTTAATGGACGGAGCCAAAGCAGCGTTGGTCGTTACTGATCCACCTTATAATGTGGCTGTTGAGAGTGTTTCAGAGCGTCTGGCCGCTGATGGCCGTAGCAGCATAATGAACGACAACATGCCCGCTGAGGACTTCGGGGGCTTTTTGTATGCCGTTTTTTCCAACTATGCAGTGGTGATGCAGCCAACTGCAGCTATATATGTATTCCATCCTTCGACCTATCAGCGGGAGTTCGAGGATGCGATGAACGCAGCTGGCATCGTCGTCCGGACACAGTGTGTCTGGGTTAAGAATGCGGCTACCTTCGGCTGGGCACAGTACCGTTTCAAACATGAGCCTGTCTTTTATGCTCATATGAAGGGCAAATCTCCTGCTTGGTACGGCGATCGGACACAGACAACAGTATGGAAGGCTGGCCTGCCTGTTGAGGACCCGCTCCCCGAGACAGTATGGGAGGTTTCGAGGGGCGATGTGAACAAGTACGTTCATCCCACTCAGAAGCCTCTTGACTTGTTAGCCATCCCATTCAAAAATAGCAGCCAGCGCGGTGACGAGATCGTTGATTTCTTCGGCGGCAGTGGCTCCACGCTTATGACCTGTGAGCAGATGGACCGGACATGCCGAACATTGGAACTAGATCCGATCTTCTGCGATGTGATCAAAAAACGATTCATGGAGAGCACTGGTATTGAGCCAGTCCTGTTGCATCGAGCTGAACCCGAAGCATAGTGAATTTCAATTAGATAGGCTTCAAAGTGAACTTACTAAGCGATTAACTGAACTGATTGACCTTACTGAAAAGTATGAAAAATATGCCGTCTCTGAGAAAGAAAATGAATAGTGAAGGACGAGCCGTGAACACGTTTAATAATACTGTTAGTCAATACATAAATATGTATTTATTAAACATCAATATGATTTTATTGTAAAAGAAATTAGAAAGATGGAATCTTTTAGTAGTATGAAGAGGTAGTTTAATATACAAATATAGGAGGAAAAAGCTTTGAAGAAAAAACATTTTATTGTACCGGCCCTGGCTCTGGGTCTAATAGGGGGAGCTATTGCAGTACCCAATGCGATTTTTGCAGATTCAGATGTTGCTGTAACTGATTCTGCAACATCGACTGCGGTGACTCAAGATGCTGGTAAAACAACTACTGGTGACCATGTAGTAACGCCTCAAAGAGCAAGAGATGTTTTTGATGACACGTTCGACAGAAAGGACCCAGTATCACGCTTTGTATTAGACCCTGGATACGGGCATCTTAAAATTTCTGCGAAAAACACAGGTGATTCAACCATTACTTTTAGTGTGGTGCATACAGACAGCAATAAATTATATGTTACTAAGACTATAGGCGCTCATAGCAGTTTGAACTGGGATAGTTTAAATTCTTTTTCGTCAGGTCTGCGTTCAGGAAATTATGAAATTCAATGGAGAGCTGGCGGCGATATTGTGCACGTCTCAGCATATGGTGTGTCAGGTCAATACCCAAGCGATATTCAATAAGAAAAACGCGACAAGCGAAACAAAGAAAGCTCCAACCTTTTCCGGTTCGGGGCTTTCTTTGTTTTGTATCTCAAAAGAGCGTAGTTTAAATGAGTCCGGTATCTTTATATTTGTTGGGGTGGTGATTGTGTAGCATAGCCAGAGAACGAAGCGGTTCAGGACTTGGACCGTCTCATTGAATTGGATATTAAGCTTAAAAGGACGAATTTAGGTAGCATTCTTTGTGAAAAAATCACTTGAATTAACCCCCTGGGGGGGATACTATTATCCTAAACCAGTGTGGAGGTTAAAACTATGAGTGATCTTAATCAAGAACATCATCATGACCACGAGCATAAGTATCGCAAACAAATCGTGAACCGATTGGCACGAATCGAAGGTCATCTCAGGTCTGTTAAGGAGATGACAGAGAACGGGCGTGACTGTCCTGATGTTCTTCTGCAAATTGCAGCAGTTCAAAAGGCATTAGACAAAGCGGCGAAACTTTTACTCAAAGACCACTTGGAGAACTGTGTCGTGAAAGCAGTTCACCATGGGAATGAAGATAAAGTTATAGAGGATCTCAACAAGGCGCTCAACAATTATATTCGCTAAGGGCAAGGAGGACGGCTCTGTGCCTAAAGGACTTGAAATTAAAGACACAAGCGGTAAACAAAAAATAAAAATTGTATTGGCCTTGGGAATACCAGCGATGATTGAAAATCTTCTGCAGACTGTCGTTGGCTTCGTGGATACTCTATTCGTTTCTAAAATAGGTCTTTTAGAGCTTACCGCTGTTGGCGTAACTAATGCCATAATGGCTGTATATTTGGCAGTATTTTTAGCTATGGGTATCGGTACCTCTTCATTGATTGCGAAAAGTGTAGGTGCTGGAGATATTAGTAAGGCTAAAGCAATTGCAAAGCAATCGACGTTAATTGCTGCTATTTTAGGGATTATTTTTGGTCTGGTTACGTTTTTCTTTGCTAAACCAATATTGCAGATCATGGGGGCCGAGCCGGCTGTGCTAAGTAGCGGAATTGTTTACTTCCGCATTGTTGCTGTGCCCTCAATATTCATCTCTTTAATGACGATTTTTGGGAGTATATTAAGAGCAGCAGGTAATACCAAAACACCGATGAAAGTTGGCCTATGGATCAATATTTTGCATATAGGCCTTGATTATATTTTGATTTTTGGACTTGCTGGTATTCCTGCTATGGGAATTGCAGGGGCCGCCTGGGCAACTGTTATAGTTAGGATAGTTGGCGCAATCGCATTATTTATGTATATCCGAAAATCGGAATTATCTTTCTCTTTCAGGATGAAAGCTGGAGACTACACTCTTCCGTTGCTACAATTATCTATTCCTGCGGGTATTGAACGCCTGATCATGCGTTTTGGGCAGGTGTTGTATTTTGGTCTGATTGTACGTATTGGAACAGAGGTATACGCAGCGCATACGATAGCTGGGAATATTGAGATATTTTCATACATGCCAGGTTATGGAATGGCGGTTGCTGCGACCACATTGGTGGGACAGTGTTTAGGCGCTGGTCGTAATGACGATGCGTATAGGTACGGACTTTATACGACAGGTGTTGCAGTTGTATTCATGTCCTTTGTGGGTGTGCTGTTATTTGTTTACTCTCCTGTGGCGGCTACCTGGTTTACAGATGATCCAACCGTTATAAGCATGGTTACGACTGCACTAAGAATAGATGCCTTTGCACAACCATTCCTTGCTATAGGGCTAGTGTTGACTGGTGCTTTGCAAGGAGCCGGAGATACAAAAGGTCCCATGTACAGTACAGCTATAGGAATGTGGGCAATCCGAGTCATTGGTGTCTATATTTTATGCATTCATTTTAATTATGGGATTGCTGGAGTATGGCTATCCGTTGCTTTTGATATTTTTGTTCGATCTATTTATCTTTTTGCTCGTTTCAAAAGTAGGTTAACCAAAAACCCGTTGCAAAAAGGTAAGCAAGCATCTTCATCTTGATGCATATAAAACAAAGCCTTATGAACCATAAAAGCAATAGGAGTAAAGAATATACCATTAGACGAGCTGAGTTGGGCTCGTTTTTTTGTTGGGGGTGGTGATGATGTAGTGGCAAGAGAGAGAAGTCCTGACCGGGACAAGGCAAAAAAGATGTGGCTGGAGAGCGGCGGAGCGATGAAGCTAAAAGACATCGCCGCCGCTCTTTCTGTTGGCGAGACTCAGGTCCGAAAATGGAAGTCACAGGACAAATGGGCAGACGATCTGAATAGTAACGTTACCAATGAATCCAAAAGTAACGTTACTAAACGAGGAGCGACCAAAGGGAACAAAAACGCTGTCGGCAATCGCGGCGGTGCTCCCCCAGGTAACCAAAACGCCAAGGGGAATAGTGGCGGGCCGGGTGGGCCGTTTCGTAACAAGAAGGCACTAAAACATGGGCTGTACGAAACAATCTTTCTGGACACGCTGGATGAGCAAGAGCAGGCGCTTTTTGATTCTATTGAAGTTAAGCCCCTTGATCAGTTGGAAACTACTTTGAAGACACTGATTCTCCAAGAGCGAAAATTGGGAATGCAGTATCGGATGCGTTAGATTCAATGATAAAATGGATAGAAAAAACTAAAGATAATAACTCGATTGCTGATGAGAATGAGTTGATTTGTAAATTTAATAAAATCTTGTCAATCCGAATCGGAGTACAGTATCATATGTTCATATGCTTTGTTTAGTGATGATAACTACTATGAAGTTAAGAAACATATGATTGACAAGAACATTTGGGATAGCGACTTAGAGGATTTAGAGAAGAGATGTTTAGAGCATTGTTTAATTAAAGATATGGTATTGAATTGAATCAGTGTAGTGTTCAAATTTCTGTCCATATATCAAAAGGGTGCTCAGACGTTGTGTATTTGCAACTTATTCAGCCAATGTATACCTATAACAACACATACGGAAGCGTTGTTGTGCATCCCGAAGCATCGTGGTACCCTGCTGGCTTAATGCCGGTGGGGTGTTTTTTGTTTACAGGAGTGCTCTTATGACAAACGCAGTATTTCTACATAATTCGCAAAAAAAGATATTGACAACTGGTTAATTGCTGGTCAAAAATAGTAAATGATTATAAAATTCTGGGATTTTTAAGCGAAGGGTGGCTATGGCATGAAGCATACACCTACGATTCGAGCAGAATTAGATAGATACTTACAACAAAAGGGTTTGAGCATAGCGCAATTTGGACAACTTGCAGGCATGAATAGGGGAATAGTAAGTGCTATTGTGACAGGGAATAAGTCAATGTCTGTTAACCAGCTTGACCTAATCACTGAGGCTATGGGTTTACCAGAAGGGGATTTTTACGATCTGTTTATAGAAAACTACATTATCGACCATCCCCCGAATATGAGGCGAATCGAGCCATTTTTGTTTCGCTGTGCGGAGTTGGACAAGCTGGATGCGATCCGTCGAGTGGTGGGAGCTATCATGGACAATCTACTATATTCACCCAAGCTATTTGAAATTGCAGAAGAATTGTTGGCGCAGGGACGACATGAGGCTGCGCTACTGCTCTATGAGGGTGTGGCTGAAGCGGAGAAATATCAACATTCTGAGCGTTTGGCAGTCTGTCAATATCGTATATTCACGATTCAAGTTGGAGACGATCAAAGTCGGAATCTCAAGGTAGCAACGCTATTTGAACCCTTCGTGGAACGTCTGGATGAAATAGAACAGCTTGACGCGCTGAAGGATTTGGCTAACGTGTACAGGTCTTTGCGTAAATGGGACAAGGTAGAGGAAGTAGCAAAAATAATGAGGACTAAAGCGGAAATTCAATATAATTTGAAACATGAACACAAGAGTCGAGAATGTAATGAATCTACTAAGAAGCTGACTCGTCCTTTGTTTGTATACATTTCCTATGCTGACCTGCTGTGTGCAAGTGTCTATGAAGCCCAAGGCGATTATCAACAAGCTCTACAATATACATACGCCTATGCTAATTTAGATTGGGTTAAAGAAACAGATGAAGATACCCAACACTGGATTGGCTTGTTTAAGCACTGGGCAAAAGCTAATGTTATTGTGAATAAGCTTTTATCCGGAGATACTAAGGTGCTACAAGATTATGTTGAATATATTGATACGGCCGAGGATACAACTCAGGAAGACAGGGTCATCCAACTGCTGAATATTATGATAGCGGCTAACCGATATGATATCGATGTTAGTAATATAATTAAACGCTTTGAAGCGGACATGGTATTATTATTGCAACACTCATCAAGTGATATGTATACTCAACAAGTGGTACCAGACTATTTTGCGTGGTGTGGTTACGAGTTAGCTCATTATTATTTACATCGAAGCTTTTACGATGATGGTTTTAAACATTTGATGTATTCAATGGTAAGTTATCATACACTAAGTAATGAGACTTACTTCATAAATTGTATGGGGCTGTTTTTACATTTTCGGGAGTATGCAGTTCCTGAAACCAAAGCAGCATTTTTAAATCTCATTGAAAAGGTGTGGATGAACAATGTTAAAAAAAATGGTACTGTTGATCATCGCGGCTAGCTTTTTATTTATCGTTACTGCACCCGTTCACTCGCATGATATACGGCCTCAAGTACAGCATGGGGGCGCTTAAACGTAAGCAGTGCAAATCCCCGCTAACCTTAACTGGTGGGTGGGGATTTTTTATTGAAGGAATTACCACACCGTTCACCGAATGAATTATCGAGGTGATCAGCATGAACCATACATATAAAGTGTTAAACTCAGATATCGAACTATTTGCAGCTGCATTAACCCAGGTAAGAGTATACGTTGTTCAGTCATTGGGAGAAGACGTGGTATCGGTTGTAGACTATGGAGGGACAGTAGGAAAGTTTTCGCCCGATACGATTAAGATTGCCGGAGCGTACTATATGCGGAATCAGTTTGAATTAGAGTAGATATGAAAGGACCTACCAGATTGTAGACGGTAGTCTCTTTAAGGTAGACCATATCAAAAAATAGAAGGGGAAAATGATGAAGAAAAGAATATTTCTGTTCTCGGTTTTGTCTTTAAGCATGGCGATTACGGTAGGGGCTACTTCAGCTTCAACAAGTAAAACTAGCGAAAACATCATAATTAATCAAAGATCGAGCGGAGGTGCAACTGTAGGAGAGTCCTTTGATGTCCCTAAGGGATGGGGGCATGTTAAACTTTGTATGAAAAATCACTCTAATCATCCGGTAAAAGTAAGTTTAACTCATAACGGTTCAAACAAACTATATATTGAAGCATTAGTAATTGCTCCTCATGACACAGTTATTTGGAAAAGTACTGATGAAGGTATCACCAACGGTTTGCGTT
The DNA here is from genome assembly GCF_001719045.1 of Paenibacillus polymyxa. Lineage (NCBI taxonomy): Bacteria > Bacillati > Bacillota > Bacilli > Caryophanales > Paenibacillaceae > Paenibacillus > Paenibacillus polymyxa. The sequence goes on from NZ_CP015423.1 coordinate 4,251,440, forward strand.
CTGGAAACTACACACTTCAGTGGAGAGGCAGTGATTATAAAGTTAATGGGGAAACATGGGGAATAGCTGATTCACAGCCTGGAAACCTCTAAATTACCCTGCTATACAACTTGTCCTTAGCCATTTGGTGAGGAAGGTTAATTATGTGTTTGTTCAAGCCAGCAAGTGAATTAATCCCCTTAATTGGTCGGGAGAGCTTTTTTCATTGATCAGTTTGAATTTAGAGTAGATATGAAGAATTAGGTGTCGAGATGGTTAGCTGATATTATTGCTAGAGCTATCGAGCTATATTCCTTTAATAACTGTGATTAACAACGATTAATGACGGAGGAAGAATGAAAAGAAAGTGGTATTTAAGACCAATGGTCATAATTTTAATGATCCTCATAACTCCACCGATAGGCTATTTGATTGTGTTCTTCAATAAAAAGAAATTTGAACCATCTGAACGCTTAGGCTATTTGACAATAGCCACAGTATTCGCTGCCCTATGGTTAACAAAATTTCTACCGAATCCATGGCGAATTCCCGCTATAATAGTTGTTGCACTTATTGGGATGTTCATATTCAGAAAAAATAAATAGTCGAGTAATAAAAAAGCTCTGCAAACCTTAATTGGTCGGCAGAGCTTTTTAATTAAAGAAATTGTTTACAGACGGACATTCAAGGTCCTATGAATCCACTTTTTAAATGTTCGATGAAAATAAAGTTTTGATAACTACAACAAAAGAAACAATGGTAGCCTAGGACGGGAAAATAGAGCCCTAGACTATCGCTATTTCAATGAACTAACGTTTCCCGTTAGTTCATTGAATTCTGTTGACATCGTATATGCTGGTGGTGAACCAGCTCTTCTACATTACTATATCGTCTTTCGTAAGTTTTTGGTACAGGGCTATCTTCTCGTTGGCAAGGGAAATCATGCACTCAAGTTCCTGCCGCTTGGATTCCAGTTCCACCAGATGCTTTTCCAGAATTTCTATCCGTATGTGTAAGGCAGGAGTAAAATTAGCAACTTCTTCCCCTTTTTGAATTTTATCCAGTACACATCCGTCACGAGTAAATTCCGTAATCTCCTCAAGCGACAATCCCAATTTTTTTAATCTAATTAAACATTGTATATATGAAACCTCACTTTCGGTATAAATGCGTGTCCTTCCATTTCTTCGATTTGGTTCCTGTAGCACTCCAATTTTTTCATAATAGCGAATCGTATAAGGAGTTAGCCCCGTTCTTTCTGATACTTGACTTATAGTAAGCATTGTTTTTTTGTCACTCCCTTTTTCTAAACCAAAATTTAAAACTATTATACATCTTTAAGTCAACTCGAAGTCGATATTTGCACCTCAAACTTCATTTCAAAAATTTGTGCTTGATTTCTAGTTGACTCTAACTTGTAAGCTAAAGTTGCTAATTAATATACATGAAACATAAAAAAACTAAAGATAAAAGGAAATGGTGTCAAACTTATTTTGATGGAGGCATAAACATTGAACAACAATTATTTCACGATTCAACAAGCAGCGGAAGGTATCTGGGGTGCTATTTCGGTACCTGGTAGTGGTTCGCTGGGGAATGCAGCAATTATTGACATTGGGGATTTGACCGTTGTTGTGGACACAACCAACCTACCGCATTCTGGTGCTTTGTTACGTCAAACCGCAGAACAATTAACGAATAAACCAATTAAATATGTGATCAATACTCATTTCCATGGAGATCATGTCAACGGCAATCAGGAATTCATGGAAAGTGATTTTATATCTACCGTTTGGACAAGAGATTTGCTATCTGAAATGGGTGAAGTGAATATTGATCTAATGCAACAAAACATTCAGAAGTTAATAAATAGCCTACATCAAGTACGTTCACAAGAAAAAAATCCGCACATGTTAACCGAAATCGGCTATGATCTTTCCGTGCAGAGAGCCTTGTATGATGCTATCCCTTCCCTTCGTAGGGTGATACCCACGATAACTTTTGACGATAAACTAGTTATAAAAGGAGCAAAACGCACTGTCGAAGTTTTATCCTACGGAGGCGGCCATTCTTTAAGCGATGCCGTTATTTACGTGCCTGAAGAACGAACCTTGATTGCTGGTGATTTAATAACCAACAAGACGATTCCGGTCATGCCATACGGTAATCCCTACGCTTGGATACGCATCCTTAGACGCATTCAAAGAGATCTGAAGGTAGATACTGTCATTCCCGGGCATGGAGATGTGTCCACTCCAGATAGAATCCTAGATGTCATTCGCTTTTTAGAAAAAATGATCGCTTATGTGTCTGAAGCTGCGACGAGCGGAAAACCAGAGTCTTACTGGTTAAATGAAGGTGTATTAAATGGCTATGAAGATTGGCATCTAGCTCAGTATTTCAGATGGAATTTTCGCTGGCTCTTCAATACAATGCTTGTTCAAAATAATAGATGAGACACAACTAGCACTCCCTTTAACTCCACCAGATTCACAAGGCCAGTTCTGAATGTCAACCCGGCAGCACGTTTGGGTATTTTCAAACGTAATTGGCAGTCTGCTTGTTAGGTTAACCTGCCACGTTAGCTTAACATCGCCGTTCAGTCTACAACTTTTCAGCAGGTTGCCGTAATATGTTAGATCTGGAGATAAAGACGCGGAGGTGTACAGAAAGCTTAAAAGTTAGTTGCTTGCTTTAGAGCAAAATAACTATATTATGGGGCCGGATAAGTCTACACTACGAGATATCGTCATTCTGGAGAGTTGGAGCGGGATAGAGCATACCTATGCCGCCAAGAGAAGGTGAGATATTTTAGAAAATTAAATTCTCAGAAATATCATTGCTACTTGTATACCCCATTATACAATTGTAAGGAAGTTGTTGATTAGAATGAATTATGTCGGGGGCAAAAAAACTTATGCATCAAGGGCTTCTATGATTAGACGCCCTGTTTGACCACATAGCGTAAAACAAAAGGCTGATTATGAACACTCTCATAATCAGCCTTTTATAATGATCCAAATTGCAGTGTTATATATAGATTTACGCATGATCTATAAGGTTTTTTCGTTTCATTACGTTTAAAATGAAAGCGTTGACATGGATTTCAACCCACTATATACTTAGCTTAATTAAATGAATAGCACTAGGATTGTTACTGTTACGCAGGCAAAACCTAAGGAACAAAATGTTAAGATCTAAGGATCTTATGTATTTTGTTATACTTAGGTTTTTTTGTTTATAGAGAGAGGAAGGTTAAATACAAGTGGTTTCGGCACTTTGCTGAAGCCATTTTCTTCTATTTATGAGTTCACATCTGAGAGGAGCGACAAACTTGGAATACAAATATGAGCTGGTCCAGGCAGACAATCATTTTCCGTTAAAAATTATAGTTCATTCCTCCAATGAACCAGCGTACATACCTAGGCATTGGCACGATAGCATTGAAATATCCTATGTGCTTTCAGGAAAAATCGATAATATCTATATTGATGGCGCGAGTTATAGCTCCAAAGAAGGAGATATTGTGCTCATTAATTCGAATGCTATTCATTCCTTCTCTGTGGCTAAGGGAAAAGGGAGAGAGGCTATAACCGTTCTGATTCCTTCTGAATTTATTAGAGCAAATGTTAACGGCAGTAATCCCATCTCATTTGACTGTATTTCCATTTTCGAAACTAACGAGCAGAGATTACAGCATTTTGCGGAGTTGCGTGATTTGTTAAACACCTTATTTGTGGCTTATCTCAACCGGCATAATGACTCTTTAGCACATATCCATTTAACATCACTATCTTATAAACTGGTGTATCTGTTATTAATGCATTTTACAATGGATCATGAATCTATCCGCGGCTTTAAATCCGATAAATATTTGGAGCGGCTGACGTTGATAACCGATTATATCAAAAAGAATTACGATCAAAGTTTATCCTTGGATTCGATAGCTCAGGTTTTTGGGTTGTCTCCCGAATATTTGTCCCGTTTTTTTGTGAAGCATGTAGGGATGACCCTATTTCAATATATCAATGCCATCCGTCTGGAGAGATCTTTTCGAGTTCTCATGAATACGGATCATTCCATCATACAAATTGCGCTGGAGCATGGATTTCCGAACGAGAAGTCTTTTGCTAGGGTATTTAAAAAGGTTTATCAGGCAACACCGCATCAATATCGAAAAGAGAACAAGAGGTATTCTGGAGCAAGGAGTCAGTAATTGACCTGAAATAGGCTAATAAAAGACAGGATACAAATAAAAAAATCATTAAAATAAATAATGTAAGCGTTTTATTAATGGACCCGGGAGGTAAGACATCATGCTTAAACGGTTTCAAAAGGCTGCTAAAACAACTATGTTATTCACTTTAGCTATCGGTACGACCCTTGCTTTCAATTCCGGTGCATGGGCCAAGGATGTAAAGATACAGTCCACCTCGTACCGGACGGTTGCGGAGGTTAAGGATTGGGGAGCAGCCATTACGAAGATCATTGTTAACCTGGGTAAGCCAGTACCTAAAGATGCGATAACAAAGGATACATTTAAGGTGCATGTGGGAAGAAGCGACAATAGACTGGTAAATCCCTTTATTGAGAGTGGCAACCGGAAAGTCACCAAGGCCTATGTATCGGACAAAAGTGGCAACCCTGTAAATAAAACCGGAAGCTACGTTGTATTAGAAATGGAAGTCGGCCCAGCCTTAACACTAAGCTCAGCTATTCATTATGATGCGGCAGGTTCCGGGTTTAACGCATGGAATGATAACAAATACACAATCACGCAGCAAAAAGCCATTAAAACCACATCCGGAACGATTTCCGACTTGAAAATTGATACTTCCGCAGGTCAGATACGGAAGCTAGTTGATCAATTTGCAACCGGCAAAGCTACTTTTGACGGGATTACTTTAACCTATGCGGACTATGCACCGCCAAAAGACAAAGTGAAAAACCCCTTGGTGATCTGGCTGCATGGTATGGGTGAGGGAGGTACAGATCCGACGATTCCGATTTCCGGAAATAATGCAGCGAATTTTGCATCTAAAGATATTCAATCCTATTTTGAAGGGGCTTATGTGCTGGCACCTCAGACTCCAACCTACTGGATGGATGGTTTTACAGGCTTCGGAGACGGCACCTCCAAATACGAGCAAGCATTGATGTCCTTAATTAAGGAGTACGTGGCCAAGAACAAAGACATTGATACAAATCGAATTTACATTGGCGGAGACTCCAACGGCGGTTACATGACTATGCTGATGATCCGTGATTATAAAGACTATTTTGCAGCCGCTGTGGTGGCCTGTGAAGCCTTGAAGGACAGCCTTATAACCGATGAACAGATTAACGAAATGAAGGACCTGCCGATCTGGTTTGTGGCTGCCAAAACCGACACCGTGGTTCCGCCCAACGATTATACGGTTCCGACCTACAACCGTTTAGTGAATGCTGGAGCAAAGGATGTTCATATGTCGTTATTTGATAACGTAGTAGATACCTCTGGTTTGTACAAAAAGAGCGACCAAACACCGTATGAATACAATGGCCACTGGTCTTGGATTTACATTTATAACAACGAAGTATCGAAGGTGATTAACGGAAAGAAAATAACGATGATGCAATGGCTAGCCTCCAAAACATTGGACTGAAAGGTACAGCTAGCAAATGAAAATAGCAATATGATGTAATAGGCTTCTTTAAAGTTCAAGCCAGCTATACCGTACATTCTCTGAGCCATTCGTTAATAACACATTATCGCTCGGAGAATTATCAGTTCCTTATTGGGTTTTCGCAAAACCCTTATGTATAAAACTCCGTCAACAAATAATTGACGGAGTTTTATTGCTCTCTTTTACTTATTCACTTCAATGAGCCCATCCGGTTTTTCCCGATTAGAGAGCAATTCGGATACCGTAACGAAGGTAAACCCTTTCTTCTTGAGCTCTGGTAAAATGATTTTCAGGGCTTCGACGGTTTGCGTACTTTGATGTACATAATCGTGCATCAGGACAATGTCCCCATTACGGGCGTTGCGAAGCACCCTATTAGCGATACGGTGTACACCTGGTTTTCGCCAATCCAGGGTGTCCTGATGCCAGGACCATAAAATAATTTTCAACCCCTTTTCCTTGGAAAGCTTGACGAGCGAATCAGTGTAGGAGCCGCCGGGGGGTCTAAAAAGATGGGTTCCTGCACCAGTTGCTTGAACGATGCTCGCTTGGCCTTGATCCAATTCTGACAGAGCTTTGTTACGGGAAATATACTGAAAAGATGAATGATAAAAGGTATGATTGCCCACTTCATGCCCTTCTGCTCGTTCTCGTTTCACAATATCAGGAAGCTTTTCTACACGGCTGCCGACGACAAAAAAGGTTGCTTTAGCATTGTACTCTTTAAGCAAATCCAAAATGGCAGGCGTATTGCTTTCGTCCGGTCCGTCATCGAATGTGAGAGCGATAAGCTTACGATGGGTAGGAACTTCCCACACAATGTCGCCCCGTTCTTCGTAATAGGCCCTTCCCTTTGTAGGAGTGGGGGAGGCGTATGATGAGGCTTGTGCATTGGTAGATGGAGTGGGACAAGAGCTGATACACAGTAAAGAAACAGCAATTCCAGCGCACAGCAAACGGTTATATTTCATAAGGCTTCTTCTCCGTTCTAACGTATTCTCACATTAGCTTGCCAAGAAGAAGCGTATACCATTCCTCGTTTCTGAAATTCATCCATTCCAATCACTTAAAATTAGATATAATTGCTTCTTCAGCAATGCGCAGATTGCGGAGTTATACTGAAAAAGAGTGATAGCTTGCTTGTTGATAACATCCCGTACCCATGTTAAGTTGTACATATCCATCCTTGGTTTCAATGTGCAGTTGAGGTAGGTCATTGTCCAGTTCGTGAGAGTCTTAATCTGACGAAAAATGAAGAGGTCGGCGGGACAAGCCGCAAAAGCTGGTCTGAAGTCAAGGAGCTGCGACTCGTTCCTGAACTTCGAACAGGAGATGAGACGGGATGCAAACAAATGAAAAAGAGTTGCAAGCTATTAGTCTAACGTTAGAAGCGGGCGAACACATCCGATCATGTATGGGGTGTACGTATGATTTGCAACAGAGCTCCCAGAAGATATCGCATCATGGAATGCTGGCAGTGACATCCCAACGAATCATCTTTTATTCCTGCACTATGGGTACTCCTTGGGTCAAGTTCATCAATTATCACCATATTTCACTGGCTAAGCTGGATAAGGGTTTGTCGGATTCTAGGGGGAACATCACGCTGATCAATCAGGGTGTGAACGAGGTGTTCACCCACCTGTCGAGTGGAGATTGTATAGAAAGGTTTATAGCTGTACTAGAGCAAGAAGCAGGTATCTCTTGTGAGAACTAATGATTATGAAAAACAAATAACTAAAACCTCCAACTTCGTAATGTGCCAAGAAGGCCCCTTACAGAATTTGGAGGTTTTTTGTCTTTTAATTAGAGAGATGTGGATCGAGCGTCAGCTCAACAGAGTTATAACCAATAAATTATATAACACCAACGGCAGAATGACATTGTTGTAGGCATAGGAGCGATCAGGCGTGGTGGTGCCCGGCAAGGGGGAGTGATATTGCTGAGGGACTCTTAAATACAAATGATCCGCATCGATGTGTATAATCGTTCCTTCATATACTTGATGATCCATCGTTTGCACCCTAACCGTGTGATTCATGTAGGGGCTTAATTGATAATGCAAATGATCGCGGATATTTTTGAGTTCCGCCTGTAATTCCGGTCTAGCTTGATATAATGTTTGCGGACTGACGGTGTTGTATGGCATTCGCCTCTAACCTCCATACCCTGTAATGATGCATTATATGCAGGAGTCTATGTCCTTGTGCTTATACCTATAGAGAGTTGCTTTTACAAAATGAAAAAACATTAACATTTTACTCCAGTCCACTTGACGTTCCCTTTACATCAAAACGATACACTTACTGAGGTTGGTTTGAAAAGAAAGGGGCGCTCCGTTTTGGGTGAGCTTAACAAATCTATGGGACTGGGGACGAGGAGTCAGCAACAGATTTCGTCTAAAGCCCGCATACGCACGGGTTCGCTAAAAATTCAAAGATTGCGCGAAAACGCGCTGGCGTATACCTTTTTGGCTCCATCGCTTATTTTGTTTGCTGTATTTATGTTTTACCCGATGATCAAGTCCGTATATCTCAGCTTGCATTCTACAGATCCCGCAGGAAACGTTGCAGCTTATGTGGGGTTAGATAATTTTACTACACTTTTCAGCTCGGGACTGTTTCTACAAGGAATTAAGGTCACACTCCTGTTTGCACTGTTAACAGTACCAGTAGGTATTTTATTGGCGCTGGTACTGGCTGCACTTACACACAGTAAATTGCGGGGAATGCGTATCTTCCAGTTTGCCTTTTCGCTGCCGATGGTGTTGTCGGTCGGTTCATCTGCGGTCATTTGGAAATTTCTTTTTCATCCGACACTGGGGATGTTCAACTATGTGCTTTCCCTCCTACATATTAATCCGGTTCCGTGGCTGACCAGCCCGGATTGGGCGCTGTTCTCAGTAGCCATGATGACCATCTGGATGAATCTTGGCTTCAATTACATTATCTTATCGAGCGGACTTCAAGGGATTCCAGATGACATGTATGAAAGTGCCAAAATGGATGGAGCTGGCCCGCTCGTCACGTTCTGGCGTATCTCCCTGCCACTGTTATCACCGACGATCTTTTTTGTAACAGTAGTTTCCATCATTGGAGCCTTCCAGTCTTTTGCTCAAATTAACATTTTGACCAAAGGCGGTCCGGTGAACAGTACGAATGTATTCGTGTATTCCATCTATCAGGAAGCTTTCGTTAATTTCCGGTTTGGAACGGGGAGCGCGCAGGCCATTGTCTTGTTTGCCGTCATTCTGCTGCTCACGATGATTCAGTTCAAATGGGTGGAAAGAAAGGTGCATTACCAATGAAACGACACCTGAATTCAACATTGCTGTATGTACTGCTTACGATTGCAGCTGCTCTCATTTTGTATCCGGTTATATATACGTTTTTTATGGCAGTCATGTCGCCGGAGGAAGCAAGCGCTTATCCACCAAGCTTTCTTCCGCATTCCTTTCATATGGAGAATTTCACTGAAGTGTTTGAAATTGTTCCGATTGCAGCCTTTATTGGAAATACATTTCTCATTTCGGGTCTGACGATGATTGGGCAGTTGATTACAGCGAGCTTGGCGGCCTACGCCTTTGCCAAAATGGACTTCAAGGGAAAAAACTTCATTTTCAGCATGTTTGTAGCGACGATGATGATCCCTTGGGAAGTGACCATTATTCCAAACTACCTGACGGTACGAAGCTGGAACTGGCTTGATACGTATCAAGGGTTGACGGTTCCTTTTCTGGCGACGGCATTCGGAACATTCCTGTTAAGGCAATTTTTTCTCCAGCTTCCCAAGGAACTGTTTGAGGCGGCTCGTATGGATGGGTGCGGACATATCCGTTACTTTGTGTTCCATGTGCTTCCATTATCGCGCCCTGCGCTTGGAACATTGGCTGTGTATTCGTTCCTGAATATGTACAATTCGTACCTCTGGCCTTTACTGATCACCAATAGTGAGAATATGCGTACGGTACAGATCGGAATATCCATGCTCGAATTTCAGGAATCGACTTCATGGAATTTGGTATTTGCGGGTACGGCCCTTGTCATTTTACCGTCTCTGCTCCTGCTGATCTTTGGACTAAAGCAGTTGGTACGTGGAATGGCAGCGGGTGCGCTTAAAGGCTGATCACATATTTCAAATGAAAAGCAACACCTGCGCAAGCAGCCCATATACAGAGCTTCAACACACAAGAATATCGCAAGAGAATGCCAATTCAAGATCATTTAATCAAAGGGAGAGAAGAGAGATTATGAGATTTTTTCGTCTGAAAAGTACATTGACCCTGCTTATTCTGACTGCCATGGTGGTTGCAGCAGGTTGTAGCAATAATACTGCTGCAGAGAAGCCGAGTAATGGTAGTGATGGGGCAGCAGCGACTTCTCCAGTGAAGCTGACTTGGTGGCATTCGATGTCCGGTAACGGTGAAAAAGCAATCAAGCAGATCGCTGCTGACTTTAACGCCAGTCATAAGGACATTCAGGTAGAGCCAGTATATCAAGGCAAATATGATGACAGCTTGAACAAGCTGAAGGCATCACTTGGTTCCAACAGCGGCCCGGACATCATTCAAGTATACGAAATCGGTAGTAAATTCATGATCGACTCCAAAATGATCACACCTGTACAACAATTTATTGATGCAGACAAGTTCGATCTGTCGCAGTTAGAGCCAAATATTACACGTTACTACACGATTGATGGTAAATTAAACGCTATGCCGTTCAATACGTCAAACCCGATACTATACTATAACAAGGATGCATTCAAAGCCGCAGGACTTGACCCAGCTAATCCTCCGAAAACGTATGATGAGTTCGAAAAGGCTGCAAAAGCCTTGAGCAAGGATGGTAAATCCGGTGCTTCCATTGCCATCTACGGCTGGTTTATGGAGCAACTGTTTGCCAATCAGAACGCGGATTATGTGAATAATGGCAATGGTCGTGACCAAGCGGCAACGGAATCCATGCTGAATTCGGATGCCGGTGTAAAAACGCTGACGTGGTGGAAGAAAATGATCGATGAAAAGGTTGTATCCAATCTGGGACGTAACTCAGACGATACGGCAAAGGCTTTTTCCGCAGGACAAATTGCGATGACGCTGGATTCCACCGCTTCGCTGCGTAATATTGTGGAGCAGGTTGGCGATAAATTTGAAGTAGGCACAGGATTCCTGCCAAGAGCCAATGAAGCTAAAGAAGGCGGCGTGGTTGTAGGCGGCGCGAGTTTGTACATTATGAACAACAAGCCTGAAGCCCAACAGAAGGCAGCATGGGAGTTCATTAAATTCGTCGCTTCCCCAGCTGTACAGGCACAATGGAGTGTAAATACCGGGTACTTCCCGATCACGAAAGCAGCCTATGACGAGAAGGTACTCAAAGACAATATGGTAAAATATCCGCAATTCCAGACGGCGGTTGACCAATTGCACGCATCGGCACAATCCACCGCTACACAGGGCGCAGTGATGGGCGTATTCCCAGAAGCGCGCCAAATCGTCGAGGGTGCAATCGAGGCCGTTCTGAGTAGCCAGCAACAGCCAAAACAGGCATTGGATCAAGCTGCACAAGAAATTACAGGTAAAATTGCGCAATACAATCAAACGGTGAAAAAATAGTCGGCCTTCCCTTAAAATCGGTTGATAATCTGTAGAATGGCCCCCTTATCATCCGATTTTATGACATAGCGGATCGAATGAGTGACCCCCTCACTTATTCGATCCGTTTTTGCATTTTTATTTTTTTAGAATAAGCGTTTAGACGAAATGTCTAAAATGAATTATTTTCATTTTTCCTATTGCTGGGTAACTAAAGATGGGCTTATAATAAATACATAATTTTTGTACTGGACGGTCAGTTCAAAAAAGGAGGAAGCATGAAACAGCAAACGAAGGAAATTATTTTTAACGGCGCACTTAAAGCTTTTTCCGAACGAGGATTTAACGAAACAAACATGGAAGAAATTGCTAAGGTTTGTGGCATAGCCAAAGGAACCCTGTACTACAATTTTAAAAACAAGCAAGAATTGTACATTTACATTTTGAAGATGGGAATGGAGCGATTTGTGCAGGATATCCATGAAGCGATGGCTCAGGTTCCTATGGATCAGGTAGAATTGAGGGTTCGCAAGCTGATCCAAGTACATATTGAGTTCATTGGGAGAGAGCCGGATTTTTGTCGTTTACTGGTTAGCAAGGGATGGGTCTCACAGGAACAGCATTTTAATATTAGGCAGGTGCTGGCAGACTATTTTGATTTTATGGAGGCGGAGATCGATTCCGGTAAGTTATATGGGAAAATTTCAAGTAAGCTGGATGCCAAAACAACAGCCAATTGCTTATTTGGGATTTACATTTTCGCTCCGATGCGGTCCATGGTTTGGGGCGAAACGATGAATCTGCAAGAGGTTCGAGAAAGTATTGAAGTATTTGTGTGTAATGCATTGGGCATGCAACATTAATAGACAGATGGAGTGATGAAAACATGAAAGCTAAAAAATATACGATTTACGTCGTACTTATTATTTTAATCGCGGTAGGAATTTATGCCTTGACTGCTTTCCCACGGAGTGGGAGCAGCTTGTCTGCGGATCAGTCTTCTTCCATACCTACGGCTTATGTGGAATCGGATACCCTCAATGCCAGCTTTAAAATGGCAGGACGGATTGATCAGATGCTCGTCAAAGAAGGCGATCAGGTTAAAAAGGGGCAGGTGTTAGCCCATCTGGAAAGTCGCGAGTTGGAAGATAAGGTGAAGCAGGCACAGGCGGCGTTGCTGGCAGCTAAGAGTAATGTATCCAAAGCAAAAGCCAGTGTGTTGCAGGCTCAAGCAGGCGTAGGTCAGGCACAGGCTACTGTAAGCGCCGCTCAGGCCAAGAAGAGCCAAGGTACGACATCGGTCAGTGTGACCGCTGAGGCATCCTCCAGCCAGATCGAACAGGCCAAAGCGGCTGCGAACGCCGCCAAGGCAAAACTGGATGCGCTCAAGAGCGGGGCAAGACCGCAGGAGCTTGAGCAATTGCAAGTATCTGTGAAGATAGCCAAGGAAACGCTGGATCTGACTGTTAAAAATCTGGAGCGTGCCAAAAAGCTTCAAGAAGCCGGAGCAGCAACCCAGGCATCTTTGGATCAAGCGACATTGGAACATCAACAGGCAGTGGCCAAGTATAATGCAGAGTCGCAAAAATTGGATATGGCACGGGAGGGAAGCCGCAAGGAGGAAATTACGGCGGCTGAAGCTCAATACCGTCAAGCCTTGGCTGCGGTGAAGGAAGCACAGGCAGGAGCGGGCAAAGTTGCTGTGCAACAGGAAGATGTCAAAGCTGCTCAGGCTTCGGTAGAACAAGCGCAATCTGCTGTGAAGGCGGCGCAATCCACAGTTGAGCAGGCTCAATCTGCGGTTGCAGGTGCCAATGCTCAGGTAGCCCAAGCGGAAGCCGCGCTTCAAGAGGCTCAGACCTATTTGAGCTACACGACGCTATATGCGGCCGAAGATGGAATCGTAAAATCCAAGTCGCTTAGCTTAGGTGAAATGGCTAGCGCAGGATTCCCGGTCTATACCATTGAAACTTCGACACAACGTTGGGCTAAATTCTATGTACCTGAAACGTCTCTGAACGGTCTTCAAGCAGGGGATACTGTCCAAATTAAATTGCTGTCTGGCGGTAAGGAGCTGAAGGGTAAAGTCATTCTGTTAGAATCGGCTGCTGACTTTGCCATTCAAAAACCGAGCCAAAGCTCCGGTGACAAGGATGTCCGTTCCTTCGGTGTTAAAGTAGCATTGCCGGACCTTGCTGCTTCGGTTCCAACAGGCTCCACGGTCCTGTTTACAGGCAAAGGGGCGCAGTAATATGCAGGATTCACAGGAAAGACTTCGTATCCGCGATGTGTTTCGCGAGGAATGGCTGAGCATCTTCCGGGACCGCCGCTTTATGGCTATTCTGCTGATTACGCCGATTGTGTATACGATACTATTCGGCTTCCTATATTCACATCAGCGGATTACCGAAATGCCTGTCACAGTGTACGATGGAGATAATTCACAGCTCAGTCGCCAGATCATTCAGGCGTTCGATTCGACCGACTCATTTGCCGTTACACGGCAAGCGACCAATCAGGAAGATGCTGTCCGTCAGGTAGAGACCGGGGAAGCTAAGGTCGGAATTGTCATTCCCGACAACTTTACGACTCGGCTTAAGCATGGGGAGAATCCACCCGTGCTCACGCTGATTGACGGCAGTAATATGATGTATTCCAATAGTGCCAGTCGGATTGCGAATCAGGTCATTAGCAGCGTGAGCGCTGGAGTATCGGTCAATTCCATGAAACAAAAGGGAATGAACGCCGATCAGGCCGCGTCGACGCTGACTACCATCCCGTTCCGATCCAGAGTGCTATTTAACCCGGTATATGATTATAAGCTTTTCATGCCACTAGGGGTTATCTCTGCGGCTCTCCAGCAGTGTTTGCTGCTTGGTATCGCGTTGTCCTGCACGCGTGATAAGGAAGCAGGGACTTGGGGAAGATTTGGTGCATGGAGAAATACCCCTTGGCGTTTGGCTATTGCCAAACTGGCACCGTATTATGCAGCGGGAGCTTTCAATGTGCTGACTGTATTCAGTATCAGTGCTTTATGCTTTGAAATTCCGTTCAGGGGACAGGTACTGCCGTTAATTTTGGTGTCGCTGGTCTTTAACTTTGCCTTGTGCGGATTAGGCTTCCTGTTCAGTCTCTTTTCCAAGACCAGAGTGGATGCGACCCAAACGCTGATGCTGATTGCTGTTCCTTCCTTTATGCTGTCAGGTTATACGTGGCCATTAGAGGCAATGCCCGGCTTCTTGCGGGGGCTTGCTGAAATATTGCCACTGACGTATTACCTGGATGCTGTACGGAACATCACGCTCAAAGGACTGGATATCACCTACATCTTTAAAGATATGATCGCTCTAGGCGTCATTGGTTGTGTGAGTCTGCTGGTGTCCTTTGTGATCTATCCGTTATTCTTTAGACAGCACCAGACGACAGGGCAGCATGCCGATGTGCCCGTTCAAGAAGGATTCACGCTAAAAGGCTGAGAGCAACTTTAAATCTGGATATCATAAAAAGGCAGATCAGGAGTAAACCCTGATCTGCCTTTTGCTTATTCGTATGGTTTAAAAGCGGAAAAAATATTATTGCGGCGCTTTAAGATCCTCGATAGAATCAATCGGTACATAGGATGGAACGACAAGCCCGGACATAACGCCAGTCATGCTGGTTCCGATGTCATCCACCTTATCCTTGTATTGAGCCCAATAATCAGCATGCGTCAATGGAAGCCAAGCGGCAGCAGTAGCATCTACACTTCCGCCGGCCACGCCAGTCCACATCGGGCCGATTTCCACTTGCAGGGCTGTTACTTTATAGCCCAATTTTTGTTCCAATACATATTTCAATACGTTCGTACTGGCAATTTCAGAATCCCAAGCAGCGTAGCTCAGCTTCAAAGGATCACCGTTGACAGGCTGTAGGCCCTTGATCCATGCCTGTACCTTGTCAGGATGTTTATCAGCCCAGTTCTTGGCAGCCTGCTGTGGGGCAATACCGTCCTGAATCGCGATCATCACTTCACCCATATCTTCAGCAGTCCACTTAAAGCGGCTTAGAAATTCATAAGCCACAGGAGCATCCTGCTTCAAACCTTTGCGGGCGATTGTATGAATTTCTTCCTTATCACCGTACGCTTTTTTAGGATCTTTCAAGTATTTCAAATCATATTTGTTAAACATCCAGTGAGGAGTCCAACCTGTTACGACGATAGGCTGCTTGGCTTTGATAGCTTTATCCAGTGTAGCGGTCATAGCAGCTCCAGAGCTTTCAAGCAGCTTCCAGTCGGATAAGCCATAGTCATTAATAGCTTTAGCGGTCAGCTTCATTAGTCCGGCGCCAGGGTCGGTACCGACAATGCGGTAACCGACCTCTTTGCCAAAGTCCTCGGTTGTGGCGGAAGCCGGAGCCGCTTCGGCTCCGTTATCCTGCAAATCAGTAATCGATTTAACATCCATGTAAGCTGGAACGACCAATCCGGTTTTAACACCGCTCATATTAGCCCCAAGATCGTCGAGCTTATCCTTGTATTTAGCCCAGTAATCCGCATGTGTTAACGGCAGCCATGCAGCCGGTGAAGCATCTACATCACCACTAGCGACACCCGTCCACATAGGACCTGCTTCCACTTGAAGTGCGGTTACTTTGTAACCCAGTTTGTTCTCCAAAATATAACTTAGCAAATTCGTACTGGCAATTTCGGAATCCCAAGCGACATAACTCAGCTTGAACGTGTCGCCATTGACAGGTTGCAGTCCTTTAGTCCATTCCTGAACCTTGTCGGCATGTTTCTCCGCCCAATCCTGGGCAGCTTGTTCAGGACTGGTTCCGGCTTGAATGGCAACCATCATTTCACCCATATCTTCCGGTGTCCATTTGAAACGTTTTAGAAACTCATAAGCGATAGGAGCATCCTGCTGCAAGCCTTTACGGGCAATCGTATGAATCCCCTCGGCTTCACCATAAGACTTCTTAGGGTCTTCCAAATATTTGAGATCATACTTGTTGAACATCCAGTGTGGAGTCCAACCTGTAATAATGATCGGTTTTTTCGCTTTAATGGCTTTGTCCAGTGTGGCAGTCATAGCTGCACCGGAACCTTCAACCAGCTTCCAATCAGACAAATTGTAGTCTTGAATTGCTTTGGCAGTCGATTTCATAATGCCTGCCCCGGCATCAATACCGATAATTTTGTAACCGACTTCTTCGCCAACCGGGTTGGCAGCAGCGTTACCTTTGCCAGATGCGGAATGATCTGTACCAACAAAATATTGGGAAGCACCAGCGATCAAAATGACAGCTGTAACTGCAGAAGTAATCCATACTTTTTGCTTGCTGGATACGCGGCTTTTGCCTTTTTGCGTAGGTTTAAACAGGTTTTGCGTAAAACGGTCAAGCACAATAGCCAGAACGACAACAGCTAAGCCGGCTTCAAAACCTTTACCGATTTGCAGCTGTGTCACAGCACGGTACACAACAGCACCGATGCCTTCTGCACCGATCATGGAAGCAATAACAACCATGGACAGTGACAGCATAATCGTCTGGTTAATACCAGCCATTAAGGTAGGCAATGCCAGTGGAAGCTGAACTTTGAACAGCTTTTGCGCAGAGGTTGAACCGAAAGCATCTGAGGCTTCGATCAGCTCACCTGATACTTGCATAATCCCCAAGTTAGTCATGCGAATGGTTGGGGGGATAGCAAAGATAACAGATGCGATAACACCAGGTACAACACCCAGGCTGAAAAAGGTAACCGCTGGGAGCAAGTACACGAACGCAGGCATCGTCTGCATAAAATCAAGTAAAGGCGTGATAATGCGGGATGCGGATTTACTGTATGCACACCAGATCCCGATGGGAATCCCGATAACAATGGATACGAGCGCAGACGTGATGACCAGTCCGAGTGTATTCATTGTTTCACTCCAATAGCCGAGATTATCAATCAGCAGGAAGCCGATGACAGTAAACAGCGTAAGCTGAACCCGCCCGATCATAAAGGCGATAATCCCGATGATCACGATGAACACCAGAGGGTGCGGAAGCATGAACAGGCCTGAGAAAAAGCCTACTACAGCTTCTATAATAGAAGAAATAACATTAAACAATCCAGCCAGATGAATACCCATCCAGTCGACAATGGATTGAATCCACTCAGCGATTGGCAGTTTCGGTATCATGGGCATTCACCTCCTTTGTAGTGGTAACATCTCCACCAAGTGCGCCGAGCAATGCTCCACGGACGATAACGCCCAGCAGCTTTTGCTTGTCATCGACCACAGCCAGCGGCACCTTGGACGAGCTTGTAATTTCAAACAAATCATTAATGACAGTCTCGGCAGCAACCTGCGGTCCGTCAGTAATCAAAATATCTTCAATCTTCAAATTATTGCGCAGTGCATGAACAGCATCCTCAGCGTTAATAACACCTAGTAGCTTTTTAGTACGGTCAATGACGAACAAATTGGAAATCCCACGCTCCCGCATCAATTCCAGAGCCACACGCGGACCACGATCCATGGTGATGGTTTCTGGACGAAGCATGACATGAGCAGCCGTCAATACCTTGGACAGATCCACATCCTCGACGAAGCGGGCTACATAAGAGTTAGCCGGTTGGATCATAATTTCTTCCGGTGTACCGATTTGTACGACCGCACCGTCTCTCATCAATGCAATCCGGTCACCAATCCGCAACGCTTCATCCAGATCATGGGTGATAAACACAATTGTTTTCTTCATTTTATCTTGAAGCTCCAACAGCTCATCCTGCATGTCACGGCGAATGAGCGGGTCCAATGCACTGAACGCTTCATCCATCAGGAGCACTTCAGGGTCATTAGCCAGCGCCCGTGCCAGGCCGACACGCTGCTGCATACCGCCACTCAATTCATCGGGCATTTTATCGCCCCAGTTTTTAAGACCAACCAGTTCCAGCGCTTGTTGCGCCTTTTCCTGACGCTGTGCTTTTTCTACCTTTTGAATTTCAAGACCATATTCTACATTTTCTAATACAGTCCGATGTGGGAACAGGGCGAATTTTTGAAAAACCATGCTGATGGTTTTACGACGAACCTCGCGAAGTTGTTCTTTGTTCATCTTACGGAGATCTTTGCCGTGGACCAGAATTTCACCGGAGGTAGGCTCAATCAAGCGATTTAGCATTCGCACCAAAGTGGACTTGCCACTGCCCGATAGCCCCATAATTACGAAAATTTCACCTTGCTTAATTTCCATGTTGGCCTTATTGACGCCAACAGTAATCTGTTTTTCTTTGGCCAACTTTTCCTTGCCCCAGCCTTGCTCCAGGAGCGGAACACCTTGCTCTGCGTGAGGACCAAAGAGTTTGCTGACATTTTTGACTTCCAAAATCGTCATACATACACCTCTTCTTTCTATACTTTGCTTGGTATTAACCCCTTGTTGCATTAAGGATTGAGTATAAAAATCATAATTCTGAACATCCTGAACGGTTAATGACAAAATTAATTGTAACAGAAGCATAGCTTACATTTCAAACAAAAAAACTGTTCATAAAGTACGTACAGAAAAAACTGTACAAAGTTTCCTCTGATATGCTCCTTCGTTCTTTAGAATGCTCAAACATTCGGAACTTTACAACCGATAGTGCTTTTTTTAAAATAGACAATGAAATATAACCATAAGAAAAAGATTTATGTATATCCATAATTTTAAAAGTTTACTATCATTAGCAATTTTGCGAATTATGATTTTGAACGATCCATGCTGTTGTAATATAGACAGAAGCTTTGTTTTTGAAACATTTCATTTATTAATTGAAAGATTTCATACATTGCGTCAAAGCTAATCTTTTACGGGTAAATCGTTCATACTAGGTTGTGCAAAATGCTCTAAAATTAGGAGGTTGCAAGCATGAGCTTGTACCAGTTAGGTGATGAGCAGCAGGCTTCGCTGCAAAAAATTCGCAAACGTGTTATAGAAGCTATAGGTAAAAACATGGACCTGTATGGGATCACTTTGTCTGCGGGGCATTTATACGGTTTGCTTTTCTTTGCGGATAAACCGATGACGCTGGACGAGATGGGCCGTGAAATGGAAATGAGCAAAACGAGCATGAGTACAGGAGTTCGAACATTATTGGATCTGAAAATGGTAAATAAGGTTTGGAGCAAGGGCTCACGCAAAGACTTGTATGAAGTCGAATATGACTGGCATCAAACCTTCACTGATTTCTTCGCTATTAAATGGAGAAAAGCGGTAGAAACAAATTTACTGGTGTTGCGCAAAGCCATTGATGAGCTGGACAGATTGATGAATCAGGGTGAAGAGTACGAGGAATTTAAGGCGATTCTTCAGCAAGATCGTATGAAAATGAAGCAGGCCGTCGCTTATTACAAGTGGCTAGACCGACTAATTGACTCTATGGAAAGCGAAGAAATTTATAAGCTGATTCCCAAAGAAGAAGTTCGGGATTAATCGCTATTTCTCTATCTTGTTTATAAAAATGCCGGAGCGCAAAAGTGCTTCCGGTATTTTTTGGTTTGGCCGTGTGCAAAGGGTATAATAGAGATATGTAAAGATTGATATTATACCGTTGTGTTGAAGATACGAAATAAAGGAGGCTTCATGATGGAGAGTATTACAGTACATACTCGTTTAGGTCAATTACGTGGGGAAACGGGGAATGGATATCATGTATGGAAAGGTATCCCATATGCACAGCCTCCTGTTGGAAAACTACGTTTTCACGCGCCCCAGCCTTTGGAGTCTTGGGAGGGTGTACGGGCTGCGACGAGTTTTGGGCCAATCTGTCCGCAACCTATGCCATCCGCTGAAAGTATGACTGGAAATCTGGTGGAACCGCCTGAGCAGTCAGAGGATTGCTTATACCTGAACATTTGGACACCTGCTTCGAAGGCTCCTGAGAAGGGACGTCCGGTGATGGTGTGGATTCATGGCGGTGCCTTTGTCACGGGGTCCGGGATTATACCTTTATATGACGGGGCACGGATGGCGAAGAATGGCGATGTTGTGGTTGTTACGATCAATTATCGATTGGGGCCGTTAGGATTTTTGCATCTGACTCCAAAGGGAGATGGCCTGACCTCTAATGCGGGACTGCTGGATCAGATCGCTGCGCTGGAATGGGTTAGGGATCACATCTCTGCCTTTGGCGGTAACCCGGACGAAGTAACGGTGTTCGGTGAATCGGCAGGCGCGATGAGTATTGCCGCTTTATTGGCGATGCCAGCCGCTGAGGGACTGTTCCAGCGTGCGATTTTGCAGAGCGGTGCGTCGCAGGTATTGCCAACTTCACAGGCCGAACAAGTGACGGCTGTGTATCTGCAGCAGCTGGGTGTGGACACTCAGCATCCAGAACGGTTGTTTACGCTGCCGACAGATGCGCTGATGCTAGCTATGGCGAAGACGCATGAAGTCATCGGACCAGGGATGGCGATGATCTATCAACCCGTCGTGGACGGTGTGACCTTGCCAGATGAACCGCTGTCTGCAATCGCGCAAGGTTCAGCAAAGCAGGTATCCGTTTTGATTGGAACGAACTTGCATGAGGGGGCCTATTTCATCCGAAAAGAATCCCATCTAATGAACAAGTCAACAGCGAGTCAGGCATTGGAAATGATGACGGGCATGTCAGACATCGGCGACCTGATAGAACCATTTCCTGTTACGATTGAGGGACAGGCACAAATGTTGACTGATCTATTTTTTTGGCGTCCTGCATTGGCTCTTGCTGTTGCGCAGTCGGCGCATGCGCCTGTATGGATGTATCGTTTTGATTGGACATTGCCGGGGCATCCTACCTTTGGACAAGCGGTTCACGGTGCCGAAATTGCGTTTGTTTTCGATAATCTGGAGCTGCTAGGTAAGCTTGGATTAGAGATTCAACCGTCGATGCAGAAGCTCGCTCAAGCTATGCAGCAGGCATGGGTTGCTTTTGCACGTGATGGGAAGCCTGTGCTGTCCGAGGAGGCTTGGCCGATGTACGACAGGGAAGAGCGGACTACAGCTATTTTCCATCAGGATATTAAAATGGAGCATGACCCCGAAGGAGATAGACGCCGTCAGTTAACCGGTCAGATGACCCTATAAGTAAGCAAGAGAGAAATCACCCCAAGTACTTACATGGAAAAAGCCTTCGCCCGTAATTTGTATACGGACGAAGGCTTTTGTTAGTCATTAGATGTACTGCCGCTCATTCTTACTTGCATGAAATTGCAACGATACGATGTGTAACTTAAATCTTAAATCGCTTAACCAGCTGTTGCAAATCCTGCGCCATGTTGGACAACTCCTGAGACGAAGATGCGATTTCCTCCATGGCCGCCATTTGCTCCTGAGCGGCAGCAGAGGTTGTCTGCGAACTGTCCGCCGAATTGCGAGACAGACTTGCCAAATGGGTGACAGTAGCCGAAACTTCCTCTGTACTGGCTGAGATTTGTTCAGCCGCAGCCGACACACTTTGAATTTGTTCCACAATATGAGAGGTAGAGCGTTCAATATTCGTAAATGCACCTTCTGCATCTTGGCTAATACGTAATCCTTCACCTACCTGGTTACGAACATTACCGTTCATGGTAGCGGTGGAGCGTTGAATCAAATCGAGCATCTGAGTAATGATCTGACTGATGGAATCTGCACTTTCCTTGGATTGCTCAGACAGCTTGCGTACCTCTATAGCGACTACGGCAAATCCACGTCCGGCTTCGCCAGCTCTGGAAGCTTCAATAGACGCGTTCAGAGACAACAAATTGGTTTGCTTGGCAATGGCGGCAATAGCTGTATTCATCTGCTTCGCATCGTCTGAGAGCTGGGATAGCTCATCCATCAGGCTAGCCGTTTGGCTTACAGCTTCCAGAATACGGTCCATTTGTGTCCGCACATGGCTGATCATTTGACTGCCTTGAGCTACATCATGCTCGGTTTGTCCTGCTGAATCTACGATGGAGCTTGCTGATTCGGCAATGGTGCTGACACCCTTGGCCATTTCTTCAACGGCATTAGCGGTTTGCTCGGATGCCTCGGCGCTGGTGGCTGCATTTTCTGCGGATTCCATAACCGTTTCCGCTACGTGTTGTACGGACTCCGTCGTTTGTTCTGTGCTTTCCTTGATCATCAGAGAAGAGGAAGCAAGTCGGGAGGACGTTTGATTGACCTCGGAAACCATCGTATGCAAGGAATGCGTCATCTGGTCAAAATTCTGTGCCAGTTCGCCGAACTCATCCTTGCTGGATAGGTTAACACGTTCGGTCAGATTTCCGTCACGGACGATGCGTGTTCCTGCTTGCAGCTTGCGCAGCGGAATTAAGAACGAGCGGACCATAAGCACAATGATGATCGCAGCGGCAAGTATGGAAATGACAATCACAATCAGGCTTTGCTTCAGAATCGGTTGGGCTGCATCACTGTAATCCTCCAGATCCGACAGTGCGACAATGCTCCATCCGGTGAGAGGGTCCTTAAGTGTAAAGGCCAGCATATCTCGATTCATAAATTGAATTTGCGACATGGAAGGAGTATCATTTTCGACGGTTGTCGCCACTTCGGGAAGTCCCTCTATGGCGTCAGCCGGTTTTTTGCCTGTCTTGTTAAAGGCTGTTCCAGTCCCAGATACAACTTTATATTCAGAATCAACAATAATGAGTCCTCCGCGTTCACCAATCTTAACAGACTGCAGACTTTCACCCATCTTGTCCAGATTCAAAGCCAATGCAACAGCTCCTTCACCGTCCTCCAGCGTTCCCGATATATTAACGACTAAATTCCCTGTCGTGACGCTGGCAACTGGAACACCGACGAATACTTTGCCCTTTTCCAGCATCGCATTTTTGTACCATTTTCTCTCCCGGGGGTCATAATCGGCCTCCTGTTTTTTCGGCGAACGTATGTATTGCCCTTTCGCATTACCGAGAAGCGCGGCATCTAGCTCGGGATGAGCCTTGACGATGACATCCAACTTCTTCTGAAGGGCCTCTTGGTTGGTACCAATGGAATCAGAATTGATTTCAGTGGTAAGCACGTCCAGGTCTTTCATAATAGGTGCTACATACTGATTGACATTGCTCCGGATCAAATACAGATTCGTGTATACGGAACCGCCCATTTGCTGACTGAGTTGTGTTGTAGCCCCCTGATAGGAAAAGTACCCGATAAGTGCGCTCGGAATCAATAACACAGCCAAAAAAGATATTATTAATCTTGTCCTCATTAAATAAAACTGTTTGAGAAACCTGTTCCACCACGGAACTGTTTGTTTTGTTTTAGTCATAGCTCTTGCTCCTCTGTGTCTGATGATCACTACATTGTTTTATTCGACAGAAACCGACTAATTTTATAGATGTAATCTTTGAGAAACGAAGAATAATTACATGTTTTAGACACTTTTTCTGAAAGATAGGTCTAAAGAACTGTATTTTATATAAATACGAATATATAAAAAAGCCAAATCGGAGATGCAAAAGCATCTTCACGATTTGGCTTGGGTGAGTCATGAAAGGGACGTTGAACTGTTAATTTTTTTGCTGACGTGAAATCATAAAGAGCGTAATCCAGATGAGCATAAAACCAGTCAATTGCGCTACAGTGACAATTTGCTGAAATGCGATCCAGTTAATCACGACACCAACCATGGGAAAGCTCAGTTCTGCCATCGTAGCATAAGACGCTTTGGTCGTACTTAAGCCTTTGTAATACAGCAGCAAGCTGAGAAGGCCCGGAAGCAATGCCTGCAATAGCAGATTGATAATCACAGCTGCGCCCGCCCATGTACCGGCAGGCATATTCCATGGCGCATGCTCTACAGAGGTGAGGACAATCAGCAGAGGGAGCGCCACCATGAAGCGGAGGGAGGTTACTGTTTCATATTTCATTGAACGAAGCAAGTAACTTCCCATGACTGTCGAACCGCCCCACAGCACTGCTGCACCGAGTGCAAGCAGACTACCAACCTGAACAAAATCACGAACATGTCCGAAGGGGAGCGACCAACCGAAGGTCAGAAGATACGTCCCGAACAGAGCGACTACAATTAATACTCCAAAATGACGCGGCAACATTTCCTTTAAAATAATACGGGCTAGAACAATAGCGACCAAGGGTTGAAGCTTCTGGAGTAAGAGTACAGCATTCAAATCACCATTGCTGAGTGCCATAGTGAAAATCACGCTGGCCAGAGCCGAGCCGCCCCACGAGACGAATAAAATAGCGAAAACTTGACGAAGCCGTACCGCTTTGAGTTCCTCACGATGCTTCCACAGCATCGGTGTCAGAGCGAGGAAGAGCAGCACATGCTCCATAAGTACAATTTGTGTTGAAGTAAATGACTTTAGCAAAATAATACGAAAAAGCGGGTCTGCGCCCCACAAGGCTGCTCCAATTGCGACCAGCCAAAAACCGCTTTTCATGTGGGAGCTACGATCAAAACCTTTGGATGTTAGTACAGTAGAAGATTGACTCATACTCAATTAGCTCCTTGCGAATACAGGACCGGTGGCACAAAAACCCCCGTCCATGGCGAGCCATGCAAGACGGGGGTTGATCAAATAAACTTGCCGCTTTATGCAAGTTAAATGAAGTTGCTGCAAAACTAATAACGCAGTATTCATCCACTTCGCGGCATGTTGATATTTCGATCTTCTTCCATCCGGACTTTACCGTCGGCTTTGGCATCTCACCAAATCAGTCCGTATCCTGTTGCCAGATACAGAGTCGCGGGCTTAGCTCCATGAGCCATACCGCCGGTTGGGAATCTCACCCTACCCCGAAGATCCTTATTCCGTTTTTAATTTCTCCTATAGGATATACCTGTTTTAGAATGAAGTCCAGTGAAAAATGTGTGTATATCTAACAATGATTTTCATCTTTTTTTTGAAGGCGCTCTAGGAGATTACATATTACGAGGTAATATCCTTATACTCAATACGTCGAATCGCCGCATAAGCCACAAGCATTCCTAGTAGAGAGAAGCCAATTTGCACGGGGGCTATGGAACTAAGTGGAGCGCCGTTATTATTGGAGAAAAGCAATGCTACAATCAGGATTGAGGTCACAATGGTGGTGGGTACAGAGTATCTTCGCATCCCCATATACAGCGGAACCAATCCCATAAAGCTGGCAGCAACGGCATTGATCAGCGTTCGTGCTGATTGTTGGCCCAGTATGGATAGAGTAAGGTTATCCGGTACAATCAAGACAAACTGGTTGAGCAGATGAATAGCAGCCGTAATGATTATTTCCGAAATAATAATAGACAAGAACGTAAACAGCAGCACAACCAAGAGCTTGGCGATCATCAGCTTTTGACGGTGAATCGGGTACATGAACAAGATCGTAATCGATTTGGATTTAAATTCTCCGACGATAAAGCGGCATAGCAAAACGGAGGAAAATACAATAAATGTTGCTCTCACAAAATTGTCTATTAGATCCAAGAGTTGAGTGTACTGTGTGAATTCGGGTATTCCTTCACTTTGACTGTCCAGCGCGATAATACAGAGCAGCCCAAGAATGCATGCATTGGCAATCAGTGCTGATCGGATATAACCCGCGAGATGAAATTTTTTCAGCTCCAACTGCATCAATTTAAGCATGGAGATCACCTCCGTTTAACAGGCGCAAAAAGTAGTCTTCCAGCGTGCTGCTTTTCTGATGAATGGAATCCACCTCTATATCATTTAAAATGAGCGTTTTCGTAATTTGTTTCTGCGGTACATTTGAATCGTAAATACGTATACTCTGTTCATTTAGTACCCTTATATTATTCAGATTCAGATGATGGGAGAGGACGTAGGTCGCTTTTTTACAATCGTTGGTCGTAAATTCGATATATTCCGTATTGGTTTCCCGCACCTGCTCCATCGATACTTCCTCAATCAGTCGTCCGTGATTAATCACGCCTACCGTATCCGCAATCTGCTCTATTTCCGCTAAAATATGACTGGACACGAGCAGAGTCATCCCATATTCCTTGCATAGCATGTGGAATAGTTGGCGGATTTCCTTGATACCCACGGGGTCCAGACCATTAATGGGTTCATCCAAAATGAGTAGCTCTGGCTTAGTTGCAATAGCGCGGGCAATCCCAAGACGTTGCTTCATTCCCAGCGAAAAATCCTTTACTGGCTTGTCATCCGCATTTCGCAAATTCACTAATTCTAGGGCATCCCGAACCGCCTGCTTATTATAGTAGCCCATGTATTCACAATGAAGTTCGAGATTTTGCTGTGCCGTCAGCCTGTCATAAAAAATCGGGTATTCAATAATCGAACCCATCCGTCCGAGCAGATGATACGATTTTGGCGTTAATTTCTCACCGAATAATTCAATTTCACCCGAAGTCGGCTTGAGTAAATTCGTAATCATTTTCATCATCGTTGTCTTGCCTGCCCCGTTAGGGCCGAGAAAGCCATAGGTTTCTCCCTTGCGCACATTCATACTGACTCCCGCTACAATTTCATTGCCCTTCAGGGCCTTGGTCAACTGATGTGTACGTATTACGTAAGTCATGGGTGTTCTCCCTTCGTATACTGCTGATAATTCAAGGATAAAGGGCGAAATGTTCATTTTTCTTTCGAGATTCTTACAAATTTATTAAGTTGAGCACAAATCGAATTATGCAAAATGCTGAGTTCGATTAATAGTTGATTTTCTTCAATGTAAAAGAGAAGACTGTCCGCTCATAAGGTCTACTAGTCAATTGAATTTCTCCGTTCATCGTTTCAACCAGGCGTTTGGCAATCGTAAGGCCCAGTCCGCTGCCTTGTACCGCCTTATTACGGGAGTCCTCCAGTGTGTACATGCGTTCAAAAACTTTATCTTGCTCAGATTCCTGTATGCCTTTGCCACGATCCCATACCTCTATACGCACTGTATCCTGCTGTTCCAATAGAGCCAGACCCAGCGTCCGTCCATCTGCCCCATAACGAATGGCATTCGAGATCAGATTGTTCAGCACCCGCCCAATCGCTCCTTCGTTCCCCAAGGCATGAATGGGGTGCTCCGGGATCTCAATATGCACGGTAAATCCCTGTGCGGTCAGCAGGTCATAAAACTCCAAAATGCTGCGTCTGCACAGTTCTCCCACTTCCAGTCGAGTCAACGGAATATCCGTATCATTAGCCTCCAGCTTCGCCAAGCTAAAAAAGCTGCCGATCAGCTCAATCGCTTCACTTGTCTTTTGATGAATTTTGGATAGCAGTTTTATACGTTCTTCTGGCAAAATAGTTGGATCGCCATCCAGCATCTCGGCATATCCAAGCACAACCGTAAGCGGGGTCTTGAGATCGTGGGAAATGTTCGAAATCATTTTGCGCATGGCGATTTGGCTACGGTTGTAATCTGCAGACACTCTGAGATTCAAGTCCAGCAGTCGGTTAATTTCCGTCATGAGTCGTTGCAGTTCAACGTCACCTGTGACATATAGCAGCTTTTCCGCATGATTCACCGTCACAATCCGTTCTAGTAGGGTTCGGATATCCTTTATTTTGCGCTTATAGGCCATACGCTCCCGCCAAAGCCATACTATAACGACTGACAGGATGAGGCCGACAATCCATTCAGAAATGTTCTCGATGTTCATATCAGCCATTCTCCCATTTGTAGCCAATGCCCCATAGCGTTTTAATGTGGACAGGATGAGAGGGATCTTCTTCGATTTTCTCACGCAGACGGCGAATATGGACGTTAATCACGTTCTCGTCGCCCATATAATCGTCTTTCCAAATAAATCCGTATAATTGTGCTTTTGTAAATACCCGGTTCGGATTGGCTACAAATAGCTTCAAAATATCGGACTCTTTGGCTGTTAGCTGAATTTCATTTTCATTGCGTATGACTGTAAAATGATCAAAATCAATGCGCAGACTGCCGTAGGTCAAAACTTGTGCTTGCGGCTGTTCCTCCTGTTGTTGCTGACGGGCATATGTAGTAGATCTGCGGATCGCGGACTGAATACGAGCTGTCATTTCCAGCATTGAAAAAGGTTTGGCAACATAATCGTCTGCCCCAAAGCCCAGTCCAAGCGCTTTATCCACGTCGCTGTCCTTGGCTGACATAATCAGAATCGGGACAGCGCTGTGGGTACGGATCCGGCGGATCACCTCCATACCGTCCACCTTCGGCATCATCAAATCCACCAGTACCAGATCATAGGTATGACGTTCAAAGGCGAGAAGCCCTTCTTCCCCGTCATAGGCGGTAGTTAAATTGTAGCCTTCCTTGCTGAGTGCTTTGAGTAGCATTTCGGCAATGGATAGATCGTCTTCAATTAGTAAAATATGTTGTGACATAGGTGTGGAACACCCCTAATTTTTAGATTAAGCTCGCGTGACGAACTGTACCTGAATTATATAGAGCAGTGGAGGGTATTTCCATAAAAATTATCCAAAGAGAAAATTAATGTGTCTGGTAATCTATGATTCCGCTATATTATACTGAAAGAGTTTATAATCCGATGTTTGGAATACGGTGTTATGATATCCGGGACATGCCTCATATGAGATATTAGGTATGTCGAATCACGCTGCGGTACAGGACCGTCAATAAAGGAGAGCAATGATGTTTGTCATACGAGGAACACAAAAACTGCTGAAGGAATGGGAGACTGAACCACTTCAAGTTGATATTTATCCGCTTTTGAATAGTTGGCATGCCAGCTTGTTTTTACTGAATCGAAGAAAAAATATAGTATTTATGCATGATATATCCCGCTTAAGCATCACGCTTTTTGGGATTAAAAAATCGCAGTACAAAAACTTGCCAGCTCTTTTTATGCAAGCCTTGAAGGAATTTATGATCAGCGAAGGCTTTGATGAACAGATCGTAAAGGCCTACACACAGGAAGGCGAGCAGATGCTGGCTACTACGACGAATAGTCATAGTGTAATGGGAACCTTGGAGGAGATTATTTTTATCATGAAGGAACTGGATATGGAGCATGGGTGCGAGCTGGAAAAAAACCAGTGGAATAACCGGATTGTTTTCAAAACAGTCGAATACAAGTACCCTGTTGATGTTTTTAAAGAAATGCTAGAAAAGCATTATAAACTAGAGAGTATTTGAGAATTTTATGATTTTACGAAATGAGTTCCATTTATTCCCTCTGTCCTATATAATCTAATATAGTTCTAAAAGACTATATAAAGAGAGGTAAGGGGTAAATGAAGATTAAATTGAGAAATAAAACTGGAATGATCAAGGAACGCAAAGTAGGTTTTTCATGGACTACGCTCTTTTTCGGTTTTTTCCCTGCGTTGTTTAGAGGGGATTGGAAGTGGGCTGTTATTATTTTTCTGGTATCGATCCTTACGAGTGGGGCGTCCAACTTTGTATTTTGCTTCATATATAACCGCTTACATATTAATGACCTGCTGACCCAAGGCTATGGTCCTGCTACTAAGAAATCCCAAGCTATCCTGATTTCTAAGGGATTTATTGCTGAAAATTACGCTGCTAACTTTGCAGGTTAATTTGAGAGCTGCTTGTTAAAACGAGAAGTGTCAAAAGAGCATTCACCGAAGTCCATGCGGCCGGGGAATGCTCTTTTTTTATAACTCACATGATAGCAACGCTTGCGATGAAATGAATCATAGCGCAATAAGCGGCACACTTTGGTAAAATAAAACGATACAGGGTTTGACACCATCGGTCAGACTTATAAAACGGGGGGTACATAACGAAAGATGAAGAAGATTATTGATATAGCCAAGGAAGCAGGAATTGAAGAAGAACATCTGGAGACGTATGGAAAATATAAAGCGAAGCTGAATCCGTCCCTGTGGGAGCAGTTAAGGGATCGCCCGAATGGAAAGCTGGTGCTGGTTACGGCGATGAATCCCACGCCGGCGGGAGAAGGAAAAACGCTGACAACCATCGGGCTCTCACAGGCGCTGAATGCGCTGGGACATAAAACCGTTGCTGCATTGCGTGAGCCGTCCCTCGGCCCTTGCTTCGGCATGAAAGGAGGAGCAACCGGGGGAGGACAAGCCCAGATTGTTCCGGCAGAAGACATTAACCTGCATTTTACAGGTGATATTCACGCGATTTCGGCAGCGCATAATTTGCTGGCAGCGATGATCGATAACCATTTATTTCATGGAAATGCTTTGCGGTTGAAACCGGAGCGGATCGTGTGGAAACGCGCTGTTGATATGAACGACCGGAGTTTACGAAATATTGTGACCGGATTGGGGTCAGGTAATGGAGCAGTGAGAGAAGGTGGCTTCCTCATTACCTCGGCTTCAGAAGTGATGGCGGTATTATGTTTAAGTGAAGATATGGACGATCTTAAAGTGCGATTGGGTCGGATGGTGATTGGTTATAACGAAGATGGCGAAACGGTAACAGCTGAGGAACTACATGCGGTGGAAGGTATGGCTGTGCTGCTTCGGGAAGCATTGAAACCCAATCTGGTGCAAACGTTGGAGGGAACTCCAGTTATTGTGCATGGCGGACCTTTTGCGAATATTGCGCATGGATGCAGTAGTTTGATCGGTACGAAGCTGGCCCTGAAGCTGGGAGAGGTGGTCGTCACGGAGGCTGGATTCGGGGCCGAGCTGGGAGCGGAAAAGTTTTTTGACATCAAGTGCCGTCAATCCGGTTTGCAGCCAGATGCGGCCCTGTTGGTCGTAACCGCCAAAGCGCTGAAATATAACGGCGGTGTAGCTAAAAATGAGCTGGACGCAGAAAATCTGGAGCAATTGCAACTTGGATTAGTCAACATGAATCGGCATGTACGGAATTTGCAAAAGTTTGGCGTGCCAGTACTAGTAGCAGTCAACCATTTTGTAACAGATAGCGATGCCGAGCTGGAACTGATTTTCTCGGAATGCCGCAAGCTGGGTGTACCCGTAGAACTGTCACAGGTGTGGGCACAGGGAAGCCAAGGTGGAGAGAAGCTGGCCCAAAGCCTGCTCAACCTGCTTCAGGAGAACAAAGCCCATTTTGCACCATTGTATGAGCATACACTTGATTTGCAAGCGAAAATTAGTGTTATTGCGAAGGAGCTTTACGGTGCGGCAGAGGTAGCTTACACTCCTGCGGCCAAACGGGCGTTGGCCGGTATGGAGCAGCTTGGTTTTGGACAACTGCCTGTATGCATGGCCAAAACACCGTATTCTTTCTCAGATCAACCTTCTCAGCTAGGTGCACCGGAAGGCTTTACCATTCACGTAGCCAGCGTTTCTTTGTCCGCAGGGGCAGGCTTTGTGGTCGTGGAAACAGGCAATACCATGACGATGCCAGGATTGCCCAAATCCCCAGCAGCTGAGCATATGTCGCTGGAGGCAGATGGGAGTATTCAAGGTCTAATGTAGTATCTTTA
The DNA here is from genome assembly GCF_001719045.1 of Paenibacillus polymyxa. Lineage (NCBI taxonomy): Bacteria > Bacillati > Bacillota > Bacilli > Caryophanales > Paenibacillaceae > Paenibacillus > Paenibacillus polymyxa. Next base: position 4,282,986 of record NZ_CP015423.1, read on the forward strand.
GAAAATGGCAGCTTATCAGGATGAAGTGACGAGCAGTTTGGGCAGTGCAGTAAGCAGTTTTTGCCGGGTCATGGCATCGCTCCAGTTGAAGACGGAGGCCGTTTCTCCGGCTGTAATTTGCGTACCGAGCTGCTGCCACATTGCCAGATTACGGGCTGTGAAGGTAGACAACCAGCGTTCGGCCTCCCGCTCCTTACCGAGCCAGGTGCCAAGTGTACGCATCCGTTCCTCCAGCGTGGCGAAGGAGTTGAAGGTGACGGTGGGAGCGATACTGGCAATGCGCTCATATTCCTGTTCATCTGAATTAGCGATGATAATTAGATCAGGATCGAGAGCACTGGTCAAGCGGGTATCCAGTGGAAGGCCCACATCGGCGACATTTCACAAGACGATGTTTATAGACGCTGTATTCACTGAGTCGCAGACTTCCGCCGCTGGCTTTGGCCCCTAATGCCAATAGATCGCCCATCGTTTCTCCATGATAGATGATGCGGCTTGCTCGGCGCGGAATATGAATATGGTGACCCGTCCAATCCTTGACGCGCACAGAACCGGAGACAGAAAGCGCGTACTTGCCCGGGGGAATCCCGGTCAATTGCCTAAACCGCCGATTAAAATAATATTCGTCAGAGAAACCAACCTGACGGGCAATTTCACGTAAAGGCCGTTTGCAATCCAGCAGCAGCCGCTTGGCATGATTCAAGCGCAGCTCAGTGAGGTAATGCAGCGGCTTTTTGCCTGTCATTTTACGAAACAATTGTGAGTATTGCCATATGGAAACGTTCGCCTGCTCGGCAAGCTGCTTGACGGTAATGGGCTTTTCATAGTTGCTTTCCATATATGAGAGAGTGCCTTCTACCGATGCTGGCAATGCCGGATTAGAGGTAGCATTTTGATCAATATGGGTGTGGTCTTCCTGCCACAGCAAGAGCAACTCTTGAAACATGATTTGCTGCCGTAATACAGATATCTGGTTATGCGGCTGTATCGTTTGTTGGGTACTATGAAATAGCTCTTCAGTCAACTGAATAAGTTTGGAGGAAGAAGAGGAGACGATGCATTCGCGCGGTCTCGGCAGGACAGGTCCATGATATAGGGATGGCATACGCGATGCGTGTTCACCTAAGGCCATGTCCGCTTGTGGTTCTGACGGCAAAGCGATGACCTCAAACGTGATTTTGTAGTATTCGGGCACAGTTCCATTCAGGGGAGCGATTTGATAGGATTCACCTGGAGCTAGCCAATATCCATGACCTGTATGGAATAGATACTGCTCTGAGCCAATGTCTACCATACCTGTCCCACCGATGAACATAAGCAGACAGTGGTATGAATTGGGACGTGATAATAATTCATCGGTAGGCTCACCAATCAACGCAATTTCTTTAAAATGAAAAAGCAGTGAACTGAACGGGGGAGGTTCTTTTTATTTCCTGTATGAATTTATTATCAGTCTTCAAAAGATTCTATAGTATTACACAAGGATACGTTCAAGCTTGTCATGCCAGTCTGCATAAATCGAACAAGTCCTTCATAGACATGTACTAATTCATTTAAAACATGTGCTGAAGGGGTTGATGACATGCGCCGGATTTCATGGATGCTTGCCATGGTCATGTGTGTAACGCTACTGCTGGCCGGGTGCGGCAAGAAGAGCGCGGACGATGTGGTTAAAGATTTGAGTGACGTGGTGAGCGACCTGAACAGCTACCACGGTACAGCTTTGATGACGCTGCATACCGGCGACACGCCGCAGGAATACAAGGTGGATATTTCCTACCGCAAGCCGTCCTATTACCGAATTGCCATGACGAACGAGAAAAAGGATGTTACGCAAATCGTGCTTCGTAATGATGAGGGTGTATTTGTACTGACACCCAGCCTGAACAAAAGCTTCCGTTTCAAAAGCGACTGGCCAAACAATCAGGGTCAAGTATATTTATATGAAACGTTGGTTCGCAGCATTATAGGCGATGCCTCCCGTCAGTTGGCTACCGACGATAAATCCTATGTGTTTGATGTGGCAGCGAATTACAACAGCCATGCGCTGGTGAGACAAAAGATATGGCTGTCCAAAAATGACTATGCACCCACTCAGGTACAGGTGTCTGATGCGAATGCCAAGGTAGTTGTTGATCTGAAATTCGATCAATTTGCTTTTGATACGAAGTTTGACAAAGACTCTTTTGATATGGAGCGGAACATGGCTTCAGGTAAGACGAGTACGGGTAGCGAAGGGGCGCCATCTTCTGGAGCAGTGGAGCCCAGCGGTCAGCTTGATCCTTCCGGTGCGATGGATGGGACGACTGGCGTGACGTCTGGCGAACCCGGACAAGAACAGGGAACAGCAGGGGATGCAGTCCAGCAGCCGTCAGGGGAAGCGAAGGTGGACGGTACTGCCACAAACGATACGTCCAAACCGGATGCAGCAGCCAACGCAGAGGCACAGCAACAAACCCCGGGCACATCGGATCCCGCAAACGGAACGTCAGCGGGAACAGATGCGGCAGAAGCTGTGATGGGTGAATTCGGCTTGATCGAACCGTCCTACACGCCAGCCGGAGTACAGATCAAGGATACGCCGGAGCTGGAGGATAATGATACACATGCCGTGATGCTGCGGTATAGTGGAACGTATAATTATACCATTGTGGAGGCGCGTCCAAAAGATCGGGCGGTTGCACTGGCCGCAGGTGAACTGGTTGATATTGGAGGAAGCTTCGCCGTTCTGACCGGAAGCGAACAGCAGACGATGACCTGGATGAATGACGGAATCGAGTTCAGAATCACCAGTGCTGACCTGCCTGTGAGCGAAATGATACAAATTGCCGCTTCTATACAGGATCAATCGGGTAAATAAAACTTTATAGACGGATGCAGACGGTCTAGAGTGTAAATTACTCTGCTGCCGCCCGTATCCGTCTTTTGTTCATTCGCGGTCTAGGATGTGCATCGCTTGTAAGTCGTGTTCATTGTAGAGGATGCTGGCAAACGCCCCCCGCCATTGACAGCCACGTTTCTGAACATTACCATTAACCTTTGGAAGTAAGGTATGTGCCACACTCCGAATGGTAAAGGTTATGTTACAGGCTAACAATTGAAGAAGGTGACTGGATTTTGCAAGCACAATACAGATCGACCCGGGCCGAAATAAACCTGGATCTCCTTGGCGCCAACTATGAAGCTTTTCGCAAGGCATTGCCAGCGGATAAGCTGATGCTGGTCTGTGTCAAGGCAAATGCCTACGGACACGGTGCCGTGGAAATTTCAAAGGAATTGGAACGCCTTGGTGCGGATTATTTGAGCGTCGCTTTTCTGGATGAAGCGTTGGAGCTTCGTCATGCGGGGGTTCAGCTACCAATTCTAGTACTCGGTTATACCTCACCGGAAGCTGTACAAACGGCTTGGGAGCATGATATCTCATTGACAGTGTTCAGTGAGGAAGTGCTGGAGGGTATCCGCAGACTGGACCGCCAAGGAAACGAACGCAAGCTGAAGGTGCACATCAAAATAGACAGCGGCATGGGAAGACTGGGTTTGTTGCCTGGAGAAGAGGCTATGGCTTTTGTCCGGCAGGCTAACGAATTAGAGCAAGTGCTGCTGGAAGGCATGTACACCCATTTTGCCCGCGCGGATGAAGAAGACAAAAGCTATACACTGCTACAATATGATCGGTTTCGGGGCGTGGCGGAAGCGCTAAGGGAACAAGGTATCACCATTCCCATTATACATACGGGCAACAGCGCCGCCACCATTGATACCCCTTCTCTTTCCCCCAATATGGTGCGGATTGGTATCAGTATATACGGTCTGTACCCGTCTGATGAGGTTAACCGGCAAGCCATTGAACTGTTGCCTGTGTTGTCATTAAAGACGGCAGTGGTTTATACCAAGACGCTTCCTCCCGGCTGGGGAGTTAGCTATGGCACCCGGTACGTGACCTCCAGTGAAGAACGGATCGGTACACTGCCAATCGGCTATGCGGATGGATACTCCCGCATGCTGAGTGGGAAGATCGAAGTGTTGATACGCGGTCGCCGCGTCCCGGTACTCGGTACGATTTGCATGGACCAGTGTATGGTATCCTTACAATCTTTCGCAGAAGATGCGGAAGAAATCCAAACCGGCGAAGAGGTTGTTCTCATCGGCCAGCAGTCCGGCGAAACTATCGCGGCGGATGAGCTGGCATCCAAGCTTGGTACGATCCACTATGAGGTAATCTGCATGATCGCAGACAGGGTACCGCGTGTATACACACGAGGTCATGTTCCTGTTGTTCGAGTGAACTCGCTTCTTCCAACCCGCTGGAATTAATTTCATAACGCAAATTACCGAATAAAAGCAGGAGTTTTCGCAGAACGTCCCGAAATATGTACAAAGGAAAGAAAAGAGCGCTATAACTGTCAAAAGACGCATTAGGCTCCGCTGACACTTGTATTTCGGGGATCAAACGCCTGTACGAAAACGAACTGCGTAGTTTATAATGGAATGCAGCATAGATGATATACGAATGTCATATACATTCTCTTGTATTCCGTTTGAATAAATTACCGGGAATAACGTTATAATGGTACAATGGCGACAAGGTTTTGGGGGTGGAAGAGAAGTTGGCCAATTTGCAGAACACCAAAAGAATAATGATCAGTTTGCCAGATCATCTCTTGCAGGAAGTGGACGGGATCGTAGCTATGGAAAATTCCAACCGCAGTGAATTTATCAGGCAGGCCATGAAGCTGTATGTAGGTGAACGAAAAAAACGTTACATTCGTGAAGCTATGCAGCGTGGATACATGGAAATGGCTAAAATTAACTTAACCATGGCATCCGAAGCCTTTCACGCGGAGGAAGATGCAAACAGCACCTTGGGCCGTACAGTTAGCGGGGTGTAATCCATATTGATCGTAAAGCGCGGCGACGTTTTTTTTGCAGACCTTTCACCCGTAGTCGGTTCCGAGCAAGGTGGCGTCAGACCTGTGCTGATCATTCAAAATGATATCGGCAACCGGTTTAGTCCTACTGTGATCGTAGCAGCCATCACCGCCCAGATTCAGAAGGCAAAGCTGCCTACACACGTGGAAATCGACGCGGCGACGCATGGCTTTGATCGTGATTCCGTTGTTCTTCTGGAGCAAATTCGGACGATCGACAAGCAGAGGCTTACCGACAAAATCACCCATTTAGACGAAGAAACCATGCGCAAAGTGAGCGATTCGCTACAAATCAGTCTCGGTTTGATTGATTTTTAGCGTGATGGAACGACGAGTGAAACGGGAAAAGGGCAGCGCTTGGGCGCTGTCCTTTTGCGTGTCCAATGAAAAATGCAGGTAGGGCTTGCTTTAACGTCACCTGCTGGCGCTTTGAATCATTTTTTGTGATAATGAAAGACATGGTGTAAGACAAGAGCTGTGAGGAAGAAGGGATAGGTTTGTCTAACGAGGAAACGAAGACGGAAATCCGGCAGGAGCCGAACGAAGCAGAACGCCAAGAGCGGATTGTCAAACAAGTGGCGAGAGAGCTGTCGCTGGCACTCAAGCAAATCCGGACAACGATCAGTTTGTTGGATGAAGGGAATACAATTCCTTTTATCGCGCGTTATCGTAAGGAAATGACAGGAGAGCTGGATGAAAATCAGCTACGTGAAATTGAAGATCGTGTGGTGTATTTGCGTAATCTGGAGGATCGTAAGGTAGAGGTCATCCGCATTATTGATGAGCAGGGCAAGCTGACGGAAGACCTGCAGGCTGCTATCACCTCTGCGGTTAAACTTCAGGAAGTGGAGGATCTGTACCGTCCGTATCGGCAAAAGCGCAAAACCCGCGCCAGTGTAGCAAAGGAACGGGGACTGGAGCCGCTCTCCATCTGGATCTGGAGCCAGCCGAAGCAGGGCGATGCTTTGAAAGAAGCGGAATCCTATGTGAATGCTGAGCTGGGAGTTGAAAATCCCGAGGCGGCCATCCAAGGAGCCTTAGATATTTTAGCTGAAAATATAGCGGATGATGCGGCTATTCGCCAATGGGTACGCCGATATACGCTGGACCATGGTATGTTGACCTCCGAAGCGAAGGATGCGGAGCAAGAATCCGTGTATGAGAACTACTATAGCTATCGTGAACTTGCTAAGAAAATGCCACCTCACCGTATTCTGGCGATTAATCGCGGAGAGCGGGAAGGCATTCTTAAGGTTGGTTTGGAGGTAGTGCCAGATTCCATTTACAATTACGTGGCAGGTCAAGTGATTAAAGGATCATCAGTCGTGGAGGAACTGCTGCGCAGTGTCATTGAGGATGCGTATAAAAGACTTATCGCGCCATCTATCGAGCGTGAAGTACGCGCTGAAATGACAGAGAAGGGCGAGCAGCAGGCCATCTCCATCTTTGCAGGCAACTTGCGCAGTCTGTTGCTACAGGCTCCGATCAAGGGCCGACGTGTGCTCGGTGTCGATCCGGCCTATCGGACAGGCTGTAAGCTGGCGGTTGTCGATGACACAGGCAAGCTGCTGGAAGTGGCAGTGACGTATCCGACACCGCCGAACAACAAGAAGCGCGAGGCTGCTGAAAAGTTCAAGCAGTTGATTGCCCAATACGGGATCGAATTGATTGTCATTGGTAACGGAACCGCTTCGCGCGAGACAGAGCAATTCGTAGCGGAAGTCATCGCGGACATTGGTGACAGCAGTCTAGCGTATCTGATCGTCAATGAGGCGGGCGCGAGCGTATACTCTGCCTCCAAGCTGGCACAGGAGGAATTTCCCGATTTGGACGTGGCTGAGCGCAGTGCGGCTTCCATCGCACGTCGTGTGCAGGACCCTCTGGCTGAGCTGGTCAAAATTGAGCCGAAGGCTATTGGTGTAGGCCAATACCAGCATGATGTGTCGCAGAAACATCTGGATGAAAGCTTAAAGGACGTTGTCGAATCAGCCGTTAACCATGTCGGTGTGGATGTGAACACGGCTTCCTCTGCGCTGTTATCCTATGTAGCAGGGATCAACGCGACGATTGCCAAAAACATCGTTAAGTACCGTGAGGAAAACGGAAAATTCAGCAACCGTCGTCAATTGCAGAAGGTGCCGCGTCTTGGTGCAAAAACCTACGAGCAATCTGTAGGCTTTATCCGTATACCGGGTGGAGAAAATCCGCTGGACCGTACACCGATTCACCCTGAATCGTATGCTGTCGTAGACCGCCTGTTGGCGGAACTGAACATCAGCGCTCACGATCTGGGTACTAAGACTGCAATGGAAGCACTGAGGGTGTCCAACATTGACGAACTGGCCGCCAAGCTGGAAGTCGGCGTGCCGACACTGAAGGATATTCTGGACAGCCTCCAGCGTCCGGGCCGTGACCCACGTGACGAGCTGCCGTTGCCGGTATTCCGCAAGGATGTGCTGAAGATCGAGGATTTGGCACCGGGTATGGAACTTCAGGGAACCGTCCGCAATGTCATTGATTTCGGCGCGTTTGTCGATATCGGTATTAAAAGTGACGGGTTGGTTCATATTTCACAGCTGCGCAGTGGCTTTGTAAAGCATCCGATGGATGTCGTATCTGTCGGTGATAACGTAACGGTGTGGGTGTTGAATGTTGATTTGAAAAAAGGCAGGGTTGGTCTGACGATGAAACCTCCTGCAGAGGCGCAATCGCAGGCATAATACTTTAAATAAAGCTGTACAACCTTCTTGTGAAGGTATAACAAAAGCCGGAATCTCCGAACTGTATCGGAGATTCCGGCTTTCATTTTTGGATGCCTTTAGCTTTTACCCGTTGTTGGCATCGAACTCCACGCCAGGTGCTTTATGATAAAAAAACCAACAATCGTTCAACAGTTTAATTTGACGCCGGTCCTTTTTGTAAAAGGCCCGCATGAGCTGGTTGCTGAGCCATTGAGGCAAGCCGATCTCCTCCTCTGCGTTACATCTGTATGTTTAGCATATGGGGTGGGTACCTAAAGTGTGCTTATGAATTGGGGGTTAGACTTCGGTCGTTATTTTATAATATGCTTGTCAGTAAGGAACAAAGGAGGAGAGACCGTTAGGATGGAGTCCAAGTCCCTGAGCGATTCAATGAACCATTCAATGAGCCGTTCTATGAGTAATGAAGAGCTTCAAGAATGGGTAGAGCGCATTTCGCTGGAGAGCTTCGGCGTGCCGTTTCGACATCAAGCCACCTTTAATGCGCGCTTGTCTTCCACAGGTGGTAGGTATTTTATGAAAAGTCATCATATTGAAATTAATCCACATCAACTCGCAGCTTACGGACGTTCTGAGGTGGAGAAAATTATTAAACATGAGCTGTGCCATTATCATTTGCATTTGCGCGGGATGGGCTATCAGCATCGAGATGCTGACTTCAAAGCATGGCTGGCCCGTGTAGGAGGAAGCAGGCATTGTCAGACTCTGCCGGGAAGAACGGAACGTAAGCCTCAGCCTTATCGTTACAAGCTAGTATGCGTTTCCTGTAAACAGGAGTATATGCGCAAGCGTAAGATGAATCCTCAGCGGTATCGCTGTGGGAAATGTGGAGGGAAGCTTCGCCTGTTGGCACTTGACGGCACCCCCTGAATCATGGTAAATTAACCATACTGTAAGATAATTTACAATAATGTTCCCTGATAGCTCAGTTGGTAGAGCACTCGACTGTTAATCGAGTTGTCACAGGTTCGAGTCCTGTTCGGGGAGCCATGGAGAGGTACCCAAGTGGCTATAAGGGGACCCTCTGCTAAGGGGTTAGGCTGCGAAAGCGGTGCGAGGGTTCGAATCCCTCTCTCTCCGTTGGTATTTTAAGTAGAAAAAGGACGCTCGTATGCATTGTAATGATGCTGGCGAGCGTCCTTTTCGTCTATATCTGCTTTGAGAATAACGGTGGACTGAAATCGTTTAAATGGAGAGGGGACGTGCTGCGTACAGCTTGAAGCGGCGTTAGCCTGTCTTGTACGCAGCCAATGACTTCTATTTCACGGTGTCAGCCTCGACTGTCTTGAGTATGTTCAACAGAGCATGAGCGACGCCATCTTCCGCATTAGTCAGAGTCACTTGGGAGCAGACGGCCTTGATGTCGTCTTTTGCATTGCCCATGGCAATGCCTGTTCCTGCCATTGTCAGCATGGAGATATCATTGTAGCTGTCCCCAATCGCTACGGCTTCCTGCATGGGAATGCTCAGATGATTCGCCAGATAACGCAATGCATTACCTTTAGACGCATCCCTATGCTCGACTTCAAAGTTACGGTCTGAAGAGATGACCATGTTTAGGCCCTGAAAACCTCGATAACGCTCACGACCCCGCTCTAATTTGGCTTGATCAAAGGAGAAACAGAGCACGTTATAAATCTCTACATCCAGTGGAATGTCCTCATATGAAGCGATCCGGGTATGTCCGGTCTGTTCATATTGTTTTTCAGCTGCATGTAATAAAGTATCCAGCGAAATATCCGGGTTGGCACTCAGCAAGCGGTCCATTTCAACAGCAAGCAGCTGATGTCCGTTTTGTGGAGAATAAATAGCGCGGTCTGTCATGACCTCATAGTAAAAGTCGTTGTCATGCAGCCAGCTCAGCACTTCAAACGTTTCACTGCGGCCCATAGGAGTAGAGGTCAACTGACGACGATGCACATCGTGTACGGTTGCGCCGTTTGCTCCAATGACGGGAGTTACAAGCTCTGCTTCCTCTAGCTTCGTCCAGGCGTCATAAGCGGCTCTACCAGTGGCAATTGTCACCTGAACGCCTTGCTGCTGTGCTTGGCGTATAGCCTCCGCGTTCACTTTGCTTATTTTTCCTTCCTCGTTCAGCAGTGTTCCATCCATATCAATCGCAAACAGTTTCATTTCTCTCCAACTCCTGTCTTTCGATATCTCTGTGATAAATCTTGAGTTCTAGCTAAGCAGTTTCATATTTTATGAGGGTATAACAACTTCAACATCATAATGTTGCAAAATTTCCAGCATCGCTGGTTCTGGCAATCTGTCGGTAATCACGATATTAACTTCAGACAGATCGGCAAAACGATATGGAAAATTGATTCCGAATTTCGAATGGTCCGCAAGGATGATCACCTGATCTGCCTGCTTCATCATCTGATGCTTCAGCATACCGTCTTCTTCATGAATTAGGCTTAGTCCGTGGGCAGATATACCACCAATCCCGATAAAGGCTTTGTCTACAAAATAGTGAGACAAAGTGGCGATCACGGAGGAGCCATATACATATCGGTGTTCTTTTTGCAGGCGGCCTCCCAACAGATGTATGGAGACACCGTCTTTACCAGATAGCACGTCAGCCTGATTGATTGAATTGGTGATGACCGAACATTCCTGCACATTCAGTCTTTCTGCACACGCCTGTACGGTGGTAGAGGAATCCAATATAATACGATCCTTATCTCGTACCATGCTGGCAGCCAGCTGTCCGATCACTTGTTTCTCCTCGGATACAGTAAGCAGTCTTTCGTTATAATTTCCAATTGGATCGTGATGAAGTGTAGGGAGAAGAGCGCCGCCGCGGGTGCGAATAATTTTTTGATGTTCTTCAAGTTTTACGAGGTCTCGACGCGCCGTATCTCGTGAAACATTAAAAAATTCACAAATATCATCCACCGAAATACGTTTATGAAGCTGTAAGTAATCAACGATTTTTAACATTCGTTCTTCCTGATACATAGAAAGCTCCTCTGATATATAATTATTTCGGTATCTTGTAAGTGATTATAAGTAAATACAAGTGATATTGCAATCGTTTATCGCTGTTTTCAGGATTTTAGTGATTTAAGATAAGGGATTGTAAGTTAATATGCATTTTGTACTTATAAAAACTGCTTTTTTAAAAATTTTAGAAATAAGTATTGCCATTCGCTATTCTATTTGATATACTCTTTCTTGTCGCCAAGTTGGCGCATAATAATAAGGCCCGTTGGTCAAGGGGTTAAGACACCTCCCTTTCACGGAGGTAACAGGGGTTCGAATCCCCTACGGGTCATTGTTGTCTTTATAGACTACATGTTGCATGCTTAAGGGAATTCCTGAGGTCTGGTCTAATGGCGGACAGCTTGGATGAACAGCATGAGCCATTAGCTCAGTTGGTAGAGCACCTGACTTTTAATCAGGGTGTCGAAGGTTCGAGTCCTTCATGGCTCACCATTTATATTTTGTTATGCGGTCGTGGTGGAATGGCAGACACGCTATCTTGAGGGGGTAGTGAGCGTACGCTCGTGGAGGTTCGAGTCCTCTCGACCGCATCAATGGAATAAACGGAAAAGTCTCTCGCGGTAGAGGCTTTTTTTATTTGTGTAGTGATGTAATAAAGTAATGATTATGATGAAATAATGATTCCATAGTATAATATAATGCCATAATGTTATAGAATGATAAGTATAAACTTATGAAGTGACGGTGAAAAATATGGACACTCAACTGTTAGGAAATATATCAGAAAATATTTTGGGCTTGTTTCCGATTGTGAAGAAGAAATTTTTCACCTACGGTCCGCTCGATTTCCCATTACACTTGTCGCCTAATAACTTTCAGGTATTACTGCTTCTGCGTGAGGTGCGCTTGTCTACGGTATCTGATTTATCCAAACAGCTCAATGTCTCACGTCCGAACATGACTCCTCTTCTGGACAAACTGGTGGAGCATGGGTTGGCTGACCGCCAGTCGTGTGATTCGGATCGCAGAGTCGTGAATGTGGCGATTACACAGGAAGGCGATGCTTTTTGTGAACAGGTATTTCATACCTTCTCCAATAAAATTCAAGAAAGACTGGTGTATCTGCCAGAAGAAGATTTATTGCATCTGAGCGAAACTTTGAATGAATTGAAGCATATCTTACTTAAAATCGACAACGCTGCTACGTGATTAGCGTAAGTGAACTGGCTTAAAGACCGCCCTTTCTTCGGAAAACAGGCGGTTTTTGTTGCGTGTTGTGGTATAATGGAAACCAACATACATAATTCGGTAATTTTAGCATACGTGATCTTTGAAATGGGAACAGAGAACATGATATCGTTATTTGAGAGCCTGCTAGGGAGGAAGGAACTTCTATGCAATCTATTTACCATCGCATTGAGGAACTCATCAAGGAACGGGGAATGACGAAAAAGGCGTTCTGCCAGCAGTTAGGCATTAGTACAGGGAACTTCGGGGATTGGAAAAGAGGAAAAACGACGCCGGGCACGAATAAACTCATTGAAATCGCTTCTTTTTTTGATGCCAGTCTGGATTGGATTATGCTGGGTCGAGATGTACAGGGTGAGGTGCTGAAGGAGTCGCAAGACCCTTATTTTTTTGACGCTTCAGGGCAACTGAATTGCCAGGGGGAAACGCTTAGTGAAGCGGAAAGAAATTTTATACTTGAGTATATTGAATTTACCCGCTTTCGTAAAGAGAAAAACCAGCGCAATTCTACTATGGGGTAATGGTTGCTTAGGATTTGATGAGGATTACTAATGAGTAAGGCTGAAAAATGAAAATTATTTCAGAAAAAGTTACTGTGTCGGAGGGGAAACATTTTGGGAGATCAAACTATTTATCAGCGGATTGAAGCTTTGATTAAGGATCGCGGAATGACCAAGAAGGCATTTTGTGAAAAACTTAAAATCAGTTCAGGGAATCTCGGTGATTGGAGAAGAGGTAAAACAACGCCGGGTACCGCCCATTTGATTCAGATTTCGGACTTTTTTAATGTATCGCTTGATTGGTTAATGAAAGGGATTAAGCCAGGGGAAGGCGTACTTCAGGAGCAGAAGGCTGCTTATTTTTTTGGAGTGATGGGGCCACTGAATTGCCAGGCAGAAGATCTTGAGACGGAAGAACAGAATTTTATTTTAGAATATGTTGAATTTGCGAAATACCGTAAGCAAAAAAGTGAGAAGGATAAAACAAAGCCGGAATAATTTTTTGGCTAAAGATCGTCTGGGTTGAAAACCCGTAAACGAACTGGAGGGGTTCGCTTTACGGGTTTATTTGGTTTCTTGGTGATATGGAATGACCTATATGTAACTGGAATGCTTGTTGGGTTTAGAGTGGCGGTGCCTCCTTATAATCGTTATCGTCGATGTTCAGAATTGCAGCAACTTGTTTTCTGTACCTTTGTGCTTTGCGGGTGCCGTGAATCAGATTGGACAAGCGTGAAGGCGGAATATTGTGTGTCTCACAAAATGTTTTCTGATCCAGTCGAAGTTCGACAAGCCGTTGTTTGATGGCCCACCCGAAGGAGGTGACAGGCATTTTGTTGTTCAAGAGAAATCGCCCCTTACGGATTCTTGCGGAATAATTGGTGTGTTATAATAATCATCAGTAAACATGTTAGAATTAACCATCTGAAACTATGATACACTTTTATACGTGTTTTTACAATCGCAAATACGTTATTTTGTTGAATTAATTACTTAATTAAGTGCTAGGTGGTTCTGATAATCGGTCTAGAGTCTACTAATGGTGTGAATTTCGATTATATGTGGATAAAAAACACTCTGCCACCTGAGGAAAGGGACAGAGTGTTTTTGGTGTTGCTGCCACATTAGCGAAACGACGCATCAGGGGGATGCTGGAAGACGTTTGAATAGGCCTGGGGAGGAAAGAAGTCTAAATTCATTCAACTGGCCATTATGGCTCATAAAAGGCGGTAGAGTGATGTAGGAGCTGGACCAATGTCTGTGAAGAAAGCGACGCTGAAATGCGGTTGGCTCAGGTTCGTTAAGCTTCTTCCATGCGGAGAGCAGCTCGCTGGTCATACGCTCCATAAAAGGGTTCTTTTCCTCATAGGGAGGATTGAGTAGTTTGAAGGCATCTTCCACACAGAAGGACACCGCTGCGCCAAGATAGCCGTGAACGGTCTGTTCTACATCGTTTCCGAGAAGGAAGTTAATCCAGGTGTGAACGGTAGCGAGTGTGCCAATTGCATTGTATTGAATGAGTATGGATTCCAACTGGTCAAATTCAAGCCAAGGATAAAGAGCCTTAGCGAGCTTGAGTAGACGCTGACCGGATAGACGCAACTCCTTCACGTGCTGCAAGGAGGGACGTTGGGTATGCAGCATCTTATCAATGAGAGCGATCCGCCAACCGTCATTCTGTTGGATTGCGACATACAGACTTTTGATAGCCATGCCGTCAACGGTTGTAAATTGAGGATACAAATCATCCAGCATGTAATGTTTCAGGTCTTGTAAACTGTTCAAATGTCCGTTGCGGAATAGTTTCTCCAGTCCGTTAAAACGGGTGAAGCCACCAACAGGTAGGGAAGGGTCCAACAATAATGCATAGTTCAGCAAACGGTTGCCTTTATGCAGGGTGGTTCGCCTCCTCGAAGTGAATCATTATGTTATATTATTTTACTTTTTACTTAGGGGTAACGAAAAAATTCGAAATATATGTAATATATATTTACATTCTATCAGCATTTGTGTCAAATTAAATATTATTATCGCTCATATATGTTAGATAAAATAACATATAAAATAATTATTATATTTGTGTTTACAAATAGTTGATGAGAGAGTATAATAAATCTGTTGCCTCAATACATTATGATTTGCGGTCGTGGTGGAATGGCAGACACGCTATCTTGAGGGGGTAGTGGGCGTACGCCCGTGGAGGTTCGAGTCCTCTCGACCGCATTATATGCAAGACCTAGTTAAAAAAGCATCCTGACACGGTTTACGTGAAGGGATGCTTTTTTTGTTTTAATAACTGTGATAAAGAAGAATATCAGTTTTGCTGCAAAAGCTTCTCTATATCTCCCGCCAACTTATCTGGAGTGGTTTGCGGTGCATAGCGCTTAAATACGTTACCTTCTCGTGTAATTAAGAATTTAGTAAAATTCCATTTGATCGCTTTGGACCCTAATACCCCCGGAGCTGTTTGGGTCAGGTAGCGAAATAAGGGGTGCGCTTGATCGCCATTGACATCTGTCTTGGCGAACATCGGAAAGGTAACACCATAATTGATCTGGCAAAACTCGGAAATCTCCTCGCTGGAACCTGGCTCTTGTTTGGCGAATTGGTTGCTGGGAAATCCCAAAATTTCGAGCCCCTGTTCGTGGTACTGGTCATATAGCTCTTGTAACGCTTTGTATTGGGGGGTTAACCCGCATTTGCTGGCTGTGTTCACAATAAGCAGAACATTCCCTTTATATGTGGATAACGGAATTGGTTTCCCTTGCAGGGTTTGCGCATCATATTCATAAACGGTCATAGTATCTCTCCTTATTCAATATTCAGCAATTAAATTGTAAGCAATTAAAAGTAAGGTTGCAAGTCTGGAAAAGCTGTATTAAGCCTTTAGCCGCTGTAAAATCGTATTTTGTTCAAAACAGTAAATCGCACTGCAAATGGAGCGAATCAAGGTGTTTCTTCTTATAAAAGCGGGTTCAATCGGTGTTTAGCTGGTACATATAGCGTATTTTCTTCTCTTTTTACAAAAAAAGGCCAAAAACGCTCTACCCTACGCCAATATTGACATGCTTGTCATTTTTAAAAAGGGTTGAAAAACAGAGATTGAAGGAGCTGTGAGAAGCATAGTTGCATTGTAAGCGTTATTATTAATCTTCTATGCTCTAAAGGCCGATTTATAACCCCGCAGTTGAGCTTTACAGTCTTCCATGCGCGGGTGTATGATTCAAGACGTAATTTCAAATTAACTTGAATGAAGCAACAACGAAATGTCTATAGCGCTGAATTTTGCAGTTGCAAAAGCGGGGGAACCAATCGAGACTGTACGGCTTGCCGTGTGTCTCATGGGGGTGAATTTTCCGGTCAAGTGCCAGAAATAGGGCGACTCTCACGTCCGAATCCGACAGCTAACCTCGTAAGCGTACAGGGAGAGGCAACAAACCGCCGTGTGCAGCCATGGTTTATTTTATCATGGATATGTAAGAAGCCGGAGGAAAGCCTTTTTCCTTCGGCTTCTTTTTGTTGTCTTTTTATACCGGGAGAGGAGCTACTGATGGAAGGTCGGTTAATTATTGTCACTGCACCGAATGAAGCGGGCAGAAGTTTTGTGAAATTGCTTATTTTCAAAAAATTGGCGTTTGCAGTTCTGACGAATAGCGCCCAGGAGGAACGACAGCTCAAGAAAATGGGTGTGGAGCACATTGTCCGCATCAATACCATGCAAGCGGGAAAATGGAATTTTCCAAAAAAAGAAATTGGTAGTGTGTATTTGTTCGAGAACAGCTTGAATCTGACTTGCCGTTTCCTGCAAATATGTCGGCCGCTAACATCGGAATCGATCTATGTTATTACGCACGGCTGTAATCCACAAGGAATTTATCGAGGATTGGGAGCGGACCATGTGATCTACACATTGAACGGAGAGGTGGGTTTTCTGCTGAACGGATAAGCACTTATAACATAGTTGTTTTATGATTTTATGATGAAATAAGAATGGCGATCTGAGGACCGATACGGAGGGTATAAACATGATGGATATATATATGCTGCTCGTCATGGCTGTGAGTTATGGAGTGATACTGCTGTTTGTACGCTGGTGTGATGCGCAGACCTCTAAAGGAGGACGAAGAGGATGATCGTTATACTTGGGCTTACGGCTATTGTGTTTATGTATTTAATCTACGCACTCCTGAACCCTGAAAAGTTCTAGTCAGCTATAGGGGATAGAGCGGGCGGGAACAACAGATCATGAATATTAAGCATCATAGGTAGCAGGTTTTCGCAAACGTGTGCACACGTTTGGTGCTCTGAAGCAGGTCTGTTGTTCCAAACGCAGGAGCATTTTGGAGGAGGAATAGAGGATGGAGCTGCTTCAAATTGGAATTGTGATCGTCATATTGTTGCTCTTGGTAAAGCCAGTGGGCACCTATATGTATCATGTATTCTCGAATGAACCCAATCGGACGGATCGGATTTTTGGCGGAACAGAAAAGCTGATTTATAAGATAGTAGGATTGAAGAAGCTGGAGAGCATGCGTTGGACTACGTATGTTATGAGTTTCATTGCAACGAATGCCGTGCTTGTGGCGATCAGCTACTTGCTGTTGCGTTTACAGGGAATGCTTCCCGGTAATCCGGCGGGAAACAGTAATATGGAAGCATCACTAGCTTTTAATACGGTAATCAGCTTTATGACGAATACGAATCTCCAACATTATAGCGGAGAAAGCGGGCTTACGTATCTGACACAGATGGCGTTCGTCACGATGATGATGTTCACTTCGGCTGCTTCCGGTTTTGCGGTTGCTGCGGCTTTTATGAGAGGATTGACGCGGCGCGGTGAAGGAATGGGCAATTTCTTTCAAGATTTTATTAAAGCCATTATAAGAATTTTCCTGCCGCTGGCCTTTGTGCTTACGCTGGTGCTGGTTGGATTGAAGGTACCCCAGACGCTACAACCTACGGCGGATCTTACGACGCTGAGCGGAACACAGCAGCAGATTTCTATGGGACCCATTGCTTCTCTGGAGTCCATCAAGCATTTGGGGACAAACGGGGGTGGTTATGCGGGAGCTAACTCTGCGCATCCTTTTGAAAATCCAAGTCCTTGGACGAACGTGCTGGAAATTTTGGCAATGTGGGTAATGCCGGCTTCGTTGCCGTATACCTTTGGATTGTTTGCCCGTAATCGTAAGCAGGGCTGGATTATTTTTAGCTCCATGATGGTATTGTTTCTTATTTTTCTATCCATTACGTACGTGTCTGAAAAGACAGGTAATCCGTTAATCCAGACACTGGGTGTGGATGCTTCTCAGGGAAGCATGGAAGGGAAAGAGGTTCGTTTCGGCATTGGACAATCGGCTTTATTCACTGCGGTCACAACAGCGGCAACGACAGGTTCGGTCAATAATATGCATGATACACTAACCCCACTGGGTGGCATGGCTGCTTTGGGAGAAATGATGCTAAACGTCATTTTTGGCGGCAAGGGTGTCGGACTGATGAATATGCTGATGTATGCGATTCTGGGTGTGTTTATATGCGGACTGATGGTCGGGAGAACTCCGGAATTTATGGGAAGGAAAATTGAAGGCAAGGAAATGAAGCTGATCGCGATTGCCATTTTGGTACATCCGTTTCTCATTCTCGCCCCAACTGCACTTGCATTTATGAGTCATTGGGGATACGATGCGGTCACGAACCCTGGCTATCACGGGTTGACTCAGGTGCTCTATGAATATGCGTCATCTGCCGCAAATAACGGTTCGGGATTTGAAGGTCTTTCGGATAACAATGTATTCTGGAACATGACGACGGGGATGGTTATGTTCTTCGGACGATATGTATCTATGATTGCATTGTTGGCTGTGGCGGCTTCGTTGAATGCCAAAGCACCGACTCCGGTGACGACGGGGATACTGCGCACGGACAACAAGTTATTTGGAGCCATTCTGATCGGGGTCGTGCTGCTGATTGGTGCGTTGACCTTTTTACCCGTCATCGTATTGGGACCTGTTGCTGAATTTTTGACTATGTGAAGAAGAAAATGAGAATGGATGAACGGGGTGTTTGATCATGAAGGAACAACGCAAACACATGCTGGACAGAAGCATCTTGAAGCATGCGATCAAGGATAGCTTTATAAAATTAAATCCGATGATTATGATGAAAAATCCTGTCATGTTCGTCGTGGAGATCGGTACATTGGTCGTGCTGCTCATGTTACTGTTTCCCGGTTATTTTGGAACTGGCAAGGAAATGGGCTTTAACCTGGCCGTGTTTGTTATTCTGTTGTTTACGTTGCTTTTTGCTAATTTTGCCGAAGCGCTCGCAGAGGGGCGGGGTAAGGCACAAGCTGCCTCTTTAAAAAAATCCAAGCAGGATACACAAGCTAACAAGCTCATCGGAAATGACATTCAGGTGGTTAGCTCAACCGAATTGCGTAAGGGGGACGTGGTTATTGTCTCCCAAGGCGAGATGATTCCAAGCGATGGTGAGGTCATTGAAGGTCTGGCTTCGGTGGATGAATCTGCAATTACGGGAGAATCGGCTCCGGTCATCAAGGAATCGGGTGGTGATTTTTGCTCGGTAACCGGCGGGACGCGGGTAGTCAGTGACCGGATTAAGGTGCGAATTACGACAGAGCCGGGCGAGACATTTATTGATAAAATGATTTCGCTCGTGGAAGGCGCACAGCGGCAAAAAACGCCGAATGAGATTGCACTGAACACTTTGTTGATTAGCTTGACGATTATTTTTCTAATTGTGGTGGTTACGCTAGCGCCGATTGCCCGTCATTTTAACATTGATTTGCCTGTTCCTGTGCTGATTTCGTTGCTAGTCTGTCTGATTCCGACTACGATTGGAGGACTGCTGTCAGCTATCGGGATTGCCGGTATGGACCGGGTCACCCAGTTTAACGTACTGGCCATGTCAGGCAAGGCGGTAGAAGCTTCTGGGGATATCAACACGATGATTCTGGATAAAACAGGTACAATCACCTTCGGGAACCGAATGGCGAGCGAATTCGTGCCTGTGGAGGGCGTGGAGAAGGCAGAGTTAGTGAAGTGGGCAGCGATTAGCTCTATGAAGGATGAGACGCCAGAGGGCCGCTCGGTTCTCGAATTGATGCGCAAACAGGAGCATACGTTGGATGCATCCTTGGCAGCAGGTGGAACCTTTATCGAATTCAAGGCGGAGACCCGGATGAGTGGTCTGGATCTGGCCGATGGACGAAAGGTACGCAAGGGCGCGGTGGATTCTGTTCGGCAATGGATCGTATCGCAAAACGGCAGTGTTCCAGCCGATCTGGAGGAAAAAGCGAATCAGGTAGCCTCTGAAGGAGGTACACCGCTGGCAGTCGCGCTGGATGATCAGATATACGGCATTATTTATTTGAAAGATACAGTGAAGCCAGGCATGAAGGAACGGTTTGATCAGCTCCGGGAAATGGGTATCCGTACGATCATGTGTACCGGAGATAATCCGCTAACAGCAGCTACAATTGCACGAGAAGCGGGTGTGGACGACTTTGTAGCTGAGAGCAAGCCGGAGGACAAAATCGCGGTTATCCGACGTGAGCAGGAACAGGGAAAGCTGGTTGCCATGACCGGAGACGGCACCAATGATGCACCTGCGCTGGCGCAAGCGGATGTCGGTCTGGCCATGAATAGCGGCACAGTCGCGGCCAAAGAAGCAGCTAATATGGTGGACCTGGATTCCGATCCGTCCAAAATTATTGAGGTGGTCGCGATCGGCAAGCAGCTGCTTATGACGCGCGGAGCATTGACAACGTTCAGCATTGCGAACGATGTTGCCAAATATTTTGCCATCATCCCGGCGATGTTCATGCTGGCCATTCCACAAATGGGCGCTTTGAACGTCATGGGGCTTGGCTCCCCGCTGTCCGCTATTTTGTCGGCGCTGATCTTTAACGCGGTTATTATTCCGCTTCTGATTCCGCTGGCCATGAAGGGCGTGAAGTATAAGCCGATGAGCTCGGATCGCCTGCTGGGACGGAATTTGCTGATTTACGGTCTGGGCGGTATGGTCGTACCGTTTGTCGGCATTAAGGCTATTGATTTGCTGGTGCATTTGTGGATTTAGCGCAGAAAGGGTGAACGACATGAGTGGTTTTTATCGGATGATGTCTGGACGCAGATTTGCAGCGCACGAAAAAGCCGAATCTGGCGGGCAAGGTCATAACAAACGTACAGGGACCGGGACAGTGTCGGAAGGACAACCGGAGAGACAAGAGATGCGAGGAAGTACAGTTATTGGAGTGGCTTTGCGAACATCGGTGCTGATGATTCTCTTGTGTGGTTTGGCATATCCGCTAGTCAGTACAGGAGTAGCGCAGGTTCTGTTTCCGCAGCAAGCAAACGGCAGTATGCTCCGTGACGCAGAGGGACGGGTGGTCGGCTCCGAACTGATTGGGCAGTCCTTTGCCGATTCGGCGTTTTTCCAAGGTCGGGTATCGAGCGTTGATTACAATGGGGCTGGTTCAGGCTCAAGCAACTACGCGCCGTCGAATCCGGCCTTGATACAGCGAGTCAAGGACTCTATTGCGGATTGGCAGAAGCATAACCCGGATGTACCCGTCAGTCAGGTTCCGGTGGACCTGATTACGAACTCCGGCTCCGGTCTGGACCCGCACATCTCGCCACAGGCGGCACGGGTGCAAATTCCGCGCATTAGCGGCTTGACGGGTATCCCGCAGGATCAACTGAGAGCACTGGTGCAGGAGCAGACAGAAGGCCGCAGCGCCGGGGTATTCGGCGAGCCGCGTGTGAACGTGCTCAAGCTGAATCTCGCGCTTGAGGCGCAAATAAAGGTAGAGCCTGCCAAGCGTTGAGTATTCTTTATGTATACAGGATAAATAAAATAGGATGAACAAAAAAAGGTATCTCGCTGCCATTGGGGCTAGTGAGATACCTTTTTAATATATTCATATTTGGCTACCGATTAACCTGAAATCGTTTGGATGATGAGCACTACATTCAAGATGATAATGACAGCGGTCACGATCCAGGTTAATACTTTTTGCCACATTTTATTTGCGAATTCACCCATAATCTTTTTGTCGCTGGTAAAGAGAAGTAATGGAATGATGGCAAAGGGAAGCTGGATGGACAGGATGACCTGGCTCAGCACAAGGAGTTCCTCCGCACCTTTTTCACCTGCGATAGCAGTGACGATAACCGCTGGAATGATCGCGATGAGGCGGGTCACCAGACGACGCAACCAAGGTGAAAGACGAAGATTCAAAAAGCCCTCCATCACGATTTGTCCGGCTAAAGTGCCTGTAACGGTTGAATTTTGACCTGAGGCGAGTAACGCCACCCCAAATAGTATGCTTGCCAGCGTGGTTCCCAGTAGTGGCGAAAGCAGATAATAGGCATCACTAATTTCGGCTACATCTGTTCTTCCTGCCGTATGGAATACAGCAGCTGCCACGATCAAGATGGCGGCATTAATAAATAAAGCGAACATCAGCGCTATACTGGAATCCCAAGTTGCAAATGTAATAGCTTCCCGTTTACCTGCTGAAGTCTGCTCAAATTTGCGAGTTTGTACAATAGAAGAATGCAGATACAGGTTATGCGGCATTACAGTAGCGCCCATAATACCGATGGCAATATACAGCATGCTTGGATTCGTCAAAATTTGCGAGTCTGGTACAAAGCCGCCCAATACGCCGCCCCATTCCGGTTGTGCCAAAATGAGATTAATCCCAAAACAGCCGGCAATCGTCGCCATCAGCACAATGACAAGTGTTTCCAATGCCCGAAAACCTTTGTTTTGCAGCAGTAAAATAAGCATGACGTCAAATGCGGTAATGATGACTCCGTATAGTAACGGTAGACCAAACAGCAACTTCAGCGCAATGGCTGAACCGATGACCTCGGCCAAATCCATGGCTGCAATAGCAATTTCGCACAAGAGCCATAAGCCGACGGCGACAGGACGACTGTAGGCATCACGGCACATTTGAGCCAAATCTTTACCTGTGGCAATGCCAAGCTTGCCGGATAAGGCTTGCAGCAGGATGGCCATCAGGTTGGAGATTAGAATGACACTAAGCAGCGTGTAGCCGAATTTTGATCCGCCAGCGATGTCTGTGGCCCAGTTGCCGGGGTCCATATAGCCGACTGCGACCATATAGCCGGGTCCAGCAAAGGCAAGAAACTTCCGAAACCAGGTTCCGTCTTTCGGGACGCTCAAGGAACGATTCACTTCCGACAGTGAAGCGATTTCCGCGAAGTTACCCTTTGTATTTTTCATACGCTTCACCTTCTTTATTGATGTTG
The DNA here is from genome assembly GCF_001719045.1 of Paenibacillus polymyxa. Taxonomy (NCBI): domain Bacteria; kingdom Bacillati; phylum Bacillota; class Bacilli; order Caryophanales; family Paenibacillaceae; genus Paenibacillus; species Paenibacillus polymyxa. The sequence continues at coordinate 4,305,677 of NZ_CP015423.1, forward strand.
AAATATATTATTAGTGACATAACGATTGTGTTATCCCTATTGTACACTTACAATAGTTTTTGTCTAGTGCAACTTTTGTGTGGTCAAGCAAGTTAATCGTATTTTTGAAGCAATATGGGCATCGTATAAAGCCGAACACTAGAAAAAACCAAGCTATATCGCTCTGAGGGGAGCAGCTTGGTCGTTTTGGATTTTTTTAAATTGTTGTCCATCTTCCGGGTGAACGCTGCTCCATATTTATCAATTTCCTTGTAGTTATTCGGACTGAAATGATAAATAGTCCGGTGCAATCCTTTTTCTTCGAATTTACGCGTTTCAGAAAAGGCTTCATTCTCCAAGTTCGGAATCGGAAGCATTTTGGTCATTTCTACGCCTGTAAGCTTTTCCAACGCTTTGGTATAGGGCATCACATGGACTCCCACCCCGCACCAACAAGTAGCCTACGATCTCGCGTACGACTGGGTTGTCAGTCATGGAAGTCTGAGCAGATACAATAAAATGATGCGAGTGAGCCTTCAAGACATATGTTGACGGCCCATCAAGCTAGGGGCTTATAACATATAGTGTAAACAAGGTGAGGTGGAACTAAACGATAAATGTACGGGTTAACAACCCTATTTCAAATGATTCATTTTATGTAGTTCGTTTAAAGTACATACGAGAAGGAAATCATGTATTAACATGACGATAGATTCCTGCGGAAAACAAATGATATAGAGAAGGAGAGATGAAATCATGGAAGCATTATACACAGCATCAGCAACGGTACATGGTGGAAGAGACGGTTCAGTCGCTTCATCCGATGGAGTTTTGAAGCATAAGCTCAGCACGCCGAAGGAACTGGGTGGCGCAGGTGGAGAAGCTACGAATCCGGAGCAATTGTTTGCGGCAGGCTATGGTGCCTGCTATGAGAGCGCATTGGCTAATGTGGCCCGGAAGGCTAAGGTGAAGGTAGACAATGTTGAGGTCACCAGCCACGTATCTATCGGCAAGGACCCAAGCGATGGCGGCTTCCAGCTGGCGGTACGTCTGGATGTGAAAATACCCGGTATTGAACGCGCCCAGGCCGAAGATCTGGCACGCCAAGCGCATGATTTTTGTCCGTATTCCAAAGCAACACGCGGTAACATTGATGTCGAGCTTAATGTCATTTGACTGCATTTCTATAACTTTTACACTCTGGCCGCCGATTTATCGGTGGCTTTTGCACATAGATCTTGATTCGCTGAGATTTGCGACCATTTGACATCATCGCCAAAATTCATTAAGATGGCTTAGGTGATTCTGGTCATCAGGTACGAAACAAATTTGAAAAATACGGGTGATATGATGTCTTACAGACCGAATATTGTTAATTTCACGCTGGCTGGCAGCAACGAAAAAGAAGGGCTTTATGAGTTTAAAATGAGTTTGGCCGATGGAACGGAGTGCCGCGTTTTTTCTCAACGTAATCCGGAGTGGACCTTGACGAATATTAGTCGACTGCTAACGACGCCTTGCCCGGTATGCCATAAGGATTTTATCTGCAAGTGTATGGATAAGTTCCATGAGGAGTTTTTAGAGCAAATTAATACGAAACAGCTGTTTGAGAAAGCATTGAGCTAGTTTTTCGAACAGGTAAAGACTATACATTTCTAAACAAGCGTCGGATACTTTCGGCGTTTTTTTGTTTATCTTCATATGGTTGCGTTGCTGGTATTCATGCCGTTGATTTTCTTGGAGGTGAAATGCATTTATGAACCAGACTGATCATGCTCATTCAGATCATTCCATTGTGTTGGTAGATGGGGTATGCCACTTTTGTCAGGGAGCTGCCCGCTTTATTATCAAGCGTGACCCTAAGGGAACATTTCATTTTGGTTCCCTGCAATCCGAGGCAGGACAAGAACTATTACGTGCAGGAGGACTATCTACAGATCAGCTGGATACGTTCGTGCTGATTGAAGACGGAACGTATTATACAAGGTCCACCGCGGCTTTGCGAATTGCCAAACGTCTTCGTTTTCCATACCCGCTGGCCTATGTGTTCATCCTGGTTCCCCGCTTTGTGCGCAACGCTGTCTATAACTGGGTGGCGCGTAACCGATATCGTTGGTTTGGCAAGGATGAAGAGGATCAATGTCAGATCCCCCCACCAGAAATCAGACAACGATTTTTTTAGTTGCTTTTTTAAGTTTCTTTTTTGGAGCGATGTCTACGAATTAGTAAGATCACAGCGATCACGATTAGTATCAGGCTCGTAACAGCTACATACACGATATGTCGTACATTGGGTACGTTAACAGACAATTTTAGCTCGTTAGATTCCAAAGGAGCAATGTCCCAATACAGTGTTTTTCCGTCTTCCGACACACGGTCCGCATTATTGGTAGCAGGTTGGATGGGTAAGGATAGGCTGAAGTTAAGATCCAGCTGCCGCTCCAGTAATTTGCGCGCAAACACATTCATTTGCTCAAATTTGTCACTCATTCCTTGAGCTTCTTCAGGAAGCATCCGTGGTAGATCGAGCTTCATGGTAAGATCAATATTCGTTGTGAAAAAATGTTGGCTCACAGCGCGCTTTATTTCTAATCCCTCAGGTAGATTTAATCCCTGACTGGGATTTTTTTTGTTTGTGCTCCAATCTCCTTGATAATGCCCCTTGATTTGATATCCCTTTCTTCCCTGTTCAGCTAGCGGCTGTACATCTACATTGTTGCTTTGAATACGCTTGACTAATCGATCTAGCAGCCCGGGATTGTCCAACATCATCAGTGTCTGGTTGTTTACACTGAACGTTGCATCCAGATCTACACTTTGATCGAGATGAACATCTACATGGATGTCACCTCGAGCACAGGAAGTTAGGGCAAGCAGACAGCACACCAGCATAAAAATAAGCAGTATTTTTCGTATCCGAACTTGCCGACGTTTGTTCCGATAAGGGCTGTATCCTGTTGGCTCCATGACCTGCACCTCTTTATATGTATTCTTTGGTTTAACGATTGGATATCTTCTATATATTACACATTGGGAGAACGAAAATCGAACGGTATAACGAAATACATAAGAATTATATTTTTTAAAAATGTTTCCCTAGGTAAAAACTTTAGTGTATACTCTAAAATATAGTATTGATAAAAAATAATTGAATCAAGGAAATAGTTTGTCCCAAAACGAAGTTCAAAGGAGGATTTTAAAACATGAACAAGCAGTTTAAGAAGGCTTTGCCGCGATGGGTAACGACAGTTGGAGTATTGTCTCTAGCTCTGGTTTTAGCGACTGCATGTACCGATGCTAAGAAGAAGGAGCAGGGAACTGCGAGAGAAACAGGACAAAAAATAAAGGCTACGGCTACCATCGGTATGATCTCTGACATTGTCGGCAAGGTCGGCGGTAATCATGTGGAGGTCACGGGAATTATGAAGTCAGGCGTTGACCCGCATTTGTACAAGGCTTCTCAGGGAGATATGCGCAAGCTGGATCAGGCCGATGTTATTTTTTATAACGGGTTGCATCTGGAAGGAAAAATGCAGGACATTCTGGAGAAGATCAGCAAGCAAAAACCCGTCATACCCGTGTCCAAAAACATCGCACAGGATCAGTTGCGTGCAGGTAGCCCGGAAATGGGATCTGAGCATGATCCGCATATCTGGTTTAACGTACAGAATTGGATGTCTGCGGTAGAAACCGTCAGAGATGAATTGTCGGCGCTAGACGCTGTTCATGCGGAGGAATATAAGGCCAACGCAGAAGCCTATCTTACTGAGCTGCGAGAGCTGGATGATTATACGAGAAAGCAGATTGCCAGTATACCGGAAGCCCAGCGCGTGCTTGTCACGGCACATGATGCTTTCGGCTATTTCGGAGATGCCTACCACATTCAAGTGAGAGGACTTCAAGGTATGAGCACAGAATCAGAAGCGGGTTCTCAAGATGTGACCAAGCTGCGAGATTATCTGGTCGAACATAAAATCAAGGCTATATTCGTAGAATCTAGTGTTCCGAGAAAGGCCATAGATGCGGTTATTCAGGGGGCCGCTCAGCAAGGTCATACAATTAAGGTTGGTGGCGAGCTGTATTCGGATGCCATGGGTGAAGAAGGCACAGAAGATGGCACATATATTGGAATGGTCAAGCATAACGTCAATACGATAGTTAAAGCTCTTAAATAAGGAGGCAAAGATACATGGGGCATTCACCACTTGTTGTTCGTGATTTATCGGTAGCTTATCAAAAAAAGCCCGTTTTGTTCGATGTTTCCTTTGAGGTGCCGGAAGGCAAGCTGATTGGTATTATCGGCCCGAACGGGGCTGGGAAATCTACGTTGATCAAGGCAGCGCTTGGACTGATTCCAAAGCTTAGGGGCGAGGTGCTGGTCTACGGCAAGCCCTATAAGCAACAGCTGCTCAAGGTTGGCTATGTACCACAGCGGGAGTCGGTGGATTGGGATTTTCCGACGAATGCGCTGGATGTGGTTATGATGGGACGGTATGGCAGATTGGGCTGGTTTAAGCGTCCGGGTGCAGCAGATCGTCAGGCTGCGATGGAGAGTTTGGACAAGGTTGGAATGAGCAAATATGCAGACAGGCAGATTAGTCAATTGTCTGGCGGTCAGCAACAACGTGTTTTTTTAGCCAGAGCACTCGCGCAGGATGCTCAGCTTTATTTTATGGATGAACCGTTTGTCGGTGTGGACGCTGCAACAGAAAAAGCCATTATTTCATTGCTCAACGATCTGAAACAGCAGGGTAAAACCGTACTTGTCGTTCATCATGATTTATCTACAGTCACGGATTATTTTGATCAGGTTATGCTGTTGAACGGGCATCTTATGGCGTTTGGAGAGACGACAGATATTTTTACCGAGGAAAATCTGCAGCGTACGTATGGCGGGCGTCTGAGTATACTCAAAACAAGCCCGGATTCCGGTACGATACTCGGAGTGAGGTGAGCAGTATGACAAGCTTGGCAACGCTTTTGACCGACCCGAATATGCAGTGGATTTTGCTGGGCTGTATTTTGCTCGGTTTAAGCAGCGGAGTGATTGGCAGTTTTATGTATTTGCGCAAGCAGTCGCTCATGGGAGATGCTTTGGCACATGCGGCTTTGCCGGGGGTATGTGTGGCTTTTATGATCACAGGTACAAAATCGGTGTTTGGATTTATGATTGGGGCCGCCATTGCAGGGATTGTTGCGACCTTTGCCATCAGTGCGTTAACCCGGTATTCACGAATTAAAAGCGATTCCGCGATTGCAGCGGTGCTGTCGGTATTTTTTGGCTTCGGCATTATGTTGTTGACCGAAATTCAGCATAGTGGCGCAGGTAACCAAAGCGGATTGGATAAATTTCTATTTGGTCAAGCTGCGGCAATGGTATTGTCTGATGTCTATACGATGGCGGTAATTTCGGTGGTACTCATCGGAATATGTATATTATTTTTCAAGGAATTTAAGTTGCTCAGCTTTGATCCCGGCTTTGCCCGCGGACTTGGTTATCCGGCAGGTTTGCTGGATAAGTTGTTGATGCTATTGATTGTCATTGCGGTGGTTGCTGGCATTCAGGCCGTGGGAGTCATTATGATGGCTGCCCTGCTGATTACCCCGGCCGTGTCGGCAAGATACTGGACAGAGAAGCTGGGTGTCATGGTGTGCCTATCAGGCTTGTTTGGTGCTATAGCAGGCCTTGGTGGGACGCTCATTAGCTCTCTGGGGCAAAATCTGCCTACAGGACCGTTATGTGTGTTGTGTGCGACTGTGGTGTTTGGAATGAGCTTGATTTTTGCGCCGCAGCGCGGGATGATCTCCAAGGCTATCGTTCGATTGAACGCCAGAAAAAATCTGGAGCAGACAGTCGGAACACAGCCAAGGGAGGAGCGTGCCCTATGAGTTCATTTTATGTAATTTTGACGGGAATGTTAGTGGCAGGGGGATGTAGTATCGTTGGGTGCTTTCTCGTGCTTCGAAAAATGGCTATGATCGGTGATGCAATCAGTCATGCGGTATTGCCGGGGATTGTCATTGCCTTTCTCATCAGCGGATCGAGGGATTCGGTGTGGATGATGTTTGGTGCGGCTGTGCTGGGTCTTCTAACGGTGTACCTAATTCAGCTATTCCAACAAAGCGGTCTGCAAAGTGATGCTGCCATTGGCGTGGTGTTTACGACATTGTTTGCTATCGGTGTTTTGCTGATCAGTGTGTTTGCTTCCAATGCCCATCTGGATATGGATCACGTTTTGTATGGGGAAATTGCTTATGTGCCATGGAATACGTTCGAGATTGCCGGTTTCGATGTCGGTCCGAGGGCTGTGTGGATTACGGGCGCGATGTTTTTGATCAATTTGCTCGTGATAGGGGGCTTTTTCAAGCAATTTAAAATCACTTCCTTCGACCCCGCCCTGGCAGCTTCATTAGGCATTCCAGTTGTTTTTTTTCATTATCTGCTGATGAGTCTCGTCTCGTTAACGACGGTGGCGTCATTTGAGAGCGTGGGTGCAATTCTGGTGGTTGGCATGCTCGTTGTACCGCCTCTTACCGCTTATCTGCTGACGGAGAAGTTGTCCCGTATGATTGTATACAGCGTCGGATTTGGAGCCATCAGTTCGGTCGTAGGCTTTTACACAGCAAGTGTATTGGATGCTTCTATTGCGGCATGTATGCTATGTGTATCGGGTGTGTTGCTGCTTTTGGCTTTTCTCTTTTCCCCGTCTCACGGTGTGATATGGCAAAAGTTATTTCAACAACGGGGGATCGTTGGCGAAGATAGCAAGTGATTGTAGGAAGTGATCCCATATGAGTTACCCAAAATAGCGTGTATTCAGGCATAAGAGACCTGAATGCACGTTTTTTTGCGCTTATACTGCCCTGCGCGGCTTTTTTTGGAGCAAGCTTGATTGATCATCTTGAATTGATTGGGACACGGGAGTACATTCAATTCATTACAACCATATAAGAATGAACGGAATGAGCGGTTACGCTGGGGGAGGAACGAAAGTGGAGAGCTTCAAACGTAAATCACCAGAGGAAATACTGGATTCGATTAACAAACTGCATCGAGGCAGACTCAAAATATACATGGGTGCGGTCAGTGGCTCAGGCAAGACGTATCATATGCTGCAGGAGGGACAATCGTTGCAGCATGAAGGTATTGATGTTGTAATTTGCGCGGTCTCAACCATGCAGCGGCCTGTGACTGTGGAACAGGTAGGCACGCTGGAGCGCGTGCCTAGTATTCATTGGATAAAAGATGGTGAGGAGCAAAAGGATCTGAATGTGGAAGCTTTGGTGGCACGAAATCCCGAGGTGGTACTGGTAGATCATTTGGCACATCATAACCGGAAAGACGCCCCATTTCCAACACGGCTGGAGGATATTCGGTATTTGCTGGAGCAGGGAATTAGCGTCATTACGACGGTTAATGTTTATGAACTCGAAGGAATTACGGAGTGGGTATATCAGCTAACAGGCTTTGAAGCGGAATATACGGTTCCAGTTGATACACTGGAGCTGGCGGATGAAATTCGTCTGATTGATGCCACCCCGGAGATGATTTTGGAACGGCTGGCGAAAGGCTACATGCATACGCCCAATCCTGAGATGTTTCACCGGGGAAATCTCGGTAAATTGCGTGAGCTTGCTCTGCGATTGGTAGCAGAGGATGTGAATGATTCGCTGGAACGACACCGGGAGGAGTTAGGCTTGCACGGGGCGTCAGGAGCGGCAGAGCGTATTTTGGTACCTGTTCAATATCATTGGAATGGGTCTATTTATGTACGTAGGGGAGAACAGGTCGCCAAGCGGTTGGGTGGAGATATGCTAGTGGTCTCCTTTGTCAGCTCGAAGCGCAGGCTGTCCAAGGAATCAGCAGCCTTCAAGCGTTCGATTGAGCAGTTGGCTGACAAGATCGGATCAACATTTGAAGAAATCCCGCTTTTTTCCCGCAGAAGGTTGCCTCGTCAACTGATTCATTATGCGGTGACGCACAATGTTACCCGAATTGTTATGGGGCATTCTCGGCAGACTCCGTGGCAGGAGCTGATGAAAGGATCGCTGGTGAACGGGATTTTAAAACGAATGAAAAATATGGATTTGCTGCTGATTGCGGACCGGGCCGAGCAGGAGGGTGAGCGGATCTTGCCAACAATGAGACAGGAAGAGGGAGATAATGATCCGTATCATCGTTTGAGCGTTGAGGAAGCACAGGCTGAGGCAGCCAAAATCCTGCGGGGCAAGCTCAAGGTATACATTGGCGCTGCTCCGGGGGTCGGTAAAACATACACGATGCTGAGAGAGGGGAATGATCTGCTGGAAAGCGGGATCGATGTAGTTATCGGACTGCTGGAAACGCATGGGAGAGCAGAAACATTGGCCCAAGTAGGCTCTCTGGAAATGATTCCCCGTCAGTCCATCGAGCGTCATGGTGCACATTTGGAAGAAATGGACACCGAAGCCATTCTCCGGCGTAATCCCGAGGTAGTGCTTATTGATGAGCTGGCACATACCAACGTGCCTGGAAGTATGAGATCTAAGCGCTATGAGGATGTGCTTACCATTTTGGAACAAGGTATTTCTGTGATATCCACAATGAATGTACAGCATCTGGAGAGCCTGAATGATGCGGTGGAACAGATTACTGGTATACGAGTGAGAGAGACTGTTCCCGACCATATGATGCGTCTGGCCGATGAAGTACAGCTTGTGGATGTGGCTCCTAAATCGTTGCAGCAACGCATGCGTGAGGGCAAAATATACGATCCTGCGAAGGTGGAACAGGCACTTAGCCACTTTTTTAAACTGGGCAATCTGATTGCGCTGCGTGAACTTGCTTTGCGGGAATTGGCAGATGACGTAGATGAGCGGCTGGAATCCTGGGATCGACACGAATCACTTCGGGGACCGTGGCGCAGGGAGGAAGTGATCTTCGTAGGCGTGACGCTAAGCGAAAATGCTGAAAGGTTGATTCGCCGTGGTTTTCGTATCGCCTTTCGTCTGAAGGCTGTGTGGATTGTGACTTATGCTCATGTCGGTGAGCGTATACCTGAGAGACTGAACCCTCGTCTGGAACAACTAAAGTTGCTGACCCACCGACTGGGGGGGACCTTTGAGATACGGCTTGTTTCCAGCCGACGCGAAATTGCCGACAGTTTGATTGCTCCGGTGGAAGGATATTCAGGTACACAGCTCATCGTGGGGCAGTCTTCCCGAAGTAGCCGTTGGGGTAAGGCTGCGGTTGTGCCGAGGATTCTCCGTCAAGCACGTCATATGGATGTTCTCATTGTGGCGGATTATGATCCGGATATTAAGCTGGAGGTAGATCATTAATTAGCCCAGTAAATTCATAAATAGTCATATGCTGGTTACCGATGGTTCGCTGCTTCCATAGTATATTCTATCTCAAAGAAATGGAGGCGAATTTGAATGTATAAACATCGTAAGCATGATTGTCATTTTCCAAAGCCAAAAAAACGTGTCTTTAAGAAGATCATTAAGGTGACTGTCATTAAGTTTAAACCTAAATTTAAACGTGATCACTGGAAACATGAAGATTTTGATAAGAAATGTCATTGCCGGAAACGTCGCCATCATCGCCATCATCGCCATCATGACTGTCATCGTCGTCACCACAAATTCTACTAAGATGAAGATAGTAGGAGGCGGGGCTAGACTGCCCGCCTTCTCCTAGTACGAGGATTTTGGAAGATACTTGCACAAAAAATACTTGCTCTAATATAAGCGCTATGCTATTCTACCAGTAAATAGATTGCACGTGACGGAAGCACCGTTCACCAACCGTATGTACTTACGGATGGATGAACGGTGCTTTTTTGCGTTGTTGTGTTAGGGAAAGGGATGAGCGTTATGATTCCAGTGAAAGTGGTATTGGCTGTAGAAGGCCGGGATTATATTGAGCCGCTGCTGAATTATGTTCACGGAAGCGAGTACGCCAGAAGGCTGAGAATAACGGCTTTTTCGCAACCGGAGGCATTTCATCAATACATGATGGAAACCAGCGGAATGAAAAGACCGGACGTGGTGGTTGGTGAAGCGGCTTTTTTGAATCTATGGACAGATAGGGAAGCTGCTGATATTCCTTGTTTGGTATTACATGAGGGAGAACAAGTGAGCGAATATGGACAGCCTTTATTAAAATATCAGCCCTTATCTGAGCTGGTCGGTTTTATTTTGGAAACGGCGAGACAGAAGTCGAACGGTCGGAAATGTGTAAACAGCCGGGAAGGTGGACTGATTATCGGCATGGTAGCAGCTTCCGGCGGACTGGGCAAGACAACGGCCGCACTCAATATGTCCAAACAGCTGGGGAGTGAGGGATATTCGGTATTCTATCTGAATCTGGAGACGGTGGATTCAAGCTCGTTGTTCACTGGTTCAGGCAGTGCTAGCGGAGCAGAAGGAGAAGGGCTGTCCAGGCTGCTCTATGATCTCAAGGCGGAGGGGAATGAGGGCATTCCATTATCCGTGGCAGCCTATTGTGTTCGCCGCCCTGAAATTCAGTCGGATACTTTTCAGCCTGTCTATAACCGTAAGGAACTGACGGACATGACTTGTGATGAAGCGAAAGAACTGATTCGAACGGTTGCCGAAAGCGGACAGTATGATGTAGTGATCGTAGATGGCGATTCTGAAAAAGGTGACCGGGCTCAAGCTGTGCTTGAAGCTAGCCATAAGCTGATCTGGCTGCTGGCAGACGATTTAATGAGCATGCACAAGTGCGGATTATGGCTGGATGTTTTAGAAACCACGCAGCCTGAAGGGCTTGAAGATATGATATGCAAAACCAGCTTTGTGGTGAACCGTTATATGGGAACTATGATCAACTCGTTACCTCGTGACTTCATGGAGCTAAACGGAGCGTTACCCTATATACCTTCATGGAAGCAGATGCAGCACCGTGAGCTACTGCTTAGTTCACCGATTTATCAGCGGGAAATTCGTCATCTGTGCCACGAGCTGCTGAATGTGGACAGTGTAACACATCCGCCCGCCGTTTGGTCTTAAAAGGGGCTGATGAACATGAATGAGGAACGGTTTAAGGCATTGCGAGCAGATATCCGAAACGGGCTGGACGTAACGTCTTCGGTAAAGGATGCCGATCTGGTACGGCATATTGAAAATCGAATTTTACACGATGTAGAGCTGGCGGGCTTAACTTCCCGTGAGAAGCACGCACTTGTCCGCAAGATTTTTAACTCTTTCCGTGGGCTAGATGTACTCCAGCCATTGATTGACGACCCGACCGTTACGGAAATTATGATCAACAGTCACCGGGAAATCTTTGTGGAGCGGGCTGGTGAGGTGATGCAGGTACCCGATCAATTTGAGTCCCGCGAGCGACTGGAGGATTTAATCCAGACGATTGTAGCCGGGGTGAACCGAATTGTGAATGAGGCTTCTCCCATTGTGGATGCCCGGTTAAAGGATGGGTCACGCGTAAATATTGTGCTGCCTCCAGTTGCTCTCAAGGGTCCGACGATGACAATACGGAAGTTTCCCGAGCGTCCTATGACGATGGATGACTTGATACGAATGGGTGCGCTGGATGCAGAAACCGCTGCTATGCTCAAGGACTTGGTACGTAGCAAGTACAACATTTTTATCAGCGGGGGAACGGGTTCTGGTAAAACAACTTTTCTGAATGCATTATCCCAGTTTATCCCGTCGTCTGAACGGATTATTACTATTGAAGACTCAGCAGAGCTACAAATTGTGACGGTCCCTAATCTGGTTTCCATGGAAACAAGGAATGCGAACACCGAGGGAAAGGGAGAAATCACAATTCGTGATCTGATTCGTTCCTCCCTGCGTATGCGGCCCAACCGCATTGTGGTGGGTGAGGTCAGAGGGAGTGAGGCGTTGGATATGCTGCATGACAAATCTATTAAAAGGTTATTAAAAAGGAGACAGATGTTTATGAGCAAAATGATTGTACGGTATAGCATTCTCCGTAACAATGGCTTTGGAAAGTTTATTCTAGAGAAAAAAACTGCAACTATGAATTATGAAATGAGATTAAAAGATTACGAATTTGAACAGCAGCGAATAGTCAATGAGATAAGCTCAAAGGAAAGCGTTAAGCCAACACAGGTTAGAGTTACGGGGATTTTGAGACTTCCCTATTCATAATGTGAATAATAGCCTTAAAACGAATGTGAGAGCCTCTGACATGCAAAAGAAAATACCGTGTTATAATATACTATAAATTAACGAACAACATCTTGTTTAAAGTAATTATTGCGGAGGATAAGAAAATGCCCAATAGAAAGAAGTATTTATTGGCTTTGGGTCAAATCTGGACTATTGGAAAAAAGACACATGATAATGTTGAGAATGGATTTAATCGTTGGTATATTTCTACTAACAAGCCTTTAATCAGTCTTGGGTACGAATGTGAAATACTTAAAGTCAGCGGTGTTCACATTGATGTGAAAGATATTAGTTCAGGTTTAGCTTATAGTGTTAAAACTCAGAATCTTGGTAAGAGAATCAAATGATTATTCTATAGGTGAGGGATTTAAAATGACAAATGCTAATAAGTTGATTGTAAAAAGAAGAATAGAGAACAAGGAACTTAGAGGTTTTTTTCATAATTCTGGGATTATGTTTGACGATATTGTCGATTACGGTTCTAACCTACTCGAAAAGTGCCAAGTTAATTTTAAGTTCAATGAGTTCCATGCTCCATTTCAAACAATGTTTATTCAATTTTTAAGTTTGATCGATGGGTTGTCAATTCTTATTAAACAGGGGCACGGGGATGCAATAAAGCCAGTTTTGCGTTCAATACTTGAATTGTATTTAAATCTTCAGTTTATGATAAACAATGATTTTGAGGATAGCTGTATTGCATATCAAGTTGTAGATGCTCATGAAAGAATTAAGGCTTACAAAAAATTCTCAGATACCTCCAAAGTAGGCAAAGAATACAGACAGATATTCAGAAACGTAAATCTATCTATTGATAGCATAAAGACTGAAGCTCCAATTCTAAATTTAGAGACACTCTTAAAAAGAGGTAAGTATAAAGATATGAACGAGCGTTATGAGGAGTTAAAGAAACAAAGGAAGAAACAGAAACGAAAAATGGGATTAAAGTGGTATTCAGTTATTAATCAAGATATAGAAGGGATAAGAGATTTAGCAAAATCTTTAAATAGGGAATTGTATTATGAGATTTTCTACAAAGATTTTTCGAACTATTCTCATGGAGGGAACTCTTTAAAACGGATTTCTGTTACTTATAATAAAGAGGCAGTACTACCACATATTCGTCATTTTGATGATATACCTTCTAATTCTAATATTGCAGTTGATTTAGCGATCACGTTGTTTGAAAAAATGCTTGAATTATTTAACAAAGAAGAGTTACGTGAATTTTGGGAGTGGTATAATAAAAAAATCGCAAAACCATACAAGTTACTTTGCCATGCTGAAGTAACAACAGATTATCAGGGTAAGTAAAAGCTGCTTCTCAAATTTCTTAAGATTCAATGTAGCTCATAGAAAGGCCAATCAAACATCAAATGTATTGCCTCTTTATGCGATATATAATTGAAAATGACAAAGGAGTTAAATACGTGATTTTATTTAAAATTCTTAGTATTATTTATCTTATTCATCTTTATTTCATAGTAAAGAAAGAATTCGCAGAGAAACCAACACAAAAACTGCTCGACGAACTACAGAATGTTCATCTAACCCGTTATACTAAATCAGATATTATAATAGGGCCAAATTTGGTACACATTAAACCGACCGATAATTGGGAAAGAAATATAACAGCTAAGTTTAAACCTGTAACATGGTTTTTTATAGGAACACCAAGTGCAAAAAATATTTCTAAGAACAAAATATCATCTAATGAAATCATGATAAGAATCCCTTTTTGTAACTTAGAACAAGATAAAATAATATATCGTAAGCATGATAATGTTATAGGATATCTAACTGAATATAGGGGCTATGCTGAAATAGAAGAAAGTAATATACCGCCAATAAAAAGATTTAATCTATTTAAAAATTTAACTGTTTGGTTTACAATTGCCTATTTTATACTACTCCTTCCAGCTACCTTTTGTCTCTTTGGAGATAAAGGCTTGTCGGTTCTAATGTTTATAGTATGTCTACTTCTAGTCTTAATTATTGTGAGTAGAATAAGATCAAAATTTCTTTACCTATGATGAAGTTACATTGAGGTACTCTAGTAGACCTCTTATTAATATCTCATTGTGTGGCTCTTATTATATGAAAGTAGAAGGGCAGGATGAAGCGGTTAGGGTGTCACGATTAAAATAGAGAATAGTATTTACAACAAACAAGCCTAGACAAGATCATCTAGGCTCTTTGCTGTGTCTATGTAGGTAATAAATTTAGTATACTGTGCGCTATTCCTCATTTTCTTCGAACTGCATCAATACAGATACATCTTTAATGTTTAATGCGTCAGCAATTCTTGTCAACATCGCTAAATTAACTTCTTCACGTTCATTCCTACACAATTCGGATATTGCTGCTTGTCGTACATTTGCTTTTTTTGATAATTCCATCTGAGTGACCCCCTTTTCTTTCATAACTTCCCTCAGTTTTAATTTTAGTTTCATAAAATTTTAATCCTCCAGAAAAAGATTGATTTTAAACGCCTAAGCGTGTATTATTTAATTGTGACAATATACGCTTAAGCGCATATTATATTGGATTTTATAGTACTTTCTTTGGCACTTTCATCACCATTCTACCAATTTCACAAGGAGGAAGATACCCAGTGAACAAAAAAGCCAACAAGCAAGCCATCATCGACATTGTACGCATGAATCTAGTTTGGGAATCAGAAGAAGCCACCGAAATGGAACTGCACTATTACCACATTACTGATGCATTAAATCGCAAATGGCAAACTATTGGCCTTAACGTGTCAGACGCTATCCAAGTGTTTGAGCATGGTAATGACGACAATTGGACTCGTATTATCGAGCCAGCACCGTACAATCCTAACTTGTCGATTAATGAGCTAATCAACATGCTCAATATTTCTCCTGAAGCAACTGGCATTCGAAATGACATGCACATTATATTGAACACAGTTGAACGCCGCAATGAGTATGTAAATCGTATCGTCAACGTTAATCGTGAAAGTAGATTTCTTTTACTACATCAAATGAAGGATGAATACCTTCTGCATAGCCAACTTACAGATGATCAGTTCATGCAATGGTATGCTGTGAATCCTGTAGAAGCCCTGTCCATATATTTCTTGCAGCCTATTGATATCATCACGTATTGGGAATGGGCTAACGCTAACGGTGCTGCTGAGAAGGCTATACAGTACAAACGTGAGGAACCTTTGTTGCCGTTTATTCGGGCCATTGAACGTTCTGAGGATGAAGCCAGAGGGATTATTTCATGCTTCTAGAGTGCCACATGACACTACTATTTCCCAAAAGGAGAAGATACATATGTCCACCATGAAAAGAACAATACCAATGTACAAAACTGGGAAGCTGATGGACGGTAAACTATACCTTAAAACAATAGATGGTAACTGGATCAATCTCAAGATGTTGGCTCAAGTTGACAGAAAGGCCATGTAAAATGAATTTGGACTAAATGTTATAAAAAGGAAGGGGGGATTAGAAGGAATGTGTATATAGGAATCAGAAAGGGTTACATTTACCCCCTTTGATAAGCAAATAAGCGCCTAGCGATAGGCGTTTTTTTGTTGCTTGACTACCATACTAATCCAAAATATATGGGAAATTGTACCTATCTGTAGTATTATAAGGTGGTGTGAAAAAGAGCCAGAGTAGCTAAGGAGGAGCAGAGTTGTCTATATTTGTGATTGTTGGTGTCATTGCTGTATTGCTTGCTTTGGCCCTGTTGCATTTTCTTAAAAAGCCTAAGATTCCAGAACCGTATAAAGTAACGCAGAATATTGACCCTTATAAAATTGGCATTGACGAAATAGACCGTATGGAGGATGGCAAGGACTTTGAAATGTATCTGTTCAGGCTGTTCCAGTGTTTAGGCTATGGTGATGCGTATAAAACACAAGACAGTAGAGATTTTGGAACAGATTTGGTATTTACGGACAGAGAGGGCTACCGTAATGTCATTCAGGCTAAACGGTATGCAATAAGTAATCCTGTTGGTTTGAGCGCAGTTCAGGAAGTTTATAGTTCTATGCGATTTTACAGAGCTAAGAAATCTATTGTCATTACCTCAAGCAAATACACAACTTCGTGTGAACAGTTAGCCAGTTATAATGGAGTAAAGCTGTTGGATCGCAACGATTTAATTAAAATGATTGAGCTATTCAAAGAACAACAGCACAGCAAGGTAAAAGATATTATTGAAGCAGAGCCATACTTGAGTTTGGATTCATGGGATGATTATATGAATAACAGTAAAGTGATTAAAAAGGATCGCAAGGCTGAAAAGTTTATCGCTTCAGGTAACTAGATACTGAATACTCCCGTAGTAAAACGATGATTTTATAAGGAGACATACCATGCCTTTCTTCGTTATAAACAAGATACCTGTATTTTTAACTTGGGATAGAGATAAAGAATTACGTGAGGAGATTTTTGGTATCGAGAATGTCTTTGGGAGTTATATTCAGAGATACGGACAAAAAAACAATGATTACAAAAAAATTAAGAAGGCATTGTATAAAAAGTATCTTCAAAATAAAATGGCTTTTGTTAAAGAGTGGTCGGAATTTGATTTATACGGTGAAGATGCGGCGAGTAATATGTGGGATTTAATCTATGATTATTGTGCTTATTATGGATGCGGATACACTTCAGACATTAGAGATGAAACATCCTTTTTTGTAGATGATTCTATGGGTCAAAGCTTTTTGTTTCCTCAAGGTAGAACGTTTATGCTGAATTATTATGTAGTTCCATATAATTGGCTATGGAAATATATTAGAAGAAAAAAAGGGATCACAATAACAACTGTAATTGATGCTACTAATGTAGAGAGAATAGTTGGTACTCTAGCAAATTTCACAATTTTTTATAAAGATCGCATTATTAAATGCGGAGAAGTGTTTGACATAACATTAATCCATTGATTTTTAGTATAAGTTTAGAAGATCATTTGAATGTCGAGGTATAAATTATGCACAACAATATTGAAAATATTTATAATAATTTAATTGCTGATGAGAAGCTAAAGAATGGAACAAAGTATGAAAGAATAACGGCTGTAGTTTATAAACTGCTGGATGAGACTAATACAGTTTTCCACGATCTGAGACTCAGAGGAAATGGTAAGAAAGCAAAACATCAGATTGACGTTACAATAGAGAAAGACAGTCAGACTAAAAGGATACTCGTTGAATGTAAGGAGTATGACAAAGTAGTTGGGATTGGAATTGTACGAGATTTTTTTGGAGCAGTTACCCAAATCAAACCGGATGAAGCAGTAGTTGTTACCACGAAAGGTTTTACAAAGGGTGCCATTGATTTTGCTAATGATGAAGGCATTAAGCTTGCTATTTTAAGAGAAGCTGAGGATTCTGATTGGAATGGTCTGATCAGAAAGGTTAAGATAAACGCAACAGTAATAACAATTGGTACTCCAACAATAACATGGTTAGCAATCAATGAAGAAGCTATAGAGGACGTTAGGAATTTACTGGGAGGGGATTGGGGGAAAGTTGAAACGAAAGGAACTTTTGATGAATATCTTTACAATAGCAATCATGAAGTTATTTCTAACTACGAAGAAGTATTAAACCCTGTTTTAAATAAAGCTAAAAGAATACCAAATGAACGAACAGAAGGAACATTTGAATTTGAAGAAACCGTATTTATTAAAATGCATGGACACTATATTCCAGTAATAGGTTTTGATTATGAATTTACTTCTGGAAAGAGTACACTTGAAGTCAATGTTGATGATGGGGGAAAAGTTGCTGTACTCTTGTTTGAAATTTTAAATAACGAATCTAGGAGTCTGATCTTTCAACATCAGATTGAAAAGTGGAAAATTGCTGAAAATGGAGAGGTTATAAACAAAATTTGAACTTTTTGAAAATCTTGCATAGATTGGGGGGAATACTTTCATATGAATA
Source organism: Paenibacillus polymyxa (assembly GCF_001719045.1). Taxonomy (NCBI): domain Bacteria; kingdom Bacillati; phylum Bacillota; class Bacilli; order Caryophanales; family Paenibacillaceae; genus Paenibacillus; species Paenibacillus polymyxa. Next base: position 4,323,750 of record NZ_CP015423.1, read on the forward strand.
CAAACCAGCATCACACAATGACCTACACGCTAAACAGCGGTATTAAAGGAACTATTAGCCTATCCACGAAGCAAATACAGGACTGGATAGAATCTTATCGTGTAGGCAGTAAATATGTAACCACAGTAGGCAAGGAGCATTTTGGTTTGAATCCTGAGCTTGTAGCAGATTTTAAGGTACATAATGAATATTCAGAGCAGAGGGAATATGTATCAGCAATACAGCAATCTACAGCAGTGAGCAAGGGCAGTGAACAGTTAGCAGATGCATATGGTCAGCATAAGGCGTTGATTCAGATAGAGTGTAAATGTGGAGCTTCTTATTCAGAGGAGTCAGCGTACAAGAGGAACAAATGGGGCTGTAAAGAATGTAGTGAGATTGTGTTTTTGGATAATAAAAAGGGTATGGTGGAAACAGTTAAGGGTAAGGCTTGGTATATGACGAATAGGTATTTTGTTGAGAGAGGTTGAGGATTTTGGCAAGCTAACAAAATCCTTGATATGACTGGGTTTAACGCAGTGTTTAACTATTGGACACTGCATACAACTTTGGCGTGTCATTTTGTGACACGATTAGTTTGGGATATCTCAAAACGGGAGTTCCGACTGTAGATGTGATATCTGTAATTATAGAGACAATCTATTATCAGTAGTTACGAAACGTTATATCTAAATTAGATTCATACACATTTCAAAATTCAAAAGAATCAGGACTAAATATTGTCCTCGCTGCATGGCTTAAAATGAAGGAGAGCCAAATTCATAATCCCTAAGCTTTATTCATTTGATGTAACCCCTCTAGCAGAGCCATTTTTTAGTGGGTGCCCCTGCCTAGCCATTTTGAAACGCTCTGTGATACATCAGGGGAATGAATATCTCCACCTATCATATACACACATCTTCCAATAGGGTATATTATCAAAAAAATTCACTTTGTCCAGAGCTTCGTAAATTCATGGATAGTAAGATAAGTAGGTTATGATGATTCAAGTTAATTCTCGATACATAGTGATTCAAGGTTATAGGCCATAATACCTAAAATAGTGAAAAAGTATTATTAAAACCTATGAAAAGGGTGTAATTTGTACTATAATTGAAAATAATTCCATAGACTGAAGAGTAAGGAGATAAACTATGACACTTCCAAATCCCATCGGTAAACAAGTAGAGGTTTTAGCTTTGCCAGAACATGGTCATTTTGTTGTTTTAGGTACAGCGGGTAGCGGAAAGACTACCCTTGCAATATATCGTGCAGCGTATCTAGCTAAAACACATTGTGCTGCAAACGAAAGAACGTTGTTGGTAACTTTTAATAAAGCACTAGTAACATTCTTAAAATCTATTTCAAGCGATCTACTTAAGAATGTCGATGTATTAAATTATCATAGATTTGCTAGGGGATATCTTGCTTTTCGTAATAAAATGGGGCGTAATGATATAGTTCCTCCTTACTCTCAAAGATACTTCACAAAAACTGAAATTATTTCTGAAGCTTATCGTGAAATACAAAACGAGAATAAAGGGGTTTCAACCCTTGAGCGGCCTGTAGAAGTATTCATTGAAGAAATTAACTGGATTCAGAAACACGGAATCACTAGTCTGGAGGAATACCAAGAAGTTGAACGTACTGGACGTGCAGGGACAAGAATAAGTAGGAGTACAAGGATTTACTTCTATATGGTATATGATAGATATTTGAGAATAAGAGATAATAAGGGATATTTGTATGACATGGAGGACTTAGCTTTTTATGTTCGTGAAGAGTTGAAAAATGATTCTTCTCAACGAATGTATAAGCATATCATTATTGATGAAGGACAGGATTTTTCACCTACTATGCTTCAATCATTGGCACTAGCTATTCCGAAAGGCGGTAGCTTAACATATTTCGGAGACGTGGCTCAACAGATTTATGGAAGTAGAATTTCCTGGCGTTCCGCAGGTTTTTTTAATCCATCAATTTGGGAATTTAGTCAAAACTATAGAAACACTAAAGAAATAGCTGCATTGGGATTAGCTATATCTAAGATGCCTTATTTTAAAGATGATACAGACTTAATAGAACCTCAATTTCCTCGTGCTTCTGGCCCATTACCTGCGATGATAAAGTTTAATAATGAGGAGGAAGAAATTAACTACTATCTAGAGACTGTAAAAGGTCTTTCAACAAACCAAATGGTAGCTATTTTGGTTCGAGATAGGGAGACGCTTAATTATGTCCGTAACAAGCTAGGGGAAAAGATGATACATTCCCAAAAACTTAGCGGAGATATGAACACTTGGATTTCTCGTCCTGGTGTTTGGGTAGGAACTTATCACTCAGCCAAAGGTCTTGAGTTTGACACAGTACTTATGCCGTTCTGCACAAGTGACAGACTTCCACCAGAAGAAAGAATTGTTTCCTTAGGTTCTGAAGAAGAGGCATTTAGTGAAGAAATAAAGCTTCTATATGTAGGAGTAACAAGAGCAAGACGTGGCCTAATTATTACATACGCTGATGAGCGTACAAAATTATTGCCGACAGATGCTGCCCTCTATCAGGAGGAAAACTATGGAGACTAATTTTGAACACGAGATTTCAAAACGAGGAATAACTCGGTTATGTCATTTTACTAAGGCAAGCAAACTACTCCATATTCTTAGAAATGAATCGGGTATAATTGCAAATTCCTTTTTAGATGACCAACTTGATTTGCTAGAAAAAAATGATGAAAATAGATATGATGGAAGAGAGGATTTTGTATGTTGTTCTGTAGAATATCCAAACACTTGGTATTTAAGAAGAATTAAAGATAACGATCCTGTTTTTAAAGAATGGGTTGTTTTGTTGATTAATCCTCAGCTACTTTTAGATGAAACCACTTTATTTTGTCATAGAAATGCTGCTGCAAATCGAGGGGCACATATTAAAGGTGGCTTTGCTGGCTTTAATGGGATGTTTAAGAACCCTGTGTTTGGCAAAACTACAATATATCGCTCGGAGAAAATGTTGACATGTTGTCCTACAGATGGACAGGCGGAGGTTCTAATTCATAAAAATATCTCCCGCTCCGATATCATAGGTATAGCTACACCTACAAAGGAACATGCCCGGAAAATGATAAGTAGAGTTAGCTTACTTTCAGATGCTCGTCAAGATATTAATTGGATTGTTTCGCCAGAACTATTCGATGTGAATTGGAATAACATTATTCGATTAGGAAGAAGGCCAATGGAAACTCCATATATTAAGGAGTGATTAGATGTCTGAACAACAGATGGTGCATAAGGTTGATAAGCAATTTGGCTCCCTTATTGGTGCTGCTATTGGAGATTCTTTAGGATGGCCACAAGAAGATAGGAGTTCTAAAATTGGTTCTTCTACCAATGTGCAAGTTGATTTTCAAAAGTGGATTAGGAAAGCAGGGGGGAGATATTACTCACATGAAGAAGAAATAAAAGCGGGTTCTTACAGTGACGACACACAATTAATTTTTTCTACTGCTCGAAGTCTTAAATATAAAAACTGGTATTCTCATTTTGTGAAAATTGAGTTACCTTCTTGGCCTTTATATGAAAGAGGAGGGGGAGGAGCTACTAAACGAGCTGCGGAAGCTTGGAGCAGTGGGAGTATGCCTTGGAATATTGAGAAGCAGGGCTTGCTCAATGTGAAGAAATACTTTGAAGCTGGCGGTAATGGGGTTTGTATGCGAATAATTCCCCATGTAATTTTCTCTAGTAGGAGTATTGAGGATATTGTCAATCAAGTGTTTTTAAATGGAATTTCAACTCATGGGCATCCTAGAGCTTTATTAAGTGCTATCTTGTATGCACACGCAGCACATTATTTGATGAATAAAGAGGGAACGCTTGGTTATGGTGAGTTGGTTACATACCTAATTGAACAAAAAAATAAATGGGGTGTTCAGCCAGTTCTTAACAACATGGATGATTGGCTGGAAGCTGCGAATATCTCTACAGAAAATAATTATGGTGCTATCTGGAATGAAACACTCGATGAACTTTTCAATGGACTGCATACGATCAATTCTGCTTTGAAACGCGGAATACTTGATACGGGTACAGATACTCTTAATAAACTTAATTGTTTTAATAAGAGTACTTTGGGGGCTGGGACAGTAGCAACACTTGTAGCTATCTACATGGCGTCAAAATATGCTTCTGACCCAGTTTCAGGTATCTTGGACACAGCATTTCTACGCGGTTCCGATTCAGATACAAACGCTTCAATGGTCGGAAGCCTATTTGGTACATTACACGGTACTGAATGGATAGTCCCTGAGTGGTTGCATGTTCAAGATTATGATTATGTTCGTAATTTGGTTGGCTCTTTTAGAGTAGACAGCTATAACGAATCTAAACAAAAATTGTGGGCTTTTTCTGACAACAAGCGTGTAAAAGATTTTATCACAAAAATGAAAATTGGAGATTACACTCAGATCGGGCCTTTCAATTCAGTATACTTGTCAGAAGTGATACGTCACAAAGTAAACGTGAGAAGTATAAATGCTATAACTTATAAGCTTTCTACTGAAGAGGGACAAACATTATATATAAAGTCGATAACTAAATTAAGTAAGAGGGAACTTATTACTTCTGTTGCATCAACAACTAAGAAAGATAGTTCTTTACAGTATAAAGAGTATGATTATTTAAAACACTCTTCTGGACAAAGACTAACATTCTCAGTAGAAGATTTATATGAACTCACAAAATTAATACCTTCAAAAATGTATGGTCGGAAATTAATTAGTTTATTAATTGAGTTACTAGAACAGATAAACAAAAAAAATATCACTACACTTAATCAGAGCGAAATAAAAAATCTGTGTGAAAGCTATATTCAAAAAGGGGTTAGTAAGGAACAGGTTTATCGAATCATAGATTTTATGCTGAGTAAAAAATCCAAGTAGTATGTGTGCACCGTCTTTTGATGAAAGACGGTGTTTTTTTTGGGGGCTCGGAGTTAGAAGGCCCTAAGGTGAATTCCCATTGAGCACCAATTTGGTATAGAGCATATCAGAACAATATATGATGAACAAAACTAGTTTAAACTGAGTTACAAATAAATAGATGGTCAGTTTGGGTGCTTCTGTCTTTGGGACATCTTGTCCTAGAGATGGTATATATATGAGATGAAACAACTTGATAGAGTGAAAATTGATGAAAATAAGTCTTACACTCCGATCCATCTCTTACGATTTGCGATTCGATTGACCCACGATACAGAATATAGATGAATAAAGGATTTTTTGAATTTTAGTTTTTCACAATTTAATTTATAAAAACTTAAAAACCATTGATAAATCAAGCTTTCTCGAACATTTTTCTCCTATACGCACGATACAGATTACGATATTGACTAAACTTACCAAAAGTACTTATTCCATCTACATTTTAGGTACTTTATCAATACGGCACGATACAAATTTTATTTGATACTAAATTTGGCTCGAACACGGCAAAAAGCTATATGGAATAAGTGTTTTATGCACATAAGACCAAGTTTCATGATTGAGCTTCGATAAGGGTGTCGATACAGGTTATAGTCGCTCATATGTTGATAAAGTGTTAACCTCAACCCTATCGCTATTCACTTACAAAATTTTTCTAGTCATGAGATCAAGGAATACAGAAATCTCGACCCCAGACTATTTGACTGTAAGTAGTCGAATGTATATGATTTCAATATATGGGTATACAAATCGATTAGAAGAGAAGGGATTACTGCGAGAGTAAAAACAAGAACTTGGGGCGTGGCTTTTCTCACTTTTAGTGCTATTGCGTTCGCTGTGGTAATTACTAATAGTGTTTTTGCTAGCAGCGATACTTCTGAAGAGTCAGATAGTGTTACAAAAGCAATAATTCCTGATAACGTATTAGAAGAACTTAATCATCCTGATAAAATTTATACTAAAGATGGATTATTTATAAAAAAATTGCAATCTCTCCATGATGAAGATAAGTTCAGTCAAGATGAAGTAGTCTACGATGGTTCGAAGACTACGAACAAAACAAAAGTGTCATTCAATATGATGCTACTTATATCAAGGAAGCAGACAGTAAATAGATTTGTGCACTAAAGCATTTGAAAAGTTAAGTTATATAATTAAAATATCTAGGGCGACTTCGGTTGCCTTTTTATTATGCTCAATTTAGACAAGGTCTTTTCCAACACTATGTCATAAAGTATGCTTTTAGACATATTAAAAATACACCTGTTTAATTGTGTCAATAAGTGGTATAATGAATTTAGTCACGCGACATGAATTGTGTATACTTTTTGGCACAATGTTGGGATAAGGGAGTGTAATTGTATTGAAAATAGCTTATGGTAGAGTATCTGCTAAGGATCAAAATCCAGAACGACAACTAGTAAAGTTTCGAGAATTGAAAATTGATGAAAGATATATTTTTGTGGACAAGTTAAGTGGGAAGAATTTTAACCGACCTCGCTATCAGGCAATGCGGTTAATGATTCGTGAGGGTGATTTAATTTACATAGATGCACTGGACAGACTAGGCCGAGATTATGATGGTATTATAGATGAATGGAAATACATTACACGGGAAGTTGGAGCAGACATTATATGTTTAGATAATGAAACTTTATTTGATAGTCGTAAGTTCAAAACAATGGGTGATTTAGGAAAACTCTTAGAGGATCAATTCCTAAGTATGCTTACATACGTAGCTGCACAGGAAAGGTTAAAAAATAAGCAAAGACAGAGTGAAGGGATAGAGGCAGCCAAAGCAGCAGGGGTGAAATTTGGCCGTCCTAAGCAGGAGATCACAGCTGAATTTGCTCGTGTATATGACAAATGGAAATCTGGAGCAATCAAGGCTGTGGAGGCAATGAAAGAACTAGGTATGAAAAACAGAACGTTTTATCGTAGAGTTAAAGAATATGAGCAACAGAAACAAGTAGGATAATATATTGTTCATGTGTATGGAGCCTAGATGATAATGTCTAGGTTTCTTTTTCATGTCTATTTTGATCAATACTAGCAGATGCAATAAAAAGGACGGGGGGTATTTTACCTCATAAACGTCTATTTAATTTCCAGAATTGCCCCTAACACATGCACTTCCATACTGAAGTTAAATTTTGACTCTCGATGCCATCCTAAATATTATTAAGGTTGCTTTTATGTCATACATTCAATCTAAGCTCAATTCATAGATTAAAACAATTGGGAATACGAACATGACTATTCAATAGAGTAACTTTGTATTGGATGAGTTGTATTATGATTTTTCCAATAAACTATACATCAATATGAGGACGATACTTTTAATCATAAAATCCTCGAAAACTATCCCAAAAGGTATCTTAAGCACATATATGAAAGGTATATGATTTTATTCCAAAAGATGGTATAATCAAGATCATTAGAGCATTTTACTACTTGTTTCACAACTACATAATAATTTTAACTATGCATCGTATTTGTTAGTCTACGTTGAAAGGGTGGTTTATCGATGAAAATTACACCCACGATTAGAGCAGAATTGGAACAATTTCTACAACAAGAAAGCTTAACATTATCGCAATTTGGACAAATCGCAGGGATGAATAGGGGAATAATAAGTAGCATTGTCACAGGTAATAAATCTATGTCTATTAATCAGCTTGATCGAATTACTGAAGCTATGGGCTTACCAGAGGGTCACTTTTATGATTTATTTATAGAAAACTATATCATCGACACGCCCCCGAATATGAGGCGAATCGAGCCGTTTTTATATCGCTGTGCGGAGTTGGAAAAGTTGGATGCGATTCGTCGAGTGGTGGGAGCCATCATGGACAATCTACTCTATTCGCCCAAACTGTTTGAAATTGCAGAAGGATTGTTGGCGCAGGGACGACTAGAAGCGGCATTGATACTCTATGAAGGGGTAGCTGAAGCGGAGAAATATCAACACTCTGAACGCCTAGCCATCTGTCAATATCGTATATTCAAAATTCAGGTTAGTGACGATCAAAGCCAAAATGTCGGGGCGGCAGCCGTATTTGAAGCTTTTGTCGAACGCCTAGATGAAATAGACCAACTTGACGCATTAAAGGATTTGGCAAACGTATACAGGTCTTTGCGTAAATGGGATAAGGTTGACGAGATAGCGAGGAAAATGAGAGCTAAAGCCGAGATCCAATATACAAGTAAACATCAACAGAACAGCCGAGAACAGACCGAATCTAGCGACAAGCTAAGTCGTCCCTTGTTTGTGTACATTGCTTATGCAGACTTGCTCTGTGCTAATGCATGTGAAGAGCATGGTAATTATGAGCAGGCATTACACTATACATATGCCTACTCCAATTTAGATTGGGTTAGAGAGACCGATGAGGATACCCAGCACTGGATTGATTTGTTTAAACATTGGTCACAAGCTAATATACTTGCCTATAGGCTTTTATCTGGTGATGTGAGTGTGCTTCATGAATATCTAAACTATATTGATGAATCATTAGATACGATTCAAGAAGATAGGGTTACTCAACTACTTAACATAATGATAGCGGCTAACCGTTATGAGCTTGATTTAAACGATATACTTAAACGATTTGAAACAGAGATTGCGTCTTTATCTCAGCGACCATCATCAGATGATATGTATACACAGCAAGTGATACCGGAATACTCTGCACTGTGTGGATATGAATTGGCTTATTACTATTTAAATCATGGGATGTTCAGTGATGGCTTTAATCATTTGTTTTGTGCAATGGTAAAAGCGCATATACTAAATAATGAGACATATTTTATAAATTGTATGGGGTTGTTTGTGCGTTTCAAAGCCCATGCGGTTGCTGAAACTAAAACAGAGTTTTACAATCTCATTGAAAAGGTGTGGTTAAACAATGTTGAAAAAAACGGTAATGTTGATCATTGCGAGTAGTTTTTTATTTACCTTAACTGTCCCTATTTATGTGGATAGACATAATGAGGGATTTCAAATCTTTGCAACACATGGAGGAGCTTAAACGCGAATTGATTTGAAAATTCGTTAAAACTTCACTCCTGAAATAGGTCTAATTACGAACCCAACAGCACATCACGGTGAAATTTAATCTTTCCTAATATGGATCAAAGGTAAACAGGGTAGCACACTAAAGTATATGATCAGTTTTGGAAAAGGTTAGATGGGATTGTCCTTCTAGCCTCTTTGATATGAAAATAAAGTACAATTTATACCACTAAATAGACTTTTTATTGAATTATATCGAAAAAATTACCTTTATTGTGAAACTTTTGGTTCGTTTTATGAGTATAATTAGTGTGGTAACCAAAAATTACAAAAAGGAGATGATACATAGTAATTTAATGGTATAAGGAGTTACCACATCAAACCATTTTCTGAAGGGAGTTTTTCTGTTGAAGAAAGGAAGTAAGTTTTTTGCATTATTGATATCGTCTTTGTTATTGGTTATTGCTCCTCTTTCTGTTACTGCTGCTTCTGCTCAGTCTGAAGAAGAATCTGCTAAACAAGCAGTTGTAAATTATATCGATGCTATTAATAACAAGGATGCCGATGAGTTAGCCAAGTGGGTTGATGATTCAAGATTTACATCTCCAGATGAGCAAAAAAAGCAATATAAAGAACTCTTTCAAAATGATGAATTTTCATCATATTCTATCGGGGATTTCAAGCAAGACGGAAAAGAATATGATGTGACTATTGATTTAACACGTAAAGATAGTGGAGAAGTAAACACCGTAACATTGCCTGTGGTTAAATATGGCGACCAATGGAAATTGGTTGTGGTCGGTGAAGAAACTAAAAGCGAACAGGTGAAATTGCAAATTCAAAAAGATAGAGAAGAAAATGATAAAATTGAACTAGACAAAAACAAAATAATTAAGCCACAAGCAAGCGCTATTGCTAACTGGGACTTTTCATTGACAAAAAATGATGGAGGACTTTATTCAAGGACTACGGCATACAGCACTAGTTCATTTAATATGACAGGCAATTCAGTAACGATGAATGGATGGCAGGAACTACCTGGCACCACCAGTGGTGTGAGTCTTGTATATCAAATTGTTAAAAAAGGTTTTGTGGGTGATGATGTATACGGAGAAAAAATGCTGTCGGGTAGATATCGTGAAAATGGTAGTTGGTATTCTTTCTCTTTAAGTAAAAGTGGCCTTGCACCTCAAACCGGGCTTTACATTAAAATTTCTAACTCAAGCGGTGAGCATGGCGCTATGGGCGCAGGAAATGCATATCAGTAATCTTAATTGGAAAATTTTAAATCTACCCTTTTTTGTGGGTAGATTTATTTTTATAATACACATAAATATTTTGAACAATTTAATGAGGTGAAAGTATGACAGATATTCAAGAAAAAAATATAGAAGGCTTACAGGATGAATTTCTGGATGAATTAATGAAGCATAATGAAAATGAACAAAAGAAGATTTTAGTCAGAGTCATAGAAGATGTTAAAAAGAAGAATTATTTGAAAAAAGAATCTGAAAGTTTAAGGGACATTCTTTCACTAAAGATGGTAGGAATAATTCTGATTATTGGAATATCTCTTCCAGTTGTTTTTTATGTTTTATTCATTTGGATTTCTCTGTTGGTTGAGGATTAATGCAGTTTTTACAACTTGTATGTAACAGTGACGAAACTAAAACTAAATAATATATCCTCAAAGTATAAATTATAGGAAAGATTAGTAATGCTTGTGACATCGTAGATGAAACTGCTGCCTTTGAAGGGTAGGTATTGGGAAAAAATACTTCAGTTCAACAAATATAGGGCAACCGAAAGCGCTTTTCATTCATGGAGATTAAAGTAGGCAGGCAAATTTATGATTCACAAGCTTTTTGTGTAGTAGTATTAGGGAAAAATGAACCCTAAGCTAGTAGAGATACAAAAATACTATCTATTCTCCATAGAGTTCATTTTTTTTAATTCAACGCTGCTTGTAAGGAGAATGAAGTTCCTCTAGCGCCTCCTTCAGTGAAGAATACTTAAACTTAAATCCGTGCTCCAGCGCTTTACGCGGTATTACTTTTTGACCGTCTAATACAAGCGTGCTCATCTCACCGAGCAGTTTTTGAACGAGAATGCCTGGAACGGGAAACCAATGCGGACGGTGGTATACCATAGCTACTGTCCTCCCAAACTGGTCGTTCGTCAAGGGATGTGGAGATGAAGCATTCACTGCCCCGACGATTTCCTTCGTATGGATGCAGTACGTGATCAGACGAACGATATCCGCAATATGAATCCAGCTCATCCATTGATGACCGCTGCCTATTTTGCCGCCGAATCCGAAGCTATAAGGCATCTTCATGAGTGGGAATGCTCCTTTTTTTCTGTCCAGCACAAGGCTAATGCGTAACTTAATTAAACGGGCATCAGAAGGGTAGGCATTGGTGGCTTCCTCCCATTGCTCCACCACCTGAGACAGAAAATCTTCCGAACGACGCGGGCCCGTTTCATCGAATGTTTCGGTCAGGGATGTACCATAGGCGGCGACAGCCGAAGCCTGAATGATAACTTTCGGTTTTTTTTGTAGAGTATTCAATGCTTGAGCCAAACGGGCAACAGATAGCAGTCGAGATTGAAGAATTCTTTGTTTGGATTTATCCGTCCAGCGCTGATTCAGCGTTTCGCCTGCTAAATTAACGACCGCATCGGTGCCTTCCAGTACTTCAGGCTTTTGTTTTAATTCGTTCCAACTCATATATTGCAAACGGGGGCTCGCTTCGTGTCCTACCAGTGGCTTGCGGGTAACGACTTTCACAGTGTATCCGTCGTCTAGCAAGCTTTTGACCAGTGCACTCCCCACCAATCCAGTTCCTCCACATACGATGATGTTCATGGAGCCAGCTCTCCTTCCGATTCACAAAAAAAAATACATCTGTTATAGAATATAACCCTTTTCGAGAAAAAAACTTCATATGAATGTACCTTTATACGGTTAAGGATGTCAATCCATGATTTTATTTACCCCTCGTTTGACTAACATATATTCGGATGTGTACTTTATCTACGTGTTCCCTTAATAGAGTCATTTAAGAAAGCTGCCATAAAAGCTATGTTGTTTGATTTCAATAATCACGTTAAAATGATTAAATTAAAATAAGACAAGTATAACAGGATAAGGGGATGAATCAGAATCATGCTGAAAATTGGTTCTCATGTGTCCTTCTCGGACAAGGGTCTGCTCAGCGCTACAAAAGAAGCGTTTTCTTACGGGTCCAGCTCCTTTATGATATACACGGGGGCACCGCAAAACACGCGCCGTAAGCCGATGGAGTCCATGTATTTGGAGGAAGGCAAGCAGTTAATGGCTGAGAAGGGAATGGAAGATATCGTGGTGCATGCCCCGTATATCATCAACCTTGGCTCTTACAAAGAAAATACCTATGAGCTTGCGGTCAGCTTTCTTCAGGAGGAAATTCGACGCACACACGCGATTGGTGTGAAAAATATCGTGCTACATCCAGGCGCTTTTACCGATAAGGATGCAGAATACGGAATTGGGCGTATTGCTGATGGTTTGAACGAGGTACTAAACGGCGTGAAGGAGACAGATGTTAACATTGCGCTTGAAACGATGGCAGGCAAAGGAACGGAAATGGGTCGTAGCTTTGAGGAGATTGCCTCCATTATAGATAAAGTAGAGCATAACGAGCGTCTTACAGTTTGTATGGACACCTGTCACATTCACGATGCGGGTTATGATATCGTAAATGATCTGGACGGTGTATTAGAGCAATTCGACCGTATTGTCGGCTTGAATCGCATCGCAGTTGTTCACATTAATGACAGTAAAAATCCAGTTGGCGCTCATAAAGACCGACATACTCCGATCGGATCAGGCTGGATTGGCTATCAGACGATTCATAATGTGGTGCATCATGAAGCACTTCAAGGACGTCCGTTTATTTTGGAGACGCCATGGATTGGGAAGGAAGCCAAAACTCAGCGTCCGATGTATGAGGTTGAAATTGCCCTGCTTCGCGGAAATGTAAAGGAGCGCTTTGGGGATGAGTTTTTGGGTCAGGTAGAGCAATTGCATTCGTTTTTCAAAAAACAGGATGTGGATGTCCGTAAATTTGTGCTGGACACCTGGGCTCTGCTGAAAAATGATGCCAAAGCAAGAAAAGCCGATCCACGTGAGCCGTTGGAGCGTCTGTATGACATGATAACGGAAGCAGCACTATTTCCAGAATTGAGCGAAGAACACATTAATCAACGGTTGATTGCCTGGTTTGCCGGCAGTCATTTGCCAGTGACGGTATAAGCTAAGGGGGATTAATAGCCACATGGAAATTCACGTAAAACATCAGCCGAATAGCACTCTATCAGCCCATGAAAACCGCGCGCGTATGCTTGTATCTTGTCCAGACGGACCAGGTATTGTAGCGGCCGTGTCCCGTTTTTTGTATGAGCATGGGGCCAATATCGTTCAATCTGACCAATATACAATGGACCCGTCCGGCGGTATGTTTTTTATGCGGATTGAATTTGATCTGCCGAATTTGAGTGCAACCCAGCCACAGTTGGAGCAGGATTTTGCCGCTGTTGCTGAGCAATTCCGTATGGAGTGGACGATTTCTGCGGTCAGCCGCAAGAAAAAACTGGCTATTTTCGTTTCCAAAGAAGATCACTGTCTGGTAGAACTGCTGTGGCAATGGCAGGCAGGAGATCTGGACGCGGATATTTCATTGGTAATTAGTAATCATCCGGATATGAAGGAGTATGTGGAATCGTTTGGCATCCCGTATCACCATATTCCGGTAACAGCCGATACCAAACCGGAGGCAGAGCGCCGTCAACTAGAAGTCATTGGCGAAGACATTGACGTTATCATTTTGGCCCGTTACATGCAGATTATTTCTCCCAAGTTTATTGAGCATTATCGCAACCGGATTATCAATATCCATCATTCCTTTCTGCCTGCATTCGTGGGTGGGAAGCCATATGCCCAAGCCTATAATCGCGGTGTGAAAATTATTGGTGCTACAGCGCATTATGTAACTGAAGAATTGGACGGCGGCCCGATCATTGAGCAGGACGTGCAGCGGGTAAGTCACGGAGATGATGTAAATGAGCTAAAACGGATCGGTCGCACTATAGAGCGGGTCGTTTTGGCAAGAGCCGTGAAGTGGCATGCAGAGGATCGTATTCTGGTTCATGAGAACAAAACGGTCGTTTTTAACTAATCCTAAAATTTTAGAAGAAAATTTGTGAATATATATTTTTTGTTGAACAAAGCCCGTCGCATAACGGGCTTTGTTTTTTTATGTGAGTTATTTGCCTTATAAACGGTCAGTACATAATATTTTTTGTGATTTTATAATTTTTTAAATGAGGTTAATACATTACGGGTATATTTATATGAGGACTCGGTACAACATTTCCACAATCATCTTTATAAACGATCTGGCAAACTTTCACGGCAAATGGTACAATACTTAAGAATGTATAAGTCATATTGAAACATTCAAGCAGATTCACTCACTTCAATAGACATCGTTTCTATATCGGACGGTGGTGTTGGAGAGTATGACCGAATGCAATTGACATACTTTATACAATATGAGGAGGCAAACCATGACTGACCAGAATCAAGCGATTCAAAAGGATGAAAACTCCACGATCGACAATTTGTCCATCACAACTATTCGTACGTTGGCAATTGACGCCATCGAGAAAGCAAACTCGGGACATCCTGGTATGCCGATGGGCTCCGCGCCAATGGGATACCAACTTTTTGCTAAAACGATGAATCATAATCCGGATCAACCTACGTGGGTTAACCGTGACCGTTTTGTATTGTCCGCAGGACACGGTTCCATGTTGCTATACAGCCTTCTACACCTGAGCGGCTATGATCTTCCTATGGAAGAACTGAAGCAATTCCGTCAATGGGGAAGCCTTACACCGGGCCACCCTGAGTTTGGGCACACTGCTGGTGTAGATGCTACAACTGGACCTCTGGGACAAGGTCTCGCAATGTCCGTAGGTATGGCAATAGCTGAAGCTCAACTGGGTGCAACATATAATAAAGACGAATTTAAAGTTGTGGATCACTTCACGTATGCAATCTGCGGCGATGGCGATCTGATGGAGGGTATTTCTCACGAGGCTGCTTCGTTGGCTGGTCGCTTACAACTGGGCAAGCTGATTGTATTGTTTGATTCCAATGATATTACACTGGACGGCAAGCTTAATCTGTCCTCTTCCGAGAGTGTTGCCAAACGCTTTGAAGCTTACAACTGGCAAGTACTGCGCGTAGAAGATGGTAACGATCTTCCGGCCATTCAAAAAGCCATTGAAGAAGCGCAAGGCGACTCGACACGCCCTACGCTGATTGAAGTGAAGACAGTTATCGGCTACGGAAGCCCGAACAAACAAGGTAAAGGCGGACACGGTGGTACTCATGGTTCCCCGCTGGGATCAGAAGAAGCTAAGCTGACTAAAGAATTCTACAAATGGGTATACGAAGAGGACTTCCACGTACCACAAGAGGTTCGCGAGCATTTTGCTAAAGTAAAAGAGCGCGGTATCGCGGCGAACAAAGCATGGGATGAACAGTTCGCGAAATACAAAGCAGCTCACCCTGATTTGGCAGCTCAGTTCGAAACAGCTGTAAACGGCGATCTTCCAGAAGGATGGGATCGTGATCTTCCGAAATACACGACTGGAGACAAAGCCGTTTCGACTCGTGTAGCTTCTGGTAATGCTCTGAACGGATTGGCTCCAAACGTACCTTTCCTGACAGGCGGATCTGCCGATCTGGAGAGCTCCACGATGACACATTTGAACAACCTGACGAACTTTACGCCAGAAGACTACGCCGGCCGTAACATCTATTTCGGTATCCGTGAATTTGGTATGGCTGCTGCGATGAACGGTATGGCGTTGCACCAAGGTGTAAAAGTATTCGGCGGTACATTCTTCGTATTTACAGACTATCTGCGTCCAGCCGTTCGTCTGGCAGCTCTGATGGGATTGCCTGTAACCTACGTTCTGACTCACGACAGTATTGCTGTAGGAGAAGATGGTCCGACTCATGAGCCGATCGAACAATTGGCTTCCCTGCGTATTATCCCGAACTTGACAGTAATTCGTCCAGCGGACGGTAATGAAACTTCTGCTGCTTGGGCTTATACATTGGAAAACAAGAAAAACCCGGTTGCTCTGGTATTGACTCGTCAAAACCTGCCAATCCTGGCTGCTAGTGCTGAGCATGCACGCGAAGGTATCAAACGCGGTGCTTATGTGGTTGCAGATGCAACAGACGGCAAACCGGTTGCTCAAATTCTGGCTACAGGCTCCGAAGTGCAATTGGCTGTTAAAGCTCAGGAAGCACTGGCAGAACAAGGTATTCAAGTACGTGTTATCAGCTTCCCAAGCTGGGATCTGTTCGAAAAACAAGACAAAGCATACAAAGATTCCGTTCTGCTGCCAGAAGTGAAAGCTCGTTTGGCTGTCGAAATGGCGTATCCACTGGGCTGGGAAAAATATGTTGGCGACCAAGGCGACATTCTCGGTATCAGCACGTTCGGTGCATCCGCACCTGGCGACCGCGTAATTAAGGAATACGGCTTTACAGTAGAGAATGTTGTTAGCCGTGTGAAAGCTTTGTTGAAATAAAACATTGGAAATTAAAACAGACAGTCGTAACCTGAGAAAGGCTTACGGCTGTTTGTTTCATACAGTTGATGTTTTGCAATGAAATCACTATTGAATTCCAATGTATAGGATACGGTGATACAGTGTGTATTTTCATACTGAAGCTGGAATCAAATCTATGTTATGATGCACCAATATTCATTCAACCATTGAGAGCAGATGAGGGGATAACGAATGACACAGTTCGATGGAGTAAGCGTAGTTAAAAAAGCAAACGTTTATTACGATGGTCAGGTTACAAGCCGTACAGTCATCCTGGGTGACGGCAGTAAGGTTACACTGGGTATTATGCTGCCAGGAACGTATGAGTTCGGCACGGATTCCCGTGAGATCATGGAGATTTTGGCAGGGGATTTGAGAGTGTTGCTTCCAGGTACTGAGGAATGGCTAGAAATACAAGGGACGGCAACCTTTCACGTACCTGCAAAGTCTTCATTCAAGCTGGAAGTACGAAGTGTAACTGATTATTGCTGTTCTTATCCCGAATAATAAGCTAAAAAAGGTAAGCACACTCAGCCTTCAAGCCAAGTGTGCTTACCCTAAAGCTATGCCATATGTACACAAGCACAGCCGTATGGTTACAAAGAAAGGTGCAGCTTATTCGAGAGGTTGACCACCAATGGTGTGGCCAATCCATGCTTCGTATGTCTTCACGACAGCGGATAAGTCTTCATCGCCGTAGCCTTGTGTTTGCCCGGCTTGAAACAGGCTTTTGGCAATGGATAACATAGGTGCAGGGATGGACAGGCTGTCTGTTAGTGAGGAAGCAAGCTTCAAGTCTTTAAGCATCAAGGCAAGTGAGAACTGGTTGCTAAAATCATGTTCAATGATTTTGCGCCCTTTCAGGTCAGCGGCCTTGCTGCCTGCCGATCCGAGTTGTACCAATTCAAGGAAGCTGTCTGCCGGGATGCCGGATTTAGCCGCGATAGCAAAGCCTTCAGCCAGAGCGAGGTTATGAATACCCACCATCGTATTATGAGCGAGCTTGGCTACGGCCCCGCTGCCATTAGGTCCCATATGAAGTACCTTTTTGCCCAGGGTATCAAAAACATCTGATTGTGCCGCAATGGCTTCTGCATTACCACCAACCATGAACACAAGTGTACCGTCTACAGCAGCAGGCTTACTGCCTGTTACGGGTGCATCAATGAAAGAGCAGCCCAGCTTGTCCGCTTCGGCGGCCAGTTGCTTGACCAGTTCAGGTGAAATCGTACTGTTGTCCATCACGGTTATGCCAGCCGTAAGTCCGGCAAACACGCCGTCATCGCCGTAATAGATGTCACGAATGGAGTGATCATCGCTGACCATGGTAATGACCAAGTGCTGACCTTCAGCTGCTTCACGAGGAGTTGAAGCTGTACGTGCACCTTGCTCTGCCAGTGGTTCGCAGCGCGAAGCGGTACGATTATAAACTGTGACTCCGAATCCCTGCTTTAGCAGATTGGATGCCATCGGGGCGCCCATGGTGCCCAGTCCGATAAATCCGATGTTTTTCATTGCTAATCACCTTTCTTGTTGGAAGTTGCCGTCCGATGCAGATTGCGAGTTCGGCTTGAAATGAATATAAAACAGGTTGATCTCAGTTAATTGTAGCATGGGCATGCTACCCTATCTACAGGAGGGGCTGTCAAGCACAGGATACACAGGTAACGCAAGCTTGTCAGGTCCCGCAAATTAAAGTATCCTATTCCTAAGTCCTTATGTTCGTATTCATGGTCTTAGTAATACCAAACAGGAGGTTCCAAACATGTCTAAAAAAGTTAATTTTGATTACACTAAAGCGCTCTCCTTTGTAGGTCAGCACGAAATTGATTATTTTGCAGAGCCCATCAAGCTGGCTCATGAGCAACTGCACAACCAAACAGGTGTAGGGTCCGATTTCTTGGGTTGGATTGACCTGCCTACCAATTATGATAAAGAAGAGTTTGCGCGCATCCAAAAGGCTGCTGCTAAAATTCAAAGCGATTCCGAAGTATTGATCGTAATCGGTATCGGTGGTTCTTACCTTGGAGCACGTGCTGCGATCGAAATGCTGTCGCATTCTTTCTACAATGCGCTGCCTAAAGATCAACGCAAGGGTCCAGCTATCTATTTTGCTGGTAATAACATCAGCTCTACATATGTGAATCATCTGTTGGAACTGATTGAAGGTAAAGACTTCTCTGTGAACGTCATTTCCAAATCAGGTACGACAACAGAGCCGGCGATCGCATTCCGCGTATTCCGTGCAGCTCTGGAGAAAAAATACGGTAAAGAAGAAGCACGCAAGCGTATTTATGCAACGACGGATAAAGAACGTGGCGCTTTGAAAAAACTGGCTAACGAAGAAGGCTACGAATCCTTCATTATTCCTGATGATGTGGGTGGTCGTTACTCCGTGCTGACAGCAGTAGGCTTGTTGCCGATTGCTACTGCAGGCATTAACATCGAGGAAATGATGCAGGGGGCGGCAGACGCTTCCAAAGAGTACAGCAACCCGAATGTAGCTGAGAACGAAGCTTATCAATATGCAGCTGTTCGTAACGCTTTGTACCGCAAAGGTAAAGCAATTGAAATTCTCGTAAACTATGAGCCGTCTCTTCATTTTGTATCTGAGTGGTGGAAACAGTTGTACGGAGAAAGCGAAGGCAAGGATTACAAAGGCATTTATCCTGCTTCTGTTGATTTCTCGACAGACCTGCATTCCATGGGACAATTCATTCAGGAAGGCAGCCGCAACATTTTCGAAACGGTAATCCAAGTAGAAAATGTACCAAGTCACATCACCATCGAAGCAGATGAGGATGATCTGGACGGACTGAATTTCCTGGCAGGCAAAACTGTGGATTTTGTAAACAAAAAAGCATTCCAAGGTACATTGCTGGCTCACACAGACGGACAAGTACCGAACTTGATTGTAAATATTCCTGACTTAAGCCCTTACTCTTTCGGCTATCTTGCTTATTTCTTCGAAAAAGCTTGCGGCATCAGCGGCTACCTGTTGGGTGTAAATCCGTTCGATCAACCGGGCGTAGAAGCTTACAAGAAGAACATGTTTGCGCTGCTCGGCAAACCAGGCTTCGAAAAAGAAAAAGCTGAGCTTGAAGCGAGATTGTCTGAATAAGAGTGCTGTAATCTCTGATGCGAAACAGGATTTCGGTCAGAAGTGTTATAGTGTATAGCATCAATTAAAGTACAGGAAAGCAGTTCACCAGCTGCCAGAAGCGGGGGACTGCTTTCTTGTAAAATGAAGTAAGGAAGGTTATACGTGTATGTTGGAACAATACCGAACCGTACGCGGTGCCGGCAACAAGGAAATTGTGATCCGAAAATCCCGTTTTATCGGCCATATTCAGCCTGTTCAAACTGAGGAAGAAGCAGTTGCTTTCATAGAGCGCATCAAAAAAGAGCATTGGAACGCTACCCATAATTGTTCTGCTTACATGATTGGCGAAAGAGACGAAATCCAAAAGCAATCGGATGACGGAGAACCGAGTGGTACGGCTGGAAAGCCTATTTTGGAGGTGATCCGCAACCAGAAGCTAAAAAATGTCGCTATTGTTGTTACCCGTTACTTTGGTGGGATTTTGTTAGGAGCAGGCGGTCTGATTCGCGCGTATTCAGATGGTGCTGTTGCAGCAATCGAGGCAGGAGATGCAATTACACGTGTGCTGCATCGCGAAGTCTTTGTAGAATTGGATTATACCTGGTTGGGCAAAGTGGAAAATGAATTACGCAATCGCAGCATCCGCACTGGAGAAACAATGTTTACGGATAAAGTTACCTTAACCTGTCTGCCGCTGGCTGGTGATGCGGAATCCTTCAGCAACTGGATAACAGACTTGACGCAGGGGCAATCGCTTGTGTCGGAGGGAGAGCAGCTTTACTTTATTGAAGGGGAATAAATAATATGGCTAGAAGAGCAGTAGAACAGGAGTTGTCAAGAGGGCGGATTCTGGAAGCGGCCAGGCACTTGTTTATTACCAAGGGCTACCGTGCGATTTCAATGCGCAGCATTGGCCAGCATCTGGGTTACAGTCATGGTTCGTTATATTATCATTTTAAAGAGAAGGCTGAACTGTTCTATGCCATTGTAATTGAAGATTTTAATACATTGCGTGGGATTCTACTGCAAGCAGCAACAGGTACGCCTGATGATGGCTTGAGCAGGTTGGAGTACTTGATGCTGGAATTTATCCGTTTTGGTTTGGAAAATCCATATCAATACGAAATTATGTTCATGATGCACGATGAAGAACTATTTGCATACTGTCGCACAGAGCAAAACCGTTGTGTGGAACTATTTGCGTCCATGATCCGTCAAGAATTGAGTGGTCAGGGGCATTCGGAGGAATATTGCTCTAGGGTACCGAAAAGTCTGTTTTTATCCATGCATGGCTTTGTATCATTTTATATTCAGGACGGTTTAACATTTGAAGAAATTAGGCCCGCTGCTTTAGCACATGTAAAGCTGCTGTGCAGACACCTATGAGCGTACCTGCATTCACACACTTCAGCCATGAACATGTAGGGCGCTTTTCTGGGTGTATGCACTTCATGACGGTGACTTATCATTACGGTACTTTGCGAAAGCGACTGAGAATTTAACAGACGATGATGCATCCAGTAGGAAAACATCATGGTCTGTTTTTTTACCCGGTCCGTCAGCCTTTCATGATCTTTACATGGTATTGGCGTCTGCGTGGTCCGTCGAATTCACAAAAATAAAGTCCCTGCCATCGTCCGAGCAACAGCTTTCCATCATGGATGATGATCGTTTGTGAGGGGCCTGTCGTAATGGATTTTAGGTGGGAAGCCGTATTTCCCTCCATATGGCGATATTGGGGATGCTCCCACGGATAAACTTCATCTAGTGTTAATATCACATCATGTTTGACGTCTGGGTCTGCATTTTCATTAATGGCGATGCCGGCTGTCGTGTGTGGACAATAAACAAGTGCGGTTCCTTGTTGTACCCCGCTTTTTTCGATCAATGAAGCAACCTCTCGTGTAATATCGCGCATTTCATCTCGCCGTGTAGTGGATAATTCTAAAGTATGCAACAATAACTCCATCTCCTTTCTTCCTAATACTTTACCCTTTTAATTCCTAATATAATATATAGTTGACGAAAATTACTTTCCTTTGATAAAGTATCACATAAGAAAAAACATAGTATATACATTGGAATAATTAAATGATTTCAAATGAGGTACGTGCTTTGCGGGAAGCAAGGCTGCTGCTGTTCCTGAACAGGTCCAGAAGCGGAAAGGAAGTGTACGGATATGCATGTGGAAGTAAGAGGATTAAACAAGCATTTCGGTAATTTTCATGCAGTAAAGGACGTATCTTTTGATATTCAGGCGGGCCATCTTATTGGCTTACTCGGTCCAAGTGGTGGGGGGAAAACCTCCATTCTTCGCATTTTGGCGGGTCTGGAGCAACCGGATGCGGGAGAAATTCATTTTCATGGAAAAAGGGTAAACGAGCTGTCACCGCAGGAACGTGGAATCGGATTTGTATTTCAAAACTATGCTTTGTTCAAGCACATGAGCGTCTACGACAATATTGCCTTTGGCCTGAAAGTGAAAAAAAGCTCCAAAACCCGCATCAAGGAACGGGTCACAGAGTTGGTCGAACTAACGGGGCTCAAAGGATTTGAGCATCGTTATCCGCATCAGTTGTCAGGTGGACAGCGCCAGCGGGTTGCCTTTGCGCGTGCTTTGGCACCAGAGCCTCAATTGCTGCTGTTGGATGAGCCTTTTGCAGCTATTGATGCCAAGATTCGTCAGGAGCTGCGCACCTGGCTGCGAGAGTTGATTGAGCGGGTGGGTATTACTTCAATTTTTGTCACCCATGATCAGGATGAGGCGATTGAAGTAGCGGATGAAATTATGGTGATTAATCAGGGACGACTGGAGCAGAAGGGAACACCTTGGGATATTTATAAAAAACCGGGTACTCCGTTCGTGGCTTCCTTTATTGGGGAATCTACGGTGATTGAACAGGCAGGCAGTCTCCGAGGCTTCGAAGAAGCTGCTGGAGTGGGAACACGTGCCTTGATCCGTCCAGAGTATATTGATGTCGGGCCAAGCGAGGAATTTACGCTTCTGTCGGCGACCGAGGAAGGCACAGTGAAGCATTTGCATTTTCGTGGAAGTGAGTGGATGGTTGAAGTACAGGTCGGGGATCATCGTCTCATGACATACCGCTCGCTGGAGAAGTCTACGCTGGAACCTGGTCAGCAGGTGCGAGTGTTGGTGCATCGAGCCTATCTCTATAATGACCAGTCCAGCTGGATGGTGGAAAACCGCCTGAAGGAAGATCCAATGCCTATCATCATTTGAAAATAAATACGATCACGCATGAGGGGATGTCTAGCCGGATTTCACGGCTTTGGGCATGCTCCTTTTGGCGTTGGACGCTGGAAGGATTTACGCAGATGATTTACGTAGAATCGGTCTGTTCGTTATAATAGTAGTAAAAAGACCCAGGTAGATAGGAGTTAAACCATGAATCGGCTTATTTTTCTTGGCACGGGGGATGCAATGGGGGTTCCGCGTGTATATTGTGATTGTCTCGTATGCACAGAAGCTCGCACGACAGGGGCGAATGTAAGATTGAGATCGTCTGTGCTGATCGAAAGCGAGACGGAGGACTTTATGATTGATTGTGGCCCGGACTGGCGCAGACAGCTAGAATTGCGCGGTCTGCGTTTTATCCCTACGATCCTTGTGACACATGCACATTTTGACCATATTGGAGGATTACCAGAATGGGCAGATGCCTGTCGCTGGACTGGGAACAGAGGTCGCTTGTACGCGCCACAGGAAGTGATTGACACGATCTTGCGTCAATTTTCCTGGCTCTCTGGAAACTTGGATCTTATTCCAGTAGACCAGGGAGTCCAACTTGGCGGATGGAATATCCGGGGATGGCGTGTGAATCACGGGAAGAACGGATATGCCTACGCTTATCGTCTGGAAAAGGACGGTTTCTCGTGGGCTTACTGTTCGGATTCGATTGGATTGAATGAGGCGGAAATTCTGCCCTTGCACAATCTGAATTTGCTCGTCCTGGGAACGAGTTTTTATCATGAGGAGGCCGAGTATGCCACCCGTTCCGTATATGACATGCTGGAGGCTCAGGAGCTTATAGGAAGGCTTAAACCCGAAAGCACAGTGTTTACACATATGTCCCATGATGTAGATGTCACACGCAACTATGGGCTTCTGGAAGGGATTAGCTTGGCACACACCGGCATGAGTTTGCCGTTAGAATAAAGGTGACCTTTACCTTTACATCGTTTGACTGATACGTAGAAGTGTGGAGATTCCTTCTTTGATTTGTAGCTCGTTGGCGTATGAATAGGACAGCCGTACATGCGTTTTACCCTCTGCGCCGATGGGATCAAATACATTGCCGGGGACAAAGGATACAGACTCTTGTAAACTTTTGGCAAGTAATTCATTAGGTTTCAACGTAGAAGGCAGCTGGAGCCACAGGTTGAGTCCCCCTGCCGGGCTGGTCCATGTCCAACCGGAGTCGCGGAGACTGTCTTCCATCGTTTCTTTACGAATCTGGAGCGCGATACATAGCTTTTTAATATGCTGCTGCATACGTGGAGATTGAAAGTATTCTAAAAACAGCTTTTGATTCAGCAGTGGCGATCCATTGTCCACTAACGCTTTGACGTTCAGCAGGCTGTTCATGAGCTGTGGTCGGCAGGTCACGGCTGCGATTCGTAGACCGGGTGCGACATATTTACTGTAACTTCGAATGTAGACGACGCTTCCCGAAACATCATAGGCGAAAATTGGAGAAGGGGGCTTTTGCCCAAAGCTAATGTCATAGGTGCTGTCATCCTCAACAATGAGGCAGCCATAGCGCTCGGCTAGTTCAGGCAGTCGTTTGCGCTGCTCATCGGGGACCGTAAAGCCCGTCGGGTTGTGGAATGTTGGATTCATATAAAAGAGGCGTGGTTTTTCCGTTTTCATGCACCACTCAATCTGGTCCATATCATAACCTTCTGGTCGAATATCAGTCATAGTCAGACGTGCGCCTAGTCTACGGAATATTTCCATAGCGGGGCCATAGGCAGGGCGTTCGATCAATACACGGTCTCCTGTACGGAGCAGAGATCGGCCAATTAAATCAATGGCTTGCTGTGCTCCGGAGGTAATCAGCACTTCATCCGGTGATAAAGCAAAATGCTTATCCACGCTAAAATGCTGTGCCATGGCCTCCCGAAGCTCGGCATCACCCTGCACAGCGGAATAGGTGGCCGCTACTTTCGGATGCTTTTCAAATACCTGCATCATTAGCTCTCCCCAAAATCGGTTGGGCAGGAGAGAGGGGTCAATCAGCGCTTTGGAAAACTGGAAATTCGTATTTACGGATTGAACGCGGCTAAGTCCATCCATTCCTCTCCAGGCTGAAACTGACGGATCATCTGCCGCATGGGCAGATTCGGAGTGAATCGTGAGGTCAATGGACGAATGTCCCGAGTAGCCAGCATATTTTGCATGCCCAGTCGCTTGGGAAGCATGAACGTAATATCCTGATTTGTCCTTTACATAGACCAGTCCCAGTTGCTTCAACTCCTGATATGCCCGGAAAACAGTTAGCCGATGTACACCCAGCTCCTGAGCCAAGCTTCGTACGGACGGCAGCTTCATGTCTGTTTGCCAATCCCCGCGATCAATCCGCACAGTTACATAATGGATAACCTGCTCATACAGCTTTAAGGCATGATCGGCTGCAAAGAGTAGTTCGGTGTTGTTCTTACCCATGCTATCCACGCTCCTTTCTGTGTATTGTACTATATAGCACTTCAAAAACGTATACAACTGTTCTGTAGTTATACATCTGTTCTGTTCGTCTCCCTGTATGCTTAAAAGCAACTGAAGGGAGAGGGACGTATCATGATAGGTATCGCGTTTACAGTAATGTGTCTTATTTTTGGCACAACGTTTTTGGCCATAAAAGTGGGAGTGGAAGCCGGACTTCCGCCATTCCTATCGGCAGGTGTACGTTTTTTCGCGGCAGGGGCGATATTGTTCATTGCTATGAAGCTGACCGGAAAAGTACGATGGTCGTTATTATGGCGGAAGGAAATGTTGCTGATTGGAGCAGGAACGACCTTCGGTACATTTTCAGCCTTGTATTGGGCAGAGCAATATGTCAGCTCCGGGATCGGAGCTATTTTGTCAGCTACCGGGCCGATGATGATCGTCATTTTGCAATCTGTACTGCTACGGCAAAAAACGTCACGGATTACGGTCGTTGGCTGCATGATCAGCTTTCTTGGTGTGGTGCTGGTTGTGCTGCCCGGATTGGCGGTTCAGATCAGTGGTCTGTGGCTGGCGGGATGCCTTGTCATTTTGCTGGGGGAGCTGTGTTATTCCGGGGGAGCTCTGTATTCCAAGCGAGTGATGGATGTATTTCGTGAAACGAACCCGATTGCCCTGAATGCGGCGCAAATGATCCATGGGGGATGGATGCTGCTGTTACTGTCTGCGATCACGGAACCGTGGAGTTCTGAGGGGTGGCAGTACCTTCCTGCCATGGGGTCTTTACTTTATCTGATCCTGTTTGGTTCGATGATTGCACATACACTGTTCTACTGGCTCATGGAGCGTACAAATCCCCTGTTTCCGACGACGTGGCTGTATATATCACCGCCGATTGCGGTCGGCTTGGGAGCGTTGTTGTATGGAGAGCATGTAAGCTGGTGGATGCTGGCTGGGGTGCTGCTCATTGTGACCGGATTAATCCTTATGAACAATGGAATTATCCGTCTGGTGAACAGGCGTAAGGTACGTTCTGCTGCCTGATATTTTAAAGGGAGGCAGGTTATTATATGATCTGACAGAAAAGGCCTCCAAACTGTCGTATGTTACTGAACATGCGACGTTTGGAGGCTTTGTTGTTGTACTACTTCATTTAAGTATTATGGGAACAGTCACTTTTTACTTTATTCAACGTTGAGTACGAATTTGTCGATGGCGTGCTTAACACCGTCTTCGTTATTGCTGCGAGTGATGTAATCAGCCAGCTTTTTCAAATCGGGAATGGCATTCTCCATCGCTATGCCGAGACCAGCGCATTCAAGCATCTCGTGGTCGTTCCAAGAGTCACCGATAGCAATTGTTTCCGACAGTTCACAGCCAAAATGATTTGCAAGGAAGGTAAGCGCATGGCCCTTAGTGCCTTCATGATG
The DNA here is from genome assembly GCF_001719045.1 of Paenibacillus polymyxa. Classification (NCBI taxonomy): domain Bacteria; kingdom Bacillati; phylum Bacillota; class Bacilli; order Caryophanales; family Paenibacillaceae; genus Paenibacillus; species Paenibacillus polymyxa. The sequence goes on from NZ_CP015423.1 coordinate 4,350,615, forward strand.
CATAATTTCCAGAAAATGAGGCTTGGATTTTGTAATGTGAACTTCATTGCCAAGCAGTTCGCGAAGTTCAGGAATTAATTCATCCAACACTTCAGGCTCGTCGATAATCAGCAATTTAGGAGCCGGCTGCTCTATAACTTTACTGAATACAGGCTCTACAAAATATTCCGTGTTGTTCAGCTCAGTGTAATCTTTGATTTTCTGATTATCTTCACGTGTGTACAATTTGTCATCAATATACGTTTGCAGATGCAGATTGCGTTCCACGCAGAATTCAAACAGACGACGTGCAGCCACGAGTGGAACATAACGCTCATACAGCACGTTTTCGTCCAGCAGGTTTTTAACCAAAGCTCCTTGGTACGTAATGATCGGCACGTTCAAACCCGTCTGGCGAGCAATTTTGTGTGCAGAGGCATAAGCTCGTCCAGTAGCGAGGGTAACCACCACACCTTTTGCTACAGCAGCTTCTAATGCCTGTTGTGTCGCTGGTGTGACTTCTTTCTGGTCGTTAATGAGTGTATCATCAATATCAATGGCAATTAATTTATACATATCGGTATTCTCTCCTTTATCTCTATCATGGGGCAATGCTAAAATTGTATCTTATAATATTCAAAATGACAATATCGCAATGAAAAGGGGACAGCTCCCATAAGAGCCTGTCCCCATATAACCACTGAAGTATTGGCTTGAAACGATGGGAAAAAGTAACGGTTAGTCTTCCAAAAATACAAGTCCAACAAAATCGTCCAGCTCAATATTACCAAAATAGTGCTTCAAATCGAGAGAGGATAAGGCTTGACGTACCTCACCTTCATCATAACGCTTGCCGCGCAGGATATTTTCAATATCAGCAACGTCACCCACACCAAAGAAATCCCCATAGATTTTAATATCACGGATGTAGCCTTCCTTAAGATCCATGCGGATATCAATAATACCGACCGGAAATTTACGTGTGTGCTTGATATTGCTCTCGGGGGATAGACCGTAGTTCCAATCCCACGATTGGTAGCGTTCTTTGGATATTTCATGGATTTTGGCCCAGTCGGCATCGGTGAGCTTATATTGAGGCACCTGATCCAATTCTGCTCCGAATATGGAACGTAGCAGTTCCTCGCGAAATTGCTCTATGGTCATCTCACGGTCCATCAGTTCGCTGATGTTAGCCACGCGACTGCGGACGGATTTTGTGCTTTTGGATTTAAACTTTTCGGGATTGGCATGCAACGATGCAGCCACATTATCCAGATTCAGGTTGAACATCAATGTACCGTGGCTGAACATACGTCCGCGTGTGGCAAATTGGGCGTTTCCTGAAATTTTACGTTCTCCGACCTGTAGATCGTTGCGGCCTGTCATTTCAGCTTCTACTCCCATTTGGCGCAGGGCGTCAATCACAGGTTGCGTAAATTTGAGGAAATTATGAAAGGACTCCCCGTTATCCTTAGTAATGAAGCTGAAATTTAAATTACCGAGATCATGATATACAGCCCCACCGCCGGACAGGCGACGAACGACTTGAATATTGTTGTCCCTAACAAACTCGGCGTTGATTTCTTCAATAGTGTTTTGATGCTTGCCTATAATAATAGAAGGCTGATTAATGTAAAACAGCAAATAGCTGTCGTCCAGCGGTAAATGCTTGAGCGCGTATTCCTCAATAGCAAGATTAATGGCTGGATCGTGTATCCCCTGGTTGTCGATGAACAGCATGTCCATTCCTCCGTATATAAACTGTGTAATTTATGTGTGCCTCCTTCTATTGTAACCCAAGTGAGCCATGTACAAAAGCTCATTTGCATTGACGGGACGCAAAAAGCAGCCTCATAATGGAGCTAAATGATTGGAAACGGGCGGAAAGGATGAGAGGCAATGATAGAGGTTTACGGTCATGGCGGAGACAGGGAGACAGCTGCCGCGACTTTTGGCGGAGCTGCTGCGGATTTTGTAGATTTTAGTGCAAATATTAATCCGCTTGGTCCACCGCCAGAGGTGCTTGAGGCGCTGCAACACTCATTTGACACTGTGATTCGCTATCCAGACCCTGGGCATCGGAATTTTAAAAATATGCTCGCACGGCGACTGCATGTTCCACCGGAGTCGCTAAGTATCGGAAACGGAGCGGCTGAAAGCATGGCGCTCCTACTATTGGGACTAGCTCCTAAGCGTGTGGGTACAGTGGAGCCGTGTTTTTCGGAATATGCCGAGCTGGCTGGCAAATTCGGAGCCGAGGTCAACCGGGTGTATGGGAAGGCCTCGCTTCAATGGAAGGCGGACGTGGAGGACATCCTTCAGCTCATGGAGCAGGTAGATGTTTTGTTCCTCGGACAGCCGAATAATCCAAATGGCGTACAATATAGTGAGCAGGAGCTGTGCGAGCTGGCAGAGGCGGCTGGCACAACGGGTACCGTGCTGGTGGTGGATGAAGCATTCATTGATTTTATTCCGCTGGAACGGCGAATCTCACTGCTGCCTGTGCTGGATCGCTATCCTCATGTGATTTTGATCCGGTCAATGACCAAATTTTATGCCATTCCTGGCTTGCGATTGGGCTATGCGATTGCTCATCCGGACTATATCCGGCGAATGACGGCCAAACAGGTGACCTGGAGTGTGAATGGATTGGCGTTGCTGGCTGGGGAGGCGTGTTTGAGAAGTGGGCAAGCATATGAGCGCCAAACACAGGAGCTGATTGCTGCGGAGCGCAACCGCCTGTTGACCGCCTTGGCGGAATGGGGCTGCGGTGTCGTTCCCGGTGAAGCCAATTACGTGCTGGCAAGGGCGCCGGGTACGTGGAGCGCATCGGCTATTCAGCAGGCGCTTGGACAACGCGGAATTCTTATACGTAGCTGTGCTATGTATCCGGGACTGACGACGAGCCATTTTCGCATTGCGGTCAAGGATGCAGAAGCCAACGACAGGCTGCTGTCTGTATTGGGTGAAGTGCTGGAGGAGGAGCAGCGGCGTGACAGTTAGCTTGATTATCCTGGCAGCCTACCTTTTGGACAGGCTGATCGGTGATCCGAGGTGGTTGCCGCATCCAGTCATCGGGATGGGACATGCCATTTCAGCATTGGAAAAAGCGATTCGTCGCCAGGTCCGCAGTGATCGGGGGCTGAAACGTGCGGGTATACTGCTTCCGCTCATTGTGGCGGGAGGCTCCTTTGCGCTCGCCTGGGCGCTGTTGCACTTGCTTGCCTGGATTCATCCGTGGTTGTCTGTCGGCGCAGAAATGGTGCTGATTGCGACCACGATTGCTTCCAAAGGACTAAAGGATGCAGGAATGGCCGTATACCGAGCGTTGCAGGCGGATGATCTGGCAGCGGCACGGCGGGAGCTGGGCATGATTGTCGGGCGGGATACGCAACAGCTTGATGAGCCTGAGATTGTACGTGGTACGGTTGAAACGGTCGCTGAAAATATCGTGGACGCGATTATTTCCCCGCTTTTTTATGCCCTGATCGGAGGAGCACCCTTGTCGCTGGCTTATCGTGCTGTGAATACGCTCGATTCCATGGTTGGCTATAAAAATGAAAAGTATCTGCATTTAGGCTGGGCTTCAGCACGTCTAGATGATGTGGCTAACTACATTCCGGCACGCCTGACAGCGGCAATGCTTGTCGTAGCGGCGTGGATGTACAAGCGAGATGCTGCTAGAAGCTGGCGCACAGTCAAGCGAGACGCTCGTCTGCACCCAAGCCCGAACAGTGGCTTCCCGGAATCAGCTGTTGCTGGAGCACTGGGGATTCGTCTTGGAGGCTATAATGTGTATCATGGCGTACGCTCTTTTCGTGCATACATGGGCGATTGGATACGACCGCTAGAGTCGAAAGATATACGGCATACAATCCAGCTGATGTTCGCCGTGTCCAGTATGTTCGTAGGATTGTGTTTGTTAGGAGCCGCAGGTTGTTTTGCCTTGGGATGGGTGCGGTGAGGGTGAGGCGTGACACACTGAATAATGATCGAGCAGGAAGTGACATGATCTTGAAGCAAGATATAGCAGCAAAAAGGACGGTAGAATACGTACAAAGTCCGAACTCACAGGAGGATAAGGTGCCATATGATGCTAAAGAAGATCTGCATTGGGACATGGAACTCGTGTTAGTTCGTCACGGCACAACCTTATGGAATAAGGAACGTCGATATATGGGACACTCCGACTTAGGTTTGCTACCAGGAGCAGAACAGGAATTAAAGCCTTTGCAAGAAGAATTGCAGGGGCAGTCCTTTGCTCGAATCTATTGCAGCGATTTAATGCGATGTCGCCAGACCTTGCAGATCATTGTGCCGGAGTCAGAATTGACGTCTGGAGGTTCCCTATCTACTATGTCTCCTATGATGGAACCACGTCTGCGAGAGCTTCATTTTGGCGAGTGGGATGGAAAAACGTATGACATGCTCAAGGATGTGTCGTTGTATCGCGCTTGGATTGATGAGCCGCAACGGATAACCCCTCCTGGAGGAGAGTCTTGGACAGATTTTGTGAATCGTTTGCGGAAATTTCTTGACTCTCTGTATGAATGGCGTGTTGCTATGGAAGTTCAACCCATGGATTTGACTGCTGCGCCGCCCTCTGTTTTGGTCGTTACGCATGGTGGCGTAATTCGTCAGTTAGCTTGCATGCTGATACCGGGCCATGATTTTTGGAGTCTGAATCCGAAGCCGGGAGAAGCATTTAGGATTCAATTGAGGCTGGCAGGACCGCACAATTACATAGCGGAAATGCTCCCTCATTAGGTTAGACACCAGCGGGTAAAGAGGCTGTTTGGGTTGTAAGCCGCCTCATTTTAACCTATAATCATCAAGTAAAAGAACGGCTTGACTACCACTACATCAAATATCCAGCAGACGAGGTCGGCGCAGTGTGATGAAACTATGGTTTCCCTTGCCTGCGCTGTTAAAAGGGAAGTCGGTGTAAGTCCGGCGCGGTCCCGCCACTGTAAATGGAAACATGCCGGTTAGTCCTGCTTTATGTGCTACTAAGCATATGAAGGAATTTCAGGACATGCATCTTACCATAAGTCAGGATACCTGCCCGTCCGCCTGTCACCATAATCCTTCGAGGAAAGGATGACGTGTTCGCAGTGACTGTCCGTGCGGAAAGAAGCTGCCGCCTGCGCACAATCTGCGCTAACGTGACCCCTGTGTCCTAATATGAGGATGCGGGGTTTTTTTGATAGGAAAAGAAGGCTGGATTTAGAAGATATCTGATGATGCTCAAGTAACGCTCTTAACGATTTTTTTATGAAGGGGTGCAAATCATGGCAGGAAAAAAAATAAAGGTTTGGACAACAGGTCTATTGGTTCTGATTTTGGCAGTTGTGCTGAGTGCATGTGGCTCTAATGGAAAAAATGCTGAAAATAAAGAGAATCAGACTTCTGCACAGCAGCCAGGAAAGACCGTAACCGCACAAGAGCCTCCGGGCAAAACAGTTTACCCACTCACAGTTAAGGATGCAACAGGACAGGAATTTACATTCAAAAAAGCGCCGGATAAAATCGTTTCCGTCTCCCCGGCAGAAACCGAGGCGCTGTTCGCCATCGGGCTGGATAAGGAAATAGTTGGCGTCTCCGACTACTCTGATTACCCGGCAGCAGCTACGAAAAAGCCTAAAGTGGGCGGTATTATGAAACCGAACGAAGAGGCGATCATTGCTGCTAACCCGGAAGTCGTTTTTGCAGGGATATCACTTAGTGAACAGGCTACGACCAAGCTGCGCGACATGGGAATTATGATTTTTAAAACGGAACCGAAGACAGTTGAAGATGTCATAGCTAACATCGAATTGTATGGAAAAATCACCGATCATCAGAAAGATGCGAGAGCGGTGACTGACAAGATGAGGGCAGATGTAGCGGAAGTGAAAGAAGGAGTTAAAAATATCGGTAAAGGGCAGAAGCTGCGGGTATACGTCGAGTTTTCACCAGGCTGGACAGTTGGTAAAGGCGAGTTTATGGACGAGCTGATTACGTTGGCGGGCGGCGAAAATGTAGGTGCCACGCAGAAGGGGTGGTACCAAATTAGTGAAGAAAATATTATTGCTGCGAACCCTGACGTGATTTTGTACAGCAAAAGTGTCAAGGACGACAAAACTGGCCAGACGCTCGGCGAAATCATTAAAGCTCGCAGTGGATGGGATCAAATATCGGCTGTTCGCCATAACCGGGTGTTTGCCGTGGATGATAATTTGATCAGTCGTCCGGGTCCACGCGTAACGGAAGGTCTCAAGGAAGTGGCCAAGGGCGTGTATCCTGAAATTTTCAAATGAACCGTAAACTGATCGGCTTTGGAGGGACAGGTCTTGTCCTGCTGTTGCTGACGCTGCTGCTCTGTCTTGGCATCGGCTCGGCCAAGCTTCCGGTCAGCCAGATCACGGGCATTCTGGTTAACCACCTTCCGTGGTTAGGCGATACGTTTACACCGGATTGGAATACATCCTCAGAGCAGATTATTTTGAAGGTCAGATTGCCACGAGTGTTACTGGGAATGTTGGTAGGAGCAGCGCTGGCGCTGGCGGGAGCCGGATTTCAGGGTGTGCTGCGTAATCCTTTGGCTGATCCGTATACACTGGGGGTATCCTCGGGGGCTTCGGTAGGAGCGGCAGTACTGATCTATTGGGGCCTTCAATTTTCATTTGTTGGCATATGGACGCTGCCGCTAGTGGCATTTACGACCGGAATGCTGACGCTGTGGATGGTGCTAACGTTGGCACGGGAAGGTGGAAAAATTCCGACACAAAGTCTCATTTTGTCGGGTGTGGTGATGCAATCCTTTCTAGGAGCAGTTGTTTCCTTTCTGACAGCCATGTCGAAGGAGACGGTCAATGAAATATTGTACTGGACGATGGGAAGTCTTAGTCTGCGCGGTTGGTCATATACAGGAATCCTTTTACCTTATGTGGTCATAGGACTGGTATTTCTATGGAACCGGGCACGTGTGCTGAATATTTTGGCTTTGGGTGAACGTCAGGCGGCTCACATGGGAGTTCATGTAGATGCGACGAAGCTATCTGTCCTGATCATTTCCACGCTGCTGACAGCTGCCGCTGTCTCGGTATGTGGAGTGATTGGCTTTGTGGGACTTGTTGTACCGCATATCATTCGTCTGGTGACAGGTCCTGATTACCGGATGATTGTTCCATTATCTGCGCTCGGTGGAGCCATTTTTATGGCTTGGGCGGATACGGCGGCTCGCACGTTGTTATCCCCCACGGAAATTCCTCTGGGCGTGATGACGGCCTTTGTTGGGGCACCGTTCTTCGCATATCTCCTGTATCGGAACAAGAAGCTGCGCAGGGGGGAACTGCTGTGACAGAAGAAAGTGAATCACAGAAAGTGCGTGATCGGGCATTAGAGGTAGCGGGTCTGACACGTGCCTATGGAGAATTCCATGCGTTAAAGAATATAAGCTGGAGCGTCGACGAAGGAACTTGGTGGGGGATTATTGGTCCGAACGGCAGTGGAAAATCGACCTTGCTGCATCTGCTTTCGGGTGTAGATCAGCCAACTTCGGGAAACGTTCATATCTATGGCAAAAAGGTCGGTAGCTACAGCAGAAAAGAGCTTTCCCGACTCATAGCCGTACTCCAACAGGAAGGGCTTCCTCCAGTGGGATACACTGTCAGGGAAGTCGTAGAAATGGGACGTTTTCCTCATCAGGACTGGTTAGGCAGGGAAAAGGGTGTTGATGTGGAGGCGATCACGGATCGCGTGCTGGAGCGATTGGGTCTTACCACGTTGGCGGACAGAGCATTGGACCGCTTGAGTGGGGGACAGCGACAGCGTGTAGCTTTGGCAAAAGTAATGGTGCAGGAGCCACGAATATTGCTGCTGGACGAGCCTACGACCTATCTGGACTTGCGCTATCAGCTTGAATTTATGGAACTGCTGGCAGATTGGCGCCAAGAAACGGGTATGACGATCATTGCGGTCTTGCATGATCTTAACTTGACAGCCCAATTTTGCGAAGATTTGCTTGTACTCAAGGATGGAATGGTTGAAGGATTGGGAGCTTCATCGAAGTTATTAACCGAGGATCGGATTCGACGAGTATACGGTGTTGAGCCTGTGATGCTTCCGCATCCTGATAGCGGTGTGCCGCAGCTCTTGCTGCGCAGAAGTGCTTCGGATACAGCAGATTAAATAAATGATGAAACACACTTAAAAAGAGCAGGGAGTGGAAGGTATGAACAACAAGCTGCGTCAGCTGATCGATAGCATTGCCCAGCCGGATGGGGTGGCGGCCTCGGCAGCTTCAGCCCATTTGGACCAATTAACAAAGCCACCGGGAAGTCTTGGAAAGTTGGAAAGTGTGGCCATCAAGCTAGCAGGAATTACAGGAGTGGACAAGCCTGAATTTGATCGTAAAACGGTTATGGTCATGGCTGCGGATCACGGGGTGTGTGAAGAGGGAGTCAGTGCCTTTCCGGCTGAGGTTACACAGCAAATGCTGTATAACATGCTGTCAGGTGGCGCGGCAATTAATGTGCTGGCACGCCATGCGGGCGCAGATGTCAAGGTGGTGGATGTTGGCGTGAATGCGGATGTCACTCACGAGAATCTGTTGGATCGTAAGGTACGCCTGGGTACTTCGAATATAGCTAAAGGGCCAGCAATGCTGCGTACGGAAGCGGAACAGGCGGTTTTGGCCGGAGCTGAAGCCGTAGCAGAAGCGGTCAAAGGTGGCACACGGCTATTCGTTACCGGAGAGCTGGGCATCGGGAATACGACAGCCAGCGCTGCGGTCGTATGTGCTCTTACCGGGCTAGAGCCGGAAGTTATCGTAGGCCGGGGGACGGGTGTAGATATGGCTGGGCTTACCCGTAAAATATCGGTTGTCTGCCGCGCATTGGAGGTGAACCAGCCAGATGCAAATGATGCGCTCGACGTGCTCACTAAGGTCGGCGGTCTGGAGATTGCCGCCTTGGCAGGAGTCATCCTCGGCGCAGCCGCACATCGCTGTCCAGTCGTGTTGGACGGCTTTATTTCAGGCGCAGCCGCCCTTGCAGCGCGTGCGCTTGCGCCTGCTAGCGCTGCGTACATGCTCGCATCGCACGCCTCGGACGAGCGCGGGCACGCGGCGGTGCTCCGCGAGCTCAAGCTGGAGCCCATGCTTTATTTGGACATGCGGCTCGGGGAGGGCACAGGCGGTGCGCTTAGCTTGCACCTGATTGATGCGGCGTGCCGCATCATGCGCGGAATGGCGACCTTTGCCGATGCAGGCGTATCGGACGGTCAGGGAGCCGCGCAGCGATGAAAGCGCTCGTGACCGGCGGGGCACGCAGCGGGAAAAGCGGCTTTGCCGAGCGATTATGCATGTCGCGCGCTTCGCGCGCCTGCTACATTGCAACGGCGCAAGCCTATGACATGGAGATGAAGGAGCGCATCGCCCTTCATCGGGTCCAGCGCGAGTCTGCCGGATACGACTGGCAGACGCTGGAGGAAGCGCAGGCGTTACCGGAGCTGCTACAGTGGCTTGGTGGCGATCAAGCGTCGCAGCCCGCGCCTATGGTGCTAGTCGACTGCCTGACCCTGTGGCTGTCGAATGTGCTGCTGGCTGCAGGCGAGGACGGCGAAGCTGCGTCCAGAGCTGCCATTAATGAACTGGCGGCAGCTGTGGAGCAGTATCCAGGGCAGCTCGTCATCGTAACCAACGAGGTTGGTGACGGTATTGTGCCCGAATATCCGCTGGGTCGGCTGTATCGGGATTTGAGTGGGGTTATGAATCAGCGGATTGCCCGTCTTTGTGGTGAAGTATTTTTGGTGACGGCGGGCATTCCCGTAGAACTCAAACAGTTGGAATATAAGCTATGAGCCGCGAACGTCAGGCTGTTGCGGCGGCTTTTCAATTTTTAACGCGTCTTCCGGTGAAGGCGGAAATAGATTTTTCCCCGGATTTGCTTAAACGCAGTGCAAGTTATTATCCGCTGGTGGGAGTGGTTATTGGCATCATTGTCTGGGGCTTTGCGGCGCTTACTTCTATGGTATTGCCGCCGTTGCCGTGTGCGATTCTTACGCTTGTTGTCTGGGTTTGGTTGACGGGCGGATTGCATTTGGACGGGTGGATGGATGCGGCCGATGCCTTGTTCAGCTACCGATCTCGTGAGCGGATGCTGGAGATTATGAAAGATAGCCGTGTAGGGGCTATGGGCGTTATTGCTTGTGTGCTGCTACTCATGCTCAAGGCTTCTTTGCTGTATACGGTGCTGGTTGAACGGAATGTGTCTGGCTTGCTGCTGCTTCCGATGGTTTGGAGCCGCTGGTTTATGGTACATGCAATGAAACGCTGGCCTAAAGCCCGTAATGATGATGGGCTGGCTGCGCGTTTTGCTGATATGAGTGGTGGCCGCGTAGGGTTGGCCGTATTCTGGGCAGTATTAGTGACCCTAAGTGCTGCCGTAGGACAATATCTTCTGGCAGATTTGGCTACAGCAACAAGGGGGACTGGGAATCTGTCGTTGGCAGGATCCTACTTACAGACGTTCCTTTCGTATTCTGAGAGCCTTCCAATCTCGCTAGGTTTTGTGTTGCTTCCGGTCTTGGCTTACGGTGTTGGAACCTTCACGGCAAACCGTATTAACCGCCGACTGGGTGGACTTACGGGAGATATATACGGAACTTTAAACGAATTGCTGGAGACTGTTTTATTGTTGTTTATTGTCATTTTGTACGGGTTGTGACCAGATTTGAAATGAATTCGTTAAAGGGGAAGAGGCAATTGTCAACTTTCGAACCGTCCTACACAAACCCGGCAGCCGTATTGATGCTTCAAGGAACAGCGTCGGATGTGGGCAAAAGCGTGGTGACGACTGCGCTTTGCCGTATTTTTACGCAGGACGGATATCGTCCCGCACCGTTTAAGTCGCAAAATATGGCGTTAAACTCTTATGTTACCGAGGACGGCAAGGAAATTGGACGCGCTCAGGGGGTGCAGGCTGAGGCCTGCGGTATTGAGGCCACGACTGACATGAATCCGATTCTGATTAAGCCGGTCAAAGATATGCACTCACAAATTGTTGTACACGGTGTACCTTATGCCTATATGAGCGCCTCCGATTACCGGAAGGATTTTTTGCCAAAAGCCAAACAGACCGTTATGGATGCTCTGAGTCGGTTGCGTGATACCTATGATATTGTCCTTATGGAAGGGGCAGGCAGCCCGGCAGAGATTAATTTGAAGGACCGCGATATCGTAAATATGAATCTGGCAGGATGGGCGGATGCTCCAGTGTTGCTTATTTCAGATATCGACCGGGGCGGTGTTTTTGCCTCTCTCGTAGGAACTATCGAATTACTGGAACCCCATGAAGTACAGCGTATCCGCGGATTTATCATTAACAAATTCAGAGGTGATCTGTCTCTGCTTCAGCCGGGACTAGACTGGCTGGAAGAACGGACAGGCATTCCTGTACTCGGTGTATTGCCCTATCTGCCAGACATTCGCATTGAAGCAGAGGATTCGGTAGTACTGGATAAGAAGCCCAAACAATCTGCAAAGGATAAAGAACTGGATATTGCGGTGATACGATATCCGCGGATTTCCAATTTTACAGACACGGATGCTCTGGCCGCAGAGCCGGATGTGAGTGTTCGTTATGTCACTGAAGCCGGACAGTTGGGCGTACCGGATGCCATTATTTTACCGGGAACCAAAGACACCATTGGAGACCTACTGGAATTGCGTGAACGAGGTCTGGAGGAGGACATTCAGCAGGCCATGAATACGGGACGCACGCAGCTCGTCGGCATTTGTGGAGGCTATCAGATGCTGGGTACCGCACTATTTGATCCCGAAGCCGTCGAATCTGGGTTGCCGCAGCAGGCAGAAGGGTTAGGTTGGCTTGCTCTATCCACGACCTTTTTAAAGGAAAAGCAAACCGTACGCGTACAGGGAACCCTGTCTAATCATTGCCCGCTTTTGCTTAGCACTGCGACTGATTCAGGTTCTGCCTGCAAGCCAAGCATTGAAGGTTATGAAATACATATGGGGGTTACGGAGTATGTTACGGAACCATGCGCACCTACAGATAGAACTTTAAACCTAAGCGAAATGAAAAGGTTATTCCATATCCGGCGTGGCGAAGGAACAGCTTTTGAGGAAGGCTGGGGTACAACAGACGGTAAAGTATGGGGAACCTATTTGCACGGTGTGTTTGATAATGACCGTTTTCGCCGTTGCTGGCTGGATGGATTGCGACAAGCCAAGGGCTTGGCACCTTTAGAAAGCACTTTTACTGTACGTGAAGCCAAGGAACGAGAGTTTGACCGTGTCGCAGAAGTGGTACGGGCTCATTTAGATATGGAGCAAATTTATCGTATTATGGGAATGAATTCATAAACTTCATGGATGATTATTAAAATCGATTTTAAAAAATAAAGAGGTATCTCTACAGCCATTTTTAAGACTGTGAGATACCTCTTTTTATTGTATCGGCTTACGTAATTTTAAATTTTTGGACAGCCTTTTGCAGTTCGGTTGCTTGTTTGCTTAATTGGCGAACAACCTCGCTGTGGCTTTCCATTTCATTCAGTTGCTCATCGGCATTTAAACCGATTTCTTGAATCATATGCTGTGCATTGGCTGCGATGAGAGCTGTCTCTTCCACGGAAGCAGATACTTCCTCCGAGCTGGCGGATACCTGCTCCGTTGCTGCAGATACCGTTTGAATCGTAGCATTGATCTTTTGCATAAGCTCACTTAGCTGGTTAAAGGCTGAGCTCGCTTGTTGAACCATTTCCGTTCCCGAATGAATTTCACGGCTCACCTGGGTCACAGAGTCCACAGATTGTTGCGATACTTCTTGAATGGTAACCAAATAGTCGGAAATTTCTTGTGTGGCTTCTTTAGATTGCTCGGCAAGCTTGCGTACTTCTCCAGCTACTACGGCAAAGCCCCGTCCATGTTCGCCCGCACGGGCGGCTTCAATGGAGGCATTCAGGGACAACATTTGAATTTGCTTCGTAATATCGAAGATAGCCGAAACGATACTGCCAATGGCTTCTGAGCGCTCATTCATACTATGGATGTATCGAAGCGATTCATCGGCAGCATGTCCTACCTGTGACATTTGAGCTACAGCTTTTTGAGCGAGCGTATTACCGTTAACCGTTTCTTTTGTCGCTTCACTGATTTGATCGGATACATCATTGGCAGAGGAGGCAATGTGCTGAACACCTTGAGCGATTTCCTCCATAGCCTGTGCATTTTCAGCAGCAGCTGTAGCTATGCTGGTACTGCCCTTTGCTACTTCCTCTGCGGCAACTGTAGAGTCCTGCACTTTTACACTTATAGCCTCAGTCCGACGAAGTAGCTCGTCCGATCCTTCAACAACCGCACCGGATGTAGAAAGCACATGGCCGATCATTTCTTTCAAGTTATGAGACATGGATTGGAAGCTGCGGGCAAGTTGGGCAATTTCATTAACTCCATGAACCTTCGCTTCTTGTGAAAGATCACCTTGAGCAATTTTTTCGCTATGACGAACCAATTCAGCAATGGGTTCTACAACTTTACGTATCACGAGGGTAGAAATAATGCCGCCCAGCAGGAGCGTTGCCACTGTAATACCTATGCAAATCCATAGAATTTGTTGGGATTTTTCCTGTACAAATCCGACGTCTTCGTTCACACCCAGAACTAGATTACTACCTGATATAGCAAAGAAGGCGGTTTTGTGTACTCCGTATGAATCGCTGTAAATTTCACTGATATTCATCTCGCCTTGTTTTGCTTTTTTAATATCCTCAACAGGAATGAGTGCATCCTTGACCTTGTATACTGATTTTACATTCCGTGCGACGACTTCGGCTTTATCATCCTTCACTACCGCGATATATGCCGATTCTAATTTGAGGGTATCGACCTTGTCCTGAAGATAGGATTCCATCTGTATAGCGGAGCCGGAATCAGAACCGCTTCCTTGCCCAGCCTGAACAGCTAAGGAAATATTGAGATCCTGATACACATTTTTAGCTCCAGTTTCTAGCAATTGGTCTACCTGAGGCATGACACTGTTATTAATGATACTCATGGATATTGCATAGAAACTGATGCTGAACAAAAGGGACGCAAAGAGCTGAATCAGCAAAAACATAATTCGTAATTTCGCGCCAATGGAACGATTAAAACTCTTCATGAAAAATCTCCTCTCACATGATGGTAATAAAATCAGACGAATTCCCTGCTTGAAGTAGGCCGCTTGTCCAATAGATACTTGACACGCCATGATCTACTTGTGTTCCTTTCCTTGCTTGAAGAAAAGACTGAAAATGTTCGGATTCTATGTATATTTCAGCTGAATTCAAGGGACAAGAATGTGAAAGGGAAGTAATCCATGATTTACTAAAAAGTAGGTTAGACCTATTTTACATAATTAACAGACGGTTGAATAGTCATATTTGCCCAAAAACAAACAAAAAATATATAACTATGGTCTTAGGTGTTTAGATGTAAGTTTGATGTAAATTATCAGGTGCATAAAAACGAATAGATTACTCCTTCTTTAAAACTATTGTAAAAAAGAAGTAATATAAGTAGCATAAGGAATACGGCTTTTTTACAATATTCTTCTAAGCTTGGTTTGTAAGTTCGAAAGTGGTCTTCAATATACATATAAAAGGGGAAAAGGTTGTTATGAATCGGGATTTACTTTCCAAAGAAGTGATTTCGCAGGTCAGAGGAGAAGATACACAGGAGCTGACTTCCGGCAGTTATAGAGCTGCCACAGGGAGAAATCCGATAAGTCGACTATTAGATTATGTATCAGGCGTATTTACCCCGATCTTGCCGGCAATGATTGGTGCGGGAATGGTCAAGGTAATTATATTAGTTTTAATATCCTTCGGTTTATTGTTGTTTGATCCGCAGGTATATACTATTTTAACGGCTATCAGCGATGGGATATTTTATTTTTTACCTATTTTCGTTGCGGCAAGTGCGGCAAGAAGGCTGCGCAGCAATGTGTTTGTTGCAGCAGCCATCGCAGCATCCGTATTCCATCCCCAATTAACAAGTTTACTCCAGTCTGGTGAGGAGGTACGTTTTGCCGGTCTGCCAGTTATAGACCCACAAGCTGCTTCATCTATAGTACTCATACTTGTTGTTGTCTGGATAGCATCGTATATCGAAAAATGGTTAGACAGGTATATCCCTTATTCACTTAAATTAATGGTTGTCCCGACTTTGACACTGATGATCACTATACCTTTAATGGTGTTCGCTTTCGGGCCACTGTGGAGTTATCTCGGCCAACATGTATCCGATGGACTAGGCTGGTTGTTTGACAATGCAGAAGTATTTACAGGGTTGTTGCTCGGAGGCACGATGTCTTTGCTTATTATTGCAGGTATGCAATATATAATGCTACCGATTATGATCAGCTCGCTGACAACATTGGGTTATGATCACCTTTTTCCCGTGGTCATTGCAGCGGCTTTCGCTCAGGCTGGCGCAACATTTGGCGTATGTGTTAAATCCAAAAATGCCAAAGTCAAAACGCTGGCTGCGTCCACAGGTTTGTTGGCCATGCTAGGAATCATTGAACCGGCCATGTATGGTGTCAATATCCGTTTCAAAAAACCGTTAATAGCAGTTATGATCGGTGGAGCCGTTGGTGGGGCTTGTATGTGTCTGTTTGAAACGGAGCTTACTAGTATTGGTGTCTCTGCTGGGCTGCTCAGCTTACCTTTATTTTCTGAACCCACGCTTGTGTACGGTATTGTGGGTATGCTGATTTCGTTTGTTACAGCTGGCGTAATTACGTATTTTATGGGCTTTGTGGATGAAAAAGATGAGCATTCGCAAGGAGTATCTACATCTGGCATGAATGCTTCTCCGAACTCGGTTGTGGAAAAGAGCCCCGGCAGCTAAGTTGAATACATGTCGTTCTGTTCAGGACAAAAAACAGCAAGCCTTCGAAAGATGAAGGCTTGCTGTTTGGCGTTTTCGATAAAATCCAAATTTGAAGCTGCTTAACTATTTTATTGTTATAAAACCTACAAAAATAGTTGGTTTTGTGATATAGTATTCTTCGGATTGAAGGACACCTTATAAAACATATTAAGTATAAGTTTGGAGGAAATAATACATGGATACCTTCTTTATTATTTTAAATGTAATCGTGCTGCTTTTGCTGCTAGGCGTATTGGTCTGGATGCAGAAAAAGCACATCTCCTTTACAAAAAGGGTATTTGCCGGACTTGGCTTCGGACTGATCTACGGGGCTATTCTACAATATGCTTATGGTGCAGGCTCAGAGGTCATTACAAAATCGGTTGATTGGTTCAACCTCGCAGGTAACGGTTATGTCCGTTTGCTGCAAATGGTCGTTATTCCGCTTATCATGGTGTCGATTATTTCGGCTATTATGAATTTGAAGGGAAGACAGAACCTTGGCAAAATCAGCGTGTCCATTATTGCAGTACTACTGATTACAACGGCAATTGCTGCTTCAGTTAGTATTGTAACCAGCCTGTCGTTTGACCTAAAGGCAATTGAGATTCAAGGTGGGGAAAAGGAACAAGCACAGGGCTTGAAGATGGAAGAGCGCCTTGGAACAGTTCAGGACATGACCATTCCACAGCAGGTGCTGGAATTTATTCCTTCAAATCCTTTTGAGGATATGACGGGAGCACGTCGTACGTCGACGCTGGCGGTGGTTATTTTCTCGGCTTTTATCGGGGTGGCTGTACTCGGATTGGATCGTAAAAAACCGGAACAGGCGCAAACCTTCCGTAAAGTGATTGATGCAGTGTACGCTGTAGTGATGCGAATTGTAACTCTGGTGCTGAGATTGACTCCTTACGGTATTTTAGCACTGATCACTAAAGTAGTAGCTACGACCAATCCAGATGAAATTTTGAAGCTAATCAAGTTTGTGCTCGCTTCTTATGTGGCTCTGTTGGTCATGTTTATCATTCATCTTATTTTGCTGGCCTTGTTCGGCTACAATCCGGTGACGTATGTGAAAAAGGTATTGCCTACACTGGTTTTTGCTTTTACTTCTCGTTCCAGTGCGGCGACCATTCCGTTAAATGTTGAAACACAAACGAAAAAGCTTGGTGTGTCCGACGGCATCGCGAATCTGTCTGCGACCTTGGGAGCGACTATTGGGCAAAACGGCTGTGCTGGTATTTATCCGGCAATGCTGGCGGTTATGATTGCTCCAACCGTGGGTATTGATCCAACGAGCTGGGATTTTATCCTCACGCTGATTCTGGTCGTTACGGTCAGCTCGTTCGGCGTGGCGGGTGTAGGCGGTGGTGCCACTTTCGCTTCCCTGATCGTGCTTTCCACCATGAATCTTCCAGTGGCATTGGCAGGATTGCTCATCTCAGTCGAACCGTTGATTGATATGGGACGCACAGCGTTAAATGTCAATGATTCTATTACTGCAGGTCTCATTTCAGGCAAGGTGCTCAAGGAGAACGATCAAGACGTATTCAATAATCATGGTATGGATTTGGATGCAACGGCACACTCTTAAGTAATGATAAATGAAGGGTGTACGATCAGTCTCATATCACATCTGTAGCCTATATAACACACGTACTGTATGTACGCTGTACAAAGAGCCGGCCATAAGGTCGGCTCTTTGTATTGAGTTTAGGGCAGTGTAAATTATGGCTGTTCACAAATCCTAATCTATGATACATTAAAATAATGTTTTTCCGGCTTGCTTCGGATGAACCGCGGTTCGCAACCATCCCGCGCTATCAAAACTAGGAGGATTTCATGTTTAATCTGTTATGGGGGGCAGCTTTTGTCCTCGTCAATTTTATGTTCTTTTTGTTATGTTTTCGGTTGTTCGGTAAAAAAGGGCTGTACGCCTGGATTGGTGTTGCTACTGTACTAGCCAACATTCAGGTAACCAAAACGATTGATCTGGTCGGCATTACCACGACATTGGGAAATACGATGTATGTTTCTATGTATATGGCCAGCGACTTACTGAATGAAAAATATGGGCCTAAAGAAGCGCGTAAAGCTGTGTGGTTCGGCTTTTTCACTCTGATTATGACGACGATAACGATGCAGATGGTGCTGCAGTTCCAGCCTACTGCAACGGATTTTGCCCAGACACCGATGCAACAGCTGTTCGGATTGTTGCCAAGACTTGCGCTTGCCAGCTTGACAGCCTATGCGGTCAGTCAATTGCTGGACGTGCGTCTGTACGCCTGGATTCGCAAGTTCTTCCCGGAACGTCATCAGCTCTGGATTCGCGGCAATGGCAGCACGATGATCAGCTCGTTTATAGATACGCTCATTTTCTGTACTATTGCCTTTTACGGTTATGCGTGGGGGATATGGCTCGAGATATTATTCACCACCTACATCTTAAAATTTGTACTGACCGCGGCGGGTACACCCATTTTGTACATCGCACGCAATTTCCGCTTTATAGAAGAGGAGGGGCAAACCCTCAAGCCATGATGGCTTGGGGTTGCCCCTCCTTTTTTTCATCCTTTTTTACATACCAATATAATGAATAGCGATGGATTTATCCGAGCACTGTCAGTTCTTTTGGAAAAGAGGTAAGCACTTCAACACCATTAGAGGTGACCAAAACGTCATCTTCAATCCGCACACCGCCGAGGCCTGGCACATAGATGCCGGGTTCGATGGTGAACACGAAGCCTTCATGAAGCAGATCGCTATTGCCTCCGTGTACAGATGGATATTCGTGAACACTCATACCAAGGCCGTGTCCAACTCGATGGTTAAAGGCAGGGCCGTATCCAGCGGCTTCAACAACAGCCCGTGCTGCCTGATCTACGGATGCGCAGGAAACTCCCGGGCGAATGGCGGCAATTCCCGCTTCGTTGGAGCGAAGAACCGTATTGTAAATCGTTTCCAGCTCAGCCGACAGCTTTCCAAAAGCAAAAGTACGCGTAATATCCGAAGCATAGCCATCGGAATATACGCCCATATCAAACATGAGCAGATCGCCATGCTGTAGCTTGCGGGTGCCTGGAACACCATGAGGCAAGGCTGTTTTGGGTCCAGACAGCACTGTTGTGTCAAAGGACGGGCCATCTGCGCCGATTTTTTTCATCTGATATTCGATTTCGGCCACCAGCTCGACTTCCGTCACTCCTTCGCGCACATGGGTGAGGCCGTGGCGAAGAGCATCTTCCACCAAACGAGCTGCATGTTTCAGACGTTGTACTTCCTCAGGAGTTTTTCTCACACGCATTTCTTGAAGCACAGGACCCAGATCCACATATTGAGCCGCGCCAATAGCAGTATGTAACTGTTCATAACGGAGGACGGAGACGTGCTCCTTTTCCAGCGCGAATGTTTTCACTCCGGTGCCTGTACATTGACGCAACAGATCATATGGATTGTCCGTATCGGTGTGGGTGGATATACGAGTCACAGAAGAAGCAGCTTGGGCGGCTTCTGCATCCAGAGCGGGTACGATCAGTTCTGGTTCTTGGTCTCGAAGCAGCACGAGACCAAGAAAACGCTCATGCGGATCACTAGCAAAGCCCGTCAGGTAGTAAATATGTTTGGGATCGGTCACAAGCAGGCCATCCCAAGATTGTGATTTCAATTCATCATATAATCTTGTAATTTTATCATTCATAGAGTCTCATTCCTTTCTGTCCATGTATTCATTATAGCTCTTATTACATCATAATTTATAGCTTTGAATGGCTTACTCTCTTGCTTGACTTAATGTTTGCAGACGTGCTTGTACGTTCTGATCATAGTAGCCGCCATGGAAGCAGATTACCTTTTCAACATCCAATACCGTCAGCTTTTCGAGGCTCTTCAGAGCCAATGGCATATCCGGCGTAGCCGACTCAGCGGGACCGACCAGTTCACCTTCGACTACCAGCAGTTCATCTGCCGCCAATAGTAGCTTTTGTGCGGGCACATACAAGCTGATATGCCCGGGCGTGTGACCGGGTGTATGAATAATCTGTATGCCCCCACCATAAGGCAGATGCTCACCGTCCTCAAGAATATGAGCAAAGCGCAAATCTGGCAGGCGGCGAATCATATCCTCTGCTTGCTGCTTGAACACAGTATCCATTTGTTTAATCCGTTCCGACGTCAGCTTCACAAACGGTCGCTCTCCTGTCATGTAAGGAACGTCATCCTTATGGGCTAACAGGGCAGTATTCGGCAGCAGATCCAGCAGTGCATGAACATTTCCGATATGGTCAATATCCTGATGTGTTAAAATAATTCTTTTCACGCGGCTGATATCCTCACCCACATCTGAGATAGCCTTGCGTAATGGCTCAAATTGGCCGAGCATTCCCGTGTCAATCAGTGTAAGTCCATCCTCGTCCTTGAGCAGTACAGGATAAATAGTCGTTTTTCCAAAAAAAGATTCCATAGGTATTTCCAAAATCAAGAGTTGAGTTCCAATATTCATATTAAGCTGCTTCAGAATCCTTGACTCCGAAACATACCTCCCGTCTCATGGTGTTAAATCGCTTACCCCGTTTTTATTTTCCCTCAAGCTCTATTATAAAACCCTTTGGGACTAATCCGCAAAACAACTCGATATGGCTGATCGGGCGCTTGTCTTGTACAATAAATAAATCACACCATAGGAGGCGGATATGAATAATGAATCAGGACCAATCTTTTTCCATTGAATTTGCGTGCAGAGAGGATCTTCCCGATATTGTGGATATTTATAATTCTACGATTGCAGGACGAATGGTCACCGCAGATCTGGAACCGGTGACAGTGGAGAGCCGCATTCCATGGTTTGAGGCTCATCAGGAGAACCACCGCCCTTTGTGGGTTTTAAAGCAAAAGGGGACCATTGCCGGTTGGGCCAGCCTTCAGTCCTTTTATGGGCGTCCAGCTTATAACGGTACAGCAGAAATTAGCATTTACGTCCATGAGGATTCTCGTGGAACCGGAACAGGAAGTCGACTGGTACAGCATTTGCTAAATGAATGTCCGAGACTGGGGATTACAACGTTGTTGGGATTTGTTTTTGGTCATAATGAGCCAAGTATTGGGCTGCTGCGGAAGTTTGGTTTTGAGCAATGGGGGTACTATCCGCGTGTAGCTGTGCTGGACAGCATAGAGCGAGATTTGGCGATATTGGGCAAGCGAGTGGATGAATAATAGTTTATGACAGTTAAATATTTTTTTGTAATGTGTACAGAAAAAGGCTGTTTCCAAAATCGTCTCTACACTGCGGATGATTTTGGGAGCAGCCTCTTTTATTTTGCTATTTTCATCGCTTTTAACGCTGAGGTCTAAAACGTATGTTGTGAAAAATTTGATTAAGCACCTCAGACAGCACCAAACCGACAGCAATAGCTCCTGCGATCATCAGCGTGCTCAGGGCCAGCTCCAGTGCCTGAGGATAATGTTGTTGTACGAACTGGCGCATGGCATTATAGGCCATTCCCCCTGGAACGAGCGGAATCATGCCTGCTACGCTGAAAATAATCACAGGCATTTTGTACAGCCGCGCAAAGCCTTGACTGACGATGCCGATGAGGATCGTTGCTAAAAGGCTGGCGCTCACAGGTCCCATGCTGTCCGTGGTTGAATAATAGACCAGCCAACCTAGCATACCAACAAAACCACATTGCAGCAGCGAGCGCCGGGGGGCGTGGAAAAGTATGCCGAAACCAGCGGTGGCAATAAAGCTTGTGAATAATTGTGCAAGCATAGACTTGAATCTCCTCCGAATCACATATAAGAAATGATAACCGCAACGCCAGCTCCAATGCCGAAAGACGTCAGGCAAGCATCGGCTCCCTTGGAAAGACCCGAAACAAGGTGCCCTGACATTAAATCACGAATGGCATTTGTAATTAACAAGCCTGGAACCAGTGGCATGACGGAGCCAATTATAATTTTATCCATCATCTGTCCCCAGCCTACTATCGTTAACAGAGCCGCCAGCAAGCCGATTAGAAAAGATGCAGAAAACTCTGAGAAAAACTTGACCTTAACGAGCCTGTGAAAATACTGTACGGCTGCAAATCCGATACCGCCGCATAACACAGCTGCGGGGAAGTCTCGCCAGACACCACCAAACATAATCATAAAGCAACCGCTGGCCAACGCAGCAGCCATCAGCTGTACACGGTTGGAATAGCGGAGGGGGCCACGCTCAATCTCCGCAAGCTCCTTGACGGCAGCGCGGGGAGACAAATCACCTGTGCTGATTTTACGTGAAATGGAATTGACCTCTGTCACCTTGTGCAAATCGGTGGTCCGCTCTACGATGCGGATGAGCTTGGCAGGCTCCGAATCATTAATGGCAAAAAAAATCCCAGTTGGTGTTACATAGCTATGGGACTGAGATATGCCATAGGCTGAAGCAATGCGGGACATCGTGTCTTCAACACGATAGGTTTCGGCTCCATTTTGCATCATCAGTTTGCCCGCCAACAGACAAACTTCAATGATTTCAGGAGTAGGATAGGAATGATTATTCATACTCGCTCTCTTTCATTCGTACCGGGCCGTTCGACCCTATTATTTTCATTTATTGTAGCACAAAAAGCCGCCTTTTCAGAGGCGGTTATGTTAGGGGGAATCGAAGGTTTTCGTCAAGATTCTATCATATCGGGAATAACGGTATAGTAGGACTCTTCCAGATATGTTGCGGCCTCAGATAGGCCCATCAACTTAAGCTGTCCAGCTACAAAAGCACGAAGGGCAGAATGGGTGAACAGATGCCGTGTCTGGGCATCCCGAATAAAGGCCAGTCTGGCTTCACGCGAACCGTTATAGAACAATTCACGTACAGCTTCGCCTTGTTGTTCCCAAAGGAAAGGCTCCGTTACGGTCAAGAGGGTACTTTCCATAGAAGAGCTATGTTTCGCGGAAGAAGATACCTGAATGCCCAAGCCGTTCAGCGTAGGAGCTGCTTCATTGTGCTTCCGTTCTGCTCGCAAGCTGTCGATATAGGCAGCCATATCCTGAATCGGTTCGATACCAAATCGTTCCCGAAAGCATTCGCGTACAAACGCGGTGCGTTCATCTACAAGCTGAGGCAGTCGCTGACCTGCATGTCCAGAATAGTCGTCTCCGCTGGCGTAGTATCGTTTTAATGAACTGTTCTCTGTATAAACAACGTTTAAAAAATCCTGCAAATGACGGGCAACCACCCATACACCCGTCCAATCGACGGGAGATACGCATACGATAGGGGCCTGTGAAAGGTCCTTTTCAAGACCAAAATCCGTTAAAAAGCCATAATGTATTCCGTCCACTCCTGCGTGGGCAAAAGGAATAACATCTGGTGGTGTAGCCATATATCGTGGCGCGCGGCCCTGCTCCATAATCAATCCCAAATCAAAACTCAGAGAATGCCGGTTCGCTTCGAGCTCCTTTTCAAATTCTATAAGTGCCTCAATCAAAGGTGTAGCTGATCCATAGGCTAGGTTAGAACCGGAATCCATCGTGTATGCCTCCCTTATCCAATACATCCATAAAGCGTTCATCCCTAAAAGGTACGTGATTTTACACGAAATGTAAACCTGTATGACGAATATTTTCAAAAATGTGACCTTTTACCCGTGTGTTGTCAAATAAAACGCTTTCGGGCAAAGCAGGACAAGATACCTATGTTAGCTCGGTAGAGAAGTAAAGTGGGTTTGCGAAAATGCGGTCTTTTCAGTGTATGTTAGCAACCGTGAAGTGTGATTGCAGGATGCGCGGTGTGAAGGATAAGGTGCAACGTAACAGGCCAACGGGTATAATATCAGGACAAGGTGAAAAGGAGCGTCATCCGAAGATTTAACAGAAAGAAGTGGGCATATGAACTTGCAAAAGAAGGCTGTTTTTTTTGATGTAGATGATACGATGTACGATCATTTGCACCCTACACGCGATGCATTGCGTACAGTATTAGGATTGAGTGAACGTTTTCCTTATGAGAAAGCCTACCATCGTATTCGCTATTACAGCGATGTACTGTCGGCTAAAGGAGGACTATTGGAGGGGAAGGCAGGGCCGGATGAACTGGATGAGATGAGGGAAGGCCGTTTCATTCTGGCTTTACAAGAATTCGGGGTAGAAATTACCCGTGAGCAGGCAGTACATGTTCAGGAAGAATACTTGGATCGTCAGTACCGAATTGAGCCTTTTGAGGGGGCTACCTCGTTAATAAATGATTTGAGCTCGGCTGGCTTTTTAGTTGGATTAATTACAAATGGTCTTGAAGAACACCAGATGAGCAAGATCAAGGCGATGGCGTTGGAAAATCATGTTGCGGCAGAGCACATCTTTGTATCTGGGACCGTTGGCTATGCCAAGCCTGATCCGCGCATCTTCGAAGTAGTGAATGAGCGGACAGGAACGTTAGCAGAGCATTGCTGCTACATTGGGGATTCCTGGCGTAATGACGTGGCGGGAGCTATAGCTGCAAATTGGCAGGTGATCTGGTTCAATCACAGGAATGCTCTCCCGGAAACTGATGTGCTGGGGGACTATAAAACAGCAGCAAGCTATGCAGAGTTAAGAAGGTTGCTGCTGCCGGACGCTCGTTAGACACGGTACATACCGTATTTTTTTAAAGAATTAACCTATTTTGAAGCCATTCCAAAAGATAAACCGTAATACTATTTATCTGTTATAGAACTAACTTCATTGGTAAAGGTTTAGAACAGAGAAGGAGGGGATCGCGCATGGTAGAACAATGGAGGCAGGCAGAAGACATCATAAGTCAAGTGACCGTATACAGTACAGAGGATAATGATCCGGTTACCATTAAAACAGCTACTCAAGACGTCCGCTGTATTGGCATCGGGACAGATGCGGCCGTATTTACGCTCGATACGTTGCCAGGCTACGCGTTCAAGGTGTACTCAGACATGGCGATCGAGAAGAAAGATGCGGAGGCCGACGTATATGAGCGTTTGCGAGGGTCTGACTTTTTTCCTCATTATTACGGAAAAGGCGACAAGTATATTGTCATAAGTTATGAATCCGGTATTACGCTGCTGGATTGTTTGCTGCAAGGAATTCCTGTGCCAGAGCAGGTCATTCTGGATGTGGAAAAGGCGAGGGAATTTGTCCGATCCAAGGGGCTGAATCCCCGTGATATTCACCTTAAGAATGTACTTATGCAAGATGGGCGTGCCAAGGTATTGGACGTATCGGAATACGTGAAGGAAGGCGATGACAAGCGCTGGGAGCATTTGGTGTGGGCATATCATACGTTTTATTCCGGTATCTCGGAGGTTAAGGTGCCCTCATGGATTTTGGATACGATTAAAAAATGGTACTACAAACTGGATAACTCCAACTTTAATCTGGAGGAGTTTGCTCAGCGTGCCAGTCAATTGTTCTCTAAATGGAGGTCATAACCGCTGTAAAGATAACGGATATGAAGCTTGATCTCTCGATAGCAAAAAGGATTGCACCCGCATTTAGGGGAGCAATCCTTTTCTTTTATCTGAAATCCCGAGGCACTCTTCTGGCTGTACCGCTCGCAATGGCGGCTTGAATCACCTTTTCACGAACCCGTTGAACCGCACTCTCGTTAAATACACCTGGGATAATATACAACTTGTTTAGTTCTTCAGGACGGATCGTGCCTGCGATGGCCTCTGCGGCCGCCAGCTTCATCTCTTCGTTGATTTCACGGGCACGGCAGTCGAGCGCTGCTCGAAAGATGCCAGGGAAACAAAGTACATTGTTAATTTGGTTGGGATAGTCCGAACGTCCGGTGGCGATGACACCTGCAATGTCCTCGACGTCCTCTGGCGCAATTTCAGGAACCGGGTTAGCCATAGTGAACAGCACCGGGGCTTCTTTCATACGTTTCACGTCTTCTCGTTGCAGTATTCCACCTGCCGACAGACCGATAAACACGTCAGCGTCCTTCAGAACCTCGGACAGCGTACCCGACAGCCGATCAGGGTTGGTATGCTGTGCATACCAGTTCCACATCGGATGCTCGTATGTTTCATCAGCTGTAAGAGCCCCATGGCGGTCTACGCCAATGATGTTGACAGCCCCTGCAGATAGCAAAATTTTGGTGCAAGCCACACCCGCAGCCCCGATACCACAGACGACAATTTTGACGTCAGACAGGGCTTTGCCGACAACTTTGAGCGCATTGATCAGCCCTGCGTATAAAACGACAGCTGTGCCGTGCTGATCGTCATGAAAAACAGGTATGTCCAGCTCTTTACGTAACCGCTGTTCAATCTCAAAGCATCGTGGCGATGAAATATCCTCCAGATTAATACCGCCAAAAGCTGGGGCCATTTGCTTAATGGCCTTAATGATCTCTTCGGTGTCCTGCGTATCCAGACAGATTGGAAAGGCATCGACGGAGCCGAGCTGCTTGAACAGCATGGCTTTGCCTTCCATAACCGGCATGGCTGCATAGGGACCGATGTTACCTAGCCCGAGGACAGCGCTTCCGTCAGAGACGACAGCGACCGTGTTGCGCTTGATCGTCAAACGGAAAGCTTTGTCGGGTTCCTCGTGAATCGCCATGCATACGCGTGCCACATCGGGGGTATATACCCGGGATAAGTCATCGCGGTTTTGAATTGGGACTTTGGGCTGCATTTCAATTTTGCCTCCGAGGTGTAATAGGAAGGTACGATCAGAGATGGATAATACCTTAACACCTTGTGCTTTTTTAATTCGGGCAATCATACGGTCGATTTCTGCTGGATCGGCAATGGTCACCGTAATATCCCTCACGGTGACCTTCTCAGAGGTGCTAATGACGTCAATGGCAATCACATCTCCGCCATGTTCGTTTACCAGCGTAATCAATTGACCAAATTGGATGTGCCCGGTGGAAATTTCCAATCGTAAAATGATGTTTTTACCGCCAATACCGCCTTGCATACAAATTCCTCCTTTGTTTTCCATAACAAAATCATACGTAGAATCAATTGATTGCGCTTACAATAAGGAGCGGATGTAAAATCCATGCTGTTATTTTAAATTAGTGGTTTCTTCCCCTATCATAGTGAACAATCTCTCGCTTGTACAGATCAAGTTGAGTAATATCTATTATTTTGTATTTAAAAAAGGACGAAAGCCCGGCTATATCCCAGTCCAAGCGATCCTCCTTTTTTCAATGAAATGATCTATTTTATTTTTACGCATTCGATCTGTTATGTCATATTTTTACCGTAGTAAATTTCGTCCATTTCGATTTTGAGACGTGTTGATATATTTTGTTGCTCTTTTTCACTCAGGCTTTCCTTGGTGTAGCCGAACAGGTAATTGTCCAGATCGAATTGTTTTAGCTTACATTTGGTATGGAAAATATTTTCCTGATACACATTCACGTCGATCATGTCATACTGACTGCGCACTTCGTCCGGAATATAGTTTTGAATGGAGGCGATATCATGGTCGATGAAAAGCTTATGTCCATTCGTATCACGTGTGAAGCCGCGCACCCGATAATCAATCGTCATAATGTCGGTGTCGAAAGAATGAGTCAAATAGTGGAGTGCCTTGAGCGGGGAGATTTCCCCACAGGTAGAGACATCAATATCTGCTCGAAACGTACTGATCCCCTCGTCTGGATGATATTCCGGGTAGGTGTGAACC
The DNA here is from genome assembly GCF_001719045.1 of Paenibacillus polymyxa. Lineage (NCBI taxonomy): Bacteria > Bacillati > Bacillota > Bacilli > Caryophanales > Paenibacillaceae > Paenibacillus > Paenibacillus polymyxa. The sequence goes on from NZ_CP015423.1 coordinate 4,378,150, forward strand.
GTAATGTGGCTTTTATCCAGCTGTATCACGACAGATTCAGGTAGGGGGCCGGGTGACTCGGCATAAGATTCAGTCGGTACCTCCACAATGGGTCCTTCTGATATAAGTACGGTCACGCTGGCTCCTTGAGGTACATAATCCTGCTGGGCTACGTTGAGCACGTGGGCGCCGATAATGTCAGATACATTTTTTAAAATAGCTGTCAGTCGATCTGAGTTGTATTGTTCATCAATATATTCAATATACGCCTCGCGTTCTTCTTTGGTTTTGGTGTAACAAATATCGTACATGTTGAAGCTCAATGATTTGGTCAGGTTGTTAAATCCGTGCAGGGTAATCCGCTGTTCCGGTGTTATGGTCATAGGCTATTTCCCCTTATAGTCGCAGTATTCGTACATAATATTCCCAACACGCCTTTTCATATACCGATTCATAAAATCAGTTTTGTAGTGAATCCATTTCATAATACCTTTAGTAGCTTTAATAAAGAGTACATATAGATCAAAATGGTTCAATTTGTCTATATGTAGTATACACTTCGTTAGTTTAATCATTTATGAAATCGATTCTTAACTGTTAGATTAAAGGCTTGAACAAGTATGTCTTACCCGTTTGGCATAATTAAAAACAGGTAGGGGAGTGGCTTTGTTTTTACATGTATGGAAATTTTAATGTATATATATTTTATTTCTTACTCAGCAATTTTTAAGTAACAGGACTTATAATGTGGACTATGCATACGAAGAAGGAACTGAATGGACAGAGGAGTCGTAGTAAGACATAAGAACCGGGTTAGTAATTCATTAATTCATTAATTTAATGTGTTTCACCTTCACAATGCCGAAAGCTTAACCGAATATGATTATAGACCCAAAAAAATAGTGATTTTGTATATTGCGAAAATCGAGAAAAGCAACTTCAGCTAATAATATGCGTATAATGAAATAAACGTAAGAAGCTGAGAATTATGAAGTTAAAATGAATTTTGATAGCAAAATTCATTTTATAAACCGATCAAATATTACTATAAGGATTTTACAAAATTCGATTCCAGTCGCTCCGAAGTGCAAGTTATAGACGAACTAAACCATTTCGATCTATATGTTGTTCATTGGAATTTGCTTATTGGATTTTTGCAAAATCCTCTACTGTAAAAAACGGTGGAAGGAGTATCAAGATGCTGGCTTTGTCCGATCCGGCCTGGACTCTACTCCAAGGCCCCTACGGTTCCTCTCAATACGTCCCAGAAATGTTGAAACAGCTCCAAGCCGGATATGACGGCGAAATGGCTGACACCTTGTATTGGGAGGAACTGTATCACCAAAATACATTGTATACTTGTACATTTGCGGCTGTTCCTTACCTTGTAGACATTGCGTTAAAAAGTTCTGATATAGGGATTCGTGCAGATATATATAACATTTGCGGAATATTCGAAGCGAAGAATAACAATCCCTTACATACCAAAGTTCCATTGGAATTTACAAGGGATCAGGTGAAAGTGGATTCTAGTGTGGCTGAATATATTTATGCGCAATATCGGTGTGCCATTGTCCGACTTGCAGAATTGACTGAAGAAATGGTGCTCTATGCGAAAGAACACGAAGGAGATGTAGGTAAACGCTATGTTCTGGCTGCGGGTGCCGCTTTTCAGGGTTATCGCAGCATAGCTTATATGCTACAAAGTTTCGATACAGGTGACGAATATACGCTGGATTGTCCGCATTGCGGTACCCCGCTCTATATTTGGCCTGATGAACAGAATGACACCCTGGTTGTCTATGATAAGGACCCTGTAAATTCAGACAATCTGGTTCCCCACCCAATCCGCCCCCGTTCATTGGACCATAAAGGTGCTAATATACAGTGGTTACACGAATATGCCCAAAAAATTGAAGAGAACAAGCTTCTTGCTCAATTACCCTATTTAATCGGTTGGCTAGATTGTCCAGCGTGTAATACGCCCATATATATATGGGATGAGTTGATGAAAATGGCTGATGGTGTTCGGAGGTATACCGCTTAATCAATCAAAAAAAGGGTGCTGTTTTCTACAGCCCCCTCATTTCCTCTTCTATTTTTCCATCTAATCTCCGTATGCTTTGCTCAATTCTACTCCCGAAACGGATTCAAAAAAGTTTTAGGAATATCGGATTCAAAACGCAGCAATACTCCGGTGACGGGATGAATAAATGACAATACCCTCGCATGTAGGCCAAGGCGCCCAATCGACTTGGATTTGGAACCGTATTTTTTATCTCCAACAATTGGATGACCGATATCCTCCATATGTACGCGGATTTGATTTTTGCGTCCGGTTTCCAAACGTACTTCCAGCAAAGAAAAATGACGATTGGCTTGAAGTAGCTTGTAATGAGTGACTGCGTGCTGTCCGTCATTCGGATAAGGACTGGAATACATTTTTAGCGTCTTGCTTTCTTTCAGCCATGAGGTGATTGTACCCTCAGCTTTTTTAACCTGTCCTTCTACAAGAGCAATGTATGTTCGTTCATACACAACTTCCTTCCACGCTTTTTGCATTTCCTGCTGTATGGCTTCGCTTTTTGCAAACATCATCACTCCTGATGTATCACGATCCAAACGATGCAGTACAAAAATACGATTGTACGGATGTTCGCGCCTCACATGGGCCGTAAGCTGGCGATAGGCTGTTACTTCCTGCTCCTGCGCTGAAGCCACGGACAGCAACCCGGCATCCTTATGGATAACGATAATGGCTTCATCCTCATGCAAGATACGTAGCCCAGTCAGTGGTACGACGGGAGTTACTTTTTCCTTGGAAAGCGCGACAGTCTGACCTTGCTCCAGTGGAAAATTGTGCACGGTACGCGGAATGCCGTTGACGGACACCTGCCCACGAGCCAGTGCTGATTTAATGGAGTTACGACCCATGCCAGTCACATGCTCTACTAAAAAGCTTAACAGCTCGGCAGGCTCCTGGACGATGTATGTTTTGGCAGGGGCTTTATCAAAAGCATTCGTTCTCCGTTGAGCTTCCGGTCTATGGGAGCCAGATCTTCCGGCAGGTTTATGACTGCGTTTGGAATGGCTTGCGTTTGACGTAGATTTTGTATGATTTTTCCGTTGGGGTTTCCGATTGTTCATGGGTTCTTTCTCCTTCTTGGAACCGTGTCTCTTCATAATTATGGACAAATTTGCGGCACCGTGTTCACTATATCATGAGAAAACAGCGAACGCCATAAGGGACTAAACCAGATTGGCAGTCTTCTAGCGGTTGAACATTACCCTGAACCCCGGTAAACTAAAGGTAACGAAAGAAAAGCCGATATGCGTCAAGGACGCTAGAAATATGAGGAGTTTTGAAACTATGAGTGTACAAGCACCAACATTGGAACGGGCGCAGGACTTGCTGCAAAAATTTTATGGCTATCCCGATTTCCGGGAGGGACAAAAGAAAATTGTGGCCAGTATGCTGGAGGGCAACGATACGTTGGGCATCATGCCGACAGGGGGCGGAAAATCGATATGCTACCAGATCCCCGCGTTGTTGCATGAGGGGCTGACCATTGTCGTGTCACCGCTCATCTCGCTGATGAAGGACCAGGTGGATGCGCTGACCACAATGGGGATTGCTGCTGCCTACATCAATAGTACGTTGAGTGGTCGAGAAGTGAATGATCGCATACGAGCCGCACGGAATGGTGACTTGAAGTTACTGTATGTCGCACCGGAACGACTGGAATTGGACTGGTTTCGCGATGAAATGGCTCAGTTGCCGATTTCCTGCGTTGCGGTAGATGAGGCTCACTGCGTATCCCAATGGGGCCATGATTTCCGTACCAGCTACCTGGCGGTGGCTCCATTCGTGGACGGGCTGTATGAACGCCCAATCGTGGCGGCGTTTACGGCAACGGCGACACCGCAGGTCATGGATGATATCGTGCGTCTGCTTCGTCTGCGCTCACCGGAGACGTTCGTTACAGGCCTTGGACGGCCCAATTTGGCGTTCAGTGTGCTGCGTGGGGAAGACAAACGCAGCTTTTTACTGAATTATACCCGTGAGCATGAGGGTGAATCGGGCATTATTTATGCGGCGACACGTAAGGACGTGGACGATTTGTACCAACGGCTACGTGACGCAGGCATGGCGGCCGGACGCTATCATGCCGGGATGACAGATCAGGAACGTGCAGATAGCCAGGAAGGGTTTCTGTACGACGATATCCGTGTCATTGTAGCAACCAATGCCTTTGGCATGGGGATAGATAAATCGAACGTACGCTATGTCATTCACTACAACATGCCTAAAAATATGGAGGCTTACGTACAAGAGGCGGGACGAGCAGGACGTGATGGCGACCCGAGTCAATGTATTTTACTGTTCGGACCGCAAGATATTGTGACGCAGAAGTTCCTGATTGAGCAAAATCCACAGGATGAAGACCGCAAGCGCAACGACTACCGCAAACTCCAGCAGATGGTTGATTATTGCTACACGACTCGTTGCCTACGTACGGCACAGCTTGAGTATTTCGGAGAAGCGGAGGAGCATGAAGCTTGCGGCATATGCAGTTCATGTACAGATGAGCGGGAATTGGTTGATATGACCATAGATGCGCAGAAGATTTTTTCGTGCATTCATCGCATGCGGGAACGTTATGGGGTCTCGATGGTCGCTTCGGTGTTGAAAGGATCGCGTAACAAAAAAGTGCTGCAATATGGTTTTGACAGCCTGCCGACCTATGGCGTGATGGGCAACCGGACGGAAAAAGAAATTGCCGAAATTATCAATGTTCTTGTTTCGGAAGGCTATCTGATGTTGTCCGAGGGACAATATCCGGTTGTACGCTTGCAGCAGCTTGCGGCTGAGGTGCTGAAAGGCCAGCGAGAAGTCATGCAGCGTGTGGTGCGACATGCCACGGCTTTTGCAGGTGGAGCAGGTTCACGCGGACGACAGGGACGCGATGCATACCCGGCTGCAGTCAACGAAACCGTGTTCGAGCAATTGCGCCTGATTCGCCGCGATCTGGCCGCTCAGGAGCATGTACCGTCTTATATCATTTTCAATGATGCAACGCTGCGTGAGATGAGCGTAGCGAGCCCGCAATCCGAGGCAGACATGTTGCGGATCAAGGGTGTCGGCGAAGTGAAGTTCCGCAAGTACGGCAAGCCGTTTCTTGATTTTTTCCAAAATCAGGGGAATATCGGGGGGACGGTAAGTGAGGATGAGATTTATGCAGACGATGTGTACGAGGATTTTGAATAGCTATACTAAGGTAAGGGGATATAACAGTTCATGCAAACTATAGAAGGTTGTGACCTATGAAAGTCATTTTATCAACGTTAAATGCAAAATATATTCATACCTCGCTGGCCATTCGATGCCTCAAAGCCTACAGTGAAAAGGACTTTGATATCGAGTTGGCGGAGTACACGATTAAGGACCCGGTGATGAACATCGTATCCGATTTGTTTCAACGCGGGGCAGATGTCATCGGCTTTTCTTGTTATATTTGGAACATTGAAGAGACGATCAAAGTCATTGATGTGTTGAAAAAGATTATGCCCGAGGTCAAAATTGTTCTGGGTGGTCCAGAGGTATCCTACGATACGGATCACTGGATGAAGCGCTTGGCGAATGTGGATTTTATCGTGGTTGGAGAAGGAGAGGAAACCTTCCATCAACTGCTGCAGGAGCTGGAAGGGGATGGCAAGTTCCATTTTGTGTATGGACTGGCTTACCGTAAGGGAGAAGAGGTTATTCAGATGCCCGGTCGCCCGAAAGCGGACTTGAACGAGCTACCGTCGCCCTATCGTTTTGCAGAGGATATACCGGAACTTGGGAAACGGGTTGTTTATTTTGAAACGAGCCGAGGCTGTCCGTTCAGTTGCCAGTTTTGTCTGTCGAGCATCGAAGTTGGGGTGCGCTATTACGATATCGAGCGTACAAAGTCGGATATTCTGTATCTGATCGACAATGGAGCCAACCTAATTAAGTTCGTGGATCGGACGTTTAACATTAAACGCGATTATGCGCTGGAAATGTTCAAATTTTTGATTGAAAATCACCGTGGTTGTGTCTTCCAGTTTGAGATTACGGCAGATATTATGCGTCCCGAGGTGTTGGATTATTTGGCGGAAAACGCGCCGCCGGGCGTGTTTCGTTTTGAAATCGGCGTCCAATCAACGAATGATCCTACCAATGAGTTGGTTAAGCGTCGCCAGAACTTTACCAAACTTTCCCGTACTGTTACCAAGGTCAAACAAAGCGGTAAAATCGACCAGCATTTGGATTTGATCGCCGGATTGCCTTTGGAGGACTACAACACATTCCGTAAAACGTTTAATGACGTTTTTGCGCTCGGCCCGGAAGAGCTTCAACTTGGCTTCCTCAAAATGCTGCGTGGCACCGGACTGCGTATCGACGCAGACAAGTATAACTATACGTATATGGATGTTGCGCCGTATGAAATGTTGAGCAATGACGTCCTTTCCTTTGCCGATATCGTCCGGCTCAAGCGCTTGGAAGATGTATTGGAAAAATACTGGAACTCTCATCGTATGGATCATACAGTTAACTATCTGATCGAGCGCGAATTCTCGTCCGCCTTTGATTTCTTTCAGGAATTCGGAGACTACTGGGAAGGACAGGGCTGGCAAAAAATCGGACATCAGCTCGAAGACTTGTTCACGCGTCTCCAGTCCTTTCTAGAATCGCGTGGAACAAAGCGAATGGATATGGTGCTTGGACTGATGAAGCTTGATTATTTCCTTAACCATAAATATAAGCCGCGTAAAATTTGGTGGGAGCATACCTTGGAGAAGAATGATTGGTCCAGCTATATGAAAATGGTTCTCCAGCATCCGGATGCGCTGTTGTCACCTGTGGTTACAGATTTTGTGGCAGATGCGAGCAAGGAGAGTACAGGTGGGACGGATGTAGGCAGTCAACAGCCGCAGCCATACCGCGAGATTATTCCAGCCTTTGCTTCGTTGAAGCTGAGTGAAAAGGAACTGCAAAAGCACGCTGTGCTGGATGTACTGCCGTTCAGTTTGGATCATATTCTAAGCGGAGGAAGCCCATTGACAGCCGAAGGCCGCACCCTGCTGCTTGTAGTCTATCAGCAAAATGGACAGCAAAAACCGCTCTACTACACCATGCCGATCGGCAAAAATATCGCCGCCATTTAAATAAAAACGCCAGAGGGCATCGACTTTGATATACCAAGAGTCGGTGTCTTTTTTTGTTTTATAAATAAACAGGCGCTCATTCCAAATTTTACATTCGCTTAATCTATTGCTTTACGATGCTTTACAAAACAAATATATGATTACTTTATCATATATGAATATCAAATTTATTGGAGTGTGACCTTGTGAAAAAGCGTTCGATGAAAAAGAGTATCCTTGCTTTAGGTGCCATTACCGTTTTGAGTGCGCCATTGTTATCTGCTAATATCCCTAACGCTTTTGCAGCCTCATCTAATACCAAGTCTACTACCGCACAGGTATCCAAAGGACTGAAAACTTCGTCAGCGAAAGTCGATGCTCCTAAGAATGTCATTCTTTTTATCGGCGATGGTATGGGAGAAGCAAGTCGCAACGCGATTCGCTTGGCGACGGTAGGGAAATCGGGATTACTTGAAATGGATAACATGCCTGTAACCGGCCTGGTTAGTACAAGTTCAGGGGATAACCTGGTTACGGATTCTGCCGCGGCTGCAACTGCCATTGCAACAGGTGTGAAAACGTATAACGGCGCAATCGGAATGGATTTGAATAAAAAACCAGTGACAACGATTATGGAGCTGGCCAAAAAAGCAGGCATGTCTACAGGTGTCGTGACGACAAGCCAAGTGACAGACGCAACCGGGGCCGCCTTTGGTGCGCATGTCGAAAAACGCTCCGCTCAAAGCGAGATTGCCAAGCAGTATCTGGAGAAAAGCAAGCTGGATGTTATTCTGGGCGGTGGTGAGGATTTCTGGTACCCTGCCGGAACAGTAGGCAAACATCCAGATGCTCCGGCAGAAGATCCTGAGGAAGCTAGTAAGGGAACTCAAGGGAATTTGGTAGAACAAGCGAAGAAGCTGGGTTATAGCTATGTGACGGATCAGGCAGGAATGAAAGCAGCCAAAGGTTCTAAGTTGCTAGGACTGTTCGCCAATGAAGAGATGTTTCAAGCTCACAACAAGCTGGGTAACTCTTACAACCCAACGGTTTCTCTACCGGATATGACGGCTAAAGCGATTGATGTTCTTTCCAAAAACCAAAAAGGTTTTTTCCTGATGGTAGAAGAAGAAGGAACGGATGAGATGGCGCATGACAATGAAGGGGAGTTAACGATTAAGGCTGGGCAACAACTTGATAAGGCCGTTAAAGTAGCTAAAGAGTATGCCAAAGCGCATCCAGATACATTAGTGTTGGTGACGGCAGATCATGAAACGGGCGGTTTGGCGATTGAAGGCGAAGATGCGGAGGATGAATCCGGTGAAGGCATTTCCAAAGAGGATGGTCCTTTTACTGTAAAAGGCTCCGATGAGAAGTTTTATATCGACTGGACCACGGGTGGACATACATCTGTTGATGTGGCATTAACCGCGATGGGACCTGGGTCTTCTCAGTTTAGCGGGAATTATCCGAATACTGCCATTCATGACAAGTTAGTAAAGTTGCTTCAATTAAAGAAGTAACATGGTGTGAAAGGAAAGCCGCCCCTTAAAAAGATTTGCCATATTGGCAATATGGATTTTCCTGTGATAAACTAAAGCTAATAAGTATATACTGAAAAAGAGTAAGGATGCTGCCAACATCCTCACTCTTTTACAACAGCCGCTTATAAGGGCGGTGGCTGTAGGGTTGGATTAGTAAAATAGACCGCTAACCTTTTCCAGAGGGCGGTCTATTTCTTTTTGTTGAAGGAAAGAATCAAGATCACCAATGTCGCAAATTGAATCATCAACATCAATGTATCTTTAACCTCCACAGGCATCACCTCCTTTGCAGGAGACTAGCCGACCGCCCATCTAAGCCATTCTGTTGTTAGTTTATAGTATATCATATGGATAGTATTGCTAAAAAGGACGAAAATGAAAACGCCTGTTTCTAGGTGTTTTTTGTTTTTTAAAAGATATATTTTTAAAGTTGAAAATTATTATGTAGTTCTTAACCAGTATAGGTGTTACGTAACTCATCTAAAAATTGCATAGCATCTTTAAATCCCTGTAAATATATTTGGTTCTCCAGAATAGATTGCAGAGAGATTTGGGCATCTTCATATAAAAACAGGGTATGTTCGAGATGCTTGGGAACGGATTCACAGATTTTTTGAAATACTGGTTGCATTCCGTGGAAAATTGGTTGTATTCTGGTATGGTTTTAGAAAGATTACTATACAATGTTTCTAATCGGTTTCTGATTATGGGTTCAATTAATATTTCTAAAGAATTAGACATGATTTGCAAACCTCCAGAGTGAAAATGTTTTGATGTGGAATGACAAAATATCATGTAAATATTGTATCATTACATAGCGATTTGGTATACCGAAAGGTGACATCATAGTGACATCATAGTGACATCAAATCAATAGGAAATTCCAAGAAAAATCGAATATTTTGTGAATATCCTTGATTGGACTTAAAATTATAAGTGAAAAAGGGGAATTATATCTTTTGCAGTCGGTCATTAAGGATATAGAAAAAGATAAAATGATGAGTTTACACAATTGTTTCCTTCTATTTCTATAAAATGATCTTGGATGTTGATGGTTTATTCGTGGATGAAGAATACCCAAAACGAGGGATCTCCCAACTATTATTGACTGTAGCTCAGCAACAAGGCACACTGACAGGATTCAAGGGAATTGGGTATCGATAGGAAAGAATAATGTTTCAGCACAAAGAGAGTATGAAGGAAATCAAAATATCAATGATGGGGGATTTTACCATTATGAGCTGATCCTATAGCTCTGTCCTGTCATGTGAGGAAATAAATTCTATATAGGCTGAACTAAAAAAATGTACATGGAAAACGGAGTAGACGGAATGGTGCTGTACAAGCGAAGCGATCGCTTTAAAAGCTTTCCGTAGGAAAGCTCACTTCGGAAGCATCACCTCCCCGGATTTCTACCGATGAAGACTTTATTTCAGAAATCCGGGGGCGGTGGCGATGAGAAGCACCATCTCCATCTGCGTAGCGGCACGACAGGTAACTTTTAAATTCGCTTATATAATTATCCAAGCAATAAAAACACGCAATTACATAAAATCGATTATAATGAGGTAAGAAATAAATAAGGAGCCGTGCTCTGACACGGCCCCAGCATACAACAACTGCATAAAGAGCAGTCGGCCATCAGGTGGTCGAGAGTAGACCGTTTACTTTAGTGAGTGCGGTCTATTTCTTTTTCATGTAGGTAATGAACATGCCGAATATACTTAACCTTTACTCCTCCGTTGTTTTCTTCCCCCATACAAATTTCATTATACGAAATATAATTGTCAGCATGATGAGAAGCAATACCATCTGCAAGCCATAACGATGGATTAGTTCTCCTACTGCTTGTACATGATCGCCAAAGGTACGTCCGAGCAGAAAGAAGATCAGCGTCCAGATCAAACCTGTTGAATAAGAGAAGAGGGCATAGCGTTTGAAACTCATTTTATTGATTCCGACAATATAAGGGATAATGTGACGGACGATCGGCAGCAAATAACTGATGCAAATAGTGAAATTTCCATACTTATGTATCAATTTTTCCGAAAACGTAATGTACCTGTCCATTTTTTTCTTCCGACGCAAACGTTCTAGAATCGGTGTGCCCACGGTTCTCCCCAATACATAACCTAAGGACAAGCCTGATACAACCCCAAGATATACAATTAAAAAAGCGGGTAACGGGTGAAGTATGCCCATGCCTGTTACAGCCCCGCCAGTCATCACGATGACTTCATCCGGGATGGGTAGACCCACAATCCCCAGCCATAGAGAAAAGAATAATGCGGCATAGCCGTATTGTTCAATGATGGAAATTAAATATTCCACGTCCATACCCGTACTCCTTTCTTAGGTTTTCTTTCGACATACATACACGAATGCGGGTGGAACATTCATTGGCACAAACTTGATTTCTTCAATATCAAACCATTCACCTAACTGTTGTTTCATCTGTTTAGAGTATTGAAAGGCCACAAACATTCCTCCATCCCTGAGCGATAGATGAATTTGTTCTACAATTTGATTCCGCATCGCTTGTGGAAAATTGAAAAATGGCAGCCCGCTGATTATGCAGTCAAGCTGTTCTATTTGGGCATTTTTCATAGCAAGCTGAAGCTCACGCGAGTCGGAATAGCACAGATAATTCGGGAATCTTCTTTTTAAACTCTGCTGCATGGTTTGGTCTTTCTCAAAGAGTAAAACCTTGGGTTGAAATTCAGCAGCAGACGGGATGTATTGGGTAATTGCCCCTGTTCCAGCACCAAGCTCGGCAACAGCATGAACTTCACTCCATGGAATGGATTCTATCATATTTTTAGCTAAAAATCTGGAACTTGGTGTTACACTACCCACGTATGCAGGCGAGTACAAAAATTTGACTAGGAACATAAGTCTCTCGTGAACCAAATGGCTAATACGGATCATACATCATTTCCCTACTTTCAATTTTTAAAATACGTTCATTTATTCTTTGCTAAGAGTAACAAATTATCCCTTTACTTACTCCTGTCTCAAGTAGGGTTGATCCCCCCGTCTTGCGGAGGGGATTTTCCTTGACTATGGTCTAGGAAATAATAAAAGGGTTACGGTATTAATGAGTTTGTATTTATTCAGTTATCATTCAGCATACCCTCAGGTTGCATTCAGATTTGCTACCGATGAAAGGTAGGTGGGCAGCTAAAAACATTATGTACATTGAGAGGGGATCTACTTTGTCACTATCCATTAACAGGCATCTCATCACGACTTCCTATGATCAATCGAATACGGTGAAGTCAAATGAGAATGGACTAAATACCGCGGGTCATACCACACATAAGAAATCTAACGATTCACTCGAATTGAGCAAGGAATTCATGGAATACACGGGAGGAATGCAGATTCCATTCGCATGGAAAATTCAAGAGGCTTCCAATCAAGAGGATAACAGCACTACATCTGAAAAAGAGCTTACAGTAGATGAAAAAAGATCCTTGCTGAGTGATTTGCAGAGCGTTCTGAGTTCCAGTCTTATATCCGGGTCAACAGCTTCGGACAAAGATCAGGAAACAGATCTGCTTTCTGCGTTAAAAGACGCGTGGGGAAATACAGATGAATCGAATGCCACAGCTTAGAACTGGTTAGCCCACACGTGTAAAACTCATACTTTTATAAAGGGGAAATCTCGTATGAACATTTCATCCACATCCAGCAGTTCAATATCTATTGCAAGCACTTCATCTTCATCCAGTACCAACGATACAGTTAGTCTGGAAAAGCAAAAAGCTCAACTTGAAGCGGAGTACAACAAGGTACAGCAAAGTAAGGATAATAAAGATACAAAAGAAACAAAAATGAAGCAGCTTCAGCAACAAATTAAACAGATTGAAGCTCAAATTGCACAGCAAAGTTCGCAATCCAGCAGTACGTCAACTCCAAAAATGGAAAAGCCTGCTCCAAGTAACACAGAAACAACTCGTATCAACAGCGCTAACAGCAGCGATATTACGGGAGTTGGGAAATCACTGGATATTTCAATTTAATCATCCCCTCTCTTCTCCTGTATGACAGACGATGTATAAACGATAGCAGGTTCTCCGTTTCATAGGGGCCTGCTTTTTTCGTTTACTAAATATTTTGCATGAATCCAGGGAGCGACTTTAATCAGCGATATTTAGATTAGAATAATTCTGTCCATCTAAATTGAATCATGTGACTAAACATAGAAAAGTATATACAATATATAACAGTAGGAAGATGAAAGTATGTTAACCCTGTTATTTTCTATATTTAAATCAGTAAGTGTTAGTAATCATTTCAAATTGGAGGATTTATGCCATGACGCTGGAACCTCAGATGAATCGAAGTAGTAGGGATGAAGCGCGTTTAGTCAGAAACAAGTTGATTGAGTTTAATGCGAAATACGTCCCAGCAGATATTCGAACCCGATACGAAGAGATTAATCTTACGCTCAAAGATGAAGACGGTCAGGTCATGGGCGGTCTCCTAAGTGTACTATGTTGGAACTGGGTGGAGGTTGATATTTTGTGGGTAGATCAGCGTTACAGAGGAAAGGGCTACGGTTCACAACTGCTTGGTGAAATTGAACAGATTGCTAGAGATAAAGGGTGTAATTTTATACAACTTAATACGTTTACTTTTCAAGCGCCTAAATTCTATGAAAAGCATGGGTATGAAGTCGTTGGTGTCATTGACGATGCTCCGAGAGGCTTTAAACACTATTATTATAAGAAAAGTATCTACTGAGGACTCTATATATGCGTGTACAGATCAAGGAAATAAATAAAGATCAGTATATCATCATTCGTAGTATGGGCGAGGAAAAAGTATACGGCTACTGGACATATTTTTGGCATGAACTGACTTCCGGATATGCGTATGTTGTCCCATATGAACAAAGCTTGAATAAGATGATTCCTGGTTGTGTAATTTCGGTCGAGACTTCTCAATCCAGTATAGAGGGGTTCAGAAGGCTGAAGTCTACTGAAGAGACAGGGATTTTTCGACCTCAACCAAAGCTAGGCGACTATTGGATTCAAGGAACGATACATCAAGTGATGCAGGGCGAAGCAGGCGAGATAGAATGTCTGGAGATTGTAGTAGGAGACACTACGTTTATTTTGGATTCTAAAGAAATGAATGGTGATGTCAACGTTAAAGCGGGTGAAGGTGTCGCCTTTGAAATCATAGGTCTGCAGTTGTTTGACGAGGGACTGTGATTGTTCTATGGCGATTGATTGGAAAAGAGGTGACACATGTCTAATGATTATAGTAAATCGAAAACGTTGGGAGCTTTTCTGAAATCACGTAGAAATCGACTTCAACCAGAGCAGGCAGGCCTTAGACTTTCACAGGGTCAGCGAAGAACACCGGGGCTTCGCCGAGAAGAAGTTGCTATGCTGGCAGGTGTCAGTGCGACGTATTATACATGGCTGGAACAAGGTAGAGAAGTAACAGCATCTAAGGAAATTATCGAAAGTATAGGAGAAGCTCTACAATTAACTCATGATGAGAGAGCACATCTAATTCAATTGTGGAATCCCAATGAGACGGTTGCTATTTCGCCCATCCATACAACGCTGAATCCACAGTGGCAACATATTATTGATCAGTTGTCCTATCCTTCCTTCATCAGCAATGAGAAAGCGGAAGTGCTTGCTTGGAATAGCGCGGCGAATGAGGTCATTACCGATTTTTCTTCCCTGTCTATTTCTGAACGTGTCATGATTCGTTTATTGTTCGTGGATTCCGAATTACGTCGTCGAATGGTTAACTGGGAAGAATTTGCGTCCTATTCGGTAGCTGTTTTTAGAACCTATTATGACAAGTATTTAGGAGATCCTTGGTTTGAGGAGACGGTAGAACGGCTACGTGTGGAAAGTATGGAGTTTGACACCATGTGGAAGCTGCATCATATCCAGCTCAAAAAAGTGAATCGGGTTTCCTTTCAAATCCCTGGCGCTGTGGAGGCAGTTTCCTATGATATTAATTCTTTAGCAAGCATTACGGACCAACCGGGTCTGCACTTTTGTATCTACACGCCAGTAAGTCAATCCTCTGCCTGGTAATCTTGTTACTAGTATAAACGTACTGTGGTTGCCTCCATATGGGTCCATTAGAATGAGTACATGTTCATTCCATCCATTTACCCAAAGAAAAGAGGGAACCATGATATGCTGAAAAGGAAATTGGGACATGAAGGGCTGGAGGTATCAGCTCTGGGCCTTGGCACGATGATGATGCCGAACAACGAGGAGTCGGTGCGTACACTTCAGGGAGCGCTGGACCTTGGTGTAACGCTGTTTGATACAGCAGATCTTTATGGTGAGGAATACGCACAGCAGAAGTTCGGCGGCAATGAGAAGCTGGTTGGACGTGCGCTCAAGGGTCGTCGGGAGGAGGCCGTGATTGCCACTAAATTCGGAATCACGCACACTCAGGGGTCCAAAGGAGATCCGGCATATATTAAAAAATCCGTGGACGCCAGTCTATTTCATCTGGGGATTGATTATATCGACCTGTATTATCAGCATCGAGTCGATCCCAATACTCCGATTGAAGAGACCGTCGGAACGATGGCCGATTTGGTTAAGGAAGGGAAAATCCGTTATATCGGCTTGTCGGAAGCGTCGGCTGAACAGATCCGCCGCGCGCATGCGGTGCATCCAATTAGCGCGGTAGAAACCGAATATTCCTTGTGGAGCAGAGAAGTGGAAGATGATGTTCTTCCGCTACTGAACGAATTGGGAATCGGCTTCGTACCCTACAGTCCACTGGGTCGAGGTTTCCTCACGGGACAGATCAAGAAATTTGACGATCTACCAGAGGATGATTACCGCCGTCATTTTCCACGCTTCCAAGGAGAGAATTTCAACAAAAATCTAGAAGTTGTCCTCCTGATCGAAAAACTGGCTGCCCAAAAAGGCTGTACTTCTGCTCAGTTGGGGCTGGCATGGCTGCTGGCGCAAGGCGACCATATCGTTCCGATTCCGGGAACGAAGAGACTGGAAAGAGTGCGTGAAAATCTTGGTGCTCTACAGATCTCCTTGTCGGAAGCAGAGCTTCAAGAGATTGAGCGCATTTCGCCTAAAGGTTTCGCAGCAGGTTCTCGTTATCCGGGGCGTGTCTAGAAAACTGATTATTGGCATGATGGATAAGACCGTTCCTTTCTGGAGTCACTTGGTAGTACCAACGGCTTTGCAGAAAGGCGGTCTTTTTTTGCTGATTTTGACCGACTTAGGCATGAGTCTTCTAATCCAGTCTATGGTTAGAGTTATTGCGCTCTACAAAACAACGAGTTAAAGTATGAGAAATGCCATATTTAACCACAGTTTGTCGGTGTGAAAGTAAAGCTAGATTATAGTGAATCGTGAATAAAGAAAGGTATGATCGGATTGACAACAGAAGTGACACACAAAATATATACCATGTGTATGATTCAAGACGGAAGCAAGGTATTGCTTATGAATAGACCCAATCGAAAGGGGTTTCCGGGTTATATTGCTCCAGGAGGAAAAGTAGAGTTTCCAGAAAGCATTGTGAATGGGGCCATTCGTGAAGTAAAGGAAGAAACGGGCTTAACCGTGACGGAAATTGTATTTAAAGGAATCGACGAATATTGTGATCCAAGTCAAGGGCTGAGGTATATGGTCTTTAACTATTTGGCTACAGCCACTGAAGGTGAACTATTAAAAAATCCCCCTGAGGGAGAATTGCTGTGGGTGGATATGAAGGAGGCGCTAAATCTGCCGATGCAGGATTGGTTTAAGCGGAGATTTCCATTGTTTTTCGAGCCAGGAACGTTTGAGGTTAGTTTCGTTTGGCTGGCAGATACGGATGAAACCCTGGAAGCAACGATTAAGAGCTATGGTGTGTAGAGATGACAACGACATCTGGAGAATGGTGAAGAAGAGTTGGCAAAAGGGTTTCTTACTGCTTACGCACAAGGGATGGAAGCCAAAAAAGGATTTACTGAGCGTTTCCGGGTGCATATGCTGCATCAGCAGGTTCTAAACTGGGGATGTGCCAAAGCGATGAAGCTAGTCACTTGGGATGATAAGCTCTCTTTTGCAGATTGGGCGCAAAAATTTATGGATATTGAATATAAGTAATAGCAGATGAATTGAACGTTTAAAGAGGAGGCCGTGAGTGGATGCAGACCGTCAGATTGGTAAAGCCGGATCAGGACTGGAAGGAGGCTTATCTTTCATTTTATGAGGAATGGAAAAAGAGTCAGGAGCATATGGTACCTTGGGTGATCTCTGTAGAGCCATACGATTTTGAAGGTATGTTGACGCTTTTAAGTAATCAGGAAAATGGAATGAACCTGTCTGAAGGCTGGGTCAAAAGCTCAACATACTGGCTTGTCAATGCGAATGAACAGGTTGTGGGAGCAGTGAATATCAGGCATGACCTTAACGAACACCTAATGAATGCCGGAGGTCATATCGGTTACGGTATCCGTCCTTCTGCACGAGGGAACAGGTACGCTGTTACAATGCTGGCCTTGGCGTTAGAAAAAGCAAAAGAGCTGGGGATTTCCCGAGCCCTGGTCGTATGCGACTCCGATAATATTGCCTCCAAAAAAACAATCATACAAAACGGCGGAACGCCAGACAAGGATTACATAGAGGAAGACGGAAACCGTGTAAACCGGTTTTGGATCGAACTGTGAGTGAGAAAGAGGGGAACGCGAGATGCTCATGAAATTATGGCCTGAATATGCACAAAACATCATTGTTGGTGTTATTTTTGAAGGGAAATGGAATTGGTATGTGACGGAAAGAGAGTATTGGTTTTTGAATACCGAGATGGAGGAACGGTTCGGTATCGCTATTTTGGATGAAACCACAGCGGGAGCATTTTTGGATCACATCTGTGAATATAAGGTGGCTACTGGTGAACTAACTTCAATGCTCCAGTTACTGGATGATGCTATCCGGCATCAGGATGAATTGTTGGAGTTCTGTCCTGCTCTGTATGTTAACTTTGATGAGAAAGTTCTCTATTCGCTATTTCCTGAGCCAGCTTCGTTTGAACACTATGTCCCAGCGGGGTGGAAAGGGGAATATCAAAACTTTTTGAACGAGGTACCTTCACCTGAACAGTATTGGATGATTGATGGAAGTAATTTTTTTGAAACATTCACTTGATAGGACGAAGGAGAAAATGAATATATGGATTCTTCCATGCACGAATTTATAATCATATCCAAGCACAGAATGTACGATCAATATTTGGTAAAGTTGCGGGCATGCATTGTGCTTTTGGATGAACAGGTGCTATGGCGCGTGGGTGAGGCCGAAACGAACAGTATTGGTGGGATCATCAACCATATCATGGTGCATGTGCGCAGAAACGCAGCCAAGCTCATGGATCCGACGATTACATACAAGCAAGGAATGGAGGATAGCTTTATACCTTCCATGCAAAACAAGGAACAACTGATGGATGAGGTAGAAGAAGCTTTTTTATCCTTCTGTGCAGCAATCCTCGCAAAATTTACGAGAATAACGGAAGTAGCAGTTATATAAACCTATAAAATATAGTTCTAAGGTCACGAAAAACTCTGTAATGGTCATGTTTTTATTTCTTAATTGATATTGATAATTATTATCACTTATAATAGGAGCAGACATATTACGCTATGATAGGGAGAGTTGCAGAGTGACAGTATCCTTGGAATTATATGATGTAACGATCATCGGCGGTGGTCCTGCCGGTATGTATACCGCATTTTACAGTGGAATGAGAGATATGAAGACCAAGCTGATCGAAGCCAAGCATGAGCTGGGCGGACGGATGCGCATATACCCAGAGAAGATGATATGGGATGTCGGGGGGGTTACCCCGGTTTTATGTGAAAAGCTGATTGATCAGCTGGAGCAGCAGGCGCGGACGTTCGAGCCTACCATTGTGTTGGGACAGCAGATCACTGGTTTGAATCGGCAAGAGGATGGCACGTTCCTGCTAACTTCTGCCACAGGGGAACAGCATTGGACACGCACGATCGTTCTGGCAGTAGGCTATGGTATTCTCAAAATGGCTAAGCTGGAGATTGAGGGGGCGGACCGCTATGAGGTTACGAACCTGCATTATACGGTACAAGAGCTGGAGCCATTCCGGGGCAAGCACGTCCTGATTTCCGGTGGGGGCGACTCGGCGGTGGATTGGGCGAATGAGCTGGAGTCTATTGCGGCGAGTGTGACCGTCGTACATCGTCGGGATCACTTTGGCGGACATGAGAAAAATGTAGCTCGTATGAAATCATCTTCGGTCCGTGTTCTCACACCATACGCGGTGAGTCAGCTACATAGCAACAATGGAGAGACGATTGAACAGGTGACGATCAGTCATGTAGATACGGACGAAATACAGGTGTTGAATGTCGATGCAGTCATCGTAAATCATGGACTAAAATCCGATTTCGGCCCGCTTCGGGATTGGGGGCTGGATATGGGTGAGTGGCATGCCCGAGTGAGTGAAAAGCTGGAAACGAATCTACCAGGGATTTTCGCGGCAGGCGATTTTGTTGAGTACGGAAGCAAGTTGTATCTGATTGCCGGTGCGTTCACAGATGCCGCCCTTGCACTGAACAGCGCGAAGCTGCACATTGATCCAGCAGCTGACAAAGCGGCATATGTATCTTCTCATAACAGCCGCTTTAAGGAGAAGAACCGCGAGCTTGGTGTCGTGGAGTAGAGTAAGATACGGAATTAAGTTAAAGAGGATCGGGTTTAGATAGACAAACGAAAAAGAACTTCCGCGACTACGATTGATGTGGTTTTGGAGGTTCTTTTTTTGTCAGGTTACTGACTTCTCGTTCTAAAGGTTGGATACCATACACCCTTTAGAATAAAATGAAGAATGATTCGTAGTAAGCAAATGGACAAGCATTAAAAAATTAAACGAACCTACCATAGAAAGTATGGACGGGATTGAAAGGTGACATATGAAGAGACGAACGGAGCAACAGGAAGCGATTTTGGCAGATGTTATTCAAAAGGCGGAGCCCTTTGTACAGCAGCAGTTGGAGCATGATCATAGTGGTCACGATTGGTGGCATATAGACCGGGTGAGAAAGCTGTCCCTTAAAATTGCTGCCAAAGAAGGCGCAGATTCATTTATTTGTGAACTGGCAGCGCTGCTGCATGATGTAGCGGATGAAAAATTAAATGATTCCAAACAAGCCGGGTTAGATAAAGTAGAGCAGTGGCTGCGTCTGCATATCAGCGATCCGAATGTAATCACGCACGTGATGACTATTATAGCTACGATGTCCTACAATGGTGGACAAAACCCGCCTATGGAGACGCTGGAAGGTCAAGTTGTGCAGGATGCGGATCGGTTGGATGCTCTTGGAGCGATTGGGATTGCAAGAACCTTTATGTATGCAGGCTCAAAAGGCAGTATGATGCATCACCCGGATAAAGACTTTTCACAGCATGAGTATCGTGCCGCAGGTAAAAGTGCCATATACCATTTTTACGAAAAGCTACTCAAGCTCAAAGATTTAATGAATACCACTTATGCCCGAGAGCTGGCGGAGGCCCGGCATCAATGGATGGAAATGTACTTGGAGCAATTTTATAGAGAATGGAATGTGGATAATAAATAAAGTGTTTCAATAAGGCTGTTTCCTCTAACCGAGTATATCGGAGGGGAAACAGCCTTTATTTTTTTATAAATGTCATATTGATATTATCGAAAATGTGTGTTATTTTATTGTTAATAACAAAATGATAATAACAAAACATTATAAACTATAAAGAAAGCGGGGAAGCGGCTATGTTTGGATTTAATTTTGTTAAATTTCAGCCCAGTGAATATGTGATGAAGGTGAAAAACGGGAAGGTGGTTCGGGAGGGTGTTGGATTATCTTTTTATTATTACGCCCCGACCACCTCGGTCGTCGTCGTGCCCGTCTCTTCCATTGATGTACCGTTCATGTTTGAGGATATGACGAATGATTTTCAGGCGGTGACGGTGCAGGGGCAACTGACTTATCGAATTGTAGATTATCGGAGAACGACGCAGATTTTAAACTATACGTATGACTTGAAGGAACGACGCTACATTTCGGATGATCCGAGTAAGCTGGCCCAACGGGTGATTAACATCGCCAAGGTGCTTACCAAAAAGTATTTGGAGCGTGTCCCGCTCAAAGAAGCTGTTCAGTCCAGTGAACGTCTGGCCCAAAACATGACGAAGGATATTGCTCAGCATACGGAAATGGAAAAGCTCGGCATTGAGGTTATGGGGTTGTCGATTTTGGCGATTCTACCCAATAAGGAGACGATGAGAGCGCTGGAGGCTCAAGCGAGGGAAGAGATTCTTCGCAACGCGGATCACGCTTTGTATGAGCGTCGTAATGCATCTATTGAGCAAGAGCGGCGTGTGAAGGAAAACGAGCTGAACACCGAGATTGCAGTGGAGACGAAAAAGAAACAAATCCGCGAAACTCAACTCGATGCCGAGCGTTCTGTGAAGCAAAAGCAAAGCGAGATGAAAGAGGAGCAGCTACGATTTGACACAGCCTTGGAGGAGAAAAAACGCGAGCTGATTGAGCTGACCGTAACGAATAAAAAGGCAGAAGCCGATGCCAAGGCCTATGAGCTGACAGTAGTTATGAAATCGTTGCAGGATGTTGAGCCGAACGTACTTCAAGCTATGGCCAACATGGATATGAGCCCCGATAAGCTAATTGCGATAGCATTTCAGGAGCTTGCAGAAAATGCAGGGAAAATCGGTCAGCTGAATATTACACCGGATCTGCTGCAAGGTCTCATGTCAGATACGGGAGCAAACGGATCAGCAGGATCGAGAGGGTCTGGAGGAAGAACACGATGAGCAGCCGAATGACAGAGCAAAAGATCATTTTAGTGAAGCGTAAAACGCGACTGGAGGAACTGATTGTTCGATACAATACGGTGCAGCAGGCTCGCTTCTTTATGGAACGGCTGGGTGCTGATTTCAGTGATTATGTGCTGGAGGACGAAAATTACCGCAGGGCGGTGGCAACGGCTACGTCGGAGTTAACGGCTTTGGGTCGAGTTCAGATTGTGGAGCGGGAGCATGTGCCGAACTTTATTTTTGGTGAGCAGGATACAGTGGTGGTGCTGGGTCAGGATGGGCTGGTAGCCAACACATTAAAATATTTGACCGAGCAGCCGCTTATCGGTGTGAATCCAGATCCATTGCGCTGGGACGGGGTATTGTTGCCGTTTACTGTATCCGATCTGCGCTGGGTGGTGCCGGATGTGTTCGTGCACAGACGGCCAATTAAGGAAGTTACGCTGGCTAAGGCCCAATTAAATGATGGCCAATCCTTGTATGCTGTAAATGATTTGTTCATTGGGCGCAAAACTCATGTCTCCGCGAGATATGAGTTAAGACTGGAGGATCAGGTAGAGCAGCAATCCTCCAGTGGTATTATCGTTTCAACCGGATTGGGAGCGACAGGCTGGCTGACCAGCGTGCTTGCTGGAGCGGCCGGGATTGTCGGCAGTGCTACACGGCATCCCATCTCGCTGACTCCAGGCCAGCTGATGCCAGGTGCAGCCTTCAGTCAGGAAGGGGCAGTAGACGGAACGAGTCAGGATCATCGTGCAACCTGGAGTTTGCCATCGCTTTATTTTACAGTGAGAGAACCCTTCCCCAGTCGAACGACTGCTGCGGATCTTGTGTTTGGTCAGGTAGCAGCCGAAAAGCCGTTACGGATTGCATCGCAGATGCCGGAAAATGGAGTTATTTTCAGCGATGGAGTGGAAAGCGACTTTCTGGAGTTTAATGCTGGCATTGAGGCAACCATTGAACCAGCGGAGAAAAAAGGGCATCTGGTCGTGTAGAGGTTTGTACAGGACGGCAATGGGTAATTATGAGTAAGGTACAACCATCAGATGAAATTAAAAAAGGAGGAATCAACATGAGCGATCACACTCAAGACGAAGCGAAAATCCGCAACAAGAAGGACGAGGACGGAGATTCCTTGATGGAGAAAACGAAGCTGGAAAATGGCGTGGATATCGAGCCTGAGGCTGATGAATGGATTGCGAAGCCCTCACCAGTGTCATACGATGATACGAACTCCTCTTCGAAGAAATAAGGCTCTTGTGTCCAAATAGAGCAGTGAAGCAAAGACAGATGACCACTAATTGGGTCATCTGTCTTTTTACATAGGTTAGTTGAATCTGGAATATACCTTCCATACGAGCTCACGACGGCTGCTTACATCTGTTTTCAAGAAAATCGCTTTCAGATGATCCTGCACCGTGTAGGCAGTAATATGAAGTGCGCTGGCCAGCTCCTTGGTCGAAAAGCCTTGAACAATGAGCTGGACAATTTGTCTCTCTCGTTCGGACCATGAGTACACCTCGGTCATAAGCGGCAGCATGTCAGTTGCTTTAGCAGCCTCAAACCATACGGCTAGCTGTTTCTGGCCCGTATGCTCCTGTCCGCCTTGCAAAAGGGTGGCCCTGATGGTTACCCATGGGGTTCCTGCGTCTGCGGAAGGGATACATAGTCGGGCTGGTGCAGTGGCAGTGGATAGCGCTCGCAAGCATACCGCCCGGACAGGAGCCGGAAGGCTGTCTTCATGGATTCCCTCCTGCTGCCGAAGCAGCTGTAGCCACTGCTCTGCTACTGTATTGGATGAGATCGGTTCTAGCTTATCAGAAAGTATGAGAACTCCTGGTTCAAGTTCATTTTCCGTAATCATGGCAGGGGCTGGAGATAGACCGACACTGGCCTGACGCAGATGGTAGGCAATGGATGGCGCTAACGCTTCAAGCAGTTGTTGCTCTTCCTCGCTGAATACAGGTTTTCCATGATGACGGAACAACGTAAGAAATCCCCAACAGCTCCCTTTGTACATAAACGGAACACGTAGCTCGTCCCCGAATCCGGCGGGTTGCAAAACATCTCTATATCGTGTGCTCCGATCCGGTTGGCCTTGTGTAGACCCATGTAGCGTCGCTACAGACTGTCCTTCCCGCACCAACTGATCATATTTCATCATATCGTCGTGCAGATATTCGTATTCTAGCAGTTTGTTATGAATGTCCTCCACACCCGATTCTGTAAATGCCCCCGTGGAAAGCAGCGTACGCGGATCTACTGAGGTACAGCACGCCGCATCGAAAGCAACCTGAGTACGCAAGCGTTCGATTAGGGTGTGCTTGTACGTTAGGGATGAGGGGGCTTTTTTCCCCAGATCCATGATCTGCTGTCGAGCGTCCTTAAGCTGTGCAAATTGCGTGTAATGTGCGTTCATCATTTACTCCTATCGTGAAAGCTGGAGGTTCTCAAGCGCGATTATTAAATCCCACATTTATGGGATGGTGGATATTCGTATTGTCTTTATAATTGAGAATGATTCTTAATTAAATCAACAATAAACGAATGGTCTGAGAAGATCAAGGCTAAATGTTTGGAGGAAAGCACATATGAAACAAACCCCTATTGGAAATACGGACTCAAATCAACCGATGAGCTGGAATCATCCGAATGTGCATAAGTACGCGGATACGATTGCTTTAAAAATACCTGGATATGCTCATTTGTACGAGATGACAGACTGTTTGATAGCCGCACAACTTGGGGCACAAGCTCATATTCGAAATATAGATCCAAATGTGCTAATTGTCGGAGCTGGAGGCGGCCAGGAATTGATTACGCTCGGAGAGCGCCATGAAGCATGGTCCTTTACGGCAGTTGATCCCTCCGAGCACATGCTGGATTTGGCACGCAAGCGTGTGACACATGCGGGCATCAGTTCAACAATATCGTTTGTTGCAGGTACGTTGGAAGAGTCATCCAGAGGACCGATCTATGACGCTGCAACCTGCCTGCTGGTGCTTCATTTTCTTCAGAGCTTGGAAAGTAAACAGGCATTGCTACGCCAGATATCCGCTCGACTCAAGCCGGGTGCACCTTTTTGTCTAGCTTCTATTAATGGGAATTCGCAGGAGCCTTCTTTTTCTATCCAAATGCAGGCGTGGAAGGGTCATATGCTGAGTCAGGGCATTTCACTGGAGGATTGGGAACGATTCGCTGCTTCCATCGGTCGTGAGTCAAACCCGGTGTCCAATGCGGCAATACAGGAACTGTTGATAGATGCAGGCTTTACCCATATCACCCGGTATTATGGCGCTTTTTTAATAAATGCATGGTTTGCGGTTAAAGAGGGAGAGACGACTTATGACAAAGGATAACATCATCACCATTGGCGGGTATGGCCATGTTGGAAAAATTATATGCACGGAGTTAAGTGAAATGTTTCCCGGCAAGGTATTTGCCGCAGGTCGTAGTCTGGAGCGGGCCACTGAATTTAGTAGACAATCGAATGGTGAGATACGGCCCTTGCAGCTAAATATTCATGAGCCGATGGACCCGTCGATATTAGAGCAAGCTAAATTGGTTATCATGTGTCTGGATCAGGACAATACGGCCTTGGTACGTGCCTGTCTACAACATGGGGTACATTATATGGATATTACAGCGAATGCGGCCTTTTTGAGTCAGGTGGAGCAGTGTCATCAAGAGGCCCGAGCTTATCAGGCCACAGCCCTGTTAAGTGTAGGATTAGCTCCGGGGCTGACCAATTTGTTAGCACTGCAAGCGACGCAGCTCATGGATCAGACAGATGAGATGAACATATCTTTGATGCTAGGCTTGGGAGATCAACACGGTCAGGCTGCCATTGAGTGGACAGTAGATCAGATTCATGCCGATTTGGAGGTTATAGAACAGGGACGCCTGGTGACTCGAAAAAGCTTTACCGACGGCATAGTGGCAGACTTTGGTGCAGGAGTGGGGCGCCATCGGGCGTATCGATTTCCTTTTTCGGATCAGCAGACACTTCCTCGTACGCTCAAAGTTCCTACCGTTAGCACACGCCTTTGCTTTGATTCGCGCTTGACCACCCGGCTTCTGGCAGGGCTTCGAACGATAGGAGTATCAGGTTTACTCCGACAGCAAACCGTGCGTGATGCGGTGGTTCGCAGCTTTGGCAAGGTACATATAGGAGGGAATGCTGTAGCGGTCAAGGTAGATGCTCAAGGAACTCTCAATGGCAAAGAGACGAAGGTTGAATGCCGGCTAAGGAGCCACCATCAGTCTGATTTAACCGCTAAGGCAACCGTCTTTGCAGCGCTCGCCCTGTACCGTTCAGAACTTCCATATGGTGTATTTCACATGGAGCAGGTTTTTTCGTGGAATCGCATGCAGGCTTGGTTGGGGCAGCAAGTAGCCGTAGATATTCAGGTGAACGGACAGCAAGTATAGAAGTCATATATTATAATAAAGGACTCTCATATAATCCAAGCTTATTCAGCAATGTATTGCGGATAAGTCTTGGATTTCTTTTCCTATTGAATTACACTAGAAAGAAGTACATATTTTTGGAAAAGCCCTAAGGGGATGATATGAAATGTGGAACCCCTATGAAAACAGCAGACAGCATACGCAGGAACGAGGGGATATTTTATAGAAGGCCCGCGCCGTGTTGGTGAAGTTGAAGTTATAAGCCTGGTAGGCCTCTTGACCAATCCGGTCAACTAGCTAGCTGCTGAGGAGTTGATAAGAGATGGATATCGCTTATATCATAGATTTATTACGTAAACACGATGTGACCTTAGCTCCAGGCTTATCCATGCAAGAGGTTACCGATGTCGAAGGCAGGTATGATATTCACTTCCCGCCCGATTTGAGGGAGCTTCTGATGAGTGTTCTTCCCATCGGTAAAAGCTTTATCCCTTGGAGAGATACGTCACCACAGCGGATGGGTGTAATTCAGCAAAGGTTGAATTGGCCGCTGGAAGGTATGATTTTTGATGTGGAGCAACATATATTCTGGCCTCCCGAATGGGGCGAAAAACCGACAGATTCGGCGGAAGCCGTTGATATATGTAAACGTGAGATTTTACGTGTGCCCAAGCTAATCCCTATCAACGGCCATCGATATATCCCAGAGCAGCCATCTGAAGAAGGAAATCCGGTATTTTCAGTGTATCAAACGGATATTATCGTGTATGGGGAATGTGTTCAGGAGTATTTCAAGCTGGAATTTGGAGAGAAGCCTTATGAACAAATTGATTTTAATGCCGTAAAAAAGGTGCGTTTTTGGAGCAACTTTTGTGAGTGAGTGTCAGGAAGATGAATAAGTCGAAACGAAGAAAGGGGAGCATGATGAAGATGGAGCAGGATTTGGAAGAAATCAAAGAAAGGTTGACCCAGATCGAGACCAAACTGGAACAAAAGTCGACCTCCAAGAGAATCTTGAAGTACATGATCATCATTTTCTTGTCTATTTTTTTTCTTTTATTTCTAATAGGAATTATTCAATTTGTCTCAACCTAATCGGTGCAAGAGGATGAAGGAAGGGAGCTATTTATGTCCATAGAAGCGATTATTTTTGATCTGGATAATACTCTTATTCATCGCAAACAGGCGTTTGCGGCATATACAGAGCGCTTTATAGAACGATTTATTGTGGCAGAAGAACCTGCGATCCGCGCGGCTGTCGTTGAACAGATACGTTTGGCGGATCAGGACGGATATCGGGATAAGAGGGAACTGTATACCGAGCTGCATGCAGACTTGGAACTGAAAAATCCCGATACGTCAGTACAAGAGATGTTGGGCTTTTGGTATGGTGAATTTCATAAGTTTACGGTGTTGATGGACGGGGCCAAGGAAGTGCTGTCCGAACTGCGGTCGCGTGGCTTGAAGCTTGGTATTATTACCAACGGCTCACTCCGTACGCAGCAAGCGAAAATCGACCGAGTTATGCTGAGGGATTATGTGGATTCTATTATCGTATCGGGCGGCGTCAACATCCAGAAGCCTAATCCTCGAATTTTCGAGTTGGCTCTGAATGAGCTGGGCATTGTCGATCCCGGTCATGCCTGCTATGTAGGCGATCACCCGACAAATGATATTCGTGGTGCACAAAGTGCAGGATTGCATACCATCTGGCTGGAAGGCTTTATGACGTGGCAGGAAACGGGCATTGTACCGGACTATCAGATTGGGAGTTTGCGTGAAATCACAGGTTGGTTGGATCGTCGCAGTTATTCAACGAATAAGGAGGAGGGTGCATCATGAGTATGGAGCAGCAACCGAATCCCATTCTCTTATCGTTCCCTGACCAATTCCAGACGGAACGATTGACCATACGTGCCCCGCAGTGGGGGGATGGGGCGGCAGTCAATGAGGCGATGCGAGAGAGTGCGAATGAACTGCGGCCTTGGCTTCCGTTTGCAAGAAATCTTCCTACGGCAGAGGAATCTGAAATCCGTTCGCGCCAAGCCAGACTTAAATTTCTGGATCGGTCTGATATGATGTTGTATATATTTGATACGGTTTCGGGAGAATTTGTAGCTAGCAGCGGTCTACATCGCATCGATTGGGATGCACGAAGATTTGAAATTGGGTATTGGCTCAGAACATCATGGACCGGAAAAGGCATTATCACAGAGGCCGTGCACGGTATTACGAATTTTGCCATACAGCATTTGAATGCCAATCGGGTGGAGATTCGTTGTGATTCCAGAAACACGCGCAGCGCCAAGGTAGCGGAACGTGCAGGTTTTACACTGGAGGGGATTTTAAGAAACGTCGAGTATGATGAAGAGGGAAGCATGGCACACCAAATGGTTTTTGCCAAGGTGCGTGGTATTGAATTTTAGTATCCTCACATGAACAGTTTGGAAGTTGCTGATGGTTTGTACGATATTACGGAGGCTCATTATGATTAATTATATTATGAAAAATACAGACAAGTTAGTGTGCATACAATATGTCATCAGCAAAAGGTTCAGCAATCTTGCAAGCGCTATCCAAAAGAGGATGCTTTACGAATTTCCAGCAGCTTGGCGAAGATGTCCCAGCATTAGGACAGGTGATTTAGCATGAGGAGCGTTCGTAAGAGCGTCATTAGAAAGGCCAATCGGGAAATAAAGGCGAAATTCCGCTGGAAGGCCCGCGCTGCGTACCTAATTGCTGTGCTGGTCACGATTTTGTTGGGTTTGGGAAGCCGGGTTTTCTCCTCCCAGTTGCCTGAATTCGTTGCTAATCACTTTGGGGATGCTTTGTGGGCGTGCATGATTTATTTTGGGCTGAGAATGTTGTGGGTGAATCGTCAATTGTCTGTATCCCTGTGGGGCAGCTTGCTGTTTTGCTTCGCCATTGAGTTCAGCCAGATGTACCAGGCTCCCTGGATTAACCACATTCGGGCAACGACGCTGGGTGGCTTGGTGCTTGGGAAAGGGTTTCTGACCGCGGATCTGATCAGGTACACGGTTGGCATTGTGGTATCCTGGGCGATGGATCAAGGCTGTCAAAAGCTGGCGGGGAGCAATACACGTAGAGACAATGACAAACCACTCAAATAACCTGAAAAGCGAGGGTTGCGCTTGAAACAAAAGGGAAAGCGTCACAGGTTGTTCGGTAAGATGATTGGATTATGCGCAGGATTCAGCTTGTTGTTTGCAACCATACTTATCCCAGGGCAGGCACTGGCCGAAAGACAGCTTGCGGCGCCTCTTCGATTCGACTTTGGCCCAGGGAACGTAGCTGACGGCTACACCCAAGTCACTGCCAAGGATGTTTACACGCCTGAGCGAGGCTATGGATTTACCGATCTTTCCAAGGTGGATGAAGAGGATCGTGGTGGAAGTGATGCTATACGCTCAGACTTTGTTCGTGTTCAAGGATCATCATTTGTTGTCAATTTACCACCTGCGGATTACACGCTTTCCCTTATTGCCGGAGATACTGCCGGAAACACAGACATTACGGTTAAAGCCGAGTCCATTGTCAAGGTAGAACCTATTACCAAAACAGCAGGACAATTTGTCGAGGCTGGATTTGAACTTGCACTCATCGACGGTCAGCTCGAATTGTATTTCTCAGGTAATGAAGCGAAGATTAACGCTTTGGTTATTACTCCAAAGGATGCTCGAACGGCTGGAGAACGCCCTTCGGTATATCTTGCGGGAGATTCTACGGTTCAAACCTATAAATCCGCGACGAAGCCTCAGGCGGGCTGGGGACAAATGATTGCTCCGTTCTTCACAGATGAGCCTATTTTTGTGAACCGTTCTATTGGTGGACGAAGCACGAAAACCTTTCTGGTACAAGGGCGGTTAGATGATATTTTACGCAATATCCGTCCAGGAGATTATCTGCTCATTCAGTTTGGACATAATGATGCCGCGATCAACAACCAAGAGCGTTATGTTTCACCCGCGGATTACAAAGTTTACTTAAAAACCTACATCCAAGGAGCCATCCAACGCGGTGCAACACCTGTGCTAATTACTCCTGTTGGCCGCCGGGATTATGATGCGGCAAGTGCCTCGTTTCGGATTAGTTTCCCGGAATATGTGCAGGCCATGAAGGAAACAGCATCGGAGACAAATGTTGCACTGGTCGATCTTAGCCGCTTGAGTGTAGCGTACTATGATACACTTGGCCTCGAAGGAACACTTCCGTTATTTTTACATGTGGAGCCAGGGGTGTATCCTGCATTTCCTGATGGAGTGAAGGATGATACACATTTTCAGGAATACGGTGCGGAGCAAATAGCTCGGCTGGTAGCTCAGGGAATACGTGAGTTGAATATTCCTTTATCCTCTTATGTACAGGCGGAAGATTCGCAATAAAACATTATTTCCATAGTCATGGTATACTTAGAAAATAAGCTGGCCCTACCCAAAGATAGCATTGCTTAGGCTTGGGTAGGGCTTTAATGTTCTGGATCTTAAGGAGGAAGCGAGAATGACAGTCGCTCAACTTCATAATCTTATTAACGGTCAACTCCTGTACAATCAGCATCGGAGTTTATTTTATTTGCGTGAGGGTTCTGTTCTGTTAGGACCTTCAACAGAAATGACGTACTGGCTGACGCAGAGAAGCTCGGAGCTGATCCTCATGCTTCAAAGCTTGAAGCGCCAGCATACGTATAACGCTTTTGTGACGGATGTAGCGGCTAAAATACTGTCCCAGTTTGTAAATACCAATCAGTATCTACATTTTCACACAGATCATGCGAGGGAGCTTACGGAGCTGTATGATCGACTCTTCACCCGGATTGAAAAGTTGTTCCAGAAGAAATCTATAGATAGAGCAACCCTGGACTTGCTGCTGCAGCAGCATTATGGGCATTTGAGAGATTTTTTAACTCGTACCAACGGACGTGAAATGTTTGCTAAGTATGCAGAGTGTGAGTATACCTTTTGGATACCTTGTGAGGAATATACGCCGGAGTTGCAAGCCAATCTACTAGGATTGGACATTGCTCGTTTGCAAGAGCCTGTTCTAGATGTTGGTTGCGGATCTGAGGCACGGTTAATTACTTATTTACGTGCCTGTGGAATTGAGGCTTACGGAACAGATCGGCTGGCTGAAACAGAAGGTTGTGTCACTCGAGGAGATTGGTTAGAGACCACCTTTGGAGAAAGTGCATGGGGGACGATCATTTCACATATGGCATTCTCCAATCATTTTATACATCATCATCTGAAGGCAGATGGTAATATTCATGAGTACGCTCGCAAATATATGGAATTGCTTAGAGCCATTCGGCCAGGAGGGAGTTTTATTTACAGTCCGTGCCTTCCGTTTATGGAAGAGCTTTTGGATGCCCGAATGGGTTATCAAGTAGAGTATATCCAGTCATCTGAAGGTTACAGGGCCACGAAAATAACGCGTGTACATTCATAAGCGCGAGTAGTAGTCCATTCATTTGTCAGATTCATTCTTGGAATGGTAGTATAAGGATAGATATTACTCTATTTGGGATTCTGTTAATGATAAAGATTCTCATGACGCTAATTAGATACCATTAGAGGATGATCATTAGCAGTATGGCTGCACTGAATAATAATGATTAGCTTACGGATAACGGAATTTTCAGGAAAGATTAAATCATATTTTCCTAAAAGCCGATATATGGGAATGAGGCGAGAACATACTGTTATTATACCCGCCCGAAAATGGAAGTATATAATTTGGGTTAGGAGAGTAGAAGAAGTGTCAGATCTGTATACGAAAAAAGAAGTAGAAGATTATGTAACGAACGTGGTTTTCGAACGACCTTTAGGTGTAAGCATTTCAGCCATTTTATTGATCTTTAATGGGGCACTTCTGTTGGTGACCCAGCTATTGACGCTTAATGCATTAAATGAGGCTTCTACGTTAGTAGGCATTTGTAGGGGCATGTTTCAAGGATTTATCGCGTTACTCGGTTTGGCAGGGACGACTGCCGGTGTCGGTATGTTATTTGGTAAGAAGTGGGCTTGGTGGCTGGCAGTATTTTATTTTACATATGAGACCATGCGTTATACGTGTGCAATTCTGTTTATTCCAGATGTCCCTCCAACGTTGGGCGGTGTACAGCTAAACCCTGCTCTATACTACGTAAAATATGGTATGCGTATTATTTGGAATTTGTTGTTTACGTTGTTCATGTGTCGTAGTAAAGTCACAGGTTTTTTTCAAACAAGTGGAATCAGCAAGTGGAGAGCATGTATTGTATTATTCTTCATAAATGGAGTGATGGTTGGGATTGGCTGGTGGCTGATAAGATAGGTTCTTCGATGTGAAGGAGGAGATGAATAATGTCAATGGAAACGTTTCCGATTTTAGAAACCGATAGGCTTCGTTTAAGACAGCTTACAGTAGGGGATGCGGCGGATGTGTTCGGCTATTTTTCCAAGGATGAGGTCACACAATATTATGACTTGGAAAGCTTTACAGAGGTAGAGCAAGCCGAAAAATTTATTCGTTCGATGCTAACCAGATATGAGAAGCAAGAGGGCTTTCGTTGGGGGATTACGTTAAAAGAAGCTCCTGAGCGGATCGTGGGTACAATTGGATTCCATAACTGGCACAAGGAGCACTCCCGTATTGAAATTGGGTATGAGCTGGCACCGGAATATTGGCGGCAAGGTCTGATGACAGAAGCGATGAAGGTGGTCGTGAATTATGGCTTTCAATTGCCGCAGGTTCACCGTATAGAAGCCTTCATTGATCCAGATAACGAAGGCTCCAAACGGCTGCTGCTCAAAAGTGGCTTTACTAAAGAAGGTCACCTAAGAGACTATTTTTATGAAAAAGGTCAATTTGTCGACGCTGTTATTTTTGGCTACCTTCGGAAGGAGTTTTCCGTGGATCGGTAAGTTTACAAATATCCCTTGTCTCCGTATGGCTGGAGTCGATCAAGCCAGGTCTGCTCCAGCTTTGTCAGTGCATCTTTGACATCAAAGAACGCTGAGTCCTTTTTCTTCAAAACGTCCAGCACTTCAAATTCAAACGAATCTTCGCCATACTCATTCCATTCCTGTTGCAGTTGTTTATTCTTAAATCCACCCATGTTCAGCTCAAAACGCCGTCCATTCAGCGACTTTAAATTCGGCGTGGAAGAGACGAAAATTTTCCCATTACGTGTATTTCGGATGCAATAGATTCCTGCCTCTGTCTTCATCTCCATGTACTGCTGCACCAATTCTTTTCTTCGATTCATTGTCGAATCCTCCTATTGTATAAACGTTGAGATTCAAGATTCCTTCAACCAATATTCACTGCCATCCGGCTTACGATCCAATAGATTGTATTCAATCATATATCTTCGCACCGTGACATAATCGTCATATACTTCCTGTAAAATCGCATTGATATCCTTCTCATGATATATTTGTCCCTTTACAAAACGGCCCGCAATTTCACGCAGCACAATCAGCTTGTGCTTTTCTTGCATTTTAAAGGTCTTTAGGCGTCCGTCTGTCCCATTCGGAAAATACTTCGTGAGTACCTTCTGCCGCTCGTTTTCCGTAATGTTGTAGCGTTCGTCCACCATCCGTGCTTGTACTGGTACTTCTACAATGGCGGGTGCGTGCCGATCTTTCTCCTTTAACAGCTCCATTAATGTGAGAAAAACCTTGGCCTGTCGTTCTTTTTCTTTGAGACCAAAGCGATGATTACGTATGGTGGATGCGCTGCCGATTCCAGTTTCCTTTTGAATATCCGCATCGCCCATGCCTTGATAAAATAACTGAAGCAACCGATTCTGATGATCCGTCAGTCCAGTCAGCTTTTTGTCCAGACCGATCAAATAGTCAAAGACCGAACCGTACGTCCGCTCAATATGAAGTCGCATGTACCTCTCCGCGTCATAAAATACCCCTTGATCCTGATATATGATGCCTTGCTCAAATCGCTGTCCGTCCAGCAGGCAAATTACCTGTTCTTCTTGGCGAATATATCCTCGCTTCAGTTCTTCGATTCCAGCATTCCAGAACAGTTCGGAATGATCCATTTTAGTAAACACCTCAATTAAATGATGATTATTTTATAGACAATATAACATTTTGTTTATTTTAAATCAATGAGTGGATATTTATTTAGGGTCTCGACAATGTTCGCTATATACAAAAGAGACATCGGATTGTTATCATATGTAAATTATTGAATTGCATTAAGACTGGATAGTTGCTATATATTGTAATAAGGTGGGTTGGTAAACTATGAACAAAATGCGATTAGAAGAAGTCATAGAAAGTGGAGATTTAAAGGAAGCGGTAAAGATTATAGAGGAGATAGGTGAAAAGCTGGATTATACATTCACTCCATCAAATATCCCCTTCTGTCATAATTGTAATAGTGATAAGGTGCTAAATCAAAAGTTAGAACTTCCTTTAATCACTAACAATAAACGCTTCAAAAGAGTCAAATTAATTGGCTCTATTTGTTCCGGATGCGGTGAGGAATATATTAACGAGCAAGAGGTTAGGCATTTAGAAGAAATTGTGAAGTTAATAAATTCATACTGTAGTAATGAAAATAATGTTGAAGTTGTTGAAACTAAGAGTAACTGCGATGTTTGTGCAAGTAACAATGTTGATAGTGTTGAATTTGAAGTTTATCTTTTTTCAAATGATTCAAAAGTTATCTCTATTACTATACAAGAGGATTATTGTGTGGCATGCAACGCAGTTTATTATGCTGATGAAGGTGATCAATTAGCATTGGAGCATTTGCGGTGTTTTTTCTAACACAGTAATTTTCGGAGTTTTTCCGAACGTCTAAAGTCTATTTGACATTAGAATAATTTAGTATTAATCAAAACGCCATTCATATATGACGTTTTTGTATGCTTAGATTCGGGTTTAATCTCATAATTGTGTATTCTGAGAACTGGAATGAGAATGCATAGTTTCTGCTTAAAATTTTGGAACTTGAATCGCTAATTTTGAATGTCTTTGTTTATATAAACCCCACCCAGTGCCGATTAAAACGGGTCCGACCCCTAACGGGTGGTTAACCGTCATTCTAGCCGTACCCATAATGCAAGGTTAGTAATACTTTTGCCCTGTTCAATTTGATTGGTCTCAGCGATAATTATGCTAGATACACATTCTTACAGTTTAAACTCATAGTTAAAGGTGGGGGACGGTTAAAGATGAATTTTGAAGAAGCTTATATATATTCCAAAGAACAAGGGCACATTCGACCTATAAAACTACATAATAAAAAGAAGTATTATACTGCTCTCTCTAACCTTGAGGATAGCTGGACAGACAGAGTAGATGCTAAACTTGTAAATACATTTATTTATGAGTCAGTGCGTTTAATTATAAACTCAATCGTATTGTTTGAGAAAGGTTATACTGACTGCGCTTATTATTCATTGAGACAATCTTTAGAGATCTCTACTACAATGGTTTATTTGACGGAGCTAGACGCTGACAAGAAAAGAGAAACACTGGTTAATTGGCGAAATCAAAGTAGCTTCCCAATGTATAGTCAAATGTTAAAATTCTTGAAAAATAACGGAAATGCATTCTCTGACTTGAAAAATAAAATGGATAAATATTTTGAGAAAATACAAGAGGTAAAGCAATATATGAACAAATATGTTCATAAGCAGGGATTCAATACATTTTATATTGAAAGGAATCTTAGTTCTTCGGGTGAAAATGATAGTTCTCGTGTTATCAAGGATTTTGAAGGTTGTTTAGTAAGTTGCATCGGGGCTATTGCTGTGTTAAGACTTGCTATTGACCCCTTTCCTGTTCTTTTAATGGATGAAGATATCTATTCTAGAACTATTGATTTGATGACAGAACCTTATACGCATGAATTTGTGAAAGAATACATTGGGGAAGAAGCAATTGAAGCGTATAAGACTACAGATGTATACCAAGACTACTATCAATTTTTAATGCATGAAGAAAAACGGTTTTTTTCAGTCCTCGATGTGACTAAAAATCAGCATATAGATAAAGAAAGAATTGATGAAATTCTTAATCAAGCGCATCTGTTAACAAAAACAGATTTTATAGCTGTTGCAGTTACTAATTTGTCAGAGAAAGTAGCTAATATCTATTTTTTTAATGGATGGCCTTATTATACGACTAGCAATCGTTCGATTCGGAGTAATCTAGGTTTCCATAGTAAGACATTCAAGAATATTAAAAACTCAAAAAATCATTTGAATGTCCCATATGACGAAGCATTCGTGACTTTTGTATCTATTCATTCACAAGAATTTTTCTTAGAGCATAATGAAAAATATGAAATTGATGAGTATGAGTCACTAGTAGCTCAGGTAAGTGTACTACTCAAAATTATTCAGAATAGGACAACTAGTGGCGAAGCGAATGAAGTTCCTTAAAAGAGTTGAAATAGAGAAAGGGGAGTTTATATTTAGAATGTATGGTGGCAAACTATAGAGGGATGAGGAGGAGCACTTAACACGAATTGAGATAGTAGCTCTATATAAAGAAAAAGAGAGTGTTATAATAACTAAAAGGGAACGTTTGTTTTGTGTCTGAGAAGCTCTAAAATCGTTTCTAAGACATGTCGTTCCAAAGGTAACTAATTTGTGCAGAGTTTGTTTTAGGAACGCTAAAAAGGTCATTTCTGTTGACCTGAGAGGTGCAGATAAGAAGAAATTGACAACATAAATAGACCATGATATATTGTAATCAAGGTCAATGAAAAATATTCAATTCCACAAATTGGATTAGTCACTGCGAATGGTGCTGTAACACCATTTATTTATGTTGAATTAGCTAAGTATTAATCTGTGATCTACAAAACAGATAATATCAGATATTTTCCTGTTAATCAAGACTTTTTGTGTGATTAGTGTGAATAACAGCTATATTGTTACATAAGACCTAGTGGATTTTCCCTTCAAAAAAAGGATGATACTAATTGAAAGAAGCTGTGATTAAGTATCTTTCACCTGACCTAATAGAAAAATTAAAGAGGTGATAGGTAATTATGTCAATCCTAAACGCTATTTTTAGATATGAGGGTAATGAGGGTTTGATTGATTTGGAGGATATTTCCTCAAATGAAGATTATGAAGTGTTAAAAGAAAATTTATTTTGCAGTTCCAATAGTTGTAACTGCCCTTTGCAATATATTCCAAGAGGTAAGTATAGTGAATATTTGAAGAAACGAGCTGGCGAAAGTCATATTGAAAGTTGTAGATATTTTGCTGATACAAGTTTAAATGGACGTTCAAGAAGAATTGCTGGAACCAGTAGTTCAATTTTAAGAGATGATCATGTTGCGAATATACTCCGTGGACTTTATGATGCATATAATGAAACTGATGAAGAACGTGAATTAAGATTAGCTCATCAAAGAGAATATGCAAGACGGCGTAGAAATATTAGAGTAGATAATAATTCAACTGAAAATGAGTACGATGAAGTCTATGTAAACAATGCTACTACATCAGCAAGTGGTGAGGTATTATTGGAGGGAGAAAGGAATCCACCTGTGCGTAGAAGATATTCATTATTAGACTTGTCAAATGAAGATATCGGACAAACTCAAGGAACTATAGGTCAATTAGTTGAAGTACACAATTATGAAAAGCGGTCTCTTTTATTACTAAGTGACAAGAATAGAAGAATGAGACTTTACTTGTACTTAGAAGAAGTTTTTTTTGATAACTCTCCAGTAAACATTGACAATTATTTGTTGATGCTAAATGAATTATTGACTTTAGGTAGAGAGATTCAGATTAGTTGTGTCGGAGAGGTAGTGTTTAGGAATGATAGTTTAGGAATTTTAGTGCTGAGAGAAAAAGATTTAAGGGTAAATAGGGTTCCATTGGGTGTCTTTATAAATAGTTGATTTTAGTGTGGTTTAATAATAAAGCGAGATAACATATATTTCTATAGTGTGTATGTTTCAATCTTTTACAATATGGTAAGTGCGTTTTGAAATAAAAGTTTGTTTTTATATATTTACTCACTCACCAAATTGAACATAAACTCTGACTGTGTAACAGTTCGACAAAAAAGTGCTATAATCCTATTCAAATAAGGGATGGTATTTTTCAATTAATGTCATTATTGAAAATCGTTAGTGAGTAAGATGTGTTGGTAGTTTTCTTCCTAATTTAATTCTCACTATAAACTTAAAGAGGATGTCATAAATTTTTTTAGGCCTCCTCTTTTAGCTTTTTATACTTGAAAATGCTTAATCTGCCCGCTACAATTGATGTACAAAACAACTGGATAATTGACCAGTAATTACATTCAAAAGTTCTCATGTATTCCTACACTGTAGGTATTCGTGCTGTTACTTCCATCGACGGTATGACTGCCGACTGGGCACGTATCCCTTGGGATGTGTATGTAGATCTCTAATGAAGTGGACAATGAACCATATCGTGTATGACGTAACATCCAAACTACATGTAACAATTGAGTGGGAATATGGTAAGTATATAAACATTCTCAACGTAGTTGTATTCAGTGTTTCAGAACTGTGACTTTCCTTTATTCATGTTCTTCATGATAAAAGGGAGGTCTTTTTTATGCGTAGAACGACTGAATTGATTCGTGATTTTAAGAGGAACCAAGAGACTCTTGGACGTAGACCTACGTATGAAGATGGAAGCGTTGGAAGGACTATATAGGGTCAGAGTTTGAGATAGAGTCGATTGATGATATATAGCTGAATGTCCAAGTGTCCACGGAAAGGACTTAATATAAAAAGATGTGTCCCTTAGCAGGAAAGTTCAATGCCATAGTGAGTGACACAAAGAGCGCACGTTAAGAGCGTTATTTTTAGATGGGAAGCTATTTTCATAATAAAGACTGTCATAAAAAATCCTAAAATTAATGAATCGAGTAAACAAATTGATTTTTAATAAGCATTAAAAGAGAGTCTAACTAATATAAAGAAAAGAATGAAATAGAGTTTGAGATTAGAATAGAGATATATTCATTAATCGATTAAAGGATTTAATTAAAATAGAAATGTTTGATAATCGTGTTAAGAGAAAAGAGGAGGATTTATATGTATAATTCTTTAGATAAATTTTATGATTTAGTGCAAAAGGGAACAGAGAATAATAAATGGGATTATAAAAGAGATATTCACTTAAATCCCAATAATTCTTTTGCAAATATCTTAAAGGACATATTAGCTTTTGCAAATAGTGGTGGTGGCTGGTTAGTTTTAGGTGTGGATGATGATTCAAGAATAATAGGGGTGGATAAAATGATTGACCCGACATCCTTAGGCCAAAAAATATTAGATATAACTGGTGAACAAATTATGTTTGATTTAAATTATTATCGTATTCATACAGACTCAGAGATAGCAGTGGGTTTATTGTATGTGTACGATTCTGAAAAGGTATTGGTATCCCCAGTAAACTTGAATAATGATAAAGGAAAGGCCATAGTCAGTGAAAATACAATCTATTATCGTAGAAACGCTAGTTCAATTAAGGCAAATAAAGATGATTTAAATAATCTTATCTATAAAATAAGTCAGATAGGTAAATATGAATTAAAAAGAGAAGATATTAATCTAATTGAACGTAAAAAGTCAGAGTATTCATTCTTTAAAAGTGAAGACGACTTTCTTAGAGGTGATTTTAAATTTAGTGCAGATACTTTTGCAGATAAGATGAATACTATATTTCACTTTTATCAAAGTAAGTACACTAAATATGAGATTGGAATTTTATTGGGTTTTGAGTTGAATGCTATTGATGATTATTTTGAGGGTAAGAGATTTCCTAAATTAGAGCATCTATTGCGTGCTGTTGAAATTTTTGATTTACCTCATGATTACTTTTTTCAGTCTACAATTTTGACGAACAGACCTTTCATACAGAATCCTTTGATTACATATGTTATTTTAGAGAAAAGCGAAGACAAATTAGGATTGTATGATTATGGTTTTGGTAAAGCAGTACAAGAAATATTTTATGATACAGCAAAAGAGTTCTCATTTTTTAAAAAATGGCTATATTCTGAAAGAGAGGATTTAAAACCTCAAGTAGATGAATGGAGTAGGTTAACCGATCGAAATGTGATTCTCTATGAAAAATATGAAAAGTTTTTGGGATATGTCGATCTATCTGTGTACGATACATTTAAAGAGCATCTAAAAGTTCAATACTATAAGGAATTAGAAAAAACACCTGACGAGAACGAAAGATTTTTAAATGAAAAAATCCTGACTCATTTAACAACTAGCGACACTGAATATGTGTGTAAATTCATTTCAGAATTGATTAAAAAAATTCAAATAACAGATGATAAACTATGTATTGAGTATAATTTTATATATGAAGTACAGAATCAATTGATACGTTATAGAGATTATGATAAGCAGAATATGAGAGTGATTTTTAGTAGTGAACGATCGTTGGATGATTAATTAGAAATTGGTTACTAGATCTTGAAATTTCAGTTTACCTGCTCCAAGATAAACAAAAATATAGTAAGCTTCTCTATATTCCTACATTGTAGGTATCTGTGACGATATCAACGAAGTTAATAATATAAACGTATCGTATATGGTATGACAGTCTATTGATTGATTATCTCTATTTAACCATGGTTTAAGCAACTATATTTCAAATATGTCAATTCTCTTTGACTCGACCACACTCCAAGAAAAAACTTGTGACTACTTTACAAGTCAAACTGACCACTCTACAATTAACAATAACGATAAGATTTAGGTAGTGGTTTGTGTGTTTGAATATATGAGCTAAGTATTGTTTCTGGAGAAATTGTCAATCGAGGTAGCGCGCACCCTTGGGGTGGGTGAGGTCGTGGGTTCGAATCCCGCTACTCTGATTTCAATCAAAATGTCCTGCTGATGCAGCTAATGCGTCGGGCGGGCATTTTTTTGGTTTGGAGCCTTGTTCACCAATTTAAATCCTTTAATGAAGCCACCTCTGCACTGGATTCGGAGGCAGAAGTGGCAACTCAACAATCGCTGGCGGAATGGTCTGCTGTTTGACTTTTTTAATTTAACTATAAAGATTCCTGAAGGGTCTTGGAAGAAGTGCTGTAATCAGCATAACGGGGAAGCACAATAGTGTAGTATATTCCTACAATAACGGTACAGACCCCAACTAATAAAAACAAGAACTCAATTGAAATAAATGAAGGAAAGCTTATAGCAATGAAACCTAATGTGAGAGATTGGGACAGCATCATTAACGGATTAATCAAACCTTGCACACGTCCCATCATTTGAGGATCTACAATACGAGGAAGCCATCCTCCTATGCCAATGTTAATGAACGGAAGTATCAGTGCAATGACAAAATTGATAATCAGAAAAGCGTAGATGTGGTTAACAAATCCTAGTATGCACATACCTATTCCGGCTACCAGAACTCCCGCTGCAATCATTTGGTGTAGCTTTAGCTTGGCGGAGATGAGAGAAGCGATTAGGGTACCAAGCAACACACCAGCTCCAAAAATAATACCTGTCCAAACCATATACTGCTCATAGTTGCCTGGAGCTAGCTTATATTTAAGAATAAACATCGGTAAAACGCTAAAACCACCATTTAAAATACCGAACATAAAAAAGCCTGAAACCAACCAAAGCAATAGTCTGTTGCGTAATATGTAAAGAAACCCTTGTTTAAAATCGATCATGACAAGTTTGAATTTTAATTGTTTGAATTGATGTGCCCCGTTCGGAAGGCGTACTTCCTTTGGAATTTTGCAGGAACGAATAAGCAGTGCAGACACAATAAAAGAAATAGCATCAATTAGGATGGCTCCAGTAATTCCAAAGTGCCAGTAAACGACGGCCCCCAGAGTTCCTCCAAATAACATGAAAAGACTCCCCATCATTTGATTGAGGCCTGCGGCAATAGTGTAATCATCTTCGCTTAATATTCCCTGTATAATGGCACTTTCGGCTGGGAAGAAAAATTTGGAGGCAGCACTACGAATGAAGAGGAGGGCAAATATCAAAGGAATCGAATCGATCCAAATAAAAATAAGCAAACATAAGGATAAAAAAGCGCTGATCCAGTCACAATTAACAGCAATTTTTTGTCTGTCCATCCGATCTGCCAGCACTCCAACCACGAGAAACACTACCAGCATCGGGAGCGAATACATTAACTCGGCAAGCGTTGCATAGTATGGCTGATTTGTAAACCGTTTCAACAAATAAAACATGAATGCAGTAACCCCGATAATTCCTCCCATTTGTGAGGCGAAGGTTGCCAGAAAAAACCTGACATAATTCTTGTTTCTGAGTACTTGTTTTAATCCAGTCACAGTTCCATCCCTTTCGCTTTCAAAGCGGTTTTTAGATGCCTATTAAAATAATAGTGAAAAGTAGGAATATTGTACAGAAAAGTGACTTTAATGTCACTTTAAGTTTGAATTTGCATCGTATCAGACCCTCTGCCTTTTAAATTCTGCTGTTAACGATAATCATAGTGGGGTGGACTGGGGAGTTGTTTTCAAAATGGTTTGGCGTAGTATGAGGAGCAATATAAACTTAAGTAACCAGGTGTTTGATTCCTGACTTACAAATGGGTGTCAGTCTCCAATGTTAATTAAGCTAAATCCTCGCCATTTGTGGCAATTACTTTTTTATACCAGTCAAAGCTCTTCTTCTTTTTGTGGAATGGCTTGTTTTAATTGTCCGATATGTTATCTGAAATAATCCATA
Source organism: Paenibacillus polymyxa (assembly GCF_001719045.1). NCBI lineage: Bacteria > Bacillati > Bacillota > Bacilli > Caryophanales > Paenibacillaceae > Paenibacillus > Paenibacillus polymyxa. The sequence goes on from NZ_CP015423.1 coordinate 4,420,830, forward strand.
CGGTAATTGTCTATAATGGGAGGGAGAATTACAGAATAGCCCGATTCATCTCATTTACGCATGGATATGTTGAGAAAAAGGAAATGCTCATAGCTAGAAAACTTTATACAATGGAAGAGGAATAAGAATTGTGAAATTCGACTTTTGATGAAGGATTTCATATAATGTGAGCATATTGTGAACAACTTAAATTGAAGACTTAATAAAAAAATGAAAATGATTTCCGTCCAGCTATGAATTTCAAAATTTGACGGAGGGAACGAGATGACAATGGAAGAGAGCAGCAGACAGGTACCTTGGCAGTCGTATTATGGACCTAATCTAGGTTATGTGCAGGACCAGTATGAAAAGTATGTAGCGGACCCCGGAACGGTTGATCCGGCTTACCGCGAGCTGTTTGATCAATGGGGTGAGCCGCCACAATCCGAATATTCGGCTGCTTCCATGATAGACAACAAATTGCAAGGCCCCCCCACAAGTGCTTTGGGGCACCTTGATTCAAACACATTACAGAAAGCGGTTACAGCGGGGAAAATGGTGTGGAATATCCGTGAATATGGACATTTAGCCGCCCAGATTGATCCGCTGGGACTGGATGCAGAGCAGGATACACGCTTGCTTAATCCAGCATCTTACGGTTTAACTGAACAAGACTTGAAGGCTTTTCCAGCCTCTTTAATATGGGATAACGCTCCTGCGGGAACACTTAACGGATGGGAAGCCATTCAACGGTTACGTGTAGCATACACAGGACCGATTGCCTATGAATTTAGTCATATTCACAACGAGGAGGAACGCCGCTGGCTGAACAGCTATGCAGAATCTGGCTGGTCCTCCAAGCCACTTACAACACAGGAACGCAAGTCGTTGCTAGGCAGATTGGTAGAAGTAGAACAGTTCGAAGAGTTTTTGCATAAAACATTCGTCGGACAGAAACGTTTTTCCATCGAGGGTAATGATGTGCTTGTCCCTGTTCTCGACGAGATTATTCGTCTAACGACAAATGCAGGAGCAAGTCATGTCCTGATGGGTATGGCGCATCGCGGCCGTTTGAATGTACTGGCTCATGTGCTGGGCAAGCCTTACAGTAAAATTTTCTCTGAATTTCATCATTCGCCGAATAAGGATTTGATCCCATCGGAAGGTTCCACGGGAATTAACTACGGCTGGACTGGAGATGTGAAATATCATCTGGGTGCTGATCGTTTTGTAAAAGATGGGGGAGCAGTGCAAGCCCGTCTGACATTGGCGAATAACCCGAGTCACCTGGAATATGTAAATCCGGTAGTACAAGGATTTTCACGAGCTGCACAGGAAGACCGCAGTGAGGCTGGTTATCCGAAGCTGGATGTGAGCAAGGCAGCTACAATTATTATGCATGGTGATGCGGCTTTCCCAGGTGAAGGTATCGTGGCAGAATCACTTAATTTCACAAATTTGCGTGGCTTCCGTAATGGCGGCACGGTCCATATTATTGTGAATAATCGTCTGGGTTTTACAACGGAAAGTGTCGATTCCCGTTCGACCCGTTATGCCAGTGATCTGGCTAAAGGCTATGAAATTCCAATTGTACATGTGAACGCGGATAATCCTGAAGCCTGTATTGCAGCAGCTCGTATGGCTGGCGAATACCGCAATCGTTTCAAGAAGGATTTTCTGATTGATCTGATTGGTTACCGTCGTTATGGTCACAATGAATCCGATGACCCGGAAACGACACAACCGCTGGTATATCGTAAGGTGAAGAATCATCCGACGGTGAGCAAATTATATGCTCAAAAGCTGATGAAGCAGGGGGTTGTGGATGAAGAGTTTAGTGCCGGTCTCATTGAAAAGGTCCAAAACAGACTGAAGGAAGCGCATGAGCATGTGAAGAATCAACCGGAACAAGAGCCGGAAATGAGTCCTGTGAAGGCGAAAAAGAATCAGAATTCTATGGTACGTACTGCAGTGGAATTGAAAAAGCTGCGCCAAATCAATGAAAACTTACTCAAATGGCCACAGGCTTTTCATGTATATCCGAAGCTGGATCGAATTTTACAGCGTAGAAAAACCGCTCTGAACGAAGGGGAAAAGGTAGATTGGAGCTTGGCGGAGACGCTGGCTTTGGCCACCATTCTTGCAGACGGCAAGCCTATTCGTATGACAGGTCAGGATGCGGAGCGAGCTACATTTGCTCACCGTAACCTTGTGCTGCATGAGCCTGAAACAGGCCGTACACATTGCCCGTTGCATACATTGCCGGAAGCACGTGCTTCATTCAGTATTCATAACAGTCCATTGTCTGAGGCATCTGTCCTCGGCTTTGAATATGGCTATAACGTGTATTCTCCTGAAACGTTAGTGATTTGGGAAGCACAATTCGGCGATTTTGCTAACTGTGCACAGGTTATTTTTGACCAATTCATCTCCGCAGGCCGTGCCAAATGGAGACAGAAATCGAGTCTAGTGATGCTGTTACCGCATGGTAGCGAAGGACAAGGACCAGAGCATACAAGCGCACGTCTGGAGCGTTTTCTCCAGTTGTCCGCACAAAATAACTGGACTGTCGCTAATTTGAGCAGTGCCTCACAGTATTTCCATCTGCTGCGCCGTCAGGCTGCATTAAGCGAAAGTGAGGAAGCCCGCCCGCTTGTGATGATGTCGCCGAAGAGCCTGATTCGTAATAATCGTGTCGCTTCGCCTGCTTCTGAATTCAGCGAAGGAGCGTTCCGTCCTGTGTTGGAACAGCCTGGTCTGGGTGCACGTCCGGATCGTGTAGAGCGCATTGTACTGTGCAGTGGCAAGATTGCCATTGATCTCGAAGAAGCATTGGAAAAGGATAAGAATGAGGCAGAAGAGCGTCTGCATATTATTCGTGTGGAGCAGCTATACCCTTTCCCGGAAGAAGAAATTCGGAATATTTTCGGTCGCTTCCCGCATGTTAAGGAGTTCGTATGGGCTCAGGAAGAACCTAAAAATATGGGGGCTTGGAGTTACATTGAACCTCGTCTGCGGAATGTTGTGCCACAGGGAGCGGAAATTCGTTACGCAGGCAGACCAGATCGTTCAAGCCCGGCCAGCGGTTATCAGCAAGTACACAGCCTAGAACAACAGCGAATTATTCAATCGGCGTTGAAGCAGGATTCCAAAAACAATATTACACTTGGGAGGTAGCGGCTGTGAGCGATATTATAGTGCCAGCAATGGGAGAATCCATCACGGAAGGAACAATTTCCAAATGGCTTGTGAAGGAAGGGGATTCCGTAGGACAGGGAGATGTTCTACTGGAGCTGGAAACCGATAAGGTCAATCTGGAAATTAGTGCGGAAGAAGCAGGTGTGGTCCAGAAAATCCTTCGTCAGGAGGGAGATACTGTGGTCATCGGTGAAGCTGTTGGCTTGATCGGAAGCGGCAGTGGTGGTGCGGAATCAACCGGTGCTGGAGAAGTTGCAGCGACTCAAGCGCCTGAAGCACCGTCCGTAGCGACTTCACCGTCTTCCGTAGAAGGCGGCGGTAAAGCTGAAGAAAAGTCTGCACCGCCTATTTCATCGAATGGCGACGGGAATGGCCAGACGGCATCACCATCCGCCCGGAAGTTGGCGCGTGAGCGCGGGATTGATCTTGAGCAGGTACAGGGAAAGGACCCGCTCGGACGTGTTTTCCAGGAGGACGTAAAAACGCATAACAGCTCTGAAGTGTCACGTGCAGCATTTGTACCTGCGTCTCCCGCTACTAGCAAGCCTGCGCCTCCGTCTCCAGCACAAACGGAGTACAGCAAGCCTGTGGAACGCCAGCGGATGTCTCGGCGCAGAGCGACGATCGCTAAGCGTCTTGTTGAAGCACAGCAAACAGCTGCCATGCTCACCACTTTTAATGAAGTGGATATGACCGCCATTCTCGATGTGCGTAAACGCCGTAAAGATAAGTTTAAGGAAAAACATGATGTAGGCTTGGGTTTTATGTCCTTCTTTACAAAGGCAGTGGTTGGTGCACTCAAGCGCTTCCCTACCGTGAATGCAGAGATTAATGGCGATGATATCGTACTGAAAAAATACTATGATATCGGGATCGCTGTATCTGCCAAGGAAGGTTTGGTCGTGCCAGTTGTGCGGGATGCCGATCGTCTTGGCTTTGCTGAGATCGAGAAAAGTATTGCAGATTTGGCTGGCAAAGCACGCTCCAATTCGCTTTCTCTGGCCGACTTGCAAGGAGGAACGTTTACTATAACCAATGGAGGTATTTTCGGCTCCCTGCTGTCTACGCCAATTCTCAATACGCCGCAAGTGGGTATTTTGGGCATGCATAAGATCCAACTTCGCCCGATTGCCATCGACGAGGAACGCATGGAAAATCGTCCGATGATGTATATCGCGTTGTCCTACGATCACCGGATTATTGATGGTAGCGAGGCGGTTCGTTTCCTGGTAACGGTCAAAGAATTGCTGGAAGATCCGGAATCATTGTTACTCGAAGGATAAAATAAATCGGGCAAGTGTATCTCCCCTTTACGTGTATGACAAAAGCAGACTCTTGCGAGTCTGCTTTTTTTCCTGCATAGTTATAACATAAGGCAACTGACATTACAGGCAGTAAATGTAGAGAAGGGCGGGAACTGTTTTGGACAAAGACTTGCGCTATCCGATAGGATCATTCGTTGTTCCAGATACCATTACAAAAGAACAGCTTATCGCATGGATTCACGACATTGCTGAATTGCCTGCACAGCTGCGTCAGGCGGTCGAAGGACTGTATGAGCAGCAGCTCAATACGCCTTATCGCGAAGGGGGCTGGACGATTCGGCAGGTAGTTCATCATGTGGCAGATAGCCATATGAACAGCTATATCCGTTTTAAGCTGGCACTGACGGAGGATACGCCGACGATCAAGCCATATGATGAGGGGCGTTGGGCCGAAATACCAGACGCCAGGGAGCTTCCACTGGAACCTTCGTTGCAATTGCTGGAAGGACTGCATGAACGGTGGGTGACCGTGTTACGATCGTTGGGAGAGGATCAGCTACACCGAACATTTATTCATCCTGAATCGGGCCAGACGATCCGCCTGGAACGAAACATCGGCATCTATGCCTGGCATGGCAAGCATCACACAGCTCATATTACTTCCCTGAGAGAACGGAATGCATGGTGATTTTTAAAACTATATCCAAATGAATATAAGGGAATAAAAAAGAAACCTTCAATCCCACGTTAATCGTGGTTTTTAAAGGTTTCTTTTCTTATTTCCTCACAAGGTTGATGACTTGGACGAGGTTGAATGTCCAGGTGCCTCGGAGTCTCCAGTCAATGCGGAAACAGAGGTCACCCCTGTGTTAACATGACGGTCGAGCCAGTCCACGATGTCACTCATCACCTCGTCGCGGTTTGTTTCATGAAGCATCTCATGGCGACCGTCAGGATAGAGGCGGTATTCGATGTCCTGAAGCTCTAAGCTTCGATACATTTCCACTAGTGACAACACACCTTTACCGAACAAACCCACTGGATCACGATCCCCGGCAAAAATATAAACTGGCAGTTTGGGATTGATGTGTTTCAGCGAGGAAGGCCAGTGGATTTCTTGTAATAGCCTGAAAAAATCCAGAAAAAAGCCTGTCGTACATATAGCTCCACATAATGGGTCGTGCACGAATTGATCTACTTCCTCAGGATCACGGGACAGCCAGTCGAACGCCGTACGCACCGGACGGAAGGCACGGTTAAAGCCACCAAAGACCATAGCGTTGAGCAGCATGCTGCGATGATCCATTCCTTGCAGTTTGGCTTGCAGTAGAGCAACTTGCTCTCCGAGTTTTAGGAGACCACGTCGTCCGTTGGTTCCCGATAAAATAAACCCGTGATACGTTTGCCGATCATCATACATAATTTTCTGGGTTAAAAAGGACCCCATGCTGTGACCCAGCAAAAAACGAGACTGATCAGGGAATTCCTTAGCCGCAATTTCGCCTAGCTCCAGCATGCCGTCTGCCATTCGATTAAACGCATTAGCTCCCGGCATACCCAGCTTATCAGGATCACCAGCCGTGCGCCCGTGACCGATATGATCGTTGGCATACACGCCATAACCGCAAGCAGTAAGTTTTTCGGCCAGTCGGATGTAGCGATAGGACGTCTCGCACATACCATGCGAAATTTGAACAATCCCCTTAATGGGCAAATTCTGATCAGGCAGCCAGCGGTAGGCAAAAAGCTCTGTTCCGTCATTTTCAGCGATGGTGAAGGTGTATTCCCGCATAATTAGACATCACATCCTTTAAGCATTAAGGAAGATAAGATCTAAGTACGGTCATTCCGTCATTCAGCGTGTAACCGCTCAGGTTAGCGGGCAACAGGAAGCAATCTCCAGCTTTACAGGAAAGAGACTCGGTATTATTGTTCCATGTTATGGTCCCACTGCCTTCACAAATCACGAGAATGGTGAAGCTGTCTTCCGTTGTAGAAAGTGCCCAACTTCCATCTACGATACCCTTTTCCACAACAAAATACTCACAGGCTGCCAACTGGAGCCATTTACCAGGCTGTAAGCCGTCCGTTTTCATCGTTGTTGCGCCTGCACCTTCGTAGGAGGTTACATTGAGGGAATCCTCGATATGCAACTCACGAGGCTTGCCGTCCAGTCCGGGGCGATTGTAGTCATATAAGCGATAGGTAGTATCCGAATTTTGCTGGATTTCAGCAACGACAACGCCTGCACACAGTGCATGTACGGTTCCGGCGGGGATGAAGAACGTATCGCCTGCTTCGACTGGAACCTGGCGCAAACTGCCGAGGATATCCCCACTTTCAAGAGCTGTGCGCAGACTCTCGCGGGTTACACCTTCGGTCAGACCATAAATAATCTTGGCATCTGGCTTGGCATCAAGCACGTACCACATTTCAGTTTTTCCTAATTCTCCGGCTGGAAGTCCTGCGTAATCATCTGTCGGATGTACCTGAACGGATAAGTCATCATTACAATCCAGTAGTTTGATCAAAAGTGGGAATCGTCCGCCTTTTTCCGATACACCCTTGGCCCCGAGCCAATCCTGCCCGTAGGTCTCGCGGATTTCATCCAGTCCTTTGCCTGCCAGCTCACCATTGATAACCGTTGTTGTTCCGTTTGGATGATCGGCAATCATCCATCCTTCCCCGATATGTCCTTCTGGTGGGGTTAGACCAAATTGCTCTAAGGCCCGTCCTCCCCAAACTCTCTCTTTGAACTCAGGTTGAAATTGCAGCGGGTATGGCTTTAGCATAATTTCTCTCCTCCATATTGAGTAATGAGTGCGACCTAACAGAATAAGGAAATGAATAACGTGCCGCTGGGGCAATGAACTGGGATGAATAGTACCCAAACGAGCTTAAAAAATAATATATGTAAGGCGGCTTAAAAAGCCGCTCATAACCTGAGTTTAAAATCCAACATTATTTCTTCTCAACCGCCACTACGTAAGGCGAAGCGGCTCGTTGTAATTGACGATAAATAATGCTTTGACCGCTGGAGACCGGGAGAGCAGAAGCCCATTGAAGAACGGCATCTGCTTCTTCACTGCCTCCGGCGTGTCCTGGATATAACACGGCAGTCAGAATGCCGCGTGGTCGCAGCAATTGTAAGGCAGCATCAAGTGCGACGAGCGTGCTGTCTGTTTGGGTGATGACAGTAGGATCGGCGCCTTCGGAAGGCAAGTAGCCCAGGTTAAACATGACCGCAGCGACTTTGCCATGCAGCATGTCTGGAACGGCCTCCTGCATTTGCTCATGACCTTGTAGCAGTAGCGATACTTCTGCTAATGAAGGAGAAGCGTTTTCTTCCAGTCGACGACGGGCGCAATGCAGTGCTTCTTGTTGGATGTCGAAGCCATAGACACGGCCCCGTTTGCCAGCAGCTTTTGCCAGAAACAACGTGTCTGCTCCTGTGCCGACGGTGGCGTCTATAGCAGTATCGCCTGGCTGCACCCGCGCAGCCACCAATTGATGAGCGTAGCTCAGGACGGATAGGAACCCCATTTAAGGTTGCCTCCAGTATTTTCCCTGCCACGTTTCACGTGACTTCAGTTCATGATCAATGGCATTAAGCACTTCCCATTTTTTAAGCGACCACATGGGTCCCATTAGCAAATCGCGTGGGGCATCTCCGGTTAACCGATGAACGATCATTTCGGGAGGTAAAAACTCCAGCGTATCAACTATCAGCTTAACGTATTCGTCCTTTTCCAGAAAGCGTAGCAATCCCGCTTCATATTGCTTGACCATGGGCGTTTTGCGCATGAGATGCAGCAGGTGGATTTTGATGCCCTGCACATCCATAGCGGCTACCGCCCGTCCCGTATCTAGCATCATTTCATGCGTCTCTTGGGGCAGACCATAAATGATGTGGGCGCACACGCGGATATTCCGCTTGCGCAGCTTTTCCACCGCATCCAGATAGCATTGAGTATCATGAGCGCGGTTAATCAGCTCTGAGGTCGATTCATGGACAGTTTGCAGACCCATTTCGACCCATAGGTACGTGCGTTCGTTTAGCTCGGCAAGGTAATCCACTACATCGTCAGGCAGGCAATCAGGACGTGTAGCGATGGACAGACCGACAACACCGGGCTGCTCCAGAATAACCTCGAAGTATTCTCGCAGTTCCTCAACCGGGGCATACGTATTCGTGTAGGCTTGGAAATAGCCAATATATTTGGCGTTTGGCCATTTTAGATGCTGCCGATCCCGAATCGTATTGAACTGGGTAACCAGATCATCACGACGACGTCCGGCAAAATCACCCGATCCGCGTGCGCTACAAAAGGTGCAACCCCCTTTAGCGATGGAGCCATCGCGATTCGGACAGGTAAAACCCGCATCCAGCATGACTTTGAACACTTTATTTTGAAATTGCTCACGCATTTCGTAATTCCAAGTATGGAACCGTTTATCTCCCCACAGGAGAGGAGCAGGCAATAAATCTGTTTTCATGGGTGTACTCCTTTTTTTACGATCACCCCATTGTAACAAAAATCAGTCTTCATTGGGAATCATTTGACCGAACAAGTCAATAAAATGTGCGTATTTTATGGCGTTGCGGATTGAAAAAGGTTACACAATGTGTTATATTGTAAGCGGTACCAGACATACAATAAAAGGACTGTTTTCGATCCTGAAGATAAAAGTTATCCGTTGCTAATGATTATTCTTCAGGGAGGCAGCTATGCTGTTTCTATCGCCTGTTTTAGGGTAAGTGCACGTCGGTTCCATCACAAATAACCCGTGAGGTGATCTTTTATGAATGCGCAGGATAAGACGCGTATGGATAAAGTTACTGTTGAGTTAACCTTTGATGAGGCGTTGGCATTGACTGGTGTCCGTTTTGGGCAGGATCGTCAGATTGGAACGACCGCACGTCAAAAAATCAGAGCGGCTTGCCAAAAGACAATTGATTTTTCACCTGCTGATGGGGTAGACTATGAACAATTAAATTAGTTGGACCCCAATCCAAATATATTGAAAAAGGAATTTCATTTCCGTATCTTCAAGCGGGGGTGAAATTCCTTTTTCCTTGATAACAGAGTATATGGAGGAGTAACATGCGTTTACGCGGAAGAAAAGGAATTCGGGAAAGTCTGGAAGAACAGCAGGACCTAGTCATCTTGGAGCCAGCACAGTATAAGGGGAAATGGCAGCAGCTTTTTGGTAATGATCGTCCCATTCATGTAGAGTTCGGTATGGGTAAAGGGCAATTTATAAGCCAAATGAGCTTCCGGAATCCGGAGGTTAACTATATTGGCTTTGATATGTATGATGAGCTGGTTCGCCGTGCAACAGAAAAGTCTCGTCTGGCCTGGAGTAATTCAGAGGTTGATACGCCGCCTAATATCAAATTGGCACTGGCAAACATTGAACAGATCGAAAATGTTTTTGAACCAGGAGAGATTGAACGCATTTATCTGAATTTTAGTGATCCCTGGCCTAAAGCCAAACATGCACGTCGTCGTTTGACGCATCCGCGTTTTTTGGACAAGTACCGTCAGCTTTTGAACAGCAAAGGACAAATTCATTTTAAGACTGATTCGGAGACACTGTTTGAGTTTTCTCTGAATTCGTTTGCCGATAGTGGTTTGCAGATGACGAATATTTCGTTAAACCTTCATCGTGAGGGGATTAACGAGGAGCATGTCATGACGGAATATGAACAAAAGTTTATGGGCAAAGGTATGAATATTCATCGAGTCGAGGTGCTGATCGGCAAAGATGCTTTGGAAGAGTACGGAAAAACACGCCTTGAAAAGTACGGGAAATAAAAACAGATCAAATGGATAGAATAAGACAGGGTGCTTCCTTATTAGGAAAGCACCCTGTTCGGTTCCAGTATATCCAAAATACTCTGTGCGCTCTGAAGAGGATAATATCGCGCTACATTATGGACGTGCTCCTGTCGCTTGCGGACGATTTCTGGAAAATCGTGTAGCAGTCGGTTCATCCATTTAACGACAACATCCAGCGAAGTAATCGGTTCTCCGAAGCCTTGAGCCGTAAAGTATTGACAATTTTCCTCCTCCTGTCCAGGGAGAGGTTTGTGAAACAGCATCGGAATCCCTTTGGCCAATCCCTCGGTACATGTCATTCCGCCGGGTTTGGTGATGAGCAGATTCGATACCTCCATTAATTTGTCGATTTCCCGTGTAAATCCGAAGATATGAATATTTGGATGATTAAACCTGGGATCCAACTGCATTTTACGACGAATTTTATCATTATGCCCCAAACAAAAAATAAATTGAATGTTATCTCTCCACTGAGTAAGCGAACGATGTATGACTTCGTCATTCATAAGGCCCCAGCCGCCACCCATAACGAGTACGGTCGGGATGGGTTTAAGTCCAAATTGTTCTCTAATTTCATCATGCCCAGGATGTTCCCAAAAATTGGGATGAACGGGAATACCGGTCACCTGGATTTTCGAGACGGATACTCCGCGTGCGCGCAGCTTACGCATGACTTCAGGCGTAGATACAAAGTACCGGTCAACCTCGGGACTAATCCATGTTCCATGTGCATCGTAGTCTGTAATGACAGTACAAAGCGGAACATGTAAGCCTAAGCGCTTCAAACGTGAAATTACCGCGCTTGGGATGGGATGAGTACATACCACCAAATCGGGACGAAGCTGCCGGAGAATGTTTCGGGTCTGCGTGTAGAACAGACGGTGCAAAGCGAGCGTTGTAAGACGGTTTAATGATTTTTTGTACTGATGACGGTAAACCAATCCGACTAGACGAGGCTGCGATGCAACAGTCTTCTTGTATGCTGTAATAATAAGCGGGGCCATTCTTGGATTCAAAAAACTCCCCAGCTCCAGCACTCTGGTCTGCACATTCGGAGAAAGCTTCCGCAAACTGCTTGAGAGCGCGTAGGCAGCTTGAGTATGTCCGGCACCGAAACCTTCCGATAATAATAACACTCGTTTTTTAGCCACTCTCATTTCACCTGTTCCTGCTGGGATGTTCTCAATCATACCATATCGGCTTTAAGGCCAGAATGCAACCGTATCGGCTTTAAGGCCAGAATGCAACCGTTCCTATTGCTGCAGACGTTCCGATGACCGCTCCTGCGAGTACATCCGTTGGGTAGTGAAGACCCAGATAAATTCGAGAAAAACCAACAATTGTCGCTACAGGCAACAGCAGCAATGTTAGCATCGGTGACTGTAGCATAAAAGGCACGGTAGCTGAAAAAATAGCGGTCGTGTGCCCTGAGGGAAAAGAATGGTCCGACAAGGGGTTGCGGAATGTATTTGTACCTGGTAGCGCCAAATACGGGCGAATCCGCGGGTACAGCTTTTTAACGATAGCTACGGGGATGTGACTGACCCCGAGAGCGATGGCTCCCTTCATACCGGTATCTTTCCACGGATTCGGAGCGAGCCACCAAATAAGGAGTGTGGAGGCTATAGTAAAGGTAGCCCCGCCTAAATGTGTGAGATAATAAAGCCAGAAGTTCAAAAAACGGTTGTGTAAGCGTCCGTTGATCCATTTGAACAACTGCTGCTCCAGATTTACAAGTTTTACGACTAGACGTTGCATTTGGTTTCCTCCGGTTGCCGGTTCAGGTCAGTCGGCAAATATTTTGAGTCATTTTGACATAATCAGACCATAAGTAATTATTCTCTTGCTCTCATCATATTTTTAAACGCTGTTCATTTCAAGAATCACTAAAGATTCAAACTTACTTGGTTCAATTCTACACAAAAATGTTAATGGAATATAAGCCAAATTGTATAACTTTCTTTGCGTTCATCCGTCTAATAAGATAGAGTGTTTAGAAGTGGTTGCTAATTGGCCCACAAAAAGGAGGGACCAAAGAAATAAAAAGTTAGCAAATGGATGAAAATAAGACCTAAGCGTCATCAATGAGAAGACCAGCGCCGCATTCCCGGTTCAAACGGGAGTTTGTTGTGTTTTTTTGCTGCTGAGACCGCTTTAAGGGCTTTGACAAAAGATTGAAAACCAACGAAAATCGTAATGGCGTTCCTGTGTCAGCCAAAAGGGGGCTGCGCACAGACAATCAAGAAAGCAAGGGTCGGGTCAAAAACTACAGAAAAGGCGCACAAAGCGCCGCAACTTGCGCTACACAGATAGAAAACAAACAAACGCAAGATTTTAAGGGGTATAAAAAAGGGGGTAACAAGAGATCATGTTAGACGCTATTTTTGTGACGCTCCAGGTCATACTGGCGGTGATCGCAGTCTATCAGTTTGCATTCTCCTTGTTCGGATTGGTTCGCAAGAAAAGGAAAGAGCACGCGGCTCCAGAAAAATCATTTGCCATTTTAGTCGCTGCCCACAATGAAGAACAGGTTGTCGGAGCATTGATGGAAAATTTGAAGCAACTTGATTATCCGAAGGAACTTTACGATGTGTTCGTAATCTGTGATAACTGCACAGATAAGACTGCGGATATTGTTCGCGCTCACGGCATGAATGCTTGTGAACGTACGAATCCAAATCTGCGTGGTAAAGGCTACGCTATTGAGTGGATGCTCAAGGAATTATGGGCTATGCCGCGCCAATATGATGCCATTGTCATGTTTGATGCTGACAATTTGGCGCATACCAATTTTTTGAGTGAAATGAACAATGATCTGTGCACAGGTGCCCGTGTTATTCAGGGGTACATTGATACTAAGAATCCTGAGGATTCTTGGATTACAGCGGCATACGGGGTATCTTATTGGTACATCAACCGTTTGTGGCAGCTGTCACGTCACAATCTGAACATGGCTAATTTCCTCGGTGGTACAGGCATGTGCTTTGAAACAAATCTGCTTAAGGAAATGGGCTGGGGTGCAACAAGTCTCGTAGAGGATTTGGAATTCACCATGCGCTGCACACAACGCAACGTATATCCAAGATTTAATTACGATGCCAAGGTATATGATGAAAAGCCGTTGACGTTCAAAGCTTCGTCCAGACAGCGTCTGCGCTGGATGCAAGGTCATTTCACGGTTGCTCGACGTTATTTCTTCCCGTTGCTGTGGCAAAGTATCAAGCATAGAAGCCTGATTAAATTCGATATGGCTCTTTATGGTCTAAACGTGTATATCGTACTGCTCACCTTCTTGATGACAGTAGCTATGTGGATAGATATAGCGTTATTTGGTGGACCTAATATCGAAAATATTTATGTACAATTCCCGGCTTGGACTGGTGTTATAGCTGTGGGTCTGAATATTACTACCTTTGTGATCGCGATGATTTTGGAAAAGGTCACGTTCAAAAAAGTATATCTGTACCTGCTGCTATTCCCGGTATATCTGGTCTCGTGGTATCCGATTACGTTCTATGCGTTCTTTACACAGAACAACAAGCAATGGAGCCATACCCAGCACACGCGTGTCGTTCGCCTGGAAGAGGTTCAGAGCAAACAAGGTTAATTGGACGGTGAAATAGGACTGAAGATCGGTGTCATTCATTTTCTATTAAAGTATTGACACCTCGATTGCACCGTGATAAGATATTCGAGTATGTTAATTGAAAAGTATGGATTAACAAGTAGAAGGTCCGACTTCTCACCTGCCCGGTATTGCCGGCTGGTCATGATCCAATGATTTGTGAATTGAACTTTCATGATGAATTGAGTATCAGACAGGGATGTCGGCTGTATAGTCGTCATCCCTTTTTTGTGCTTAAACACAATACAACAATAACAGGTTCTGGAGGTGGAGGGTTATTAGTAAGGAACATATGATCAATGATGAGATTCGGGTGAGAGAAGTACGTCTAGTTGGTGCGAATGGGGAACAAATCGGGATTACACCGACGCGTGAAGCTTTGCAAATGGCGATTGACGCAAACTTGGATCTCGTGAACGTGGCGCCTCAAGCGAAGCCGCCCGTGTGTCGGATTATGGATTACGGTAAATTCCGCTATGAGCAACAGAAGAAAGAAAAGGAAGCCCGTAAAAACCAGAAGATCGTTGACATCAAAGAGGTATGGTTCCGTTCCAACATCGAGGAACATGACTACCAAACCAAGTTTCGCAATGTGGTAAAGTTCCTGAATGAAGGGGACAAGGTGAAATGCTCCGTTCGTTTCCGCGGTCGTGAAATTACCCATGCTAATGTGGGTCAAAAAATTCTCGAACGTGTGAAATTGGAAGTTGCTGATCTTTGTACCGTGGAGCGCCAACCCAAGCTCGAAGGACGCAGCATGATTATGATATTGGCTCCAAAGAGTCAATGACAAATTAAGGAGGAAGTTCAATGCCTAAAATGAAAACACATAGCAGCCTTAAAGGCCGCTTCAAAATTACCGGTACTGGTAAAGTAATGCGTTACAAAGCTTACAAAAACCATTTGCTTTCCCACAAATCCAAACGTGCAAAACGCGTTCTGGGTACTAACCCTGAGATGGCACCTGGGGACGTTAAGCGTCTGAAACAAGGTCTTGCTAACCTGAAATAGCACTAGCACTGCAATGAATGAAGTATAAACATTATTTGGGAGGTCTATTGATATGGCAAGAGTAAAGGGCGGATTCGTCGTTCGTCGTCGTCATAAAAAAGTATTGAAGCTTGCTAAAGGTTATTTTGGTTCCAAACACCGCATTTTTAAAACAGCTAACGAGCAGGTAATGAAATCGCTTGTTTACGCATACCGTGACCGTCGTCAGACGAAACGTAACTTCCGCAGACTGTGGATCGTGCGTATCAACGCAGCAGCTCGTTTGAACGGTTTGTCTTACAGCAAATTGATGCACGGCCTGAAATTGGCTGGTGTGGACATTAACCGCAAAATCTTGGCTGATCTTGCAGTCAATGATATTAATGCATTCAACTCTTTGGCAACTGTTGCTAAAGGCAAAATCAACGCTTAATTATTAATAATGAAGGCGTGGAAACCGCGAAAGCGGTAAAAAGGTATCCCAAGCAGTACGCTGTGTAGGGATGCCTTTTTTTGTACATACTCAATGTTACGGAAAAGACTTCGTTTTCTCCAAAATACGAATAAATATGACGTGAGATGGAAGAATGTATGTTTTTTTTAACTTTGTAACGCTTACATTGATGAGATTTTAAAAAAAATTGACCCAAGGTTATTAATTGTCTAGATTTTAGCCGATCATAATTGTATAATCTCTAAAGTAAGTCTTCTGTACGATCTGTCTCGTCAGTAAATGACATGCATGAGCATGTACATGTTCAAAGAAAAGAGACAGTCCAGGGATCTAACACTAAGGGGGAACAGTATCAGCATGAAGAAAATGTTCAGTATGTCTTTGGTTATGCTGCTGGCGATCTCGGTCATTCTCGCAGGCTGCGGTAACAAAAATCAAGGTGCGTCCAACGCAAATGGCGGAGACACAGGTGGTTCTGCCAAAACATCGAATGTCCAAATCGGCATGGTTACAGATGTGGGTGGAGTAAACGACAAATCGTTTAACCAATCTGCTTGGGAGGCACTACAAGCCACTGAGAAAGAATCGGGCGTTAAAGTTAAATACCTGCAAAGTAAATCCGATCAAGATTATATTCCTAACCTGAACCAATTTGTTAAGGGTGATTTTAACCTGACTTGGGGAATCGGTTTTAATCTGGCGAATGCGATTGGACAAGTAGCGAAAGACAACCCAAGCAAGAATTTGGCGATCATTGACAGTGTCGTGGATGCGCCTAACGTAAAATCGGTTGTTTTTGCTGAAAATGAAGGTTCCTTCTTGGTTGGGGTTGTAGCTGGTAAGCTTACCAAAACAAACAAAATTGGTTTTGTGGGTGGACAAGACAGCCCATTGATCAAACGTTTTGAAAAAGGATTCGAAGCAGGAATTAAAGCTGTAAATCCAAATGCAAAATTGGAAGTTAACTACACAGGTGCATTTGATAAGCCGGACCTAGGTAAAGCAGCAGCTGCGACGATCTATAACAGCGGTGCGGATATTATTTTCCATGCAGCTGGCGGATCTGGTACAGGTGTATTTAATGAAGCACTCGCACGTAAGCAACAAGGTCAGCAAGTATGGGTTATTGGCGTAGATAAAGACCAATCACTTGAGTTTGGTGACGACGTAACATTGACTTCGATGGTAAAACGTGTAGATGAAGCTGTAAAACGCGTATCTAAAGAAGTAATTGATGGTAAATTTAAGGGCGGTGTCGAGACACTGGCTCTGAAGGATAATGGTATTGGTTTGGCAGACACATCAACGAAAAACGTACCTAAAGACGTGCTTGATCTTGTAGAACAATACAAGCAAAAAATTATTAAGGGCGAAATTACAGTTCCTTCGAAATAAGTTTTGGCTTGAAGAACATAGAAGTAGCGACAAGGCTGGTTCATAAGACTAGCCTTGTTCTTACGTCTGGAGTTATATGGATTATGGCAAAATTAGCTCATTGGAGCACATACTATAAAGTGTATAAGGGTGATCTCATGGATGCAGCGACCCCCGTCGTTGAGTTAAAGCAAATTACAAAACGATTCCCCGGCATCGTTGCCAACGACTCCATCAGCATCAAGCTGCATAAGGGAGAAATTCATGCCCTTTTGGGTGAGAATGGCGCGGGTAAATCTACGCTTATGAATATTCTTTTCGGACTGTATCAGCCGGATGAAGGGACAATTGAAATCGGAGGTAAACCCGTACAGATTGATAGTCCAAATAAGGCGATTGATCTGGGGATTGGCATGGTGCATCAGCATTTTAAACTCGTACAGCCGTTTACCGTTACCGAAAATATTGTCCTGGGCTCGGAGCCACGTAAGGGTCTGAAAATCAATTATAAAAAGGCTGCCGCAGAAGTACAGCGGTTGTCTGAACAGTACGGTCTTCAGGTAAATCCGAATGCCAAAATTGAGGATATATCTGTTGGTATGCAGCAACGTGTAGAAATTATCAAAACGCTCTATCGCGGTGCAGATATTCTGATTTTCGATGAGCCTACAGCTGTGCTGACACCGCAGGAGATCACAGAGTTGCTGGATATTATGAAGCGCTTGGTCGCTGAAGGCAAATCAATTATCCTTATTACTCATAAACTTAAAGAAATCATGCAAATTGCAGATACGGTTACGATCATTCGCCGAGGTCAGGTTATTGATACGGTCAAGACGTCTGAAACAACACCAAATGAGCTGGCTGAGAAAATGGTGGGCCGTCGTGTGTCCTTTAAAGTGGACAAGCAGCTTGCGCAACCAGGACAAACGGTACTGGAAATGAACAATGTAATTTCTAAAAACAAGGATGGCATTAATGTTCTAAATGAGTTGAACCTGCAGGTCAAGGCGGGCGAGATTTTGGGGATTGCCGGAGTAGATGGAAATGGACAGAGTGAGCTGATTGAAGCTTTGACAGGCTTACGCAAGGTGGATGGCGGAAGCATCCGTTTGCTCGGACAAGAGGTGGCCAATCAGCCACCACGCAAAATTTCAGAGGCAGGCGTTTCACATATACCGGAGGACCGTCATAAGCATGGGTTGGTGCTCGATTTTTCTATGAGTGAAAATATGGTGCTGGAGACGTATTACCAGGCGCCTTACAGTAAAAATGGCTTCTTGAACAAAGATGCTATAGAGAAACAGGCCAAAAGTCTTATCGAAAAGTTTGATGTAAGAACACCGGATATTCACACGAAGGCAAGAGCATTATCTGGTGGGAACCAGCAGAAGGCTATCATTGCGCGTGAAATTGATAAAAATCCAGACCTTCTCATTGCAGCACAGCCTACACGCGGTCTGGATGTCGGAGCTATTGAATTTGTCCAGAAACAACTGATTGCCCAACGGGACCAAGGTAAAGCTGTGTTGCTCATATCTTTTGAACTGGATGAGATTATGAATGTATCCGACCGAATTGCTGTCATCTATGAGGGCAAGATTGTCGGGGAAGTGCTGCCAGAAGAAACGAATGACCAGGAACTGGGACTGATGATGGCAGGAAGTGCAGTGAAGAAAGGAGTAGAGAATGGCTAATCTATTGAAAATATTCACAAAAGACTCCTTTGTACTGGCGCTGGTCTCTATTATTTTGGGTCTCCTTCTGGGTGCTATTGTGATGCTGATTGGCGGGTATGACCCTATTGTGGCCTATTCTGCTTTGTTTAGCCGTGTATACGGAGATTCTTATAACTTTGGAGAGGCTATCCGTGAGATGACTCCGCTGGTTTTAACGGGGTTGGCATTTGCTTTTGCGGCCCGCGCCGGATTGTTCAATATTGGCGGCGAAGGTCAGTTTCTGGTAGGTATGACAGCTGCTTCGATTGTGGGCATTAAACTCCATGGGTTGCCAGCTATCATACATGCACCGTTGGCTGTGATTGCAGGTGCAGTTTTCGGAGGCCTGTGGGCTGCGATTGCTGGCTATTTGAAGGCCAAACGAGGCGTGAATGAAGTTATTACGTGTATTATGATGAACTGGATCGGTCTGTATTTGGCTAATTTGGTGATCAATCAGTTCGCACTTATGGAAGGTGAAAATCGTTCTGTGGATATTCAGCCTTCTGCTTCAATTTCCATCGAATGGCTGTCCCAGATGATGGGGAATGCTCGGGTACATTGGGGTACAGTTATTGCAGTGCTGGCGGCAGTCTTTTTCTACATTTTCATGTGGAAAACAAAGCAAGGCTATGAGCTTCGGGCTGTCGGATTTAATCAGGATGCATCCCGCTATGCAGGTATGAATGTAAATCGTAATATCATAAAAGCGATGTTTATTAGTGGAGTTTTTGCCGGATTGGCAGGCGCCTTTGAAGTACTGGGAGTATTCCATTATCAATCTGTCATGGCAGGATCACCGGGAACCGGCTTTGACGGTATCGCTGTAGCTCTGATTGGGATGAATAACCCATTCGGTGTGCTGCTCGGTTCTGTTTTGTTCGGAACGCTTACGTATGGTTCTGCGGGGATGAGCTTTAGCGCAGATGTACCGCCCGAAATTATCCGGGTTGTCATTGGCTCGATTATTTTCTTCATTGCGGCCCAAGGTATTGTACGTTGGGTTGTGAAGCCGCTCTACTCCAAGCGGAAGAAAGAGAAGGTGTTGTAAAATGAGTTGGTTAACACTTGGTGAATTAATCCATACAACGCTCGTTTTTGCGACGGCGATTATTTTTGCGTCTCTCGGCGGAGTTTTTTCAGAAAAATCCGGTGTAACGAACCTCGGGTTGGAAGGACTTATGGTATTTGGAGCGTTTGCAGCGGGTGTTGGCGGATTTTATGCCGAGCAAGCTGGACTAGGAGGCACCTCTGCGGCTTGGGTAGGTGTGCTGTCAGCTGCGGTGTTCGGTATTCTGGTTTCGCTAATTCATGCTGTAGCCTCTATTACGTTTAAAGCTGATCAGGTAATAAGTGGTATAGTTATCAACTTTTTGGCAGCAGGTAGTACACTGTACATGGTCAAGCTTTTATTTGAGGGTGATGGTGACACGGGTCGGATTCAGGGTTTCAACGAAATATCCATCCCTTACCTTGTGGATATCCCGATTGCAGGAAAAGCCTTTTTCCAAGCCTATCCAACGACATACTTAGCCATTCTATTAGTTATTATTGGCTATTTTACTTTGTATAAAACACCGTTCGGCTTGCGTTTGCGTTCCGTTGGGGAGCATCCAGGAGCGGCCGATACAGTGGGTATTAAAGTAAATCGTCTTCGGTATATTGGTGTTATGATCAGTGGGGCGTTGGCTGGGATTGGTGGAGCTACCATCACCCTGACTACAACCAACATGTTCTCGCACAATACAGTTTCGGGGCAGGGATATATTGCTATTGCCGCTATGATTTTCGGTAAATGGAATCCGCTCGGCGCTTTTGGCGCAGCAGTGTTTTTTGGTTTTTCACAAGCCATTCGCAACTATGTGCAGCTGTTCGCATGGTCCCAAAGTATTCCCCAGGAAATTATTTTTATGTTGCCATATCTCCTGACGATTATTGTACTGGTAGCGGCTGTCGGACGTTCACGTGCTCCGGCCGCTTTGGGTCAACTTTATGATCCAAGCAAGCGTTAAAACTTATAAATAGCTGATGTGTATGTTTTGAAAATGTCATTGGTGTATAAAAAATCTGGTATCTGCATGTGCAGGTACCAGATTTTTTTATATTGTGCAGGCATTTAAACATACGCCACTGGCATGAATGGAATAGACTGTGCTATGCAGATTGGACGGGACGCTCGGCCCCTGTCAGCTCCGGTCTATTTTGTGGTGGTGATGAGCTATCAAGGAGCCGTTCAATCTGTCCATCCGTTGAGAAAGAAGGAGGAAATACGATGAAACAGGCAGTAACCAGAAAGCAGGTGGAGAAGCTTGTTGGCAAAGTCATCTTTGCTACTCGCAAGGATGGTTCCCAGGTCAGCGGCAAGCTGATTCGCATTTCGGGTAACCGACTGGTTCTTCAACCAAACCGCAAGAAAAAAGTAAACACGAAGGCGATTAT
Organism: Paenibacillus polymyxa; assembly: GCF_001719045.1. Taxonomy (NCBI): domain Bacteria; kingdom Bacillati; phylum Bacillota; class Bacilli; order Caryophanales; family Paenibacillaceae; genus Paenibacillus; species Paenibacillus polymyxa. The sequence goes on from NZ_CP015423.1 coordinate 4,441,715, forward strand.
TCCTCTGGTGCTGTTTGACTTGCTTGCCATCGGCACGGCTCCATACATTGGTGCCTATGGTGGGGGATATGGTGGCTACGGTCCAGGTTATGGAGGACCAGGATATGGTCCGCAGCCAGGCCCGTATACAGACGGGGGGTACCCCGGAGTAGGATATCCGTATTACCCTAATTTATTTTAGTCATACAAAATCTTGAGCTCGAAAAAGATACTTTTTACAGTGACTTTTCGAGTTCGTGGCATCGGCTCAGAGCTACGTAGCGCAGCATTTGATATTGATGACGCAGATAAAAATGGATCCCCCTGATATTGTCTTCGTCCACCATAACTTTAGCCCGCTTGCAGCGACGCAGTCGTCCGTAGTGTTCGGCATGCTCCAGCAGTTTTTTTCCGTATCGCATACCTTGATGAGCCGAAGAGATTGCGATCAAATCAATGTATAATAGTTCGCCATGCAGCATAACATGAATGAAGCCAACAACCTGTGCATTATCCGGTCTGCAAGCTACAAAAGTGATGCCCCGGTTTAAGCGCCGGGGTAATTCTTTGCGTATTTGTTCCATTTCTTGGGCACTTAAATGCGATAGGGGGACAAGCTCTTGCTCGATGAGACGAAAGATAATGCTGTCATCTTGATAGCTGCGTTTTCGAATCATAAACGGGCCTCCTTTTCTACCCTTTTAACAAGATAAGACGTGGCTTTGGAGGAGTGCACTGTCTCACCGTGTGGTCTTTTTTATAATATGCGGGTACCTCTTACAAGCGTGCGACTCTGAGGTGCTTCAGAAAAGAAACATGAATTTTTATGAAATATGGGTATTGACTATCCCAGATGAGAGACATATAATGTGTCTAAACATTTGAAAGAATGACATGAACTCAACGGCAATGAAGAGGACGAAGTGATTAGGGCTCTTTTGTTCAGAGAGTGAGGCATTAGCTGCAAGCTTCACCAAAATCCCTTTTTAACGAGCTCACCTTGGAGCTGTTTTCCTGAAAAGTATTTGGGCCCGATGATATTAACGGTGCGCTGAATCACCTATTAGGGAAAATCGTACGGTCTACGTTACAGACGCCAGATATGGAGATCCTTTGTGATTTCTGTACCTGCCAAGGTTCGATATTGCGAAATATCGGGCAAACACGGGTGGTACCACGGAAGCTACAGCCTTTCGTCCCTCAGTAACAGCAAGTCTGTTCTAGGGATGAAAGGTTTTTTTGTTTTTACAAATGTCAGATGTATGTAAATTTTGTAAAGGAGGATGACCAATGAGTGCACAAATTCCTGAAGTTAGGTCAACCAATGAATTACGTGAAAAGTGGATGAAGCCTGAAGTGATTACAGGTTCGGAAATTTTACTCCGTAGCCTGTTGCTGGAGGGAGTAGATTGTGTCTTCGGATATCCTGGTGGTGCAGTGCTTTATATCTATGATGCCATGTATGGCTTTAAGGATTTCAAGCATGTCCTCACTCGGCACGAGCAAGGAGCTATTCATGCGGCAGATGGTTATGCACGGGCGAGCGGTAAAGTGGGTGTCTGTATCGCCACTTCCGGACCTGGAGCGACAAACCTGGTAACTGGTATTGCGACGGCTTTTATGGATTCGGTGCCGTTAGTGGTCATCACGGGTAACGTTATATCTTCCCTGATCGGTACGGATGCTTTCCAGGAAGCCGATATCACGGGAATTACAATGCCGATTACGAAGCACAGCTATCTGGTAAGAGATGTGGAGGATCTGCCGCGAATCATCCATGAGGCATTTCATATTGCCAACACAGGGCGCAAGGGACCGGTGCTGATTGATATTCCGAAGGATATTTCTGCAGCCCAGACGTTGTTTGTTCCACAAACGGAACCTGTGACCATGCGGGGTTATAACCCGAAAGTGATACCCAACAAAATTCAACTAGACAAGCTAACTCAAGCTATTTCCGAAGCAGAACGTCCATTCATTCTGGCTGGTGGAGGAGTTGTATACTCCGGTGGACATGAAGCACTTTACGAGTTTGTTCGTAAAACGGAAATTCCTATTACGACAACATTGCTCGGATTGGGTGGTTTCCCAAGTGGACATGAACTGTGGACGGGGATGCCGGGGATGCATGGAACATACACCTCCAATCAAGCGATTCAACAGTCCGATCTGTTGATCTGTATCGGAGCCCGCTTCGATGATCGGGTAACAGGCAAGTTGGATGGCTTTGCTCCTCAAGCTAAAATCGTCCACATTGATATCGACCCTGCTGAAATTGGAAAAAATGTTGCAGCGGATATTCCTATCGTGGGTGACGTGAAGGCAGTGCTGGAATTGCTGAATCAGGATGTGAAACGTGCGGATCGAGCTGATGCATGGAGAGCGCAAATTCAGCATTGGAAGAAAGAGAAACCTTATTCATATAAGGATTCTGAAACGGTGCTTAAACCACAATGGGTTGTTGAGTTGTTGGATGAAACGACCAAGGGCGGCGCAATCGTAACGACGGACGTGGGACAGCATCAAATGTGGGCAGCGCAGTATTACAAATTCAATCAGCCACGTTCATGGGTCACCTCTGGTGGACTCGGTACGATGGGATTTGGTTTCCCTTCTGCAATCGGTGCTCAGATGGCAAATCCTGACAGATTGGTAATATCGATTAACGGGGACGGCGGTATGCAGATGTGTTCGCAGGAATTAGCCATCTGTGCAATCAATAACATTCCGGTTAAAATCGTAATTATCAACAACCAGGTTCTTGGAATGGTTCGCCAATGGCAGGAATTGATCTATAACAATCGGTATAGTCACATTGACCTGGCTGGAAGTCCGGATTTTGTGAAACTTGCCGAAGCATACGGAGTCAAAGGACTGCGTGCTACGAATAAGGAAGAGGCACGTCGGGCTTGGCAGGAGGCGCTTGATACACCCGGACCGGTCGTTGTCGAGTTTGTAGTCAGCAAGGAAGAGAATGTATATCCGATGGTGACACAAGGTTCGACAATTGATCAAATGCTGATGGGGGACGAGTAAAATGACAACAAAAAATACCATTGCTGTACTGGTAAATGATCAACCCGGCGTTTTGCAACGTGTGTCCGGCCTGTTCGGTCGCCGAGGCTTTAACATTGAGAGCATAACTGTGGGACAATCGGAAGAAGTTGGATTATCCCGTATGGTCATTGTGACTGTAGGGGATGAGAACAACTTGGAGCAGATTGAAAAGCAGCTTTACAAGCTGGTTGATGTGATCAAGGTCATCGATCTCAGTTCCAAGCCGATGGTAGCTCGGGAATTGGCGATGATAAAGGTAAAGGCAGAACCGCCTCAGCGGCCAGAGATCATGGGTGTGGTAGAAACATTCAGAGCAGCTGTAATTGATGTTGGAACGACGAGCTTGATCGTACAGGTCATTGGCGATACAGAAAAAATTGATGCCATGATCGAGTTGTTGAAGCCTTACGGTATTCGGGAGTTGACTCGAACCGGGGTTACAGCTATGATACGTGGCAATGCTTAATATGAAGCTTTAACGAATTACCGCTTATAGCGCATTACATCAATAAAGAACCGCCCGCATAAGAGCGGGGGCTCGAAGAGATTTTTAGATACTGAGCACGAGGGAAAGTCTCTTGGGGTACCCGCTCATTATGAAGGGTCCAATTAAAAGGAGGAAATTAACCATGGCAGTTACAACGTACTACGAAAAAGATGCAGAACTCAGCGTATTGAAAGGAAAGACAGTAGCCGTTATTGGTTACGGTAGCCAAGGACATGCTCAAGCACAAAACTTGCGTGACAGTGGTGTGAATGTTGTTATTGGTTTGCGTGAAGGCAAATCAGCTGATGTCGCAAGAAACGACGGTTTTGAAGTTCTGAACGTAGCTGATGCAACAAGCCGTGCAGATGTGGTTCAAATATTGTTACCTGATGAAACTCAAGCTTCTGTGTACAAAAATGAAATTGAACCTAACCTGAAAAAAGGCGCAGCTCTTTTGTTCTCCCATGGTTTCAACGTTCATTTTGGACAAATCGTAGCTCCTAAAGATAGCGATGTATTGCTGGTTGCTCCAAAATCCCCAGGACATATGGTACGTCGTACCTATGTAGAAGGGTTTGGAGTACCAGGGTTGATCGCAATTGAGCAGGACGCAACGGGTCAAGCCAAAGAAATCGGTCTTGCATACGCAAAAGGCATTGGCTGTACACGTGCGGGCGTAATTGAAACCTCCTTCCGTGAAGAAACGGAGACGGATCTGTTCGGTGAGCAGGCGGTATTGTGTGGCGGCGTGAGCGCACTCGTAAAAGCGGGCTTTGAAACATTGACTGAAGCAGGTTATGCTCCTGAGATGGCATACTTTGAATGCTTGCATGAGCTTAAGCTGATCGTTGACTTGATGTATGAAGGTGGATTGGCAACGATGCGTGATTCCATCAGTAATACAGCGGAATATGGCGATTATGTAACTGGACCACGCGTGGTAACGGAAGATACGAAGAAAGCCATGAAGGATGTATTGACTGACATTCAACAAGGTAAATTTGCTCGTGACTTCATCCTTGAAAATCAATCTGGACGTGCATTCCTGACGGCTACTCGTCGTAATGAAGCTAACCATCCGATTGAAGTGGTGGGCGGACAATTGCGTGAAATGATGCATTGGATCAAAAAGTAATAATCTTTTGTACTATGAACTCGACAACGTGAATTATTTATAAATATTAATTACAATGCGGCCCTGCTTATTGCGTGAGCCGCATTGTAATTTAAGGGTCCTAATCCTGAGGAGGTGCGTTAGGTTGCGCAAAATATATATATTTGACACAACGTTGAGAGACGGAGAACAGTCACCTGGCGTGAACTTGAATACTCGTGAGAAAGTGGAGATCGCTCATCAGTTGGAGAAGCTGGGAATCGATCGTATGGAGGCTGGGTTCCCGGCTGCTTCTCCGGGTGATCTGGCGGCTGTTAATGCAGTAGCAAAAGCTGTGAAAAATTCGACGGTTATTGGTCTTTCGCGTGCAAGGGAACAGGATATTGATGCGGTTCGCGAGGCACTCAAGGGAGCTCAGGACCCGTGTATCCATATCTTTTTGGCAACTTCTCCTATTCACCGTCAGCATAAGCTGCGGATGGAGAAGGCACAGGTATTGGAAACTGCTCGTGCTGCCATACGCTATGGGTTGAAATATTTGCCTAAAGTGGAGTTTTCTTTGGAGGATGCAGGTCGTACAGAGCTTGATTTTGTGGTTGAAATGGTTACCATGGCTGTACAAGAAGGGGCTTCTGTCGTCAACATTCCAGATACGGTAGGTTACTTGACACCCTACGAGTATGGAAATATATTCAAACATATTAAGGAAAATGTGGTCGATGTGGAGAAGATTCAATTGAGTGCACATTGCCACAATGACCTGGGAATGGCTACTGCTAATACACTCGCTGCCATCCTGAACGGCGCGGATCAGATCGAGGGAACCATTAACGGTATTGGTGAACGCGCTGGAAACACGGCCATTGAGGAAATCGCCATGGCACTGGAGACGAGACAGGAATTTTTCCAGGCCAAAACATCTCTGCAATTGTCTGAAATTGCGCGCACGAGCCGTTTGGTAAGCCGTTTGACGGGGATGGTAGTGCCGGGCAACAAGGCGATTGTTGGAGCCAATGCTTTTGCGCACGAATCAGGTATTCATCAAGACGGCATGTTGAAAGAGAAAACGACTTATGAAATCATGACACCAGAAAGTATCGGTCTGAAAGAAAGCAAGCTGGTACTGGGCAAGCATTCAGGACGGCATGCTTTCCGTGAGCGTTTGATCGAGTTGGGCTACGAATTGAATGAAGAAGATCTGAATCGCGCTTTTGGGCAGTTCAAGGATCTGGCTGATAAGAAGAAGGAAGTTTCGGACGATGATATTTTGGCATTGCTGGAAGAAAAATTGGCCGATGCACCTGAAGTCTTCAAGCTGGAAACGATTTTTGTTACCTATGGAAACAAAGCTACGCCTTCCGCACAAGTGCGTCTGGTTAACGATGAAGGTCAGGTTATCGAGACAGAAGCTGAAGGAAATGGTTCAGTCGATGCGATCTACAATGCGATTGACCAAGCCAGCAGCGAAAGCGTTGTACTTTCAGATTACTCCATCAAGTCAGTTACCCATGGTAAGGACGCCCTGGGTGAAGTCCATGTAGTGCTGACGCAAAACGGACTGTCTGTGCAGGGACGCGGGGTAAGTACCGATATTCTGGAAGCAAGTGCTCGGGCTTACGTAGATGCGCTAAATGGTTTGATCGACAAGCGTAAAAATTACAGCAATCGCGTAGATTATAAATCTTAATTTTATCGGACTTAAGAGTTGGATATATACAGGATCGGATGTTTCCGGTCCTGTTTTCTTTTTTCTCTGATGAAAAAATCAGCCTATAGGCTGCGCCTATTGAATTGATAGATTCTATATCTTGGTCAAGGCCCTGCCATGTATGTTACAAAGAAGGTATGAAAAATACGGTTGTATAGCTGTATAACAAGAGGAGTGTACGTGATGGCAGACGTTAAAAAGATTGCGGTAATAGCGGGAGATGGAATTGGACCGGAAGTGGTCGCAGAGGCAGAGAAAATTTTGAAACGTACGGAAGAAGTGTTCGGCCTTTCATTTGAAACAGAGCATGCGCTGTTCGGCGGGATTGCGATTGATAAGAAGGGCACACCATTGCCGGAAGAAACACTGGCAGTATGTCAATCTGCAGATGCCGTTCTGCTGGGAGCGGTAGGAGGACCACAATGGGACAACAATCCAAAGGAGCTTCGTCCTGAAACTGGACTGCTGGGCATTCGTAAAGAGCTCGGTCTGTTTTCGAATCTTCGTCCTGCTGTCGTCTTTGACTGTCTCAAGGACGCATCTACATTGAAACCGGAAGTGTTGGAAGGAACGGACCTGATCGTGGTGCGCGAACTGACGGGCGGCATTTATTTCGGTGAGAAGTTCAGACGAGAAAGTCCTCAGGGTGAGGAAGCAGTCGATACTTGTGCATATAATGTAACAGAAGTAGAGCGTATAGTGCGCCAATCTTTCGAAATTGCACAAAAACGTCGCAAGAAACTTGCATCGGTGGATAAGGCTAATGTACTGGAAACCTCCCGTTTATGGCGTGAAGTCGTTAACCGGGTTGCTGTAGACTACCCGGATGTCGAGCTGGAGCATGTATTGGTTGATAACTGCGCCATGCAATTGCTGCGTCGTCCATCTAGCTTTGACGTCATCGTGACGGAAAATATGTTTGGTGACATTCTCAGTGATGAAGCGGCTATGCTGACCGGATCCATCGGCATGCTCTCCTCCGCATCACTTGGAGAAGGCAGCTTCGGCCTATACGAGCCGGTACATGGCTCGGCGCCTGACATTGCAGGTCAAGGGCTGGCGAATCCCATCGCAACGATTTTGTCCGTTGCTTTGATGTTCCGTCTCACCTTCGGGTACGAGAAGGCAGCTGATGCCATTGAGAAAGCGGTAGCTGAGGTATTGGATGCAGGGCACCGTACGGCGGATATTGCGGTGGAAAAATCTCAAGCGATCTCGACAACTCAAATGGGCGATCTGATCGCAGCAGCTATTCGTTAAAAGCTCCGTAAATCACCTGTTCTGAAAAAAAAGCTTCCTAATTATATAGTAAGGTTATACAGTGCCTTTTCGACAAATGTTTAGCACAGTAGCTCCTGAGCAATCAGGAGCTACTTGTATATTCAAAAGTTCAAAATGTGAATAAAGCGTGAATTTTTAAGCTAGTTTAAAATAATTATAAAAAAGTAATGGTTATAATGTTGACTTTGATTTCAGTGAATGATAACATTTATCAAGTAAGTTGTTCATTACAATACAGATGATTGAGGAAAACACATTCGGTGTTTTTCTTACATATTTTAAAGGAGGATTTCATTATTATGGCAGAAAGATTGGTAGGAAGACCCGCCCCTGATTTTGCATTGGAAACAGTGACTGGAGACGGTCAAGAATTTGGTTCGGTGAAGCTTTCCGATTACCGTGGCAAGTGGCTCGTATTTTTCTTCTATCCACTGGATTTCACTTTTGTGTGCCCTACGGAAATTACAGCGTTGAGCGATGCTGCTGACCAATTCAAAGAGCTGGATACTGAAATTCTGGGTATCAGTGTAGACTCCGTGCACAGCCACAAAGCATGGATCAACACAGCTAAAGAAAACAATGGTCTGGGCAAACTGAACTTCCCATTGGCTTCTGACATCACGAAGAAAACAGCAAGCGATTATGGCGTTCTGATCGAAGAAGAAGGCGTTGCATTGCGCGGCTTGTTCATCATTGATCCAGAAGGCGAATTGAAATATCAAGTGGTTAACCACAACGACGTAGGCCGCAGTGTGGAAGAAACTTTGCGTGTACTGCAAGCTTTGCAATCCGGTGGCTTGTGCCCAATGAACTGGAAACCAGGCGATCAAAATCTGTAATATAAGCTTCACAAGTTGAAATTAAACAAGCAAGCCCCCAACTAGCGGTTACTCTGCCGTTATTGGGGGCTTGCTTGCCTGCTCTGTGCAGCGCAAGATGTGAGGATATCCTGTTTAAATGAGACAATATAGAGTGAAGTAACAAATAATTATGGAAATGTTGTTGTGTTCTGGAGGAATTTTGCCTGATGAAAGCGAATAAGGTATTGTAGAAGATAAACAAGGCAGAACAGGTTTTGTTCAGAGGAGGCTGAGCCCGGATGAGTTATTGCTGTGGAGCAAGCATGGTAGGAACCAAGGGAACGCTGAAGCATTACCGCACCCAAGTTCATAATGTTCCTTTGCTGTTTTGCCCGGTATGTCGTCGCATTGAAGTTCATTATAAAGTCGAAAATGAGTATGAAATTCTGGCTGAATATGCACATGGAGATGGGGCAACCGAGATTGATTTTCAGGATTATGTCATGGAAGACGATGATACGATATTTGAAAATTGTGTGAATCGTGAAAGTGAAGATGCCTTTGAAATTGTGAAGCGTCAAATTGACATATCTCTGGATTTATTGATGGTAGCCAAACAGATGAATGATGAAAAATGGCAGGGAGAGCTTAAGAGAAGACTGGCCGTTATGAGCCAAAGACGATCCCGACTTCAACATAATAAGAGCGGCAGTTGACATCCTACACACCAAAGAAGCTCTCAATTCTGGAGAGCTTCTTTGGTGTGTAGGGCGCTTGTTCCTAACGTAATCTTTCATTTTGGTAATGTTGCGCAGATATTATGACGAAAGAAAACAGGATAAAAATGTGGATTCGACACTTTTTCCGATTGACTGCGATCCTTAATCTTGTCTATCATAAAATAAGACTCGAATTGGAAAGAGATGGTCGGATTTCTGTGAAACTGTTTTCTACATCATTGAAGGGTAGTCGATAGATGCCTTTCTCTTCTTCAAGATTATTACGCGTCCGAAACGGCCAGTTTGTCATTCCGAAACAAGGGGGAAGCCTGGCATGATCAGTGAATTCCAAGAAGCCTTGCTTGATACCGTGGGAGCTTGTCCTTCCACACAGATCGCCAATAACAAGTATGAAAATGTGCTGGAGAACCTGGATAGTGGTATCATGCTGTTTGACAGTGACGGGGTACTGACCTTTATTAACGTGCAAATGGCGAAATTGCTGGAGCTACCACGGAGTTCGCTAGCAGGTCGCAATTTGATGCAAATTTTGCATCATCCTGAGTTAAGTCGGTTTAAGAAGAAGAAAATCATGCGGATTTATAAAGAAACTATCTTTCATAGAAAGCGCTATCACGAGTTGATTGATGAGTATGGTCGGCATTGGTTGATAACAGTGACCTATGGTGATCAGATGGATGGGGATTTTTTGTTTAGCGTCAAGGATGTGTCGGATTATAAGCAGATTGAGCAGACGGCGTATCAAAACGATAAGCTGGCGATGCTGGGACGCATCTCTGCCTCTATCGCCCATGAAATCCGTAACCCGCTTACCGCAATTCGGGGCTTTATTCAATTGCTTCGGCCACATTTGGTGGAGTTGGGCAGGGACGAGTATGCCCGCATTATATTAACAGAGATTGATCGTGCGAACGACATTATTTATGAGTTCTTAAATTCGTCCAAGCCTTCGGCTCCGCAAAAAACAGCTGTATCTGTGATGGGCTTGCTGAAAGAGGTAGTGATGCTGACAGAAAGCGAAGCATTAATGAAGGGTTGCCAGATTGCATTGGACGAAAATGATGAGCTCATGAAGGTTTCCATTGATGTGAAGCAGATTAAGCAGGTTATCCTCAATATGATTAAAAATGCGATGGATGCCATTGAAAGCATCAGTGGGGAACGAGAGGGCTTCATCGATATCCATACAGTGCTTGAGGGTAATTATGTCCACATTTGTATTGAAGATAACGGATTAGGTATGGATCACAATACATTGGCGCGTTTATTTGATCCTTTTTTTACAACAAAAGAAAGTGGAACCGGATTGGGATTGGCTGTGAGCTATCGAATTATCAAAAATCACGGAGGCTTCATACATGTAGACAGTAAACATGGAAGTGGCACACAATTCAAAATCACGCTTCCTGTAGTTTAATATGGGGAGGTTTTCGCAGAGGGGTCCTGTACATACTATTTCTTTTATGTTGTGCAGCGTTGGGGTATAGGTATCACCTTTTTGGAAAAGGTTGTCTGAAGCGCATAATCTGACAAGATGATGCGCTTTTTTGGTGCTGTAAGCTCGGTTATTTGCGTAAATGCGAAAATGAATTCATGAATTTAAGACAAAAAAATGATTCACCTTTCACAGATTAAATGCTATTATATACCAGAATACAACATTATTTTTGATACTATAGACTTAAACAACGGCTTCCAAAGCTGTCAAACGTCTTAGATGATCGGAATCTCCGATATGCAGGGGGCTGAAGAGGCTGAATGAGTATACGGCTGGAAGTAAAAAAAACGATAGGTATCGGCATTGCTTCGATAGTTTTGTTTGTCTTGGTTCAGTTATTTCACGTAACTTTGAATAAGATATACTCCCATAATGTTTTTTTCTTGTTATATCCGATTGTAGGATTTTCCTGTGCTGCGATTTGTTTTTCTATTTTTTATCAGTCCTGGTCCGTTTTACTGGAACAGTTATCCTTGCAGAGACTTTTTATTGCCCCGACGTTTTTGGTGGCTGGTCTGCTTTACCTTGTTCATATTGTTTCGTTTAGTTTCGTAAGCCTGACGGACTTTGCTTTGTCTCCGGGCATTTCGTTATGGCTGCTATTTGTAAATCGTGCCGTTACTTCTGTCTTGCTCTTATGTGTTTGTTTCCTCCCGTTTAGCAAGACGAAGTCTGAATACAAGACAGTGGCTTTGTGGGCAGGGATAGGCTGCACTTTGCTGATTCTAGGAGTTATTAAGACATTTGGTGCAGACTTACCGGATCTACGTATACGATACGAAATAGGCAACCTGGGCTGGACATTAAATCTGGCTGTCATGTTACTGCTTGTGCTCACTTTTATTTTCGGGGTACGAAAATATCGGAAAGCCCGCCCGGCGGAGTTGGGCATATTGCTTATGGTTCGTGGGATTGGGCTGTGTGTTGTGAGTCAGTTGTTCTATTTATTTTCTGAGCAAATGAGCGATATTAATCACCTTTTGGGACTTTTGACCAACGCGGTAGCATTTTATAATATGTTGAGCGGGCTGGTTCGGTTGATGATTCTGGTTCCTTATCGTGAAAAGCAGGCAGCAGAATCTGAGTTTAATCACATTGCCTATAATGATGATATAACAGGACTCCCCAATCGTCGTCGCCTTTCCCAACGCTTAGATAAAATATTGCGCAAATCATTGAAATCGGATGAGACAGTAGCGCTTTTAGTGCTAAATATTGATCGTTTCAAGGCGATTAATGATTCGCTTGGACATATGGCAGGGAATTATTTGCTGTATGCGGTAGGCGAACGCTTGGGGCATTTTAGCCATGAAGGGGAAGCTGTCTTTAGCATGGGCGGAGATGAATTTGCCTTTCTTCTAACGGGATACGAAGATACAGATGCTATGAGAAATCGTATTGATGATATGGTGAAGCTGTTCGATCAGCCTTTCGATATTAATGGCGAATCCTATCATGTGATGGTGAGTGTTGGTATAGCTTTATACCCGTTGGATGCGAATCAGAGCGAACAGCTTATTCAGCAGGCGGATACGGCTGTCCATAGTGCCAAAGAGCAGGGAGTGAATTTTCAGCGGTATGCTAGCGCGATGCAGATGCGAGCGCATGAAAGACTCCAGCTGGAAAATGATCTGCGGCGAGCGCTTGAAAATGAGGAATTTTCATTGGTATATCAACCACGTGTCCACCTGCAAAGTGGCGAGCTAACGAGTTTGGAGGCGCTGGTGCGGTGGAATCATCCTCATCGTGGGATGGTGATGCCGGGCGATTTTATTCCGGTGGCTGAAGAAAGTGGTTTAATTGTGCCCTTGGGGGAATGGGTGTTAAGGGAGGCCTGTCTGCAAAATAAGCAATGGCAGGAGCTCGGGTACCCACCCATCCCAATTTCGGTCAATTTATCCATGCGCCAATTTCAGCAAAAAAAGCTGGTGGATGTCATTCGGGGCATTTTGACCTATACGGAACTTGAAGCACGCTATCTAGAGCTTGAGATTACCGAAAGTATGACCTTTGATAAGGATCGGGCCTTTGAACAGTTGAAAAAAATAAAGGCTATTGGTGTCGCAATCAGTATTGATGATTTTGGAACTGGCTATAGCTCATTGCATTATTTGAAGAATCTCCCGATTGATCGTCTAAAAATTGACCGTTCCTTTGTAAATGAGGTACTGGTCGACAGCAAAAATGCGGCAATTGTATCTACTATTGCCTCCATGGCTCACCATTTGAAGCTGAAGGTTACGGCTGAGGGAGTGGAAAATGAGGAGCAGCTTCATTTTTTGCAGGCACAGGATTGTCATGAGGGTCAGGGATATTACTTTAGTCGCCCCATTCCGGCAGAAGTCTTTGAAAAATTGTTTTTACGTAAACCTATGAATTGGCTGGCTCAGGATAGTATGTAGTATGCTTGCATTTTGCTGAAAGGTAAGTTATACTAAATAACATCCTGATTCAGCTGGTTGACGATAGGTTAAGCGTGTCATACATAAGAATCGAGATGTTATAAAATGCGGGTGTAGTTCAATGGTAGAACTTCAGCCTTCCAAGCTGATAGCGTGGGTTCGATTCCCATCACCCGCTTACTGTTTTAAGAAGTTCGGAACCCTTGCGACGCAGGGGTTTTTGTTTTGTTTGGAGCTAGATAAATGCATTATAGCCGGGGTGCCGACGGGGTATCACGGCTTTTTGCGTTCTTACGAACTATTTTTACATTGCTGCACAAAAATAAAATATAAAATATTTAGCTTAGATGCTATAAATAAACAGATAAAAAGAACTATTTACCAATTACTAAAAAATATGTATAGTCGGATTGTCGGGATTTAACTTAAAAAAGGATGGTGTAGCTGCAATGAGGAAAATTTCTTTTCTGTTTTTAGCATTAACTTTGATGCTGTTTACTTTTTCTGCAAGTTCTACGTTCGCCGCTGCTGATTTTCCAAATACGTCGACGAATGGAATGACTGGTTTTGCCGGACAGGCTAAAAGTGAAAATGGAGCTGCAAAGCCTGCCACAACGGGGGGAAAAGGCGGTCAGGTCATTTATATCAATAATCTAAACGATTTGAAAAACCAGTTAGGGGATTCAACTCCTAAAATTCTGGTAATCGAAAAAAATATTTCTGCCTCCTCTAAAACCGTGGTCAACATTGGTTCCAACAAATCACTCATTGGTTCTTACGCGCAACACAAGCTGGTTAACATTCATTTGAAAACAACAAATAATTCGGGAAATGTGATCTTTCAAAATTTAACTTTTGAGCACAGTGCCAACATTAACGGTAACGATGACATTCAACTTTATCTCACTGCAGGTACAAATTATTGGATTGATCATGTTACATTTGCAGGTCACAGTTATAATGCGAATGGCTCGGATCTGGACAAACTTTTGTACATAGGCCAATCGGCTGATTATGTAACCATTAGTAACTCCAAATTTGCTAATCATAAATATGGTCTCATTTTGGGATACCCTGATGATGGCAATAAAAATTATGATGGCATGCCCCATATCACGATCGCCAATAATTACTTTGAAAACTTACTTGTACGTGGCCCAGGGCTTATGAGATATGGATATTTTCATGTTAAAAATAATTATATTAATAATTTCCAGCTTGCTTACACCATTGCTACGAATGCAAGAATCTATTCTGAGTACAACTACTTTGGAAAAGGTAGTGAAAAGGGCGGTATTCTTGATGATAAAGCCAATGGCGAGTTTAAAGATGTGGGGAGTTTTCCCGCCATCAACAACCAAAAATCGCGTGTAACCAGCTGGAATCCAAGCAAAAACTATAGCTATCAGGTTCAGACTCCTGAATATACTAAAGAGTTTGTAACGAAATATGCAGGTTCGTCCAATACAACTTTGGTATTTGGAAAATAACGCGGGTTATTTGCAAATGTGCTGTGATCTGCTATACTGACTGCAAGTAAGTATCCCATGAAAAGGAAGGTAACCATACGTCCGATGAAGTAAGCACACTGATTTTCCCACTTAACTGCACAGTTACTGGCAGGCGGCTGTAAGCTGCAACGGGAGAAGTGTGTCTGAAAATGAATGTAGGGACGTATGCGTTTATTCCGGAACGGGATTTGGCTTATTCGTTTACGGTTTATTTTTATAAGCGTATGTTCTGAGACGATTCATAACAGTCATTCTATATTCCTTGTATGCAAGCCGTAGCCTTCTGCGGCTTTTTTTATTGCTTCCGGGGTCAAAAAACCGGACTGGGAAAGGATGATCGGTATGAGAACGATTTTACGTATTCGCAATGTAGTAAAGGATTGGAACGGGACATCTTTATTTGAGAATGTGTCGTTGGATGTGATGGAAGGAGAACGGCTCGCACTGTTTGGAAGAAATGGAGCAGGTAAGACGACGCTATTGCGAATATTGCTGGGAGATGAAGCGCCAACCTCTGGTCAAGTAGAGCATGATTTGCCACTGGAAGAGCGGGGCTGGCTGAAGCAGCAGGATACGGTGGATTGGTCTCGAACCGCACTGGAGGCCGCACAGCAGGCCAGCCCTCGGCATTGGCTTCTCAAGCAAGCGTTGGGACAGCTGGAAGCTGACCTAGCCAATGCTGGGAAGGATATGGAGAATCATCTGGAGCGTTACGGCGAGCTGATGGATGAATACGAACGCCTGCAAGGCTTTGCCTGGGAGTCTGAGGTGGAAAAGGCGCTCACTCGAATGGGAATGCCTGTCCAGACGTGGTCCATTGCTTATGGTGACCTGAGTGGCGGACAGAAGACGAGAGTGCGATTAGCGGGACTCATGGTCAGGCAGCCGAAGCTGCTGGTGCTGGATGAGCCGACCAACCATTTGGATGCCGAAAGCTTGCTTTGGCTGGAGCAGTGGCTGTCCACGTATCCGGGAACACTGCTGTTTGTATCGCATGACAGAGCCTTTTTGGATCGGGTGGCTACGAGTATAGTTGAGCTCACATCGACAGGTATTGGGCGCTATAAAGGCGGCTATAAGGAATATAAAGCGCAAAAGGAGCGAGAACTGCGAGAGCAGGAAGCCAACTATCGGAAGCAGGAGCTGGCGAAACAGGCGCTGGAGGAAACGATTCGAAATTACAGGGAATGGTTTCATCAGGCGCATCGTGGCGCATCCAAGGTTGAGATGGCCGTTACGCAGAGCTTTTATAAGGCCAAGGCTAAAAAGAATATTTCCCGTTACCATGCGAAGGAGAAGGAACTGGAGCGACTGGAAGCCAATAGAGTAGAGCAACCGCGTGAGGCTGCGTCTTTGCACATGAAATTAAGTGACAGCGGGTTTCAGGCAAAATATTTGCTGCGTGCTGAGCAGGTTGACTTTAGCTACGACGACCGTATCATTGTGAAAAATCTAAATCTGATCGTTGCACGTGGAGACCGTCTGGCTGTTCGGGGGCCCAATGGAATTGGTAAAACCACGCTGCTTCGGTTATTAACAGGTCAACTGGAGCCGCAGACAGGAAAAATCACAACCAACCCACAGTTGAACATCGGATATTTTTCACAGGAGCTGGAGCAGCTTCCGGAGGATCAAACGTTGCTGGACAGTCTGCTTGTACTCCCGACGATGACTCAAACAGAAGCGAGAACGGTGTTGGGCTGCTTTCTTTTTGCGAAAGAGGACGTATTTAAAAGGATCGGGACACTCAGTATGGGAGAAAAATGCAGGGTAGCTTTTCTGCGTCTGTACTTTAGTGGAGCCAATCTGCTGGTGCTGGATGAACCCACGAATTATTTTGACATTGAAACCCGTGAAATTGTAGAGGATTCTTTGCGCAACTATGATGGAGCACTGGTGCTCGTCTCACATGATCGGGAGCTGGTGAGGTGCACGGCAACTCGGTTACTGGATATGAAGCCGGGGGGCGGATATGAAATCTATGAGGGGACAGCTGACGAAAAGCAAGAAGATGAGCGGAGCCGTCAACGGGAGCCAGAAGACCAGGAGCGGCGTGAGGAACGGCTTCGATTACAATTGCGTCTTACAGAGTTGATGGGAATGACGGGCACGAATGACGAAAACGAGAAGTTGTTGAGCGAAATCAGGCGCATTCGTGCAAATCTGGAGCGGTTGGATGATCTCGATATCTAAAGAAATGAAACGTATGCCCTGCTTGCCAAAGCGCGGTAGTTTGCATATAATAATGAACAATAGTTCGAATTTTTGAAAATGTCTTGATGGAGAAGAGTAGACAGTGTCCGATTGAACAGGGAGGAAGCGCCGTAGGATTGAGAGCGTTTCTGCAAATACTGGGCTGTTGAAGTTCGCTCCGGAGCAGTTCCTTGAACCTCAGACGCCATGTGAATGGCGAATGTGCAAGTAGGGGATACCGGTTCACGACCGTTACAACGTGTAGAGCGAGACGATGATGCATAGCATGAAAATCACCTGTAACTAGTTGCCGTAAGGCAGAATGCTGGGTGAGCTGAGCTTATTGTCTAACGAGGGTGGTACCACGGTCTTTTCGTCCCTTACCGGGAGAAAAGACCTTTTTTTGTTGTCTGAAAAGCTGGAAATGAAGAAAGGGGACTGAACAGGCGATGAGCGAAACCATCCAAATGAAGGAACATTTGCTGGCCTTGAAGGAAGAAGCACTGGAAGTATTGGAGAAGGTGGCAACACCCAAGGAGCTGGCTGATTTACGGGTCAAATATTCGGGGAAAAAGGGCGCATTGACTGAAATCTTGCGCGGTATGGGCAAGCTGAGCGCGGAAGAGCGTCCAGTTGTTGGACAGGTAGCTAATGAGGTGCGCGAGGCGATTGAAGAAGTCGTTAACCGTAAGCAGGACGAGTTCACGAAAGCAGAAACAAATGAGCGTTTGCAAGCGGAAAAGATCGACGTTACGCTGCCTGGACGCGCGTTGCCGCAAGGTGGACTGCACCCGCTCAACAAAGTGATTGAGCAAATCGAGGATATTTTTACAGGTATGGGCTATCGAGTGGCTGAAGGTCCACAGGCAGAGACGGATTATTATAACTTCGAAGCATTGAACCTGCCTAAAAATCACCCAGCACGGGATATGCAGGATTCATTTTATCTGACTGAGGATCTGTTGATGCGTACCCATACGTCACCGGTTCAGATTCGTGCAATGGAAGCGATGAAGGGCGAAACGCCTATTAAGGTTATCTGTCCGGGTACGGTTTTCCGACGTGATGATGACGATGCAACGCATTCTTTTCAATTCCACCAAATTGAAGGGCTTGTCATTGGAAAAGACATTCGTATGAGTGATTTGAAAGGAACCTTACTTCAATTTGCACGCGAAATGTTCGGAGAATCGACCGAAATCCGTTTGCGCCCAAGCTTCTTTCCGTTCACAGAGCCGAGCGCTGAAGTAGACGTGACTTTTGTGAAGAAAAATGGCGAGCGTGTATGGATTGAAATTTTAGGCTGTGGCATGGTCCATCCGAAAGTGTTGGAGATGGGCGGTTTTGATCCCGAGGTGTACAGCGGCTTTGCATTCGGTATGGGTGTAGAGCGGATTGCTATATTGAAATACGGTATCGACGATATTCGCCATTTTTATAACAGTGACCTGTCGTTCCTGAAACAGTTTGCGCGTCAATAAACAACTATATCAAGGGAAGTGAACCCATATGAAAGTATCATTCGAGTGGCTGTCCGATTATGTATCGCTGGATCAGGTAAGCGCGGAGGATCTAGCAGAGAAAATCACCCGTTCGGGCATAGAAATTGATGAGGTCGAGCAGCGCAATCAAGGAATTACTGGTGTCGTTGTCGGCTATGTTAAAAGCAAGGAAAAGCATCCAGATGCTGATAAGCTGAATGTATGTATTGTCGATGCAGGTCTTGAGGAAGATCTGCAAATCGTGTGTGGTGCTAAAAACGTGGATGCAGGTCAAAAGGTTCCTGTTGCAGTTGTAGGTGCAAAGTTGCCGGGAGATTTCCACATTAAAAAGGCCAAGCTACGTGGTGTTGTATCCATGGGCATGATCTGCTCGGCCAAAGAACTGGGCATGAATGACAAGCTGCTTCCAAAGGAATTGCAAGAAGGTATTTTGGTGCTGCCTGAGGATGCTGAAATTGGTATGCCAATTACGAAGCTGCTGGCGCTGGATGATCAGGTGCTGGATTTTGATCTGACACCCAACCGTTCGGATTGCCTGAGCATGCACGGAGCAGCATATGAAGTGAGTGCGATTCTGGGACGTGACATTTCGCTGGCTGACCCGGCTAAGGATCTGGTTGAAATTAGCGATGCAGCGGCAGATCATCTGTCTGTGAAGGTAGATACTCCTGAACTGTGTACGCACTATGCGGCCCGTTATATCACAGGTGTAAAAGTGGGGGCTTCCCCGTTATGGATTCAAAACCGTCTGATGGCGGCAGGTGTTCGTCCGATCAACAACATCGTAGATATTACGAACTACGTCATGCTGGAATACGGTCAGCCGTTGCATGCTTTTGATGCGGATAAGCTGGAAAATGGAAATATTGAAGTTCGACTCGCTCGTGCAGGCGAAACATTGATTACACTTGACGATCAGGAGCGTAAGTTGGAGCCGCATATGCTGCTGATTACAGACGGTGTGAAACCCATTGCATTGGCAGGCGTGATGGGTGGAGCCAATTCCGAGGTTACGGATGCGACGGTCAGCATTGCGCTGGAATCTGCCAAGTTTGACGGCGGTACAGTTCGCAAAACATCCCGTCAACTTGGACTGCGTTCGGAAGCAAGTCTGCGTTTTGAAAAAGAGGTTGATCCAGGCGCTGTTGTGCCTGCTGTGAATCGTGCAGCTGCGCTGATTCAGCGTTATGCGGGAGGCACTGTACACCAGGGCATCGTAGAATCAGCGTCTGCAAAAGCTGAAAACCGCATTATCAAGCTGTCGCTAGATAAAATAAACCGATATTTGGGAACCGAACTGTCGCTGCTTGAGGTGAAAACGATTTTCGGTAGACTTCATTTCGGATGTGGCGACGTAGAGCAAGGGGTACTGGAAATTCAAGTTCCTACACGCCGTGGAGATATTACCATTGACGTGGACTTAATCGAAGAGGTAGCTCGTCTGTATGGTTACGACAATATCCCGACCACGCCGATTGAAGGTCCTACAACTCCGGGAGCTTTGACAGCATCGCAATCATTGCGTCGCTCCCTGCGCAGATTGCTGGCTCATGGTGGTTGGCAGGAGACGATCAGTTACTCTTTTGTACATCCGCAAAGTACAGGGTTATTTAATGCCCTGACAGAAGGTAGCCATCCGGTACGTTTGGCTATGCCTATGAGTGAAGACCGTAGTGTTTTGCGTACGAGTATCATTCCACAGATGCTGGATACAGCAGTGTACAACATGAATCGCAAGCAAGACAATCTGGCGATTTTTGAGATGGGAACGGTATTTTATACAGAGGAACAAACATTAACCCGTCAGCCGCAGGAAATTCAAGTGCTTAGTCTACTGCTGACTGGGGTACGCCGTGAAAAACAATGGAATATTGGTGCTGAAAAGGTTGATTTCTTTGATATTAAAGGCGCGCTTGAAACGGTGTTTGACTATTTCGGATTGAGTGCCAGCATTCGTTATGTGGCTGACCAACCACAAAGCTACCATCCGGGCCGTTCCGCTTCGGTATGGCTGGATGTGAATGGAAACTCCCAACGGATCGGTACCATTGGGCAGATTCATCCGGAGCTGCAACAATCTTATGGGCTGAACGATACGTATGTAGCGGAAATTGCGTTGCAACAGGTCGTTGAACACGCCAACTCTCATATTCAGTTCAGAGAGCTGGCTCGCTTCCCATCCGTGGAACGTGACATTGCCCTCGTGGTGAATAAAGACGTTGAGGCAGGTGAACTGCTTCGTGTTATTCACGCTGCAGGCGGAGAGCTGTTGCAGGATGCACGAGTGTTTGATGTATTTACAGGCAGTAAGCTTGGTGAAGATAAGAAGAGCGTAGCTATCTCTCTGACCTATCGTCATTGGGAACATACGTTGACGGATGAAGAGATCAATGCGGCGCATACTCCTGTCGTTACGTCTCTGGAACAAACTTTTGGAGCGGAATTGAGAAAGTAGCAGGAAATGCGGGAAGCCGTATCGAATCTTAGTGACAGAGGTTCGATACGGCTTTTTGGCCTATCATCATAGAAGCTCTCTTACTCTGATATTTACCCGCTGCGGGGAAGCCGGACTAATAAGGTTGAACGCTTCACGGAAGGCGGGTTACCATAGTACCGGACACACCTTAGAATCAACATATAGTAGTATTGAAGGAGGGCATAATTGTGACTACACCAGATCGTACTCGCGTCACTGTAGAGATCTACGGTACTTCTTATAAACTCGTCGGCAGCAATACCGATTATATGAAGCAGGTTGCCAATTACGTGGATGAGCGTATGCACAGCATTTCTCAAGCTCATTCGCGTCTGGATATGCCCCGAATTGCCGTGTTGGCTGCGGTTCATATGGCAGAAGAAGCTGTACAAATTCAGGAAATTCAGAGTCATATGAACCGCTTAGCAGCGGAACGAGCAGAGCTCCGGGGAGATCTGGCGCAACTCCAGACGGCTCTAGGGGAACAGCAGCAAAAAAATACAGATCTGCATCAATCTTTTATTCAACTAAAGGAAGAAAAGGAAGCAACGCAGAAGAAGCTGATGGAAACCGAATCTGTATCAGCCAAAGAGATTGCCCAATTGAAGGCAAAGCTGGAACAGCAGGAGAAAAAAGCGACTGAACTTGAAAATGGACAAAAACAAGCTAAACGTGAATTGGAGGAGTCTCGTCAAGAAGCTTCTCGCAAGCTGAAAGAGCAGCAGGAGGCGGCTAATGCCCGTATCCGGCAAATAGAAGAGCAGATGAAGAAGGAAGTAGCTGAAGCGACTAAACAGGCTGAAGCCAAGCTGTCAGCTGCAGAGAAGACTCATCAGGAGCAAAAGCATATAGAACTGGACAAGCTGCGATCTGCTTTGCAGCAAGAGCATAGTAAGAAGGTAAGCGAATGGCAGACCAAGTGCTCAGGGCTGAATGAGCAGCTGGAGCAGGAACGTAAACAGGCTGAATTGGCGTTGAATGAAGAAAAGCTCCAGCATCAGGAAGCGCAGAAGCGAGCTGATGAAGCTGCACTGGAGCAGGAGATTCGGGTTGAGGAGCTTCAGGAACAATTAGAACAAGTACAAGCAGGCAGTACAGAGCTTGTTTCTCGTCTGGGAGAGGCTCAAGAACAAGCAAGAGTACTGAAGCAACAACAGTCCGAGCTGGAGTCTGTGCTGGAAACACAGCGACAGGCTGCGATAGAGCGAGAGCAGGCAGATACGCTTGCGCGTGAAGAACTGCAAAGCCGATATGATCAATTAGAAGCTGAAGCCAAGGCTACGCAGCAGCAGACGGCTAAGCTGGAGGAAGAACAGCGGCGGATGCAGAAGCTGCTGGAGCAAGCTCACGTATCTTCTCGCAAGCTGCAAAGTGAGCTGGCTACGCTAGCTGAAAGCGAGAAGTCATGGAAGAAGCTTGCAGAAGAACGCCAGTTGGCAGTTGATGAGCTGGAGCTCTCCCTGCTGGAAGCACGTGAACAGAAGGAAGCGATACAGGAGCAATTACAGCACGCAGAGGCTGAGCTCGAAGCTATTAATGATAAATTTGCTTCACAACAGCAACGGCTAGTTCAACTTGAAGCGAGAATCAAGGAGCTTTCACCTGAGCTGATTCGCGTTCAGGATGAGCTTGAGAAAGCCAAAGTCCGAGAGCAAGAGGGAGCTAAGGCGTATCAATCGCTTCAGGAGCAATATGGAAGCATGAAGAGCCGAGCTGGACAGCTGGAGCAGAATATTAAGCAGCTTCAACAGGAAGATCACGAACGGCGGAGTAAACTGGAACGTGCTGAGGAAGAATCTTTAGAGTGGCAACTTAAATACGATCAGTTGAAGGCAGAAGCGGAACGTCTGGAAGCTGAAGATGCTGCCCGTAAGGAAGAATTTGCATCTTGGGAACGGGAAATAGCGGTAACCGTTGAACAAAAGGAACAGCTTCAGGAGGAGACTCGTTTGGCGGTTGAAGCTGCCAAAACAGCGAAAGCTGAACAGCAGTCCATAGAGCAGGAACGAATGGCCTTGCAGTCTGAATTGGACGAAGTGGGTCAAAAATATGAAATGGCGGCGCATCAGCTTCGTCTGTTACAAGTACAACAGGACGTAGATCGGGAAAATACGGAGAAGATTTCTACAGAATTACGTCAATTACAGGAAGAATACACTAAACTTCAAACGGAGTACAATGAATGGATTGAACTTATCGAACAGGATCAGTAGATACGGATTAAAAATGTAAGGCAATCCCCGGCTGCTCATCGCCGGGGATTGTTTGCTTTTGTATCCACTCAGAGGTTATATGACACAAAGCTGTCCTTTGGCAGACGAAATCTGCTTCGGGACAGCTTTGTCGGGAGTTCTATTGAAGTTATTTCCCGTCTTTGCGACCTGCTTCAAACGGTGTCGATACCGGAATAAACAGGTCGATAATCCCGATAACCAATGCAGCGAGCAATGCGCCCAGAACGGAAACACTGACATTGGTCACCACATATTGAGCGATCCAGATCACCAGAGCGCTCACAAGAAAACCTACGATACCGCGTCCAAATGGAGAAACGCGTCGGCCGAACACTGCCTCGATAATGTAACCAACCAAGGCGATGACAATGGCAAGAATCAGCGCGCTCCAAAAGCCGCCTACACTAAATCCGGGAACGATCCAGCTTACGACCATCAGCACCAGAGCGGCAACGATGAAACGTACAATGTGCCCGAGAATGCTCACGGAATAACCTCCTTTGTTTTTTGAATTTACAGGGTTAGACAAAGGTTAGTGTGTGGCATGAAGAGCTTTCTTATGTGTAAAAGAGAGTTGGCAAATAGCGTAAGTTTGCTGCTTTCGGTATAATATAGATATATGTGAAAGGAGTAGTGAAGTTGGACTCTAAAATTTTTAAAACCCTTGAATATCAAAAAATTCTAAATAAACTAAGTCACTATGCCCAAACGGCAACGGGACAACAGACAGCCCTTCGACTACAGCCCAGCGATGATTTGGAGCATATCAAGAAAATGCTGAAAGGTACGGATGAGGCCTATGCTGCTGATCGACTCAAAGGAGTGCCTTCATTTAACGGAGTAGTGGATATCACTCCGGCAGTGAAGCGTGCCCGTATTGGCGGAACGTTAAGCCCGCAGGAGTTGCTTGGCATTCGGACAACAGTTCAGGCCGCACGCCGTATACAGGTATACGTGGCAAGTTTGCATGAGGAAAATCCTGTCGAAACATTGCTGTATTGGAGCGAGCAGCTTTCGGAGCAGAGAGGTTTAGAAAACTCCATTAAAGGCTGTATTGATGAAAATGCAGAGGTGCTGGATTCTGCCAGCACAGAGCTTTCTCAAATCCGTCGGGAGCTGCGCTCGGGAGAAGTGCGTATTCGTGAAAAGCTGGATTCCATGATTCGTTCCTCAACTGTATCCAAAATGCTTCAAGATCAGTTGATAACGATTCGTGGAGATCGGTTTGTGATCCCAGTTAAGGCCGAATACCGTTCTTATTTTGGCGGAATTGTGCATGATCAATCCGGGTCTGGCGCAACATTGTTTATCGAGCCTGAATCCATTGTAGCCATGAACAATAAGCTGAGGGAAACAAGGCTGAGAGAAGAGCGTGAAATTGAAGTCATTTTACAGAAGCTGACCGCACTTGTCGCAGAACAAGCAGATATGTTGCTGTATGATGTGGACATATTGGGCAATCTTGATTTTATTTTTGCAAAAGCGCGTCTCGCCCGTGAAATGAAGGCAACCTTGCCTTTAATGAATGACCGCGGGTACTTGAAGCTGAAAAAGGGCAGACATCCCCTAATTCCGTTGGAGCAGGTTGTTCCCATTGATGTGGAGTTGGGCAATTCATACACCTCCATTATCGTTACCGGACCGAACACAGGGGGGAAAACCGTTACTCTGAAAACCATCGGTCTGCTTAGTTTGATGGCGATGTCTGGACTGTTTGTACCTGTTGAGGATGAAAGCCAGCTGTGTGTATTTGATGCAATCTATGCCGATATTGGTGACGAGCAGAGCATTGAGCAAAACTTGAGTACATTTTCCAGTCACATGACCAATATCATTAGCATCCTGAAAAATATGACGCCCAAAAGTCTTGTATTGCTTGACGAAGTGGGGGCAGGAACGGACCCCGCGGAAGGTTCGGCTCTAGCTGTATCCATTTTGGAGCATATACATGCCATGGGTTGCCGTATGGTTGCCACGACTCACTATAGTGAATTGAAGGCGTATGCCTATGAACGTAAAGGAATTATTAATGCAAGCATGGAGTTTGATGTCGCTACATTAAGCCCGACTTACCGCCTTCTGGTCGGTGTTCCCGGACGAAGTAATGCATTTGCCATTGCCGAGCGATTGGGATTGCCAGGGCGTATTTTAGACTATGCCCGTGGTGAGGTAACGGAAGAAGACCAGCGCGTCGAGCACATGATCGCGTCACTGGAGCAGAACCGTTTAACAGCTGAGCAAGAACGGGAAAAAGCGGAGCAGCTGCGTAAGGAAATGGAAGCATTGCGTAGCCGTCATCAGACGGAGTTGGATAAGCTGGAGTCCCAACGGGACCGTATGCTGGAAAAAGCTGAGGACGAAGCAAGAGTTCTCGTGGATAAGGCTCGTAGTGAAGCAGAGAAAATCATTACTGATTTGCGTAAATTGGCTCAGGAAGAAGGGGCCTCGGTTAAGGAGCATAAGCTGATTGCAGCTCGCAGAGAATTGGATGAGGCTGAACCGAAGCAACGCAAGAAAAGTACCGTCAAACGCCCAGCCGCTACACGTACTCGTTCTATCATGGCTGGCGATGAAGTATCCGTTCACAGTCTGAATAAAAAAGGCCACGTGGTTGAACTGTCCGGTACCAAGGAAGCTGTGGTTCAACTGGGAATCATGAAGATGAAGGTCAGTCTGGATGATCTGGAACTACTGCAACCTGCACAAACAACGACTCCAAGAGTTCAAAAACCAGTGACTGGCGTTAAGCGGACACGGGATGATAACGTACGAAGTGAACTTGATCTTCGGGGGGCGAATGTGGAGGAAGCCTTGATGGAAGTGGACCGCTTCATGGATGAAGCGTTTCTGGCCAATCTGGGTCAGGTACACATTATACATGGCAAAGGTACAGGTGTCCTGAGAACCGGTATTCAGGAGTACCTCCGCAAGCATAAACATGTGAAAAGCTACCGTATCGGTAATTACAATGAAGGCGGCACAGGCGTAACAGTTGCTGAATTGGAATAGCTATGGGTTGCCGGCTTTGCCCGGGAACGCTTGGTAGAACGGGAGGGACGAAGTGAAGATGGCGATTGATGAATTGCTGTCACATCCGTTGGGGATGATGCTGGGTTATTTCTCGGTGGCGGTGCTGGAGCTAATTGTATTTTTGTCGTGTTTTGAGCTGGTAACCCGCTATAAATGCTGGGAAGAGATCAAGCGCGGCAATGTTTCGGTAGCCATGGCTACGGGAGGGAAAATGTTCGGTATTTGCAACGTGCTCCGCTTTGCGATGGAAGCCAAATCTAGTGTTTATGATACGATGATTTGGTCGTTCGTTGGCTTTTTACTGCTACTTGCGGCGTACTTTCTTTTTGAGTTTCTAACACCGGTATTTTCTATCGATCAACAGATTAAAGAGGATAATCGTGCTGTCGGCTTGTTCTCCATGATTATTTCCATATCTTTATCTTATGTGATCGGTGCCAGTGTAACTTGACACATCTTGTATACTAGAGCTTGGTATACGCTTGGAACGGAAGGATGATAAAGCTTGGAAATGACTATTTGTCCATGGTGTAACATGGAAATTATTTGGGATGAAGAATTAGGACCTGAGGAAGAGTGTCCTTATTGCCATAATGATCTGAAAGGGTACTCTGACATCACCGATGATGAAGATGAGTTTGTTTCTCCACCTGTGCATAGACATGCTGGTGAGCATGGACATGAAGAGACGAAACATGATCATGTGGCTTCTGTCACCCCGGCGCCCCACTCTCATGGAAAAGAAGACCTGAAGGGTTATCGTACATTGAGTATTCAGCTCGGTGATGATGAGGAGCAGGATATTTTATATGAGGCAGAGGATGAAATCGTAGTTGAAAAACCGGTTGATGCACCGTTGTTGCAGGATAATGAGCTTCATAAGCTGCCTGTGCTGCATACTTTGCAAAAATTCGAAGAAAGCGGTGCGGATCTGATGGCTTATGAACAAGGTGCTGAACAAATACTCGACAGACAAGATGAGGTTCTTGAATGTTCCCAATGTGGAGAGTACATGCTGCATGCGGGTTCGCAAACCGTAACCAGAGAAGGCTTTGAACCGTCGATGTCTCCAGCGCTTGGTAAGCCTGTTCTGGATTTGCCGTTCGTCTTGAATGTTTATGTGTGTCCTAGCTGCTTCCATGTCCAGCAGACACTATCAGAGAATGACCGACTGCGGATGCTGGAGAAGCTCAGCGGTATTTCCAACAATTAAATAGCAATCCCCCGGATAGGCCCAAGCTCAATACGGGCATCTTAAATCGAAGAAATCTTTGAACAAGCTGGCTTGAAATAAGCTGATTGGTGATTTTTCGGTTAGGGGGAACTGCATTGAAATCAAACCTGAACGGACAATCCATTCTGCTATTAAGCTTGAATGGATTGTTTGTGTTTGCAGCAGCATTGTCAGGCACATTTCTTAACGTGTATTTGTGGAAAAGCAGGCAGGATTACGCGATGATCGGCTGGTTTAATGTCAGTCAACAAATTGCACTGGGAATTATGGTCTGGGTGGCTGGAAAGTGGGTCAAGGAACATAACAAAATGAATGCCCTGCGCGTGGGGACCGCATTATCCGGCCTATTTTATCTGATCGTGTTATATACGGGACCGCAGGCTGTGAACTACATATGGCCGCTCGGGATGCTGCTGGGTGCAGCATTAGGTTTATTCTGGCT
The DNA here is from genome assembly GCF_001719045.1 of Paenibacillus polymyxa. Classification (NCBI taxonomy): domain Bacteria; kingdom Bacillati; phylum Bacillota; class Bacilli; order Caryophanales; family Paenibacillaceae; genus Paenibacillus; species Paenibacillus polymyxa. The sequence continues at coordinate 4,469,403 of NZ_CP015423.1, forward strand.
GGCGTTTAATGTGATTTTTTTCGAAGTCACGGATCAGGCAAGTCGTGATCATTTTAACGGATGGGTGGGTCTGCTAGGCTCGTTTTCCGGTATAGTGGGACCTTGGCTGTCCGGTTGGATTATTGCCCGTATGGAGGATGACGCAGGTTACCGCGTGATATTCAGTATTTCCTTGGCTTTTTATGTCGTAGGAGTGGTGCTTAGTTTCTTTCTTCGCAAGCGTAAGCCGACAGGAAATTACAATTGGAAGGAGCCCAAGCAGCGATTGTCACAAAAAGGGAGTATGTGGCGTCCGTTGTCGTTATCGCTTGTTGCCCAGGGCATCCGTGAAGGGGTATTTGCCTTCCTGATTACGCTGCTCGTGTATGTAGCTACTCAACAGGAATGGAAGCTGGCGCAGTTTTCACTTATTACATCGGCGGTTTCATTTTTCAGCTTTTGGGCTGTCGGAAAATGGCTCAAGCCACACTATCGTTCGGCGGGTATGCTGTTGGGTGCCGTATTGTTGGTGATCGCGCTTTTACCGTTATTGTGGCGTATGGAGTATAGTACACTACTGATTATGGGGATCGGCACCGCTTTATTTATGCCCTTGTATTTAATTCCCATGATTTCTGCCAGCTTTGATTTAATGGGTACGAGTAAAGGAGATGCCAATCAGAGAGTGGAACTGGTTGTACTACGCGAACTATGCTTAATGGTAGGCCGATTGACCGGAACACTCATTTTCTTGGGTGTCCTAAGTATCAGCAAGGCTCCCACGGCGATGATCTGGTTGTTGATTGGATTGGCATTGATGCCAGTGCTCGGATGGTTTTTTATGCGAAGTGTGCTGAAAATGGAACAAAAGACAAAGCAGAGCAAGTCTCATTCCCACGCACAACGCTGGCACAAGCAAACCGAATAGTTTATAGTTTAAAATACATTTAAAAAAAGACCTCCAGACCCACTTAAAGGGAAAGGAGGTTCTTTTTTTGTTTCCACACGTTAAACCATCGGTTCCGTTGTTTCGGGCGAGGGCTTGGTAGTACGGGTCAAAGAATAAAGCTCCATTTCAGGTCGGTGTGTGCCCGTCAGTTCATCAGCCAAAAGTTGTGCGGCCATCATACTCGTGACTGCTCCATTTCCCCCGTAACCCTCTAAAAAGTAGCAGTTGGGAAAACGCGGATGTGGACCAATATACGGCAAACCGTCTTGAGAGGAGCCGAATACAGCAGCCCATGCAAAGTCGATCTGAAATGATATACCCGGAAAAAATTCCTGTAACGTTTGTAGCAGCTTTTGCTGTTGGTGCAGCAGCCTGATTTCACGTTGATTGGCGTCCAGTACAGGTTCGTCTAAACCACCAATAATAATGCGTCCTTCCGGTGTGGAGCGCATATATAGATAAGGACGAGCGGTTTCCCAGATGAGACACTGTTCATGCCATAAGGGAGTATCTCCGATTGGATTGGTGGCGATAGCATATGAGCTTTCCAGAACGGCTCCGCGGTCTGTTTTAATCTCTTGTGTTTCATAACCTGTTGCAAAAATAACTTTTTTCGCTCGGATAATTCCACCGTTGGTATGACAAACAACTTCATTTTCGTTAAATTCAAAATGCTTGGCTTCCGTATGCTCATATAAGCGAACACCAAGACGGCTGGCAGATCGCAGCAGTCCTTGGGCGAACAAAAATGGATTAACCTCGGCATCTTCGCGTGTATATAAGGCTGCTGGTTTTCGGAAAGGAAATCGGGCAGCAATCTGTTGATCATCCCAGTATTCGACGGGAAATCCAAACCGGGTTAGCTGTTTGTACTCTTCCTGAAGTGTCTGCACATCCTCCGATGTACTTGCATAGTACAGGCTACTTCGGCGTGAAAAAGACGGATCAATTTCCAGCGTGGTAGACAGTTTTTCCAACTGATCCAGAGCATCTTTACACATACGGTAAAACAGTACACCGTTTATTTCACCAAACGTATTGATGAAGGAAGTTAAGGTCTTATCACTGCTATATTGCAGCAGCCCGGTATTGGCCGAAGAACTTCCATGTACTAGCTTGCGTTTGTCAATAACCACGGCGTCTACCTGTCGTTCTCCCAACAGTCGGGAGCAGATGGATCCACCCATGCCGCCACCGATGATCAATACATCACAATTTAAATCCTCTGCCAAAGGCGGGAAATCCAACATTTTCTCCAAGGTACTGGGCCAATATGTATTCCCGCTTATCAATTCCATATAAATGCACTCCTCATAAGGTAATATGTAGTATTTCTTAGGTGTACATAGTATTTCGCCAAACGGACAAGATAACCAGCGTGCAACAAAACATTCAAGGAGGCACAGAGATTATGCAATCTACGAACATGCAACCCTTGTCAGGTAAAGAGCTGGAGTACATCGTGGACTCCATTTCCAATGAAGAACTACTACTCAAACAAAGTGCGGCGACAGCGGCTTCTATTCAGCACCCAGCCATCCAACAAGCCTGTTTGCAACTGGCAAGAACTCATGAGCACCACTTGAATCTGCTTTCTAATGCTCTTCAACAGCATCAGCAGCTTGCCCCAATGCAACCGCAGCAGTAATTTGGATTTACAATAAAGGAGGTTTGACAGAATGTATTCACAAAACAATATGTCATTTATGCCCGAAGAAGATTTGCTCTATACCATTCTTGCTGATATGAAACGTACGGTGCGCGAGTACACAACGGCGACGACAGAATCCAATTGCCCGTCTGTGCGTCAGATGTTCACCGACCTTACGAATGATACATTGCGTCTGCAAGGTGATTTGTATCATCTGATGAGCCAAAACAATATGTATGCCACTCCGACTAAAGCACTGCGCATCGATTTGGACAAACAGATTCAAGAAGCTCGCAAGACCCAACAAGAATGCCAACAGTTCATTCAGCAAAAGTCGGCATCCGCGGGAGTATATGGCCAATCTATGCACCAGCAAGGCCAGTCTACTCATCAAAACAACCCTTATTATATGTAAACGGGATTTTTCGTTTTTGAAGCAGATTCCCATAACAGCCGTCCATCTGCCGGGTTTACCGGAGTGGACGGTTTTTCTTTGCAGGTTTAAAGTGCGTATTGTATGATGTATAGTAATCTCTTTCGATGGAGGCCTTATGTAGAATGACAGAGCTGAATGAATTGAAATTAAAAGTGCTGGAATTGTTAAAAGAAGATGCGAGAAGAACACCGACTCTATTGGCTACTATGCTGGGGGTTGACGAGCAGGATGTTCGCACCTCAATTAAAGAGCTCGAAGACCAACATGTGATCGTCAAATACGCCGCTGTAGTCAATTGGGACAAAGTCGACGACGAAAAGGTTACCGCTTTGATCGAAGTACAGATTACACCCGAGCGTGGAAGAGGCTTTGAAGGGATTGCAGAACGGATTTATTTGTATCCGCAAGTTAAATCGGTCTATCTCATGTCCGGAGCATACGATTTGCTGGTAGAGGTTGAAGGCCGCAATCTCCGTGAGGTCGCTAATTTTGTGTCGGAAAAACTGTCGCCTATTGATTCGGTCTTGTCTACCAAGACTAATTTTACGCTTAAAAAATACAAGCAGGACGGAATTATCTTTGAGGACCATCAGGAAGATAATCGTCTGATGATTTCGCCGTAAAGGAAGATCATGATGAATCTCAAAACAGAAGCATTTACCGACAGTAACAAAGCCATGAGTTCCTATTTGTCCCCGTTGGTGCGCGAGATCCCATCTTCGGGTATTCGTAAGTTTTTTGACTTGGTGGGTGGCAACAAGGATATTATTACCCTTGGTGTAGGCGAACCGGATTTTACAACCCCTTGGCATATGAGGGAAGCCTGTGTCTATTCATTGGAGCGAGGTTTTACCAGCTACACGTCTAATGCGGGAACGCCAGAACTGCGTGAAGCGATTAGTGATTATCTGAATGAGCAATTTGAAGTCCGTTATGATCCCAAAAATGAGATTATCGTAACCGTTGGGGGAAGCGAGGCGATTGATCTTGCTTTGCGTGCGTTAATTGTACCTGGCGACGAAATTCTCGTGCCCGAGCCATGCTACATTTCATATTCTCCAATCACTTCGATTGGAGGCGGGATTCCAGTAGGTATTGAAACATTTGCTAAGGATGAATTCAAGCTGACGGCTGAAGCACTGGAGGCAAAAATTACACCTAAATCCAAGGTGTTGATTTTATGCTATCCGAGCAATCCAACTGGGGCTACGATGACTTATGAAGATTGGCTTCCGATTGCCGAAGTCGTGGAAAAACATGATTTGATCGTCATTTCTGATGAAATTTATGCTGAATTGAATTATGGAGAAAAGCATGTCAGTTTTGCCGCTATGCCTGGTATGATGGATCGTACGATTCTCGTCAGTGGTTTTTCCAAAGCCTTCGCCATGACAGGCTGGCGTATTGGATATACATGCGGGCATCCAGATCTGATTGCCGCTATGCTCAAAATCCATCAGTACACCGTAATGTGTGCGCCTTCTATGGGTCAAGTTGCGGCACTGGAAGGCTTGCGGAATGGTTTGGGTGAGAAAGATCGTATGGTAGAAGCCTATAATCAGCGTCGCCGTCTGATGGTTGAAGGGTTCCGGGAAATCGGCCTGGAGTGCCATGAGCCAAGAGGGGCTTTTTACGTTTTCCCTAGTATTCAAAGCACGGGACTCAGCTCAGATGAATTTGCACAGCGTCTTTTGGCAGAGGCTAAAGTTGCGGCTGTACCGGGTAATGTGTTCGGTTTGGGAGGCGAAGGCTATCTTCGTTGCTCATACGCGACTTCTGTTGCTCAGCTGACGGAGGCACTGGATCGGATTGGTCATTTTGTAGAAAAAGTAAGAAAAGAAGGTTAAAATTATTTTTTTATGGGTAATTCATAAAAAATAGTCTTTTATTTCTAAATTTCTATGCTATAATTTGAAATCGGAAGCAGGAAGTTCAATTTTTCAATTGTAGGAGGAATGCTCATGTCATATGTTGGATATAATTCATCTAATTCAATAGGATACGACATTTCCCTGGAAGATGAAATTTTGTTCCTGCGCAATGAGATGATGCGGACATTTCAGGAAGAGCAGTCCTTCACCTCTGATCTTGTTATCCAGATCAGTTGCAAGCTCGATTTGAAAATCAATGAATATATGAAGCTGTATGGTACGGAATGCAAGGTTTAACCGTATGAAGTCAGCCAATGCAAGAAGAAGGCCGTCGGGCCTTCTTTTTTTGCGTTCACAACTTATGATATATTAATGGCATGGAAGAGGGGGCGTACATATGAGAGCAGGGCTAAAAAGGCTATCGCCATGGATCATCGGAATGCTTGCACTTGTATTATTGGCTGGATGTGGGGGACGGGACAAGGACAGCTTCTCCATTTTTATTATGGATAAAGGGGATGCTTCAGTCATCCGTGAAGAGCTGGCACAAAAGCTTAAGGATAAGCTAGGCGAACAGGCTCCGACTATTGAGATTTCAGTCAGTCCGCTGTATAACCAGCAGAAGCTGGTTGTAGAATATGCGGCCGGGGAGCATGATCTGTTTCTTTTGCCGGAAGAGGACATGAAGCTGTATGGACAGAATGGCTCGAATCTGCCGTTAGATGATGCTTTTGACAAGAAGACGTACGCTCGGGGCGTGTTCGAGGGCGGCGTATTTAAGAAGAAGGGGCAGGAGGAAGAAGGATCAGATGTAAGCAAGGAAACTCATTTGTTCGGAATTCCGGTGGAGCAGATGAAGATGTTTAAGGAGCTAAAATATAACTCCAAAACATTATTTGCTACCGTGCCGCCTCGTACAAGCAATAAGGAAGAAGCCATCAAGGTGCTGAAAGCACTTACGGAATGATAAAGGGGATGGAATGAAATGGGCATATATACTAGAACAGGTGATGAAGGACAAACTTCTGTGATCGGCGGTCGAGTGTCCAAAGATGATGATCGTGTGGAGGCATACGGTACAATTGACGAGCTGAACAGCTTTGTAGGACAAGCGATCAGCTTTGCCGAAGGGGAAGAGTTTACGGATATTCGGACTCAATTGGAAGAAATACAGCAGGAGCTGTTTGATTGTGGTTCGGATTTGGCGTTTGTTAAAATTAGTGAAAGCAAATATAAGGTGAAAGACGAGCTGGCAGAGCGTCTTGAAGGCTGGATTGATGCATGTCAGGAGGAAAATCCGAAGGTGGAGCGTTTTATTATACCGGGTGGTAGCACATTATCCTCAACGCTTCATGTTTGCCGTACAGTTTGCCGACGCGCGGAACGCCGTGCTGTTACACTAGGTAAACATACGGACATTAATCCGGCGGTACGTCGGTATTTGAACCGCCTTTCTGATTATTTCTTTGCCGTCGCTCGCACGGCGAATGTCCGTCAAGGCGTGCCCGATGTCGAATATGTGCGCAGCAAAAAAGTGTTCCGCAAATAAGGAGGCAACCGGGAATTTGTGATGAGCTTGTATTATGAACCTATCGTATATACGATCCCTCCTGAGGAGGAGGGCATGCTGTTGAAGACTATTTTACAAAAACGTATGAACATTTCTCGAAAGTTAATATCCAAACTCAAGCTGACCGAGCAAGGTATTATGCTGAACGGGACACGTGTGTACATCAGCGTAAAGGTAAAGTCCGGGGATCAAGTAGAAATTCGCATGGAGCGCGAGCGTTCTGATGATATTTTACCTGAACCCATTCCCTTTGAGATATTGTTTGAGGATGAACATCTGTTAGTGGTGAACAAGGCGGCGGGCATGATTGTCCATCCGACTCACGGTCATTACACAGGAACACTGGCTAATGGGGTTGTGCATTATTGGCAGGCCAAGGGAGAACTGTTCCGGTTTCGTCCTGTTCATCGTCTTGATCAAGAGACGACGGGTGTGCTGGTAGTAGCCAAAAATCCGTATGTACACCAGCATATTTCTGAGCAAATGATTGCGGGAACGGTGGTTAAGCGCTATACAGCTCTGGTGCATGGACGGCCTGAGCTGCAGGAAGGAAAGGTAGACGGACCGATTGACCGCAACCCGGATGATCCGCATTTACGTATGGTGACCCCGGATGGTTATCCTGCCCTTACGCTGTATAAGCTGGAGGAAGTGTGGAACGGGGGAAGTCGCATCGGACTAAAGTTGGAATCCGGGCGTACGCACCAAATTCGAGTGCATATGACTTATATCGGTTGTCCGTTGATCGGAGATAAAATGTATCGGATTACACCCGATGACGCTGCGCAACGTGAGCGATATGATCAGCTTGATGCCAAGATGCCTCGACAGGCTCTGCATGCCTCAGAGCTATCCTTGGAGCATCCTGTTACCGGGGAGCGGCTGACGTTCTATGCTCCGCTACCTGACGATATGGCTGAAATGCAGGAGCTATTAAGAGCGCAATATCTTTCAGAATAAAATATAAATAAGCGATGAAAACATATGGAGGTTAATCTAGCGATGAGCCAACTGAAAGTATATCAGTATTCTAAATGCAGTACCTGTCGTAATGCAGTGAAATGGCTTCAAAACAAGGGACATGAGACGGAACTTATTCCTATTTTTGAACAACCGCCCGGCCCGGAGGAATTGGAGGACTTGATTCGCAAAAGCGGGCTGGAGCTGAAAAAGTTTTTCAATACAAGCGGTGAGGTGTACAAAGAGTTAAAGCTGAAAGATAAGCTTGGAGACATGAGCCGTGAAGAGCAAATTTCGCTTTTATCCTCGAATGGAAGATTAATCAAACGCCCGATTGTAACCGACGGTAACAAAGTAACGGTAGGATTCAAAGAGGAAACATTTGAGGGCACATGGGGAGCTCAATAACGCCCAATTTACCCCCACGATATGTTATACTGTGGGGGTTAAATATTATGATGAATGGGAGCAATACAATCTGTGACACAACGCAATGAACAATCCGTAATGCTGGTTGACGGCATGGCCCTGCTATTTCGCGCTTATTATGCAACCGCCGCAAACGGTTATATCCGTCGTACAAAAGCTGGAGTGCCAACGAACGCCATATATGGTTTTATTCGATATTTTTGGGATGCAGTCCAAACATTTAATCCTACACACGTCATTTGCTGCTGGGATATGGGCGGAACGACATTTCGTGGGGAACATTTTGCTGCGTATAAGGGAAACCGAGCCGACGCACCAGATGATTTGATTCCCCAATTTACATTGATTCGGGAAGTGACGGACAGCCTCGGCATTCCCAACATTGGAGCGGAAGGTTTTGAAGCCGATGATTGTATCGGTACGCTTGCACGCCATTATTCGCAAAATGAGGACATGGATGTAATGATTCTCTCGGGAGATCATGATTTACTTCAATTAGTGGATGATCGGACACGGGTCATTATTATGAAAAAAGGGCACGGCAATTATATGGTATACACCCCGGAGACCCTGCTGACTGAAAAAGGGCTTAAACCACGCCAAGTGGTGGACCTTAAAGGCCTGATGGGGGATGCAAGCGATAATTATCCAGGAGTACGAGGTATTGGTGAGAAAACGGCACTCAAGCTGGTGCAGGAATATGACTCTATTGAAGGCATTCTGGAGAATTTGGATCAATTAACACCCTCGGTCCGTAAAAAAATTGAGAGTGATTTGGATATGCTGCATCTTTCACGCAAGCTTGCTGAAATTCACTGCGGTGTACCTGTAGCATGTGCTTTGGATAGCTGTCTGCTGACGCTGGATCACGTGCAAATTGTAGACAAGTTTGAGCAGCTTGAAATGAAAAGCTTGTGTACATTGATGGGTGTCGCAACCGGATCATAATGAAGCTGTTAGGCTTGATACGGACAATTTAAGTGAAGTAAGTTTATAGGGATGCTGACGCTAGGTGCGTTAGTGTCCTTATTTTTATACCGTTATGTCAAGGGAGTTGTATAGTCATGTGAAGGATTATATACAATTGCGATAAGGGGATTGACCTCGGGCACATTTCAGGTGAATATAGTGGATAGAGAACCGGATTATTGAAAGGGGACAACAGCAACTATGACAGTATTGGGAGCAATTGAGGCAGGCGGTACCAAATTTGTATGTGGAATTGGCAACGAACATGGGGAGGTACTGGAACGAGCAAGCTTTCCAACAACCACCCCAGCAGAAACAATGGAGAATGTCATCGCATTTTTTGAAGGCAAGGGCATTGAAGCATTGGGTGTAGGCTCGTTCGGGCCGATTGATCCTATCGAAGGCAGTGATACATATGGGTATATTACAACAACGCCAAAGCCACATTGGGGAAATTACAATTTAATTGGCAAACTGAAACAGCATTTTGACGTGCCTATGGGGTTTGACACGGATGTGAATGGAGCAGCACTTGGTGAGTCTATTTGGGGTGCCGCCAAGGGATTGGACAACTGTCTGTATATTACGATAGGTACAGGCATCGGGGCAGGTGCTTTGGTTGGTGGAAAGCTGATACATGGATTATCCCACCCAGAAATGGGGCATATTCTGGTACGTCGTCACCCAGAAGATACGTACGAGGGGACATGTCCTTATCACGGAGATTGTTTGGAGGGACTGGCAGCAGGTCCTGCGCTCGAAAAAAGATGGAAGGTTAAAGGACATGAGCTTTCTGTCGATCACGCAGCCTGGGAAATGGAAGCGCACTATCTGGCACAGGCTTTAATGAGCTATGTATTAATCCTGTCACCGCAAAAAATTATTATGGGCGGGGGAGTGATGAAGCAGGACCAACTGTTCCCTCTCATTCGTACCAAGCTTCAAGAACTTTTGAACGGATACGTGCAGCATTCGAGTCTGACAATAGATATTGAGCAATATATCGTATCTCCGGGATTGGGTGACAATGCTGGATTGTGCGGTGCTCTGGCATTGGCAAAGGAAAAGCTGAATCATTAGAATTTATGGTTGACGGCACTCCAAGGTACGGTTATTATATAGGCAACAGCATAGTACGGCTCAAAAAGGGAAGCACCTTTCTTGCGAATACGCAGGATAGGTGCTTTTTTTTGCGTTTTTGTGTTGTGCAGGACTGTCTTTCAACGATATGAGGGAGGAAGAAATCATGGAGATTGTATTTTCAAATCGCTTGTCCAAACGGAATGAACAGGGCTATGAGGACTTTGCTCAGGTATGGATTGGGCAACATGAAGGGGGATGGAGTGCAGGCTGGAGCACACACCATGTCCCGGATGAAAGTATAGACGACCTTTGGTATGAGGGCAGCTTGTGGCAGGAATTACTGCATGTATACCGTCATGAGCTGGCGCTCAAAATGGCTGAGGGCTACAGGCCCTTAATCCATGGCGTATTTCATGAGCAAGAAGGATCATCAGGACGAGGACAAACGCTGCAAAAGCTGTATTGCTACAGTGATTTGTTTCCACGTGATGAAGTGTATGAGCAGTTGACGATGTGGAGACGGCAAAAAGCAGCAACGGAACGAAAAGCGCCTTATTTTATCGCTACGAATCGGCTGCTTCGACTCATTAGCGTCTATCTTCCCCATACCGAAGAAGAATTGTTGGAGCTGCCTGGTATGGGTCAGGGTAAGGTGTCGCAATATGGGACGGAGCTATTGGCTATTACGACACAAAATGACCGGACCACGCCATTTCCGTTGAACTGGGTAACAGAGACGCTGGAAGAAGAAGTTTTTTTGTCATGGCTATACAAGCAAAAAGAGAACCAATACAGGCAGGAGCTGAATAAGTTCAGCCTAACTAGAACGATTATCGAAGGCATTTCGGACGGTCTTTCACTGGAGCATATCGGGATGAAGACAGGTTTGCATCGTAGAGAAATAATTGAAGCTGTGGAGCATTTGGACAGGGATGGTATTGATATGGAGAAGCTGATCCGCAAGGAATTGGTGAATGTATCTGAGGAGGAGCAGGCAGCCATCTGGTCTGCTTATGAAGAGTTGGGGGATACGCTACTCAAGCCTGTCATGCTGAAAGTGTATGGGGAAGAAAAGGCGACAGAAACAGGATTGGATCAAATTTATGAGCGTCTGCGTCTGATCCGTATACGGTTTCGCCATCAGCAGGTACCCGACCGACATGTTGGATAATATAGAACTGATTAGATAAAGCTAAAGTATTAAAGTACATTCAGGGTCCAACATACTAAAAAGCAGCAGCCAGTTCCTCATAGGACACGGCTGCTGCTTTTTATGATCAAGCTTGAAAATCGAAATAGGTATCCAACTCCGTACTTTTTCCCCTTTTCTTTTTAAACCCAGTCTTTCTTGCGGAAAATACAGAACATACTGACACCTAGTGCCACCATAATACCAATGACGACAAAATAGCCATAACGTGTATGAAGTTCAGGCATATTATCGAAGTTCATCCCATATATTCCGGTAATGACCGTCAATGGCATAAATACGGTCGTTATTGCCGTAAACACACGCATAATTTCATTGGCACGATTGGCGATACTGGATTGATAAGCTTCTCGAAGGTTACCCATCAAATCGCGGTAAGTTTCAAAAGTCTCCGAAATTTTCACAGCATTTTCATAAATGTCGCTGAAATATTTTTGCAATTGATCGTCGATGAGTCGCAAATCCCGTTTGTTCAGGGTATTGATGACTTCCTTTTGCGGACCCAGCACTTTTTTCAGCCACAGAATCTCACTGCGTAAGCCGATGATTTCGTTCAAATGCGACTTTTTCGTATGCATTAGAATATCTTCTTCCAGCTTTTCAATGCGGACCTCAATCCGGTCACCAACCAGAAAATAGTTGTCAACAATCAAGTCGACCAGCAGATACATAAAACGGTCAGGCTGGCTGACTTCTTGCTCCCACAGCATAGGCTTGAGGGTACGAAGCTCATTGATTTTCTGCTTGGTCACCGTAATGATAAAATGGCGGCCGAGAAAGATGTTCAAAGCTCGCAAAAATATTTCTTCATCATCAAAACGAATGCTATTTACAACGATAAAATAATGGCTTTCATAAATTTCGATCTTCGGACGTTGTTCTTCTTCACTCAAACAGTCTTCTACTGCAAGATCATGCATGGAAAATAAAGGTTGGAGCACTGCCAAATCATCGACATCGGCATCAATCCAATAAAAACCTTCTGCCGGTGCAGTAAGCGCCATTTCAATTTCTTCGACAGGGGTAAAAACCCCGTTGTTGACCAAACGGATTTTCATATATGTCACTCCTTATGCTCCGTCGTAACGGAAATACGTTTACCTTAAGCATAAGGAATGGATTCAGTTAGCCAGTTAGCCGGTGCGGGTAAGCGTGCATTCTCATCAAAAGCCGGAGGCTTTTGGAGCATGCAGAGCCTGGCGTCCCGTCTTTCGGCAAGCTGAAGTCATTCCTATGCTGTTGTTCAGGGATCGCCGCCTACTCGGACTCGGGTCGCCTTCCATTCCGGATTCACCTCTCAAATGTTCTTTTTTTAGATTGCCACAGTATCGCAGGAAACACTCAAAGTCTGCACTACTGCTCCATATTTTTGCCTAATAGCACTTGTATAGTATAACGCTCGGCCTACGGCCTTTCAAGCGCAAAATCATGGGCTAAATCAACAGTAGTGGCAAGAGCTTCAGCGAAAGGAGGGATATGATTTAACCTATGGAAAAGGTAGACAAAATGTGATTGCAGGGCACAAATTTAAAAGTCCCATCTTGACGAAGCCCAGCCGATGCATTAAAGTGAACAACAAGAACTTTGTGAACCCAAAATGAATATAGCGAAATCTTATCAAGAGCAGGTGGAGGGACTAGCCCGATGATACCCGGCAACCGGCGATTTTAATCGCACGGTGCTAATTCTTGCAGGACGCGCGCTTTGTACAAAGAGCGTTGCCCTGACAGATGAGAGAGGCGCATATGGATACAAATATGACCTTTCTCTAACCAGAGAAAGGTCTTTTTATTATATGCCCGGCATCTCAGCAGGACGATTTTCGCAAAACTTACCGAACAAGGAGTGAGTTTACATGCCGATTAAAATTCCAGATACACTACCTGCCAAGGAAGTGCTGGAGGGCGAAAATATTTTCGTAATGGATGAAAGCTTGGCTTATCATCAGGATATTCGTCCGTTGCGCATCGCCATTTTGAATTTGATGCCTACGAAGGAAACAACGGAAACCCAACTATTGCGCCTGGTCGGCAATACGCCGCTGCAAGTGGACGTCACGCTGGTGCACATGAAGTCTCATGTATCCAAAAATACATCGCAAGAATATTTGAATATGTTCTATAAAACGTTTGACGAGATTAAGAACAGTCGTTTTGACGGCATGGTCATTACAGGAGCTCCGGTTGAACAGCTTGAGTTTGAGGATGTGAACTACTGGGAGGAGATCCGGCAAATTTTTGAATGGACGAAAACGAATGTAACTTCGACCATGCACATTTGTTGGGCCTCACAGGCAGGTTTATACCATCATTTCAATGTCCCGAAATACGGGCTCGACTACAAATGCTTTGGCGTATTTCCACACACCGTGATTAAACCTAAAGTAAAATTGCTACGCGGCTTTGATGAACTGTTTTATGCCCCTCACTCCAGACATACGGAGGTTCGGCGGGAAGATATTGATCATATCGCCGAATTAGAAGTTTTATCCGAATCCGAGGAAGCTGGAGTGTACCTCGTAGCCACGCTTGACGGTAAACAAATTTTTGTAACTGGGCATTCTGAATATGACCCGCTTTCATTGAAATGGGAATACGACCGCGATGTGGCCAAAGGAATGGATATTGAAGTTCCCAAAAATTATTTTCCTAATGATGATCCTGAGCGCACACCGCCTTCAATCTGGCGGGCGCATGCCAATTTATTATTCTCGAATTGGCTGAACTATTATGTATACCAAGAGACACCTTACGATATCGGGCCCCAGATTTAAAAAAGGGGGTTGTAGTTTACCCTTGTACAGTACCACCTTGCAGTAGCGCAGCAGTATAGTCTTTGACATCCATTTTTGCAGGATTGGTTATAGCACCCACTATGGAAGTTAACAGGAGGATTCATATGAGTGAGAAACAGTGGAAAATCGAAAGTAGATTGGCACAAATCGGTTCAGTAGAGGAGCCAGTAACCGGGGCTGTTAATTACCCGATTTACCAATCTACGGCGTTCCGCCATCCCCGTCTGGGTCAAAGCACAGGATTTGATTATATTCGGACGATCAATCCCACGCGAAAGGTACTGGAAGAGGCTTCTGCTGCACTTGAATCTGGTGATGCAGGCTTTGCATGCAGCTCAGGTATGGCGGCGCTGCAAACGGTATTTGCATTGTTTGGACAGGGAGATCATCTCATAGTATCGCTGGATCTGTATGGCGGGACATATCGTTTGCTGGAACGTATTTTATCTAAATTTGGTGTAACAGCCAGTTATGTGGATACGAACGATCTTGAAGCACTCGAACAGTCATGTCGACCGAATACCAAAGCTGTATTCATAGAAACACCTACAAATCCGTTAATGATGATTACTGATATTCGAGCGGTGGCTGAATGGGCATCACAACATCAGTTGCTTACCATTGTAGATAATACGCTGCTAACACCATACTTCCAGCGGCCATTGGAACTCGGCGCGGATATTGTGGTACATAGCGCAACCAAGTATTTGGGCGGACACAACGATGTGCTGGCAGGGTTAATCGTAACCAAAGGCAAAGAGCTATCAGCTGAAATTTCCTTTCTGCACAATTCCATAGGGGCCGTGCTTTCCCCGAGTGACTGCTACCAGTTGATGAAGGGGATGAAGACGTTAGCGCTGCGTATGGACCGACATGAGCATAATGCAACAGTGCTGTCTAACTATTTACTGACGCATCCGGCGGTGGCGGAAGTATTTTATCCGGCGCTCGAAGGCCATCCAGGTCGTGAAATTCAAAATAAACAATCCAGCGGAAACACAGGGATTTTCTCCTTTAAAGTAAAGGATGCTCGCTATGTAGAGCCTTTGCTTCGTCACATTAAGCTCATTGCGTTTGCGGAAAGTCTCGGCGGTGTTGAGTCGCTAATGACCTATCCCGCGGTGCAGACACATGCGGACATACCAGCAGAAATTCGAGATGCAGTTGGGGTAGATGACAGGCTGTTGCGTTTCTCCGTAGGCATTGAGCATACAGACGACCTCATTGAAGATTTGCGTTCGGCGTTGGAAGCGGCACGTCAAGAAGTAGAAGGAGGAGAGCTGCAATGATAGAGGATGCGAGGAGGATCGGGCAGGATTTGAACAAAGAGCGGAAGTTCGCTACCAAGCTGCTGCATTTTGGTTCTGAAATTGACAGCGTTACAGGGGCCTCGAGCGTCCCGATCTATCAAGCTTCTACCTTTCACCATCATGATATTTTTAATCCTCCACAGCATGACTATAGCCGTTCAGGTAATCCGACACGACAAGCTTTGGAGGATTATATCGCTTTATTAGAAGGCGGGGCGTGCGGCTTTGCCTTTGCGTCAGGTATGGCGGCCATCTCCACTACCTTTATGCTCTTATCCGCTGGAGACCATGTCATTGTTTCGGAGGACGTATACGGGGGAACATATCGACTGCTGACCTCCATTTTGAAACGGATGAATATTGAAACGACCTTCGTTGACATGACGGACCTCAACCTTGTGAAAGAGGCGTTGCAGGAGAATACAAGGGCTGTATATATGGAAACCCCGTCCAATCCGACACTCAAAATTACCGATGTAGCAGGAATAACCTCTTGGGCACAGGATCACGGACTTTTAACTTTATTGGATAATACTTTTATGACACCTTATTATCAACGTCCGATTGAGCAGGGAGTCGATATTGTATTGCACAGTGCGACCAAGTTTCTGGGCGGACACAGCGATGTGCTGGCAGGACTTGCGGTAGCGCGTACCGAATCGCTCGGGAGACAAATCAAGCAGCTCCAAAATGGACTGGGTACCGTGCTGGCTCCGCAGGAGTCATGGTTGCTCATGCGCGGTATGAAGACACTGGAGGCTCGTATGGCTCACAGCGAAAAGAGTGCAGCCAAGCTCGCTAACTGGCTGAACGAGCGCAACGACATTGAGGCAGTATACTACCCGGGTCTGGAAAATCATCCAGGGCGTGAAGTTCATGAGCGTCAATCCAGCGGTTATGGTGCAGTGATATCGTTTGATGTGGGTTCTGGTGAGCGTGCAAAAGAAGTACTCAGTCGCGTACGTATTCCAATTGTAGCGGTGAGTCTGGGAGCTGTGGAAAGCATCTTGTCGTATCCGGCGATGATGTCACATGCGGCTATGCCCTATAGTGTACGATTGGAGCGCGGGATTACGGACGGACTACTTCGTTTCTCCGTAGGTTTGGAGGATATTGACGACCTGATCAGTGATCTGGATGAGGCGCTGCGCTAGAGCGTTAGCACATCCGCAGCATCTTTGTCGTTTTCACGCCGGGAGCAAATATGTACAGCACTAAACAGCAAGTTTCCAGTATTTCAGGAGGCTTGCTGTTTTCTATAAGAATGACATGAAGGACAGTGTGAAAAAAGGCACTTTCAGTCCTGTTTTGTTATTTCTTGGCTATACGCAATGTTGAGATAAGCTTGGCAGTTGCCTGTTTTCCTAGGTGAAAAGCAGAAAGAAGCGGGAATAAGTATGGTTCCTTACCTAAAGATATGTTAGTATTATCATTAGGTTTTACTATGCTAAATAGCACAGACAACATACAAGGCCAGTCATGAACATACATTACGGCAGGGTTCGAACGCAGATTTGTGAAAGCATTCTCGTTCATAAGTCCTGTCGTTCATTTCGTCGCCCTGTGACAGCGAAGGAGGATACACCATGAGTGTAATCGACCATATTTTAGATAAAGCCCTACGCGGCGAACGCCTGAATTTAGAGGATACCGTTGCTTTGTTCGAATCAGACGAGGTAGAAAAAATAGGTCATGCGGCGAATAAGGTCATGAATCGCATGCATCCCGATCCCATTAAAACCTTCGTCATCGGACGAAATATTAACTATACGAACGTATGTGACGTATACTGTCGCTTCTGCGCTTTTTACCGTAGACCGGGTTCCGATGAAGGTTATGTTTTGCCGGATGAGGTGATCTTTCAGAAGATCAAGGAAACGCAGGAGGTAGGTGGCACCGAAATTCTAATGCAAGGCGGTGTGAATCCAAATCTGCCATTCAGTTATTATACGGATTTGCTGAAAGCTATTAAGGAGCGTTTTCCCGATATTACGATGCACTCCTTCTCGCCAGCTGAAATTCACAAAATGAAGGAAAAATCCGGTCTATCCATGGAAGACACGATTCGAGCCATTCATGAAGCTGGATTGGATTCGCTTCCGGGCGGAGGCGGAGAAATTTTGGATGACCGCACACGCCGCAAAATTAGCCGTCTCAAAGGCTCTTGGCGTGATTGGATGGATGTCATGCAAACGGCTCACAAGGTTGGGATGAACACAACCGCTACGATGGTTATCGGCTTTGGCGAGTTGATGGAGGAGCGTGCGCTGCATTTGTTGCGGGTTCGTGATGCTCAGGACGAATGCATTGAAAACAAATATAATTCTGAAGGATTTTTGGCCTTTATTCCTTGGACCTTCCAGCCAGACAACACCAATCTGAAGAAGGAACGCCAGACGCCAGAAGAATATCTGAAGACCGTTGCGATCAGTCGTCTTGTATTGGATAACATCAAGCATATTCAATCCTCATGGGTAACTATGGGACCGGAAATCGGTAAAAAATCGTTATACTACGGTTGCGATGATTTTGGTAGCACCATGATTGAAGAAAATGTAGTTTCCGCTGCAGGCGCAACATACAAGGTTAACATCGAATCCATTTTACAGTTGATCCGCGAGACGGGTCACATTCCAGCACAGCGCAATACCCGTTATGATATTATTCGTACTTTTGACAGTGCCAGCAGTATTGAACATGATTTTATCATGCAAAATTAATATCCGTTAATATATTGTTAATTACAAAACGCTTATCCATCACTAATCTATGTATAAGGATTAGTGTAGATAAGCGTTTTTTGATGTGTTACTTTGCTATGTTTTCCATCGTTTCATATACATGATCTCAGCCTGCGGGTCAGCCATTTGGATGACTGCCTTAAAGCGCTGCAAATCCAACAGATGAACGCTGTAAACGGTGACCATTTGTTCTTTTTTATCCTCAGATTCGCTTTTAATCTTACCCTCTATCTGGGCAGAGCCTCCAACAGGCGTGCTGTGTATACGCAGCCTGCGATATATGGCATCCTCGACGGTTTGCTGCTTCTTGCTGACAACACAAACCATACGCGTCAGACCGGTAAACATCAGCCGGGTCGTTTCATAGGCGGCGAGGCAGGATAAGGCTGAATAGAGAGCTGGCTCCCAGCCTAGCACAAAGCCGGCGGTAATGAGCAGCAGACCATTACACAGCATAACAATCTGTATTAATGGAATCTTGCGGTGTGTTAGCAACAATGTGGATGGACGGCCATCGTCAGATTCGTTAAGTCCTAGTGAATCGAGCAGACCACCATGACGAGCTGCCAGCCCTGCGCCAAGGCCGATACAGATTCCGCCGCCCAAAGCGCATACAACCGGATGGCCACTCACTGCCGGAAAAGGCGAAAGAATAATGGCTGAGCCCGAAAAGGCGAACAAGCCGGGTAGTGCCCGAAGCAGCATGGGTTTGTGAGTAGACAGAGAATACAGCAACATGAGTGGCAAGTTCAAAACGAATAGCAGTAACCCAAAGTGCTCCTGTGTATAAAGCGACATGAGTCTGGAGATCCCCGTGACGCCTCCAGCGATCATATCATGCGGATGTAAAAACAATTCCAGACCGACGGATGCTGTAATTCCACCAATCACCGTATAAAAGACAGGGAACCTGCTCGCATCTCCTGAAGTGGGCTTTATAAGCCGCCTCATAGAGTTTCGGCATGTTTTACAGCGTGCGGCATAGCCTTCCCTCCTATGGATTGTCGTATCCAGCTTTTGCAGTTATGCCGAGTTACTTTCTTCCTTTCGTAGGCGGGGGTCCTTGAACTTAAATATTTTGTTTAACATATTAAAGATAGGTTTTGACTGCTTTGTCAGAAGTGGTCCAAGAATCGCCAGTATGAGTACATAGATAGCTGCAAAGGGTTGAACAATATCAAGCAAACCGCCTTCCTTGCCCAAGTTGGCCATGATAATCGAAAATTCACCCCGCGCCACAATGGTCAGACCGATATTTGCTGACGCTTTGGGAGATAAGGAGGCCGTACGCCCAGCCAGCATTCCTGCCCAAATGTTACCAAACAACGTGAGGACGACTGCTGCCAGCGCAAGCCATATCGCGTTTCCTCCCAGGGACAGTGGATCGATGGATAGTCCAAAGCTGAAGAAAAACAGGGCACCAAAGAAATCGCGGAAAGGAACAATTAAATGCTCGATTCGTTTGGCATGTTCCGTTTCGGCCAGTACCAGACCGACCAACAGGGCGCCGATAGCTTCCGCCACATGAATCGTTTCCGAAAAACCAGCCACTAGAAACAGAGAGCCAAAAACAACAAGTCCGAATACCTCATTGGAGCGAATACGGAGAATCCGATTTAACAGAGGGACGGCCTTACGGCCGATAATAATGACTGCAAGCATAAAGCCAAGCGCGATTAGCGCTGATAGCAGCACACCCCCGAGCGAGGATGAATCACTAAGAACCAATCCGGAGAGGATGGAGATGTATACGGCGAGGAAAACATCCTCGAACATAATAATGCCCAAAATCATTTCTGTTTCTGCATTGGCAGTCCGCTTGAGATCTACCAGCACCTTCGCAGCAATAGCACTGGATGATATTGTTGTAATTCCGGCGATAACCAGTGTCTCTGCTACAGGAAAGCCGCTCAGGAAGCCAAGAGCCAGCCCCAGTGTAAAATTGATGCCAATATAAATGGTGCCGCCCACGGCAATGGAACGGCCTGATTTAATTAACCGACCTACTGAGAACTCGAGACCCAAGTAGAAGAGAAGAAACAGCACTCCGATTCTTCCCATAAAATCAATAAATGGGGCGCTTTCGATAAAGCGAAAATCAAAATGCCATAGCTCCATCGCATGCGGCCCAACTGCCATTCCGATCAGGATATAAAAAGGGATGACCGAGAAGCGCAGTTTGGAGGAAATAAGTCCAGCTGCAGCGATGAGAGCAATTGCCAATCCAACCTCAAATACCAGATGATCCATCCAATCACCCGCTTCCGTTCATAAGGATTTGTTTAAAGCGTTTTTGCTGATCGCGTTCCCCAACAACGACTACAGTGGCATAATCGTTAATAATCACTTCAGGACCAGGATTTACATATTTCATTCCTTTTTTCTCCACAATGGCAATAACAGTGGCTCCCGAATTTTGCCTTACATCCAGCTCACCGATGGATTTGCCGACACTTGCATAGTGGGATTCCACTCTATACCATTCGATAATAAAATCATCAAACGTCATTTCTACACTTTCAAGCTGTTTGGGCTTATATGTCATCCCCCCGATGATGGAGGCTACCAATCGCGCTTCCTGATCATTCAGGGTTGTCATAGAAATACTTTGTTCCAGATCCTCGTAATCAAAGTGATACAACTCGCGCCTGCCATCATCATGAATAATAATGACAATTCGGTCGCCACTCTCTGCATCTATTCGATACTTAATCCCGATTCCTGGCAAAATAGACTCTCGAATATCCATTTATAAAGCCTCCTGTACGATACGTTATTTAAATGAATGGTATGGGAAATAAATCACATACTCTGGGAGTGACATGGAAACTTTCTTTTTGTATTAAATTTTATGAATTAACGTAAAAAACCTGATACATACACTTACGTATTACAGCTATTGGGAAATATTAACAAATAGACATGCGAATGTGGTGATCTGCATGCAAAGGGAGGTTAAGCCACATAACTAGAGGTGAATTTGATGGGGAACAAGTATAATTGCTTCTTTAGTTTGCAAATGACAGGAATAAAAGGCAGACGTAGTTTAGGGATGCTCAATAACAGCACAAGCGCTATCAAAATGACAAAGGGAAGTGATTTGGCCGCAGCGATCACCAGATGAAGTAAAGGGGAGGATTTGCGTATAGCTGGTTTGGAATGATGTTCCAGACCGTGAGAATCTGTTTCTAACGAGGAAACATCAGCATGAGGCACGACAGAAGATCCCGCAGTAAACTGGAGGGATTGAGTGGTGTCTTCCGCATGAAACGTCACAGGAAGGGACAAAATCTGAACGAGGCTCAATATGACGATCATGAATGTACGCAGCATGTTCAGCATCGTTAACATCTTATCTCCTCCCTCTTGTGAAAAATTCATATTACTATAACCTTAACATACCCCACCCTAAATATTCAAACGTCTTTCGTTATTTCCTATATCACAGTAATTGTTTATAACACGCCAAACCAGCTTTTTGAAACTTGATCATCCTCTTTTGGATATGTCTTTCTGTTTCCAGTCGTTCACTTCGTATAACCCTTTAGAGGCCGCCATATACTGAAAGCAGTGATCGAAAGGAGTGAGCCAATGGAACTGTTTACAGTGTGGACCAATACAGACGGAGATCAGGAAACCGACCGGTTTTATGAAGTGGTCAAAAGTAGAACAAAGGGACTACATATGTCACGGCGCGGATTTCGATTCACTTTCAGACAGCTGGACAACAAAGTGGCATGGACCTGCAAGGGCACAGAAAGCAATTCGGCGTTTGAAAGCTTTCTCCCCTGTGTATACAGCATCATGTCTTCGGCAATAGCGGATTATATTATCGAAGTCAAGGAGTGGGGATTGCTCAATCTCATTCTCACCAAAGCCTGTTCGCTGCTGGAGAAAGAGGATACAGAGCAAATTCGCAGTATGATTCGTTCACTGTTAAACGATGATGGCCCGAGAGGCCGTTTGAAGCGTCATGGTAAGCTGACCACTCTTCTGGAGAAGGATTTTAAGGAGCTTCATGTGATCAATTTGGAAGGACTGATTCAATTTAGGCTCCATGCGTATAAAAAAGAGCTTGAAGAAATCGTCGACTATGCCATGGAAGAATTCTGGGCAGATCGGCAATACGAAGAATTTATGGGGCTGCTTAAATATTTTGTTTTTTTTCAGGAAAGCAAAGTTCCGCTCGTACACGTACTTCACCAAGGCGGACATAATTTTACGATTCTGGATAGTGCCATGGTGCCCATTCCGACTCCTGATGCAGATGACATCATTGTCGAGATGCCAGGCATTGAACTAGAAATGGAGGTCGAAGATCGAATCGTAAGCACCCTTATTTCGATTTCTCCTGCTTCCATTATATTGCACACAGACGATGAGCACACCCCCATAGTGCGGACTCTCCTGCATATTTTTGAAGATAAAGTGAAGCTGAGCAGACTTTATCCAGGTCAGGATGTTCAAAAATAATAATCTTTTCGTATAAAGCAATGGATTTCTGGAAAGCCTTTGCCTCAAGGGGAGGTTTTTTATGAGATCCATGTTGGTATGGAAACGGATTTTGGGAACCGTGTTAATTGCAACCTGTCTGGTATTGCCCGGCAATGAAGTTTACGGTCACAAAGAACCGGTCCAGCATAAAAAATGGCAGTCCACACCTGTTTTGGCTCCACGCGAAGAGCAGGTTATTACGACCATGACGGTCACGGCTACAGGATATACAGCAGGCTATGAATCGACTGGCAAACGGCCAAGTCATCCCGGCTACGGTATTACGTATTCCGGTGTAAAAGTGCGTCGTGACAAGAACACACTGTCTACGATTGCGGCTGATCCCAAAACGTTTCCTTTGGGAAGCATATTGTACATTCCAGGTTATGGATACGGGATTGTAGCAGATACAGGTTCTGCGATTAAGGGCAATAAAATTGATTTGTATTTTAAAACAACCCGGCAGGTGTATTCTGAATGGGGCAAGAAAGATGTGGATGTTCAAATTATAAAAAAAGGGAACGGAAAATGTACGGAAAAGATGGTAAAATCGCTCCAAAAAGCGATAGAAACGCATAAAACCATTCCGAGTGCGACACTGGATGCTTCCATATAATCCTTGAATATTGTTTTTTCCAACATCACATACTATGTTGCGGGATAAGCTTATCCCACAAAACATACTGGGAGGTTGAGAATTATGCCAAATCAAGGCGGAAGTTCTTTCACGAACAAAGGCTTCAAGGCAAGCACAGGAAATCAGTTCAAAGCGGAATTTGCACAAGACAATACGGTAGGTGTCGTTTCACAAAAGGTAAAGCAGTCTGAACAAAATAAAATTCAAGACAACTTCCAGACACCAAATGAGAAGTATGATGAAGAATTTGCAACAGATCAAGGCGGTACAGGTGCAGTAGCGCAAAAAGTTCAAAACTCCAGTCGCAACAAAATTCAAAACAATGCTCAAACACCGAACGAAAAGTTCGACGAAAACTTTAACACGAAATAAAAAAGCATATACAATCGATAATGCTCCGGATTATATCCGGGGCATTTCGTTTTAAGTAAAAGTGATTAGGTACAATAGGTCTAAGGTTTTATCTCCTTTTTAATTTTTTTTAAGGTGGAATTAAGGTTTAAAGTGCAAAATAAAGTCAGTTAAACAACACCACCTTGAAGCATAGGGTTTGGGAGGAGATATACAATGGACGAATTTAAAAATAATAACTCCGGACGCCGGAACGACAACGATCAGGTTGATACCGATAACGCAACTCGCCAAAACGATTCGAACGGTTCCTCATATTATTATTCTTACGGCCCTTTTTCTTCAGTTCAATCGGACGGACAACGTAAGGAAGGGCAGCCGGTGGAAAAGGATGTTGAGATTACGCCACCGCAGGCAGTGAGACCTCTTCCTCCCTCTTACCATCGGGCTATGCCTGAGCAACAGGATGGTTCGGGTCGGAATGGTGGCAACTGGCAATTCAAACCGAATAAGCCCAAGTCGCAGGTGAAAACAATATTCTTATCTTTTTTGGCCGGGATGCTGGTCATTACGGTATTGATGTATACAGCTGACCGAACAAATATGTTCACACCCGAGACGGCGTTGACTTCGGCGGCAGCTGAAAGCGGAGAAACGACTAATTCAGGAACAACCAGCTCGACTCCAAGCGCAGTTCCGGCTGTGATGCCTTCAGGTACCGCTGATGTTCAATCTGTTGTGGCCAAGGCTGGTCCGGCAGTCGTCAAAATCGAAACGCTTGCCAAACAAACCAGTGGCAGCAGTGGCAGACAAAGCAGCCCTTATTACAATGACCCGCTGTATCAATACTTTTTCGGTAATCAGTATGGTGACAGTGGCAGCAGCGGTAACAGTAATGAAAATGAAGGTAGCAACAGCGGGCAGCTGACTCCGCTTGGTATTGGTTCCGGTTTTATTTTTGATAAATCGGGTTACGTTCTAACCAACAACCATGTTGTTGAAGGCGCGAGTGTGGTTCAGGTTACAGTAGAGGGAACTAATAAGCCTTACGAAGCCAAAGTCTTGGGCAAAAATGCTGATCTTGATTTGGCGGTACTTAAAATTGAAGGCAAAAACAACTTTCCGACAGTAACTTTGGGTGACTCCGATAACGCTAAAGTCGGCGAATGGATGGTCGCAATCGGCAACCCTGAAGGCTTTGAACATTCGGTAACAGCCGGGGTGCTAAGTGCGAAAGAACGTACGATCACCATTAATAGTGAATCGACTGGAAAACCGACGCAATACAAGCATCTCATTCAGACGGATGCGTCCATTAACCCTGGTAACTCTGGCGGACCGCTATTAAATCTGCAAGGGCAGGTTATCGGTATGAACGTAGCTGTTAGTGCAGACGCACAGGGAATCGGATTTGCGATTCCGTCCAATACGATTTTGGAAGTCGTCGATAAGCTGAAAAATAACCAGCCTATTCCGAAAGAACCTGTACCTTTCATTGGTGCAAGTCTGTTAAATTTGAGTCCTGAAGTAGCCAAAGAACTGGGTACATCCCTGACCGAAGGCTCGGTTGTACGGGATATTATATACAAATCACCAGCTTATCAGGCCGATCTGCGTCCTTACGATGTGATTATCGGAGCGAATGGCACGCCTTATAGCACATCACAAGAGTTGATCCAGTTCATTCAAAAACAAAAAGTGGGTACAGCACTGACACTTAACATCGAACGAGCGGGGCAGAAAAAAGATGTCCAGCTGAAAATTGGCAACAAAAATGACTTTAGCTCGACGCTTCAGCAATAAGATGAAAACTCTACAAAAATGAACAAGTGCACGTAAGAAACGGAAGGAAGATCCCTTCCGTTTCTTGCTGTATGAAGCAGCCAGATGCTACACGCGTCTACTCCTGCTACAATAGAAGGAAAAGAAGAGATAAAGGAGTTCGATCGTGTATGCGTTCTACTATTCTAATCATTGATGACGATGAAAAAATTGTTTCCATGCTGCGCAGAGGGCTGGCATTTGAAGGCTATGAAGTGCTGACAGCCGCCAATGGAGCAGAGGGATTAAATAAAATGTTGACAGCTGAGCCTGATGTGGTCGTGCTGGATGTAATGATGCCGCAGGTCGATGGTTTTGAGGTATGCCGTCGTATGCGGGAGGGTGGAAGTACGGTACCTGTCCTGATGCTTACAGCCAAGGATGAGGTTGAGAATCGGGTTAAGGGCTTGGATCTAGGGGCCGATGATTATCTCGTTAAGCCGTTCGCTCTAGAGGAGCTACTGGCACGAGTGCGAGCGCTTTTGCGGCGTAAAACCGAACAACAGGACAATAACGGAAATCGGCTTACCTTCGAGGATTTACAACTGGATAACGAATCCCGTGAAGTGGTTCGTGGCGGCAAACGTTTGGAACTGACGGCCAAAGAATTTGAACTGCTCCATTTGTTCATGCAAAACCCGAAGCGTGTTCTGTCGCGTGATCTGATTATGGACAAAATTTGGGGCTATGACTATAGCGGAGAATCGAATGTGCTGGAAGTATACATTGCCATGCTACGACAAAAAACGGAGCAGGATGGCGGTAAACGACTCATTCGTACAATTCGTGGAGCTGGCTATATTTTAAGAGGTGATATGTAATATGTCTATTCGGTGGCGGCTGACGGCCTGGTATTCGAGCATCTTGGCTATAGTACTAGTCATTTTTGGTCTGGTTACTTACGGACTAGTATATTACTACACATATAATGAAGTGAAAAGTCAGCTTATGACTCAGGCGCCACAGATTAACAAGCAATTACGCCTTATTATAAAAGGGGGATTGTTTGAAGTCCCCAACCTGGATTTGGGATTAGAGCAGGGACGTGGAATAGATGACTCACAGCTCTATGTACAAATTTACAATTATACGTCTGGTGTAACGAAAACGACCCAAAATATGAAAGACCTCAATATCACCTTCCCTGTTCCATCTACAGCGGCAGGAGCAGTTCAAAATGAGGGAATTCGACGTGTGAACGTCAATGGGGATTCCTTTATGATTATTCAACAGCCGATCAAATCCGAGGAGCTGGGCTTGGTGGTCGGGCTGCTACAGGTAGGACAATTCACGGGCTCTCAGGACCGACTCATGAACAGGTTACAAAATGTGCTTGTATACGGCTCGTTGTTTGCATTACTCGCTGCTGCGACTTCAGGTCTCTTTCTGGCTCGCAAGTCTATGAAGCCGCTGGTCAAGGTCATTGAGGGGGCTAATCAGATTCAATCCAGTAATGATTTGAGTGTTCGGATTGAATATGACGGACCACATGATGAAATTGGCCAATTAATCGGGACGGTTAACAACATGCTGGGGCGCACAGAGGTGTTTTACAAGGAGCTGGAAGATGCGTACGGTGCACAGCGCCGTTTTGTGGCTGATGCTTCCCATGAGCTTCGTACGCCGCTAACGACGATCCGTGGCAACGTTGATTTTTTGCTCAAAATGTGGACTACCGAACCAGGAGAGCGACCGAATATGGATGAAGAGATGATTCGCGAGCTTTCTATGGAGGCATTAAATGACATGGCGGATGAAGGCAAACGGATGAGCCGTTTAGTGAGTGATATGTTGTCACTCGCGAGAGCGGACACAGGGAAAACGTTCGATAAGACTCCCGTTGCGCTGGAACCACTTGTAAGTGAGGTTGCCCGTCGTGCTCAGTTTTTAGAGCGAACGGCCGAATGGAATGTGGGAGATTTTTCGTTGCTGAATGGTATTTATATGGATGGCAGCAAGGATTATTTGCAGCAAATGCTATTCATTTTCATTGATAATGCATTCAAATACACACCTGAGGGCACAGTCCGATTTGATGCCATTGTTTATCAAGGACAGGTGGGCCTACGGATCAGTGATACGGGCATTGGAATGGACAAGAGTGAGGTTCCCTTTATTTTTGACCGCTTTTACCGGGCAGATGAGTCACGCGGGGTGACAGAGGGAATTGGGTTGGGGCTATCTATTGCCAAGTGGATTATTGATGAACATCACGGGTCTGTGGAAGTGGTTACGCGCCAAGGAGAAGGAACGACATTTGTCATCTGGCTCCCGGTTAGCTTTTCCGCGCCTTTGGAATAGGCTATAATAGGAAGGCAACTACATCATAGAATTGGCCGGTAAAGGCTAGGATGCCCACAGCTACCGAGTTATCGGAGCTGTATACTGTGTCGAAGAAAGCGGGGGCTCATTTTGGAAGTACTCAGAATTTCGCCCCGGGGTTACTGCTACGGCGTAGTCGATGCCATGGTATTGGCTCGTCAGGCAGCCAGAAATCTGGACTTACCCCGGCCTATTTATATATTGGGCATGATTGTGCATAACAGTCATGTCACCAATTCCTTTGAAGACGAAGGGATTATTACACTGGACGGCCCGAACCGTATGGAGATTTTAAGCCAGGTAGAGAGCGGCACTGTAATCTTCACTGCTCATGGCGTATCACCAGAGGTTCGGAAGCTGGCACGAGACAAGGGGCTGACTACGGTAGATGCGACTTGCCCTGACGTCACAAAGACGCATGATCTGATTCGGGAGAAGTCTGCCGAAGGCTATCAGATTGTTTATATTGGCAAAAAGAATCATCCAGAGCCAGAAGGAGCTATCGGTATTGCTCCTGATCATGTTCATCTGATTGAAAAAGAAGAAGAGATCGACAGTCTTACGTTGCCAGCTGGCAAAATTCTTATCACGAATCAGACGACCATGAGCCAATGGGACATCAAGCACATTATGAAGAAGCTGCTGGAGAAGTTCCCGGGTGCTGAGATACACAATGAAATCTGTTTGGCGACGCAGGTACGTCAGGAAGCGGTAGCTGAGCAGGCTGGACAGGCGGATCTGGTGATCGTTGTCGGTGATCCGCGCAGTAACAATTCAAACCGATTGGCTCAGGTTTCGGAGGAGATTGCTGGTACAACAGCTTATCGTATTTCTGATGTAACCGAGCTGAAGAGAGAGTGGCTTGAAGGTGTAGCCAAAGTGGCTGTGACTTCTGGGGCTTCGACCCCGACACTGATTACCAAAGAGGTTATTACGTATTTGGAGCAGTATGATGCGGCTAACCCGGATACGTGGGAGATTCAGCGAACCATAGATATGAAAAAACTACTGCCTCCTGTACGAGAGAAGTCAAAAACAACGAAATAGTATATGATTGATTACAGCCGTTATTCGGATACAACCATCCGGATAGCGGCTTTTTAAATTGTTTTAATTTGTAGATATTTTCCGGTTAGCTTCGCTAAGTTAGAATATTGAATAATTCGGGATAATTAAGCCTTGACGAGTATAGCTAAAACAGGTATAGTTGCTTTAACGAATAAAAGCTTAAAAGCGAACAAGCGTCTAAGTGTCATAATATTAACCTGTATGTTGGTTTATAAAATATGTTTTATAGAGAGGAAGAAAAAAATGATCGTTATCGCTGGTGTTCAAACACCTGAAGAGCATATTCAAGCTATTGTTGAAGTTATTGAGAAAGAAGGATTGCAGGCTCATGTATCAAGGGGATCGGATCGCACGATCATCGGACTGATCGGTAGCGTAGAGCCCAAACTGGCTGAACATCTGCGTCAAATGAAAGGCGTAGAAAATGTGGTTAAAATATCGAAGTCCTATAAATTGGCCAGCCGTGATTTTCATCCGGAAAATACGGTTATCTCTATTAAAGGTGTAAATATCGGCGGGGGCGAGCTTGTCATTATGGGTGGACCATGTGCTGTTGAGTCTGCTGCACAGATAGATGAAATTGCCGGATTGGTCAAAGCTGCAGGCGCGCAAGTTCTCCGTGGGGGTGCTTTTAAGCCGCGTACAGGGCCATACAGCTTCCAAGGAACGGGTGTAGAAGGTTTAATCATGATGGCTGAGGCGGGGCAAAAGCACGATCTCTTGACCATCACAGAGGTCATGACACCTGAATACGTAGACATCTGCGCGGAATACGCCGATATTCTGCAAGTAGGTACACGTAATATGCAAAACTTTGATTTGCTGCGCAAGCTGGGTACTTGCGGCAAGCCAGTATTGCTCAAGCGCGGTTTCAGCTCGACTTATGATGAGTTCTTGAATGCTGCTGAGTACATCTTGGCAGGCGGCAATCCGAATGTTATGTTGTGTGAGCGCGGTATTCGTACATTCGAAACCTACACTAGAAATACGCTCGACTTGTCCGCGATCCCTGTTTTGCAACAGTTGAGCCATTTGCCGGTCATTTCTGATCCTAGCCATGGCACAGGTAGACGTGAACTGGTTGTTCCTATGACGAAGGCTTCGGTAGCTGCCGGAGCGGATGGTTTAATTATTGAGATGCATACAGACCCTGACAACTCGATGACGGGTGACGGCGTACAATCCCTGTTCCCAGATCAATTTTCAGATTTGCTAAAAGATTTGGAAATATTGGCTCCTGCTGTGGGGAAAACATTTCACACGCCTACTACCATTGCTTAAAACCAATGTTTAACATTAATGCATAAAAGTTTTGCTGCAACGCAGTAATGAGATTTAAATTGCCTAAAAGCCCGATGTTTCGGGCTTTTTGTGCTATTCAAATGTTATCAAGGGCGTAAGCATATCTAACATTAGTTTAAAAAATACCTTACATAGCTATTGACCCGTGTCATGTTTGAGATTTATAATGACGACAGAAAAAAACATTCGATCATGAACATTTCAGGGTTGTATAAGACTTAATGTTCGGAAAAATTGGGAGGAAGAAGACATGTCCGTTGAAAACGTATTGAAAACAATTCAGGAAAATAATATTGAGTGGGTAGATTTTCGTTTTGTAGATTTGTCTGGTCGTGCTCACCATATTTCATTGCCAGCTTCCGAAGTAGATGAAGAGACATTTGTTAACGGTGTTGCTTTCGACGGTTCTTCCATTCCCGGCTATCGTGGCATCGAGGAATCCGACATGGTTATGCTGCCCGATCCAGAAGCGGTTTTTATCGACCCTTTCACTCAGCATCCTACACTGAATATCCTGTGTGACATTGCTACGCCAGACGGCGAAAAATACGACCGCGATCCTCGCGGCATCGCAAAAAAAGCTGAGGCATTTCTGCAATCGGCAGGAGTGGGCACAGCAGCATTTTTTGCACCTGAGTCCGAGTTTTTCATCTTTGATGATGTACGCTACGAAAGCGGCATGAACAGCTCCTCCTTCTTCGTAGATTCCGAGGAAGCAGCTTGGAACACGAACCGTAAGGAAGAAGGCGGCAACCTAGGCTTTAAAGTGGGAGTGAAGGGCGGATATGTACCTGTAGCGCCAGTAGACACCCAACAAGATATCCGTAGTGAAATGTGCCGTTTGCTTGAAGAAGCAGGTCTGAGAATTGAGCGCCATCACCATGAGGTAGCTACGGCAGGCCAGGCGGAAATCAACTTCCGTTTTGATACACTCAAGAAAACAGCAGACAACCTGCTCGTTTATAAATACATTGTACACAACACAGCTCGTCAATATGGTAAAGTGGCAACATTCATGCCGAAACCGATTTTTGGGGATAACGGAAGCGGTATGCACGTTCACCAATCTATTTTCGATGGCGACACTCCTTTGTTCTACGAAAAAGGTGGTTATGCTAATCTGAGCGAAATGGCTCTTCATTACATTGGTGGTATTCTGTACCACGCACCTGCGTTGATCGCTTTGACCAACCCAAGCACCAACTCGTTCAAACGTCTCGTTCCTGGCTACGAAGCACCAGTTAACCTGGTATTCTCCAAAGGTAACCGTTCTGCGGCTGTACGTATTCCAGTAGCAGCTGTTACTCCAAAAGGCTGTCGGATCGAGTTCCGTACACCGGACTCCACAGCTAACCCTTACCTTGCCTTCTCAGCAATGCTGATGGCGGGTCTGGATGGCATCAAGCGCAAACTGAACCCAATCGAATTGGGATATGGTCCACTTGACAGCAACATCTACGAGCTGTCTGACGCTGAAAAAGGTAAAATCCGTAGCGTACCTGGTTCATTGGATGAGGCTCTGGATGCTCTGGAAGCTGACTACGAATTCTTGACTGAAGGCGGCGTATTTACGAAGGACTTTATTGATAACTATGTAGAGCTCAAACGTTCTGAAGCTAAATCGGTGAACATCCGTGTTCATCCACACGAATACAGCCTGTATTTTGACTGCTAATAAGTCGATAGCATAGCTGCTTTGAATAACAAGCATTAGCTTACGGGTAACAGTTGTTATTCAAAATAGGTCTCCGGTCTTATGCCGGGGACCTTTTAATATTAAAGTGAAAATCACAGAATAAAGATGTTAAATATGTTGACATTCACAACTTTGTCACATCATAAATGAAATTGAAAACATTTTTATACAAGTCTTGAACGCATTTATGAATACTGCTATCATAGCGATAATATCCACACCAGAGTAGAGAAGGGATGGGAATTTGTTGAGTAAGAGAGCCTACAATTTTAATGCAGGACCAGCGGCATTGCCGCTCAAAGTACTAGAACGTGTACAAGCTGAATTCGTAGATTTCCAGGGAACAGGGATGTCGATCATGGAAATGTCTCACCGTGGAGCTGTGTATGAATCTGTTCATAATGAGGCGCAGGAACGCCTGTTATCTTTGCTGGGCAATCCACAAGGCTACAAGGTGTTATTCCTACAAGGTGGCGCAAGTACGCAGTTTGCGATGCTGCCTTTAAATTTCTTGAGCGAAGGACAGACTGGGAGCTATGTAATGACAGGTAGCTGGTCGGACAAAGCATATAAAGAAGCCAAGCTACTGGGCAAGGCTCATGTTGCTGCATCCTCCGCTGATGAGAAGTACATGCGTCTTCCGAATGTGGATTCCTTGGACTTGCCTGAGAATACTGCTTATGTGCATATGACGTCCAACGAAACGATTGAAGGTACACAATTTAAGCAATTCCCGGATACGGGTTCCGTACCCTTGATTGTGGACATGTCCAGTGATATTTTTTGCAAGCCTTTTGATGTTACTCAATTTGGATTGATTTACGCTGGCGCACAAAAAAATCTGGGACCTTCTGGTGTGACGGTCGTGATTGCCCGTGAAGAGTTGCTGACTTCCTCACCGGACAATATTCCTACGATGCTGCGTTATAGCACATATGAAAAAAATAACTCTCTCTACAATACTCCCCCATCCTTTGCCATATACATGGTGAATGAAGTGCTGAAATGGATTCAGGAAGAAGGCGGTTTGGAAGGCATTGAGCGTGTGAACCAGCAGAAAGCTGCTTTGCTATACAACCGTATTGACAGTAGCGAAGGCTTCTATCGTGGTTGTGTGGACAGCGCTGATCGCTCTATCATGAATGTAACCTTCCGCCTCGCGAACGAGGATCTGGAAAAACAATTTATTAAGGAATCCGAACAGGCCGGGTTTATCGGACTGAAGGGGCATCGCAGTGTAGGAGGGCTTCGCGCCTCGATCTACAATGCTGTTCCACTGGAGAACTGTCAAGCATTAGCCGAGTTTATGGACGGATTCAAGCAACGTAACAGTTGATTACACGGACATATATTTCGATACACGATATTTGAAATCGAAAATGTAAATGTAGAGCCTTCCCTGAATGTGTATAGGGGAAGGCTTTTAGTGGTGTGGGTTGAAATTTTTGTCGTTTGATGTTCATATCTGTCTGATTTTGTTAAAATAAAAGAATGTGTATGTTTTCAAGGTATACACTTTGGTTAAACTGTAGGTTATTTGTCTGATGAATTTAATGATGAAGGGAACGAAACGTGATGCCATTACATATTGTGCTTGTCGAGCCGGAAATCCCGGCTAACACAGGGAATATTGCTAGAACGTGTGCTGCAACCGGAACTCATCTACATCTGGTGAAGCCACTGGGCTTCCGTACCGACGATGCCACGTTAAAACGGGCCGGACTTGATTATTGGTATGCTGTCCACATTGAATATCATGAGTCTTTTGCTGAAGTGCAGGAGAAATATCAGGAAGGTCGCTTTTTTTATGCGACGACCAAAGCGAATCAGCGATATAGTGATATTGCATTTCAGGATGGAGACTTCTTGGTATTTGGTAAAGAAACGAAAGGTTTGCCGCCAGAGCTGCTAGCTGCTAATCCAAATACATGCATCAAGATGCCTATGTCAGATAAAGTAAGATCTCTAAACTTGTCGAATTCCGCTGCGATTATCGTATATGAAGCGTTGAGACAAATGGATTTTCCAGGTTTATCGTAAAGAACATCGAGTGAACAAGTATAAATGCGAATAAAGAACCAGGACCTTAGTTGGTAATAAAAGTTTCACCTATATTGCTCAAATCTACATGATAGTGGAACTTAAATAAAGGTTGTATGGTCAAAAAATTTGCGAAATTTCTCAGCGAGGGCTAATGATAATTGGCTTTCCGGTCGATAAAAATATTATAGACATTCTGTACCATACTTTGATATGGTTCATGATTTTATGAAAAAATGTAATAAAATTTCCTGTGATCAGCAGGATTCGACAAAAAGACAGCGAATACTACATAAAGAATAGTGTCTTTGTACCTAGTTTTTCGCATGGTAAGAAATTTGTAAGTTATTACTCAATAGGAGAGGTGTACGATTACGATGAAACCTGCCGGTGTGGTACGTAAAGTTGATCAGCTGGGGAGAATAGTTTTGCCTAAGTCACTGCGTAAAAGATATCAAATGAATGAGGGAGATCCTGTCGAAATTTTGGTTCAGGGTGACCACATTATTTTGGAGCGTTATCGTCCAAAATGTGTATTCTGCGGGTCAGTAGAACAAGTGAACGATTTCAAAGACCGTTATATTTGTGCTCAATGCCTGACAGAAATGACACAGTATTCCTCCTAAATGAGGCAAAAGCATCACGACATTCGTTCGTGATGCTTTTTTTCGGATAGTGCCGTACGTCGGCAAGCATATTTAATTTGTTAGCAGACTACACATAGCTATTTATAGAACAAAAAATGAGTAGGGACTGGACGCAAATTACCATCTGACGGTTTGTTTACGACTCGACCGTTAAGTATAAGCGACGAGGAACCGCCTCCGTCCAAATTATAGGCATCTTGAACACCTAGATTGTACATTTTTCCTTGCAGTTCTTCGAGCGTCGCGCCCGAACCCCCGCTTTCATTGTAGCCGTCTACGACAATAATGAGCAACTGATCATCTTTATAGTTGCCAATGACCGTACGTGGGGCCCGCTTGGGGGAGACTTTCCATTTGCCAGGAATAGGCATTTTTTGTCCTCTTTGCAGCAGGACGGGAACGAAGGTAGCACCAAAGGCAGGCTTTAAGCTGTCAAGAGCACCTTGACTGTAAAATTTGCCACCGATAAGCTTGCCATCGTTACTCAGTCCGACGAAGGACAAATCCTTAAAACTGGACTGAAAGCCAGTAAGGTAGTGGCCGTTCAAGACAGTAGTGCTTAATGGATAGCGTTTGCCGTCTCCATCCGCAAAGCCGCCTGCATTGATGCCTGCAATAGCTCCGTGTCTCAAGACTGCACGCATGGTGGTTTCGGAGCCACCCAATTTGTCACTTCCCAAAGACATTTTCATAGCAGTAGGATCTTTAAGTTTGACCTTCATAGCGTAGCCATGATAAATTCCCGGGTTTACCTTAAATAATTCAATGGTAATCCGATTGCTATCTACCCGCTCATAGGGAACCCCCAGTTTGGCGGTGATGCGTCGATCATAGATAATCGCGGGCCGCTTGGACTGCGTAGAGGCAGTCACGACAAGCTGATTCATCGTTTGAGTCGTTTGCTTGTATAGCTCAGAAGTCCGGCGAATTGTAGACAAGGTGTATGTTGCCGTTTGCTTGGCTTCATCAAGCTGCTTGCCTATTGATTGCGTTTGTAAAGTGACTTCAGCTTTTTGCAGACTCAAAGAAGTAGACCCAGGAAAGCTCAATGAGGGATGCACTAACAAAATATACCCCAACAAACCGATAAAAGGAGCAAGGGCCAACATAAAGAACCGGTTCACTTGTTTTGCGTCTACATTCATTTTAGCAAGTCCATTTTTTTCTGAAGTGTATTGAGTTGCTGCTTGACTTCGTTTAATTGGGTATACAGTTTGTTGCTGTTATCGGTCTTATTGTTTGCATTATCCTTCGTAAAGGTCAGTAGTTCATTGAAGGACTGGACTTTTCCCTGCAATCCGCTAACTTCCTTGGAAAGAGCAGTCAGTTGCTTTTCATAGTCAGATTTGAGTGCTTGAATCTGTTGGTCTGTATGGGTTTGCATCTCGTTTAGCATTTGCTGTTTCAAGTGATTGCTATACAGATAGGTTGCGAGAGCACCTAGTATAATAAGAATGAACCAAAATAGCAGAAAAGCCTTTACGGGTAACCCCTTTCTTGAATTGCTCCGCCGAGCTTCGGCAGGAGGACGTTCAGGTGAAGCTTGCATACGATTTTCAACTCCCGTGTAAAGTCAAATTTCCAGTCCTTTATTTGCAGTACCAATTCTATCATGGGCCTATTTATTTCGCAAAAGCGAAATAGTCGTATAAAAATATTGGAAAAAGAGATTGCATCGGAAGGAAGTCCTAGGATACAATTTCCTTAAACGTTTTTCGCTTCCTATACGTTCACATTCGCGCAATTTCTACATATGCAATCCCTAATTTTAGAATTATTTTCGCTACTAACTATGTATTTTTTTGTAAACTCAGGAGGTTTAGATATGAGAAAAGTATGGCAGGTGGTCATCATAGATATCCATCCTACAAGTATGCTGGGAACAAAGCTTATTTTGGAAGACCAGCAGGATTTGCTTGTCAGAGGGATGTCTTCCTCCGGAACGGAAGGCTTGGAGCTGGCTTGCTCCATTCGACCGGAAATCATTTTAATGGACTACAGGTTGCCTGAGGGAACGGCGGAACCATTTTTGACACAAATGCGGGCCTTGTCTCCGGACAGCCATATTGTTATTATGACGGATGAGGATAATATTACGTTGTTTCAGCAGCTAATTTCGCTCGGAGCAAATGGAATGTTATCCAAACAGGCATCACCGAGCCAGTTAATCCATCTGATCAATGGTTTGCGCGAAGGATTTGCTTCTTTACCAATGGATTGGATTCGGTATGGAAACTGGCCCTTTATGCCGTTAATGGCATCCGAGCCTTTTGACGAATTGACACAAACCGAAGTGTTTATTATGGAACGTATTGTACAAGGAATTACATATGACAAAATTGCTATCGAGATCGAAGTTAGCCGGCGCTCCATTGATAATTATCTACGTAAAATTTATGCGAAATTAGGCGTGTCCAGCCGGGCGCAGGCGATTGAACGTTATGCCTTATATGCGCGTCAGATGAAGCAGCTATATGCCTGATGCGTCAGCCCGGAGATCATGACCTATTTTTCAGGAGAAGGAGGATGTTCATGCAATATTCCTTTGCTTCACGAACGGCTGCGATGTTGGCTTCTCCAGTGCGTCATATCCGGGAAAATGCGAGAAGACACTCCTTTATATCTCTGGCTGAAGAACTACCTGCACAAGAGCTGTTTCCGGTGAAGCTGCTGGAAGAAGCGGCCCATGATGTGTTTGGCTCCGGCCCTGACGCCCTCCAGTATGGTGAACCGGAGGGCTATTTCCCTTTGCGAGCATGGCTTGCGGGAGAGTGGGAACAGCGTAAAGGAGTAAGAGTACCACCAGGTCAAATCCTCCTCACGACAGGCAGTCAGCAGGCCATTGACCTGATCATAAGGCTGATGGTGGATGAGCGTGATCCGGTATTGGTCGAAAACCCTACGTCTCCTGGATGTTTACAAGTGCTATCTATGCAGGGTGCTCAGATCGTTCCTGTAGAATCAGATGGGGAAGGTGTCATTCCTGATAAGCTTGAAGCTTTAATGATCCGTTATCGACCCAAGCTTTTTTTTGCCACGCCGACGTTTACGAATCCGACGGGCTCCTTATGGAGTGCGGCTAGACGGCAGGAAATTTTGGACCTGTGCAGGCATCATGAGGTGCTAGTAGTTGAGGATGATTCTTATGGTGAATTGCATTTGAAGCAAAAAAATGAGTTCCATGACAAGAGTCCACATGGTCAGAGTCGAAAATTTGCAGAGACTTACCCCTCCCTATTTGCGCTGGATCATGCGGGTCAGGGCGGCCAAGTGCTCTATATCGGTTCGTTCAATAAAACAGTTGCTCCTGCGCTCAGAACGGGTTGGGCTGCTGGTCCTGCGCCGCTGATTGAAGGGATGTACGCCTTGAAGCAGCTGGCCGATATGCAATCCAGTACGATGAACCAACGGCTGCTGTTCCAATTGCTGACCAGCTCGCGTTTTCAATGGCACGAGCACTTAGCGATGCTGAACAAGGAATATTCGACTCGACTTCAATTAATCTTGGAGCTGCTCAAGCGCCCGTTTTGGAAAGACGTGACGTATCATATTCCGTCCGGTGGCATGTATGTATGGGTGCAGTTGCCCGATGGGCTGGACAGCGCATTGCTGCTAAAGGCGGCGTTACCCAAAGGTGTAGCCTTTATGCCAGGTGCGCTATGTGCGGTTGGCAGTGAAGGCGCGTCCCATATTCGCCTTAATTTTAGCCATCCGGGCCGTGAGCAATTGCTTATGGGCATGAATCTGATCGGTGAGACGATTAGCGAATTTACTGCGCGGAGCTAGCGAAAACCATCGCCCCATGTCAGTCATCCTCCGCTTCCACAACAACGGTGGAGTAAGTGATTGGCGCTTCCGCAATCTGGAGCTGTCCACTGTCCTCGTCAAGCTCTGCATCTATTTCAGCGGCCGTTTTAATGCCATGCTCTTGCAGTACTGCCGCATACTCGTTCAGGGCAGCTTCGCCAAACGGAGTCAGTCGATAGCGGCCACGGGATACGCGCTCAAACCAGCCGTAGTAGTTGTGCTGAAGTACGGCAGCAGCTGTGCTGACGGCTGCTATGCGAGCGAGCTGCGCCGGGGCAGCTTCCCCTAAGCCCTGCAAGGCTGCGGCTACGCGCAGCGCTTTTTCCCGGTAGGCAGTGACCAGCTTGCGTCGGGTGCTGCCGCCGGTATTGTGGTCACCGCTGCGTGCGTGAAATTCCCGCAGCAGCTTTTCCTTGCGCGAGCCGTGGCGTACCGTTGCTGCATTGTGGACATTGTCGCTATGCGCCGCAGGCTTACACAGTACCTCAACGAGCGGCGGCTTCGTTTTGAAATGGGTGACAGTGAGCAAGCCAAGTCCCAACTGGCGGCACAGTCCGACCAGCTCGTTCCAGCGTTGATTCACGGCCCCTTTTTTGGCACGATTTCGTTCTACAGCTACATATACATTGCTGCTTAGTTTCAAACGCTGCATGCCTTGCAGCACAAGCGCCAGGTTAAACGTCTTTTTGATCTCCACAATCAATGGTGTCTGTTGCCCTGGCTTGATACCCACCAAATCGCAGTTGCGCACCTCTCCTTTGACTTCATATCCCAAGTTCTCAAAAAAGGCTTTCACCGGAGCGTACAGCTCCGTCTCATGCCGAACCGCCATGACTTCTTCCGCTCCTTTATCCCATTATTCCGAGCTTATATTGTACCATAATGCGTCAGGTCCGCGTTGTTGTTGTATATTTTAGCACAGTGTATCCCTTGGTTTTTTTGAAAAAGCAGAGAGACCTGTCACAAAAAATAGGTCAATTCTGAAATCAATCTGCATAGGTATGTATTACACTTTTTTTAAGGGGATTGCATCATATCCTGAAAGGCGTGACGAGTGTAGCCATAATCATCAGGAGTGGAGGATAGTCATTACGCAGTCATGGGAGGAACCGAGCATGAATATTTTTGAACGCGTTGCGGAGTACCGGGCGGAAAACAACCGTCTGGCCTGGAGCGGCACTTTTAGAGAGTATATTGAGATACT
Organism: Paenibacillus polymyxa; assembly: GCF_001719045.1. Lineage (NCBI taxonomy): Bacteria > Bacillati > Bacillota > Bacilli > Caryophanales > Paenibacillaceae > Paenibacillus > Paenibacillus polymyxa. The sequence goes on from NZ_CP015423.1 coordinate 4,508,744, forward strand.
CAAGAAAGACCCGACGCCGGCGATGACAGCTCATGCACGGGTTTACAAGATGATTGAATCTTTTGGTGTAGAAGAGGTTGGGGGACATAAGCGATACAAATTTTTTGAGCAGGAGATCTTTGGACTGGATCGAGCGCTGGAAAAATTGGTGGAGGAATATTTCCATTCCTCAGCCAGGCGGCTCGATGTTCGCAAGCGTATCCTTCTTTTGATGGGACCCGTTAGTGGGGGGAAATCGACACTGGTCACGTTGCTAAAACGTGGTCTGGAGAAATTTTCAAGAACGGATCAGGGAGCCGTATACGCGATTGAAGGCTGCCCCATGCACGAGGACCCGCTGCATCTGATTCCCCATGAGCTGCGTCCCGATTTTGAAAAGGAGCTGGGTGTACGGATTGAAGGTAATCTCTGCCCATCCTGCCAGATGAGATTGCGCACGGAATTTGATGGTGATATTGAAAAGGTCCGCGTGGAGCGGGTATTTATATCGGAAGAAAACCGGATTGGTATTGGTACGTTCAGCCCTTCTGATCCGAAGTCACAGGATATTGCTGATTTGACGGGCAGCATCGACTTTTCCACGATTACAGAGTATGGTTCGGAATCCGATCCGCGTGCGTATCGGTTTGACGGAGAATTGAACAAAGCGAATCGTGGACTGATGGAGTTTCAGGAAATGCTGAAATGCGATGAGAAGTTTTTGTGGAATTTGCTTTCTCTGACCCAAGAGGGAAATTTTAAGGCTGGGCGGTTTGCGCTCATCAGTGCAGATGAATAGGTTATTTACTCATAAGACTAAAGAAATCACGCGCAACCAAACCTGGCCTTAAAACTGGGTACAATACATATTTAGCCGGAATACGGCCCCGACCTCGTTCCGTTAATTCCACAATAACACGATCAAAGACACTTCTCAGTATTTTATTACGATCCGATTTATCTTCTGCTGCTTGGTACGCCTCAAGAACAGATGTTAGATTATTTTTTACCACATCAATATCAATTTCATTCTTCTTCTCTGGAAGTTGTCTGTTTGCTTCTTCTTCTAAAATGGCCAGCTCCTGCAACTCCGAATCAATCTCCGCTTTTCTTTCGTCAAACATTTCATCCGTATACTTACCAGTTTCATATTTTTCGTATATGAATCTCATGCGATTTTTCAGTTCTTTACTCCGCTGCTCAATGTATGCAGATATGTCTTCTTGGCGGTTGTCCTTTTGTTCTACGGCAATAATTAAATTAAGCTGTTCCTGTAAGATGTCCTTATCTAAATTTGAAAAGTGCCGCAAAACTTCTAATAAGTCTTCTTCCACAGACCTGTATTTTATAAATGTGCATCCAGCAGAAGTACACCATAAAAATTCTTTATGATATTTACTCACAGCTCCAGATTTTGTTTTATAGTTTTGAACGCTATATTGCCGAACCATTCTCCGGCCGCATTTACGACACACACATAGGCCAGCAAGTTCACAAGGGGAAAAATCCATCTTGTTACGCGGTTTATGAGCAGAGTCAAGCAATTTCCCCTGAGCTTTTTCCCAAGTGATAGGGTCAATGATTGCTGGGAATGCATCCGGCACAATAATATGTTCTTCTTCCGGGCGCTTAACAACTTTTCCATTCACTCTCTGAGTAGTGCGAAATCTCATAGTACCTTTATAACGTTCGCTACTTATTAACTGTTGTAGTTGATGTGGATGCCACTCTTTTTTTCCTTTTGGTGTCCGTATCAATGTCTTTTTGCTGATATATGTAGCCAAAGCCCGGAAACTAACATCACGTCTTGTTCCGTCAGGTTGAGGCACACCATTTACATAATAATCAAATATCATACGTACAATACTAGCTTCATTTTCATTTATGGTGAGCTTTTTTGTGTCCTTGTTGTAATCGAACCCAAAAGGAGCAGGGCCAGCAACCCAGCGGCCTGCTATCGCATTATTCACCCGGCCCCCAAAAAGTCTTTCTCTTGTCGTCTCAAATTCTTCACGCGACATGAACAATTCAAAACGTATTTGCCGCAGATCGGAAGGGTTACGAGGATCATATAATTTGTAAGGGGTAAGAATAAAGATTCTGTTTTCAACTATCAAATCATAGATAACACCCATATCAGTATAAGAGCCACGGCCCATGCGCGAAATCTCTTTAACTGCAATAGCCTGATATTTTTTTATGCGAAGATCATCTATGACACCTTGAAAAACTGGTCGTGTTGATATTTTGTCGCCGGAACCAACTTCGGGACGCTGGTCATACGGAATCCCCAAGGGTTCAAGAACTCTATCCATTAATTCTTTTTGGGCTTTTAGAACGTCCTCGCCAGTTCTCCTCTCATGTTCTTCATCGGCACGAGATTTACGTAGATAGTTTATGATGCTTTCAATTCCTAGACTTAATAAAAAATCTGAGCTTACAGGAGCCATGTACAAACATCCTTTGGTTTTTATTTTGGTATGTGTAATGTATTATATCCCAACCAAATAAACAAAAGAACGAAAACTTTAGAATAATAATAGAAAAATGATAGAAGATAGTTATCACACTTTTGATTTTTGATCTGATATATTTATAACATTGAGACTTGGTGAATAGGAAACTTTTCCTTAGCTTCACCAATCCATAAGCAAGCATGAGGGGAACGAAAATTCGTTCTCCTTTTTGCTATGCCAAAACAAGGAGGAAAATAGTATGTCTGTAAAACCACGTTTCGCATTTCTCAGCTCTGACGGTATCTTGCATTTGCATGATGAAGAACATGCAGCTCAACACGGCAAGCACGTACAAACATCCCTGACGGACGACGAAAGCGGATTTCCGGTGATTGAGAGCCAAGGCGTTGTTTACTATGCCTACGAGGATAAAGCCTATATCAACGGCAACAAATCGGACGGTAAGCTTATTGCCACGCCGCCAGTGCTCAAGCAGCTTGCAGCAGAGCTATTGTGATAACTTCCCAGGATGGGATGCAGAAAAAGGCGCCCGCAATGGACGCCTTAATTCATTTTATTTCACTCTTTAGTTACTTTTGCTTAATACCCAAAGCATCTTTTACAGAAGTCTGAAGTAATTGAGAAAAGTTTAAGCCTGCATCCTTCCCGGCATCACGTAGCCATTGAGGTGCAGTGCAATTGATGGTCACAGATTTATTCATTGCTGCATCCCGGTAAGGAGGCAAGAAAACTTCAACGTATACAATCCGGTCACTGGCATCGTTTAACTCAATGCTGGCCGGATCAGACGGTGATGGAATTGCCATATTATTATCTTCAAGCTCTAGTATACGATCAACTAACATGTTTTTAGCATCAACAACAGCCGTTGGAATATCAGGGGCAAGAACGGCCGTTCCGGGAATATCCGGGAAGTACAGTCCTATACCATCATCTGCTTTTTCAATGACAGCAGGATAAACATAGGTGTTTTTCAATTTATCTCACTCCTTTTGTTTTTGAGACATATGTCTCAATTAAAGACTAAATTTTTTTGAACCATATGGTTCAATAATTGGGGTGAAAAATTCACCTGCTTATGAGCCTTACTGGAGGTAAGCGTTTAGGGAGAAGCGCAGGGGTTAAAAGATAACCCCTGTTGTCTTCTCGATGCTCTTGAGTGTACCAATCGGAATGGTGGCTCCTTCATTGTGGAAACTGATATCCGCATAGCGTGTTGGATCATCTTTATGTTTCCACCGCTTATGACTACCGCCGCCAGTGTGTGAAGGTGAAGGCCTAAACCCTTCTCTTCTCAACCGTTTGACTAACTCTCTTACTGTTATTTGTTTCGGCATCGCTTACCTCCTTTCTATACTCTTATTATAACACGTGTTATCATGCGCGTCAATACATTATGCGCATTATTATGCGTATTAATTTGAAGGAGATAGAAGCATGACCAACCCATTCTATAAATCAAAACGTTGGAAGCGAAAGCGCGCTGCTATCCTGCGGCGTGATAAATACATGTGCCAAGAAAGCAAAAGGTTTGGAAAATCTGAATCGGCTGTCACGGTACATCACATCTATCCGCTGGAGCATTATCCAGAGCTTGCGCTAAAGGATTGGAACTTAGTATCACTATCGGACAAGCAACATAACGCGATGCATGATAGGCAATCGCATGAGCTTACAGAGTTGGGCAAAGCATGGCAGGCAAGGGTAAGGGAACACTTCGATAGAGAGCAAGGAAATGAATTTTCTCTAAGCGAACTGAGCGAATAAATTTGAAATTATTTTTTGAAAAAATATTTTTTAGAAAGCCCCCCCTTTTTATTTTTAAAAAAATTTTATCTGGGGACCGGGCAGGGGAGCCTTTTCCAATAGAGCGGGGTCCCAAAAACTTTTTTCGGCCTAAAAATATACAGTAAATGGGAGGTGAAGGCATGTGGCGAAGTCACCAACAAAGGAGACGATCAAGCGGGCAACTGTGGCGGATATGAAAGCACTTGGTATTCATAAACCGCAGTACAATAGGATAATTGACATTTACGCGGAACTGGTTTTTCAGTACAACACGCTGACCAAAGAGTTCGAAGAAGGTGGTTACCAGTATGAGGTAAGTACCGATCAGGGAGGCGCAAAAAAAAGCCCAATTCTTGCATCTCTTGAAACGTTGCGTAAGGACATTTTGGCATACTCCGACCGCCTCTGTCTGAATCCGAAGTCCCTTGAGACTGTGACGGTTGAAACGAAAGGGAAATCCGCTCTTGCGGCTGCATTAAGTGAGCTTTCATGAACAAATTTAAGAATTATGATTTGGTTATGGAGTATGCCAACAGTATCATTGAGGGTAGAAAGATTGCGGGGAAAGAGATTGTCCAGGGCTGTGAACGATTCATGCGCGATCTGGAAAACCCGGAATACACATTTGACCCTAAAGACGCTGAATTTGTCATTGGGATCATAGAAAAAACGTTCGTTCATGATGTGGGGGAACGATTAGACGGCACTCCATTAAGTGGGGAGCCTTTTTTATTAGAACCGTGGCAAAAGTTTATCATTTACAATCTGCTGGGGTTCTATCATAGGGGCAGCATCCTGCGAAGGTACAAAGAAGCCTTTATTTTCATTCCTCGTAAAAACGGAAAGACGCGGTTTGTGGCTGCATTGTCTTGGGCACTGGCATTACTGAATCGACGTTCCGGTTCAAAGATTTACATTGTCGGCGCTGCGCTTGAGCAGTCGTTACAAAGTTTCAATTTTATCAATTACAACCTAGACAAAATGGGCGAAAAAGAAAATTTCCGCGTTCTGGACAATAACCAAGAGCATAGCATAAGCGGCGATTTAGGCGATGGTACTCTGTACATTAAGGCATTAGCCGCTAACCCGGATAAGCAGGATTCTTTAATTTGTAATATCGCCATTGCTGACGAGCTACACGCTTACACCAAGCCGAAGCAATATAACATCATCAAAGAAGCCATGAAGCCGTATTCCAACAAGTTAATGATCGGTATTACCACTGCTGGCGATAACATGACAACCTTCTGTTATCAGCGTTTGCAGCTTTGCAAAAAGATACTGGATCAGACGGTACAGGATGAGACATATTTTGTGTTTATTGCTAAGGCGGACGAAGACCCGGATACAGGTGAGGTTGATTACACTGACCCGGTGCAACATGAAAAAGCGAATCCGAATTATGGCATAACCATTCGTCCAGACGACATCCTTAATGATGCTCTGCAAGCCCAAAATGATCCACAGCAACGTAAAGACTTCTTTTCCAAGTCATTGAACGTGTACACCGCCGCAATGCGGGCTTACTTCAATTTGGACGAATTTAAAGCGTCTGACCGTAAATATAAATGGACACTTGAGGAATTGGCGAAGCTTCCTATTGACTGGTATGGCGGGGCTGATTTGTCTAAGCTGCATGACCTGACAGCATCGGCACTGTATGGTAGCTATGGGGAAATAGATATTGTGGTTTCACATGCTTGGTTCCCTGTGGTAGCCGCAGCCAAGAAAGCGGAGGAAGACAACATTCCGCTATTCGGCTGGAAGGAAGATGGCTGGCTGGATATGTGCAATAGTCCTGTAGTCAATTACGCAGATATTGTGAACTGGTTTGTCAAAATGAAGAAGATGGGCTTCAAGATTAAACAGGTGGGTTTTGACCGGAAATTCAGTCGAGAGTTTTATTTGAACATGAAGCGGTCTGGTTTTTCCATGATTGACGAGCCTCAATATTTCTGGCGTAAATCTCAGGGGTTCAGACGTATTGAACAAAAAACGAAGGAAGGAAAATTTTATTACCTTCATTCGCAGGCATATGAATATTGTGTGCAGAACGTTAGCGCCATAGAAAAGACGGATGACATGATTCAATACGAAAAGGTGAACCCTCAGCAGCGCATAGATATATTCGATGCGTCTGTTTTTGCATGTGTAAGGAAGCTTGAAAATATGGAGAAGTCCACAAGCGCGGCAAAATGGCTTAATGGAGGTGGGTGATTTGGGGCTTAGAGATTGGATGCGTAAGAAACGTGACACACGGGCTGCACCGGAAAACAGTATTGGTTATTTCCTGACACAAGACGCGTACGACACATTGTGTGTACCTGGTTATACAAGGCTGTCCGATAATCCTGAAGTGAAGATGGCTGTTCATAAGATTGCTGACTTGATCAGCAGCATGACAATTCACCTGATGCAGAACACGAGTGACGGGGATATTCGCGTTAAGAATGAGCTTTCTCGCAAGCTGGACGTTAATCCTTACAGCCTCATGACGCGTAAGGCATGGATATACAACATCGTTCAAAACCTATTGCTTTCGGGCGAGGGGAATAGTGTAGTATATCCCAAAATATCAAATGGTTTGATAGTCGATTTAATCCCACTCAAACCGTCCAGCGTCAGCTTTATGGAGACATTGGACGCATATCAAATTTTGTATAAAGGAAATACCTATCAGCATGATGAGGTACTTCACTTTATCATAAACCCCGATCCTGAACGGCCGTGGAAAGGGCAGGGGTACCGGACTGTACTCAAGGATATTATTCATAATCTCAAGCAGGCTACGGCGACCAAGAAGGGGTTTATGTCCGGTAAGTATATGCCCTCACTCATTATTAAGGTTGACGCGAATACGGCGGAACTGAGCAGCGAGGAGGGCCGTGAAAAGGTATTTGATATGTACTTGAAACGGTCTGAGGCAGGGCAACCATGGATCATTCCAGCAGAAATGATTGACGTGGAGCAGGTCAAGCCCCTGAGCCTGAACGATTTGGCAATAAACGATTCGGTACAACTGGATAAACGGACAGTGGCGGGCATCTTCGGAGTGCCGGCTTTTTTTGTTGGCGTGGGTGACTTCCGGAAGGATGAATATAACAGCTTCATCAATACGACGATTCTGCCGATGGCTACCGGACTTGTCCAAGAATTGACCCGCAAGCTGCTTTACAGCCCGGATTTATATTTCAAGTTTAATCCCCGTAGCCTTTACGCTTATGACCTCAAAGAGCTGGCAGATGTCGGAAGTAATCTTTTTGTTCGCAGCCTCATGCTGGGGAACGAGGTCCGGGACTGGATCGGTTTATCGCCGCTTGAAGGATTGAACGAACGCATCATTTTAGAAAATTATATCCCTGCTGGAATGATTGGTGATCAGAAAAAGTTAAACCAGGGGGGAGGTGAGGATGATGGATAGAAGCCAGAAGGTTGTACGCAGCCTGCACACGGAGTTAAAGACCCGATCTGAACAGGATGGACAGGACATGTTCATTGAAGGCTATTTTGCTGTGTTCAATCGTCAAACGGAGCTGTGGCCCGGAGCATTTGAAGAATTGGCCCCTGAAGCTTTTAATACCACGCTGGGGAACGATGTACGGGCGCTCATTAACCATGACACAACGCTGGTACTTGGTAGGAATAAATCTGGCACACTGGAGCTTAAAGCCGATTCTCATGGCCTGTGGGGGCGTGTGAAGGTGAATCCGAACGATAGTGACGCAGTGAACATGTACGAGCGCGTCAAGCGCGGAGACGTGGACCAGTGTTCCTTTGGCTTCAACATTTTGAAAGAGGACACGGATTGGCGAGACGATGGAACTGTTAAATGGACCATTCGAGAAGTTGACCTTCACGAAGTTTCCGTTTGCACCTTCCCCGCTTATTCAGATACGGGAGTACAAGCGCGAAAATCTGAGGTTGAGCAGCACCGGGAGCGACAGCTCCAGCAACGAAAACACCAATTGAAAGCGAGGCTGAAATAATAATGGCACTTAGACAAATTATGCTGGCAAAAAAGATTCAGCAGCGTAAGGCTGCTCTTGAAGAACTACTGGGGCAAGAACGCAGCTTGCAAACGAGATCCGATGAGTTGGAATCCGCAATTGAGGAAGCCGCCACCGACGAAGAAATTGCAGCTGTAGAAGAAAGTGTTACGGAGCTGGAGCAGGAGAAGACGGGGATTACTGAGCAGAAAGGCGTATTGGAAGGCGAGATTGCAGCACTTGAAGGCGAATTGGAACAACTCAACAGCCAAGCGCCTGATAATACCCCGAACCCTTTACCAACTCCAGCACCATCCGAAAGAAACCATACACAAACAGGAGGCGAAACAAGAATGAGAGGCAACAAATACGAGACACGGGCGCAAACACTTGAAAGATTGAACCAACCGGAGGTACGTGATTTTTATTCCGCACTGGCTACGGCTGTGAAAGAAAATCGCGCACTCACTGGAGCAGATGCAACGATTCCTACCGTTGTTATTGACATGATCCGCACGCGCATTGGTGATTTTAGCCGCCTTTACAAAGAGGTTGAAGTCGTTCCGTTGAATGGTGATGCACGTGTTATTTTGGACGGTGCGATTCCTGAAGCAATTTGGGTTGAAATGTGTGACCCGGTTCAAGAGCTGGCAGATGCCTTCACACAAACCGAACTGGATGGCTTTAAAGTGGGCGGCTTTATTCCTCTGTGCAACGCCATTTTAGAGGACAGCATGATTGATTTGGCGAATTTTGTCGAACGTCGTTTAGCGATGGCTATCGGTAAAGCTTTGGACAAGGCTATTTTGATCGGTGCAGGCCCGACAGCAAAACAGCCGCTTGGTGTGGTTACAGCTTTGGCATCTGAGGCTGACCGAAACGTTGAGGTTGACGGTTCCATAGAAAGCATCGTTACCAAAATGGCTTTGATTGATGATGGAGAAGATGGCGCACCGATTGAGGAAGTTATTGCCGTTATGCGCCGTTCCACTTATTACAAGCACATTGTGCCGCAAACTCTTGTGAAAACGGCGGACGGTAGAGTGGTTGTCCAAACTGTCACCAATCCAATGTTGCCCGATGGCACACGTATTGTCTGGTCACAATATGCGCCTGCTGACACGATCATCCTGGGTGACTTCAAAAAGTACCTTTTGGCGGAACGTGCAGGCGTCAAAATTGAAAGCTCGAAGGAAGTCCGTTTCATTCAGGATCAAACTGTTTTCAAGGGAACGGGGAGATACGATGGTAAACCAGTTTACACAGAGTATTTTGCTGTTATCAAAATTACAGTGGGGGGTGCTCAGGGATGAGCAAGTTTACAGCGGTAGTAACTGAGGATGTGGCAGCAAACCGACTCCTATCTAAAACGGTAGGAGCTGAAGGTATCACGCTGGCGGCAACTACAGCAGGCGGTACTCCAGACTTCCGCTCCACAGGGAGACTGAAAAAGGACGAGGAAATCACCGTGACCATTAACAACAGTCCATCCTGGTTGGTGGAAGCTGGTGAGGATATCACGGCAGGTGCAACGGTGGCAGCCGGGGCGGGTGGCGTGGTTGTAGCGTCAGCAACTGGATTCGGATACATCGTTAAGGCGGTTAAGGCTGGCGAATTGGCTTCCGTGATTCGGTCTACTACCGGAGGGGGCGCAGGGCAACCAGGGCCAAAGGGTGACAAAGGAGCAACAGGCCCAGCGGGACCAACCGGGCCAGCAGGACCAAAGGGCGATAAAGGCGATACTGGGGCAACGGGCGCAGCCGGGGCAAAAGGTGACAAGGGCGATAAAGGCGATCCGGGCGAGGTCACAAAGGCCCAGTATGACGCTCTAGCGGCCCGCGTAACGGCTCTAGAAGGCGCGGGTTAATATGGACTCCATCGCTATTGTCGAACTTGTAAAAGAACGGCTGGGCATTCGTACAACTGTGCGTGACACCTATCTGGAGGCTATTGCAAAATCAGTCATTACCGAATTGGAAGATGAAAAAGGGCTTGCGCTTGATGCAGAGAACTTCAATCATCTTCTTTTTTGTGCTGATTATGCTACATGGCGGTATCAGTCCCGGGATGAATCCGGGGCTATGCCGCGTCATCTCCAATTCAGATTACACAATCTAATTCTTCATAACCGGAGGTTACCATGAGTTGGGATTATGAGCTTACGCTAATCAGGCCCGGTGAAATTATACAGGACGATATAGGCAATCAGATTCCCGGCGATCCAGTAGAGACGGTCGTATTGTGTAAACTCCAATCTGTGGGACGTACTGAGTTTTACAATGCAGCGGTTGCAGGGCTACGGCCTGAAATGGTGTTTGTTATTCATGGCTATGAGTACAACTATGAACAGTCTGTCCGTTTTGATGGCGTACTGTACAGGGTGATTCGTACCTATGCAACCGGATTTGAAGAATTGGAATTGACTTGTGAGAGGGTGGCGGCAGATGGCTAGTGACATTGAGATTGATCAGCTTGTTTCCGAAATCACCCGCGCCGTACAGGAATACACCCATGATGTGGAAAAGGGAATTGACCAGCATTTGGACGAAGTAGCCGAAAAGGTACGACAGGAAGCGGAGACAAGCGCACCTAAGCATACCGGGAAGTACGCCAAGGGGTTCAAAGTATCGGACCAAAGCAAAGGCACACTAAAACGGCTGGTGGTCTGGAATAAAAAGCATTCCCGCCGTGTGCATTTGCTGGAGTTTGGACACGCCAAGCGCGGAGGTGGACGGGTAAGGGCTTATCCTCACTTACGGCCTGCTTATGAACACCACGCGGCACATCTTGCGGATGATATCAAGCGCATCATTCGTAACGGAGGTAGGTAATGGAACAATCGGATTTGGTTGTTGAACTTAAGTCATTGGGTATGCCAGTTGCTTATAGTCATTTCACAGGGACAGCGCAAAAACCAGCCCCGCCTCCACCGTTCATAACGTATCAGTTTGCGTACAATTCTGACATGATAGCAGATAATCAAAATTATGTAGATATTGGGAACTATCAGGTGGAGTTGTACACTGCTAAGAAGGATCTGGCAGCCGAAAAGAAAGTCCAAGACAAGTTAAAGGAATTGAACTTGCCCTATAGCAAGGTAGAAAGCTGGCTGGATGATGAAAAACTGTATCAGATTTTATATGAAATTCAACTTATAGGAGCGTGACGAAATGGATAAAAACAAAGTTACATTTGGTTTAAATAAGGTGCATATCGCGTTTTACGATGAGGACAGTACAACGCAACCCGCTTGGGGTACACCTATCCCTATTCCAGGTGCGGTACGCTGGACACCGGAGGCGCAGGGGGAACAGTCGGAGTTTTACGCCGATAATACTAAGTATTACGTAGCGACTTCGAACAATGGCTATACAGGTGAATTGGAATTAGCACTGGTTCCCGATGATATTCTGGCCAGAATGCTTGGGTGGATCATTGACGAAAACGGAATGTTGGTGGAAGTGTCGGATGCAACGCCTAAAAAGTTTGCGCTGCTTGGACAGGTACAGGGCGATCAGAAGAACCGCCGCTTTGTTTATTACGATTGCCAAGCTGACCGACCGGCTAAGGAACGCCAAACGAAAGGTGAATCCGTCGAAGTTGCAACCGATGTATTGAACCTGACAGTTTCCCCGATTGAGCTTGGTGGGCGCACAGTTGTTAAAGGTGACCTGGAGCTAAATGAAACAAATGCTGCTGCTTATAGCGCGTTTTTTGATTCTGTGTATACGCCTAAATTCACAAATGTAACTACAGGGGGAGCAGAAGCATGAGAGATTTAACCATTGGTAGTCAACAAATTCGAGTCAAGGCGGGTGCCTTGGCTCTTTTATTTTATAAGCAGGAATTTAAGTCGGATTTGCTGGGCGATATGTTGAAAATGGTGGGCGGTAATGTGGGGGGAGGACCAAACGTTGAAATTGATCCAAGCTCTATTGATTTTCTTGCCAACTTGCAAATGGTCTGGGCTATGGCTAAATCAGCCGAATACCCAAAACCATATGACGGGTTTTCGACATGGCTTGCCGCTTTAGATGATGATCTGGATTTTTCGGATACTACATTCTTTGTCGGGGCATTGGAGGAAGCCACGGAAGGCTTTTTTCGTCAGCAGTCCAAGTCCAGCGGGATCAAAGGCGGCGTCCCAGCCAACCAATAACACACATCTTGAAATGGACCTGTTAGCTATTGGTAAACGGATCGGCCTGAGCTTTGCAGAGATTAATGACCTGAGATGTCAGGAACTTATAGATTTAGCCCGTAGCTTCACGGGGAGCGACAACAAAGAGGAATCCAAAGAGGCGACACAGGATGATATAGACGCGTTCTACGGCAGATAAGAGGGGAGGTGTAGATTTTGGCTGAAACGATCAAGGGTATTAATGTCGTAATCGGAGCAGAGACAAAAGGGCTATCGGCTGCTTTATCAGATGTGAATAAACGAAGCAAGGATTTACAAGGTGAGTTAAAACAGATTGATAAGCTGCTTAAATTTGACCCAGGTAACACGGAATTGCTTGCTCAAAAGCAGAAGATTTTGACAGATGCCATTTCCAATACTTCAGACAAGCTTCAAACCCTAAAAGCAGCGCAGCAGCAAGTAGCTGACCAATTCGCGCGTGGCGATATCACAGAAGGTCAGTACCGTGCTTTTCAAAGAGAGCTTGTCCAGACTGAACAGGAATTGAAAAGGCTGCAAAACAGCCTGAACAGTTTGAACGTGCCGACAATTAACGTTGTCATTAATGGAGACACCAAGGATTTATACGCATCATTGGACGGTGTTAACAAGCGTAGTAAAGAGCTACAAACAGAACTGCGGCAAGTGGACCAGCTTTTGAAATTTGATCCTGGGAACACCGAACTTTTAGCCCAAAAACAAAAGCTTCTATCCGATGCCATTTCCAATACATCCGATAAGCTGAACACGCTTCGCAGCGCTCAACAGCAGGTCACAGAGCAGTTTCAGCGTGGGGATATATCGGAAGAACAGTATCGAGCTTTTCAACGTGAGCTGGTCCGTACAGAACAGGAACTACAACGTTTTGAAAACGGCTTACGTGAAGCCCGTGGTGAACTGGACGATTTAAGCGATGAAGCAGGCGATGCAGGAAACAAGATAGGGGAAGTCGGGGAAAAGTTCAAGGCGGCAGGCGATAAAATTAAAGGTGTCGGCGTAGGACTTACGGCGGGTGTTACTGCGCCGCTTGTGGCTATCGGTGCGGTAGCTGGGAAAACGGCGATGGATCTGGACGCAGCAGCAGGGAAAATGGAAGCTTCCCTGGGGATCACGGCAGAGGAAGCGGAAAAGCTGGCTGTCGCAGCTCAGGGTATCTGGAAGAACGGATTCGGGGAAAGCCTTGGTGAAGTTAATCAAGCTCTTATTACCACTAAAACAAATATCCGAGGTTTGGACGATTCAACACTGACCGACTTAACCCAAAAAGCAATGATTTTGAAAGAAACATTTGATGCAGAAGTGAATGAAACAACCCGTACCGCTTCCGTGCTGATGAAGAACTTCAAAATTTCTGGATCGGATGCTATGGACCTTATCACTGTAGGTTTTCAGCGCGGGGGTAACTTCTCAGATGAATTGCTGGATACCTTACGGGAATATTCGCCACAGTTCAAAGGCTTAGGCTACAGTGCCGAACAGTTCACCGCTATCCTGATTGCAGGCGCTGAAAAAGGCGCGTTTAATCTGGACAAAATTGGGGACAGCGCTAAAGAAGCGTTCCTGAGAGTAGGAGACGGAAGTAAAAGCTCACGTGATGCCCTAACCTCTTTAGGACTGGATTTTAAGAAGGTAGAGAATGACATAAACGCTGGTGGGCAAGGTGCGCAGAGGGCTTTTGGTGCGGTTGTCACAGCCATTGCGGGCGTGAAGGACCCAGCCAAACAAGCACAAACAGCGGTAGCCCTCATGGGTACACCGTTGGAGGACTTGGGGCCACAGTTCCGTGATTTTTTCGCTACGGTTAATACTGACCTAGGGAATTTTAAGGGATCAACGGATAAAGCAGGAGCTGCACTTAAAGATAACTTAGGTGACCGCTTCAATATCTTAATCCGTAACTTACAAAGTAGTCTGGCCCCACTGGGCGAAACACTGGTAAGCCTAGCCGAAAAAGCTCTGCCGCCGATCACACAGGCCGTGGATACCCTTGCGACTGCGTTTTCGTCTATGTCTCCATCTATGCAAATGGTTGTGCTTGCTATAGCGGGTATTTTAGCAGCCATTGGCCCGCTGGTTGTAATCTTCGGCACCATTATATCTTCTATAGGTACGATCATCACAGCCTTTAGCGCGGTATCTGGAGCCTTTGCCGCTTTTGGTCCGGTTGTTGCTGCACTGACCGGACCTATAGGCATTACAATAGCAGCCATAACCGCTTTAGTGGCGGGTCTGACCTATCTATACAACAACAATGAAACGGTGCGTAATGGGCTTAATGCCGCTTGGGAGGCTATCAAGGCGGCGGCTATGGCTATCTTTGGAGCGATTAAAGATTTTTGGGACCAATGGGGCGGTCAAATTACCGAACTGTTTCAAAGTATGTGGGATCTGGTCAAGTCTGTATTTGACACTGTTATTAACGCTATTGCTGATGTAGTCAAGTCTGTGTTTGATAGTATTAAAGCTTTTTGGGATAAGTGGGGCAAAGATATTACCACGTTCTTCAAAGCGTATCTGGAAGGCTTAAAGCTTCTCTATGGCACTATTTTTTCAGCGATCTTTGAAGCAATTAAATTTATATTCAATGAGATTAAAGCCTTTTGGGATAAATGGGGCAGCACCATCGTTGAAGCCTTTAAAGGAATTTTCACGATCCTGAATACCATCTTTGGTGCAACCTTCACGGCTATTTTTGTAGTGATAAAAACCATCTTTACACAAATTAAAGCTTTTTGGGATACATGGGGAGCCACGATTACAACGCTATTCAAAACCGTTTTCGCAGTGGTCAAAACGGTCTTTGAGGGTGCATGGAATACCATCAAAATCGTGGTGGAAACTGTCATCGGGGTTATCTCTGGCATTATCAAAACATGGCTGGCTGTTTTTAAAGGTGACTGGGCCGGAGCATGGGAAAATGCAAAGTCAGTTGTTACGACAATCTGGAACGGCATCAAAGCTTTGTTCAAAAATGCATTCCAGACGATGGTTAAAATAGGTAAGGATATTATCCAGGGTTTAATCAACGGTATTGCAAATATGAAAGATGCTGTTATGAAGAAGACCAAGGAAATATCTGAGGGCATGGCTGAGCAAATAAAAAGATTTTTCGGTATTCATTCACCATCCCGATTAACTACAGAATACGGTGAATACATCTCGCAGGGTTTAGCGAACGGGATTGATAATAAATCCAAGGCGGCTGAAAAATCCGCTAAAAATACAGCGAAAAAGGTGAATGACGCTTTTAAAGAGTCGTTTGCCAGCGCACAGCATAAATATAAAGTCGGTACGCTGGATACGTCACAGTACATCGCTGCTCTGCAAGGTGTGCAGGGGCAATATGCTAAAACCTCAGCGCAATACCGCAAAGTAACAGAAGAAATATCCAAGGTAAACAAGACTTTAACTAAGGAACAGGAACAGGCGCTAAAACAGTCTTTTGACAACTCTAAAGCGTGGATAGATAAGCAGACTCAAGCGAATCAGCTTTCGTTGACTCAGCAGCTTGTAGCCTGGGAAAAGGTACAGGCCCGGTATAAAGCTGGATCAGAGCAGCGGAAAGCAGCAGAGGAAGCAGCAGGAAAGGTGAGGCTGGAGATTTATAACCAGTTGAACCAAGCTGGTGATGACTTTTTAGCCAAGACTAAGGCTATCAATGAAAATGTGGCGGCTGAAGAATTACGGCTTAACCAGGTATATGAGCAGGCCGTAGAGCAGCGGGCGAAATCTATTAATGATTTTGCTGGCTTATTTGATGCTGTCGTCATGAAGTCAGAGACAACCGGACAACAGCTCTTGGATAATCTGCGCGGGCAGGTGGACTACCTTGCGACATGGGCTTCCAGCATTGAAACGCTGGCGGCACGGGGAATTGATAAGGGGCTACTGGAGGAACTACGGCAGATGGGTCCGAAAGCAGCGCCTGAGCTTGCAGCGTTGAATGAATTAACTGATGCGCAACTGGCTGAGTATTCCGAGTTGTGGCGTACCAAGTCGGCGGAAAGCCGAGCTATTGCGGTGCAAGAGTTGCAGGGTATGCGGCAAGACACTGACCTACAGATTCAACAGCTTCGCGCTAAGGCCAACACCGAAATGGACGGGCTGAAAAAGGATTTTGAAGCGAAGGTAAAAGCGATCCGGTCCGGTACCGTTGGTCAGTTTAATGCCATGAAAGCGGATCTGCCTACCATTGGCAAGCAGGCCATGCAAGGGTTGTTGAATGGTTTGTCTTCCATGCAAGGGGCTGTAACAGCTAAAGCGCGGGAGATTGCCAATTCTGTTCGTACTACCATGCAAAAAGCGTTAGACATTCATTCTCCTTCAAGGGAAATGGCGTGGATCGGTGAAATGGCTGGTCAGGGGCTTGTACAAGGTATGGCAGGCATGATGTCCAGTGTTAAGCAGCAGGCGCATGAAATGGCTGTAGCTGTTCAACCTTCCGTATCTCCAGCAGCAGGCGACACCGCAGCAAACGGGACAATTACTATTAATATGGAAGGCTTGTTTGATGGGGCTACAATTAACATTCGTCGAGATGAAGATATTAAATCATTGGCTCGGGAGTTAGCGTATGAATTTATGGCGATGACTCAGGGAGCCGCACGCGGGGCAGGTGGAACACGTTGATTGATGAAATGATATGGCTTGGTGGGAAGTCCAATGTAGAATTGGGCTTTATTGTGCTGAGCACGTCCAAACGTCCAGGGTTGCCAAATACGGTAGACCGGACGTTATCTATTCCGGGGCGTAACGGGTTGTGGAATTATGGAGCCGATCATGAGGCCAGGAACTTCAACTATGAATGTGCTTTTATCACAAAAGATTATATGGAGCTGCAACAGCGTGTCATGACCTTAGCTGCACATTTGGTGGACAGCTACGGCAAGCCGAGAGAGTTAGAGCTAAAGCAGCGTGAGCGTCCGGGACAGGCGTTTGTGGTTCAATACGCAGGTAGTTTTGACGTAGAACGAATTATGGGCGTAGGAAAATTTTCCTTGCCTTTGATTGCCTTTGATCCTTTTGCCTCTGGGCAGGAGCGTATCTATGAAACCATAATCACAAAATCACCTGAGAATGTACAGATATACTCGGGCGGTAATATCCGTGCTTATCCATATATCGTACTTACTAACATTGGCACCACCACTTTGCGTAGCTTCAGAATTGCTAATGAATATCAAGTAGAATAGGAGGTCTTTATATTGGCAGACATATTACTAAGTAAGTCGAACTGGTGGAAAACAGCCTGTATTAATGCGGCTTTGCGTGGAGTTAACTTTGCTTCTCCTCAAACGCTTTACATTGCCCTATACACCAGTAGTCCTACGGATGCAGATACAGGGCAAGAGGTAAGCGGCGGAGGCTATACGCGCCGTGCTGTGACGTTCTCTGAACCAGTTATAGCGGATCGTAGGGCTGTTACGTCCAGCGTGGGGGATGTCTCTTTCCCTATAGCTGGAGCAGATTGGGGCTTGGTAACTCATATCGGCATTCGCACAGCGGCAACCGGGGGCAATCTTGTCTATCACGGTGCAGTCAAAACACCGCGCACGGTCCAGACGAATGACACACTTCGGTTTCTGGCCGGGCAAATAAAAGTAGACGAAGGGTAGGTGTGAAGCGTGGAAAAAATGTATCCACCAGTGGCGAACTCTCCTAAAACTGAGCTTGCAGAACTGATCACAGACAGTCAAACCGAAATTACAGTCGCCAACGCCGCTGTGCTTTTACAGGGCGAGGGTATTGCTGTTTTAGGCAATGGGGATGTAGCAGAAACCATTACGTATACAAGCGTAGAGGAAAACATTCTGAAAGGCTGTGTACGTGGCTATGAGGGTGTTGCCCGTGCTTGGCCTGTCGGTACACGGATTGCACGCAATTTCACGGCAGCGGACTTCCGGGCAGTACAGGGCAATGTTACTGAGATTGACGAAAAGGTAACAGACTTGTCCGCTACGGTAGCCGAGAAGACTCAGAATGCATCTTTAACTAAAAAGGGCGTTACCCAACTCTCCAAGGCCGTTAACGGTACACGGGATGATATAGCGGCTACAGAGAGTGCAGTAAGTTCTGCGTATGGCCTAGCAAATAGCGCATATCGCAATCGAGGCAATGCACCAGCAAACTGTAATGATGCCACCCTATCGGGTAGCTACAATGTGGCTCTTTCCGCATGGACAGGTTTTTCGAACTATCCACCCGGAGCCTATACCTATGGCAAACTTGTGGTGAATTACGACAGCGGCGCTATTGTTCAAATGTACTTTTCACATGATAATCCAGGTCGTGTCTATACACGAATTGCTTTTGCTGGCCTTGATTGGAGAGATTGGACAGAAGTGTTCACTGTAACGGGTGGGGTTATACCTAGAGATGTAACCATAGCCGGGGTTGAAAAAGCGTTGGTTATGAAACAATCGTCTGGTTCAAAAGCTATGAGGCTTCAAGTTGCAACGGATGGTTCACTTTATTTCCAGAAGGCAAACATCAATACAGGTGCAGCAGAAAGTAGTCTTGTATGGATTGGCACAGATGGTAACATGTTTTGGCAAGGTGGGGACCTGAACACTTTAAAGTCCGCATCCATTAACTTGTACTCAGGAAATGGAAGCCCCGAAGGGGTTGTGAGTGCGCCTGTCGGCTCTCTATACCGTAGGTGGGATGGCGGAGCGAATACTACGCTTTATGTTAAACAATCAGGTAATGGGAATACGGGGTGGGCAGCGAAATGATAAAAGAATGTGTAGTATTAAATGACGAGGTAATCAACATCGGACCTTGGGATTATAATCGGCAGCAAGTGCTGTTGTCACCAGCAGAGTATGACGATGAAGGAAAAGTCACGAAAGAAGCTGTGTACGAAGAACAGACCACGAACCCGTTACCTGAAGGGGCAATTATCGAAGAACGGGAAATTGAAGTTGCACCGGATGGCGGTCTGATTGTAAAGGGTTCTGCACAGCCGACCAGTCATGAACTTCTTGGACAGCAACTCGCAGAAATGAAGATTCAAACCATGCAACAAACTCAACTTTTAGCCAGCATGGGCGCTGAACTAGCAGCTACAAAATTAGAACTAATCAATCTGAAAGGGGCTAATCAGTCATGACATTTTGGACTCTTGCTTTTAAGTGGAACTGGGTAACGGCAGAGAAATTGAAGGGCGCAGTAATCACGGAGACAAATCGTTTCGGAGAAATCACACCGGAAGAATACAAGACCATTACAGGCGTGGACTTCCAGTAAGGAAAATTTTCCTTGCCTGATAGGAGGACGCTATGTTTAATGGTGGATTTAATAGCCTTGGTTTTAATATAGGGGATGTAGAAGGGAACATTATTGACCTTTCTGCATCTCTTTCTGGTTCCGGGCAAATGTATTCGCGGAAGCTGGAGACGGACGGAACTGAAAGCGACAATGCCTTTAACCTTATGAGCTTCAACGTGGATGAACCTGGTACAGTAACGGAATACATTTTGGAGTTTGTTTTGGACATGACAGCAGCGGCTAATCTGTCCGGTGAAGGTCAGGCGCAGGCTGATTTTGTACGTGAGTATGCCTTGGAAGCTGTACCGATGTCGGGCGAGGGACGTATAACGGATGCTGTATACATTAGAGAAATCTTGGCGCAGGCCGTACCTATGCACGGTGAAGGTCGCATAACAGCGGATGCTAGCAGGTTCCATACGGACTATATTGAGCTTATAGGATTATTTGCTCCAGGGGATAAGGTCATTATTGATTCAAAGAACCTCAAAATTACAAAGAACGGCCGGAATGCTCTGCATGAGATGCAGGGTAATTTTTTTGATCTGAACTTGGGGAATAACGTCCTAACGTGGACAGACCCGGAAACAGGGCGTGACATTTTGTTCCGCATCACATATAGAGATCGGTACGTATAGGAGGGCTTATGAAAAGATCACACGTAACCATATATGACTTGCAAATGCGGAAAGTTGCCTATCTGGAAAATGCATTCGATATTGGGTATGACGCATCAATGAACGCACTTTGGACAGCTCAATTTTCTTTGCCTGCGGGGGATGAAAAGAACGCTGAGTGTCAGCCGTTGTACTTTGTTGAAATCTTTGACGGTGACGTTCGGCTTGAGCTGTTCCGCATCCTATCTAGTGCGGCAAAACGCGGGAGCGGCGGGGAAACAATCACATATCAGTGCGAACATGTTTTAGCTACGCTGCTGGATGATGTGCTGTTTCAATATCACACGGTTGGTAATTTGGGTTATTACACACCGCAAGTGCTTAAATACATTTTGGATCGGCAGACTACACAACGTTGGCGGCTGGGTGACATTCAGTTCTCACACCAGTATGAATATAACTGGGAAAATGAAAACCTTCTAGGCGCTCTATTTTCCGTTCCGCAGCCATTCACGGATGAATACATGTGGACGTTTGATACTACGTCCTACCCGTGGACTCTGAACCTTGTACAGCCCTCTGCACGAGAGGAAGCGTACATTCGATACGGAGTGAATTTGCAGGGCATAGAACGCAAGGTAGACCCGTCTCAGGTTACTACACGCATTTATGGCTTGGGCTACGGTGAAGGGGTTAACCAGCTCACTTTTGCAGACATTAACGGCGGGCTTCCTTATATCGATGCAGAACCGGAATACATTCAGCGCTTTGGTCTTGTACAAACCATTTTTGCGGACAAGCGTTTTGAATTTGCTGACACCTTATTAGCACGTTGCCGGGCAATGTTAAACGAACTTAAGGTTCCAAGTGTGCAGTACACGGTAGATGCAGCCGAAATCTACGCCTTGACGAAAGACCCCATAGACCGCTTTAAAGTGGGGACTATGGTTCGGGTGCAGGACACGGAAATGGGTGTCGATATCGTTGCGCGGGTGCTCAAGGTGAGTAAAGGTGATCTGTTAGGCAGACCGGGAGAAGTGAAGCTGGAGATTGCCAATAAAACACAGGATATCGCCAGTAGCATAGCTGACTTACGAAACCGGATGCATATAAGCGAGGTATACGCTCAAGGCGCAACAAATTTGGATACCAGGGACTTTGCAGATAATTGTGATCCAGACCATCCAGCCATACTAAAATTCTATGTGCCTGATGATACCGTCCGAATTAATAAAGTGATGCTGTCTTTCCAAACGGAAGCTTTCCGGGCATACTCCAAAGCGATTGAAGGCGGTGGTGGTGTCAGTACAACAACGGCTGCGGGTGGGGCTTCTGTTCCATCTACATCCACAACGGCAGTCCAGACACCAACTACTTCCACATTAGCTGCAACTGTTGAATCTGCTAGTACATCAAAAGAATGGTCGCAATTTGCTACCTTCGTACCAGATGCTGTGAATGTAGGAGGGGAGCATAATCACGGTATACCAGACGGAACAAATTTAGTTACTAGCACCGGGGAGAATGTTACATTTTCCGCTTCTGGTAGGCATAGTCATGCGATTACTTCCGAACATAAACACAGCGTAACAATTCCGGGGCACAGTCACAGAGTAACAATACCTGGTCACAATCATACAGTTGAGATACCGGAACATTCACACGATATCAATTTACCTGACCATACACATGAAATTGAGTACGGAATATATGAAGGGCCACAGCCAAACAACGTATCTATTAAAGTGGATGGAAATGCAGTTCCGATAAGCGGAACCAGTGGGAATGACATCAACATCATTCCGTACCTGTCCAAAGATGGGGATGGGCGTGTTTCACGAGGGAACTGGCATGAAATACAAATAGCGCCCAATAGCTTAGGGCGCGTGGTGGCTAACGTCGTTACTCAATTGTTCGTGCAGAGCCGTGGCGGTGGTAATTATTGATTTACACCTAAGAGTTGCAAAGTGTCGCTGCCTAAATAAGGTACACCGTTTTTAAACATAAGAGAGGCTGTTTTTTCGGCATTGGTAAATGTCTTACCATCTGGATTTTCGTACATCGATACAGGAAAGGCTACGCTTTTTTCTCCATAAGAAAATGTGCTTTCTTTATCTACAACGTATTTGATTCCGTATTTTTCGTTGGCTTCTCTTGCGGTGATCCATGAAACTTTTTTCTCAGTAGGTTGGTTTGTAGTTTGACTCACTGTTGAACCTCCTTCCGCTTTGGATTGCAAATCAATCTTTTTGCTCTTTGCATCAAATTGCAAATCATATCCGGTCAACCCGGCAACCTCTCTGACTGGTAAATATGTAGTGCCTTTATATACGAGTGGATCTGATTTAAGTGTTTGCTGCTGACCATCTACAGTAATTGCATATTTACTTACTACAGCTTGGACAGTTGGGGAGGTAGCAGCTACAGCTGCCGTTGCCGATCCGATCAACATACCAGCTACTAAACCGATTATCATTTTTTTCAAGGGGTACAGCTCCTTTTTTCATAGATTATACCATTTATTACGGTAATTCAGGCTAAAAGTTTTAGTTATTTGGGGGAGGTGATCAGTTATGTAATAACAAAATATCTACCTGTGTAGTCCCTGGAGTGGTCAGGGGCTTATTTGTTTTGGAATAATTTTAAGGATAATTAACGGAATAATTTACAAGGATTTTGACAAAGGGCAGGACAATTTTCCTGACCCAAATAGGGGGAAGAGTTATGCATGAGAAAGTCGATCAGGCAATTAAAGGCTTATCCGCAGGGGCCATGATCGGTTATTTTTTCGGGGGGTGGACAACGATGCTAACGCTATTGTGGTGGATGGTCGTTATCGACTTCTTCACTGGATGGGCAGCGGCCTGGATTAATGGGGAGCTGAAAAGCAGGAAAGGGTACTATGGCATAGCTCGTAAGGTAGCAATATTTCTAATGGTTACAATTGCTCATTTGATTGATCGTATTCTGGGGGATGCACACTATTTCCGAGATGCGGTCATTTTCTTTTATTTAGCGAACGAATTGCTATCAGTCATTGAAAATGTAGGGAGAATGGGGGTTCCGATGCCCGATATTTTACGTAATGCCGTGAAAATCTTCGAGTCTCGTTCCCAGGCACCTCAAAACCCGAATATGCCGGAACCGGAGCCAGAAAAAAAAGACCAGGGGCAAAAGCCTGCTGTATAAGGGGAGAACAAGAATGCAAGCGAGGAAAAAAAGTAATGCGCAGGGAATCGACGTATCCCGTTATCAAGGAAACATTGATTGGAAGATGGCCAAGGCAGATGGTATTTCATTTGCCTTCATCAAGGCCAGCCAGGGGCAACGTTACGTTGATCCTACATTCACCACGAATGCTAAAGGAGCCAGGGCAGCCGGGGTATTGTTAGGGGCTTATCATTTTTTAGATGCCACCAGTGTTGAGGCAGCCAAAGCCGAAGCGAGGCATTTTGCTGATGTGTTGGACCAGGTTGGAGGTGCTAAAGCGTTGGACCTTCCTGCGGTAATGGACTATGAAAACAATCCCGGTAACCTATCTAAAACGCTTATTAGTGCTGTAGCGTTGGCCTTCTTGCTGGAGCTGGAGCGACTTACAGGACGCAAGCCCATTATCTATACAGGTAATGCATTTGCAGCTAATTTTAACGCTTCATTGGGCGGTTACCCATTATGGATAGCCCGATACAGTGATACTCGCGTCCCAAGCGACACAGTGACGTGGAAACGTTGGGATATTTGGCAATACAGCGATAGCGGTAAGATTAAGGGCATCGCTGGAAATGTCGATCTGAATGAGTTTGACGGTACGGCGGACGAATTGCGGACACGGTTCAACAAGAAGGGGGAAAATACAGTGGCAGAAAAGCAGAGAGACATTAACAAGGTTAGCCCGTGGGCAGCGGATGTATGGGAGGAAATGACCAAGAATGGTTACTTTGATGGAACACGTCCCGGCGCACCGATTACACGGGAAGAAGCTGCGGCAGCTCTAAGCCGTCTACGTCAAAACATTCTCAAGGGGGACAAATAACCATGATCGAACAATACATCTCAAATATTACGCTGTCACTGATTGGACTTGGTACGCTTGGCCTGCTTATACTGGCAGCTTCCTTGTATCGCAAGGTTAAACCGATCTATGAAGCACGTTTTAACATTGAGCAGCGCAACAGAATTGGACAACTGGCCCAAGACGCTTATGCATGGGTAGAGCGAAACTATGCTGGAGCTGGCGCGGGAAAGTTTCATGAGGCTGTTAAGTATCTAACCGTCAAACTGGGTCAGATTGGCGTATCTATCAAACCGGAGGAAGTCGAGGCTGCAATACAAAAGGCCTGGGAAGAATTTAATCCTGAGAAGCATAAAAACATTATGAAGTGAAAGGAAGCTCCCCCTACTGGCCTTTGCTGGTAGGGGATATTTTTATTGCAGCGAATCAAATAATTGAATAGCTTCTTCATCACTAAGATTATATTCAGACCGACACAATTTTTCACCAGTAACATCTTCTTCAGATGCTTGTTCTTTATGTTGGCTTTTCTGAAATTCCTCGCGACTTGGCCAAAATTCATGAAGCGTTGCATCTTTCTCCCCAAAACCAAGGTCTATTTTGAAATTCACTCGCGCAACGATTCTACCATCTTTCTCTTTTAAAATAGTCTTTTTAATCATAATCATAGCAACCTCCTATCTAAATAATTTGTTTAAACAAGTTTACCAGTACTAGGAAAAAATATCTAGTAGTATTTACAAAATCGCCCATTTGATTTATAATGACTGCAACACATACGGAAGCACCGCTGTGCAATCCGAAAGTATCGGTAAAAAAGCTCTGCTAACCTTAAATTGGTCTGCAGAGCTTTTTTTATTCTGAATTTTTTTCTTTACTAATTTTCTGGACTCAATAGATTCTACCCCGATTTATAACTTCCTCTAAGTCTTTCATTTGCAGTAGTAGTGTTTTTGCAGTTGCACCGTATTTACGGATAATCCGGCCTAACATAAGCTTTACGTTCCCGGGTCCGAAATAAACGATGTCATGTTGAAGAATTTTCACCCCTTCAAAATCTAATGGATTGTCAATCTCGATTTGCTTAAAGGGACCATCCAATGGGATTGGAAATTCTCTTTTTTGAGATAGTGTAATTTCATCTATATGAAATATAAGCTGAGATGGCCCTTCATAAAATGATGGATCGTAATATGCATAAATTGTTGGTTCACTAATCTGTGGTGTTTTTTTAGACACCACTCCTTTCGCAGTATTGTTCTGCTGTGCAATGCTTGTCTGTATTTGCCCTTCATAATTTCGCCGCATTATTTGGTTTAGTCTTTTCCTAGCTAGGTAAATAGGGACCTCAAATGTATCAGATAGGTATAGAAGGGCATCGTTAAACAACGTCGGGAACTTAAGCCTAGACAGCATAAAAAAAGGCATTGAAGCATAGAGAACGAACTGATCTGCATCCGCTTCTTGGAGTTCAACGAACTCTTTAGGCATAACTGTTTGATTACCTGCGTGCCTTAGCAAATGGCTGACTTCATGGAGAAATTCAATACGTTGTTCCTTTTGTGGCAGGCGATTATCTAAAAGAATACTGCGTAAACCTGTTGCTGACTCATACGCTTTGCTTTTTTGGGAAAGAGAATAAATCCATATGTCCAACGTTTCGGTGATTTTATCAATGGTTATATGTTGAGGTTCAGTAATACCATTTTTTAAATATATATTTTCTATACAATGCTCTAAGTATGTAGTTTGATAGTGGGAAATCATGGTGTACCTCCGGTTAATGGGAATATAAGTTCGTATGTATAAGCATGGGGAATCAGCCAACGGCTGAAACCGTGAACCTAAAAATGGCTATTCTCCTTGGCGATCCCCGGGTTTTCGATTCTTTTCAGTCTCTTGAATGAATCTCCAGAATTGCAGCAGTTCTCTTTTTCGTTCTTCTGGAGCGTTCAGATAATCTTTGAAAAAGACTCCATGGTCAGGGTTATTTACAAATGCTTCAAACTGTTTTAATTCATTACTAGTAATACCATTGTCCTCATCAGCATTTTTTTGGAATTCTTCGTAATTGTGCAATATCCCCATTGCTTTCAAGTAATACTCATTGATCATTTTGTGTTTTTCTGTCTCACCCTTTATTCTCCCAATAAGTTCTACAGCATTATAAAGAGACTCATCAATTCCGAGTATAGAAGAAATTTTTGATTTAGATACTTTCTTTGATTCTCTAAGTTCTTTTAAACGGTCTAACTTTGATATCTCAGCTTCAGCATCGATTGATTTCAATATAATTTTATAGCCTTCCAATAATGTTTCTGGAGGACTATCAAAAACTTGCTTATATACCCTTTTCAACTCTTGAGATAATTCATCATTAGGTAGTGACTGAACCCAATCAATTTTCTTTTCTATATCATCGGCTGGCATTTCCCCATCTGACAGTAACTTAATTAGTTCAGTTAATGAATTTTTAACTGATTTTGCTGTATCCATCGAAGATTTAACCTCATTAGGAGCTTTTTCATAATAGCCCGCAAGAATGAGTTCATGTGGATCTCCACCTGTAATTTCTGCTAAAGCTCTGTTTATTTCCTCTGAAGCTGGATATTTTGGATCATTTCTTAATTTTGATATATATGACCTGTCTATTTTAATATTCTTTTCCTCTTGCATTCTTTTGGCTATTTCCCCTAAGCTCAAACCGCTCTCTTTGATGTATTTGTCCACCAGTTGAGAATAAGTCAATTTTTTTCGACCTCCAGTAATCTTTATATCAATAATATTACCATGTTGTTGAATTTTTAATCAACACTTTTTTTGATGTTGTGACTTTTACGTCATTGACATGTTGCAAGTCGATTGGTAAGATTTGAACAACAAGTGACTAAAAAATCACATGTGTGATTTAAAAGTCACTTGAACTGGAGGTGAAACATGTTATATGCAAAATTACTAAAAAGAGGAATAGCATTGAAAGGTCTATCGTTAAGCCAAATTTGTTTTCAACTTGCAAAAAGGGATATTTGGTTGGATAGAGCGCTGATCAGCAAGTTACAAAACGGAAAACTTCCTCCTGCAAAGGATCAAGTAAACGTTGCATTGGCGGAAATAATCGGAATCGATCCTGTTGAACTAAGATTAGCTGCCGCGCGAGAAGTAATTGATCCAGAACTATATGAATTAATCCGGAGTAATGGGTGATTACAAAATCAAGATAAAATCTGAATCATTTTAAGAAGGGGAGAAATATGGGCAATATTCAACCAATAGAACAAAAGATGGTTCCTTTCAACGGAGCCGAGTTACTTGGAGTAAAGGCCAGTGACGGAAATATTTATGTGGGGGTCCGTTGGGTTTGTGAAGGGTTGGGCCTACGGGAGGGGCAGCGCAATAATCAATTAACTAAGGTTCAGACAGATCTGGTCCTTAAACAAGGGGTACGAAAATTCATACTCCCCACCAGAAGTGGCGAACAAGAGGTTTTAACTATTCAATTGAACTTTTTTCTTCTCTGGGTGGCGCGTATAAGCCCTAATATTTTAGAAGGTGATGCACAGGAAAATCTTATCGAATACCAATTAAAGGCTAAAGACGTTCTTGCTGATGCGTTTTTACCGAAAGTATCTAATCCCTACGAAAATTTAAGCCCGGAAGTCAGAGCTATCTTTGTTATTGACGAGAGGGTTCAAGATTTAGATTCCCGTGTGGAACAGCTTGAGAATCACACCACTATCGACTATGGGCAACAGCGAGAATTAAAGAAAGCTGGCAACTCCCGGATCGTTGGATTGCTTGGAGGTAAGAAGTCAGCCGCCTATAAGGATAGTAGCTTACGCAATAAAACATATCAGGCGATGTGGAATGATTATCAAGAGTTTTTTAGTATCAACTCTTACAACAATACATTTACAAAAGATTATGACCGTGGGTTGCAATATATCCCGCGTTGGACTCCACCTAATAACCTTATGAGGGAGATTGAAGAAGCTAATGGACAAACTTTATTCTGATTTGTCATTACCGGAGCTGACCCGTCTTTGGTTCGGGAACCCGTTGCAACATGCAGTGCTTGTTAAAAACCTGATTAGGAAGGAACGGAGAAAATGAAAAAAAAATATTACGAGGCATTGGGAACTAAGTATGACAAATTGCAGTCTGCAATGGTTGTTATTTTAAAACGTTTTATTGAGTCGGGAACAGAGGGCGACATTGAAACCCGCGAACGAAAGCTGTTTATTAAGTACATTATTATTTCAAAAATGCAGGCTCGAATTTTGGATGAACTGGTATCAAGAACACAAAAGATCATCAAGCGCTTTGATGGTATCAGAATTTCATTGGGCGATCCTTACTACGAACAAGACGATTATATCCACGTAAAATCTTGCTTAATGGAATATGAAGACCGGATTCGGCAAAATGCGATGCGTGTATATGAAATCGCAATGTATGTGGATACCAAAAGCGCCTATTTCAGCGAATCCGAACTTCGGAGCATGCTTTCAATTGGTTATGAAGATTGGAAATATTGGTTAGGCCGGAATAACACATTAATGACAATGTTGGTTACGAAGGTAGGCAACGAGCCTTTGGCCCACCATGTCATGGATTACATGATGAATCAGATTATGGGCCATCCAGAAGCCCGTAAGATGATGCGGCAAAAAGCCGAGGAAATTTTTCCAGAGCTGTTCCCACGTACTGGCGGTGATTCTCTATGAAAACACATGAAGAATTGAAAGCAATAGCTGCTGATATGCATAAGCAACTAGGAGGGAAGATATTTGCCTTCCCAATAGAAGAAGAAAACCCTTTGTCTAAATTCGCAGTGGCTGCATTTAACGGGAAAGACTACTCTGTTTACCCTAACGCTATGACCATCGAGGAAGCGGCTGCTGGCATTTTAGAAGTTTTGAATGGATTTAAAGAAGAAGGTTGGGATCACGACTATGAACGCAATGTACGTTTCGTTTCCTGTCAAGCTCAAATTGATGCGCCCAGCGTAACTATGCGGAGACTAAAAAAAGGGAATTACACTAGACCAGCTTATGAAAGTGACATAGACGTTATGGACAATCCTGACGATCCAGAAGGCAAGCTCATTTCTGCGCGTGGATTAATCAAATTCAGTTACTTGACTATGATTAATGAGAAAAATCCTGTGGCTATCAGGTTTATGGATGAATATTACAAATTGCTTGCTTCTTTCAGATACGGGAAAACAGCAGCGGCAATTAAGCAGGAAGTACGGCGTATGGGGAAAGACGAGGCTATTCATTGGATCGAGCGCACCCATGAACGTTACATCAAGGATGATAGAACTATAATGGACATCTTTCATTCCTTGGGAAAGGGTGAACAGTAATGAACCTTGCTAATCAATTGACTCTCAAGGAAGTCCGTGAGAACTGCAAGAAGTCAGTCCCACAAGTTAGTAATGATACAGGGATCTCAGGTACTACATTAAGACGATGGGAAGAAGATGCTTCAGGGGCTGGAGTACATGCCTTTGTACGTCTGTTGCGTTACTATCAAATATCTATTAACAACGTTTATGCAGGCAAGGCAGAAGACGTATACAAAGCCCGTAGAGAGGCGGTGAGCGTGTAATGATGGATTCCAACACAGTGTTAAACCATACATTAACTTGCATGACCCTTTCAGAGATTCAAAGGGAACTGATTTATATTTTCCACTTCATACAAGATGATGAATTTACTAAGGACCTATTGTTAGAACGAATGGTCAAAGTGATTGAGAGGGTTCGCGAAGAAGAAAGTTTTCACTTTGGTGTACTTGGTGAGCATTTTGAAGAAAAAGCAAAGAGCCTTAACAATACCTTGGCCGGGCGTTAAGGCACACTATCAAGGGACAAGCCCACGCGCACATTATAGCACTACATATTCAAAAAGTGCAAGGGCTGTCCCTCCAAAGGGAGAGGATCGGTTATGTCAACTATAAAGAATAAGGTAAACAGAGAAGAGGGGCTTTCTCCTAAATTACGTAGCGCTGTTTCTACGTTGGTTAATCGCTTGGGCGCATCCCAAACTTTACTTTTACTGGATAAAGCGGCGACCTCTCTGGACATTAATTCTTATGAAGATCCAATATCCATGGGATTTTTGGTTCAAGAAATAGCATGCGGGGTTGAAGATATCCCCCATTGGTCAGGTAAGAAAGTGGTTGTTACTGCTCATGGAATTAGACCCGAAGATGGGATTCTTTTTGTCACGGCTGCTTGTGATGATAATCGCCAGATAACGTGGTACGCACGACCAATTAACATAAATGGTACTGAAACTACTGAATTTAGCCGCAATTGGTATGAGGACGGGAGGGACCGAGTGTGAATGTAGCATCGGAAAAAATCCTTCCCTGGGAAATTGAAATGTTTGAACTTCTGTCCGGATATCCCAAATTACCTGATAGCGCATTTCAAGGTAAATATCATCACATTAAATTTAATTGGACCCAATTTACAATGCGTTCAAATGATATGGTTGAAGCTGCTTATTTGGCTATCATGCCTTTTACAGATTCAGCAGAACGGGAACAGTTCGCAGCTCAATATATATATCGTCTTTTAGAACCGGGCTATGAGGCCGCAATATGCAATTTCTTTGAAGCTGCTTTTGGGCTTCAAGGGATGGAATAAACCGAAATAGAAGCAATGAAATGAGTGGATGCAGATATGGAAGGGTGGATTAGCCTTCATCGAAAACTTATAGAAAGCGAGATATGGGAGAAGCCTCCACTCTATATGAAGGTGTGGATATTCCTTCTCCTATCTGCCCAGCACAAACAATACAAAGGACTAAAGCCTGGACAGATATCAATGTCTATTCCAGATATCATTGAGGGGGTTTCTTGGAAGGTAGGAGCAAGGAAAGAACGACCTACAAAAGATCAAGTTTATCAGGTTTTAGAATTTTTACGCGGTAAAGCGATGAAATCGAAACGAAGCCCTGACGAAAGCAACGAAAATGTAGCGATGATCACGACAACGAAAGCAACGCACAAAATGCTGATAACCATATGTAACTATGAGGTTTATCAGGACAAATCAAGGGACGAAAGCAACGGCGAAAGCAACAAGGATAAGCCGACGAAACCGTCACGAAAGCAACGGCAACCCAACAATATAAACAATAATGATAATAATGACAATAATAAGACCCCTCCTTCTCGCAAAAATGCTAAACGCATTTACGAGGAAGATAATCGCTATTATCAAATGGCTTTTTATTTTCATGAAAAGATCATGGCTCATGCAGCGGCAAATAAAGTTGAACACCTTGTCCGTAATGCCAACATGCAAAATTGGGCAGACGAGTTTCGGAAAATCGTTGAGATAGACGAACGGGACACCAAAGAAATGCAAAGGATTATTGATTGGGCAACGTCTCATAGTTTTTGGAGTCCTAATATCCTTAGTCCAAAAAAGTTACGTGATAAATATTCAGAACTTGGAATCAAGATGGCTATGGAAGGAAAGTCAGGGCAAGGAACTAGCAACCGACAAACACAGAGCAAAGACTTTCTACAAAGGAAAAAGGAGGCTATGCGAAATGACAGAGGAACAGACGATAGATTTGTTAACCCTGATAGCTACAGCTTACCCGACGTTCCAAGCGAATGATGAAGTATTGTCCCTTTGGAATAAAATGCTGGCAGATATCCCGGCAGAAAGAGCAACCCGCAATTTGCAGCAGCATATTAAAACAATGAAATTCCCCCCTACTATCGCGGAAATACGGGGTAGTGAAGGAGCCTCCATGATTGACAACATAAGATTAGAAACCCAGCAGCGATTACAGCAAATTAAGCATTGGGAAGAAAACGCATGTCCTAGGCTATCGTCAGGGGTGAAGCAAGATGCATGACGTTTTCAATGTTGAAGCTGAACAAGCTGTACTTGGTAGCTTGCTGCTGGATCGGACTACTGAAACCGCTGATTTGGTAATGAGCAGATTGGAACCGGACCATTTTTCACCGCAACACCGTTTGATTTTTGAGGCGGCAAAAGAGCTGCATGAAACTTCAAGACCGATTGACCTTATCTTGCTTCGCACAGTGCTTGAGGAAAGAGGAACTTTGCTGGAATCGGGCGGGATTCAATATCTTTCTAACCTTGCTGGATCAGTACCAAGCTTGAGCAATATTAAATATTACGCTGGGCTGGTTGAAGAGAGGGGCTTAAAGCAACATGTTGGGAAAATGCTTGAAAGGCAAAAACAAGCATTTGACGAAGGAGCAGACCCTAAAGAACTGCTTGCCGGGATGCAAGAGGCGACAGATGAAATAAACGGGCGTATCCGGTCAGATAACCAACTTCAACGTGCTGGCGACTTCTTAGATGGTCATGATGACGAATTGGAGCGCCGCAGAGAAGCAAAGGGGCTATCTGGAGTGCCTACGGCAGGCGTAGACATAGATAACCTAACAGGAGGTCGCCAGAAGCAGGATTTAATTATCGTGGCTGCGCGTCCCAGTGTTGGTAAAACTGCTTTTATGTTGAACGGTGCTCAGAGAGCTGCGGAAGCGGGTTATGCTGTTGCGATATTTAGCCTTGAAATGCCCGGCGCAAAATTAGGGGAACGGCTGATAGGCAGTATAGGGAATATTGATGGTCATATGTTGCGAACAGGCAATTTAGGTGCATCTGATTGGACTAAATATACAATGGCGAGATCCATTCTAAATGACCTGCCTATTTACATTGACGATACGCCGGGCATTTCAATACAGGAAATTGCATACAAGGTCAAACAGTTCAAGAAAAAGCATGGAAATATACTGGTTCAAGTTGATTATCTCCAGCTTATCAATCCTGGGAAGAAATTCGGAAGCCGGGAGTTGGAGATTAGCTTCATAAGTCGTTCTCTCAAGCAGATGGCACGAGATAATGACTGTCCAGTGGAAGCACTGGCTCAACTCAGCCGAAGCGTAGAGCAACGGCAGGACAAGCGTCCTATGATGTCAGATTTACGGGAATCCGGTTCTATTGAGCAGGATGCAGACGAAATTGACTTTCTATACCGGGACGACTATTACAATGCTGAGAGTGAAAAGAAGAATATCGTTGAAATTATCATAGCCAAAGGCAGAAACACGGGTACAGGTTTGGCAGAAATGGTCTATCTCAAAAACTACAGCCGTTTTTGTAATCTGGAACGGGTTCAGTATTAACAAATGATGAAAGGGAGGCGTTACCGTGACAGAACCATTGCACAAGGCTTCTATAACTGAGGAAAACAGCCTCCTGATTGTCAATTTTGAAAGTATGTTCATCCGACAGGTTCAGGGAGCATATGACCAACACAAGATGGATGAAGTAATGTATCGGCATTTTAAGAACATCCGGTGTATAGCAGAGACGAGAGAAGGAATACTTGATCATTTTGTATCTCTGTTCAGACAACTGATTGACTATCATTCTGAAAGGAACAGCACTCGCAATCAACTGCTTGCACGGATCATCAAAGGTGCTGAATTGATAGAATCGACCCCTAAAGAACACCCAAAATACAGTTATTATGTCCGCGTGTACGATGCGCTTTGTCAAGAACTTCGGGAAATCGAAGAGAAAGGATGAAATCATGAAGATAGAAGCCGCAGAAGTAGCCCAACAGCTTAGTGATATTTTGAAGGGCATCAAAACAGAGTACGAACACCTTGATCGTGAAGTTCGATATTACGATTTGGAATGTACGGATCTGCTTCACGCTTTAGAGTTTATGGAATTTGATAATGACATGCGACTGAACATTTCTCAGCAACTTCAAGACAACAGGCGAAAACGTAGAGTGATCAAAAACGAAAGAGAGTGCTTGCAGCCGTTGTATGAAGTCTCAGAAGGGCATCCGCATTTAGTTTACGAGTTTGAAAGAGCGAGATGGAGGGCTGAAAGGATTGAATGCATACAGAAGCAGCGTATGTATACACCACGAATCAGAACGGATATGCAGCAGGCTTTTGACAGGGTGAACCGCAGGAATGATGAAGCAGGGGGTTGAGTATGAGCCAACCAACAACCGATTTACCGAAGTTAGATAATAAAAAAACAAAAAATGCAATAGAAGGTGTCTTTGAAAAGTATCAAATATTCAAAAATACGATATTTGAGCTAAGAGAAGCAACTATTACAGCCAGTTATCAAGACCGTCCAAGCGGGCCAACCAATGTTACAAGTGATTCCACTGCGGATATTGCAGTATTTAATGTGTTCGCGCCTGAACACCGCAGACAATTTTGCAAAAATGTCGAACAGGCTGTGAACCAACTTTATCCTAAGTACAGAGAAATAATCGAATTGAAATATTTGGGTGACGACATGCCGACTGACTACGCAGTTTACAATTTCAAGATGGAACATCCTATTAGTAAGGATACTTACGCTAAATTACGGAGAAAAGCATTTCAAACTTTAGCATATAGTTTTGATGCTTTTGGGATTATCAACATACAGAATTTGTTAGATAAAAAACGTGCAAACATACGGACAAGCAGCCTCGAATAAACTATACAACCAAGATCGGAGGGGAGGGAACGATGTTAAGTCCAAAGGGTTATGGCGACTCACACGCACATAAAAAAGTGGAAATTGAGAGCAAGGTCACAACGTACATTCAGGGCAAGAATGGACTCATTGGAATCATAATCCCGCCCTGTGAGGGGCCGACAAGCGCATTAGAAGACCTTCATCGGACGATTGCTGAAATAGCAATCAAACAAGCCATAAAGAAAGAAGCTACTCCAGAATAGGGGCAGCTTCTTTCTTTATATATAGGTAGCTTAGTAAAAAAGACTGCTACATCAACGTTTTTATTTTGGGTGTATCAAGTAATAACGTATGAACTGATCGTGGCTCACACCAATGAATCCGAGTATAAAAGCTTTATTGCAAACAAAAAGAACGAGGCGTTGCAATCACGGATGATTGTAATGCCGATTCCTTATAACCTGAAAGTATCTGAGGAAGAAAAGATTTACGCCAAGCTCATTGATCAAAGTGATATGAGACATATCCACATTGCGCCTCATGCGCTGAGAACGGCTGCCATTTTCTCCGTGCTTACCCGCTTGAAGGAGACGAAGAAACAGGGGATGGATCTGGTCAAAAAGATGCGCATGTATGACGGTGAAGAGGTCGAAGGATACAAGGAAGCCGATCTGAAGGAAATGCAAAGTGAGTTTCTGGAGGAAGGTATGTCCGGGGTAGACCCGCGGTACGTCATTAATCGTATTTCTAGTGCATTGATTAAGCAAAATGTGGAATCCATCAATGCCCTTGACATTTTACGAGCAATTAAGGATGGTCTGGATCAACATGCCTCCATCACAAAGGAAGAACGGGAGCGGTATCTGAATTTCATTTCCGTGGCTCGTAAGGAATATGACGAATTGGCGAAAAAAGAAGTGCAGAAGGCCTTTGTCTACTCTTTCGAGGAATCAGCCAAGACGCTGTTTGACAACTATTTGGATAACATCGAAGCCTTTTGCAATTGGGCGAAAATTCGCGATCCGCTCACAGATGAGGAACTCGACCCGGATGAGCGGCTCATGCGCTCTATTGAGGAGCAAATCGGGGTATCGGAAAATGCGAAAAAAGCGTTCCGTGAAGAAATATTAATCCGTATTTCCGCGTATTCTCGCAAGGGACGAAAGTTTGAGTATCATCATCATGATCGCCTGCGAGAAGCCATTGAGAAGAAGCTGTTTGCTGATTTGAAGGATATTGTGAAGATTACGACTTCGACCAAAACGCCTGACGCTAATCAGCTCAAACGGATGAATGAGGTGATTAAGCGACTGATTGAGGAGCACGGCTACACAGGAGCCAGCGCCAACGATCTGTTAAGGTATGTAGGTAGCCTCCTGAATCGGTAAGACGAATAATAAACAAGTACAGTATGGTGAAACCATGGGTTGATCTGGATGGTGTCATACGGTTGTGAGGTATCCGATGAACGTGTTTCGTAGAGGGAATTCGGCAAGCACAGGGGGATTTCAGGTGCTGCCGGATTCTTTTTTTGTATCATTAAGCAGTTGAGTTTATATATATTTTTTCTGAAATTGATATGAAAAAAATCATAATCAATCTTCTGCTTTTTTAACATTTTCTAAAAAGTTGCCGATAAATATGGTAATGTAAAATCTATGTAAACTATTATTTGGAGGAACTTATGATTCATGTCGCGGAGAGTAGATTAAAACAGATACAATATATTGGTATTACTGATGATGATTTGGCTTTATTGCATCATTATCAGGGACTATTCCAATCTATTGTGAATGAGGTGGTCGATCGGTTTTATGAGCACGTAGAAAAGGTTCCGCATCTCATGTCGATTATTTCCAAATGGTCGAATATTGAACGACTAAAACAAACACAACGTGAATACTGGCTTTCTCTCGCAGATGGAAAAATAGATGATCAGTTTATCGAACACCGTCTTTTTGTGGGGCAGGTACATTCCCGAATCGGATTGTCTTCCGATTATTATTTGGGCACGTACATTGCTTATCTTGATATTGCAGTCGACATTTTAAAACGTTCGGGGATAGAGGATTGGTTTTCTATTGTGCATGCTCTTTCCAAAATGTTCAACCTGGATTCCCAGCTTGTACTGGAAGCTTATCAGGAAAAGGAAAAGGAACAAATCAACGAGCTGGCCGACGAACAAACGCAGGTGCTGACCGTTGTGTCCCGAATTGCGCAAAATTTGACCGGGATGATTGCTGAGCTTAGGGAAAATACGGATAATATCGCGGAGAGTGCCTGCAACACTGCTTCTTCGCAGGAACATACAGAGGAATTGGTACAGCATTTGAGTGACGAGATTAAGCATATTGAGCAGATGAGCGGTACGATCCGGGAACTGTCCGATCAGACTCATCTGCTGGGACTGAATGCGGCGATTGAGGCTGCCCATGCGCAGGAAGCAGGGCGCGGGTTTCAAATTGTGGCACAGGAGGTGCGAAAGCTTGCATCTAATTCGAAGCAAGCACAGGAGCAAATTCAGCGCAAGGTGCTGGATATTGCCCGTATGCTTGACAGTGTGCAATCCGAAACAGCTGTCACAACAGCCAGTGCCCGGCAACAGGCTTCCAGCTCAGAGGAATTGGCTTCGTTCACAAAGCTGATCGAAAACATGGTGAAGGAATTGGAAATGCTGCAGCACTCCTCGGAAATGCTAAAGGTGTAAGATGTGGCTTGAAGGCTATCCTTACGTTGGAGGCTTCACTACTGTAACGATTCAGTCATAGACTTTTTCCATTCTATATGAGCCGCAAGTACTCTTTTCCATAACTCGTCCCGTTCCTGGCGACTGTAGTTAACGAGCGGCTCGCCAAATACATCTGCCAACACTTCTAGCCACTGCGACTTCTTATCCAGTTCTATTTTTTCCAAACTGTGTAGCCCGCGTCTTTTCCAAATACATCCTCTGAGTTCATTCGCCTCTAATGCTTGCCTTTGCCGAATCAGAAACAGGTTAAACCATGGAGATTCCGCTGAGCGGCTATAGAAATGATGTTTCGGCATAAATTCTTCCAAATCCTGAACAACCGCAGGGGAAAAATCAACGCCAACAAATGAAGCAAGTGAGTCATGCTCTAAGCGCCAACCTTTTGTAACAACTCCGGATTCCATAACTTTATAATGAAGAGGGGCTTGTTCATAAGTCCCCATACGGAGTGGAAGAGGCTCATAGGGCATATCGCCTAGCCCGACATCAACAATCCATACTTCATCTTCATGATGCTCATTTAGCAAGTTCACTGTTAGTCCAAGATGAAATGAATTAATGCGTGGTTCAGCTCCCAGAGGTTGTACCCCGGCACGATGCAGAGAGACTTTGTACCCTAGTGAATATAGTAGTGCACTAAAGGCACCATTCAGATGAAAACAATAACCACTTCTCCCATGTAGAATGAGTTGAATGGATTCTCGAAAACCAATGGCTGCCGGCTTCCTTGCGAAAATGTCCAATGTTTGCCATGAAAGATGTTTTACATGAGCCTTATGCAGTTCAACTAAATAGGAAAGGGTAGGAGGCTGAATTTCGGGAATTCCGATTCTGTTTAAATAAGCTTTTATTTCTTCTTTTGTCATGGTGTACATGTACAATCACCTCTATTGTTAGTTTCCCAAATTCTCTTCTCGAAACCATTAAGCATTGAGTCTTAGCATCATTGTAGAAGGGGGAAGTGCTGTTTACAATGCTATACATTTTTGGTTGTACCGGTACAGTCAGCAATTCGATTGCCTTTAGCGGCATGCGCTTTTCCTGTAGTTGGTTGTCAGTACACAAAAAAACAGACCGCTTCATCGGGTCTGTTTTTTTGTTTAGTTCCAAGCTGACAGATTATAAGAGTGATCTAAGTTCACGTCGGTATTTGTTCAAATGCACGAACGACGGAATGACTCGCTTGGCAGAACGGAAGCCGCCTATTCTGATATTGCGGACCACATGATAGGGAGAGATCAATAGTGCGTGAAGCAGATGCAAATCATGGGTGCTCAATGGACGATATCGTTGATAGTAATCTATCGCGCGCAGCATCTTTGTCCCATTCCAAAGACAATTCCGATGAAGAAGATGGGAGAGATCTTTCATCCTTACATGTAGGGAGCAATTTTCAAAGTCGATCATATGGATTTTGAGCTGTTTGTCTTTAATCAGATTGGGATAATTATAGTCGCCGTGTATAAATGCGGCGGCTTTTTGCTCCTGAGCAATGGCTTCTCTAACTTTGGGCTGCTGTAGGCGATGGGACACTTCCTCACAAAGAGCTACGAGATGTGCTGTGCCTCTGTATGGGATGAGGCGTTTTTTGTATCCAGCTATTTCATCGCTCAAGTCTTCATAACGGATTCTGGATGGCGGAGCTTCAGTGACAGGAAAGCCCACGGCACTGGAATGGAATTTGGCTAAAGTAGCAATTCCCTTTTTGAAGTCTATTCTTTTTGTGAATTCTGGTCTGAGTCCATGAACCCAATTGGTTAATGTATACGAAACACCTTCATAGGTCATGTAAGCCGTTTGTTGTACTGTTGGATAGACCTTTTGGCTGCGTGTAAACCCGCGCTCATCCAAGTAGGACAAGACACGTGTAATAAAACGGATCTCTTCTTCCGGGAATTTGTAGGGTTTTAAGCAATAAGTCGTATTAGCGGTCTCAATCTTGTGAATGTCCTTCATTTGACGGCTACGCTGAATTTTGATTCCGTACATCTGCTCAACGTTCGATAAAATCGACATTTTGCTCCTCACTTTCTTTTATACATGAGCCCAATCCTGCAAAATATGGATGATTTGTAATCGAAGAGGCCACGACTGATCCCAATTGTCCAGGATTTCGCGATCTCTTGAACGATTCGGGTGTCGGGAAGCATGCCAGGCTTCTCGTGGTAGTTTATATAAAGCTGTAACAATCTTCCGTTCAGTACGGCTTAGCGGTTTGCGTTTTTGGTATCCCTTCAGCAAGGATTGCACAAATTCAGGGTTGAATTGAGTCGTATTCATAAGGGCCTTTGCCAAATCAGCATAGGCTGAGCCGATCTTAACCCGATCCCAATCAATGATTTTGAGATGACCGTCATCCGAAATAATGACATTTGGGGTAGTGATATCACTGTGTATCAAGGAGGGATGCCGATGTTCCATCCGAAGCAGCCTTATAATGGATGCATCCTGCAAATCCTTCCATGCTCGCCTGGATAAACGTTTGCAGTCTTCGCCGTGAGCATTGTACCAGTTGCGGTACGTTTTATCATGGCGACTGGTTTTTGTCATTTTTTTTTGAAAAAGACGATCCTGGTTTTTCCATATCCGCAATTGTTGAATGGTCGGAGGGGACTTTCCTTTATCCATCTGATGCAAGCCGGTGGAGGTGGCGTGAAGTGTGGCAAGTGCCCGCCCCAGTTTTTCGAAATCTTCAGCGGTCTCCAGGCCCCGTCCTTTGATCCACTGACTTACATAAAATGGCGTTCCCTGATATAGAGTCCATAACTTGCCGGAATGAGTGGGGAGCCATGCGGGCATGTAGGTATACTTTCTCTTTTTCAAAAGCCTGATATGGCTCGCAGCTCGTTCCATCTGTTGAATCGTATTTGAACGGACCATCTTTGTACGACTAAAGGGTTTTAATGCATAAGTTCCCTTTTTCGTTTTCACCTGGATCACTGCATTTTTTCGGTATAATGATGAGACTAAGCTTGATTTTAACGGGATCAGGCCGAAACGACGGGTGATTTTGCGAATCTGTGCTTTAGTATAGGATTTCGCCATAAGAACCTCACTTGACTTTGGATTGAAGAAAAAAGGTAATCCTCTGTTAGTTATCAGTCTATTCATGAAGAAATAATAGGTGCAGTTTTATGGAGCCATCTTCGTTCTTTTCCTGTGTCACATTGGTCAAAAAAACGGAGCAGCGAAAGTTCGCTGCTCCGTTTTAATTAGCTCTGTACTTAGTTACCCTAATTATGATCTGGGTAATTAATATTCGTTGTCATCATCATCGTCGTCTGTATCCACGATTGCGCCAGATGATGTATGGATATCAAGCTCAACGGTTCCTTCGTTGGTGAGTACCTTTACCTCGTAGATGAATTGTCCATCTTCCTTATCCAATTTAGAAGACAAAAGGGTACTCCCGGGCACGTGCTTAAGCGCGATTTGTCCAGCCTGCTTTTCAGTCAGGGTGATGTGATTTGGCTTGTTAAGGGAGGACTCGTTATTAGAGTCATGATCAAGCTCAGAATGGGAACGGATGGTTTTCCCGGTATGAGCATCAATATCTATATCCCAATCTTTATCCCCTTGCTGGAGATCCACCTCATAGTAGACTTTTCCGTTCTTGCGCTCCAGTTCGACATCTTCAACTTGTGCATTATTCCCCACAGCCTTCTTGGCAATGTTGGCAGCGGCGGTCGCTCCAATAAGGCCCGTAGGTTTAGCGGCCCATACGGCATTCGCTGAGACACCCGTAACCGTAACTCCAAGCAGAACCGTAGCTGCCATAATTCCTAATGTATAGTTTTTTTTCATTACATTGTTCCTCCTTGTGCTATAAGCATGAATACAGCTTATCTCTTAAACATGAGAGGAACATAATAGAATCATGAGAAAACCATGAGAAAACATGAGCTGAGATGATCATCAAGTCGTCATGATTCGTCGTGCTCCTGTTTTGCTTTTTCCCACGTTATAGAGTCGATAGAGCCCGATACTGCATTGACCTGTACCACTGCTTCACGCCCATTTTTCACCTCAACCTCAACCAGATAATAGAGGCCTTTGTCGTTGCGGTGAAGCTCAATATCATCGGATGTTCCGTTAACTGCTTTGGCAGCAAGCTTGGCTGCTTCTTTCTCTGTAATAACGAGAGAAACCGGGTCAGGTTTATTAGCTGGATTCGATGTGTCTCTGGTTGGTGAGTTACCGGGATTGTGGTCTTGGGGCTCCTGCTTCACATCTGTATAAGCTTGTGTCCGCTTAATGGAGTCGATGACACCGTCATAGGCATTGGCTTTTATATCGTACTTCCCTTTGGCGCGTTCCAGCCTGATCAGATAAAAATCACCCAAGCGTTGGGATTCGAGCACCTCGCCGGGATACTGATGCAAAACGGATTGGATGACGACCTTTTCTTCCAATGGAGAAGCTGCTAACGACCGTGCCCAAGGCCACTGTAAAAGACAAATTGTAATCAATACAGCCGCCAGCGTACCCCCAATCATCCACACATAGATGGCTTTCATCGTTATTCCCTCCTTTGGCTTATTATTTTGGAACGGTAGGGAGGATGATCGTTGCCGTTGTTCCGCTCCCCTCTACACTTTCTAGCCCAATTTGAGCATGTATAGCTTGTGCAATTCCTGTAGCCAATGATAAGCCTAGTCCAGTCCCACCTTCCTCGCGGCTTCTGGCTTCATCCACACGATAGAAGCGGTCGAATACTTTAGATAACTTTTCTTCTGGGATTCCAATTCCTTGATCTGTGATTCTTATGCAGGGTTGAGCTGTATCGCCTATCGTATCAATCATCAGGTGTATCGACTCGTCACTGTATTTGCGTGCATTATCCAAAAAGATAAATAGGAGCTGCTTCAGCTTATTTTCATCGGTATAGCCAATGCAGTCTGCCTGTACATCCAGTTGAATTTGTCGGGCGAACGCATTTTCAAATGTAGCCTTTAATTCTGTCGCTATTCTGGTCAGGCGTACAGGCTCCAGCACGACATTCCACTGTTCTTCGTTTCTGGCCAACAGAAGAAGCTGCTCTGCCATGTCCTTCATTCGGATCGCCTCGGAATGGATCGCTTCAACGGATTCGGCAAAAATCTTGGGATGCTGCAACCCCCGCCGTTTGAGCAGGCTGGCATAACTTTCAATAATGGTGAGTGGCGTCTTCAATTCATGGGACGCATTAGATACAAATTGTTCTTGCCTGACGAAATTTCGCTCCAGCAGTTCAATCATGTCATTAAATGTTTCACCCATTTCGACCAGTTCGTCGCGTGATGATGAATGGAGCGGAAGACGTTTGAATTTCCCGCTGCGCTGAATTTCTTTCATCGTGCTAATCATAGATGCAATTGGACGTGTAATCAGTCTGCCGAGCAGTCTTCCCGATACCACGACAGGAATGAGCGCAATTCCAGTGACAGCAACAAGTACGATTCTGAGTACCTGTAGCGTCTGCATCGTCGGTTGCAGACTTTCGGTCACCTGGAGATTGACAACCTCGCCATTGGTCCAAATCATGGGGAGCGATACAAGAATGTAACGGTTGCTTTCATAGGTAATGATGCGAACCTGCCGTGTTTCATCAAAAACGCCCTTCATCAAGCTAAGAGATTGCTCGGAAGAAGAGGTGATAGGGGGAAGAAAGTCGCCTTCTGGTTTCATTAGCCGAAGCATGCCATCCAGCGGTACATAGGCTCGGAGAAGATCCTCAGCGGCTACGGATACCGGAGCACGTTGAATCCCACGAATCATGTTTTCTGCTGCGGCCTCTACCTGGTCTTTTCGACTGTCTATCGAAAGTTGGCTGAATAGGAAATAGACTGAGAAGTTAATGGCCACAAGTAAAATCCCGAATAATAACGAGGTATACGTATGGATTTTGTTTTGTAGCTTCATAAGGATTCCTTCAGAACATAACCAATTCCACGTACAGTATGGATCAGCTCAGGGAGCTGGCGCGTAGGGTCGATTTTATTGCGCACGTAGCGAATATACACATCGACCACATTGGTATCGCCCATATAATCTATGCCCCATACATTCTCCAGTAATTGTTCACGGCTAAGTACCTGCCGCTGGTGTCTGAGTAAATGAACGAGCAAGTCAAACTCTCGCGGTGTAAGCTCAATGTTGTGCTCTCCCCGAAGAACTTCGCGAGTACCTTCATGGAGACGTAAATCCCCGGCACTAAGCCATTTATCTACCACTTGTGGAGCCGTGTCTTTCGTTGCACCCACTCTGAGTGCGGCCCTTACACGTGCAAGCAGCTCTTCGATCACAAACGGTTTGGTAACATAATCATTGGCTCCCAAATCGAGTCCCTCGACCTTATCTGCAATGGAACTTTTAGCCGTCAGCAAAATGACAGGAACGTTCGCATCATGCTTACGAATCCTCCGAAGTAGCTCGATGCCATTGAGACCGGGAATCATAATATCCAACAACACTAGGTCCCAATTGCCTTTGCAATACGTCTCCAGCCCATCAATTCCGTTTTTTTCTTTACATACTTGATAGCCTTCAAATTGAAGTTCAATCTCTAGAAGCCGGGCAATCTTTTCTTCGTCTTCTACGATCAAAATAGATTGTTTCATGATCATGCCCTCCTGTAGGCGAATAGCCGATACGGAAGTATTTTAGCATATACGGGCAGGTAAGACACTTCAAAGCGCAGGGCAGTGAGGGAAGAGATATTTATACTG
This sequence comes from Paenibacillus polymyxa, assembly GCF_001719045.1. Classification (NCBI taxonomy): domain Bacteria; kingdom Bacillati; phylum Bacillota; class Bacilli; order Caryophanales; family Paenibacillaceae; genus Paenibacillus; species Paenibacillus polymyxa. Next base: position 4,553,012 of record NZ_CP015423.1, read on the forward strand.
CGTTATATTTCTTAACATTAAAAAGGGACAAAATGTAATGATAGCGCTATGATTTTGTTTTTTTATCCTTTATGCACAACAAATAAGCCTTTGTTTTGGTCAGAACGAACATTGTTTATGTTAGGAAAGTTGCAGTAACATAAGTTAAAACTATTCACCAGAACCGAAATAAGGGCAGACCGCGGGCTTGCCCTTTGTCGCCAGGAGCGTAAAATAAAATGAAGCGAAAGCAGGGGTTCAAAATGCATAAGCTTGGGATGATTACGATTGGGCAAGCCCCTCGGTCAGATGTGGCCCCTATCGTAGAAAGGGCGTTGGAAGGACGGGCAGAGCTGGTACAGGCCGGTGCGCTGGATGGGCTCTCATTGGACTATATACAACAGCATCTATCACCGTCACCGGGAGAATATGTATTAACCTCGCGCTTGACGACCGGGGAGTCGGTGGTCATTTCACGCGAAAAAATCCAGCCGCTGCTCCAGGAAAAAATCACACGTTTGGAGGAGCAAGGCATACGTACGATTTTGCTACTCTGTACCGGTGTGTTTCCTGGATTACATACCCAAAGCGCTTTTCTAATTGAGCCAGATCATGTGCTTCCTCCTGTACTAAAGGCCATGTCCAGCGGAAGAAGACTGGGTCTCATTGGACCGCTCGAAGAACAGAAGAATAACCTCAAGCTTAAATTCAGTCCTTATGGATTGAATCCAGAGTTTGCGGCGGCCTCGCCTTACAGTGGCAGTGAAGAAGAATTTTGCCGAGCAGCCGGACAGTTCAAGAATCAAGCCGATCTGATTGTGCTGGATTGTATGGGCTATACGGAAACGCATAGAGAGCTAGCGGCGCATTACTCGGGGGTTCCCGTTGTATTGTCCAATGCCTTGATTGGCAAACTGGTATCGGAAATGGTGTAAGGAGCTAAAAATTGGAGGTAAGAACTATGAGTCAACACCGTATTGAAATCAGTAAAAATGTATTGCAAAAATGTTTGGGACTTACCGCTGGGGAGACGCTTCTGGTCGTAACCGACGATGATAAAAAAGAATTGGGCGAGTCCATATATGAGGCTGGCAAGGCACTGGGGGCAGAAGCAGCTATTTTGACGATGAAGGTTCGCTCCAAATCGGGCGAGGAGCCTCCAGTCCCTGTTGCCGAAGCCATGCTTCGCTCCAACGTTGTTGTATGTGTCACCCGGTATTCGCTGACACATACAAGTGCCCGTAAGCAGGCCGCAGCTGCTGGAGCACGCCTGGCGACCATGCCTGGCATGACAGACGATATGTTCATGAATGGAGCAATCGCTGCTAATTATCCGAAGGTCAAGGCGCTGACCGAAGAGGTAACCGCATTGCTGACTGCTGCCAAGCAGGTACGGATTGAAAAGGATGGATATAGTTTGAACTTTACCATAGAAGGGCGCAACGGCGTTCCCAGCACAGGTATGTATTTGAATCCTGGCGAATCGGGCAATCTGCCTTCCGGTGAAGCGTATATTGCTCCACTGGAAGGAACGGCACAGGGTCAGATTGTGGTGGACGGTTCTGTAGCAGGAATCGGTGCCTTAAAAGAGCCGCTGCTGCTGACGGTGCAAAATGGCAGATTAATCGCCGCAGAAGGGGAAGCCGGACAGTCCCTGTTGGATATGCTCGGCGAAGGCGATGGTAGAATGCTGGCCGAATTTGGTATTGGAACGAATGATAAAGCCCGCATTACAGGTGTTGTGTTAGAAGACGAGAAAGTGTATGGCACGATTCATGTCGCTTTTGGCAGCAATAATACCTTCGGGGGAACTGTCGCTGCGGGTGTACATATTGACGGAGTCGTACAAAAACCGGATGTATATCTGGATGATCGTCTGATGATGAAGGCTGGTCAGTTGCTAGAGAGATAAAAGGGAGGAAGTTATCATGCTTGGAATGATCAGAGTGCTTACCATGCAGGACAAAGCAGCTATCGACCTTCACGGCCGGGTCATTGAGCAGCGCTACGGGCTGCCTGTCACCAGTGTATGTATCCCTGATCAGCCGAAAGGAATCTACGATGATATCACAGACCGGGAAGCGGTGCCTAAAATTGTGCTTGCGGCGCAACAACTCGTTGAACAAGGCTGTACGTCTATCGGTATTAGCTGCGCGGCTGATCCGGCGCTAGAGGAAACTCGTCAAGCTGTATCTGTACCTGTATACGGGGCGGGGTCTTGTGCGGCACTCTTGGCTCTGACATCGGCCAGCCGTGTAGGCGTGTTGACCATTTTGGAGGAGGCTCCGCCGCTGATTCGCCACATTTTGGGCAATTCCTATATCGGTACAGAGCGTCCCATAGGTGTGCAGACGACACTGGACTTGAACACTCCACAAGGTAAAGAGGCGGCTATGGCAGCAGCGTTGCGGCTTCAGGAGAAGGGAGCTGAGGTAATCGTACTTGCCTGCACAGGTTTTGTAACGATGAACTTTGCGCCAGAGCTGGAGCGTACACTGGGTATTCGGGCTATTGATCCGATTGTGGCGTTGGGTGCAGCCGTTTCGTTACGCTAGCAGTTGCTTCGTGACGGGGCACAGGCAGGATAATCTTAAACTTCATCATAAATAGTTCAATATTGGAATAAACCGCCTTCTTTAGAAAGGCGGTTTATTTATGTTCCATTGAGCTCCTAAAGATAGGAATGGGCTGGTGTGGATAGACTTGACCAAGCGGTAAAAGGTTTTGTTTTGTACACTTTTTTGGTACACTATCCTGAAAATTAGATGAAGTAAGGATTTTGCAAAATAAATAGCAGGGTGGTCTGTCTTTATGAAAATACCGGGTGTAACAGTTCAAGAGCTCATGGCAATACCCGTGTTGAAGGAGGCGAAGGTATTAAGCGGAGAACAGGGGCTAAGCCGGGTTGTCCGGTTTATTGACATTATGGAAGTCCCTGACCTGAAAGGCTGGGTCCGGGAAGGTGTATTGTTGATGACAACGGCTTATTCGATCCGTCATGAGCCTGAGGTATTGTGCCAAATTATTCAATTACTGCATCAGGGCGGAGCGGCGGCGCTTGTGATCAAGCCTACCCGCTTTCTCACGGGAATTCCCCACAGTGCGCTGGAAGAAAGCAATGCCTGCGGCCTTCCTGTGATTGAGATTCCAGCCGATATTCCCTATACGGATATTACGCAGCGTGTCATGGATATGGTGTTGAACCGACAGGCAGAGCTGCTGCGACGTTCGGAAGAAATCTATCGAACGTTAACGACGATGGTGCTGGAGAACAGTGGCATACAGGCTGTAAGCGATAATATAGCAGAGCTTTTTAAAGCTCCGGTTGCTTTGATTGATAATGGAGGTCAAGCCATTGTCACTTCACCACAAGAATGGGATTGGACGATGGTACAAGATGCTCGTCATTTTCCCATTAGCGTAGATAAACGTACAGTTGCCAAGTTGGTCATTGCCCGCAATGAGCTGGATGATATGGAGCAGGTTGGTATTGAGCAGGCACGGCTGGTGATGGCGTTGGAACTCATGCGTGAAAAGGCAGTAGAAGATACGGAAAGCCGACTACGGGGGAACTTTATAGATGAGCTAATGACACCTCCGTTGCCGTTGCGGCATGAGGTTGAGCGGAGAGGTCGTCAATTGGGATTTAATCCGGAATATGACTGGGAGGTGGCTGTACTGGAAAGTGCTGCGGCTCCGCCAGAAGAGATTCTTTCTGGGCTACTGAGTATGGAATCGACCCGACGGCGTGTGGTGTCTCATATTGAGTTTCGTTCAAATCGTGCGATATTATTTCTGCCGACTCTTCAGCCGAATGATTACCAGAACGTACCTGGCTCTGATCAGGAAATGTCCTGGAGTGATACGCTGAAAAACTGGTCGACTGAGAAGGCCTGGGGGACCGCCGATTATTATTTAGGCATCGGAAGTGCCAAAAAGTTATGGGAGCTGCTGCAAAGCTACAATGAAGCACGTCGTGCCATTACTGTAGCCCAGCGGCTGTATCCTGATCAACGTGTATGTAAATACAGCGATATAGAGATGCATTATATGCTTGGAGAAGCGATGGACAAAGAGGAATTTTCAAATGTATTTGAACGCAAGCTGGGGAGACTTCAGCAATATGATCGCTCACATGGCAGTGACTTACTCAAAACGTTATTTTATTATTTGGAAAACAGAGGAAGTCTGGTAGATACAGCCAATTATCTTTTTATACATCGTAACTCAGTAAAATACAGATTGGAACGGATACGCGACATGACAGATTTTGATCTTAACGATCCACGTGAGCAGTTTATATGTCATACCTGTCTGATTCATTATTATTTGCGGGAACATAGGTAGCTGGAGCGGTTTTTTATGCAGGGAGGGCAGGACATGGATAAAAAAATACTGATAGCGGACGATGAGGCGAGCATTCGAAATGCGCTGGCTTATGCATTAAAGCGAGAGGGTTTTTTGGTGGAAACCGCCGTTGACGGGGAGGACGCCTTGGAAAAAGTGCGTTTGTTCCATCCAGATGTGCTCATACTGGATGTGATGATGCCCAAACTTGGTGGATATGAGGTGTGCCGCCGTTTGGAAAGTCGGAAGGGCATCGGTATTTTACTGCTGACGGCCAAAAACGATATCGTTGATAAGGTACTCGGGCTGGAGCTGGGTGCGGACGATTTTATGAGCAAACCGTTTGACCTGAGGGAGCTGCTCGCTCGTATTAAAGCATTGGTACGGAGGCTGGAGCGAGAAGGAGCGCCTGCCCCGGAAGGAACAGAAGTAGTCCTCGGCCCATTACGGGTACGTCCGTCCAGCCGAACAGCTGAACTTGGAGCCATAGCGCTGGAGCTGACCCCCAAGGAGTTTGATGTGCTGGCGCTGTTGGTGTCCCATGCCGGGAGGGTATATACACGGGACGAGCTGCTGGAGCAGGTATGGAGCTTCGATTATGTGGGTGGAACGCGGACGGTGGATATTCATATCCAGCGCTTGCGCAAGAAGCTTGAGCCACATCAAGCGATATTGCAGACCGTGTATGGTATCGGCTATAAGGCAGAGAAAATGACGTGAACGAACATCATTCACTCCATCAGCAAGGAAGCTTGCGGTCCACCGACCAACAGAAGCGCAAACGCAAACCTACAGGCTTGAGCCTGCGTTGGAAATTTCCGCTGGTACTGGCGGCTTTGCTGCTATTTACTGTCGGTGTGCTGAGCTGGCTCGTGCTTACTGGTATTCGCGCTAACCAGACAGACCAAATGGAACGCAGCTTAAAGCGTCAGGCCGAAATTGTAGAAATGCGTGTAAAACAGTCTTACCTGTTGGGAGTGCGCCAATCACCGGAAGCCTTTATGAAGAAGCAGGCACCTGGGCTCGCAGTGGAACTGGGCGTATCCAGTAATATGCGTGTTATTTTATATGATGGTCAGGGGCATGAGGTTGGCAATTCTCTACCGCTGGCTTTTAGAACAGATGTCAGCCAGGCGCTCTCCTATGCGATCCAAGGCAAAATTGCGTATATTACGGAAGGAAGCGCAATCACTTATTTGGCTCCGCTTCAAGGTCCAGACGGCTTACTGGGAGTGGTACAGCTTCACAGCTCAACAGAAGCACAGCAGCAGTTCTACCGGGCCATTGCCCACTTGTTTCTATGGACGGGGGGTGCGGTGCTGGTATTGAGCTTTATTTTGGGTTTAGGCTATGTCAGCCGCCAGACGAGGGACATCGGACGACTGACTCGGGCTTCCGAACAGATATCGGCAGGGCATTATCCAAAAGCCAGACTGCTGCGGCGGCAGGATGAGCTGGGAAGACTGGATGAAGGAATGCTCCAGATGAGTCATGTGATCCGGAAGAGCATTACCGCGCTGGAAAACGAAAAGCTCCGGCTGGAAGAAGCGGTTCAGCGCTTGAGAGAGCTAGAGCAGCAGCAAAAATCTTTTATTGGAAATATCAGTCATGAACTAAAGACCCCATTAACCTCTATTCAAGCTTATGCTGATTTACTGGATATGTATGGGGATGATCCTGAACTGGTGCGTGAAGCGAGAGAAAGCATCAGTAAGGAAACAAAACGGTTGTACGAGCTTGTCGAGGACTCGTTGCGGCTATCTGTGCTGGATAAATATGATTTTGAATTGCATACGGAGGCTGTGGAACTGCATTCGTTACTGGAAGATGCAGGGAGCCGTATTCGAGGAAAAGCGGCAGCGCGTAGACTGAATTTTTCGATAGATACTGTTCCTGCCCAGGTGTGGGGAGACCCTAAGCATCTGATGCATATTGTACTGAATTTGCTGGATAATGCAGTGAAGTACAATCGGGACGGTGGATGGATTACGTTATCGAATCGGGTAGAACAGGACACTGTGATGGTGTATATACGTAATTCCGGTCCATGGATTCCCAGGGAGAAATGGGACATGATTTTTGAGCCGTTCGCTACCTTAAGCCGTGATCGTTCTCGTCAGGACAGCGGTACGGGACTCGGTCTTCCTCTGGCACGCAGACTGGCGGAGCGTATGGGGGGAGAGTTGCAGCTTACAGCTTCAGATCATAGTGGGTTGGAAAATGGCAACGGCCATACGAATGTAAGTGGGAATGAATTTTCGCTTAGACTCCCCCTCTTGGTTCACGATGGCTCCCTGTAAACGGCCGATTGTTAGCACAGGGCTAGATAGAATGATGTCTTGTTTACAATTTGGAAACAATTCGATGTATTCATGAGATGTTCGGCTATTAAACTAGGGGTATCGTTAACAAGGAGGCCGTTGTACATGATAAAGAAAAACATAGACAGCTATAGGCAAAAGAACGGCTCCTCTCATCGCGAAGGTTCCAACACAAGAGTTTTCAGACAGAAAGCCACGGGGGTGCTCATAATCGGCTTAATCGCCGGGGGATTACTCAGTGGTTGCGGCATGAAGAGCGCAGGAGAGACAAATCCAGCATTCGGTATGAAACCGGGCCAACAGCTTACTGTGATTGACACGGATACAGCCCAGAAGCAAGTAACGGACGAGCTGGTGGTATCGTCTATCGACAGGCTGGGGGATGTCTACGCGAGGTCTTGGCTGAGCGACGAAGAGCTGATTGTCGAGCGTAAAACCCAGCTGTGGATTCATAATGTAGAGACAAACAAGGAGCGGATTTTAACACCAGGTCGTAAGGCTCCACAGTTACTTGCTGTGGTATCACCGGATCAGCGCCATGTCTTTTTTACTGAAGGTAGCACCAGCAGCAAATATGATATCCAGGGTTACATTTTGGAACTAAGCAGTGGTAGGATTACATCGATTGGCAAGCTGGATATGACTAACGAAGTGAGCTGGAGCGATGAGAATGATCTCATTACAGGCACACCGGATGGTAAAATACAGCTGATTGGTCTGGACGGCAAAGCTGAAGAATTGAGTTTTCAAGATCCGAATCGCTCTGAATTGATGTCTCATGTCGAAAAAGTGGGTAACGCCATATTTTATACAGGCAGTGATAAACAAGGGTATCCGGTGCTGAATCGGTTCACCCTCAATCATCCTCAGGCTGTGACCATTGCAGAGGGTGCCATGTCCTTTGCCGTGTCGCCTGACGGTAAGTCTATTGCCATTGAAAAGCGGAAATGGAATACATCCGAACCAGCCCGTATGATCATTTTGGATGAACAGGGCAAAGAGAAAGGAATCGTCGGTCAAGGTACTTTAATGAGTCGTGGAAGCTGGTCCAATGACGGGTCCAAGCTTGCTTTTTCCATTTATGATGAGGATCAGCAAGGCATGAGAGGGCTGTATGTGTTTGACCAGTCCACGGGTAAAACCACTCCGGTTACGACCGATATCCAATCCTATGACAGCCCAACGGTATGGAGCCCATCCGGCCGGTTTTTATCCATGTACCAGAACATTTCGGAAGGTGGAAAACAGCTCAATCAAAGCTACATCGTCGAATTTAAGAGGAAGTAGTTCCTGGAAAAATATGTCCATCCAGTCCGTAAGAAATGGTGATTGCTTAGAGCTGTTATTAAGTAAGTAGTAAAAAGGCGCATATCCTTTTTAGGTATGCACCTTTTTTTAATTAGGCTGGCTATTTGATTTTGTATGACTATACAAACTTACGATGATGTTTTTTACCGTCATATGAGAATAAGGCGAGCTTACCCTCAATCAATGTTTCCAAATGAACGGTGCGCCCCCACAGCTGATACACATACGGAAGTGTGCGCTCCATATATTTTAAATCCAGCTCAATGCCTTCGTACTGGTGCTTGAGCTTCAACTCGCCCGTATGCAGGTAATCTCCATCCTCGACGACGATATAAGGGGAGCCTCCATTCACACGTGAAAACACGAGCTGATCCCGTATGTTTTCCCAGGATTTATCGGTAATTTTCCAATCGGGTCCCCGTTTCTCAAACACGTACAGATCCAAATCCTCTGTCAGTTTCTTGGTCATGTAATTGCGTATAAAAGAGGTGTCCGAGTCGAACTCTCGTACCTCGAACATTTTAGCGCGTCCTTCTCCCGGTCTGCGTCCTTGTCGCTCTTGCTCCTCACGGGTTGGGTTATCCCATCGTTTTTCAATATCCTCAAATATTTTCAGCCCCAAATAGTAAGGGTTTAGGCTTTGCTTGGAAGGCTGTACGACAGAAGCGTTCAGCATCGCAAATTCAACGGTTTCCTCCCCGGTCAAATCCAGTTCCCTTACAATCCGCTGGTGCCAATAGGAGGCCCAGCCTTCATTCATGATTTTGGTCTCCATTTGGGGCCAGAAATACAGCATTTCGTCCCGTAGCATCGTCATAATATCCCGCTGCCAGTCCTCCAGCACCTCCGAGAATTCCTGAATAAACCAGACGATATCTTTTTCAGGTTCCGGTGGGAACTTGCGTACCTTGATGCCCTCGGTCTCGGCGGGATCATGCTGCTTCACTGTGTCCAGTGACCACAGATCATCGTAAGGCCCAGGGGGACGCAGTCGTTTTCCAGGTTCTTTCTGCTCCCGAATTTTGAGTTCCATGTAGCGCTGCTTATCCAGATGCCTTGGTTTGATGATCTGTGGATCCACATGCTCTTGTATCGCCAGTACAGAGTCAATGAAGGATTCCACAGCCTTTGAACCGTATTCCATTTCATAGCTGTTGATTCGATCTGCTGTGGCCGACATACTCTCCACCATATTGCGATTAGAAGCTGAAAAGCGGGCGTTGTGTTTGAAAAAATCACAGTGTGCCAGTACATGGGCGACAATCAGTTTATTCTGCACCAAAGAATTTCCTTCCAGCAGGAAGGCATAGCAGGGATTGGAGTTAATGACCAGCTCATAGATTTTGCTCAATCCAAAATCGTACTGCATTTTCATCTTGTGAAACGTTTTTCCAAAACTCCAGTGGCTGAAGCGCGTGGGCATACCATAGGCTCCGAACGTATATACAATATCCGCCGGACAAATCTCATACCGCATCGGATAGTAGTCGAGCCCGAATCCATCTGCAATCTCCATAATTTCTGATATCGCATATTCTAGCTCCTTCTGGTCGGTGCTCATCCCACCGTTCCCCCTTCCCGTTTGCGAAAAAAGGTACGTAAGGCTTGGTATACCTCACCTTTTTCCTTGATGACATAGTACATAAACTGATCCTTTTTAATATTCTTGTAGGCTGACATCAGCGTGCTGCTGCGATTATATTGATTCACTTCTCCATAGCCGAACATATTGCTTCGCTTTATAAGTTCCTCGATTAGCTTCACACACCGCTCATTGTCCGAGGTCAGGTTATCGCCATCCGAGAAATGGAAGGGATATATATTGTAGCTGGAAGGAGGATATCGTTTGTCGATAATCTCTAGTGCTTTCAGATAAGCCGAAGAGCAGATCGTGCCGCCACTTTCTCCGCGGGTAAAAAATTCTTCCTCCGTAACCTCTTTAGCCTCGGTATGATGCGCGAGAAAGACAATTTCCACCTTTTCATACTGACGGCGCAAAAAGCGGGTCATCCAGAAAAAGAAGCTGCGAGCGCAATATTTTTCAAAAGAGCCCATCGAGCCTGATGTGTCCATCATGGCTATAATCACCGCGTTGGATTGGGGAATAGTCTTCTCTTCCCATGTTTTGTAGCGAAGATCGTCCGGACTAATATGATGAATGCCCGGTTTCCCTTCACGGGCGTTGCGGCGCAGATTTTCGAGAATGGTTCGTTTCTTGTCAATGTTCGCTTGCATGCCTTTTTTACGTATATCATTGAACACTATAGATTCAACCTCAATTTGATCCTTATCTTTTTGCTGTAAATTCGGTAATTCCATTTCCTCGAACAGCATATCTTCCAGTTCTTCTATGCTGACTTCCGTTTCCATAATATCGTGTCCCGGCTGGTCGCCGGCTTTCTCACCTTTACCAGGCTTCTGGGAGGCAGGATCACGTCCGATGACATCCCCCACCTGACTATCTCCATCCCCTTGGCCTACATGCTTTTGCTTTTGATAGTTATAAATGAAGCGATATTCATCCAGACTGCGAATCGGCACTTTAATAATCTGTTGACCGTCCGACATAATAATATTTTCTTCCGTTATCAGATCGGGTAGATTTTGCTTAATGACATCTTTGACCTTCTGCTGATGACGTTGCTGGTCCTGGTACCCTTTGCGATGCAGCGACCAATCTTCGCGGGATACGACGAATGAATATGGCTGGCGTGGTTCCGGCATTATTAGGCACCCCCCAAGTGGATACACGGCACAGTTTGGCCTTGTTGGTTATTAAGTATATTCACGGGGATGAACGATATGTGATGGAACTCGATTTAAATTCTGCCCGTTTGCTTTTATAATGAAAGTAAAAAATGTAAAAAAAGAATGGAGAACCTTGGGTTAATATTGATTGATTGTGCTTGAAGATATGCTTACTGATAGTAGAGGTATGCGTCAGATGCGTCAATTTACGGATTGCCACATTCTTCGAGAACGTGGTTTTGAGGAAGAAGATCTGTCGCCCTCGTTAGTAAGGACGACAGGTGGATCATAAGAAATGGCAGATGCCCTCCTATTGTAGGAGGGCATTTTTATCTTCACCACAATAGTCGAACTACAGCCATACTCACAATACCGACAACGACGGTAGCCAGCAGGTTTTTGCTCCACAAGGCGGTCACTAGCGTAGGAAAGACAGCCATAAGTACTTGCCCATTAAGAGTGACTGAGGATTCGGTTCGGACGAGCAGATTTTCCATCACGAGGGCTGTGAATATGCAGATGGGAATATAGGAAAGCCATTGTAGCACTGGCTTGGGAAGCGCCAGTCTTTGCAGCACGACAAAAGGAATGATCCTTGGGATCGCCGTGACAATCATGGCACCGATAATGATATACAGGACATTGGGATTAATGCTCATTTGTCGGTTAACACTCCAATCGTTGCGGTGATCATGGTTGCTACAATGACGGAGATATGTGATGGCACCCACCAGGACAAAAGGTACATCAGAACAGCCATACATAGCACAAGCAGCAGACGATGCTTGAGTTTGGAGGTCTGGACACTTTGGAGCTGGGAAATAAGCAGGGCAAGGAACATCGCAGGCAAGGCAAAGTCCAGACCAAAAGCCTCCGGCCGGGAAATCCAGTTCCCGAGAACCCCTCCCGCCACACAGGATGCAATCCAAGCGAGATAAGCTGTAATATTAAGCCCGTTCATCCAGCGGTCACTGACCTGCCCGCCTTTAGCCAATTTATCCGACGCTACTCCAAAGGATTCGTCCGTCAAAAGAGCGCCGATGCCTATGTTTTTCCACAATGAATATTTAGAAAAGTAAGGAGCCAGCGACGCACTTAACAGCAGATGACGAGCATTCACAATGAATGTCGTTAAAATAATGACGGATGGAGGACTGGCTGCAGCCAGCATCGAGCACATAATAAACTGAGAGGCTCCGGCGTATACAAGCGCCGACATGAAGGCAATTTCCATGGTGCTAACCCCTGATGAGGCACCCACAATGCCTGCCGCGAACCCAATACATACATAACCGAGCAATGTAGGAATACAATCTTTAACCCCATGTAAAAAGCTGAGTGAATCGGGCTTCGTTCCGCTCAACTCCGAAGCTATGGACATTTTAACCTTACCCCCAGTGTATAAATTTTATAATAGTATATAACGTAAGTTGTAAAGTATCAATATATTATACGTTTGTACGTTATATTGAATAATTTCTATAGCGAACACACAGGGAGAATGTTTATTTTATTGCTTTTTAGAACTTGATCCTAAGGATAGAGATGAATATGAACAGATGTAGAGGACAAGGACGTATACCTAATGGAATCCGCGCTGGTGCTTCAGCCCGGTAAGGAAGATAAAGAGCTTCAGCGAAAAAAGAGCATCAACAAAATTGAAACGTTTCCATCTTAGTGTTATTATAATTTTCATAAAGAGAGATAGGGAGAGGGAGATGCCGATGCCAAGTATTAAAGATGTAGCTAGCTTAGCTGGCGTAGCTGTAGGAACTGTATCCCGAGTTATTAACAACTCGGGCTCTGTAAAACCAGATACACGCAGAAAAGTGGAGGAAGCTATACAAGAACTGAATTATTTTCCTAATGAAGTCGCTCGAAATTTCAAGATGAGGAAATCCAAGATGGTAGCCTTGCTGCTTCCAAGTATCTGGCATCCTTTTTTTTCTGAACTGGCTTATTACATTGAGGATGAGTTGGATCAGGAAGGCTTTAAGCTCATGTTGTGTAATAGCGGCGGCAAGCCCGAAAAAGAACTGTATTATCTGGATATGCTACGGCAAAACAAAGTGGCTGGTATTGTCGGCATTACTTACAATGATATAGAAAATAGCGTAAGCAATGACATTCCGATTGTAAGTATTGATAGGCACTTCAACAAAAAAATTACTTGTGTGACCTCCGATAATTATGAGGGAGGGCGTCTGGCTTTGAGGGAGCTTGTTAAAGTGGGGGCCCAGAAACCGGCTTTTATGGGAAGCGTCACTTCCATTTTCAGTGAAACCATGAATCGGAGAAAAGGTTTCATTCATGAGGCGCAAACATTGGGAGTCGATTATGTAATCTACGAGAAGCCCGACCCTATAGTGGACGACGATGCCTATTTTAACGAGTTCCTAAATGAGCATCGCGATGTGGACGGCATTTTTGCTATTACCGATATGTTAGCCGCCAACTATATAGAAAGAGCACGCAGGGAGGGCATTCGCGTTCCAGAGGATGTAAAGGTTATCGGCTACGACGGGATTCAGGACCATCCTTATTTTCATCCGATATTGTCTACAATCAGGCAGCCAGTGGAGGAGATGGCACGTATGACAATCAGACTGCTTTATAAGAAAATCGAAGGTGAAACTTTAGATCAGCAAGTGTATCGTCTCCCCGTTGTCTTCAAGCAAGGCGAAACTACATGATTTTATTGTAAAAATATTAGCTCATTCGGTCGATTCATAGTATGGATCTACTAACTGATGTTTTTCTCACAGCAAATTGGAAGCGTTTCAAAAGTGAAAACATCCTAGTTCAAGAAAGGAGGTGTAATGGTGAATTCAAGAACTAGCGAGTCGGATCATTCAGGATCAAGCCAAATCGAAAAATATGGAACCGGATCAAACGCGACTATTCCTTAAACATTCAAACTTCAAACTTTTTTCTTTTGGCAGAAGAAAGATATCTCAGTTCTTCCCGATATTTCGCCACGGTTCTGCGTGATAGATGCAAACCTTCCTTTCCCAGCAGGGTAGTAATAGCCTGATCCGATAACGGTTTTTGCTTGTCCTCATCATCTATCAAATTTTTGATACACTTTTTTACACTCTCCGATGAAGTAGCATCTCCGTCCGCTGACGTCAAGGAGGAAGTAAAGAAAAATTTGAGCTCGAACAATCCGCGAGGCGTCTGTATAAATTTATTACTGACCGCCCTGCTGACCGTGGATTCGTGTAAGCCCGTCTTATCGGCAATCTCCTTTTGGGTGATTGGTTTGAGGAAATACACGCCATGCTCAAAAAAATCCTGCTGCTTTTCCACAATGGCCTTGGCAACCCGTAGAAGGGTCAGCCGACGTTGCTTCAGGCTATTGATCAGCCATTTTGCCGTATTCATCTTCTCATGGATAAAACGTTTGGTTTCACTATTCGGTAGATCCTGCATCATTTGCCGGTAAAAAGGGTTGATCTCAACCCGCGGCGCACTAATGTCATTAATCAGGACAAGATATTCCCCGTTGGCTTTTTCGACCGTGATATCTGCTATGATGTATTGCTGCTCTTTATGAGCAAATGCTGCGCCCGGGCATGGATTTAGCTTGCGAATTCGATCGGCCATCTGTATAACCTCTTGCCTACCGATTTCAAGAGCATCCGCAATTTTTTGTATCCGATTGTTCGCCAGATCGGCCAGATGGTTGCTTACCATTCTGACTATGCATTCATCATCCATGCCAGCAAGCTGGAGCTGGAGAAGAAGACATTCTTCCAAGCTGTAAGAGGCGATCCCCGGTGGATCAAAACTCTGTATCACCAAGAGCATATCCTCAATTTCGGCTATGGGAACGTCCAATAGTGAGGCGACCGTTGGAACATCAAGTTCTAAATATCCCATTTCGTTCAAATTGCCAATGAGGTACCGTGCCACCATACGCTGTGAATTTGTAAGCCCACATACCAGTCCAAGCTGCCTGTTCAGATGTTCAAACAGGGTATCATTCGGATTGGGGACAAAATCCAGAAATGTAACGGGATTTGCTCGCTGGACCGATGGATATTTTTCTCCGCCACGATAATGTTCAAGCAGATCTCCTTGATCTTTCTGTGAAAACCGCTCTGCTTCTTCTTTGATACTGCCTATGGACATATTAAACTCCGGCAAATCAATGACTGGATTATTGTTCGCCTGTTCATGCAGAAAGGATATTAAATCAGCCGAAGAATATTGCAAGATCGTGATTGCTTGTCGCAATTCGGGCGTCATAACCAGCTTGAATCCTTGTTCCTGTTGTAATCCATATCGTATCATTGACTTATTCGAACTCCTTTTCCATACATTTCCGGTACAAATTCACAGTCAGTCATTTATGAAAGATCTACTTCTCTAAGCCTATGCAATTCTCCTGCCTAGATGTTAACGTTACCGAGTAATTTTATCTGATAGAAACGATTCATAAACAAGCCAAAGATTGTCGTAATAAGTAACAGTTATTATGTGTGTTGTATTTTTGGTTATATACACTATCTTTCTTGTATACTCATTCATTGAATAACAAAATACACTGGAGCTGGAGGAATCATTTATGGAAACTTATAAAATTGTCTGCATTGATATTGACGGGACGCTGCTTAACTCGGCGCATCAAATCACGGAAGCAACCAAAGAAACCATTCTCCAGGTTATAAATGATAAGCAGATTCCAGTGGTTCTTGTCTCTGCGCGAATGCCAAAAGCAATTATTCCATTGCAGAATCATCTTGGTATTTCTGAGCCTCTCATATGCTACAGTGGGGCACTTGTTATAGATAAACACGGGAACAAGCTGAACACCCGTTATATAGATAAGAAAATGACACAGTGTTTGCTTGACAGCCTGGCTGCCTATGATCTTCACGTAAGCCTGTATAAGATGATGAGTGGTATATTGAGCAATTGGATGCATGGGCGCTTCAAGAACGTGACATCACCAATATCGAGCCTCGCATTTATAGTTTTTCTAAGCTTACCAGTGGTTGGAGGGAAGAGACTGATGGAACCAGTAAAATTTTGTGCATGGGTGATCCCGAAGAGATCAGACGCGTCCTTCAAGTATTGCGACCCCTATACGGCGAAGAAGTAAATCTCTACTTATCCAAGCCTACTTATCTGGAAATCATGTCAAAAAAGGCTTCCAAAACGGCAGCCATTCAAATTCTGCTAAAAGAGTACCAACTGAAACAAAGCGATTGTCTGGCTATGGGTGACAACTACAATGATATCGACATGCTGGCCTTTGCGGGACTTGGCATTGCCATGGAAAATGCTCCCCTTGAGGTCAAAGCTGCTGCCAACACCGTTACTCTCTCGAATGACGAGGATGGAGTAGCTCATGCGCTGAAAAACCATATTCTGTTCCCTAAATAAGCGGGTTGGAATAAATTTCCAATGACTGATTCAGGCTGGAGGAATACAGGTGAAAAGAATAGATAAGATTTTAGAGTATATTGCCGAAAGCACCAAGAAAATTTCCAAAGAGGCTTTATTTGCGGGGGAAGGGATTACGGCTGCGGAAATTGCTGATGATCAAAAGATGTTGAGAAACAATGTGAGCAAAGAGTTGAATAATCTGCTGCGTGACGATCTAATCCTTAAAATCAAAGGAAGACCGGTCAGATTTCTGCACAAGCAGATTATCGAGGACACCTTTCGGGTTCGGCTGAAAGAGAAACAAATTGAGGTCAAAAGCATCAAAGAGGTATTGCTGCCTGACGAACAGGTCGATCCGTTCCATGCTTTGATCGGTTTCAGGGGCAGCATGCGTAACCAGGTTGAGCAGGGGAAGGCAGCGATTCTGTATCCTCCTAGAGGTCTGCATACCCTGATAGTCGGGCAGACGGGTGTTGGAAAAACTATGTTTGCCAGGTTGATGTACCATTATGGCAAATATATGAAGCGGTTTTCAGAGCATGCGCCATTTATCGTTTTTAACTGCGCTGATTATTTCAATAACCCCCACTTGTTACTTTCCCACATCTTTGGTCACGTTAAAGGGGCGTTTACAGGCGCTGATCATGAAAAAGCAGGGCTGGTGGAGAAAGCTGACGGAGGCATCCTGTTTTTGGATGAGATTCACCGTTTACCCCCGGAAGGCCAGGAAATGATTTTCTATTTCATGGATACTCACACCTATAACAAATTGGGCGAAACGGATCGAAAAAGAGATGCGAGTGTGTTATTGATTGGAGCTACGACGGAAGATCCCGGATCATCCATGCTGAAAACCTTCATTAGGCGCATACCCATCACGATCAATATCCCTTCCCTTCAGGAACGTGCTATTGAGGAGCAAATGCTGATTTTGAAGTATTTGTTTGCTAACGAGGCCAATAGGGTAAATAAGCCGATTAGGATTGAACCAGAGGTAGTAAGAGCACTGATCGGCAGCGTCACCTACGGCAATATCGGCCAGTTAAAGTCGAACATCCAGCTGGTATGCGCTAAAGGTTTTTTAAACAGCATACATGAAAACAAAGAAGAAATAGGACTTGATTTTAAAAACCTGCCGGGAAATATCCGAGATGGTTTGTTTAATATTGATAAAACGCAATATAAGATGAAGGAAATCGGATGTATTTCCTCGTGCCTATACATTACTCCAGAAGGAAGAAAAGCTTTGGATGAAGAGGTTGTTTCCGAGCTGCCGTTTAACCTTTACAAACTAATTGAAGACAAGATTGGCATGCTGAAGGAAGAAGGGCTCGACGACGCCTACATCCACAGATTTATTGCTACGGATGTCAATATCCATATTAAAAGCTTTTATAACCGTTTTTATAACACCAAGGGGAGCAGGGAACGAATTCTGAAAATTGTGGACAAAGACATCCTTGAATTCTCCGAGCAGATTAAGGAAATGGCCAAAAAGGAACTAAACCGAATTTACAGCGAGAGATTCGTGTATGCTTTCAGTCTTCATTTAAGCGCCTTTTTCAAGCGCACCAGAGAGAGAAAATACGGTGATGCACGAATCTATGAACCGATGAATGAACATGATGAAGAGTACAGACTGGCCCAGACTATCAAAAGTTTGATCGAGTCTAAGTTTGGTGTACATGTACCGGAGGCCGAAATAACTTATATGGCGATTCTTCTGAAATCTGTTGAGGAAGAACGACAGGGTAGTGTGGGAATTATTGTGGCAGCACACGGTACCAGTACAGCGAGCAGCATCGTCGGCGTCGTAGACAGCTTGCTGGGCAGTTCTAATCTTTGTGCTGTTGATATGCCCCTCGATGTCAGTCCTAGGGAAATTTTGGAGCTTATTATCGATAAAGTAAAGAGCATTGACCGTGGTAGAGGCGTGTTGCTGCTGGTTGATATGGGCTCTTTGCTCAATCTTGAAGAAACTATTATGGAACGTGTTGGAATCAATGTAAAGACTATTGATATGGTTTCAACTCCGCTCACGCTGGAGGCTGTCCGAAAGGCCAGTGTTTTTGACATGGGGATAGAGGAAATATACCAATCGCTAAAAGATTTCAGGGGATATAACAATAGCAGCGCCGCAGTGAAAGTAGTCCATAAGGCAATTGTGACGGTTTGCTCCTCCGGCAAAGGTGCAGCGGTCAAATTGAAAGAGTTTGTAGAGAAAGTTGTCTGCGATTTGACGGATGAGGAGATACTGGTTGTCCCGGCAAACGTAAGAGAGTTGGATAAAGTGGTCCAGGATATGCGGTCTAAGCGAACCATTCTTGCCGTGATTGGAGTAAAACGGCCAAGCGAGCCGGAAATCCCGTTTATTCCCTTGGAAAAGCTGATTGAAGCGAGCGGTGAGCAGACATTGAGAGAGCTACTGCTGAATAACAAGCAGATCCCTGCTGTGGATCAAAGTGTAGTCGTCAGGGAGTTATGCGAGGAAAGTCTGAAAGAATTTATGACTTATTTGAATCCCCACAAAATTCTGGGAATGGTGATGAGATTTGTGCAAGAGCTGGAACTTGGATTAGAAGTCAAATTTGATTATGCAACAAAAGTCCAAATTTCTACTCACACAGCTTATGCGCTGGAACGTATGGTTATTCGCGATGGACTTGTTTATCAGGGGGAAGTGAAACAGCTCGACCAGCACATATTCGAGGTGGTAAACCGTTCATGCAGCATATTTGTTTCTGGTATGAATCTTATACTTTCTGAAGACGAAAAATATTATATTTGCGAAATGTTGAGCGAAGTATATAACTTTATTCCACAGTAATGGCCAAAGAGTATAAAACGCTTTCATATGTGTATGAAAGCAGTGGAGATTGATAAATAATGATCTGTTCAGACTGGAAAAAAACCTCCGACGCAACGGGGGTTTTTTTGTTGTTTACAAAATTTCTTCTGATCTATACAGAAGTTTGGCACAGAACTTGCATCATAGATATGTGGAGAGAAAAAAAGGGGGTGAGACAGATGATCGGTGTAATTGTTGGGACACACGGGAAATTTTCTGAAGAAATACTGAGGTCAACAGAAATGGTTTTCGGCCAATTGGATAATGTGGCAGGTGTTACGTTTGAACCAGGTGAAAGTGTCAGCGGACTTGTAGAGAAATATAAGGCTGCGTTGGCATCGCTGGATTGGACGGACGGTGTTATCTTCCTTGTTGATCTATTCGGCGGCAGTCCTTATAATGCTGCCAGCCGAATTGCAGTTAACCATGAAAAAATGGATATTGTGACAGGAGTAAACCTGCCAATGATCGTTGACCTTCTTGCAAACAGAGGAATTGAACAAGTGGAGAATTTGGTAAATTTAGCGATCCATGCAGGGCACGATTCCATGATGTCTTTTCGTGCCATTCGAAACAGTCAATTAGAGGAGGAATTATAGAATGGAAATTGCATTAGTTCGTATTGATGACCGTCTGATTCACGGTCAGGTGGCGACCGTTTGGGTGAAAGAAGCGAAGTGCAATAAGATTATCGCCGTTAGCGATGATGTCGCAGCGGATACATTACGCAAAACCTTATTGCTTCAGGTGTCGCCGCCTGGAATTAAGGCGTATGTCGTAACGATTAACAAAGCGATAGAGGCTTATAATAACCCCAAATACAGTGATTTTAAAACATTGTTTCTCTTTACCAACCCTACGGATGTACTGCGGGTTGTGGAAGGGGGAGTACCCATCCGCTCGGTGAATGTTGGAGGAATGTGTTTTAAGGAAGGAAAGACGCAGATTACCGGGGCGGTATCCGTAAACCAACAGGATGTAGATGCATTTCGTAAGCTGCATGAAAAAGGCATTGAGCTGGAAATCAGAAAAGTAGCCAGTGATCCGAAAATCAACTTGATTACCAAACTGCAGGATATGTGATCGTAAATACCAGGCGGCAACTAGAGAGGAGTTATAGAAATGACTGTTTTTCAAATTGTGATGGTAACACTGGTAGCGGCCATATGTGGCATGGGTAGCGTTCTAGATGAAGGGCAAACCCATCGTCCTCTGATTGCGTGTACGTTGATTGGCCTTGTCCTTGGCGATCTCAAAACTGGCATTATACTTGGCGGTACTCTGGAATTAATGGCTTTGGGATGGATGAATGTAGGAGCATCCATGGCACCAGACGCTGCTCTAGCCAGCGTGGTTTCAACCATTTTGGTCATCGTCGGCCATCAATCGATCGGCGCCGGAATTGCCGTTGCGATTCCAATTGCAGCCGCCGGACAAGTGCTTACCATTTTTGTCAGGACGATTACTGTCTTCTTCCAGCATTTAGCTGATAAGTATGCGGAATCTGCAAATTTCAAAGGAATTGAGCTATGTCACTTTATTGCCTTACTTTTGCAAGGTCTGCGCGTTGCTTTGCCCGCTGTTTTGGTGGCAGTTGCCGCAGAAACGGGCCTGGTGACTGCTATGCTTAACGCAATTCCGGAGGTTATCACCAGAGGACTACAAATTGCGGGCGGCTTTATCGTAGTCGTAGGGTATGCGATGGTCATTAATATGATGGCAGCCAAATACCTGATGCCATTCTTCTTTCTGGGCTTTGTCATTGCAGCTTTTACCAGCATTAATCTGGTTGGTTTTGGGGTCATTGGCGCGGTTCTGGCTCTGCTTTACATCCAGTTGAGCCCAAAATACAACCAGCGTAATGAGAAGATGGAAGAAATTGAAGAGTTATAGTAACTACCTGAAGGGAGAGGAGAGCACTATGAAAGAAAAGAAGCTGACTAAAAGTGATTTAAATAAGATGTTTGTCCGTTCATGCTTCCTGTTAGGCTCGTTCAATTTTGAGCGAATGCAGTCGATCGGTTTCTGTGTCACCTTGATCCCTGCGATTAAGCGGCTGTACAGCAAGAAAGAAGATCAAAAAGAGGCATTGAAAAGACATCTGGAATTTTTCAACACTCAACCGTTTATCTCGGCGCCTATTATGGGTGTAACGGCTGCGATGGAAGAGCAGAAAGCGAGCGGCCAGCCGATTGACAATGCGACCATAAGTGGAGTCAAAGTCGGTCTAATGGGACCTCTTGCGGGAGTGGGTGACCCCATTTACTGGGGGACTTTACGTCCGGTTCTGGCTGCTCTCGGAGCCTCAATCGCCTTATCCGGCAGCCTTGTCGGACCGGTTCTTTTCTTCCTTCTCTTTAACACTGCACGCTTGGCAACGAAATGGTACGGTCTGAAATACGGTTATCACAAAGGTACGGAGATTGTCTCCGATATGTCGGGAAACCGGTTGCAAAAACTCACGGAGTCAGCCTCCATACTGGGGCTTTTCGTTATGGGCGCACTTGTTTCTAAATGGACTACCCTGAATGTGCCGCTGGTGGTATCAAGATATGTGGGAACGGATGGAAAAGAGGTTATTACGACCATTCAGATGATTTTGGATCAATTGATGCCTGGACTTTTACCACTATTATTGACCTTTTTATGTATGAGGCTACTGAAAAAGAAAGTGAACGCAATCGCTCTGATTTTTGCTTTATTCGCAGTAGGCATTATTGGGTACGCATTTGGTGTTTTGGCTTAAAACGTGCGGTCAGGGAGTCATCCTTGGCCGGACTTTGTCGGATTTTTGTGACCAAAGCAGCGTAAACATAAGATATTGAACTATAGAGTTAAATATAAACGCTTTGTCAAGAACATTACTTGGAGTTCAAAATATTAAAAGAGGATATGAAAGATGGTGAAGAGGAAGTTAAGTATGTTGCTTATTTGCAGTGGGCTATAACATCCCTTCTTCTTCCTGGGATTTGTCATTGCCGCTTTCACGAACATCAATCTAGTTGGTTTTGGGATCGTAGGAACTGTGCTGGCTCTGCTATACATCCAGCTCAGTTCGAAATACGGCGGAAATTGAAGAGCTATAAGAAAATATTTTATGAAAGAAGGGGAGTACATATGGAAGAAAAGATGATGACCAAAAACGACTCAAACAAAATATTTGTACGTTGTTGGTTCCTTAATTCCGACGATTAAGCGGCTGTACAGTAAGGTTACTACCGTTCTTACTGACCTTCCTTTGCATGAGACTGCTTAAAAAGAAAGTGAACGCCATGGCTCTCATTTTTTGCGCTATTCGCAATTGGTATTATTGGATACGCTCTCGGTGTCTTGGCTTGAATAATTCTTAAAACTATTTGGTCAAGGAGTTATCCATCACCGGGGATAGGCTTTCATTATAAGGCGTTTTGAACTGATTTATAAAATTAGTTATAAAGGGAGTGAACAAGATGAGGAGTAAAAATATGAATCGGATTTGTTCTTTAGCACTTAGTATCATCTTATTATTATCTTTAACTTCATTCACGAAAGCGTTTGCATCAGATCCAGGATATTATCAGGAAACGTACCGCAATCAATTTCATTTTTCTCCCGAGGCCAACTGGTTGAACGATCCCAATGGAATGGTTTATTACAAGGGTGAATATCATTTATTTTACCAAAATTATCCATATGGAACGACATGGGGACCGATGCATTGGGGGCATGCTGTGAGTAGAGACCTTGTTCATTGGGAACATCTACCTGTTGCACTTTCTCCTGATATCCACGGACAGATTTTTTCCGGAAGCACTGTAATCGACTGGGGAAATACAGCCGGCTTTGGAAAGGAAGCAATGGTAGCCATCTTTACCCATTCAGGTGATAAGGGTCAGGTTCAAAGCATTGCTTACAGCTTGGATAAAGGGAGAACATGGAAAAAGTATGAAGGGAATCCGGTAATGCCTGAACCTCCCGCCGCCGATTGGCGCGATCCCAAAGTATTTTGGCATGAACAATCCAATCAGTGGGTGATGTCGTTAGTTGCTAACAATAAGGTGATGTTCTATACTTCTCCCAATTTAAAAAATTGGACTTATGCCAGTGAATTTGGTCCAGATGGTGGAATACAGGCCAATAGTCTGGATTCCACTTCTTACGCGATTTCCTCACAAGAAGGTGGATCATTCAACTATGAGGGCGACATTACCCTTAATGCAAAAAATGGCCGGGAAGGATCAGGAGGACTGGTTTTTCGTTCTGATAAGCGTGCGGCCAACGGCTATGTAGTCAATCTAGATGCCAAAAATGATCGCGTAACTTTAACTAAAAATAGGAATGGAGAAAGCATTGAACTTGGGGCCAGTTCTTTGCGCCTGGATACTTCATCTACCTATCATTTACAAATTGTAACAGATAGACATCACATTCAGGTTTTTGTAAACAACCAATCGGTTATCGAACAAACGGATGATGAATTTGTATACGGCTACTATGGGTTAACCGCATGGAATTCAACAGCCTCTTTTCGAAATGTGAAATTCAATAATACATCAAACTTTGTGACCAATTTGTCAAAATGGACTGTTGTAAGCGGTTCCTGGGAAGACACCGTGAAAGGAATGACCGGGACTTCCGCGGTGAATTCATATGTAATGAGCGGGCAAGCCGGGGAAAACTTTCGATATCAGGCGAACATTGAATTATCGGATGGCGGAGATGAAATCGGCTCACTTGTTTTTCGGGCAGATGCCGAGGTGAGAAATGGATATATGGCGAGCCTCGACGCTCACAACGATAAAATAAAATTGATGAAGCTTGAGGACGGGAAGCAATCAGTTCTGGCCGAGGCCACTGTATCTCTCGCTACGTATACGGATTACCCTTTAGAGGTGAGGACCTATGGAGAGAATATAAAAGTATATTTAGATGGTAAACTTACTCAGGATGTAAATGATTCTACCTTTTCCTCCGGCGTTTTCGGCTTGCATTTGGCGAATTCCTCTGTGCTCTTCCAGAATGTTCAGTTGGGCAAAAATATCATCACAGAGGAGAATGAAATACTTAACCATGATTTTGAAACAGGGGATCTGACTGGGTGGACCAGTGTACAAGGGGAAGCATTTACTAATGACCATGTAACAGATCGAAAGGATTGGTGGGGTGGAACTTTCGACCAGCAAGGCAAGTATCATCTATGGGGGTTTTCCGATAGTCACAAGGGGGATGATGCTACTGGAGAACTGCATTCATCCTATTTCAAACTGGGTGGCTCCGGAGAGATTAACCTGATGATGGGCGGAGGCAAAGACGTCAGCAACCGTTATTTATCGTTAGTCAGAGCTTCTGACGATCAGGAATTGCTTCGTCAAACAAATACGAAATCCGAAAAGGAAACGTATAGCAGATACGTATGGGATGCTTCCAATTATATTGGTGAAGTGCTATATATCAAAGCTATAGACAATGCAACGGGACGTTGGGGGCATATCAACCTGGATGATATCAATGTTTATAATGACAAACCAATTCCGGAAGACGTTGACCAGGTTGCACAAGAGCCGGAAAAAGGCAATTTGCCACAAAGTGGCCTCATAACGGATTGGTCTGCCGTCTCAGGTTCGTGGATACCTTCTACAAACGGAAGTATAGGCGGCGTATGGGAATGTCCTGCATTAATTGAATTGCCTATTGATGGCGACCCTTCAAAAAAGAAATGGGTTCTGCAGGTAAGTATAAATCCGGGAGGACCTGCAGGCGGATCCGGAATGCAATATTTTGTAGGAAGCTTTGATGGGAAAACCTTCACCAATGAGAATTCTTCCGACCAAATATTATGGTCCGATTATGGAGCTGATTATTATGCCGGTGTGGAGTGGAGCGGAATTGAAGGGGAGAAGGGCGAGAAATACTGGCTTGGCTGGATGAATAACTGGACTTATGCTCAAGATACACCTACTTCAACATGGAGAAGTTCCATGTCACTGCCGCGAATGATGGAACTGACCCAGACAGAGGAAGGATTACGATTAAAACAAACACCAATTTCTCTGGCCGGCATTCGTGCTGAAACAAAGGGAATTTCATATATAAATGAAAAGATTAAGGGAGAAAGCGACCTCCTATCCAACTTTTCTGACGATACATTTGAAATGATTGCAGAGTTTGATCTTTCCAACACCGAAGCAACTGAGTTTGGTTTTAAGGTTCGTAAAGGAACTGAGGAATATACAACGGTCGGGTATGATGTCTACAATGAAAAGCTGTTCGTTGACCGTACGAATTCCGGGAATTATGATTTCGGACCTGATATCACAAATAAACATGAGGGCCCGCTGAAGGCTTTAAACGGTACGGTGAAAATGCATATTTTTGTTGACCGGTCAGCGCTGGAGGTGTTCGGGAATAATGGAGAAACAGTGATAACTGACCAAATATTCCCTCATCCTTCGAGTAAAGGAATGCAAATCTACAGTAAGGGCGGGGATGTGGAATTAAAGTCTTTGAAAATATTTCCGTTAAAAAGTGTCTGGAAAGCGCCCCCATCTAGTGTCTCCGTACTGTCAGATTGGACGACGATCAGCGGCAAATGGGCGGATACTATTAATGGAAAACAGGGGCAGGGCGTAGGGGATGCGTTTATTCTGGCAAGTAATTTCGGTGAGGACTTTATATATGAAGCGGACATTAAAGTGCCGGATACAGATTCGCATCCCGATGATCCTGAAAAAGATAACATAGAAAACCCCATCGGCGCAGGTGCCTTGGTCTTTCGTTCAGACCCTACGGCAAAAAATGCGTATGCAATTAATCTGGATGTAAGGAATAATGTAGTTAAGTTGATGAAATTTGTTAAAGGGACCGGTAGTGATCTTGCCATCTACAATAATGACGCGAAGCTGAAACTACGGACAAATCAGGATTATCACCTCAAAATTGTAGCTGTCGGGGATACCATAAAGGCTTATTTGGACGGACAACTGGTGATTGATACCAAAGACCAAAGTTACACACGAGGATACTTTGGGTTAAATGTAAGGGATACAACAGCATTCTTTAATAGTGTTCGAATAATATCAAGTTCCAATTCCGGCCATTCCGGTGGCAATTCTCAGAACAACAAGGGTAGCGACAGCCAGGCGGTAAAGCTGCCAGTCAAGGCATCTATTCCGGCTTCCGCCACTTCAGGAATAATGGAGTATGCTCCGGGTATTACACAAAAGGCTGATGGCAGGAAAGAAGCCGCAGTGGTCGTGGATGATCTTACTTTGCTTAAAGCTTTGCCGGTAAGAAAAGGTTCAGCACTAACTTTGCATGTGAAAGCTGCTGGGGCTGACGTGGTTATCGTTGAGCTGACCAGCATGGCCAATAAGCTTTGGAGCGAGCATCGAACTCTGGATCTTCAGTTAATTACAGAACTGGGGACGTACACCCTTCCAGCCAGCAGGGTGAATAGAAATACCTCACCTTCCAATAGCGTGCCAGGGCTGCGAATTACGTTATCCAAGGCAACAATGCAGCAAAATGCGGCTATTCAAGAAGCGGCTGTAAAAGCGGGCGCAACCGTGGAAACGACTCCTATAGACTTCAAGGCTGAAGCAGTAACAGGCAGTACAACAACCGCTCTTGATTTCGGTGATACCTATGTGAGCCGGACACTTCCGCTTTCATCAGCGATGGACCCAAATCGTTCCACCGCAGTTTGCTACGACGAAGCCAGAAGGAAACTTATCTTTGTACCGAGCATTTTTCGGGCTGGGGATGATGGAGCCTCCGTTGAAATAAAGCATAATTCCAATGGTGTATATACCGTTGTCAACAGCAGCCCAACCTTCGATGATTTACCAGCTGGGTACTGGGGCAAAGCCGACATAGAGCTACTTGCCGCAAAAGGAATTGTTGTCGGTTCGATAAAAGGAATATTTGAGCCATCCAGGCCTGTTACCCGCGCCGAATTTGCCGCTATGCTTGTTCATGCACTGGGGCTTAAAGAACGGGCGACTCCAGCCTTTAGGGATGTAGTCAAGGGTTCATGGTACAGCGGATATCTCAGCGCAGCCTATTCAGCTGGGCTGGTCAAAGGTTATGAAGACGGTGCTTTTCGTCCGGAATCGAGGATCAGCCGCCAGGAGATGGCTCTACTTGTCAATCAAGCATTACAATATACCGGGTATGTCTCAGTCAACAGCAAAAACGGGCAATCGCTAGATGGATATGCCGACCGTTCGTCTATCGCGGTTTGGGCGCAAAATGCAGTAGCCGCTGTTACAGCTCAGGGCATCGCACAAGGTATGGACACTGGACACTATGAGCCACATGCAACAACTACCCGCGCCGAGGCGGCAGTTATGATAAAACGTTTGCTTCAAAAGATTGAATTTATCAATAAATAGGCAAAATGAATAAAGTCCCCGGACTCTTAATGCAATATGCATGCGGACCGGGGACTTGCTATGTGAAATACACAATATAAGCAATTTGCTTATCTTTATAAAAATACTTAAAAACACTTAACAAAAAGCGTCTAATCGCTTATAGTGAATATAGGGATAGGGGGGGCTTTATATTTACCAAGAGGAACGACTTTTAAAAATTTTGGAGTATCTCCAAAGCCGTAACCAATTATCAAATTCGGAAATTTGTAATTTATTGAACATCTCGAGAGATACGGCAAGAAGGGATATTATTAAGCTTGTTCACGAAGGGGGGGTTATCAGAACCCATGGAGGTATTGCCTTGCCCTTATTAAAAGAAGAAATAAGAGCCTACAAGGAACGTGTAACTTCAGCAACAAAGCAAAAGATGCTCATTGCAAAAGCAGCTTCCGCGCACATCGCTGACGGAGATGTTTGTTTCATGGATGTATCGACTACCATTCAACTGCTCTGTGGGCAATTGGACAAGAATCTCACGGTTTATACACACTCGTTGGATAATGCAGAAGCTTTATCAGCAAAAAGTGAAATTAACATAAACTTGCTCGGGGGCAAATTTAATCATGAAAACCGTTTTTTTTATGACCACTACACGGCTATGCAGTTGAACGATGTTTTTTTTGACAAAGCTTTTTTAGGAGCTGCCGCCATCATGGAAGACGGAGTGTATTTTGCAAACCGTGATGATGCTTTAGTTAAAAAGCTGGTATCGGGACGTGCCAGAGAAGTATTTTTACTTGCTGATTACAAAAAATTTAATTTAACAAGCCCGTTTAAAGGCCTGAATTTTTCCGAAATTGATATTCTAATTACAAATCAGGATGCACCGGAGCACTCATTGCTGATGTTGCAGGATAGCGGAGTAGAAATTATCAAGGCGCTTGAGGAAGAATCGTGATAAATAATCGCAAGGGAGCCATCGGCCATGATACAAGCAATCTTTAGCGATATTGACGGGACGTTGTTAAATTCAAAACATCAAATTACGTCCGACACTAAAAATACAATCCAAAAAGTTGTGGGAAGAAATATCCCTTTTGTACTTGTTTCAGCGAGAATGCCAAGCGGCATTTTTCCTCTTCAGCAAGAGCTCAATATTCACGCTCCCGTCATTTGTTATAGCGGTGCTCTAATATTGGGCGGCAACAGGGAAATCCTTCATAGCATCTGTTTATCGAAAAAGAGCATTAAACGAATATACGATATTGTAATGGATCATTATCCTTCTATCAGTTTTAACTTGTATGGACATGACCAGTGGATCGTTGGCAACATTCAAAATCCTTGGGTAATTCAGGAAGCGGAAATTATTAATGGCTCCCCCATACAGAGGTTACTCCCCTCATATATAGAAGAAGATCATGATATTCACAAAATTTTATGCATGGGAGATCCCGAAGGCATTGAGCGGCTTGTACAACAAATCAATAAAGAAGTTACTGGTATCAGTGTTTATAAATCCAAGGGAACTTATCTGGAAATTATGGATGAGATGGTGTCCAAATCGTATGCCATTCAGGAGCTCGAGGGGATATTTAATATTACTTATCGTGAATCGATGGCCATTGGAGACAACTATAATGACATGGATATGATTTTGTACGCAGGCCTTGGGATTGCAATGGGAAATGCGCCGGAGGAAGTTAAGAAAATTGCCGACAGGGTCACATCGAGCAATGATGAAGACGGTTTGAAAATAGGCTTGGAGGAATACATTTTGTCCGTTTGAAATGATCCAGTACATTGGATATCCAAACACCAAAAGACGGTAGGCATTGGAAATAGAAGAGAGGTGTTAACTAGTTACTTATTTCGAATAGCAGGAGGCAACCTGACAACAGAGTATTATGGATTTTCTTCTAGACCTATTATGCCTATCGCAGCTAAAATGCTATTTTCCAAAGAAGTGCTAAAAGAGGGTGCACGCCTCATCCAACAACTAAAAGTATCGAAGGATGATATCAGGATACTAAAACTCTATAATATGATGGCAGTAACTTAACAATGTTTTGTTTTAATTAGGTTAATTAGGCAAGCGCTTTCTCGTTCTGTCGACTGTCATTGTTTACAATGCCTGAATAGTTGGTCGAATTATCATTTTACTCATAGATGTATCATCAGGATCATTTATTGCATTAGCAATAGCTTTGCAATCCGATCAGGATAAATGCTAAGTCTGCAATATGAATTATAATGGTTTATGAGAATATCTGAGTTAATTAAAGATGAAAAGTTTTTGGCAATCGAAAAAAATCCTGACCTGCCTTATATAAAAGAAAACGACTACGTAGGATAAGTACTCGTTTTCTTTTGATTAAACTCCCTCGATATGTTTTAGTTTCTCACTTCATCTTCAAAAGAATGACTAAAAAGGTATCCAGCGACCTTAGAGATCGTCGGACACCTTTTGCTGTTCTTACGCTTCATTCCTTGATTCAACCTTGCGCTACGAAACGATTAACTTCTTCCAACGACGGCAAGGCTGCAATCGCTCCAACTTTAGTGCACACGATGGCGCCGACTTGATTGGCAAGTGTCACAAATTCCTGCTGCTGCTTCGCGTTGGAGGTAAATGCCTTAGGCTGACTCAGCTGGCTGATTTGATACAGCATTGCTCCGACGAAGGCATCTCCGGCACCAGTAGAGTCGATCGATTTGACAGCGATACTGCCGATTAACGAACGGGAGGCACCACTTGAGATGAGGGTTCCTTCTTTCCCCAAGGTAACCGCCACCGTCTTGGCTCCCAACCCATGCAAAAGATCCAATGAAGCATCGCGGTCAGCCAGCCCTGTAATGATGTTTAATTCCTCTTCGCTTACCTTTACCAAATCCGCATTGTGTATTCCTCTTCTGGACAGTGTGATAAATTCCCCCTGCCTGTCTTTCCAGAGGTCCCCCCGGTAATTGGGATCAAAGGAGGTGAATTGCCCGTTGGCCTTCGCTCCATCCAATAAAGACAAATACGCTTCTCGGAAAGGATCGGCGAGCAAGGCCGTTGCCGATCCAAAATGCAGAATGGCAGCCTGTCGGGTCCATTCTCTATCAATGTCCTGCAGAGACAGTTGACGGTCAGCTCCCCGGTTGAACACGAAATCCCGTTCGCCGTTAGCGGCAAGGGAAACAAAGGCCAGTGTAGTCGGCGTTGACGGATCAAAAAGGAGCATGGACGTATCCACATGCTGCTCATCCAACGTTTGCTTCAGGTACATGCCAAAGGGATCAGCCCCGACTTTCCCCAAGAATGACGCTTTTCCTCCGAGCTTGGCTACGGCTGCGCTTACATTTGCCGGAGCGCCGCCGGCCTGCTTGGAGAAATGCTGACCCTTGGCAAGATTAACATCAATATCCGTGCAGAAAAAATCAATGAGCAACTCGCCCACACAAAGAACCGTTCTGTCATTTTTCACTTTGATTCACCTCTTGGTAGATTTAGTTTAGAACAGGGGTCGAGTCCCGGTATACGATATCCGTTGCAACATGAGTCACTCGGTATGGCATGGTATTGTCTTTGATTCTGGACAATAACATTTCGGCTGAAATAATCCCCATCTGACTACTGTAAATATGCACGGTTGTAAGATGAGGCTCGACAACCCGGGATTCCAAAGCATCATCGAACCCGCAGACAGCAATATCTTCCGGGACTTTAATCCCTTTGTTTTTCAAAGATTTGATCACGCTGATGGCAATGAAATCATTGGCACAAATAAAGACGGAGGGACATTCCCTCAGGGCATCCAACTGCTGTTCCATCCAGTTCTCCTCTAGAACGAAGTTGCGGTCAGGCGCTACAATGCTATGGGCAGGATCTACGGCGATTCCTGCTTCTGCTAAGGCCTTATTAAATCCGGTCCAGCGTTCATTAAAACTTTTGCAGTGATTGTAATCGCCTACAAAACCGAAGCTTTCATAGCCATAATCGATTAATTTCCGGGTAACACAGTATGTGCTGTGTTCATTTTCCATTAATACTAGATCCGCCTTCAATTCTGGATACATCATATCCGCAGCGCAATCAATAAAAATGGTTGGGATGCCAAGATCTGTGATCAGCTTGCTGTATTCCTTGCTGAACATTTCGATGCAGAAGATGCCAGCCACATTCGAAGGTTCAAAATTGCCGGGTAGGGTCATCGAATTGATATCATTCTCACGGACAAAATAAATAGATAAAGTATAGCCCTGTTTGCTGATTTCCTTCTCCAGTCCGCTAATCAACAATGATCCAAAGTGTGAGCTATTAGGAAGATTACAGGTCAAAAGTGCGATATTGCCTTGTTTTTCAGAAGCTGTTTCCATATAAGAAAATTGTTTGTATTTAAGCTCCATTGCTTTTTTGACCACCTTGTCCCTAGTAACGGCGGGAATACTCTCCACTCCATTAAGCGCCTTGGAGGCAGTGTTTCTGGAAATCCCCAAGGCATCAGCGATATCTTGTATCGTAACCTTTGACTTTCTCGTCATATTGTTCACCTTATTCTCCGAATTAAGATTCTTCATATTTCTAAATATATAGTATTTTCATGTTTTTAACAATGTATTTATTCAAATGAACAATATAAGTTTACGTTTGTTTATTTATATTGTGTATTTTTGATATATTTTTGCTAAAAACATTATAATTATCTTGAAATACGCTTTTCGAATGAATTTTTCACCCGAAATATATTGACTAATTAAATGTACATCTGATAAATTGTAAGAGTAAAAATGTTCAAATGTAAATTGTAAGCCCATTCATTTTGGGAATGTGTAAAATTCTCGTTCTGTTGGAGGTGTGGATATTACAAGCAAGTATTTGAAAAACATCTTGGTTAATTATGTCAGAGAGATGACATAACATGGCTTATATTTTGTGTCGTATAACAAGCCGTGAACAGTAGGAGGGAAAATATTGGCAAATTCGATCGTTCAAAAAAGGGGACTAAAGGCTTCAGAAACAAAAAAAAGAAACCATTGGTTAAGTTATATGCTTCGAAATTATATATTGTATTTGTTTCTGCTTCCGTCCATAATTCTTACCGTCATTTTCAAGTATGTTCCCATGTACGGCTCGATCATTGCGTTTAAAAATTTCAGCCCAAGAAAAGGCATCCTCGGCAGCGAGTGGGTTGGATTTGAACATTTTCAGCGGTTTCTTTCATCACCAAATTTTTATGACATTTTAATGAATACGCTTAAATTAAGCGCTTACGGTCTTATTCTCGGCTTCCCAGTACCAATCATTCTGGCCTTAATGCTAAATCTGGTCAGAGGAGCGAAGTTCAAGAAGAATATTCAGCTTATTGTATACGCACCTAACTTCATCTCGGTTGTTGTTGTTGCCGGTATGCTGTTTGTTTTTCTATCGCCAGCTGGAATAGTGAACGCTTTGGTAACAACCTTCACCGGCAAGCCGATTGCTTTTATGACTGATCCTGCCTATTTCCGAACGGTATATATTTTGTCCGGTATATGGCAAACAGCGGGCTGGTCCTCTATTATTTATGTGGCCACCTTAGCCAATGTGGACCCGCAGTTGCATGACGCTGCAACAATTGATGGCGCTTCATTGATGAAGAGAATCTTCCACATTGATCTGCCAGCTCTTAAACCCGTCATGGCCGTCCTGTTCATTCTCGCTGCAGGAGGTATTATGTCGATCGGCTATGAAAAGGCTTACCTGATGCAGACTGCTCTGAACACACCTACCTCGGAAATCATCGCGACTTACGTATACAAGGTGGGGTTGCAATCCGGCGATTATGCTTATTCTACGGCAATCGGGTTGTTCAATTCCGTAATTAATGTATTCCTGTTGATTTTCGTAAATACCGTCGTCAAGAAGCTGAACGAAGGAGAAGGGCTGTATTAAAGAAGGAGGTATTTATGGATATTCATTACACCGGGAAGGACCGGATTCTGCTCATCATCAATTATATTCTACTTGGTTTGTTTGTTCTCGCTATTCTGTTACCGCTGGTTTATGTGGTGCTTTCGTCCTTTTTAACTCCAAATACCCTGATTACCAAAGGGTTTGCCATTACATCATCAGACTGGACACTCACGGGATATGCCAAAATCCTAAGCAACAGTGCCATGATCCGCGGTTTTTTTAATGCTATTTTTTATTCAGCAGCCTTTGCGTTCGCAACCGTATTATTTTCCGTCTTCGCGGCTTATCCGCTTGCGATTGAAGAGTTGGTAGGGAAACGATCCATTATGATCTTTTTCCTGATAACGATGTTTTTCGGTGGCGGTCTGATTCCTACCTATCTGGTGATTAAGGATTTAGGCATGTTGAATACGGTCTGGGCCATTATTCTACCCGGCTCGATCAGCGTATTCAATATTATTCTGGCAAAGACTTATTTCCAGGGACTTCCGAAAGAACTGTTCCAGGCGGCGAGTATAGACGGAGCTTCCGAGCTCAGTATTTTCTTTAAAATCGTCCTGCCGCTTTCCAAGCCTATTATTTTTGTTCTAGCTTTATACGCTTTTGTCGGACAGTGGAATTCTTATTTCGACGCCATGATTTATCTGGATGATCCGAAGCTGTTTCCGCTTCAACTGGTACTGCGCTCCATTTTGATACAGAATCAGGTTCAGCCCGGCATGATTGCCGATGCGATGGCACAAGCGGAGCTTAAGAAATTGTCTGAAATGATTAAGTACTCTGCCATTGTCATATCAAGTTTGCCTTTGATTGTCATGTATCCATTCTTCCAGAAGTATTTCGAAAAGGGTGTCATGGTAGGTTCGATCAAATAACAAATCGGGGGAATAGAGATGAAAAAAACATTACTAACCTTGTCTGTGTTGGCACTTTCTACTTCACTGCTTGCCGGATGTGGCGGTTCAGGCAATAATTCTGCGGCATCCGAAGATTACAAGCTGCAAAATGTTACTCTGCCGCTTAAAGAGAAAGTTACTTTGCATTTTATGACTCAAAGCTCGCCGCTGGCACCTTCCGATCCAAATGAAAAGTTGATTTATAAAAGACTGGAAGAAAAAACAGGGGTGCATATCGATTTTACCAACTTCACCTCCGATTCCTTCATTGAAAAAAGAAACCTTGCTGTTGCCAGTGGAGATCTTCCAGATGCCATACTGGATGCCGGATATTCTGATTACGATTTGTTGAATCTCGGAAAGGATGGAACTATTATCCCTTTAGAGGATTTGATTCAAAAATATATGCCGAATCTGCAGAAGGTATTGAAGGAAGCACCTGAGTACAGATCCATGATAACCGCACAGGACGGGCACATTTATGCCTTTCCTTGGATTGAAGAACTGGGTTCTGAGAAGGAGAGCATTCATTCTGTAAACGACATGCCATGGATCAATGTGGAGTGGCTGAAAAAGCTGGGACTTAAAATGCCAAAAACCACCGAGGATTTAAAAAAAGTTCTGCTCGCATTTAAAAATGGCGACCCTAACGGAAATGGCCAAGCGGATGAAATCCCGCTGTCCTTTATGCTCAATAACGGCAATGAGGACCTGAATTTTCTGTTCGGATCATTCGGTCTTGGGGACAACGGCGATCATACGGTAGTGACCAATGAGGGGAAAGTGGTCTTCACTGCCGATCAGGATGGTTATAAAGAGGGGATTAAATATCTTAATGAGCTGTATAAGCTGAACCTGATCGACGAAGAGTCATTCGAGCAGGATTACAATACGTATCTGGCCAAAGGCCAGAATGAAAAATATGGTCTCTACTTTCAATGGGATAAGGCGAACATCTCAGGAGATAACGATAAATATGAATTGATGAATCCGCTCGCCGGGCCAAGCGGTGAAGTCAATGTGACCCGCACGAACAATCTCGGCTTTGACCGGGGGAGAATGGTGATTACCAGTGACAACAAAAATCTTGAGCTTACGGCAAAATGGATTGACCAACTGTATGATCCTATCCAGTCCGTACAGGACAACTGGGGCACCTACGGCGACAAAACTCAGCAGAACATTTTTGAATACGATGAAGCGAGTCATATGCTGAAGCATCTTCCGCTTAAGGGAACGGCCCCTGTCGAGCTGCGGCAAAAAACGAATATCGGCGGTCCATTGGCAATTCTTGACGAGTATTACGGAAAAGTAACGACCAAGCCCGATGATGCAGTGGGACGGCTTAAGCTCATGAAGGAAAGACTCGTTCCTTATATGAAGGCTGACCATAATTTCCCGAAAGTCTTCTTCTCGCTGGAGGATCAGAAGCAGATCTCCACATTGGAAACCGATTTGTTTGCTTACGTTAACCGCAAGCGGGCGGAATGGATCAAGACGGGTAAAGTGGAAGAAGAATGGGCCGAATATAAAGCCGAGCTGTCCAGACTGGGGCTAGATAAATGGCTGAAAATCAAACAAAAAGGCTATGACAGATATCTTAAAGATCAAGGCTGAAACATTTAAATGGTAGTATCTCAAATTCATTTGCAAACGAGCAAACTCAAATTATTATGTTAAATACCTTATCAACAATCAAAAGGAGAGCGGATACTATGAAAGAATTAAAAAGTAACTATAGTGAAACGTACAGGCCTCAATTTCATTATTCACCGGAGAAAAATTGGATGAACGATCCCAACGGCATGGTTTACTTTGAAGGAGAGTACCACCTGTTCTACCAGCATACCCCCCATGATACGCAACCTGATTTTGGCAACATGCATTGGGGTCATGCGGTAAGCAAGGATCTAGTGCATTGGACTGAGCTTCCACCGGCAATTCCACCTGGGGAGGACGGAGCGATCTTCTCGGGGAGTGCGGTGGTGGATAAGAACAATACCAGCGGATTTTTCGACGAGGAAGGATCAGGATTGGTTGCCATTTATACGAATGAGGGCAACAAGTCTCAGCCTGGAAAGCCGCAGGTGCAAAGCATTGCTTACAGCAAGGATAAGGGTCGAACCTGGACAAAATATGAAGGTAACCCGGTTTTATTTCCAACGGACACGCTAGACTTTCGTGATCCGAAGGTGATTTGGCATGATGAATCATCAATGTGGATCATGGTTCTTGCCGTAAGGGACCGTGTAGAATTTTACACATCTCCAAACCTGAAAGAATGGTCTTTTGCAAGCGAATTCGGTTCCGACATTCCGCATATCCACCGAGGTATATTTGAATGTCCTGATATATTTCGAATCCAAGTGGATGAGGATCTTAATACCACGAAGTGGATTCTGATGCTAAGCGTCGGGGATAGAAATGGTGTGAATCCAGACGATCCGGAACCACCGGCAGGCGGTTCTGGCATGATGTATTTCGTAGGCAGCTTTGACGGTAAGTCGTTCACGCCAGATGAAGCGTTGGAATCTATCGATACTATCAAATGGGTAGACTATGGATCAGACTTTTACGCGGCCGTGTCCTGGAATGGCATTTCGAACGAAGACGGACGGAAAATTTGGATCGGCTGGATGAATAATTGGCGTTATGCTACCACGCTACCTTCAGAGGAATGGCGTGGCAAGATGTCAATTCCTCGTGAGCTACAGCTTAGAACTTATCCGGAGGGACTTCGCCTAATCCAAGCACCTATAAATGAATTAAGTCAGCTAAGAAAACCGATTTTGTCTCTGCAAGACTTGACGATTAAGCCAGGTATGAACGTGTTGTCTGATATTTTCGCAGCCAAGGCAGAAATTATTGCAGAATTTGAAATCGGTACTGCCGTGGAATTCGGGTTTAAAGTACGGAAGTCCGCCAATCAAGAGACGATCATCGGATATAATATCACGAATGGGGAATTGTTCGTCGATCGGACGAAGTCGAGCGCCACTGATTTTCATTCCGATTTCACAGCAATACACAAGGCCACTATGAAGCCAGAGCATGAGAGGATACAGTTGAGCATTTATCTGGATTGGTCAAGTGTCGAAGTCTTCGGCAATCATGGAAAAGCAATCATTTCAGACATGATATTTCCGGACTTCGAAAGTAAGGGTTTAGAACTCTACGCCATTGGTGGAGAACTAAGGGTCGTGTCGCTTCAGATCAATGATCTGGTAAGCATTTGGGGAAATGAGAATGTGTAGACGTTAACTATTGATATCATTCAAATTTTAATTATCTCACGAAGGAACTCATTGAGTAGCGAGTGTCAAATTGATTTTTCAATTTGACACTTTTTTATATTGGATAAGATAATGAGTTTGTGTAAGCTAGATAGCAATA
Organism: Paenibacillus polymyxa; assembly: GCF_001719045.1. Lineage (NCBI taxonomy): Bacteria > Bacillati > Bacillota > Bacilli > Caryophanales > Paenibacillaceae > Paenibacillus > Paenibacillus polymyxa. The sequence goes on from NZ_CP015423.1 coordinate 4,590,538, forward strand.
AGACTGTTAAGACTTAATTGTAGATTCATTTTCGAATGAACCTCTCTCGAGTAAATTGTGTATTCTTCTTATATAGACTTTTGGATACAAGGAGGCAACGTTCCGTGGATTCAATGCAGCATATTATTGGCTCTAATTTGGCTCAAATCAGGAAGACTAGAGGATTAAGTTTGGATAAGGTGGCTGAACTGACAGGGGTCAGCAAAGGGATGCTGGCTCAGATTGAGAAGGGGAAATCCAATCCTACGGTAACAACCCTTTGGAAAATTGCGAACGGTTTGCATGTATCCTTCTCCACCTTTCTCAAAGAAGACCCGCCGCAAATCACGAAAATTCGGAGGGAAGACCTGCATCCGGTTATTGATGAGGACGGTAACTATTTTGTTTACCCTGTATTCCCGTATCACGCTGAAAAGAAGTTTGAGGTGTTCACGGTAAGTCTGAAGCCAGGCTTTACACACCAGGCAGAGAAGCATCTGGGTGAGGAAACGATTCTCATGATCCGTGGGGAGATGTACTTTGAAATGCAGGGGCAACAGCTCAAGCTGAGTGCAGGGGATGCCGTGCAATTTCAAGTATCTGACATACATACCTACCGCAATGATTCGGAAGAGGATGCCGATTTTTATGTATTGATTTATTATGCGGATTAGTGGGATGATTAGCATAGTCTAAAACAGGCTTCCACATCAGGATTTTGCAAAATCCAGAGATATAAAAAGAGAGCAACGAGGAAAAGAGAGGAAAGAACCCATGGAAAGCAAGTACATCCGAGAAACCTACTGCTTCAAGACGTCCCGAGTATTTCCCAACGATATCAACAATCATAACACGCTCTTCGGCGGCCGATTGATGTCGTATATCGACGATATCGCATCTATTGCAGCTGCTAAGCTGTGTCGTACGAACACAGTTACAGCCTCTACGGATTCGGTGGATTTTTTGCTACCTATCCATCCGAGTGATTCTGTCACGCTGGAAGCGTTCGTAACCTGGACAGGCCGCAGCTCGATGGAGGTGTTCGTAAAGGTAATTCGTGAAGGACTGATGACTGGCGACCGAAAAATCGCAGCCACCGCCTTCCTGACCTTTGTGGCTTTGGACGAGAACAACCGTAAGGTGACCGTGCCGCAGGTGATTCCAGAAACAGAAGAGCAGTTACAATTGCACCAGACGGCTCCATCTCGCGCAGCCATACGGCGTCAGCGGAGGGAAGAAAGCAAGCAGCTGGCTAGTTTTCTGACAACAGATTATCCGTGGGAACTGTAACGTACTAGAGATTATCAATTTCATCGTTTTACGTAAAAAGGAGCCGTCTTTTCCGGTAGCAGTCGACCATGATCTGCTTGGAATACGGCTCCTTTTGAAAATAACTTGAGCTATTCTACTTTAACTACACGGAAATGCTGATTTGTCCCATCGTTATCGCCCCATTGAATGGCTTTAGCTCCATCGGCGGTGGCGCCTTCAGAAATATCGATCAGCTTGCCGGTTGCCCGATTTTTCAGCTTGTAATAACCACCGGTTACGGATACTAATTGCCAATGCTGACTGGACCAGCCTCCGTCGCTCCACTGCTCAATAACTGTACCGTCTGTTGTCGTACCGCTTTCAACACCAATTAGCTTTCCGCTGTTGCGGTTTATAATTTTATAATATCCGCTGCCTGCATCCTTGAGCTGCCATTGCTGGTTTGCTGCCCCGGAATTTGCACGCTGCTCCAGATCTGCGCCGTCCGTCGTTGTATTGCCCATAATGCTTAGTGGCTTATTGCTCTTGCGATTCACTAGCTGATAATAGTCATCCGGATCAATGGCAATTGGCGTCGTTATCCCCTCGACCACACCACTGGCGGTGTCAATATTAATGCTGTCGAACCAATCCATGGCTAATGAAGTCGCTGTTGGAAAACGCAGTGGCAACCATACATATTGAGAATCCTGCACAGGACCGCTCCACGCACCCGCCCAACGGTCGCCCAAATACAGGTATGAAGTTGTCTGGGCACCTTCAACAGGGATCACGTAAGCCGACTGTGAACCATATGTCGTACCGTCCCCGAAGTTTATCGTATTACTCCAGGTTCCTTCAATGCTGGATGCGGTAGCATACTTGGCCTGATTGGGATTCCAGCCGGTTGCCCCGGATGTAATCAGGAAGTAGACGTCTCCTTTTTTGAACATCGCCGGAGCTTCACGATATTGTCCAGGCCAAAGTGTAGTCACCAGCGATTCAACTTGCAGAAAATCCGGTGTCAGACGATAAATGTTCAGATCTGCGTTTACCCGGGTAGCCGAAATGAGGTAAGCTGTACCGTTATCGTTGTATACGGTCATATCGCGTGAATCGTAATCCAGAGGACGGAAGCTGCCCTGATACGTGTAATCGCCGTCCACCGTATCGGAAGAGGCGACAGCCACTCGGGCTTCGTTGTAATTAACCCCATTTTCCTTGTGCATCCATAATACGTATTTACGTGTTTTTTCATTATAAATCACTTTCGGACGTTCAATATTCGAAACATTCAGCTCTACGGCGGAGCTGCTGGTCAGTACGTTTTTACGAAACTCCCAGTTTTTTAAATCAGAGGAACGGTAGGCGGATACCGCCTTGAACGTGCCGTTGGGATTACGATTTTCACCAAACCAATAATAGTAACCTTCTACTTTAATCATACCACCCCCATGGGTATGGACCACGTTTCCATCTGTATCTTTAAACTGAATGCCATTCACAACATTCGCTGAAGCGGCTGAAGCGATCTTAGGTGAAAACATCTGAAAAATGCTCAACGTCAGCAAAATAGAGAGCATAATACACAGCAAGCGGGCAAAATCATATTTCATTGTTTCGTCCTCCTCTGTATGTGTTATTTTAAAGCGCTTTCATTAATGGACTCTATGAAGTATTTTTAATAGAGCTACTTATCCCAATTGTATCCATATTGAATTGAAAGTGCTAGAGTAGTATATTGACCATGTACACGGCACACGCCATCCATATCTAACAGACTTCATCGAACGGTGAGTGTTACAAACTGGCTGATATTCATTAGGTATACAGGAGGCAACCATGAAAATATACGCGATTGATACGAGCAAGCCGGAGGCTGAGGAGCATTACGAATCACTGGTAAATCAGGTTTCGCTGGAAAAGCAGCACAAGTTAGATCGTTTTTTACATCGGGAAGATGCTTTGAGGGGGTTATATGCCGATGTGCTGCTGAGATGGTTGGCCTGCCGGCAATTGAAGGTATCTAATGCCAGTCTTCAATTTACATACAATGCATTCGGTAAGCCTTCCTTGATCAATGCACCCGCATTCCATTTTAATGTTTCTCACTCGGGAAAATGGGTGGTATGCGCTATTGATGATCACCCGCTTGGAATCGACATTGAACAGCTCCGTCCTATTGATTTTGCGGTAGGTAGAGTGTGCTTTTCAGACACAGAGTATGATGCGTTAATGCGTCAGGACGCAGACAGCCGCTTATCGTATTTTTACGACCTATGGACGCTTAAGGAAAGCTTTGTGAAGGCCGAGGGGCAGGGACTAACCCTACCGTTGAAGTCTTTTTCATTCGAGCTGAAGGCACAGCCATTCATAGGCTTCACGACAGAGGGCTTTACCACCGAGTATTGTCATTTTAAGCAGTATGAGCTGGATCAGGATTATAAAATGGCTGTCTGTGCAGCTCATGACCAATTTGCCCAGCAGGTGCAGCAGATAGATATAAATACACTACGCTTGGAAGTGGCAACACAGGCGTAATATGAAGTGGATATGCGTATAGTTGAATAAAGGAGATGAGTGGCGTTGACATTCGTTTTGTTCAAGCACGGCCGGTTGTATGGGGAGTGGGCTTCCAAAGGAGACTCTATCGTTGTACAGCATGGACGGATACAGGCCATCGGGTATGCTCGGGAGCTTGAATTACAGTTGTCCGGTAAGGAATATGAAACTGTGGATTGGGAAGACGCCTATGTACTGCCAGGCTTAACCGATTCACATATGCATTTGTCTATGCATGGTATGAAGCTGGCTATGCTGGATTTAACATCAGCTACCTCCAAGGAAGAGATGCTGGCTATGCTGCGCAAACGGGTCGCTGTAACACCGCCAGGAGAATGGATTTTAGGACTCAACTGGAATGAAAATGCGTTTATTCCTGTTGAAATACCGGATATAGCCGAGCTGGATGCCATTACAGATCAGCATCCGGTATATCTCACTCGTACGTGCTTTCATACGTTCTTGGCCAATTCAGAGGCATTTCGACGTGCGGGTATTAACGAGGACACCCCTGACCCGGCTTCGGGAGCCTATGGGCGAGATGCAGATGGACGGTTGAACGGATTGATTTATGAGGAAGCATCCTTTGCCTTTACTAGCGTGCAGCCAGAGCCGGATTATTCGGTTAAGAAGGATACGATTCGGCGGGCTTGCATGGATGCGCTAAGGCTTGGTTTGACTGCTGCGCACACAGAGGATTTACGTTTTTTGGGCAGCGTGGAGACGATGCAGCAAATTTACAGGGAGCTGAGGGAAGAAGGTCTTCCTTTTCGCACACACCAGCTTATCTATCATCCATTTTTGGAAGAAGCGAAAGTGCAAGGGCTGCGTGCAGGTACCGGAAATGAATGGTTTAAAATCGGTGCGATTAAAATGTTTGCCGATGGCGCTATTGGTGGAAGAACGGCATTATTATCCGAACCTTATAGTGATGCTCCACATACCTGTGGAATGGCGATCCAACCGCAGCCAGAGCTGAATCAGATGGTGGCTGCGGTCAGAGCAACAGGCTATCCGGTGGCTGTGCATGCCATAGGGGATGGGGCGGCGCACATGATTTTGACAGCGATGGAGGCTCATGCGCTCACGGGGGAAAGCGGTTTGCCAGACCGCCTGATCCATGGACAGGTGCTTAGGGGTGATTTGGTCAAGAGAATGGCGAAGCTGCCGCTGATCGCGGACATCCAGCCCCGTTTTGTCGCAAGTGACTTCCCTTGGGTACTGGATCGGGTGGGGAAAGAACGGACTGAATATTTATATGCCTGGAAAAAGCTACTGGAAGCAGGCATTCCATGTGCTGGAGGTAGTGACGCGCCGATTGAGCCGTTAAACCCTTTTCTTGGTATTCATGCGGCCGTGACTCGTGCCAAGCCGGAAGAAATGCATGAGGGCTATCTTCCCGCTGAAAAGCTGGATGTACATGAAGCCATTCGTTTGTTTACCACGGGAAGCGCGGTAGCAGCCGGTGAGGCTGATGAAAGAGGGACGATAGCTGAAGGGAAAGCCGCTGACTTTACAGTCATTGACCGTGATGTATCGGAAAGTCCGCAAGCTTTACTTGATGTTAAGGTACGAATGACAATTGTAAACGGGAAAGTTGCATATCGGTCATAGGCTTGTGATAAGTATATATGCCAAAAGCCTTCAACTTCACTTTTCATGTGAGGTTGAAGGCTTTATATTTTATAAACCACGCTGTATAAATCGGTCTGCGTTTTTTACACTGGACCACAGATCAGAGCTTGCTCCGCCCGGATACCAGTAGGCGAAGCCAGCAAACCCAGCATCCTGTCCCAAGCGATACTTACGAGTGAAGGATCGTCCTTCCTCGAGCCACAGCTTATGAAGCTGCGTGTCTTTGTAAGACACGGTATACTGCTGAATATCCTCATTCCAGATTGGTTTGGAGGCGGAACGGGATACTAGCTGGTTTTGCTGATCTAGTGAAATATCAGAGGAAGCGATTGACTTTCCGCTAGCGTTAAGCGTCCAGTTCCGTGTAAATAATGGCAACGCCAAGATCGCTTTCTCCGGATGGGTGGTTTGTACAAAACGCCGCACGCTTTCACGGAGCCATGGCAGTGAGGACACAGAGCCGGGGATCGAGCTACCTCCCCAATGCTCGTCATATCCCATCAGGATCAGATAGTCTGCCGCAGCGCCAAGCTGTTTATAATCAAAGGCGGCAGTCCAGTCCGTTCCATAATCAGGAGATACACAAATCGCCAGTACCGTATTCTGACTCTTCAACTTAGCTTTTAATTGTTGGACGAACAATGTTAAATTGGCACGATCCTGACCATCTACATTTTCAAAATCAATGACAAGCCCGTTCAAACCGTATACAGATACGGCATTAGCAAGCTGAGTTATAGTTGTATTTCGTAGAACCTCACTGGACAGAATTTGGTGCGTCAGTGCCAGGTTGGAACGGTTGCCTACCATCGCCCAGATATTTTTATGATGCTGTTTGGACCAGGCAAGCAGCGACGAATTGGTATAATCGCTGATAATACCTGTTTCATTTAGAAAAAACCAACGTGGTGATAGGGTGTTGATGTTGGATTGGAGCACCGTATTTTCAAACTGCTGAACGGTTTGATCATATTGCCAGCCTATTCGGATGGAAGAAGCGGTGGAAGCAGTTTGGTTAGCATGCTTTGTTGAATACGTTAGCAGTCGTTCCAGCAAGACTGCTGTTTCTTCACGGGTCAGAGAGGATGCAGGACGGAAATAGTTACTTTCACCTTTCATAAAGCCGTAACGATTTACGGTGGTTACCGCATCAAGGGCCCAATCTGCAATTTCGCCAGTATCTGTGAAGGAGGAAGTAGCATATCCTGATCCGCCCGAAGAGCGGATGAGACGTGCGATCATCAAGGCCGCTTCTTGACGGGTTATGGGACTATTAGGTTGGAATGTCGCAGACGTTCCCCCCTGAACGATATTGAGTTGAGAAGCCGATTCAATCCATCCATAGTACCACGTCTTTTTGGCAACATCTCGGTAGGAGGAAACGGCCGCTTGTACAGGCTCCAGACCGAGTGTACGGTCCAGTGCGGTAACCCATTCGGCTCTGGTAACAGCCTTTTTAGGAGAGAAGTAACCAGGTTGTGTACCGTTCAAAATTCCTTTAGCATGCAGGGAAATAATAGACTGATAGGCATAGCTGTGTGCAATATCTTGGAACGTAGCGCCGGATGCTGCTGCTGGAGCAGCTAAGTATGAAGTGAATGTTGTGAATATTGTGATGGCTGCAGTTGCTGAAAGGGTGAGCCTGGTTAACCAACGTGATCGTTTGGAACTCATACCAAATAACCTTCTTTTTTATGATAGATTGTAGACTCATATATCGTTACTCGACGAATAATACTATCAAAAAGAGGAAAGTTATTCATTGCTAAATTGTTGGAAAAACACCAAAAAACCCGCCACCTATGCGGAAACGGGTTTGATATTGGATAAACTATGCTTTTTTGGCATACATAATACCGATGGTCTGTGGACCACAATGACTGGAAATGACACAGCCTGCTGTAGTTAGCAGTACCTCTTGTGCGTTCGTTTCTTCTTTCAAGCGAGCTTGCAGCATTAGCGCGTCTTCCTCGGCCAAAGCGTGCACGACAATAATGATATCATTATCCATCTGATCTCGTTGATTCAGTGCATTTTGCAGCATCTGATCCAAAGCTTTTTCACGTTTGCCGCGGACTTTGTAGGCAGGCGTCATTTTTCCGTCAATCACTTTGATCACCGGACGAATTTTGAGCAGACTTCCGATCAGGTTTTGCATGCCTGAACATCTTCCGCCTTTATACAGGTATTCAAGTGTATCAATGACAAATTCCGTGTCTATGAGCGGCCTGGTTTTCGTCAACATGTCTACAATCTGCTCTATCGTATTGCCGTTGGTTGCCGCACGAGCAGCTTTCATCACAAGCAGGCCAAAGCCGCACGATAAATTCAAGGAATCAAAAACCGTAACGCGGCCTTCCGGAAATTCAGAGGCAGCGAGTAGCGCATTCTGGTACGTCGATGATAGCTCGGAAGACAGACTGATATATAAAATGTCGTCCCCTTGTTCTATGTAGGGCGCAAAGGCCTGAATAAAATCCGATGGAGAAGGTGCGGCGGTACGCGGTAAATGTCCCTCGCGGCTTACACGTTGAAACAATTGTTCCGGGTGAATGTTCACCCCATCCTGCAATGCCTCATCACCAAATACTGTATACAATGGCACAATGCTAATCTCGTACTGTTGACGCCAGTGAGCAGGAACATCACTGGTACTGTCGGCAAAAATTTTAATTTTGTTCATACATTGAATCCTCTCTGTGTGATGCAGAAAAATTATAAAGATTGCACGGAGGAAGGATAGATATCCGCTGTGCTATTCGGAACGGAAAGACCGATGGCCAGAAGAGCAATAAAGCCCACAATAATAAGTGCATTAATGATTAAGCCTGTAATAGCAAAGGTTTTCTTACGGTTTTTTAACGCAATTCCAATGATACCGACCACAAGTCCGCTACAATTCAGCAACAGGCTGCCTAAAAAAATAAAAGGAAGCAATACCGTTCCGGTTTGCTGCAGAGCGACTTCCGGGTTCAACGTTTGGTATTGGCTGAAATGAGCCAGCAGATTAATGACCATAATAGCCAGAATAATATATCCGATCAGGCTGACAAGCGACATAATAAAAGAAGCAATTCCGGGACCGGAATGTTTGAGCTTGACCGGAGGCTGAAACACAGGAGCTTCTGAAAAAACAGGGTGCTCCTCAGACGCAGCAGGTTTTTGCAAATTAGGATCTTGGTAACTCATTTTTTCCACTCCTTGAACATAGTCCGAACAGGTACTAATTTTCCACAAAATAAACAAAAAAGCAAGCCATCCTACACATTACCCTTCAAAAGACAGGGTCTAATCATCCAATTCTGTATGCGGTCTGTTCACACACGCTGGCTGGTAAACTTCATACGGTTTCGATAAAATAAGAAGAACATTCGGCTAAAAGGATGAGATGAAAAGGAGTACACAAACATGCAACGAAAATGGATATTTGTGGGATCTATAATGATGATGTTGGCGGTAGCCATTGGAGCGTTCGGGGCACATATTGTGAAAGCCCGGATCAACGCGGATGCTTTGGCCGTGTATGAAACAGGTGTGAAATATCATATGATTCACGCTGTCGGTTTGCTGATCATTGCGTTGGCTGCCGGACAGTGGGGTCCTTCCAACCGTTTAAGATGGGCAGCGCGTCTGTTATTGACAGGTATCATTTTGTTTTCTGGTAGCTTGTATGTGCTAAGTTTGACCGGAATCCGTGTGCTGGGGGCTATTACCCCTCTAGGAGGCGTGTGTTTTATTGCAGGATGGATATTGCTGGCATGGGCTGCCATGGGTCTGAAGAAAGAGGATTAGAGTTCTTTTCGGATAATGCAAAAAAAGAGAATGGACAAGAAAAACGTCATGTTTTTCCTGCCCGTTCTCTTTTTTCATGCTTCGTTTTTTTATGAAATATTACATTTACGATGTGATTTCATCGATCTCATTCATTTTAAAGGAGTACACTTGCTTCTCATCTACATGATACACACTCAGCAGGCTATTATCATGATCCAGATTGAGGATGCGGCAAGGAATGCTGCGCTGTCCGCCATAGCGGTTCACGATTAACCGTACAAGCGTGTTATCTTGAATATAGCGTTTGATCCATTCATACGTACTAAGGTCTTGTTGAATTGCAGGCTTTGGCTGTACGTGGGATTGTTTGATCTCTTGAACGACTGGTGGCTTGTTCGTAATTGCGGCTGATTTCTTTTTAGAGAATTTTTCCGCGAGCGTAGCGGCTGCATTAGATGGGTTATTCACGGCCGACTGTTTTTTTAGGTACAGTGCAGCTTCAATTAAATTGCCAAGTTCGATACCGGATTGAATCCGGCTATCCGCAATTTGTTCATTTTGGCTCAAGAGATTAAGCAGGAACTGAAGGGCCTCTACGTTCGAACGACCTTTAACTAATACATCTACATTAAATAAATAACTGGTTTCGTCTTGATTTGATTCCTTTTGCATACATCCTCCAGCCCAAGCCATGGGTAATTAGTCTTTTATAGTACCTATCAATATATCATTAAAACGTAATCTATCATAGTGCCTAAGGCCCTGTTGTTGGATATTAACAAAAATAAAATCTATATAAAGCCCTATGCGTAATATTTTCTCAGATAAGCAAAGCCAGAGTTACATATACAGAGAATAAAGGAGGTAGGGGGTGAAATCAAGTAGTTTAAATTTCAAATATATTACAGTGGAAAAATATAACGAAGCAGTATCATACATCCAGAAGAAAAGTAAAATCCCCCTTATTGAGAGGGGGATTGGCATATCAAAAACATGATATATTATAGTAAGCGCAATTAAAGCAATTTTATTTTCGATTAAACTCATACATTTCACCTACAAGCACTTCGTTGATGGCATGCCTGAAATCTTCCTTTGTTGGGGATTCGGCCGCTTCCTTTAATGTAGAAAAAAAGTTTTTAGGATCATACAGACGAAGTGGGGAAAAGAAGGGTCCATGTGTCAACGGCCAATCGCCCTCAACAGTAGAGGCAATTTTAAGAAGAATGTCTGAACTACAGACGTTCACCTCAGCTTTCCAGGGCCCTGCCGACCATTCATGGCTAAATTCTACGGGGCCGTTTGGTTCACTCAGTACGCAAAACATTTCAATATCCGAAAAAGGGCCGTCAGTACCTTTGGCAACAGATCCATAGATCCCTATAGCCAGAATTTTGTCTCTGTATACTTCATGTAACCTCGCAGCTATTTCGTGGCAAGTCTGAAGTCTCTCACTTCGAGAAATGTTGACAGGTCCATTCATGTCCATTAGTGACCTCCCTCTGTTTCCTAGGGTCAAAGTGACTTTTCCAATTTACGGATTCGCCATTCAGCGCGGGTTTAATTTCACTTGCGAGCCCTTGCCGCCTGTCTGGATTCCAGTTTCCTTCACTCCGGCTTCCTTCAGATCGACTAGTAGCCGCTCTAGTACCGCTTTGGCGACGGGGGCTTCTTTTGCTCCAGACGCTTTAACGACCAACTGCACCGGTTTGCCGGAACGCAGATGTTTGTCTGCCTGACGCAGCTTCGTGTCGTAATCATGCTCCTCAATATGAGCAGTGAAGCGAAGCTCCTTGACCTTTTCTTTGCCGCTGTTTCTTGCGGCTCGGCCGACATTTTTGCTTGCTGCGGTTTCTTTTTGCGCCAGCGCTTTTCCTTTGCCCTTTGCGACCAAGCTACAGGGCGGTGGGCTGCTCATGAGTGAGGTACATACCAGGTCCACCCCTTGGGATCGGGCCATAGCCAAGGCTTCTGACTTGGAGACAACGCCGAGCTTCTCTCCCGCGAGTCCAGTGAGTACCACTTCGTCAGCTTTAATTTGCTCGTTGATTAATACTGCCACGTAAATGTAGCCTCCCTTAAACAATGATAAAGCTATCATATACGGAACCTGTTTGTGATTCAATTTTAGATTTATCCGTATTGACAAAAGTCACTAACCCCTATAATCTTTTACTGATAATGATTATCATTTTCCAATGCAATATACATACAGGGGTGATTGAGAGAAATGAAAAAGATGTTGAATAGCCTATTATTATTTGTAGTTTTTACTATTGTATTGGCGGGCTGCGGTGCAGCTGGGGATAGCTCGAAGACGGAAGGTACTGCAGGGTCTGAGCAGACATCCACAACGGCTGGTCCGGTTACGGTTAAGGACGACCACGGGGAAGTCAAACTGGACAAGCCAGCGGAACGTGTCGTGGTACTCGAATGGACGTTTACCGAGGACCTCATTGCACTTGGCGTACAGCCGGTCGGCAATGCAGACAATGAAAACTACAAGCTGTGGGTAACACCGGAGGCGAAGCTGGCTGATACCGTAACTGATATCGGCACACGGGGCGAACCGAATCTAGAAGCGATTGCGGCGCTCAAGCCGGATCTTATTATCTCTAACGCCGATAACAATGCAGCGATCTATGCGCAGCTTAAAGGAATTGCACCAACGATAGAATTCGATCCTTACAAGGGGAACGGCTATGATTACGACCGTATGGTTGAAATCTTTAAGCAAGTGGCTGTAGCTACCGGAAAAACGGAACAGGCTGATAAGGTCCTAAGCGAACTTGACCAGCACTATATAGATGCAAAGGCTACATTGGAGAAGGCAGGCAAAGCAGACTTTCACTATGCGCTGACACAGGCCTTTACAGCTCAAAATGCTGCCAGTCTGCGAATGTTCAAAGAAAATTCGGTTGTAGTGGGAACGCTTGCGAAAATCGGCATGGTGAACGACTGGAAGTCGGACCAGACCGAGAAATACGGGTTTAGCACCGTTGGCATTGAAGCTCTTCCAGCTGTACAGGACAGCAATTTTATCTATATTACACAAAAGACGGACGATGTATTTGGAGCCGCGATGAAGAACAACTCGGTATGGAACGGACTGAACTTTGTCAAAGAAAAACGTACCTATCCGCTGGACGGTACAACATGGACATTCGGTGGTCCTATCTCATCCAAAGTACTGGTTGATCAAGTAGTTGGAGCTCTGACGAAATGACCCGAACAGACACAACGGGTTTATCGAAGACTTGGCGTGTAGGAAGCATCTTTGGGGGCGGATTGATCGTCCTCATCGTGCTTTTTTTTGTAAGCTTGTGTTATGGAGAGGCTTCAATCCCGCTGCATACAGTAATTGAGGCGTTGACCCAGCGTCAGAATACGCTTGATCATAACATGGTGTGGGATCTCCGAATGCCGCGTACGGTCATCGGAATCCTAGCAGGTGGTGCGCTGGCCATCGCCGGTGCTCTGCTCCAGGCCATCACCAAAAATCCGCTGGCGGCTTCTGATACACTAGGAATTAACGCTGGTGCCTACTTTGTGGTCGTCCTTGGCGCGGTGATGTTTCCCGGATTGCTGCACCAGGCGCCGTTTTTATTTGCTGCTGTCGGCGGCCTGCTAGCAGCGGTACTGGCTTACTTCATGGGTGGGGGACGAGCTGGAAGTCCAATTCGGTTGGCGCTTGCCGGCTTGATTGTATCCATGGTTCTCGGTTCGTTTACCGGAGCTTTGCATATCTTTTATTCATTTGAAACCCAGGGACTGTTTCTCTGGGGTTCTGGCTCGCTTGTGCAAAACGACTGGAGCGGGACAACTTACGCCTGGCCCTGGGTCGTAGGGCTCTCGGTCATTGCCGTTCTGCTGTCAAGGCAGTTTGATGTCCTAGATCTGGATGAGTCCACATCCACGTCGCTCGGACAAAAGGTTAGCTTGACCCGGGCGGTGGGAATTGTATTAGCTGTCCTGCTATCGACCATTACAGTCAGCGTCATTGGACCCATTGGTTTTGTGGGTTTGGTAGCTCCGCATTTGGTGCGCTTAAGCGGTCTAAAAATGCATCGTTGGGTGCTGCCCGGTTCCTTCCTCTGGGGGGCATTGCTGTTGACGGGTGCTGACGTGCTGGCGAAAATGGTCCACCAATCAAGCATGGATCTGCCGACCGGAGCAGTGATGGCCTTGATCGGTGCTCCTTGGTTAATTTGGCTGATTCTGTGGAAATTGAAGCTGCCTTCTGGTATTAGTGGACAATCTTCCATGAACATAGGTGTGCGCTCTCGGAAATTACCGTATGGCAGGCTGGTCACGTTGTTTGGATGCGGTGCCGTGCTGTTGACTGTATTCAGCCTGATGTTTGGAGGGATGCGAATTCCTGTCGGCGATCTATTGTCCGGCCTGTTCGGCGGTGAGAACGCAAATTCGGCCTTGCTGCAGTTTAGAATTCCGCGCACGCTGGTGGCAGCCGGGGCTGGTATCGCTCTTGCTGTCAGTGGTGTCTTGATCCAATTAGCCGTTCGTAATCCTTTAGCGGATGCCTCGATCATTGGTGTTTCTTCAGGGGCTGGCTTTGGTGCGCTTGCAGTGATTATCGTTTGGCCTGGGCTACCTGTTTATATGCTGCCCATCGCGGCGATTGCCGGAGCGACGGTGTCGGCGGCAGTGATCTTCTTTTTATCATGGAACAAGCACCTAAACCCGTCTGTGGTCATCCTACTTGGGATTGCTGTATCAGCGATCGGAGCAGCCGGCATTCAGGTACTGATTATCCAAGGCTCGCTTTGGGGCAGCACAGGCTATATTTGGCTGACGGGTAGTACCTACGCTCGAAACTGGGGACAGGTGGCGACGATTCTGGCCTTTCTGCTCGTGTTGTTGCCAATAGCCTGGTGGCTAGCTCGCCGCTTTGATCTTTTGGTGTTTGACGATAGCAGCGCTATGGGACTGGGACTTCCGGTGCGCCGCACCCGGCTGCTGGCCATGGCAGTGGGTGTGCTGCTGGCGGGTGGAGCGGTAGCCTGTGTAGGTACAATTGGCTTCATCGGGCTGATTGCTCCGCATATCGTGCGTACGTTGATTGGGCACCATGTACGCCGCTCCATTGTTCTGTCGAGCCTCTTGGGAGCAGTAATGCTGGTGCTGGCTGATACGATTGGCCGGACAGTGCTTGCGCCGACTGAAATTCCTTCCGGATTGCTGATCGCACTGATCGGTGCACCGTATTTCCTGTACTTGATGTATCGCTCCAATAAGAGTAAGTCAGTGTAGTTAAATATGTACTTGAACAGGCTGCTTCCCAGCGGATTTTGCGTGGGGAAGCAGCCTTTATTATTAATTTTCTACGTAATCAATGGACTTTATATTTACAAATCTAATAAAATAGATATAATGTTTTATATGGAACCGTCATTGATTTATAAAGCATTGTCAAACGAAACTCGTCGTCTAATTATGCTGTGGTTAAAAAAACCAGAAGAGTTTTTTGATGAACAGGCTTATCTAAAGCAAGGGCTTAATTTTCAAATTGGTGTATGTGTGGGAGATATACAGGCTAAATCGGGACTTGCGCAGTCTGTGATTTCAAGTTATTTATTAACGATGCAAAAATCCGGTTTGTTAGAGTCTGAGCGTATTGGGAAGTGGACGTACTATCGTCGGAATGAAAAAACAATCCGGGAATTTGCCGAGTACGTTCAAAAGGAACTATAAACTGAAAGGAGGTTTTTTTTCACATAACATATCTACAAATCTGTATATATAATTAAATTGGAGGCTTATACTTAAAATGAAAAAGGTTAACCCGTTACTTATTATCATTCTGGCTTTAGGCGTATTCGGCATTATTACAACGGAAATGGGGATTATAGGCGTTCTCCCTCAAGTAACCCAAAAATTCAATGTATCAGCTGCCCAGGCTGGTTGGCTCGTTAGTATTTTTTCTTTAGTTGTTGCCATTTCAGGTCCGTTCTTGACCTTACTCGTTTCCGGCATGAATCGTAAAGTCATTCTATTAAGCGCTGTATTCAGTTTTGTCATTTCTAATATTGTCTATGCCTATACCACTCATTTTGAGGTCATGCTCATTTTTCGTGTTCTTCCTGCTATTTTTCATCCTGTCTTTTTTTCGGTCGCTCTCGTGACTGCATCTCATCTTGTCCCCCCTGAAAAGAGTAGTAAAGCCGTCACCAAGGTTTTCGCTGGAATTACAGTAGGATTTGCGTTTGGCGTGCCTTTGACTTCCTATCTTGCTGAAAAGATATCGTTAGAAGCTGCTTTCTTGTTTGGAGCTGTCGTAAGCATGATTGCATTTGTGGGAATACTCGTATGGCTTCCTTCCCTGCCCGTTCAGGAAAAGATGTCTTATGGCAAACAGCTTGGTATATTACGTAAACCTCAATTGTGGTTCAACATTGTGACTGTTATTTTTATCTTTGCAGCTATGTTTTCGGTGTATAGCTACTTTGCCGAATATCTTGGAGAAGTAACTCTTATGAACGGGTCATGGATCAGTATGATGTTGATGGTCTTTGGAATCGTCATGATTTTTGGGAACTTTTTATTTGGAGGATTATTACATAAAAATCTGACAAAGACCGTCATCATGTTCCCATTGCTATATATGGTCATTTACGTATTCACTTATGCTCTGGGAGCTTCTTTCCTACCGATGATTGTGGTTGTACTCATTTGGGGGGCCGTGCATTCCGGGGGGCTAATTATTAGTCAAACATGGTTAACCACTGAAGCGAAAGAAGCTCCAGAGTTTGGTAACAGTCTGTTTGTCTCATTTTCTAATCTGGGTATTACGATAGGGGCTGCTATGGGCGGGTGGTTTATCTCTCACTTGGGAATACACCAGCTCATCTGGAGCGGATTGATGTTTGCACTGCTAGCGTTTTTATCTATGATTTTAAAAATAAAATTGTTCAATTCGAATGCAACGGAAGTCAACGTGCGTTAAAATATGGAGAGATATTAGAAGAGTACTCTAGAAGATGATGACCATAAAATGATGCATGGGGTGATGTTGATTGAATTTCGTATGGACTTCGATCTTAATGACATTCGTAATCGTTATCGGGATTTTGGCGTTGCTCATCTGGGGAGTGATATCCTTAATTAAGCGTTTTCGCTAATCGCAATGAAGGGGTAGGCATCTCTATGTACAGGTGTAACCTTGCATCAATACGTTCAAATTCTCAATTATAACGGGCATACTCAGCGGTCAGTAGAGCTTTTAAATGAGGAGATTTTAGATTTGGAAGGTACAGGGTACCGGATTATACATGCTGAACCTTATATTCAGATGGCGGAAACACTTCTTCATCAGAGCAATCCTGTATTAGCTCATGAATATCTCCAGAAGGCATACTTGATTGGAAGTGCAAGAGCATTTCGGGACCAGCCCAAGCTCTATCAAGAAATGGCGAAAAGTAAATCTCTGGATGAACAGGATATACTACTTCAATTTGCGGCGTTGGATGTGAACGCCAAACTTCTAACCGATTTAAAGGATAATTAATAACCAATGTAATGAACCTCATACAGTCTGAGATAAAATGCTGATCTGGATACGACGGACTAATGGGCTTCAATATTATTTATGGGGAGGACTAATGCATTGAAATTAAAAGAAGTGCTCTTAGGCACCCACAGTTTCGAAGCGATGAAAGCTTTTTACGGCTCTCTCTTGGATTTGCAGGTTGTGGAGGAAAGCTCTTTGCGGTTGTCGTTTCAAGTAGGAGAATCAGTTCTTGCTTTCCAGGAATCCCCCCATATGGAGAATGGATTTTATCATATTGCGGTTACGATTCCAACGAATAAATTCATAGAAGCAAAACAGTGGGTAATCGACCGTGGGATTTCATTGATTTCAAGATCCGAAGAAGATGAGTTTTTTTTCGAAAACTGGAATGCAACAGCACTTTACTTCTATGATCCAGATCATAACCTCGTTGAATTCATTGCCCACCATACACTCGATAATGCAGTCGCTGAAGCTTTCGGACCCAACTCTATACTTCGTATAAGCGAGATTGGTCTTCCGGTCGATGATGTTCCAGAGGTATCTAGAATAATTACCGAAACGTTCCAACTTAATTCATGGGGAGGGGCTGGACAGAAATTCGCGCCGCTAGGGGATGTAGAAGGATCATTTATAGTCATAGACAAGCAACGGCCTTGGTTTCCTGATGATAGGCTTCCGACCGTGTTCAGCATCAGTGTCTTGTTTGAAGCTCCACACTCTGCCAGTCTTTCACTGCATAATGGTTTGTATGAATTGAGAGCAGACGGATAGTGCTTCCCATCTCCACCATCCCCGGATTTCTGGAATAAAGCTTACGATGGAGTGGAAATCCGGGGATCATAATACATACAGGAGAGAATATATGAATATTAGACTACTTCATTCAAATGAAAAATATCCAATAGAGCTTTTGTTACTAGCTGATCCATCGCACCAACTTGTTGAGGAATACTTAAAGAGAGGGGAGTGTTATGTAGCAGAGATTGACCAACATATTGTTGGAGTCTATGTTCTTTTACCTACAAGACCTGAAACAGTTGAGTTAGTGAATATAGCAGTGTCAGAAGGTATGCATGGTAAAGGAATAGGCAGACAATTAGTAACACATGCAATTGAAACAGCCAGGGCACAAGGTTATAAAACGATGGAAATGGGTACAGGAAACTCTAGCATTGGGCAGTTAGCTCTCTACCAAAAATGTGGGTTCAGAATTGTTGGTGTAGATCTAGATTTCTTTGTCAGACACAACTATCTAGAAGAAATTTATGAGAATGGCATACAGTGTAGAGATATGATTCGTATGTCTCAGGATTTATAGAGCTTAAATTCTTTGCAAGCCCATCAAAGGTATCTTAAGTAAGGTTCTGAAAGGTATATGATATTGTGCCAAAAGATGGTACAATAAATTGCGGAAAGGCTATACAATCATTGGATTGCAATAGTCCTTTTTTAATAAGTTGATATCCTACTAAGTTCCTGATAAGGGGTGGTTACTTTGTACAACACAACAACCACGATACTCACAGAGATAACAAAACATATGAGAGATAATGATTTAATCCTAAGTGATTTAGCTAGAGCAGCCGAAATGAATCCGGGCACCATGAGCAGTATTATTAATGGGAACCGCACACTTTCAGTGGATCAGCTAGATCGAATTACACAAGCGATGGGCTACCCCGTTGGTTACTACTATGAACGCTATGTGTCTGAGTATTTAGCAGAGGCTAATCCGAATTGGCGTCGAATGAGTCCTTTCATACATAACTGTGCGAAATTAAACAAACTGGACTGCATTCATGATGTGGTCAATCTATTGATGGACAAGTTGGGCTATTCAGAATCCTTATTTGAGCTTGCTGAAGAGCTGTTTAAAGAAGAATGTTATGAAGCGGCAACTATTCTGTACGAGAATGTAGCTATGAGTGAGAAAAAACAGTATTCGGAACGTTTAGCAATTTGCCAATATCGACTGTTCCAAACGAGGCAAGGAGATAATCAAGAGAAAAACTATGATGCGGTTGTTCAATTTGAGGCTTACGTGGAACGTTTGGATGAAGCGGACCAGTTAGATGCGTTAAGAGATTTAGTAAATACTTGTCGTTCATTGCGAAAGTGGGATAAGGCAAATAACTTTGCTACGGCCTTGGGCAATAAAGCTGAAATACAATATAAAATTGACCAGCAGCATACAAAGAGTGAGCAAACAAAGAAGCCTTTGTATCCTCCATTTGTTTATTGGGCATTTTCGCATTTAATTCGTGCTGAAATTTGTGATGCTAATAAAGATTATGAGACAGCGCTTCAGCATATTCAAAAGTATGCCGATTTAAGCTGGGTAGAAGAAAAAGATGATACAACTTTAAAATGGAAAAATCAATTTAAAGAATGGGCCGACGCCAATACTTATGTGAATAGGCTTATGTCTGGCGATGTAAGCGTACTCTCTGATTATGTTGCTTATTTTTCTTCGAAGGAAGATGAAATACTTCCCGCAATAGATAACATAATCGAGGCGGCTAATCGATACAATATAAATGTAGATCATATACTTGCATTGTTTGAAGTAGAAATTCAATCTTTTTTGAATGAACAAAATCGAGTAGGCGTATATACTCAACAAATTATTTTAGAACGTTTTACTCATTTCTCCAATGAATTAGCAAAATACTATTTAAATAAAGGGATTTATTCAGAAGGTTTTCGTTTTTTGTTGAGTTGTTTGGAAAAATCTACAGTTATTAATAATAAATCATATATAATCAAATGTGTAAGGCTCTATGAGTCTTATCAAGAATATGCATCATCTGAAACAAAGGCAGTGTATAGAAAGTTGATTAAAGAGGTGGAGGAAGATGAAGATGAAGCGTAAAATTGTTCTAACCTTATGGGTGACTAGTTTTCTAGTATTGACGATAATGGTTCCTCCTTTCCAATATCAAGATGATGGGTTTAATTACGAACCGACAGGGCACCACGGAGGAATCTAAGAATAAAAAGTCTCCAGTATAAGGCACAGTAGGACCTAAAAAATTACTATTATTAAGTGGTTAGACGGAATGATCCGTCTAACCTTTTTATTATCTGTTTTGCTGTATATAAGCAATATGAGGAAATCTTCTTTTGAGAAATATATGTAAAAAGTGCAAAAATGTTATGTGTGCTGTTGTAAACAACTGAAGGGTATATGACTTTGTTCCAAAAGAAAATGATGGGCTAAAGTAATTCTTACTAACTGTTTCTCATTACATGGTTTAATTATGTATCATATGCCGAGTCTACGTTGAAAGGGTGGTTTATCTATGGAGATCACACCTACGATTAGAGCAGAAATTCAAACCTATCTGATAAGAAAAAGCTTAACCATGACCGAGTTTGGTCACATTATTGATTTGAATGTAGGAACGGTTAGTGGCATTGTGACGGGCAACCGACCTATTTCTGTTCACCAGCTAGATCGGATCACTATGGGAATGAATTTACCATCGGATTATTTTTATGAACGTTATATTGATGAATGTATTGAAGAAGAACCGCTTAACTGGCGAAGAATCAGCCCTTTTTTGTACCGGTGCGCGGAGTTAGGGCGACTTGATTGCTTGCGAAGAGTTGTAGGTATGTTGCTAGATAATCCTGTTTATCTTCCTTCACTTTTTGAAGTAGCCGAGGATTCTTTTAAAAAGGGTAATACTAGAGCAGCGGCGTTCCTTTATGAAAACGTGTCAGAAGGGGAAAAGTATCAGTATTCAGAACGATTGGCGGTTTGCCAGTATCGATTGTTTACGATTCGTATTGGAGACGATCAAGAGAAAAACTATGATGCAGCCATTCAATTTGAGCCTTACGTTGATCGATTAGATGAGGTAGATCAGTTAGATGCCTTAAAAGACTTGGCGAATACATACCGCTCGTTACGAAAATGGGATAAAGTAGAACTATTCGCTAAAGCAATGGGAGACAAGGCAAAAATTCAATACAAACTGCAACAACAGCGGCATCATGTACACAAAGACAATTCGAAGAAACCAAGCTTCCCTCTGTTTGCTTATTGGGCATTTTCTCATTTGCTTCGGGCAGAAGCTTGTGAAGGAAGGAAAGACTACGAGAAGGCACTTCAGCACACTTATGCTTATTCCGATTTGAGCTGGGTAAATGCTACAGATGAAACTGCTCTGAAATGGAAAAAAAAGTACGAAGACTGGGCAGTAGTAAATACGTACTTAAATAAGCTGCTTTCTGGCGATAAGAGCGTTCTTTCTGATTATGTAACTTATATTTCTTCAAGAAAAGATGAGATTCTTCCCGCACTTGATATTATGATCGAGGCAGCTAACCGATATCATTTTGATGTAGATGATATTTTAAAGCAATTTGAAGAAGAAATCATCTCCTTTCTGGAACAGAAAAAAGTTGAAGGATTGTATTCTCAACGATTCACAACGGAGCGATACACTCATTTCTCAAGGGAATTGGCAATCTATCTTTTGCGTAAAGGGAAGTTTTCAGATGGATTCACATTTTTGTTCAGTTGTTTGGAAAAGTCGGCTGAAGCTAATAATAGAATACAAGCAATTAGATGTATGAGGTTGTTTACACATTTTAAAGAACATGCATCTGCTCACACGAAGGAAGTCTATGGAAATCTGATTAAAGCGGTTAACGAAGATGAAGAGTAAGCTGATCCCACCATTCCAGTTTTATGTTAGTAGCCAGTGGAGGCACCTCCTATTGAGCATTGAGAGAATGGCTCGAATTACGGACCAACGGGTCACCACGTGGCAGTCTGAGAATAAAATGCTCTCAAGTTAAAACCACAGCCATTAGAAGGAGTAAGAGTATGAAGACAGATAAAATAAATGATACCTACTATGCTGGATTTGAAGGAGAACCAGAAATAAGAGTGATTTATACAAATTCAGAAGAGCTATGTATTGAAGATATGGAATGGATACTTTGATACATTATTGGATTGTTTGGTTCAACTAGAATCTGCACAAAGTAATATACTAAGTGAATATTATGCCCACGAAGGCTGGTATAAGGAAAGTTCATGGGAAGCGGAAAATATTGGAGATGCCCTACAATTATTTGATTCATTTGATATTAGATATTTGACTAAGGAAGAAGCGAAAAGTTTGACTAATATATTACCTGTACTTCCTGATCTTAAGAACGATATAATTATATTGTTACAGAAAGCCGTCAATGGAAACGGCAATGTGTTCATTGAGTATGATTAATATTTTATAAGCTTGCTCCTAAACATTAAAATGGGAGTAGGCTTTTTTGCATAGTTAGTCAATCAAATAAAGGGTACGAATTTTTGAACACAGCAAACAACAATATTTCCGATATAATCCTTCAAAGTCCATCTTAGTTTCTAGACGATCATATTATTTGTTTTCATGATGTTTATAATTATAAATCCCATCATCTACTCCTTTAACGGGGGGTTGGTTATACTGAATGATTTTACTCTGCTCTTTTTTATTAAAATACCTTGAATTTTTACAAGATAGCTGAGTATTTCTTTTTGAGTACGACTTTAGTTGTGTAGCTACTAAGTATCCAAATGCTTGCAAATATAATTACAATAAAGATTGGCATTCCATATTTCTTTATAACTATCTCCTTTGTGGGAGCAAGCTTAAAGCGGCGCTAGCTGTGACGCAATATTTGCTTTGAACCGTCAATAAAGAAAAGGAGCTATTGCGATTGGATGGCTCCTTTTGCTTTGAGATTACTCTGGGAAATCTACTTATTTCCTTTTATACATAAAAAAACGATTGTATACACCGCTCCAGCAATGAGGCTTAGTATAAACGAGATGGATAAAGTTCTGAAAATAAAAGTAGAAGTGGGTACTGTATAAAATTCAAACATACCGTTGATTGAAGAACTCGTTGTTGTTGGCCCTTTAATAAAGGAATAATAAATTCCTACACAAAAACCGTAAGACAAATACTTAATTAGATTTTTTTTCAAATTTACTCATTTACTAGCCTCCAATAATGTTTATGGGCAAGGAGAATTTGTGTACTATGAAGCCATTCAAATTAGTATAGGAAAAGCCTAGTATTTAAAAGAAATCCTTGTTAAGCTAACGGGAAACGCTAGTTGAAATTTGTTCATTGAGAGGAATGTTACATGAATGAAAAACAAAGTTATGAAGATTATTGTTACCACTGCATCTATTTTACTTATTATTGGCGTTTCAAGTGCCTTGAAAAATAATGTTGATTTAAAATCCAAAGAAGAAAATGAAATCTTTGAAAGCAGTCCTGATGCACTCGAAGATACACTAACTTGGGATTTAGCGGGTGATAAAGTGGACCCTGAAAAAGATTATTCTGTGACAGTTGGATATCCACATATTAAACTTAATGCAAAAAATACTGGAGCACACTCTTTTAGGGTCGAAGTAAAGCACAATAGCAAGAATACGGTTATTTTTAATGCAAGGGTTGCAGCAGACGCAACAGTAGAACTTGTAAATAATGATAGTATGCCACTTGTTCCTTCAGGCGCTTATAAAGTGACTATTTACGGTGGGACAGGTCTACCAAAAGGACAAGTTCTTCTTACACAGTCAAACGCACCATATTGAAGAGACAGAAATTTGTTCCTATCAAAAGTCGAGTTGTCGAGGGACAAGAACTTGTACCGATCGACGATTAGATATACATTTAATAAGTTACTTTAGCTCATTACGCTAGCGGGCAAGCTAGGTAATCATATAGCGAACACATCAAAGTGCTGACTGTTTATGTGGAGGTCACTATATATGAAATATGCATGTCCATGCTGTGGTTATAAGACACTGGATTATGAACCACCAGGTACCTATGACATTTGTGATATTTGTTTTTGGGAGGATGATGTTTCAATATCACGATCCCGATTATGAAGGGGGAGCAAATATTGAATCGCTAAGGCAATATCAAAAAGCTTATTTACAAGGACGTGTTAATCGTAAGCCAACGATTAACGATGAGCGTAATGAGAACTGGAAACCACTTTTAAAAAAGTGACAGTCTCATTACGCTAACGGGAAACGTTAGTTCAATGACAACAGCGGCGGACACAAGACTTTATTTATCAAGTCTTGTGTCCGCCGCTGCTCCTTTAATATACTGGTCCATATTTAGCTGGTGTTAGATCTGAAAGAGAAGAATTATGGGTTTTTCTTGGTTTTAGGCAACACTTCGACTGCTATCTCAGCCCATTTGACAGAGCCGTACGGTGAACTACCTCCCACGAATACATCTGGACTTAGAATATTGACCAAATAAGTACCGGGTTTTCGAATAACGATAGAACCGTTAAAGGATTTATCCTGTTTGAGTGGGACAACGGTCTTTTTATCAACTTCAATAAAATCATCGTTTTGAAATGCTGCCACACCAAAAGAAACTTCATTGCTTTCCAGATACGTAGCTGTCACGACTCCAGCAATTGCTATTGGATCTCCAGCCTGTACACGGAGGTACCCCTGTGTCGGATTGGTGAAGCGGATGTCTTGCTCGTTCTCGGGATGGTTGTATCTGATAGGAACGGAGGACGGGTTTAATACTTTACGATGGACCATTATCTTAGCAGATCCTTTATCATTTGTCGTAATTTCCAGTGGATTTGGACCAGGGCGAAGGCCTACTGAATATTCAATCCGCTGAAATGTTCTTCCATTCACTATAATTGACTTTTCAGTTGTTTTTTCTGTTCCCTTAAACGTGCTTATGCCACCTCCAATGGAGCTTGTCATACCACCGTGTCCTGTATTCACCAAAACATAAGCATGCCCGAACTCTTTTTGTACTAATGCGCTAAAAGTGATGTTTTCCTTGTCCGTTGTATACGTTGGATGAAGCGCTTTGACTACTTTATCGTTCCACATCCAGTGCATGACTCCATTACTCCATGTATAATTTATTCCCATCTTAGGCAGGAGTGACGCTGGAATATACAATTGACCGTTTTTCATAAATGTTTTAGGGATTGACTCATCAAGCGCTGTCATTGTTCCGTCTGAGTACCTGAAAATCTTTGATTGGTTAGGGATCAACCGAAATGAGGAAAAAGGTACCGAGTTCTCAGTGTCAAACTCCGCCCACGTGCTGCCTGTCTTTGCATCTCGCTTGATGGTTGCCAAGTGAGCTGTTTCCAGCCATTTGAACGGGAAATACAAATGATTATTTTTCCTCAGCAGTGGAGCGGCCTTTAGGGAGACGGAATCCAGCGATAAAGAAGACTTGTTTAATTTGGCAGTCAGTTGGTGCGGAACCAGATAGAACACAGCCGCATCCTCTGCTACAACGGGAAGAGTGGAATTTGAATTCTCCTCATAACTCAGAGCCGTTGGAAGCAGGCCAGAAATAAGAAGGCAGGAAGCTACAAGTAGAGAAACAAAAATTCGTCTCATTCAATAAACACCTGATTTCATTTTTTTATCATATATACCAGAAAAACGAAAGGAAGTTGCACAGATATATTATTTTATTCTGACCACTAGCCTTTTTGAATAACTTAGTTCTTTCATTCAACTGCTTTCTTATTTTGTTTCATGACAAGCTTCATGATACTTCGACACGACTCTTACTATAGGATAAATATAAGGCTAATTTACTTTGGAGGTGTCTTTTTGGAGTTATTTCTATTTATACTTAATATTTTAGTTATTCTCCTTTCTATTGCTGGTGGAGTGCTTTTAATTGGATTATTGTACAGAGGATATATACTGCTAGGTTTACTTATTGCTGAGAAAAAGAGAAGAATAACGGCTCAATCTCAGAATCAGGCTTGACTATCAGCCCAACATCCGATGGCGGTTACATTCAATGAGAATGCCTGCTTTATAGCGGCTACGCTTGTTGCCATCGGCATATAAATCCCCCCTCAAAATGAATGCAAAAAAGCCGCCATAGCTTTGGCGGCAGTAGTTGGTATGTTTATACCGTTGATAAAACTGAGAAATCCAAGCGGACAAGATACCTAATCAGATTCTAGGGAAACAGATTTAATTCAAAGTACTTCAACTTTGATTACATCGCCATGCGCCTGCACGCCCTTGCGATGTATTTTTTATCGTCCGAAGTCAACACGGAGTCAATGCTTCGCTTCAACTTTTTCAGCGCAGGATGAATCGAGCGTTCGCTCGTATTCGTCCCGATCATCCTCGAAAAAGCTACGCTGCATCAAAACTTTGATAGTTTGAATATCGGCCTCAAAATCTTGCGAATCCCAAAAGCAAATACAGTCATTGCGGTCCATGAGCTGCGCATATTCTGGATGTATTGATCGTTGATTATATAAGTCCGAGTGGAAGTAGGACTCTTCAGACCGAACTCTTCCCACTTCGCCGGATCATTCGAACCTCCGAGCCTTACAAGCATATTCGCCGACTCGCTATTTACTTTAGCTGGAATTTGCTCGTATGCTTGGGTGATTTGTGCATGAAATTCGTCGATCGGATTGCCGCTGACAAGGCTTTCCAAGTGGATGCCTTCACGAAGGTAAGAAACGTATGCTAGATGGTCGGCCCAGAACTTGTCGATATAAAAAAGCCGTACGCGCTGCTCCAAAGGACTCATCGGCTTCTTGCCTTTTAAAATTGCGAGCCGCTCCTCGTATAGAATTCGCCTCTGATCCTCCACCATATCCGAATAACAGTTCAGTTCCTGCTGGATATCGAAGTTTTGGCCCATAATAACACGTTGAATATGCGCGATTTTGCTGCGTAGCGCTGGGTCTTCGAGAGCCTCATCCTGCCTGTGGGCGCGAATCGCTTTATGGATGCCGAACCGAAGTAACAACTCGTCCTCCAAGCTTACGAAAAATACGGAAGCTCCAGGGTCGCCTTGGCGCCCAGAACGCCCGCGCAGTTGGTCGTCGATCCGCACGCTTTCGTTTACATGCGTACCAATCACGTATAACCCTCCCAGCTTGGCGACAACTTCTGCTTGCGTAGGGTTGCCACCGCCGAGCCGAATGTCGACGCCGCGTCCCGCCATATTCGTAGACACCGTCACGGCGCCGATTTCTCCCGCTCTTGCAATGACCTCGGCTTCTTCTGCATCGTTTTTCGCATTCAGAACATGGCAGGGTACGCCGGCAACTGCTAGCGCCTCTGCCAGCATGTCAGACTCCTCCACACTTGACGTACCAATGAGAATCGGCCGTCCCATCGCATGGACGGACAAGATTTCTTGGACAAGCGCCTTAAGCTTGGCTTCCTTATGGGTATAAATCCGATGCGGTTGATCGATCCGTATGTTTGGCCGGTTCGGTGGAATTTGCACGACCTGCAGTGCATAAATCTCTTTGAATTCCATTGCGGAAGCGTACGCGGTAGCCGTCATTCCGCAAATTTTTGGATACAGGCTAATGAAGTGTTGAAGGGTGATCGTTCCGAGAATTTTCCCGCCGACTTTCGAGTACAGCCCTTCTTTAGCTGCAAGCGCGGCTTGCAGTCCTTCTGGCAAATGCCTGTTCTCCGCCACGCGGCCGGTATATTCGTCTATCAGCTCGATTTTACCGTTCCGGACGATGTAATCGACGTCTTTTTTCAATAACGTTTCCGCATACAACGCGCAATTTAACGACGACAACAAATGACTATTATGGCTTTCGTACAAATTACCGCATCCCAGCAGCGACTCCGCTTTCGCAGCGCCCGCCTCATTCAAATAAACGTTCCGCTTGAACTCGTCGAAGTCGTAATACTTATCTTGCTCAAGCTGCCTAGTCACATCTGCGAAACGAATTACGTCGTTGCCGGAAGAATCCGGCTCGCCAGCGATGACTAGCGGCACCCGAGCTTCGTCGAGAAGCAGTGAATCCGCTTCGTCGACGATAACGTACTGGAAAGGACGATGCACGGTATCGGCTTCGCTTAGTGTAATCGTGTCGCGCAAATAATCGAATCCCGCTTCTTTGGCCGTAACATAGGTTATATCCGCGGCGTACGCTTCTCGTTTCTCGGACAAGCTCAAGCCCGCTTGAACCGATTTTACCGTTAACCCGAGGAAACGATAGATCGGACCCATCCACTCCGCATCCCGATTTGCCAAATAATCGTTAAAAGTGAGCACATGAACGCCTTCGCCGGTCAGCGCATTTAGATAAGCAGGCATAACAGCAGAGAGCGTTTTTCCTTCGCCGGTATGCTGCTCGATCACAAATCTCTCGTGCAGAGCGATGGCAGCCATGATCTGGACATCATAAGGCTGTAATCCGAGCTTTCTCTTCGCTGCCTCGCAGACTAACGCATAAGCATCGACAAGCAGCTCATCCAAAGGGGTACCCAATTTTGCATCCTTTTTCAGCCGGAGAGATTCCGCTTTCAGCCGCTGATCGTCCCATGCTTCCAAATTCCGTTTCCTAATGAGCTCCGCTTTGTCCCGATAGCCTTTCAGCTTATTCTGGGTATCGCGGTCTTTGAATTTTTGCATCAACTTGACGGCTAAATCCATCGGAATTTGATCCCTCCTCGGTAGAAATACGCGATTCTATAGTGGCTAAAGTATAATCAAACTCTATAACAATAGCAAAGTTTGGAATAAAAAAACAACTCCCTTGCTTTATTCTTATTATTAGGCAACGATGTATGGACTCACAGGAAAATTACATCTTGGAGGTCAGAAAGATATATCTTTTCAGTAAATTGATAATTTTGTGATTTTAACAAAGGGAGAGCTGCATCGTGAAAAGATTCTTTACGGTTTCCGTATTCCTTATTTTTATACTTGTACTAAGCGTACAAGCCAGTGCAAAACATCCTTATAATTACACAATTAATATACAGGTAAACGGTGTTCCTATTAATTTTGGAACTAATTCAGATTCACCTCCATATAATTGAAAATGCTACAAATACAGCTTTTGTTCCTCTTCGCTTCGTTTCTGAAAATCTAGGGGGAAAGTAAGGGACTGGGACAAAACTTTACAACAAGTCACCATCGAATCAAAGGATGGAACTATAATTAAATTGGCGATCGGTAGTAAGATTGCGTATGTCAACGATGAAAAGAAAACCATGTTAGCTGCGCCGCAGATTCCTACAACTCGTGTTCAAGTTCCTTTAAGAATTGTTTCTGAAGTGTTGGGAGCAAAAGTGGATGCCAAAAAAATAGGTGAAACATTAAATGTGAACATTACAACTTCTAATTAATATTTTTAAATCTAGAGTATACTATTTATAAAGTATAATGATTGAAGACTATTGATATTGTACATCAAACGGCAACACACATAATCCAAGCCTTTGAGTAGTTGGAAACCAATGTGCGATTTTTTTACACATGGTCTAATTTTACGACTTAGCTTCCATACAAATTTCAAAATGGAATTTAAGACGTTCGAATGAAAACAGGAGTCTATCTTACAAAAGAGACAAACCACTTGTAATTAGAATTGTCTAGCACTTATGTTAAGGTCATAGAGAGAGCCGTCATTGTTGTAAATATATACTTTATAGTTACCTGATAAGCCAATACCAACTAATTGTTCAAAATTCCTAGTTTTTTGTCCACCAGCAGGAATAGTTGTTTCTCCGAAGTCCTGACCGTTGACTTTTACACTAAGATAAACTGTTGACGAACCATTATTTTTAGTGTAAATATTCAATTTTTTACCGTTCTGAGGAGAGAGTGTGAAGAAATCTTTGAAAGCTCCTTTTCCTATATGATGAACAGCAGGAATAGTTATAACATCCATAGGTGTAATTAAACAGGTATCCTTGACTTCATTACCATCAGCATTACCTTGATCTTGAGTTGCAGATATTGATTGCTCCGCATTTGCTATGTAACTGTTATCTGCAAAAGATGTAGCGGACAAAGATAACATTAATGCAGCAGACAATGATACTGTTAGTATTTTCTTCATAAGATGAATTCTCCTAAAATATTTTTTGCAAATACTAAGTAAAATACAAAAGATCTAGTATTCAAAATGATCTATTTATCAGAAAAATTTTGAAAAATTTCCAAAAAGGTATCTCGAGTACTGCATGAAAAGTATATGATTTGTTCAAAAAGATGGTACCATCAGAGCGCTAAACCATTTTATTACTTGTTTCACAATTACATAATAATTTTAACTATGCATCATATAGTGAGTTCACGCTGAAGGGTGGTTTATCCATGTGAAAATTACACCCACGATTACGATTAGAGCAAAATTAGAACACTATCTACAACAAGAAGGCTTGAATTTATTGGAATTTGCTCATATTTCAGGCATGAATAGGGGGATAATAAGTAACATAGTTTCAGAGAATAAGCCTATGTCTATTAATCAGCTCGACTTAATTACCGAGGCTCTGGGGTTACCAAAACTTTTGTTAGCATGTTTTGAAGATCGAGATTTAAAAGCGATGACTGCTATATTCTAGCTTAGACATTCTCTAACATGGACATACAATACTTAAGACATAATAAATCTGTTTATTTCAGTTCACATGTCACATGGATTACGAGGAAATAACAGGATAGTAGATTTCCCTAAATCACCCCTTCTGATAGGATTATTTCCATCAAAATTAAAGCGGGCGTGATAGTATGTGGAGAATATTGGTTCCATCTAATAAAATTGATGGAAGTGGCTGAATAGTTCTTACACGGAAAGCATGAAATGGAACGTATGCTGAATTGAACGAATTGATTTTGTCCAACAAGGCTGGTCTGGAGCTACCCGAGAAAGTTTTAGGAATTTCAGGGTTCTCGACAATCCATGCAGGAGCGAGGCGTAACCAAAGAAATGGCAGATTCTTGGGTGGAGAATGGGAAGGCCCTTTCCCAGAATAATGGTAGTAAGCATTTGTTTTTTTCAAAAGAAGGTGCTGTTGTAGTTGCTAATGATGGGGCACTTGTTACAGTTATTCCTAAGAGTAAGTATGATGATGCATATAAAGCACTATCTAAATCGTTATTTGGAGAGTAGGAGTGTATAGAAATGAACGATGATATTGTACAAATGATTAATGAATGGAACCCAGTCGAAATATATCCTCTATTAGAAGATGAATATTATTCAGAAATACGTAGAATCCATGAAAAAAGTAAGGAAACAAACTCTGTTGAAGAATTAGCAGAGCAGATTCATTTTGTATTCGCTCAATCTTTTAAAAAGGAATTCGATAAAAGTATTGAAGAATGTCGGTTAATCGCTGAAAAGATAATTAATGTTACAAAATAATTTATTTTTGAGCTTGCTTCCTTAACAATAAAAATGGGAGTAAGCTTTCTTCATCTGAGCTTGCTACAAGCAACTTCTATAACGGATAGAACGCACAAATTAAAATAGGAAGAAAGTATTTGGGTACTGACGGGAATTTGTATAGGAACAATCAGCAAAATATTACCCATATACCAGTGGATCTTGGGAAGTAAACATGAATTTGAATGAAATTAAACAATTGCCTGATGTTATGTCTAAAGAACAGTTAGAGTCATATATTATTCAATATTTAGACTCCATTGAAAATTTAGAGAAATAAATATTCTTGAAACGTTGGAATGTTTTTCGGAATTTGCTGACAGGAAGACTTATACTTACGAATTGTTAAGTGATTCGTTGAGAAAAAGATTAGACAGCTTTCTCCAGAAAATATGGAATGATACATCTTCAGAGATAGTAGATGTATATTCTTCAGTTGTTGTTAATCTGAACTTAAAAAATAGCTATAACTTGATGAAAGAATCTTCAAACAAAGATTTGGATGAAGATGTAAGGGAAATCATCGAGGAAACTGTAGATGAAATTGGTGAAGATATAGAGGTTCCATTTAAAATAAACTAATATGTGAGAGTTCAGAGCTAAGTTCCAAATGCTTGCAAAAGTATTTAATGGATTTTGTTTATTATTTGTTTTGCATTTCTATTATAATCATTCTAACGCTTCCTTAGAAATATCATGATAATAAAACAAGACATATTGCCTATTCCCTTCATTTCCCTTATGATAATTGCACTACTACCAAAGAAGGAGATACATATGAAGAAAGCTATTCTACTACTATTAATGTTTGCTATCTTAATTCCATCACAAGTATTAGCAGCAAAAGCTACAAAAGCTATGTCAACAAGTGAAATCGAAAAATTATACTTTGAGGATTACAAAGATCGTGTCAAAGAAATTAGAATTGCACAGAAGCGTCTAAATACTGTACTAGGGGCAGAAGTTCGTGAGCTAACTCAGAGATTAAGTCAAGCATCAGCGCGCTATAAAAACGAAGTGAAAAATAAGTCAAGTAAAGCGGTAATAGCTCAAGCCAAGGCTGATTGTGATAAATTAAAGAAGCAACTCGGCGTGGCTAAGGTGGAACTAAATAAAACAGTTAAAAATTATAAAAAAGAAAGCGAACAAGCATTAAAGGATATTGCAAATCAGAAAGCAGAGCTTATAAAATTTATTAAGAATCACACAGCAGGAAAAGATAAACTTACAGAGTCTCAATTTAGCAAGCAAGTTAATGGAGGTATTATGCCGATTGACGGCTCATTTACTGGCATTTTAAAAATGTTGACGGAAGCTGAATAATTGTGAGTAAAGGCAGCAGGTATCACCTGTTGTCTTTTTAATTTAGGCTTAGAATGAAAGTTATTGTTGGAGACTTTGGATTGGTGTGAAATGGGGACAAAGAGGATATATGGATATGGATGAAATAAATTTGTTCGTTTTTATATAATGAAGTACGATTAGCGAGGAGAAAAATGTATGAATCGTAAGTTTTTTATCATGGCTTTAATAAGAGGTATTTTCGGGTATTTCCCTTGTGGGCTGGGAGTTGCAGTATTATTGGAGGCTTATAGCAGATATAGTCTAAGAGGTTTTTTAATTGGAGCTACATTTTTCCTTATCGGGGGATTAGTGCTTTACTTCACAAGACGCTATGAATCATCAGATTGGTTACTTTAGATAAAGCAAATATTACATTAGAAGGAGTATATGATGTTATCACCAAAACAAGAAGAGAGCCTTAGTAAATTTATGAGTAAAATTCTTAGGCATACACCAGAACAGTTTGGAATTAAGTTGGACCATGAAGGTTATTGCCACGTGCAAGACTTAATTTCAGCAATTAAATCAGAGAATAGATGGTCGGATATAGGAGAAGCAGGGATTGATCAAGTCGTAACTAATTGTCCAAAGAAGCGATACCACATGGTAAATGGATACATACGAGCGAACTACGGGCACAGTGCAGGAAGATTAGATTACAAAGAATCCATTCCGCCAACTGCTCTTTATCACGGAACAAATAGGAAAGTAGTTGATAAAATTATTACCGAGGGAATTAAACCAATGGGGAGAAAATATGTTCATCTATCTGAGACACTTGAATTTGCAACATTGGCAGGTAAGAGACGTGGTGAATTAGTCATTCTTGAAGTCGATACAGTAAAAGCGCTGGATAATAATGTGAAGTTCTATATCGCTAACAATGGTGTTTGGCTTGCCGATTTTGTGCCTCCACAATATTTTAAAAAAATTTAACACTGATATTTTCGTTTATATTAAAAAGTCAGTTGCATTACTTGAATCTGTTAGTGAATCTATTATTTCTATAAAATTGGATGCTATCAAAAGAGTGAAGTCAAATAATTTACTTTGCAAGGCATTTATACAATACTTTTGACATAGTACATCCGTTTATATCAGTCCATTTGTCACATAATATAAAAGGAAATTTCAGGATAACAGGTGGATATCTCTAAACATCTCCTTCTGATAAGATTATTTCCATCTAAATTAAAATGGACGTGATCAATTGGGGAGAATATTGGTTCCACCTGATAAGCTAATGGAAGTGGCTGACCAGTTCTTGCATGGTAAACACGAAATGGAACGTATGTTGAATTTACTGAATGGAAGAATTGATTTTGTCCAACAAGGCTGGTCTGGAGCTACCCAGGAGAGATTTTTTCAAGAATTTCAGGTTTCTCGACAATCCATGAATGTAACGATTGAACGACTATCGACAGTAGCACAAGAACTTATTTTTATTTCAAAAAACTTTACACAGGTGGACAGGGAGAAAGTCGTACTGGATGTGCCGTGGCTTGGTACCCCTGTTAAAACGGCATCCACAGGTGGAGGCTGGTTACATAAAATATTTGAACAAATGGGACGAGCTGAGATCACCAAGGCTGAAGCTCAATTGGAAGCTAGCAAACTTCAAGGAGAAATCCTTTGGGATACTGCACAGGGAGCAAAAGGAGCTATTCAGGGAAATTTGACATTGGGGATGCTGCCAGATAAAGAACGGGATTATGATCATCCCATGGCAGCTAAAGTAGGAGAAATTCTCGGGAATGTAGCTACAACATTGCAAGGGGCTGGTGAGGTAGTAGCTGGAATAGGTGGGGAAGGATTATCAGTTGCTGTTTCATCTACAGGTGTAGGGAGTATAATCGGAGTACCCGGATTAATTGGATCGGCAGCTTTGG
The DNA here is from genome assembly GCF_001719045.1 of Paenibacillus polymyxa. Taxonomy (NCBI): domain Bacteria; kingdom Bacillati; phylum Bacillota; class Bacilli; order Caryophanales; family Paenibacillaceae; genus Paenibacillus; species Paenibacillus polymyxa. The sequence continues at coordinate 4,624,717 of NZ_CP015423.1, forward strand.
CGACGCACGGAGCTACAACTGCGGTTAAAAGTGCAAATGGAGTAGGAGAAAAAACAGCAGAACTATGGCAAATGGTAAAAGGGGAAGGTGCTCCTTCTTATGGGAAGAAATCTGTTCCATCAGGTCCTTACCGTGAAGTAGACGGTTACCCTATAAAAGTAAAACATGGGGATCAGGAGAAGCATATTGTGGGGACACCCAACTACAAACAAGACTTAGCAAATGGTAAGAACAAGAGTATTCTCTATGGTGATAACAAAACCGCACAAGAATTGCTTGATAGTTATTCTGGAGAAGGTGATATGTTTAAAGCCGGACGGGAAAGGATTGATTTCGGAAAACCTATTGGGAAATACTATAATAGAGATACTGGTATGTTCGAGGAAACCACAAAAGGAATTATTCATTATAGTAAAGATGGCGCACATATTGTACCAGCAGCGCCTTAAACCAAGGAGGAATATTATGGGATATGATTCTTTAATTAAAGCTATTATTTCAGTACCAAAAGAAGAATTAACTATTTATTGGGAAAGTGGATTAAAGATTATTGGTACTAGGGACACCATCTATGAAACAAACAATGGCTTAGATGAAGATGATAATGGGTTCTTTGAATATGATGCTGCGGTTGTTGAAGTTAAAAAAATAGTATCTAAGCCGATTACCGATGAAGGAAGTATATATAAATGGTTACAAAAAGGAAAAAGCTCCTTTATTGAAATTTCTCTGCATGATGACCCCCCTAGCATGATCACATCTTCTGACGGGTCTATTATTTGGAAAAATGAATAATTTAGATCATCCTCCTCAATTGAGTATTTTCCACTGAGTTGAGCATGATCTTTTCCTTTTAATTACTTTTATGATGTTTATAATTATAAGTTCCATCATCTACTCCTTTCCTGGGAGCTTGGTTATACTGAATAATTTTTTGTAACTAAGCATCTAGCAATAGGCGTTATTTATTCTCAATTTACTATAGTTATCCAAAAATAATTGGGAAATTGTACCTATCTGTTGTATTATAAGGAAGTGTAAAAAGGGTTTCGAGTAGCTAAGGAGGAGCATTGTTGTCTACATTTGTGATAGTGTGTGTCATTGTTGTATTAATTGCTTTGGTATTGCTACGCTTATTTAAAAAGCCTAGAGTTCAAGACCGATATAAAGTAACGCAGGATATTGATCCTTATAAAATTAGCATTAACGAAATAGATCGTATGGAGGATGGCAAGGACTTTGAAATGTATCTGTTCAGGTTCTTCCTGTGTTTAGGCTATGGTGATGCGTATAAAACACAAGACAGCGGAGATTTTGGAACAGATTTGGTATTTACGGATAGAGAAGGATACCGCAATGTCATTCAGGCTAAACGGTATGCAATAAGCAATCCTGTTGGTTTGAGCGCAGTTCAGGAAGTGTATAGTTCTATGCGATTTTATAGAGCTAAGAAATCTATTGTCATTACTTCAAGTAAATACACTCCTTCATGTGAAAAGTTGGCCAGTTTTAATGGAGTGAAGCTGTTGGATCGCAACGATTTAATTAAAATGATTGAACTATTTCAAGCGCAGCAACATAGTAAGGTAAAAGATATAATTGAAGCGGAGCCTTATTTGAGTCTCGATTCATGGGACGATTATAGAAATAACGGTAAAGTGATTAAAAAGGATCGTAAGGCTGAAAAGCTTATCGCTTCAGAAAACTAGATACTGGAGACTCCAGTAGCAAAACGATGGTTTTCTGAAACAATATAATGTACTTAAAAATCTTATGAAGACAGAGAATTACGGGAGAACATATGATTATCAATACGAACATTGTGGCAACAGTTGCAAGTAACAACTTAAAAAAGCGTGCAGGTTTTGTCAATAAAACGATGGAGAAGTTATCATCAGGACTACGTATTAATCGTGCGTCTGACGATGCGGCTGGTTTAGCAATATCAGAGAGCATGAGAGCGCAGATTCGTGGATTACATCAATCTTCACATAATGCTCAAGATGGTATTTCTCTCCTACAAACAGCAGATGGAGCCTTGGCAAGTGTTAATAATTCTTTGCATAGAATCAGGGAACTAATTATTCAGAAGGAAAATGGGACACTACAAAATAGTGATAAAGAGAATATTCTTAATGAGATGGTTGAATTGCTTGATCATATTGATGGTATAACTAGCAATACTGAGTTCAATGGAATTAATTTGTTTGATGGCTCGTTCTCTAAGAATGTTTACGCTGATGGTAATATTCCAATTACAATAAATAACATGGATTTCGGCTTATACTATAAAGAAAACTTTGACGATCATAATAAATTCTCACAGTGGTTTTCCGATGCTGGGCAGTGGAGTGTGAAGAATGGAGAACTTAGGCAAGAAACATTAGGAATAGGAGACAAAACAATATTGTCTCAAGTGATTAAGGATAATGAGATGACAATAACTGTAGATGCAGAATTTACATCTGCTGATAAAGACGGTAATGTAGGAATTATTATAAAGGGTAAGGACTTTAATAATCAGGTGTTTGGTTGGTATAGTCAGTATGGTGGGATATACTTAGGTGAAAGAGTGAATGGAGTATACAGAAATATCGGACTAGTAGGGGCAGAAGCAGCGAATGTGGGAAAGACTTATAAGCTTTCCGCTTCAGTTGTTGAAGACTATTATACCTTCTCGGTTGAAGGGATAGGTGACATAAACGGCTACTCTGTTAACTCAAGTATGGTTGAAGGATATACAGGAGTGTTTACAGCTTTTTCAGAGAGTTCATTCGATAACTACAAAGTGATCCCTTCAATTACTGTAGAAGATATTGATAACGCTACTAATAAAGTGTTATCAGAACGTTCTAAATTGGGAGCTTACCAAAATCGCTTGGAGCATGCAATTAACAATATCAACAACTATACGGAGAATCTCACTTCTGCGGAATCTCGCATTCGTGATGCTGACATGGCTAAACAAATGACCCAGTTGGCTAAAAATCAGATTATGCTTCAGACATCACAAGCAATTCTGACACAGGCTAATATGCAGCCAGAGAGTATGTTGCAATTGCTCAAGCCTTAAATTGTTAATTATAATGGTTTTATGCTATAGGCGCACATATAGTTATTCTCGATATTCCAATTCTTGACACTAGACAATACCATAATGGGTTAGAGAAAGTTATATCCAGTATTGTGCTTGAAATGTTTAGCTACATGGCAGAACGTGAACGCGAGAAGATCAAAGGCAGACAAAAGAAGGGATAGCAGCAGCTAAACAATGGTGTGTATTTGGTCGGCCTAAACAGGCAATAAGCGAGGAGTTCATTACAGTGTATGAGGAATGGAAGCAAGGCTGCATAACAGCAGTGGAAGCCATGAAACGTGTGGATATGAAACCAAACACATTTTACCGTAGGATAGAGGAATATGAGCAACAGCAACAAGCAGGATAAAATAATAATTATGTACACACCAGTACACTGTTACTGCCCAGACGATTATGTCTAGTTTTTTTGTCATGTCTGCTGATCAATATTAACAGGTGCAATAAAAAAGGGTGGGGGGATTTTACATCGTAAACGTCTATTTAATTTCCAGAATTGCCTCTAGCACATCCACTTTCACACTCGAGTTATTTTTTGACTCGGTACCATCCCGAATATCGTTAAGGTTGCTTATATGCTATACATCAAATCTAAGGTAAATCCATAGATAAATTACAAGGGAATACGAACATGACTATTCAATTAGGTAACTTTGTAAGCCTTGAGTTGCATTCTGATTTTCCAAATAAATTATACATAAGCATAAAGATGATACTTTTAATTATGAAATCATCGCAGACTATCTCAAAAGGTATCTTGATACCAAATATGAAAAGTATATTATTTAGTTCCTGAATATGGTAAAAAATAAGAGTGATAAAGAAAATATGTTTTACTACTTGTTTCATAACTAAACAATATATTTAACTATGCATCATATAGTGAGTTCACGCTGAAAGGGTGGTTTATTCATGAAAATTACACCTACGATTCGGGCGGAATTAGACAAATACCTAAAACAAGAAGGTTTAAACATAGCCCAATTTTGGCTAATTGCAGGTATGAATGGGGGGCAGTAAGTGCTATTGTGTCAGGAAATAAGCCTAATCTATTAACCAGCTTGACCAAATTAGTGAGGCTATGGGTTTACCGGAAGGCCACTTTTACGACTTATTTATATCATCGATTTCCCTCCTGGTGTTGGACAAAAAATATTAAAGAAAGATGGCCAATTTGCAGGTGATTTAGATGTAGTTACATACAACTAATGAATTAATTGAGGTTAAGGCTTCAATCAAAGCAGTTAAAGAAGGACAACTGGAGAAAATGACAATTACGACTAATAAGCTTTATTTTAATCCAGAACAGAAGAAAGTTATACTTTATATCGATAAGCCTTTGGGCAATCTATCTCAAAGTAATAAAGAAAAATTAGATAATATCAAGAAGCTAGGAGTAACTGTTGTAAATTCCTTAGAGGAATTAAGAAAGGTGGTTAAGTGATGGGAAGTTCGGCTTTTATTTTAATAGAACGAGAAAAATATACACCTGAGAAATTACTGGGAGATGCAATCGTAGCTGCCTTTCATGCAGATGCTGGATTATATTTTGACAATGATAAAAAATATAAGAACGAACAGTTTTTTTCAACAACTCTAAATATATCTTATAACCCACTGGGTGCTGAAAATAACCAGCAGTTTATATTCTATATTGACGGAATTGATAATTACGAAATTAATTATGAGCATGATGAAGATATTAGTGGATTAGATTCAAGCTTGTCCTTGTATCAAGTAGGATGTATTGAAGATGTTTATGGTGTTGAAGAGCTGATTTTTCGATTTATATATGAATATCTCAAGCTAAATCCTACTGACTATTTTTGGATTCCTGATTACGATTGGGTCTACAGTTGGGAAGATATGCAGAAGTTCAGATCTCTGCCCTATGATCCAAACTGGGCTATAAAAATCCTAAATCAATATAACTCACAGCAATTGATAAATATTTATAAGCTTGCTCCTTTAACAGTAAAATGGGAGCAAGCTTTTTTCATAGTAATTTATCTGATAAAGAAGATAATTTGCATGCACCTAAGAATTAAGAGGCGGGTTTAAACAGGAGAGTCTTCAATCAGGCTACTAACTTAGCGATATGGGTAAAAGTATACGGAAGGTGCGTGAATGTTATGAAGTATGATACATTCTTAAAATTATGGGAAGAACAAAATAGTCTAATGAGACTATTGTTCTGTGAAAATAAAGTGTTAGACTGAAAAACAAAGCATTAGACCGTGAAAAATAAAGTTGTAGAATGGCAGCCGGCATTAGCCAACGGGCAGGATAACGCAACCATTAGATGGACTTATGGTTCTAATATGCTACAATTTATCCCAGAAGTATCTTCGCGGGTTCATGAAAAGCAGCGGTGATGAACTAATAGGAGACCAACACAAAAAAGTGGTAGTTTTATGGATATGCAATAGTCTACTATAGGGTCTTATTCCTCGGTTCGTCTAACCGATTGTAACGGAGACTTCATGAAGTGCCTGGAGAGATGGAAATAAAAGTGTTGCCTGACAATGGACATAGCGGGACTGGAAGAGCGGAAGTGACAAAGCCCATAAGCGTAGGTCACAGCTCATAATACGAACGGAGAACTATTGCTTAACAAAGAAATTACTGGAAAGTGCGGAGGATATTTGGATCGCAATTCGCTGGAATCGAGTGGAGATTCACTTCGCAGACAACTGGTGGCACTACGCGCCGAATGGAACTTGGTACTAAAAGGAGGGGCAGGACACATGCAAGAAGAACAGGAAATATTCGCGGGCGACGGATATAACAGGTCGTACGCAATGGCTACGGGTATGCCGATTTTGAATCTTAGGGGTAGCATACCGCGTGAAAGTAACGGCCAACTACCGTTTCCGTGGGTGACAACGGGCATCAGGATTGATAAAGAACAGATGTTGGAAACCGTTATGAAGCAAAAGACACTCGAGTATTTGTTTAATATGCAATTCAGTAAGGAGGAAATGACCGACCGCAATTTGGTTGTAGGCTGTTATGAATACAGGAATCCAAATGACAAGGAACAAATAATGCTATATGCGCTGGTTTCGTTGAAGGAATTTCTCGCGAGATACGGCGATGAACGGGCATTGGAGATTCTGATGCGAGTTGGCTGCACATACGAGAAGATTATGGAGGAATGTGATGAAGCTATTAAAGAACACTTTGCAGTGTTGCGCCGGTCACTTCATTTAAAGAATTTGAGGGACAAATATGATGTCGTTTACGAGTGGAGTGAAGAGGAAGGGGTAAAGACGTACATAATCAGATACACCAAATCGAGTTATACGAAGATTAAAGCTAAATCATTCGAAGAGTTGACCAAACTCTATGATGAGCAACGGAAGAAGGATGCGAAGAAGACGTTCGCGACTCTGGAACCGTTAGAAGCATTTATGCAAGCCTAAGAAAACCGCCCCTTTACGGGGCGATTATTCAACATTTCATCGAACGAAGATTCGAGGAATATCCAGCGATAGAGAGGATTCTCGACAGTCGCATCGGAAATTGCTGACCCGTACGCCAGATATGGTCGAATGGGGACTGATGGAAGACGTTGATCCAGCCGATTATTTCGGCAAAACCATAGAGGTAGAACGATTTAAGGCGATTGGAAGCCTAGCGATTCAGGGAGAAATTATTGCCTGGGCGTTTCTTACTGACGGCAGCCGATCGGCAGGACCGAAAGGGTTGTGGTTATCAACGGGGATGGCATGTTCTCGCTCCCCAGTGGCAAGCTGCTGCAGAGTATAAGTGGCAATTCCTTCGAGGCGTGGCAGCGCGACTGGCTGGATCGGTACGGCGGATGACAAGAACCTCATCTTGTATCAAATAAACTTTATCAAAACAGCCAGTCTTATCACATGAAGTAATTTTGCACCACTTGTTACGCTAACAGAGAACGTTAGTTCAATAAACGAGCGGCAGTCTAGGACTTTATTTTCAGGTCCTTGACTGCCGCTCGTTTTATATTTGGGTCAGTCTAAATCTTTATTTTCATCGGACAACTATTAGAGAGGAGGGATTTAAGAATCAGAAATTTTTTATCATGGATTTGATAAGAGGTATTTTCGGTTATTTTCATTGTGGGCTGGGACTTGCAAAAATATTGGAGGCTTATAACAGATACAGTCTAAGAGGTTTTTTTAATTGGAGCTACATCTTTCCTTATCGGAGGTTTGGAGCTTTACTTCACAAGGCGCTATGAATCATCGGATAGGTTATTATAGATAGACAAATATTTTATTAAAGGAGTATACAATGTTAACACCAAAACAAGAAGAGAGCCTCAGTAAGTTTATGAGTAAGATTCTGAGACATACACCAGAACAGTTTGGTTTGAGCTAGACCATGAGGGTTATTGTGACATACAAGACCTGATTCAAGGGATAAGATCAGAGAATAGATGGGCCGATGTTAGTGAGTTGGGTATCAAGCAAGTAGTAAACCATTGTTCAAAGTAAAGATATGAGATTGTTAATGGGTACATAAGAGCTAATTATGGTCACAGTACAGACAGGTTAGATTATAAGAAGGCTACTCCACCAACCATTCTCTATCATGATACAAACACAAAGGTAATCCATAATATTTTCAATGAAGGAATTAAGCCAATGGGCAGGAAGTATGTACATCTGTCTGAATCCCTTGAGTTTGCAATTTTAGCAGGCAAAAGACGTGGGAAACTAGTGATCCTCGAAGTAGACACAGAAAAGGCATTAGCCAATCAAGTAAAGTTTTATAAAGCCAATCATGGTGTTTGGCTTACCAACCTTATAGATGGAATGATTCGTCTAGTCTTTTTGATATTGCCTGTTTTGTTGTAAACACATAATCCTCCTATATTTTGAACGTATCCACGAGCGTCCACACTTACCCGCAAATGCCGCATAAAATATCCCGGGTGAACAAAGAGGAGGTGCATGTAATAACCATGATACACATGGAACCCGTAAAAGTGGGTGAGCATACATTTATCGGAGTCGAAGTCAAACTGCCTAAAACAACGCTGCTGACTATCTCCAACTCCCGTGGTTACATCATGTGTGGTGCACTGGATGTTGGACTGCTCAATGAGCGGCTGGCGGATCGGAAAATTCTTGCTGCACGAGCTGTGGGGGTAAAAACGCTGAAAGAATTGTTGGAAGCGCCGATGGAATCGGTGACGACAGAAGCGGAGCAGCTGGGGATTAAGCCGGGGATGCCAGGCTACGAAGCATTATTGAAACTGGTGTAATGAAGCCTATGTGCACATGTTGTATAAAAGTAGAGGAACAAGAAACGAAAAAAACCGGACTTTTTGGTCATACCCCTGTCAAGTAGACAGAACTAAAAAGACATCTTTAAGCGGCAACCGTTTCTCGGTATTCAATCGGGGAACGGTTGTTTAATTTTTTTGAAATCTATTTTCATTATAAAATGAAATGTACTCCCGTACGTGTTGTTCTACCTCCGCTAGGGTTCCGGGTTTCGTTAAATAAATCTTCTCTGTTTTAAGATGGGAGAAGAAGGATTCTATACAGGCATTGTCTAGGCAATTTCCACGCCTTGAATGGCTCCCAAGCATTCCAAGCCGCTTGAGTTTGCGGTTAAACGGCTTGGAGGTATACTGAAACCCCTGGTCTGAATGGAGAATGACACCCTCCATGTTCACGTTCTTACTTAGAACGTCTAGCGTCTCGCTAACTAAAGCAAGGTCATTTCGTTCCGAAAGACGCCAAGCCACAATTTCATTGTTAAACAGATCTTGAATGACAGAGAGATATACAAACCGCTCTCCAGCTCGTATGTATGTAATATCGGTAACCAGCTTGGATAAAGGAGAATCTGCCTGAAATTGTCGATCTAATCGGTTGGCATTTACCACAGATGCCTGTTTGCCGAAAAAGCGCCGCTTCTTTCGAATGACGGAACGGATCCCCAATTTCTTCATTAGGCGGTACACCTTTTTGTGGTTGACCAAGATACCTTCTCTACGTAAAGCAACGGTCATACGCAGATAACCAAAATAGGGATGAATCCGGTGTATCGACAACATATGCGATTCCAGGAGCTCTTCCTCTTGCTTACGCTGCTGGATTGTTTGCTGAGTCTTTCTCCATTTATAATATCCTGCCCGAGAAACATGGGCTAATTCAAGTAACCATTTCAACGAATATCGTGTTCGCATTTCCTCAATAATTTCAAACCTTGCTTCTTTCCTCGTCACTCCTTGTGTAGATTTGGATACTGCTTTTTTAAATATTCAATCTCCGCCCGTAGATACGCCATCTCTTCTTCCATACTGGAAAATTTCGTTTTGGGTCGTCCCTGCCTTGTGGTCGTTGGCTGGAGGTTCTCCCCCGCTCGATGTTTCATCACCCAGCTTTGCACTTGGGATTTATTACGAATGTCCAATTGTTTCGTCACTTCATGAATACTCATATGTTCTTCGTTCACCAACCGGACTGCCTCCATCTTCACATCTAAGGAGTATTGCCGGAATGATTGTCCCTTTTTAGCCATGAAAAATCCCCTCCGTTCAACAAGATTAAGTCCATCTTACCAGATGTCTTTTCTCTCTTGTCTACTAGAAGGGGATAATACCATTTTGGCTCCGGTTTTTTTCTATAAAAAGTTTTATTCTATCGAGTAGAATCATTTGACTTATATACGAACTATATAACCTGCAAGAACAATTAATCGGCAAACAAATTAGTCAGGTTCTCGCTAAAAGGTGCTTGTACAATTCCTTTTTCGGTAATGATGGCGCTAATGTACTCATGAGGTGTAACGTCGAAAGCTGGGTTGTAGACTTTGATGCCCTGCGGGGCGGTCCTTTTACCAAAGCTTTCGGTAACTTCCTCCGCAGAACGCTCCTCGATCGGAATATCTGCGCCTGTTGCGGTCTGCAAATCAATGGTAGATAGTGGGGAAGCGACATAAAAAGGAATGCCATGCGCCTTCGCTAGCACAGCTAGACTGTAGGTGCCGATTTTGTTGGCCACATCGCCATTAGCAGCGACTCTATCTGTGCCGACAATAACGGCCTGTACCCATCCTTTGGACATCACCATGCCCGCCATATTGTCACAGAGCAGGGTGACATCAATGCCTGCCTGCTGAAGCTCGAAAGCGGTCAGGCGCGCACCTTGCAGCACAGGGCGGGTTTCGTCAGCAAATACTTTGAGGTGGATGCCATTCTCTTGCGCTAGATACATCGGTGCCAGCGCTGTTCCGTATTTCGCTGTCGCCAATCCGCCTGCATTGCAGTGAGTGAGTACGCCCATCCCGTCCTCGAACAGAGGTAAAGCATGGATGCCGATCTGGCGACATACTTCTTCATCCTCTGCCTGAATGGCTATGGCTTCACGCTCCAGCCCGGCATTCCAGTCTTCGACCTGGCCTCCGCCAGCTTCAACGATGAGTTCCCCGGCCCGCTTCTTCATGCGGTCCAGAGCCCAGAAGAGGTTCACGGCTGTCGGCCGTGAGGTAGCCAAATGTCCGCACACGGCATGTACATGCTCCAGCCACCCAGCAGCGTCGGTGCCGTCGTAGGCGGTAGCTCCTAGCACAACGCCGTAGGCCGCTGCCATCCCGATGGCGGGCGCACCGCGTACCTTCATGGCATGTATGCCATCCCATACTTCATCGGCCGTGAATAAATCCAACATGACAATCGTTTCGGGCAGCAGACGCTGATCCAGCATGGACAAATGGTTACCTTTCCACACCAGCGAAGATAGAGCCTGCCTGGACACTGCAGTTTTCCCAGAGGTTACGGGTGCCAATTCTTTCTCTTCACTCATATTCATTAAGCTCCTTTAGTTTGGGCAGCTGTTGCTGTCCGAACAATGTCTCCCAGTTCCCAAATCGAATGAAGCTCGCGATTGCGAAGAACCAAGGATTTACCGATAGATAACGCCAGACGTTCCGCAGCTTCCTTGATAGCAGGATCGGCAATGGTGTCGATATCTGCTACATGCGATAGGCTGATGATACGGCGAATCACTTTGCACCCTGCAAAACCAATCGTATCTTGCAGTACTTTCTGGAGATACAAGTCCTGATATCCAGCTGTACGTGCCATATGGTCGGTTACATGCTCGTCCCACAGTTTACGGAACCTACCCTCAAACTGCTCCCATACCTGAATGGCAGTCTCCAGAAGCCAGTCACGTCTTTCCTTTAGAGCTTTCTCGCCAGAGGTCCATCCGGGCTGAGCTGCGTAGTTCAACAGCAGATTGGCGATCACCGCTCCGATGTCAAAGCCCATGGGTCCGTAGTAGGCAAATTCAGGATCAATGACTTTAGTCGATTCGGTCGTTACGAAAATGCTGCCAGTATGAAGGTCACCGTGCAGAAGCGCTTCGGTTCGTGTCAAAAACTTTTCTCGCAGCAAAGCCACTTCCAGGTGAAGCACTTGATCTGTACGTAGTGCCTCTGCTTCGTCTTCGATGTAGGCACCATAGTTGTTATTATCTGAGAACCGATACGGTTCATCCAGAATCAGATCTTCAGTTATTTTGCAGAGATCAGGGTTGATAAAGCGTTTAACTAGGTCTTTTTTATCTTGCTGATTCATGCCCAAATCTGAGGTGAAGAAGAGCGTGCGTGCCAGAAACTCCCCAATATGATTAGCGAAATATGGATAGGTGTTTCCTTCTATTAGTCCCTTGCGCATGATGGTGTGTGAGCTAAGATCCTCCATCACGGTCAACGCAAGCTCATCGTCATACGCCAGTACCGCAGGAACCAATTCGGGGCAAATATGGTGTTCCTGCTGAAGGGCCTCGCGTTCAATACGGGCACGATCCAGTGAAAGCGGCCAGGATTCACCCACAATTTTTACATAGGGAAGTGCCTGCTTGGCAATGATACTCTTGTTAGATTCAGAATCCGTAATATGAAAAACCAGATTTAAGTTACCATCACCGATTTCTCGGCATTCCAGACGGGCTTCCTGACTAAAAAATCCGGGGATGTTCTTCACGAATTCGATTGCTTCTTCAGTCGTTAAAGGATGATATTGGGACAACGAAGTCACCTCCATAAATTGTGCGCATGTAAATAGTTAAAAAATATCACAAGATTAAACCAAGTATTTTGATAGGATAGAGAAAGTATAACGAAAATCATTGAATTTTTGTACATTTTTTTTATGGGGATTGAAAGAGGAAGAAAGGAGTACTCTTCTTTTTGTTTCGACTCCGTATAGAGAGGGTAAATATGAGACAGACGTCCGGCAGGTGATATTAGGATGCCCGCTGGAGTCTTACCGTCAGCAATGACGGTGATGGATACGTAAACGTTCCTGAAAATCAATTTGATGAAAAAGGAAGGGATTATGATGGCTAAAACAACAAGTAACTCGAAAAATACGCAAACCAAATCGGTGGAGGAACTTTTAAACCGTCAAGTCGCTAACCTCAATGTGTTATATGTAAAAATTCATAACTATCACTGGTATGTGAAAGGCTCCAGTTTCTACACACTCCATGTTAAATTTGAAGAGTTATACAATGAAGTGACATTGAAAATGGATGAAATCGCCGAGCGTTTGCTCGCGTTGAAAGGTTCTCCTTCCGCAACGTTGAAGGAATACCTGGAGCTGTCGTCGATTCAGGAAGCAAACGGCAACGAAGATGCTCCCAAGATGGTACAAACCTTGATCGAGGATTTTGCAACTGTATGCGAGGAGTTTCAGGAAGGTATCGAACTGGCGGAAAGCAATTCCGACCAGCCAACTGCAGATTTACTGATTGGTTATAAAGCGGATCTGGAGAAACATATGTGGATGCTTCGCTCTTATTTGGGCTAATTGGCAGAATTTCGCTCCATCACTCAATGCCTAGTTCGGTGAATTTAATTCCACTCCATAGTGATGGGGTTACGCTCTGAAATAAACTCTCTACATGTAAAACGCTACTGACGTCATGCTGTCAGTAGCGTTTTTATGGCTGGAAAGAGATCATGCATCTCATGTTTATTGTATAAATTTATAATTATATGAACAACCACAGGATGAATTTTGCCATTTGTGTGCCTGGTAGGGTGAACATTTTATGAAGAAAGTTGAATAACGTGTGTATGTTGGTTGCACCCTTAAAGATATTTATTATAAAATAACTTGAGAATCATTGAGAATCAGTTTAGAATGATTATAAATAAATTTTTAAATATTACTTGAAATCAGGGGGCTCCCCTGTTTAAATATACTTTCTGATTTCGACACCACACTACATTTTTTGGAGGGTATTGCGAATATGGCTACAAACTTTAAGATTGAAGGTCTCAAAGCGACCATTGAAGGCAAGGAAATTTTGAAAGGTATTAACCTCGAAATGAAGGGCGGAGAAATCCATGCCATCATGGGTCCTAACGGTACGGGTAAAAGTACACTCGCGTCTGCTTTGATGGGTCATCCTAAATATGAAGTCACAGATGGCAAAGTAACTTTGGATGGAGAAGACGTGCTGGATATGGAAGTGGATGAGCGTGCACGTGCAGGATTGTTCTTGGCGATGCAGTATCCGAGTGAAATTGCAGGGGTAACGAACTCCGACTTTTTGCGTAGTGCAATCAACGCGCGCCGTGAAGAAGGACAAGAAATCTCCCTGATTAAGTTTATCCGTCAAATGGAAAGCAAAATGAAAGAGCTTGAAATGAACCCAGAGTTTGCTCACCGTTACCTGAACGAAGGCTTCTCTGGTGGTGAGAAAAAACGGAATGAAATTTTGCAAATGATGATGATTGATCCGAAAATTGTCATTCTTGATGAAATCGACTCCGGTCTGGATATCGATGCTTTGAGAATCGTGGCTAGCGGTGTCAACGCTATGCGTTCCGAAGAGCGTGGTTTCCTTATCATTACTCACTATCAACGTCTGTTAAACTACGTTAAACCAGATTATGTACATGTGATGATGCAAGGACGTATTGTTAAATCCGGTGGTCCTGAGCTTGCTGAGCGTCTGGAAGCGGACGGTTACGATTGGATCAAGGAAGAACTGGGTATCGTTGATGAAACTGTAGGACAAGAGGCGTAAGCCGGAAGCGAGGAGGAAAACTAATGACTACACAAACAATCCTTCCGGTAGATTCCGAGCAACTGCGTGTTCTGTCCGAACGTAACGGCGAACCATCTTGGCTGGCCGAAGACAGACAAAAAGCACTTGAGCTTGCAGGCAAACTGGAGCTTCCGGTATTTGAAAAAACAAAAATCGAACGTTGGAAATTAAACGATTACGGTCAACATAAACAGAGCGAGGTCATTGCATCGGTAGGGCAGGTTCCTGCAGCCATTGCTGATCTGGTCAAAGAGCAACAGGAGGGCGGTCTGATTATTCAGCGCAACTCCGGCGCGGTATATGTGAAGCTGAGCGAGGAATTGGCGGCGCAAGGCGTCATTTTCACGGATTTACAAACAGCGGTTAAAGAGCATGCTGATTTGGTTAAAGCTCATCTGAACACAGTTATTAAGGCTGAAGAAAATTCATTGTCTGCATTGCATGCAGCACTCTGGAACGGTGGAGTATTTGCTTATGTGCCTAAAAATGTAGAGCTGAACGTTCCGCTTCAAGCTGTATTCCTGACGGACGATGCGACTGCAACATTTGCACCGCATGTGCTGCTCGTTGTTGAAAGCCACAGTTCTGTGACTTACGTAGACAACTATGTATCTGCGGATTTGGCGGCACCTGTTCTTCATAACGGTGCGGTAGAAGTTGTTGCAAATGCAGGAGCTAAAGTACGTTATGCGACAGTTCATCAGTTTGGGGAGCAAGTAACGGATATTTCGATTCGTCGTGCCACGTTGGGAAATGACGCAGCTATCGAATGGATTGTGGGCGAAATGAACAACGGTAATACAGCAAGCAATACCATGTCCGTGCTCAAAGGCAATGGCTCCAATTCGGATGCCAAGATCATTGCTGTGGGTTCCGGCTCACAAAAGCTGAACTATACGACACAAGCACAGCATTTTGGTAAAAATTCCGCCAGTCAGATGATTACGCGCGCAGTGATGCGTGAAGAAGCGTCTTCCATCATTAACGGAATTACAAAAATTGAAAAAGGTGCTACCAAAGCAGACGGTCAGCAAACAGAACGTGTTCTGATGCTCAGTCCGAAAGCGCGTGGTGACGCTAACCCGATCCTGCTGATTGATGAAGATGATGTAACGGCAGGTCACGCAGCATCGGTTGGTCAGGTAAACCGTGAACAAGTGTATTACTTGATGTCCCGCGGGATTAGCCGTGCAGAAGCTGAGCGTCTGATTATTTATGGCTTCTTGGCACCTGTCGTATCTGAAATTCCGCTCGAAGGACTTCAACATCAGCTGCAAAGCCTTGTTGAAAGGAAGTTAGGCCAATGAATACTGCATTGATCCGTGAACAATTCCCGATTTTACATCAGGAGATCAACGGTCATCCGCTGGTTTATTTGGATAATGCGGCCACTTCGCAAAAACCGCTGGCGGTCATCGAAGCGATCAAGCACTACTACGAATATGATAATTCGAATGTTCACCGTGGTGTGCATACCTTGGGTAGCCGCGCAACGGATGCTTATGAAGGTGCGCGGGAGAAGGTAGCCCGCTTTCTGAATGCCAAGCGCAGTCAGGAAATTATTTTTACAAGAGGAACAACAACGGCGCTGAATCTGGTCGCTTCTTCCTACGGTAGAGCTAACTGTAAGGAGGGTGATGAAATTGTCATCACACAAATGGAGCATCACAGTAATCTGATTCCGTGGCAACAGGTAGCCAAAGCCACAGGCGCGACTTTGAAATATATTCCACTTCAAGAGGATGGTAGCGTTGATCTTGCTGATGTGGAGAATACCATTACAGAAAACACAAAAATTGTAGCGATTGCACATGTCTCCAATGTGCTTGGTGTTGTGAACCCTGTCAAAGAGATTGCAGCTATTGCGCATCGCAAAGGGGCAGTTATCGTTGTAGACGGTGCACAAAGCACACCACATATGAAAGTAGACGTGCAAGACATCGATGTTGACTTTTATGCCTTTTCGGGTCACAAAATGTGTGCTCCTACTGGGATCGGGGCACTGTACGGCAAGAAGGCGCTGCTGGAGGATATGGAGCCCATTGAGTTCGGCGGGGAAATGATCGACGATGTGGGATTGTATGAATCCACATGGAAGGAGCTGCCTTGGAAATTCGAAGGTGGAACTCCGATTATCGCCGGAGCTGTTGGCTTGGGAGCTGCCATTGATTTTCTGGAAAGCATCGGACTGGACGCCATTGCGCAGCATGAAAGCCGTCTGTCCAACTATGCCCTCAAACGTCTCCGTGAAGTGGAGGGGTTGACTATTTACGGACCTGCAGAACGTCATGTCGGGCTCGTAACCTTTAACCTGGATGATGTGCATCCGCATGATGTAGCTACTGTACTGGATAGCAAAGGGGTAGCTATACGTGCGGGGCATCATTGCTGCCAGCCGTTAATGCGCTGGCTGAAAGCCAGTGCAACTGCACGTGCTAGCTTTTATCTCTATAACACGGAAGAAGAAGTCGACGCTCTGGTCAGCGCCTTAATCCAAACAAAGGAGTATTTTGGCGATGCAACTTGATGACTTGTACCGACGCGTGATTATGGATCATTATAAAAATCCGCGCAATCGCGGACGTTTTGAGGACGATGCCGTTACGGTGGATTTGAATAATCCTACGTGTGGTGACCGGATTTCTCTTCAACTCAAAACGAAAGACGGCGTGGTCGAAGATGCCCGTTTTACTGGCGAAGGCTGCTCGATTAGTATGTCCTCAGCTTCGATGATGACAGAAGCAGTCAAAGGAAAAACGATTGATCAGGCACTGGATATGGCGAGCCGCTTCTCTTCTTTAATGAAGGGAGAAGCCGTCGAATTCGATGATTATGAAGAATTGGAAGCTTTGTCAGGCGTAAATAAGTTCCCGGCCCGCATCAAATGTGCGACATTGGCTTGGAACGCGCTGCGCAAAGGGATTGATGAAGATAAATAATTTAAATAAAACAGAGGAGGTTTGAGAAACATGGCCAAGAAAGCACCGGAAATGGAAGAGTATAAATACGGCTTTCGTGACGAGCACAAGTCCATTTTCCAAACAGGTAAGGGTCTCACTCCGGAAATCGTAAAGGAAATCTCCAAAATTAAGGATGAGCCAGAGTGGATGCTGGAGTTCCGTCTGAAGGCACTGAAGCAGTTTGAAAAAATGCCAATGCCAAACTGGGGCGGAGATATGGATGAACTGGATTTCAACGATATCCAGTACTATGTAAGACCTTCCGAGAAACAAGGGAAGACATGGGAAGAAGTTCCGACGGAAATTAAAGAAACCTTTGATAAACTGGGTATTCCTGAGGCGGAGCAAAAGTTTTTGGCTGGTGTATCTGCACAGTATGAATCCGAGGTTGTCTACCACAGTATGCAAAAGGATCTGGAAGATCAGGGCGTTATTTTCATGGATACCGATACGGCGTTGCGTGAGCATCCTGAGATTCTGAAAGAGTATTTTGCAACAGTTGTACCTCCTGCGGACAATAAGTTTGCAGCACTGAACAGTGCGGTATGGTCAGGCGGGAGCTTCATCTATGTACCAAAAGGTGTGAAATGTGAAGTTCCATTGCAGGCTTACTTCCGTATCAACTCGGAAAACATGGGTCAATTCGAGCGTACGCTCATTATTGCTGACGAAGACAGCTTTGTGCATTATGTAGAAGGCTGTACGGCTCCAATTTACAGCACGAACTCGCTGCATAGTGCGGTGGTCGAAATTATTTGTAAGAAGAACGCACGTGTTCGTTATACAACGATCCAGAACTGGGCACCAAACATCTATAACCTGGTAACCAAACGTGCGGTTGCGGAAGAAAATGCAACGATGGAATGGGTCGATGGTAACATCGGTTCCAAGTTAACGATGAAGTATCCAGCCGTTGTATTGAAAGGCCGTGGGGCGAAAGGGATGGTCCTGTCCATCGCTGTTGCAGGCAAAGGCCAGCATCAGGATGCAGGTGCGAAAATGATCCACTTGGCACCAGACACCACCTCCACAATTGTATCCAAGTCGATCAGTAAGCACGGCGGTAAAGTAACGTATCGCGGATTAGCTTCATTCGGTCGTCAGGCTCAAGGTGCAAAATCGAATATCAAGTGTGATACGCTGATTTTGGATAATCAATCAACTTCAGATACTATTCCTTATAATGAAATTATGAATGACGACATCACGCTTGAGCATGAAGCAACAGTTTCCAAGGTATCGGAAGATCAGCTGTTCTATCTGATGAGCCGTGGTTTGACTGAAGCAGAGGCAACGCAAATGATCGTTATGGGCTTTATTGAGCCGTTCACCAAAGAACTGCCGATGGAATATGCGGTAGAGATGAATCGTTTGATCAAGTTCGAGATGGAAGGTTCCATCGGTTAAAACGCAGTAATCCTTGGCGTGACAAGGTACTTGAGGTAATTAAAGCTGTTAGATCGGAGTCGTGCCGATTTATGCTGACTCGGATTTTCTCTAGTATAGAAGGCGAACTTTTTAAGTTCGTCTTCTTTTATTTTTTCTGTGATGCCTAAGTTCATAAGCCTTCTTTCTACTACATAAAAAAATTTATGCTTAGGACCGGAGATACTTGCCTAGCACTTATGTATGTTTGCTTAATAGGATGTTGTGAGTGACATAAACATAAGGAGGCATACCAACAGATGCAGAAGAATAAAACTGGAGTGGAGAAGAAACCCCTCTCTTCTAAACAGACACAGAGGCATGTACATGAATTTGAAGGTAGTACCAAACTGGCTGAAGAAGGCGCAGACCGACATAACCACCGCTTTGCAGGTGTTACTGGGCAAGCGATTCGAGTTGGAAGAAGTCATGTCCATGAAATCGATCTTACAAAAACTGATTTCGTGAACCACTTTCATAATCTGAAAAAAATTAGAACAGGACCAGCTATTCCAGTCGGAAATGGAAAACACGTACATTTTGTTACGGGCCAAACTACATTAAATGATGGTCATGTACACCAGTTTAATTTTGCAACATTAATTCAGGCACCTCTTATTTAATGAACGGTGGTTTGACCGAAGCTGAGGTAACACAAATAATTGTTATAGACAGCTGCTCATAAAGAATGAGAGCATCGTCTTCGATTTTTCGGTGATGTGTAAATTACTCGAAATAAATCAAAAAGCTCTGCTAACCATAAATGGTCGGCAGGGCTTTTTAGTCTTACATTGATTCTGTACTTCTTGATTAATGACCGGCTATGATTTTATGCCTTATGATAAGCCGCCTTATTCGAATTTTAAGTATATATTTTTTGTTTCATTTTTATGGTCAGTATCACCAATTAGCAATCTTTAATGTTGAGACAGCTCGTCTGCTACTTGTTTATTTATCTGAAGTTTTATGGTCTAAGTCATGATGTAATTCGGTTGCTGGTATTTTGGCACTATAGATTTGACCTTTGGCAACAGGCTTAGAGATGTACACATAGCTCCCGCTTCCATCCGGCGCACTTCCTGTTGCCCACAAACCTTCACTAGATTCTTCGCCTTCAGACAAATTCCAAAACTCATAAGCTTCAGGCTGAGACTCTTGCTCTGCTTCAGGAGGAAAAGAAGCCGGGACCACAACACCGTTTTTTTCTTCTAATTCTTGGATTGCCGCCATCCATTGGTACTGGTGATAGCGGTCACGTGCTAGCATTTTCCGTAGTGTAGCTCTGACGCTTTCATCTTGTGTCATATGATATAGCCTTGCTACCTGCAACCGACCCTGACTCTCAGCGTGCAAATTAGACCGCATATCCGCCAAAAGGTTACCACTTGCGACGATATAAGAGCCGTTCCATGGAACTCCATTTGAATTACTAGGTAATCCACCAAGACCGCTGACCAGCAAGTGCTGCGGGTTAATTCCCCCCATAATGGCAGCTGTAACAGGGTCTTTTGCAGCTTGTTCTTGATCTTCTGGTTTAGCTCCATCAAGTAGTTGACTAATTAAAGCACACAGCATCTCCACATGCCCTACTTCTTCAGTTCCAATGTCCATTAGCATATCTTTATATTTTTCCTCACCGCGACAGTTAAACCCTTGAAATAAATATTGCATCATTACGGTCATTTCTCCAAATTGCCCCCCCAAAACTTCTTGTACCTGCCGGGCAAAAAGAGGATCAGGACGCTCCACTTTCACTTCAAACTGCAACTCTTTTTGATGTCTAAACATAATTACTCCTCCTATAGTTAAGCAGCTTAGTAAATTCTAACTGTATTTAACCTTTTCAAGATGTAATAAAACGAGGATCAGCATAACAACAATCTGATAGGAGTCTTTACATTTAACTATCTGTTTGTGTGGTTTGTATAAAAATTATTAAGGAGGGAAGCATATGTTCACGTTTAAAAAAAAGTTTAAGGAGGTTTTTTTACATTGTATTTTTATAAAGAAGATCTAATTAACATAATAGTACCCGATAAGCCCGACCCGGCTGCTGCTAAAGTGATTCAAGAAGTATTGGGTGGTCGATTCGGAGAAATGCGTACCATGATGCAGTTTTTCTTTCAAAGTAATAATTTTCGTGGTAATGCTGTGCAGTTTAGGGATTTGATACGCGGAGTTTTTCTAGAGGAGCTTAGTCATGTTGAACTGGTCCAACATACTATTAATCAACTTCTGACTGGCTCAGGCGCAGACCAAGCCGGCGATGCTGGAATTGATCATGCTCCTTTAGATGAGGCGATAAAACACGCAAATCCTCATCATTTTATTATGGGAGCTCAAAGTTCCTTACCTGTTGATGCAAGTGGAAACCCTTGGCTAGGTAGTTATGTTTATTCCCACGGCAATCTGATTAGTGATTTGCTTGATAATCTCGTACTCGAATCTACAGGGGTTCTGCAAAAATCCCGAATTTACGAAATGAGCTCGAACAAAACATTCCGGGAAACGTTGGCTTTTTTGATTGTGCGGGATAATGCTCATCAAAATGCGTTTGCCAAAGCTTTAGAGACACTTGGAGTTGATTGGGGAAAATTGTTCCCGGTTCCAAACTACGATATTAACAAGTATCCAGAATGCCGGAAGTATGTTGAAATGGGCTTTCACAATGCACAGTTTAATTTTCGATTGGATTCTACCCGTATTGGAGAAATATTCAATGGGCAAACTCCAAGCAGAAACGGTGGGGATTTGAGTGTAGTGGATCCTCCAGAAGGGTTTCCTCTTCCGTATATGCCTGAATTGCCTAATGAACATAGCCCAGGTCTGCATGATCTTAACACTTAGGTTTAAACAAATAAGTAAGGATAGTAGCTAGGTTAATGTCCGTAACATAAAAAGAGGCTGTCCTTCGTAAAGAACCTACGAATCAAGGACAGTCTCTTTTTATTCGCGTAGCCTGTGCTTCGGCAAAACATTTCGTTCTACCGAAGTAACGCCGGGAGGCAGTAGTAGTGGATCAGGATTCCAAATAAATTTCATCAATGGATACATGGCGTTCTCTAGACAAATCTACATATTCATTATCGGTAATTCTCACTAAGGGTCTGAAGTAATCAGCAGGATTGTTTAGAATAATCGTTCCTGTCTGACCTGTAGTCAGCAGAACCTGCTTATTAATGAAATTAGGAAGCATGTGTCTGATGAACACTTGGGTAGCTTCTGGGTTTAGATGTCCAAAACTCATGCTGTGCAGCTCACGTAATACGGTGAGCAGCTCCTGCTTCGTCTGGTACACACGATTGGAAATCATCGCGCTATACACGTCGGCAATAGCTGTTATGCTGGCAAAAGGATGAATATCTTCCTTGAACAGTCCATGGGGATATCCACTTCCATCTTCACGCTCGTGATGCTGCAGGGCGACAATTGCAGAAATCTCATCGCTGGTTGAATTGCGAATAATATCATAGCCATATAGCGAATGTTTTTTCATCTCATGGAATTCTTCGGGTGTCAGTTTATCCGGTTTGTTCAAAATTTCATCCGGTATCATGGACTTGCCTATATCATGTAAATATCCAGCTTTACCGGCGGCATATGCTTCTTCTTCCGTATATCCAAGCCATGTGGCAATGTAATATGACAGTACGCCTACTTGGAGAGAATGATTATAGGTATAGTGATCTCCCCGTTCCATAATTAATAGCAGAGATACGACATCTTTTTGACGAGCCAGCTCTGAAACGAGAGGGCCGAACAGCTCATCCACTCGATATTCATCAAATTTTCCAGTTGAGGAGGCTTCGAGAAACATGCTTTCAAAGCCACTGATCGTCTGCTCCATGAGAGGAACGGCACGTTTGAGGGACTCGGGGGAAGCTGGGACATCGGGGGCAAAGTCAACCGGAATGCTCGCTGAACCGGCATCAATGTCGATATAATCGACACCGTGCATAATGAGTTTGGAAATATCGTCATGCTGTAGCTCGGTGCCCTGAATCATGACAGGTACACCGTGCCCGTTGTATGTATCGGATTTGAGGCGATCTCCCGGTTTGGCATCGGTAACGTGTACTCTCATGCGCTAACCTCCTTATTGTCGTAAATTTGTCGAAAATACGAAACAAACTTAATATATCAAGAATTAAATGGGATGACAACGACTAATTTACTATTATTCCAAGCTGTAAAATAGGTCCCAGAACCCGTTTCCTATCAGATACCTACAGTAGATAACGTCAATACTTTTCACTATGTTTATGATATGAGATTGCCCAGAGACTACAGCGAAGCTTAAGGACTATGTCCACTCATATGTACCATATTGCTAAATAACATGGTATGCTTAAACATTAGAAGCTCCAAAGTCGATATATATAAAGTATAGAGGAGGGCGGTTATGGAGATGACGACTCGGCAAACGTTGACCATTTTGCATACCAATGATATCCATAGTCATTTTGGCAGTATGCCTTCGATAGCCGCGATGATCGATGAACGAAGAGCCGCATCACGGGATGCGCTGCTTGTGCTCGACATAGGAGACCACATGGACCGGATGGCCCCCGAAACGGAAGGAACGCTCGGTGGGGCAAATGTGGATGTGATAAATCTAACAGGATACGATGCAATTACGATCGGTAACAATGAGGGACTGACTTTTACCCCGGATATGATTGAACAGGCATATGCGGGGATTCATTGTCCGGTCGTATGCGGCAATATAACAGAGCGTGCCACGGGGATGAGCCCTTCGTGGATGAAGGAATCCCTTATCGTAGATAAAGCAGGAATCAAGGTCGGTTTACTTGGTGTGACGGCTCCTTTTGTAGAGTTTTATCAATTGCTGGGTTGGGATGTGCTCAATCCGTTTGAGGTGCTGGGGAAGCAGATCGCGGCACTGAGAAAGCAGGTTGATGTTTTGGTTGTGATGTCGCACCTGGGTCTACCTTCCGATAAAAAATTAGCGTCGCAGTTTCCTGAAATTGACGTTATCCTTGGAGGTCACACCCATCATGTGCTGGAAGAACCGCTTTGGATCGGAAAAACAGCTTTATGTGGGGCGGGTAAGTTCGGAACGCTGCTGGGTGAAGTGACACTAAGTCGTAACAATAGCCTCGAACCGTTTCGAGTCACGTCGGGCGGCGTAGTTCCTGTGGATCAGACACTACTGGACGAAAAAGTGGCATCGGCCATTGTGGTGCATCGCAGACAAGCAGAGCGCGCCATGGAGAGCACAGTTGCGGTGGCGGATCGGAAACTGGAGATCGCATATGATCAGGAATCCCCTTTCGGGAATATGCTGGCACAAGCGGTGTCCCATTTTACAGGAACAGAAATTGCCCTCGTCAATGCGGGACAACTGCTCGGCCCATTACCTCAAGGGGATATCAGCAAAGGAATACTACATTCCTTATGCCCTTCGCCGATTAATGCCTGTGTTATGAAGTTGCGGGGAAGAGATATTCGGTTGGCGCTGGAGCAGTCCTTGCTGCCTGAATTTACAGACAAGCCCATGACGGGGTTTGGCTTCAGAGGCAAAGTGCTTGGCACGATGTGTGTGGAAGGCTTGGCCATTCAGTATGGCCCTGGCCGTGCTCCTTATGAAAAAGTGACGGACATTCGTGTAGCGGGTCAACCTTTGGAAGAGGATGAGGAATACACAGTGGGCACGTTGGATATGTTCACTTTCAAAGCAGGTTATGAGGTGCTTGCGAACGGAACAGATCTCCGATTTATGCTTCCAGAATTTTTACGGGATATGATTGAAATGGAGTTGAAGCGTCCGGGCGCGATGGAAGAATGTTTTGCAGCTAGGTGGCTTCAGGTATCAAAACAATCGGGAGAGGATTAAGCTGCGACTGGTACCTGTTACATTATTGAGAGCCGGCATGAAGCTGGGCAAAAAAATATACAATGAAAACGGAATGGTGCTGCTCTCGGAAGGTGTTGAGCTTACTTCGCGATTGATTGAACGTCTAGGCCAAGTCGGTATTGGATATGTATACATTGAGGATGCTGTGACTGAAGATATCGTCATTCCTGAGATGATCCATGAACAGACAAGGGCCGCGGCGCTACAGGAAATCAAAAAGCAGTTTCAAGGTTTATCATCCTACTCCGTAGATCATAAGCACAAATATTTTGGCAAGTCATTTTATAAGGTGATGGAATCCATTCTGGACGATATTGGAGGCCGTCAGGACGCCGTCATTATGTTGATGGATATCGGGGCCGCGGATCAGGATTTGTATCATCATTCTTTGAACGTATGTTTATATTCACTAGTACTTGGGATATCCAATGGCTACGATAATAACCAGCTCATGGAGCTGGGGATAGGTTCACTACTGCACGATATTGGTAAAATGAAAATTTCACCTCAAGTACTCTATAAGCCGGGTAAATTGACGGATGAGGAATATGAGCATATGAAAACACACACGGTGATCGGCTACAAGCTGCTCAAAGACGAACCTGGCATTCCCTTATTGTCGGCTCATTGTGCATTACAGCACCATGAGCGTATCGACGGCAGTGGATACCCACACGGTTGGAAAAAGGACCAGATCCACGAATATGCGAAATGGATCGGTCTGGCCGACTCGTACGACGCAATGACAGCAAGTCGGATATACAAACAGGCTTTGTTGCCCTATGAAGCGATGGAAGTGCTGTACGCCGGGGCAGGAACGTTATATGAGCAGCGAATGCTGGAAGCCTTTCGTGACTGTGTAGCTATTTACCCCCTGGGACTCTCTGTGGTGCTCAACACGGGGGAAGAGGGGGTCGTGGTGCGTATACATCCCAAAATCCCGCAAAGACCCGTCATTCGCATTGTAAGAGACCGGGATGGGCAGGAAGTGAAGGCACCTTATGATGTGGATTTGTCCGTATCCCTCTCGGTTATGATTACAAACACATTGGGTGCTACTGTCGCCCCTTTCGGAGGAGTACACGTAGATTAGCAGATGATGTGGAAGAAAGTATGCAGACACTTTACACATCATGATATGATAATTATACGTCTTTTGAGGTTAATAACAGAAATAAGGTGAAAACATAATGACAGTTCTACAAAATAACACGCTACCCCAAATATCGCCAACCTATGATCCGTGGGACCCGATTGTCTCACTGCGTACACATGGTCGTCATTTGCTTACGAGTGTGGAGATGACCGTAACGCATCTATGTAATATGCGCTGTGAGCATTGCGCTGTTGGCGATATGCTGGTTATGAAGGAGGCCCCTTTCCTTCGGCTAGACCTAATGCTGAAGCGTTTGGATGAAGTCGAGCATCTGGAGACGATCAGTATTACAGGTGGGGAACCTGCTTTACTCGATAAAACAGTGGATGAAGTAATCGTTCCACTGCTGAAATATGCCAAGGAGCGCGGTATTCGCTCGCAAATCAACTCCAATCTGACATTAGATATTCGCAGATATGAGAAGATGCTTCCTTATCTGGATGTGATGCATATTTCATTTAACTATTTGAATGCAGACGATTTTTATGAAGTGGGTTTTGCAAATACCGGCCGGCCGACTCCGCGTGCGGGTGCTGTTCGCCTGTATGAAAAAATGATGGAAAATGCCCGCAGATTGAGTGAAATGGGGATGTTCATTTCAGCTGAATCCATGATTAACTATCGGACACACACGAAGCTGGAGGGCATTCATCAATTAATCAACGAAATGGGATGCCGACGGCATGAGGTTCATCCAATGTATGCGTCGAATTTTGCCTCTGCTTTGCCTGTGCTTTCACTCGACGACATGCGGAACTCTATCCATAAGCTGCTGGATGTACGTAATCAGGACATGTGGATGTTGTTTGGTACATTACCGTTCTTTGCTTGTTCGGATCGGGAAGAAGACCGCAAACTGCTTCGACGCTTGCGTCAGGAACCGAATATTACGGTGCGTAATGATCCGGACGGAAGAAACCGTGTGAATGTGAATATGTTCACGGGTAGCGTGTATGTGACAGATTTTGCAGACATACCGGCTTTCGGAAATATTCAGGAAGATAGTCTGGACGATATTTTTGGTGAATGGCTGAATGAGCATCCGCTGAATCAGACTGTGAACTGTCATTGTGATGCCGCTGCCTGTTGTGGACCAAATCTGCTCGTGGCGGATATGTATTACAAAGGAATAGATTTTAAATCAAGAAAAGCATTACAACTATAGAAATGGGGAGTTCGTATTGGATGGTCATACCGAGTTTCATTGGGGATTGCTAGCTGTGAATCTCCTCTTGGTACTGCTGCTTGTCTTTCTAAATGGTGTATTTGTGGCCGCAGAATTTTCGCTGGTCAAAATGCGCCAATCCCGATTGACGCAGCTCCAAAGCGAGGGTCATCGCCTGGCAGGCTATGCGCTGAAGGTGAACCAAAAGTTGGATGCTTATCTGTCCGCCACCCAATTGGGCATTACGCTGGCTTCATTGGGCTTGGGTTGGATTGGAGAGCCAGCAATATCCGGCTACCTGATAGAGCCACTCATGCACAAACTCGGTGTAACTGACGGTACACTGATTACAACGGTATCTGTTATCGTCGGATTTTGCGTAATTACCTTTTTGCATATCGTATTGGGGGAACTGGCGCCAAAGTCCTTAGCGATTCAGAAGACCGAAGGTGTGGCGTTGTTTTTATCGGCGCCTTTGCTGCTTTTTTATAAGGTCTTTCTGCCTGTGATCTGGGTATTGAATGCTGCGGCAAACTTGCTGTTGCGCGCATTCGGCATTCAGCCGGCGAGTGAAGCCGAAGCGGCTCATTCGGAGGAAGAGATTCGTATATTGATGAATCAGAGCGCCAAAAGCGGTGTGATTGATAAGGACGAAATTAAGCTGATGGATAATATTTTTGATTTTTCCGACTTGCTTGCCCGTGAAATCATGCTGCCGCGTACAGATATGGATTGTTTGTATACGAATTTGTCGTTTAAGGAAAATCTCAAGATCATCAGCGAGACCAAGCATTCCCGTTACCCGGTAGCGGTTGAGGATAAAGACCAGATTATCGGTTTTGTCCATATTACAGATCTTCTGCTAGCTGAGCAGGGAGAGCAACTGGATCTGGCTTCGGTGGTACGTCCTATTTTGAATGTGCCGGAGTCCATGGAAGTGAGTCACGTGTTGCGTCTTATGCAGAAAAAACATTCCCAAATGACTCTCGTGGTAGATGAGTACGGCGGAACGGCCGGGCTGCTGACAGCGGAGGAAATTTTGGAGGAAATCGTTGGGGATCTCTATGATGAATTTGAGGATGAACGCCCGAGTGTGGAAATGAAGGAGAACTTCATCTCTGTGGACGGTCGTATGCTCATTGAGGATGTCAATGATTTGACTGGAGTGAACATTGAAGACGACGAGGTGGATTCCATCGGGGGATGGCTGTTCAAGGAATTGGAGGGCATTCCGGTGAAAGGGAAGAAAATTGAGTTTTATAACCTTACCTTTGAGGTGGAGGAAGCAACAAGGCTTCGCATAATGAGAGTGAAGATTCACCGCAAGCCTGAGTCTGTGATTGAAGATGAGCTTTCAGGTATGTAAGTTATTATAGAGTGCTGAAGAAAGAGCTTTTAGATCCACGTACCGTGGTTTTAAAGGCTCTTTTTTGATTAGAAACAGTTCTATGGTTATTTTCTTGAACAATTATTTTTATCTGTGATTTTTTGTTCGAGACTTGGGCGATACGGCATATGTTGAATAGTAAAACAGATGGATCAATCAAAGGAGGTCCCGGCCCGTGAAATTTCCACAGCAAGGTGAGTATGCCCCGTTTGTCGGCCCGTTCGATCCGTGTCCGCCCGTTCTGTGTAAGACTTATGTGCTTCCGCCAAACTTGTTTATACAATTTCAGCCCCCTGGTCTACCACAATTCAGTCCAGATGAGGCGCTGACGAAGGGAACGCTATGGCCTTTGCTTTACAGCCCTTATGAGCCTAGGAGAAACCAGGGGGGAGGCGAATAGAATGGAGAATCCAAATCAGGGTCAGTCCCCATTCCAATTCCAGCAGCAAAATCAGCATGAGAGCGGGCAGCAACAGCCGAATCCATATCAAAGCCCTTATTCAAATCCGTATCCATACCAGAACCAGTATCAGAACCAAACTCAGGGCTATAGTCAAGCCGGAAACCCGGCCCAAGGCTGCACGCCCCAAACCAAGCCAGTTGATGCCCAGTTTTATGCGTTGCTGGAGAAGCTCCAAGCGGTGGATTTTGTGTTGGTGGAGCTGAATTTGTATCTGGATACGCACCCAGATGATTTACAGGCTATCGAACAGTTCAATAAACTGACGCAGGAAAGAACGGCGATTGCTAACGAGTATCAGATGCTATATGGGCCTTTACAAAATTTTGGCCGTGCCTATTCCAAGTATCCTTGGGAGTGGAGTCAATCCCCTTGGCCGTGGCAGGTCTAGGTAGGTATAACCTTTTATAAAGGAGGAACATGAATGTGGGTATATGAGAAAAAACTGCAATATCCCGTACGTGTCAGCAAATGTGATCCTCATATGGCCAAACTGCTTATGGAGCAGTATGGTGGAGCGGATGGCGAACTGGCAGCGGCATTGCGCTATCTAAATCAGCGCTATACGATTCCCGATAAGGTAATTGGCGTACTGAACGACATAGGCACGGAGGAATTTGCACATCTCGAGATGATTGCGACTATGATTTATAAGCTGACCAAGGATGCGAGCGTGGAGCAAATGAAGGCAGCTGGGCTAGGGGAATATTACGCGGCGCACGATCATGCGCTATATTATCAAAACGCAGGCGGGGTTCCTTTTACAGCGGCCTATATTCAAGCCAAAGGCGACCCGATTGCCGATCTATATGAGGACATAGCGGCAGAGGAAAAGGCACGAGCTACATATCAGTGGCTGATTGATCTGACAGACGATGTGGATTTGCAGGATAGTCTGAAGTTTTTGCGTGAACGTGAAGTGATTCATTCGCTGCGTTTCCGTGAGTCAGTGGAAATTTTGAAGGGGGAAAGAGACCGGAAGAAAGTCTTCTAAGAAAGTTTTATACCATCAACGGTTTAAATTGTTAGCTTGTTCTATATATTATTACAAATAGGAAAGGCCATCTGCAAGCCTCAAGTGCAGGTGGCCCTTCTTTATTTTTTTACATTCACCTATCCCCTAATATGAATTGCTTGGAACGATGGTTTTTTTGGCCGTCTGGACTAGAAACTGTGCTTTAATACAAAGCAGAGGATAGCCTTCCTCAATATTTAAATAGGCAGCCACATCAAAGGAGAAAATTCCATAACCACCGACAGAAAACTTATTTTTGTTCTAGCTGTGCAAAATATTGCTCGTTATATAAAACACTTGGATGAGTAGGATGGTGCAACTGAGCTATGCGATGATGCGATTTTGCCTTTTCAATGTCGCCGATTCGGTCGTAACACAGGCATAATTGCAAGTGTGGAAACCAGGTATAGTACGACGAATTGGTTAAGGCCATCACATCTTGTGGGGGCTCGATCAGCGTCGCCTGACGAAACCAGTAAATGGCTTGAGTATACTGCTCATCTTCAATGAACAAATTGCCAAAGGCACAGCAGAACTGGGCGCGTGGTACATCAAGGTTGAGTGTGCAAAGCAGTGCCATACGCTGCTCCTGTTTTTGACCCTGGTGAGCGTAGCAATCTGCTAGCTTAAAGCAAGCAGCAATCCGATCCTCAATCCATCCTTGATCGAGCCCCAGATAGTGTTCGTACTGCTGGATGGCTTCTAGTATGCGTCCGTTATCATATAGTTCATTAGCGAAGTAGTAGTGATCTCGCTCAGAAAATGCAGTGCCTCTCTCCCGGTGCTGGAGATAAATATGTAAATTACGGTCAGTGTAGGTACGTGTCTTTTTATGAGTCACTGCCATATTGCTGTGAAAGGTGCTGCCAGTCACATTCAGGAATTCGTGCACAAAGCCGATCCATCTGAATCTACGATCACGCCGCACAATTCGGTTTCTTTTGAGCTTATGCAGCGGCTGCCCCTGTTCATCTACAGATAGTACATAATCCATCGTAATGCTGTCATACGAGACGGTGGCTTGTTTTTTCCAGTCGAGAAATGCCAGTCGATCTTGCTCCTCTAGGATGTCATCAGCATCCAGCCAAAATTGATATTCCTGTGTTGCCTGATCAAACGCATAATTGCGGGCTGCGGAGAAATCATCGCACCATTCAAAATTGTATACCCGAGCATTGAACGATGCAGCGACCTCTTGGGTTCTGTCGGTAGAACCAGTATCAACGATAATGATTTCATCTACTAGGTCATGGACTGATTTCAGACAGGTATGAAGGGCTTCTTCTTCATTTTTGACAATCATACATAAGCTGACAGTTACCATGCTCTTTGTCCCCCCAAAAAAACTTGGTATAATCTCCATTTTATTAGGATAGCTTGCTCATTATGTAGTAATTCCTATGGATCGTTTAGAGGATGTGTGATGATCATAAATTCAATCTTGCTCTAATAAATTAGAAAATCAAAGTCTGATATGAAGAGGAGGAGATTGTGTAAAATTCGATATTATCAAGTGCGACCGGGAAATAAATTTGATGGCTAAATGTAGTTAGAAAACCGGTAACAGAAAAAAAGGCAGTTAACTGGAGGGTAAGATTGTATTTTTGTATTGATGTCGTTTTCATTGATATTTCCAGGTGTAAGTCCATTCATACCACGCTCACTCCCATATCGCTTGGCCGCAATTATGGTATGTCTTAGGACATGGAGGGAGAACGGTTTATGAGGCTTCTACCTGATGGAGGCGTTGAATCATGCGTATACTAATCGGTAGCCCGGTGCACCAGAAACCGGAAATATTGTCTTTGTTTCTTCAAGCTTTGGAGCGACTGGAGGCACCTGACGTGCTGCCGGATTATTTATTTGTCGATGATAATGACAATCCGACTTCAAGCCAATGGCTTGCCGATTTTTCCAATCGGTTGCCGGGCAGGGTTTTACCCTTGTTGACAGGCTCACAGCAAGTAGAGAATCGAAGTGATGAGCACACTCATTATTGGCCGCCTGCCCTCGTCTGGAAAGTGGCTGGCTTTAAAAATCGTCTTATTGATTATGCACTTCAACATAATTATGACGCGCTGTTTTTGGTCGATTCTGACCTGATTCTCCATTCCCGTACCTTATGTAAGCTGGTGGAGGCGGAGAAGGACATTGTATCTGAGATTTTCTGGACACGCTGGCAGCCGGAGGGGCCTCTATTGCCTCAGGTGTGGGTTAGTGATGAATATAATTTGTTCCATCGTGAAGAAGGCGAAGTGTTGTCGGCAGAGGAGCGAGCGCAACGCGAGTTGCATTTCATACACCAATTGCATGTTCCTGGTTTGTACGAAGTGGGTGGTCTAGGCGCTTGCACCCTAATCCGCAGACGTGCACTGGAAGCAGGGATTCACTTTGGTAAAATCAAAAACGTTTCCTATTGGGGAGAAGATCGACATTTCTGTATTCGGGCAGCTGCATATGGATTTCCACTTTTTGTGGATACACACTATCCGGCGATGCATCTGTACCGGGAAGCGGACCGAATGAAAGCAGAGCAGCTACTATTCGCCCTAAAGTATTTTACAACGAGTGGTGTTCATACGGACCATTCAGAACATTTAGCATATCTGGATCACTCCGATACTTCTACTAACTCTCCTGCCTTCAATCGTTCTGCATCATCAAGTCCCTCTAAGTTCCCTGAACCTCCTGTTATACCGTATGATCTCCGTGAGTCAGCTGTCTTTGCCAAGTACACTGCAGATTCTTTTGCTGTACCACAAACATTCTCTGGTCCACGACAAAGTGAACTTCATACGCCGCCTGTCACCAAATCCAAATTGACACTGACTATGACGGTATACAATGAGGCAGATCGCAAGCTCATTGACGTGCTGCGGAGTCATCGGGAATATATTGATGAAGCGGTCATTATTGATGATGGCAGTCAGGATGATAGCGGAGAGTTGTGCCGTGAGATCCTAAAGGGAATCCCACTGCGTTTAATACGCAATGAAACAGCTTCTTTTACCAATGAATTAGAGCTGCGTAAGCAGCAGTGGAGAGAGACGTTGGCTTCCTCTCCCGAATGGATATTAAACATGGACGCTGACGAAATGTTCGAATCCCGTTTTGCTCAAGGGGTACATTCGTTGTTAGCGGGAACGAAAGCCGATACGATTTGTTTCAGGTTGTTTGATATGTGGTCTTCCACGCATTACCGCGATGATGATTATTGGCAGGCTCATCGGTATTACCATCCTTTTTTGATTCGATATAAGGAAGGGTTCTCTTATAAATGGAAGGAGCAGTCCTTGCACTGTGGGAGATTTCCCGAAAATGTGCTTGACCTTCCCAGTGAAATCAGCAACTACCGCATCCAGCATTGGGGATGGTATACACCTGCTATTCGCATGGCCAAATTTCAGCGGTACCAGTTGCTTGATCCAAGTGCTCGTTATGGCTGGAAAGAGCAATATGAATCTATTTTGGACCCGAACCCCCGACTCACGCTCTGGGTGGATCAGGACAACATAAATGTAGAAAAAGAAACGGCACCAGAATATGAAGCTGCCCACCAGGTAAACGACATGGATGTTGCCGAGATTTCGAGTGTCCAGGTTATTGATAATTCCGATCTGCAAATAAAAAGTGAAACTAAGGACTTACTTTATAGTAAATGCAAACTGTGTGGCTCATCTGACACGGCAGTGTTTCATAGCTATGAACGCTTTACCTTGATGGGATGCGGTTCCTGCGGATTGGTTTTTCGTAATGATGTGGATCATATACGCCCAGAAGATATGATTGCAGAGATTTATAATGCCAAATGGGTTGCTATGCGGGATAGTGCAGCAGCATCAACTTATGGAGATCATGCCCTTTTTGGACTCATGCTGCTGGATATGTTCAGTACCGGTAAAGGGAAATTGCTTGAGATTGGATCAGGTACCGGAGAATTTATCCATGCTGCCCTTCAAGCCGGCTGGGATGCAGTGGGCATTGAACCTTCCATAGACTCGCGTGCTTACGCCAAATACAAATATGACGTGGATTTATTGCCGGGTTACTGGGGCGATGAAGCCGAAGAAGAAACTCAAACCCAAGAAGCACATGAAATACAGGAATTGAATGAAAAACAAGAAGCCGAAGAAGATACTGATTTACCACTGGATTACAAATACGAGGCCGTAGCATGCTGGCATGTGCTGGAGCATATTGCGGACCCAGTTGCATTTTTGACAGATTTACGCGAACAGCTTCAACCTGACGGGACGATCTATATTACGGTGCCCAACAAAAATTCGTTCACTAATGAGGCTTATGGCGTTTACTCGCCTTTATTTACGGAGGAAGATCATTTGTATCATTATTCTGAGCATACGCTTGCGCTCTTACTGGCAAAGTCCGGCTTGCGCCCGGTGGCTTTGTTCACCCGCCAGCTTCCCTCTGGTTTAGATGCCTTGCTGCAAGCCCATCCTTTGTACGGTGAGCTTACCCTTACGGAGCAAATGGGATTGTTAGCCAAACTTCAAGGCGAGAAACGGGGTCATGAACTGTGCTGTGTCGCAAGGGTAATTTAGTCATCCCCAAAAGGAGGCAGTATCCATGAACATGTCTGATCCGTATCTGTCTCGCTTTTTTGTATATTCTGACCCCAACTCCTCCAACATGATTTACAGACTCCCCCAAAGCTGGTGGAGTCGCCCCTATGAGTATGAGTGGTGTCTCCAATTTATGTCTGGGCAAGACACAGTACTGGACGCAGCATGTGGAATCCCTCATCCATTCAAATTTGAGTTGGCCCGACGTTGCGCTCAGGTCTATGCCTGCGATCTGGATATACGGATCGTTTCCGTGGATGCCATTTTGGCCGAGGTGCGGCGGGATATCGGAGAGGAGGCTGCCGAACGCATTCAGGAGATTTTACCAGTTCGTCTCCACTCTGCACATGCCAATCTGACGGCTCTACCCTATGATGATGCCAGTTTTGACAAAATTGTATGTATCTCGGTACTGGAGCATTTAACGCCTGATGAATCTTTGGCAGCCTTACGTGAATTTCACCGGACTTTACGGGATGACGGAATGCTTCTGCTGACGTTTGATTATCCTACAGTGGACTTATCAGCGATGGAGCAATGGATAGAGCAGGCGGGATTTTCGTATTGGAATGGTGTGGATCTCAAGCTTCCACGGGGTGCTTTACACACGGATAGGTGGGGCGGTCTGTATTGTTTTAGGACTGTTTTAAAAAAATATAAGAGTTAGCGGTATGCGCAATGAGGTTTACACGGACCTCTCTTATTGCTTATCATGAGAGGGGTTAGAGTTGTAAACCTACATAGGAAAGGAATGACTGATAACTACATGAACAATGCACCTGTGTTGAAGAAACCTGAGGCTATGGTATTTGATATGGACGGTACACTTTTTCAGACGGAGACGCTATTGCTTCCTGCGTACCACAAGCTGTTTGATACGCTGCGCGCTGAAGGGCTTTATGAAGGAGAGACTCCTCCCGAGGAGCTTATTTTGAATAGTTTGGGTATGTTGCTGGATGAAATCTGGAGAAGAGTGATGCCGGATGCCAGCGAAGCGGCCCACAGAAGAGCGGACGAGCTGCTGCTTCAGCTGGAGCTGGAGGGATTGAAGAGCGGAAGTCATGCCCTGTATCCACATGTAAAAGAAACACTCCAGTCCCTTCATGAGCAAGGTGTCCGATTGTTCGTAGCCAGTAATGGCCTGGAGGATTATGTAAAAGGGATCGCTGCTGCGTATGAAATGGTTCCCATTTTTGAAGGACTGTACAGCGCTGGGGAGTACAGCACGCTTTCCAAAGTGAATTTGCTGGAAATTCTGTTGAGCAAGCACGCTATTTCGAATGTATGGATGGTAGGAGATCGCTCCTCAGATGTGGAAGCAGGCAAAAAGAACGGACAGACGGTGATCGGTTGTGCTTATGCTGGATTTGGCGTGAACGATGAGTTGAAGGGGTCTGATGCGATTATTACGGACTTTACGCAACTGCTTACACTTTATAAAAACGCCGAGTAACTGTGAAACACAGGTTAATGGTTATAAATAGGCTTGACGTACCATATAAATAAAACATGCTAGCACTGTCGGGCAGACGAAAAAGAAAGGAAGGCAGCCACTTTACGCGGAGCCTTCCTTTGTCTTATTCTCAGTCTTACTCTCTGCTTTATCTTCTGTTTTATCTTCTGCTTTGTAGTCCGTCTGAGGCTTTGGATTAATTTGTGTGTGGTAGACCCACAAGGCATATTCCATGGGCTTGGCGATAGAACGGCGATAGGTATCTTTTTCTCCAATACGTGAAAATACCTCGCGGGCTGGTTTCGGGTTGACTTCCAGCACGTATATATGACCGTCCTTATTAATTGCCAAATCGAGCGCAAGCTCGCACAATGCCCCGTAGCTTTCTTCCAGATA
Source organism: Paenibacillus polymyxa (assembly GCF_001719045.1). Taxonomy (NCBI): domain Bacteria; kingdom Bacillati; phylum Bacillota; class Bacilli; order Caryophanales; family Paenibacillaceae; genus Paenibacillus; species Paenibacillus polymyxa. Next base: position 4,660,758 of record NZ_CP015423.1, read on the forward strand.
CGCAGCGATGTCCAGTCCGAGTTTTTCCCCCTGCTTGATGATTTTCTCTCTACGGCCCTCATCACGAATCCATTGCGTCAGCAATTGGTTCATCGGTACCGCCTTGCCTCCACCATGCAGGTTGGAAGTGACACTCCGATGTGCCCCGATTCGCCCGGCGCATCCGGTTAGCTCCCATACTCCTTGGCTATTTTTCTGCACCAGCATACGGTAATCATGGACCCTGCCATTGGGCAACTGCACAGGAATGCCTTCCTGAACAATGTAGTTATCCATGTTCCAGCTGCTCAGACGCGGCTCCAGACGGTCTAGACGTACCCGCTGCTGGGGAATAATATGGCGTTTGCGATTGCGGCCTTCAATCAGATACAGGCCCCCTTGCTTGTTAACAGGCTCAATACGTAAAATGCCGCGTCCTCCCGTACCGTTAATCGGCTTGAGGTACACTAATGAATTCTGTTTGAGCATCCGTTTTACACTATGAAATCCATTGAACAGCTCTGTTGCAGGCAAATGGGGGCGAAAGGCAGACCTTCTCGCAAGCTGCTGATGAATGACCCACTTGTTACTCAGCGGTCGGTTTAAATATACAAGGTCTGTATACTGCAATCGAAACTGCTTTAACTGACGATATCGTTCACTTCGCTGTACTCGGCAACGGTCGAAAATCATATCTGGGAACTCTCGCCACTTTCGGCTCCATTTTCCGCTATGTGGATCATAGATTTGGGCAAGGAGCAGCCTGCGATCCTTATGGACATCTGCTGGAGTAAATACATACATATCCAGTCCCAGTCTTTTCCCTTCTGCAATCATGCGCTCATATATATCACGTTCCTCCAATTGCTTCTTGTTATTTAAATACAAGGTCATGATGCCTAGGACAGGTTTTGGCACAGCATTCCACCTTCCTCTGCCGTCTGCTTATCTTGGGATAACTCCCCGTGAAATATCAGCGTGGGTTTCCCTGTCGGTCCAGTCGTCATTTCATGCGCAACCAGTCCAGCACGGAAACAGGTTTTGAGACTGGCCATATTGTCGGCGGCTACGCTGCACGTCAGACGGCGCAGCTGTTTGAGCTGGGCGGACAGCAGTCTAGCGCCCAGTCTGCGGCCCCGGTAAAGCGGACGAACAATTACGATGCAAGCATCCTTCCCGTAATTCAGAGCGAGGGAAAATCCCGCAATCCGCAGTCCCTTCTCCGTGCGCACATATGCGCACAGGAGGGAGGAACCAGGGGTGTTCAATTGCTCCGGCGTCAAAACAGCCAACTGCCGCAGAGCATTACGAGTAATGCGCATGCCCCCTGAGCTGCGGGCCAGAAACAGTAACTGTCGTCGTCTCAGCAGCCAGCTCCGGGCAGGCAATTGTTGAACATCGCTAATTTGCGGCATGATTCCACTTCCTTGATTATGATTTCATTCGTCCGGCCAAAAAGGAGCTGTACTGGAATATGCGTCTAAGCGACTTTTGGCGGATTTCCGGCTCGTCAAATTTCATCGGTTTGGCATTGGCCTCAAAAAACCAGAGGGTTCCGAGCGTATCCACGCCCAAATCCATGGACATTTCGCCATGAGAAAGACCGGATGCGCGTTCAATTTGACGTGCAATCTGTATGGCCGTACTTTTAACTTTGTTCAGTAGATCCGTGCTGTCCTCAGGCCCAAACAGTGAGGACAGTAGCTTGAACGGGTCCTCTACACTCCCGCCACGCGGGACATGTGTGGTAATGCTCCCTTTACCCGCCAGTCTGGCACCGACCCCGGTTATACTCCAGGAGCCACGGATATTTTTTTGTACCAGGATACGCAGGTCGAAGGGTTTTTTCTGATAGGTTGCCAGATCGATACCCTGTTGAATGATATAAGGCGAGTTGCCCGCTTCCCGGCGGATACGTCCCCACAGCCGGGATAGCGATACAGATCTGTAGGTTACACTTTTTTTGTCATGCTGAATGGTCAGTCTGTAAGCCATTAGATGTTCTGGGCGGAATTTAAGAATCATAATCCCTTTTCCGGCCTTACCGTTTTCCGGTTTGAGATACAGGTATGGATACGCAGACAGCATTTTTCCTAAGGAAGACAGGTTGCTTAACCGTTTGGTTGCCGGAACAAGCTGACGAGTGGTTTCCGAGGTACGCAACCACTTGAACAGTTCCCATTTGTTAAAAAAGCCTGGATTGTACAGCTCAATGCCTGAAGCATGTGAAATTTCATCCAACTTTGTGCGTACAGAGGTTTTAAGTTCATAATTACGATTGGGGATGCGATTATAAATGACCTGTGGAGGTGGAAAATTCTGTTCCTCCCACGTCTGTAAGCTCTTGTTGAAAATGTAGCCCTTAACCGTTTCGTCTGCCAGTTTCAGGTCCCTAACGGTAACAATGTACACCTGATAGCCCATCCGTGTTCCCGTTTCAAGAATATCCCTGAAATTGCGCTGATTGCCCTTGAAGAATTGTTCTTCGTCGTGCACTGTCAATACAGCAACGACTGGCTTTTGCTCCGCCCGGGTATTCATAGTTCCTCTTTTCTGCGGAATTTACTGAGGTAAAGACAGTGGTCCAAAATATGCTCCACGGATGCTTTACCCTCCGCACGCAACGATGGATGCTGAAAAATGGATCGGCCTGGCTTGGAGTTGGCTTCAAACATCCATACCTTTTCATCCTGATCAATACCCAGATCAAAGCCGATTTCACCCAGTAGATGCTGGTGATGGTGTTCAATGGCTTCTGCGAGCGTAACTGCTACGTTTTTGGCACGTTGAAGCACTTCACCCGCCCGGTCTCCGAATACCCGGTTCAACGCCTGTTCAGGTGTCATAAGGGAGCCGCCGTTTTTGATGTGGGTCGTGACACTGCCGCGTCCGGCTTTTTTGGCTCCAATGCCGACGACGACCCACTGATTATTTCCATTTTTATGCATGTGAAACCGGAAATCAATCGGACAATTGTCAATCTCGATCAGCTGGATACCCTGTTGAATGACGTAACCCTTTAACATCTGTCCCTGATTGGAGTGAAGCATCCTGAGCATGGAGTTAAAAGAGGCGAATTTTAGCAATACATTGCTATTTTTCTTACGGTACCTCACAAAATAGCCTTGCTTGGGAACATGGGACAGACGGTAGATTCCTTTGCCTAGGCTGCCTCCACTTGGCTTGTAATAAGCAAATTGATGTCGCTCCAACATACCTCGGATACGTTCAGAGCTGGGATTCATATATGATTCAGGGACATAGCGGTTAACATCTGGATTATTTTCCAGCAGATTATAGATATCGGACTTATTGAAAAAGCTCCAGTTAAAGAAGGGAATTCGTTTGCGGGAAAAGCGTTCGCGTAGTTGATTGATCGCCGGGGAAAAATCAGAGCGTCGGCTCGGCAAACGATTATAAATTACGTCCGGCAGAGGTACAAGTTTACGTGTGAATTCCCCGCTGGAAGACAGAAAATAGCCGTTAATCGTATCATTTTGCCAGTTAATATCCCGAGGGGTGAAGGCAAAAATATAAGATTTTTTGCTGCCTTCCTTCAGCAGTTGCTTAATAAAGCCTGTGCGTGATCCGAAAGGGCGAGTGGTGGAGTTGGTACCGTCAGACAGCACGCCAATCAACGGCCCTAGCTGTATATCCCCATCCAGATTTCGCAAATAGATGGCCCCGCTTTTGGGAACACGGATTGCATTACGTAAGCCCGAGGTCAAGTATAGATGGCGTCCCGCCTTCTGAATTGGTTTTACTGTAGCGGGAATCTGATCCTTACCGAGCCGCAGACGTACGGACTTGGCTCCGGATAATTTAAGGCTTTTCAACAAGGAAGTGGATATATACGCCACCTTGTCGGGCTGCTGTGAGAAATGCACATTGCAATGCGTTAAACTCATCTGTTTATCCTCCTATACCGTATGTTCAAGGGAGGCGCCCGCGCCCTTTGGCCCTGTCGCTTTGGAATGGGTCATTAAATATCGAGCATATTCGAGCGGGCGGTTGACCGACTGGAAAGCGCACTCTGGCTGACGGGTCTGAAAAAAGGAGGCCCGGCCAGGTCGGGAATTAACCTCCAATAGCCAGATATTCCCGCTCCGGTCAATACCGTAATCAATTCCCAACTCGCCAAGGCGGCCATAACGTTCCTCCAGCGCCCTGGTAATGGTCAAGGACAGCGCCATCATCTGCCCGATGATGAGACGCGTGGTGTCCGCGCCAAATTGTTCACGAAGGTAAGGCTCAGCTGGATGGGCTTCGCCCCCACCGTGAAGATTAGAAGTCAGAGTTCCTTGTCTGCCTTCTCTTACGGCAAAGCCCGTCAGGCGCCAATAGCCGTTGCCATCCTTTTGCATGAGTGCGCGAACATCAAAGGGATGATTGCTTTGGCTTGTTAATTTCAAATAAGGCTGCACGATATAAGCGCGTTTGTGTGCAATTCCGTGGACCCATGACAATCCTGCATCCAATTCGTAAAACAAGCGCCGGAACGGGCGGTTACGGGAGTCTCTACCCTGTACAAGTAGTCCCTGGCCTCCTTCTGCCAGACGGAGATATAGTGTGCTCTTGCCATGTGTTCCGGTCTGTGGCTTCATAAACAGCTCCGAATGGCGTCGTAGCCATTCCACAAGCTGGATCGTGTCCCGGTATGGCGCCGTAGGCGGCACAAAGGGACGCACTTTATCTACCGCATGCAAAGCTCGATACACCTGCCATTTGCCAGGTAAGTTACGCGACCAGTAGATGAGCTTGCGCGATTTTTGCTCCGCCATATCTTCCAGTGTGCGCCTGACATTCTGGCTCTCGTGAACATGGAGACAGCGGTTATACACAATATCCGGCAACGGAAAGCGGCCGGATGTCCATACTCCGTTACGGTAAACATAACCTCGTATGGAGTGATCTTCAGGTGAAACTCCTTCGGCGGTAAACGCCATTACGCTAAGACCAGAGCGCCTGCCCAACAGACTTAGCCTGCGGCAAAAATCGGCTTCGGTAATAGGGGGAGTGGCGGCCTGATTCCGGCTAACAAGCACGCCCAGCGTGCCTGGCACAACAAGAGACACCGACAACAGCTCCTTTGGCAGCCAGACTCTGGAAGAGATGAATTCATTTGAAGCCGGCTGAATAACAGCAGTATTCAATCATTTTTTTTACGGACGGGCGAGTCTTCTGATCATTTAACGGCGTGTTGTCATTCTTCGATGGCTTCGAATTGACCTCCAGCAACCAGATGCGCCCCGTGCTGTCTATTGCCAGATCTATACCAAATTCTGCGAAATGGGCGGGAATCGCTTTTTCCACTCCGCTTGCGATATCCAGTGCTGCTGTTTTGAGAGAGATATGCCCATTCGATTTAACGGTTGCGGGCAGCGTGGTTTTGGCAAGTGCTTCCTTGACTGTACTCAGCGTGCCGCCTCTTGCCAGATTGGACACAAAGTGGCTGCCTCCTGCGATCCGGGCGACAATGGATGTTACGGTCCAGGTTCCGGACGAATTTTTCTGTACAAGCGCACGAAAGTCGACCGGACGCTTACCATGATCAATCAAGGTAAGTCCCTGTTGGAGTTGAAAGCGTGTTGTTTTCATTTTTCCCGCTAAGCTTTTGTACAGCTTATCGACGTTGGCATACATTTGCTTGCGGGGTGTGCCCGCTGTTGTGGATAGCACCGAAAAGGTACCATCCGTTTGTTTGTTAATGCGCATTATGCCTTTACCTAGGCTTCCGCGCACTGGCTTGAGAAAAACAGCGGGATACTGGTTGCACATTTTTTTGAAAACAGCAAAGGTTTGCAGCAAGTGGGACTCGGGTAAATACTTGCGCAGGGAAGAATTTGATTTAAGCGCATCAAATACTTCATTCTTATCCAGAAACTTTTCGTTAAAAATGGTCGTGCCGTACTGCGATTTTACTTCTTTCATGAAATGCTGTACGCTAGTTCTGTTCTCGAGTTTACGGGAGGTAAGACGATTATTGACGACATCGCCGGCAGGCATGACCGTCTTTTTCCAGCCTCCGTCATACACCCATCCCTGAACTCGCCCGGGCTGACTTCCGATATGCTCCGGGGTGAAAAAATACACATATGCTCCTTGTCTGCGGCATTCCCCGACTAGTTCACGGCAGAACAGGGTGATCGACCCGAAAGGCTTGTCGGGCTGTTCGGGATAGTCCCGACTGACCAGCACGCTAATAAGTGGGCCCACTCGAAGTGTCCGGCGACCTCGGCTGTAGGTTACTCGCAGATTACAATTGGCATGAAGCCCCATTTTTCGGGCTAGCACGCTTCCCACACGTAGGCCGCTGTAGCGGGGCACCGATATGACGGTAACCTCTTGGCGGAACGAACCGAAGGCGAGCTGAACGGGGTGGCCAGCGGATATTTTCCATTTGCGAAGCAGGGACTCGCCGACCATGAGTACGTCATCCTGCAAGATGCCCGATCCGATGATTTGAATCGTTGTTTTTTTGATGGACATCGTGGATCTCCTTCCGGGCAGCAACTTGATGTCTTGAAAGTAACGGGAAACGTGAATGGGCTGTAATAGCACTGATTCATCATATGAGGACATATATCCCTTGGTGATTGACGGACAATGTGAAATGTTGACACTAAACTTGTATTGGAGGAATAAACAATCATGAACATCTATGACAAAGCCCATGATTTAGCGAAAGCATTAAAGGAAAGCAAAGAGGTAGAGGAAATTACGTCAGCGATGAAGCTGATCGAAACCGATCCAGAAGCCAAGAAAATGCTCGACGATTTCCGTGAACGCCAAATGGAAGTACAGCAACGCATGATGAGCGGCGATATGCCAGCACAGGAAGAGATGGAAAAGATGGAGAAGCTGTTTGAGGTACTTAGCTTGAATCTCAACATCCGTCGCCTGTTCGACGCTGAACGTCGCCTGAGCGTGATTATTGAGGACGTTAACAAAATTATTGCAGACAGCCTTCAACATTTGTATGGTTCATCTCTGTAAGTTTGTCTCATATTCCTTCCTGTCCTCTCATAGACTAGATACATAGAGTCACAGGGAGAGGAAGGGATACGATTGGGTTCTTTCAAAAAATGGAAACACGGTTTGTACACACTCATTGCATTGGCTATGGTTTTGGTCGCGTTACCACGCATCTCGCTTGCAGGCGGTTTGAACTGGGTCAACGGCTTTGGGATGGTATGGGTACTTTTTGCGCTGCTAGTCATTGGAGCAAATATGCATTTTTTGCTGGGTGTGGATGAGGAAAAGCGCAAAACGCTGGAGCGTGTGCGACGGGCCAAAATGCAGCAGTGGCAGATGAAATGGGATAAAAAAGCTGACAAAGGCAGCATGTAGTGAGTTTTTTTAGCTTGTCCTGGGCTTGCCTCCCAGATGGCAAATCAATCATAGTAAGAAGCGATTCCTTGTAAAAGAGGGGATCGCTTTTTTTACTATTTGCGAAGCGGAGAACTCAAAATGAACAAGGGTCTAAAATATAGGGATATTGTGCTATAATAGATACAGAATGATACAGATTGAACGTTGGGGGTGTAACAGAGTTGGACGGGCTAGATGAAACAGTTACGAAGCATGAGCAGCTATTGCGACATATCGAGCAGTTGAAAATAGGCTCCAAAATTTCTGTGCGCAGGTTGGCTAAAGAAATGAGTGTCAGCGAAGGAACGGCCTATCGGGCCGTGAAGGAAGCCGAGAACCTGGGAATCGTCATTACCAAGGAACGGATCGGAACAGTACGAGTGGAGAAGCGACCGCGCGGCTTGTCCGAGCAGCTGACCTTTGCAGATGTCGTAAATATTGTAGAGGGACATGTACTGGGCGGAAGTGAGGGGCTGGAGAAGCCCTTGCACAAGTATGTGATCGGAGCGATGCGCGAGGAAGCTATGGCCCGTTATATTGACGCAGGTAGTTTGCTAATCGTTGGTAACCGTGAGGATGCGCATTCACTTGCATTGGAGCAGGGGGCCGGTGTGCTGATTACAGGGGGCTTCGGTACGAGCCGAGAGGTTAAGCAGCTCGCAGATCAGATTAGTCTGCCGATTATTTCCTCACGCCATGATACTTTTACAGTGGCATCTATGATTAATAGAGCCATATTTGACCGCTTGATCAAAAAGAAAATTATGCTGATTGAAGACATTACGGCAGGCAAACCGAAAACGTTGACCTTGAAAATCAACAGCACGCTTACCGAGTTTGAAGAACTTTCGGTGACGACTGGACATCATCATTTTGCAATAGTGGATGAATGGAATCGTTTAATTGGTATCGTCAGCCGCAAAGATGTGGAGGGGCTTCTACCTGAGCATACGATGGATAAATGTCTGATCCGCAATCCGATAACGGTCACCTACCAGACCTCGCTGGCTTCTGCTGCGCAAATGATGGCGTGGGAAGGTGTAGATTATTTGCCGGTCGTGGACCGTAACCGCAAGCTGCTTGGGTCCGTTACACGGCGTGAGGTGCTGGAGGCGCTGCGTAACGCCCAAAAGCAGCCACAACTTGGCGAGACGTTCGACCAGTTGATCTGGAACGGGTTTGCTGAAGAGCGTAATGAGGACGGATCGTTATTTTTTCGCGGTTTTATTATTCCGCAGATGGCGACCAATTTAGGTACGATCTCGGAAGGCGTACTGGTCAACGTGATGACACAAGCGGGCTACCGGGCAGCTAGAGACATGACCGGCAAAGATTATGTGCTGGACAATTTGACGACTTATTTTATTAGACCCGTACAGATAGAGGATGCTGTCGTTCTTCGTCCATTGCTGCTCGAGCTGAGTCGTCGTACCTGCAAGCTAGAAATTGCAATTTCACGGGAAAATCATTTGGTATGCAAAGCAGTGATGACGCTTCAATCCATTGAACATGGTTAGTCTACCTGTGGCTACCTATGGATCGGAGCAGGGTGTGAAGTCGAATAGATCGACTTAGTGGCTTTCAGGCAGTCTTTCTTTTGCTTCCAGCCAAATTTGCAGCACCCCTTCCATTACAAGCATCGTTTTGACCTGGATCGTATACTCCTTGTCACGAACGGTGTATTTTTTTTGGTGCAGCAACATACGTACCAGCTTGCTGTCAGAGTCAATCTCGAACATATCTCTGCCGCGCAGCACCTCCAGATCACGACTGACACGGCGAAGAAGTTCCTTCAGGTTGATAGAATCGATTTTTTCGGCCGAAGCTTCCTCCGCGATCAGCTTGATTTCTTTGACAACGGTTTGGCGCTTGCTGTATTTGCGCAATGTTTTGTTGTCTTCCTCGGCTTGCTGGAGCTGGAATTGAAGATCCTGGTTATTCGTCCACAGCTGATTGAAGCTGGCATGCCAGATGGCATTGTAGATCATTCCTCCCGTAATCATACCGAGTACAAAGACGGAGGATAATTGCATAAAAGGGCGCAGGCGCTCAAAAGGGGGGACTCTCATAGTCGTTTCACCTCACGGTCGTCCGTTGCCGCATACCCACTTGACCAGCTCTGCACCCATATGAGCGCCTAAAAAGGCGAAAATCAAATACAATATCTGCTTAATGGCAGGTGACAAATTACCATCCAACATATTGCTTTCAATGACCCGGATCGGGTCCATCGTTCCCCCCACAGCGGCGGCAAGCGCCCATATTTTAATTCTTCCGGCAACCTCCAGCATCGTCTGGGTTGGCGGCTGAAGCGATACCACAGCCCCCATTCCGCCGAGCATGGCTCCCCCGAGCACGATGCCAAAGGCAATGAAGAAGTCGAGAATCGCTTTGGATATAAAAGTGCTCATGCTCTTTTCCTCCTTAGGTATACGAATCAGGACCGCGCTTGTCCGCCGAGGTCTGTACTTTTATTCTATGGGCGCTACTAACGCGGATATGATAAAATAGTTTGAAGAAAATCTAGCGGTGAAAGGAAGAGAAGCGCATGAGTTCATTTGTGCATTTGCATGTTCATAGCGAGTACAGCCTGCTGGACGGCGCGGCTCGTACCGCGGAGTTGGTCAAACAGGCATCAGCTTACGGAATGAAGGCGCTGGCCCTTACAGACCACGGGGTTATGTACGGTGCCATTCCTTTTTATAGAGCGTGTGTAGAGAACGGCATTAAGCCGATTATCGGGTGTGAGGCCTATATGACGGCAGGATCGCGCAAGGAGCGTGGCAGCCGGAAGGATCAGCCCATATATCATTTGATTTTGCTCGCCAAAAATAAAACAGGCTATCAAAATCTGATGAAGTTGTGCTCCATCGGCCATTTGGAGGGCTTTCACTACAAGCCGCGCATCGACATGGAGGCTTTGGCTGCCCATCATGAAGGCATCATATGCCTGAGCGCTTGTTTGGGCGGTGAAGTGCCGCAGCATTTACTGCATGGTCGGGAAGCTGAAGCACGACGAGCAGCGGAACGGTATCGTAACATTTTTGGCGATGATTTTTATCTGGAACTCCAGGACCATGGTCTTTCGGAGCAAAAACGTGTAAATCCTCTCTTGATCGCACTGGCGAAGGAACTGAATATTCCACTGGTGGCGACGAATGACGTGCATTACTTGACTGAGCCAGATGCGGACGTGCAAGACGTTCTGATCTGTATCGGGACAGGGAAGACAGTTGACGATGAGGAACGCTTGCGTATACCAACACGTCAGTTGTATCTGAAAAGTCAGGAGGATATGGCTCGTTTATTCCCGCATGTGGCAGAAGCCATCGCCAACACGGTGCGTATTGCTGAAAAATGCGAACTAGAGCTGGAATTCGGTCAATCCATTTTGCCTGAATATCGCCCGCTGCCGGAAGGAATGACCTCTTCGTCCTATTTACGCAATCTGTGCGTGCAAGGGCTGGAGCGTCGCTATGGAAGCGATCCCGGATGGGAGCAACCAGAGGAACGGGAAAGGCTGAACCAACGGCTAAACTATGAGTTGAATACCATTGACAGTATGGGTTTCAGCGATTATTTCCTGATTGTATGGGATTTTATTGCCTTCGCTCATAAGCATAAGATTGCAACGGGACCGGGGCGGGGTTCCTCAGCAGGCAGTTTGGTTGCCTATGTGCTTAACATCACGAATGTCGATCCGATGAAATACAACCTGCTCTTTGAACGGTTTCTGAATCCAGAACGAATTAGTATGCCAGATATAGATATTGATTTTAGTGATGAACGGCGTGACGAGGTTATCGACTATGTAGTACAGAAGTACGGAAATGAGCATGTAGCGCAAATTATTACATTTGGAACGCTGGCGGCAAGAGCCGCTGTCCGTGATGTCGGTCGTGCATTGAACGTGCCGTATGGCGAGGTGGACAAGGCAGCCAAGCTGATTCCGGCGCAGTTAGGTATTAATATCCGTCATGCGCTGGAAATCACCCCGGAGCTAAAAACGCTATATGAAACGAAGCCCAAGACACGTGAACTGCTGGATATGGCGATCAAGGTTGAAGGAATGCCTCGTCATGCTTCGACACATGCAGCAGGTGTTGTCATTTCGCGGACTCCATTGACCGATACGGTTCCGCTTCAAGAGGGGAGCGAAGGGGTTCCTTTGACGCAGTACTCGATGGAAAATCTAGAGCGCATTGGTTTGCTTAAAATGGATTTCCTTGGGCTGCGTACGCTCTCCATTATTGAACGGTGCATACACTGGATTGCGGAAGAGCATGGAGAAACGCCTGATTTTAGTCGTATTCCCGATAATGATCCGCATACCTATGACTTGCTGGGCAAAGGAGATACAGGAGGCGTATTCCAGCTGGAGTCGGCCGGTGTACGCCGGGTACTCAAGGATTTGAAGCCGAGTGTATTCGAGGATATCATTTCTGTCCTGGCTTTGTATCGTCCGGGCCCGATGGGCTTTATTCCTAACTTTATACAGGCCAAGCATGGTCAGATTGAGATTTCTTATCCGCATCCTGACCTGGAACCGATCTTAAAGGATACGTACGGTATTATTGTGTATCAGGAGCAAATCATGCAGATTGCTTCGCGCATGGCGGGCTTTTCCCTGGGAGAAGCCGATCTGTTGCGCCGGGCTGTGTCCAAGAAAAAGCGCGAAGTGTTGGATCTGGAGCGCGGGCATTTTGTCGAAGGCAGTATCAAGCAGGGATACACGGAGGAGGAGGCCGGAAGGGTTTACGATATGATTGTCCGTTTTGCTGACTACGGCTTCCCGCGTGCCCATGCAGCTGCTTATGGTGTGCTAGCATTTCAAACGGCTTATCTAAAGGCCCATTATCCGGTACAATTCATGGCTTCAATGCTGACAGCCGTGATGGGAAGTCATCGGAAAGTGGCTGAATATGTCGTCGAATGCCGTCGTATGGATATCGCAGTGTTGCCGCCTGATGTGAATGAGAGCGGGGTGTTGTTTACTCCTTTACAGCAGGGAGGCATCCGCTTCGGCCTAGCAGCGATTAAAAATGTCGGCACACAGGCGATGGAGAGCATTCTCGCTGTTCGCAAGGAACGGCCTTTCGACAGCCTGCTCGATTTTTGTCGACGTGTCGATTTGCGGGTATGTAATAAGAGAGTAATTGAATCGCTTATTCAGGCAGGAGCCTTTGATTCATTGACGGGTCATCGGGCACAATTGCTTGCCATGCTGGATGAAACGGTGGATGCAGCCGTCAAGTGGCGCAAGGAACGAGATGACTTACAAATTGATATGTTTGGTTTTGTGGAAATGCCCAATTGGGATATCGAATATCCCAATGTACCCAAATTCAGTGCCAGTCAGCAGTTAGAGCTGGAACGCGAACTGCTGGGACTGTATTTATCCGGGCACCCGTTGGATGATTTTGAGTCGCTGTTGGAAAGCAGCGAGGCGGATCGTTTGATGGAGCTGGGCGATGTGCCAGATGAAACGGTTGTTGTGACCGCAGGCATGGTAGTGTCACTAAAAACGATTACGACCAAGCAGGGTAAGACCATGGCCTTCATTGAGCTGGAGGATCAGATTGAGCGCTGTGAGGTTGTGCTGTTTCCTGAGGTATGGAAGCGAAGCCAGCAGTGGATTGAAAAGGGAGCTTTGCTTACGCTTCGAGCCAAGATGCAGCAGCAGGACGAGCACTTCAAGCTCCTTGCGGATGAGACCGCCCCGCTGGCAGAAGACTCGCTGGCCCGGCTCCTCCAGCGCCGACGTGCCAGTACGCGCTCGTCCGCCGCTGGAACATCCGTGCCAGCTGCTGGCTCTCCTGCTGGCGGCCCGGGCGGGAGAGCGGCGCGCGTGTCGCCCCCGCCTTCGGCAGCCAATGCATCTGCTTCGCCTCAACCGAAGGCGGCCCGTCCCGTGATGGCTGCTTCACCGCGTGGAGCCGAAGCGGCTCGAGGTGAGCAGGTGCCAGTCCCGCGCAGCTCGGAGCCGACCACTCATCAGCGGGTGTTTGTCAAAATCACCCGCCAGGCCGAGGAGGACGCCAGCTTGCTGGTCAGTCTCAAGGCACTGCTCCAGGAGCATCCCGGTGCTATGCCTACCGTACTTTTTTATGAGAGCAACCAGCGTCTGCTGGCCTTGAGCGATGCTTACAGCATTAAGCCCTCTCCTCAGCTTTTTGATCAAATGGAGTCGATGTTGGGTGAAGGTACGGTGAAAGTCAAATGATAGGCACACAGCAAACCGCCCTTATTGTAACGGTTTAATGAACATTTTCCTTCCTTCCCGCATACACTTGGAAAACTGGCGGAACAGGAGATTCAACACGTACCCTGCACCATAAGGTCCCGTACGGTGAAAGAATAGACTGCACGGTGAAAGCGGGAGGGAAATTATGTCCTATGAATATGCAGAAACTTTGTTAAATCGCAGAGGCATTCGTATCGAGTCCATTGCGGACATTGTTTTTCAGCTTCAGCTAAAATATTATCCTCATTTGACGATGGAAGAATGTATAGACAGTGTCAAAGCGGTTTTACAAAAGCGTGAGGTTCAATATACGTTGCTCACAGGTATTGCGCTCGATGAGCTGGCCGAAAAAAAACTTCTCCCCCAGCCATTGCAAGCCATTATGGAGGCTGACGAACCGCTGTACGGAGTGGACGAGACACTGGCTCTTGGAATTACGAGTGTGTACGGCATGATCGGCTTAACCAGTTTTGGTTATCTGGATAAGGAAAAGACGGGGATTATTGAACAGCTGAACCAAAAAGGCAGTGGTATTCATGTGTTTTTAGACGATCTTGTCGCCGGACTAGCTGCCGCTGCTTCTTCGCGCATTGCACATCGGAGTCTCCATGCCAAGCATTATCCTGCATCATTGGACGCTTAATTGACCTGTGTAGACAGAGTTGATGATTTTCTAGGCCCTCCGACGAACTTGAATGATCAGGAGGGCTTTTGTTGCGGGAAAAAAGTAAGGTATGTTATCATGAGTCTATTATATGGGCTCAAAACTTGAGGCTTAGGGGGTAGAAACAAGGCATGTGGACGGTGATTTATATTGCACCGACGGCCAGACTGGCTGACATGATTAAGCTCAAACTGTCTGAAGAAGGTTTTATGGTGCAGGCCCGGGCCATCAGCGCGTCCAAGCAACAGTTTGAGATACTTGTGCCTTCGGGTGAAGTCGAAGAAATACAGGAAGTGCTTAATTCGATTTTGCGCCCTTGAGTCCGGAACGGCGGAAGTGATACAGCAGCATGAGTGGAACAAAGGATGCACGATCGGCGGTAAAGTTTTAGTAACAGGCGTTGACGTGTGTATGAACATAATGCTTAAAGGTGCCGCATAGACGGCAGAGGACCTTGTATCGGTTACGGCTGACAAATAAACGGCTGGAGAGGTGTAGTTGTGTTTAAAGATTTATTCCAAAAGAAGCGTAAATACGCGACCATCCCTTCGGAACGGGCGCTGAGCGGCGATCAAGCGGACATGCCGGATCGTCCCAAACGGGAAATTCCCGAAGGTCTTATGACCAAATGTGGCAAGTGTGGAAGTATTCAATACAGCAAAGAACTAGAGAAAAATTTGAAAGTGTGTCCGGTGTGCGGATACCATATGCGTTTGAATGCTATGGATCGCATTCGCATGGTGCTCGACGAAGACACGTTTACGGAATATGATGCCGATATGATTTCGGTTGACCCGCTGGACTTTCCGGGATATGCGAGCAAGCTGGAGCAACAGACCCTGAAATCTGGCTTGCGAGAGGCTGTCGTTACGGGCGACGGCCTTATTTATGGACATCCTGTTGTCGTTGCTGTGATGAGCTTTGACTTTTTTACTGGCAGTATGGGTTCGGTCGTAGGAGAGAAAATTACCCGCGCCATTGAGCAAGCAATAGACAAGCGTTTGCCGCTAATTATTTTTTCAACTTCCGGCGGGGCACGTATGCAGGAAAGTATTTTAAGCTTGATGCAGATGGCCAAAACAAGTGCTGCTCTTGCTCGTCTGGATGAGCAGGGCTTGCTGTATATTTCTGTTATCACCGACCCGACTACAGGTGGAGTGTCCGCCAGCTTTGCTACGCTTGGAGATATTAATATCGCGGAGCCAGGAGCTGTATTCGGCTTTGCAGGGCGTATTGTAATTGAACAGACAATCAGACAGAAGTTGCCGGATGATTTTCAAACATCCGAATTTAATTTGCAGCATGGACAATTGGATATGGTTGTACACCGCAAGGAACTGCGTGATACCCTCGGGCAACTGCTTGATCTGCACAGTGTGAAAGGGGTGGAATAGATGGCTGGTGAATTGCCTTATGAAAAGCCCCTGGTCGAGATGCGACAGAAGATCGAAGAACTCAAGCAATTCGGACAGGATAAGCAAATTGATTTTACAGATGAAATCAACCGTCTCGAGGAACGTTATCTCGAGATGGAAGAAGAAATATATTGGAACATTACAGCACCACAAAAAATGCATTTGGCCCGTCATCATCAAAGACCAACGTCTCTTGATCTGATTGAGCAGGTGTTTACAGACTTTATTGAATTGCACGGCGACCGCTTGTTTGGAGACGATCTGGCGGTTGTGGGCGGAATTGCCAAGCTAAATGGTATTCCGGTGACCGTCATTGGTCAACAGCGTGGTAAGGATACGAAAGATAACATTGCACGTTTCTTTGGTAGTGCTCATCCGGAAGGATTTCGTAAAGGCTTGCGTCTTATGCAGCAGGCTGATAAATTCAAACGCCCTATTATTACATTTATTGATACGAAGGGCGCTTATCCGGGTAATACAGCAGAGGAGAGAGGTCAATCGGAAGCGATTGCCCGCAACTTGCGGGAGATGGCAAAGCTTTCGGTGCCTGTTATTTGTGTGGTCATCGGCGAGGGTGGAAGCGGCGGTGCGCTTGCGTTTGCAGTCGGTAACCGTGTGCTGATGCTGGAACATGCCATTTATTCGGCCATTTCTCCAAACGGTGCAGCTTCGATTCTATGGAAAGATGCTTCCAAGGCCGATCAGGCAGCTGAAGCCATGAAGATTACGGCTAATGACCTCCTGCGCATGGAAATTATCGAGGATATTGTGCCGGAGCCGAAAGGGGGCGCGCATCGTAACTATGAAGTGACTGCTGCCGCAATCAAGGAGCTATTGGAACGTCATTTGGCAGACCTTACGAATATGAGCTGCGATGAATTGAGGGAAGATCGGTATCAAAAATTCCGAAAAATAGGTCAATACACCTTCTTGAAGCCTTCGGAATCTGAGCCTATGTTGTAATACGCTGTAAACGGGTAACAATAAATATGACGAACTTCCTATACAAATAGGAAAAAGTGTAGTAGATTTAATTGTTGGAAAAAGATATAAAGAGTAGCACCTTTGAAAACGGAGGAAAAACCCAAATGCGCAAAACTAAGATTGTATGTACCATCGGTCCTTCCAGTGAGTCATTGGAAAATGTGAAGAAACTGATTTTGGCTGGTATGAACGTAGCCCGCCTGAATTTCTCTCACGGTGATTTCGAGGAGCATGGCAACCGGATTAAAAACATCCGTCAAGCTTGTAAGGAGCTTAACAAAAACGTTGCTATTTTGCTCGATACGAAGGGGCCGGAAATCCGGACAGGAAAGCTCGAAGTTGAACCTATTGAGCTTGTTCAGGACGAGTTCATTACGCTGACAACGGAAGAAATTCTCGGTACGCAAGATCGTATTTCCATTACGTACAAAGATCTTCCCTCGGACGTGGAGCCCGGCTCCACCATTCTGATCGACGATGGTCTGATCGGACTCACCGTTATTGAAGTATCAGGCACTGAAATCAAATGCCGCATTGTTAATGGTGGAACGATCAAAAGCAAGAAGGGCGTTAACGTTCCAGGCGTTGCTATTTCTTTGCCTGGTATTACCGAAAAAGATGCTAATGATATCATTTTCGGTATTGAGCAGGACATTGATTTCATCGCGGCTTCTTTTGTTCGTAAAGCAAGTGACGTTCTGGAAATCCGTGAATTGCTGGCGAAACACAACGCAAGTCATATCCAAATCATTTCCAAAATAGAAAATCAGCAAGGTGTTGACAACCTGGATGAAATTTTGGAAGCTTCGGATGGTCTGATGGTTGCCCGTGGTGACCTCGGTGTGGAAATTCCTGCTGAAGAAGTGCCTCTGGCGCAAAAATTGATGATTAACAAATGTAATGTAGCTGGCAAGCCTGTTATTACGGCAACACAGATGTTGGATTCCATGCAACGTAACCCGCGTCCGACTCGTGCGGAAGCAAGTGACGTGGCGAATGCTATTTTTGACGGAACAGACGCAATTATGCTGTCCGGCGAAACAGCAGCGGGTAAATATCCGGTAGAATCCGTATTGACGATGTCACGTATTGCAGAAAAAGCTGAGTCCTCTCTGAACTACCGTGATTTGTTCAAGAAACAAAGAACGGCTCAAGAAATTAGTATTACAGAAGCAATCAGTCAATCTGTTTCTATTTCTGCACTTGACCTGCATGCCAAAGCGATCCTGACGTCCACACAAAGCGGAACAACGGCGCGTATGATTTCTAAATACCGTCCTGAAGCTCCAATTGTTGCTGTGACAACACAGGAAAGAACAGTTCGCCGTTTGGCTCTGATCTGGGGCGTACATGCAGTACAAGGCAGACCAGTCGTTGACACAACAGATAGTCTGTTTGACAACGCACTGGAAGGCGGTCGCAAATCTGGCCTCGTTAAAGAGGGCGATTTGGTTGTAATTACTGCGGGCGTACCTCTTGGTGATTCCGGTTCTACGAACCTGATCAAAATTAGCTGCGTTCCAGCACAAGCGTAATTAAAGTCTCCATGACATAATAACGAAGCTGTATCGTTACAACAAGCAAAAGAGCATTCAAGTCAATAAGACTTGGATGCTCTTTTTTTTATGTTCTCTAGCTTTTCATTTCCAGTCCTTCTCGTCGTATGAAATCAAGAAATGCCTGTTGCATCAAGTTCATGTGTGTATCTTGTTGATACACGATGTTTATTTGATAATGGCTCCTTTGGTTATCAGCCTCGGGATAAGGGAGCCATTCCACCGAGGGAGCAGCATTTTCATTATTATCCACTCCGCTTGCAGGAAAGAAGGCAAGCGCTTCTCCGCCGCTTACGACTTGCTTTACCGCTTCCCAAGAGTTGATTTCCAGATGAGGCTTAACTAGCGAAGAATACTGATCTACAACTGATGAACCGCTATATTTTACCCATGTGTGCTTGTCCAGCACATCGGGTCCAGCGACCTCCTCTAATTTGAATGCAGGTGCAAGTGCAGATGCAGAACGGATAACTCCTACTTGATCAGAAGCCACTGGCTCTGCCACCGTATACTCTGGAAGAGAATCTCTATCGTCGAGAAAAGCAAAATCAATTTCCCCCTGTTTCAGTAGTTGCTTAATTGCATCCGGGGATTGAATATCCAACTGAATACGACAATCTGGATACCGCTCAGCAAACTTAGTCATCAAAGTGGGGAGGAGATACGTACCTGATATCGACTCTGCACTCAGATGTAATTGACCCTGTGACTCTTCTGTCAGTTCATCTACAGCTTGTCTAGCTTCTTGCTCCAGAGAGATGATCTGCTTTGCGTAAGGTAATAATTTTTTTCCAGCTTCCGTTAGTATAATCCTGCCTTGTTGAAGAGAGAATAGGGAAACACCCATTTCCTTTTCCAAGCTCTTCATATGAAAGCTGACGGTAGGTTGTTTGACTTGCAAAGCTTCGGCCACATCCGTCGCCTTATGGAATTTGTCGATCAGCATTAAAATACGCAATTTTAGAATATTCATGGAATCCAACAGCTCTCCTTATATGTCATTCATATGTGAATTTCAAACTATAGATTAATTATATACCGAAAAATAATTTATCTATCAATATTTTATATTTGTTTTACAAAACCACGTCGTTCGTCTAACATTCCAGGCCTACAATGTAAAAGTGTTGATGGTCATAAATAAAAAACCGTCACTTAACTAAGGGGAGGACAATAAAAAATGTTGAAAAAATGGCCGTTCATTCTGATGACTCTCACCATGGTATTTGCACTTGCAGCTTGCGGATCAGGTAACAATGCTGCACCACAAGGAGAAGCTGCTACAGGAACAGACAATAAAGCAGCTGCTGAACTGACAGGAAACATTCTGGCTGTTGGCTCCACTGCACTTCAACCATTGGTAGAGCAAGCGGGACAAAAATTTATGGCTGTCGATAAATATAAAGGCATTGCAGTTCAAGTGCAGGGCGGCGGTAGCGGTACTGGCTTGACTCAGGTTTCCGGCGGACAAGCGGACATCGGTAACTCCGACGTGTTTGCAAAAGAAAAACTGGAGAGCGGCGCAGATGAGCTGGTCGATCACCAAGTAGCTGTTGTAGCCATGTCAGCGGTAGCGAATCCTAAAGTAGGCGTTACAGACCTGAAAAAAGATCAATTGGTACAAATCTTTACAGGTAAAATCACGAACTGGAAAGAAATTGGCGGTGCGGATCAAAAAATCGTTATTGTAAACCGTCCAAGCAGCTCCGGTACTCGTGCAACATTTGAAAAATACGCATTGGGACAAAAAACAGAAGATCTGCCGGGCTCCATTCAAGAAGATTCCTCCGGTACTGTGAAAAAGCTGATTGCTGAAACACCGGGTGCGATTGGTTATCTGGCTCTGTCCTACATCGACAACACAGTAACTGCTTTGAAATACGATGGCGTTGAAGCTAACGTTGAAAATGTAGAACAAGGTAAATATCCAGTGTGGGCTTACGAGCATATGTACACTAAAGGTGAGCCAAAAGAGCATGTGAAAGCATTTCTGGACTACATTCTGTCAGATGAAATCCAAAAAACGGATGTCGTAGACTTGGGATACATTCCAGTAGCAGGTATGCAAGTGAAACGTGATGCTGACGGTAATATCACGAAATAAGGAGAGTCACACCTCCTGTTCGATGAACGCAGCTAACGCGAGTATATTCACGAAGAAGAGGCGGACTAGCGTCCGGCCTCTATTCTTCGGTTAAAGGAGTTACAGTATGGAACCAATTGAAGGGAAGGCATACATGGAACAGAATAAACGATCCCGAGTTATGAAAGAAAGACATTACTGGGAAGAATGGACCGGCCGCATATATACGTCGGTTTGTGTCGTTTTTTTAGTTGCAGTCATTGTCTCCATCGTATATTTTGTTGCCTCCAAAGGTGTAGCTACATTTGCGGTGAATGGAGTCAGTCTGCGAGAGTTTTTCTTTGGAACCAAATGGAGCCCGGATGGCGAACCTAAGTCCTTCGGCGCGCTTCCGTTTATTACGGGTTCTTTTGCAGTAACCATACTGGCGGCTTTAATTGCCAGTCCGCTCAGCTTATGTGCGGCTTTATTTATGACGGAAATCGTGCCGAAATCGGGTAAACGTATCCTTCAACCTGCGATTGAATTATTATCCGGTATTCCGTCTGTTGTATATGGCTTTGTCGGCTTGACCGTGATCGTCCCGCTACTTCGGAACGTGTTTGGAGGACAAGGCATCGGCATTCTGGCAGGCTGCCTAGTGTTGTCAGTCATGATTTTGCCGACGATTACGAGTATTATGGCGGATGCGTTGTCTTCCTTGCCGGGGGGGCTACGTGAATCCTCTTATGCTTTGGGTGCTACCCGCTGGCAGACAATTGCCCGTGTTATTATTCCGACGCTGTTGCCTGCTCTTTTGACAGGAATTATTCTCGGTATGGCTCGTGCCTTCGGAGAAGCGTTGGCTGTACAGATGGTAATCGGGAATGCTCCGCATATACCGCATTCCTTGCTGGAATCCGCTTCGACCTTGACCAGTGTCATTACACTAAGCATGGGTAATACAGCGATGGGCTCCGTTCATAACAATGCTCTCTGGAGCATGGCGCTTGTTCTTCTGCTCATGACATTCATTTTCGTGCTGCTGGTAAGGCTGCTTGAAAGGAGAAACCGGGTTTGATGAAAGCTAAAACGACCGACAAGATCGCTACATTTGTAATCTGTTTCTTCGCCTTGTTCATTGTTGCACTTTTGGTTGGATTACTGGGCTTCATTTTGGCCCGCGGAGTCAGTCATATTTCTTTTGACTTTTTAACCAGTGCTCCCCAAACATTACGTGCAGGCGGTGGTATTGGCCCACAACTATTTAATTCCGTATTTTTGTTAATCTTAACTTTGATTATCACCATTCCGATTGGCTGGGGCGCAGGTATTTACATGGCGCAATATGCAAAGCCGGGGAAAATTACGGACTTTATACGACTTGTCGTCGAAGTATTGTCCTCCTTCCCATCTATCGTCATCGGATTGTTTGGACTACTACTTATCGTAAATACGTTTGATTTTGGCTTTTCCCTCTTATCAGGAGCCTTGGCTTTGGCCGTATTTAACCTGCCGCTGATGGTTCGCACAACTGAGCAGGCTTTCCGAGCTGTGCCGAAGGAGCAAAAGGAAGCTGGACTTGCGCTTGGATTGTCCAAGTGGAAAATTATCACCTCCATTTTGTTGCCAGCTGCGCTGCCAAGCTTGATTACGGGTACCATTTTGGCCGCAGGCCGTATTTTCGGGGAAGCCGCCGCATTGCTGTTTACAGCAGGGATGAGTACGCCGCCGCTTGATTTTACTGATTGGAATCCATTGCATGCTAGATCGCCTATTAACCCGATGCGACCTGCTGAGACATTGGCTGTTCATATTTGGAAGGTCAACAGTGAGGGGATTGCTCCTGACTCTAAAGATATTGCTGCAGGCGCTTCTGCCGTACTGGTGCTGCTTGTGCTTGCATTCAACTTGAGTGCAAGATGGTTCGGAAGAGTTGTATACCGCCGTCTGACAGCTGCCAAACGTATGGATTAGAAAGGGGATGGAGAACAATGGAACATGTGATTACGCGAACGGTAAAAACCGCCGCACCAGCAACATCCGTTCAGTCTACGCGTTCGGAACAGCTTGCGGGGCAACCGCCGCATCCGTTCAGTACTGAGGATTTGAGTATTTATTATGGCAGCTTTGAGGCTGTGAAAAAAGTGAATCTGGCCTTTCCGGAACAGACAGTGACTGCCCTGATCGGGCCTTCCGGCTGCGGTAAATCGACCTTTTTGCGCTCCCTTAATCGGATGAATGATGAGATTGCGTCTTCCTCTACAACGGGGCACATCTGGATGGATGGACAGGATTTGACGGCACCGGAAACGGACGTGATCAAGCTGCGTCAGCAAATTGGCATGGTGTGGCAACGTCCCAACCCTTTTTACAAATCCATTTACAATAATATCGCCTTCGGTCCCAAATACCGTGGGGTGCGCAAGAAGAAACAGCTTGATGAAATCGTCGAAAGCAGCCTGCGTAAAGCAGCATTATGGGATGAGGTCAAGGATCGCCTTCACGACTCCGCTCTGGCGCTGTCTGGCGGGCAACAGCAGCGGCTTTGCATTGCACGTGCACTATCCGTTCAGCCGAAAATTCTATTGCTTGACGAGCCAGCTTCCGCGCTGGACCCTGTGTCTACAGGCAAGGTAGAAGAGCTCATCACCGAATTAAAAAAAGAACTGCGCATCGTTATTGTGACGCACAATATGCAGCAGGCTGCACGAATTTCCGATTATACTGCTTATTTTTATATTGGAAGTCTTGTTGAACATGGGAAAACGAACGATATTTTCACGAATCCTGAAAATGAGCTGACTCAGGAGTACATCATGGGTCGATTTGGTTAAGCGATGTTGCTCATCGACCTACTATATATGAGCTGCACGTAAAATCCTCTTACTAATCCAGCATTAGTAAGAGGATTTTTATTGTGTTCAACGTTTTGTAACTTTTTTAATCTATTAGTAAATTAAAATATATTGATCGTTTGGGTATATTTTCATATAATACAACTAACTATTTATCATGCATAAATAGTGGTTTAGTTCCCCTCGCTATCAAAAAGAATCTTCAGCAAGAATAAATAGGGTTAAACTGAACACAATTACCCAAATCAAAATAAGGGAGAGGTTCAAATGAAGAAGAAGATGTGTCCAACCGTAAAGATGATAGCGCTTTCAAGTTTGGCGATTACAGTAACGTCAGGACTCCTAAGTCCCTCATGGGCTGCGGCACAGGAGATGATGCCGACTACATATGATTCAGGACGTGAATCGGCAACTGCTTCTTATGAACTTACCACAGATTCAGCTGTGGGACGGGACGTTTATGGTAGTGATGTAAATTCAGGTGTTCTGGATCGTGAGCCATTATTTGGGCTGTCGGCTGTGGCGAAGCCAACCGCTGTTGTGAATACAGACAGCCTCCTGAACAAAATGCGCGACTTTAGCAAGTTTTCTACGGGGAATATATCCAAGGATACGACGCTTGCCTTAAATATTGTATCCTGGCAATTGCCGCATGGCGGATTCTTCAAAGCTATGGAAAAGAATTATAAATCCAAATGGGATGGCAAAGCTGCACGCTCCACATGGAAAAGCAAGGATGGTGTTGAACTCGGAACGTTTGATAACGAGGCCACGACAACCGAGATTCGCTTTTTAGCGGATGTATACAAAAAAACCAAAAATAAAGATATTAAGAACAGTGTACAAAAAGCAGTCGACTTTGTACTAACCTCTCAATATTCCTCAGGTGGCTGGCCTCAAGTATACCCTAAACGTGGTAATTATTCCGATGCTGTAACTTATAATGATGATGCGATGGTCAGAGTTATGGTTTTGGCTGACGATATTGTGAACAAGAAGCAGCCGTTTGATAGCGATATTCTGGATAACTCTTACCGCTCCAGACTTCAGCAAGCGCTAAACAAAGGTATCGAGTACACAATTAAATCTCAAATTGTAAATAATGGTACACCAACAATCTGGGGTGCACAGCACGATCCGGCTACTTATGCATCTGTTGAAGCCCGGGCATTTGAGTTACCTTCCAAAACAACTACGGAATCAGTAGGCATTACTGCTTTTCTCATGTCCCAGCCGCAAACCGCTGAAGTGAAAAAAGCGGCTCAGAGTGCTTTGAAATGGTTTGACGCGAACCGAATCGACGGTATCAAATACAATCGTCAAGGTCCGGAGTTCTTCCAAAAGGACGCATCGAGCGTAATGTGGTATCGGTTCTATAATGTGGAAGACAATAAATATTTCTTTTCAGACCGGGATGGCAAAAAGTATACCGACATCATGAAAATTAGTGAGGAAAGACGACTTGGTTACGCCTGGGCGGGAAGCCAGGCTAAGAGCTTGCTCAAGCTGGCTTCGGATAGCGGATATTATAAACTGTCCAAGCCGTTGCCACAATAATAAAGGCATTATTATATATGATTGGAGAGGGCGGACCGTTCGGTCTGCCCTCTTTTTGTTCCCGGGCTGTAAATATGGTTTAATGGAGAGAGGGCAAAATAGAGATAAAGATGCACAAAGATAGGAGAGCTTGTATGACTCAAGAGGAGAAACAAACGGAATTACGCTGGTATGGCGCACCGCTACGCGTCCGTTATCAGGAAAGCGACCAGATGGGGGTCGTATATCATGCAAATTATTTGAACTGGTTTGAGATCGGGCGTACCGAAATGATCCGACAGGCGGGTTTTAACTATCGGAGTATGGAGGAACGAGGAGTCTTGCTGCCAGTTATTGAAATCAATGCGAAATATGCGAGTCCTGCTCGATATGATGATTTAATTACCATTTATACCGCAATTACGGACTTCTCCAGACTGCGTCTAAACTATATCTATGAGGTTCGACGGGTAACGGAAGATGAGCATCAAAGGTATTTGGGAAAGGTATGGACCCAGGCAGACACGCTGCCGGGAGAGCTGCTTGTCACAGGGATGACACGGCACGTATGGTTGAACACCCAATGGAAGCCCGTTCGACTGGATCAGGCGCTACCTGAGCTGTACACTGCATTAAGGTTTGCTTTTACAGGCGGGGAGGGACAGAAGTCATGATGATGCGTAAACGTCTGTGGCTGTTGCTGCTGCTCATTCCTTTGGCGGAGCTGTACGGGTTTATATGGGTAAGTCACTGGATTGGAGCGGGCAAAACGATTTTACTCATCATTCTGACGACCCTAATCGGGGCTGCCATGATGCAATTTGAAGGTCGTAAGGTGATTGCCGATGCGAAAAATGAAATGAACCGGGGACAAATGCCCGGCCGTAAAATGCTGGATGGATTATGTGTCTTTTTCGGTGGGAGTTTGCTGCTTATCCCTGGATTTTTAACAGATATTATTGGTTTTACGTTGGTGTTTCCTTTAACACGAGCGTTGTACCGACGCTTTTTATTGAAGTGGCTGGAGAAAAAAATGAAAAACGGCAGTATTACGTTTCGGCGGTTTTGACGTGAGCTGCCGTTTTCCTATCCATGATCTAGCGGACTCTTCCAGCAAGAATATAGTTGCGCAAGTCCTGAATGACATTCGCGCGATTCAGTGCATCAACGACAATGAGTGATACAGGTCCGATAATTAGTCCTAAAACGCCAAACAGCTTGAGCCCGATGAACATACCGATGAGGGTGGGAAGCGGGTTCAAGCCCACGCTGCTGGCCAGCACCTTAGGCTCCACGATCTGTCGTCCAATCAACAGGATGATATAAAGGATCGACAATCCTACCCCTAGTGCCAAATTACCAGACATATACGCATACAGTATCCACGGAATCATCACAATGCCAACCCCCAAATAAGGTAGCAAGTCCACCAGCCCGATCATCAAACCGATGGTAAAGGCGGATTCCACACGCAATATGAACAGCCCAACAATGACCGTTAATGCCGTAATGGAGATGATAATGAACTGTGCACGCAAATAGCCGTACAGTGCTTTACGCAAATCGTGCCATATATCCGACAATGGCTTGCGAATCGTATCAGGAATCGTGTTTGAGAGCATCCGACTATGTCGGTCCCAATCCTTACTAATAAAAAAGGCTGCTAATACAATAACCATTAGAACTGCTCCCATATTAGGCAGAGAGGTCAGCAAGTTCAAAACTCCATTAAAAAATTGAGCGACTAGCGTAGTGACAGCCGAACTGACAGTTTGAGTTGTCTTATCAATATTACTGTTAATGGTATGTTGGTAATCCGGATTATCTCTGATAAAATGGTTAATTTCAATAATTATATTTTGAATCAAATCGCTTTGTGTCCAATCGATAAACAGACTTTTAAAACGCTCAATATGTCCGTCAAAAGTCATGGCCAACTTTATAACTTCTCGAACCATGCGGGTGATTGCCGCAGATAGGATAATTGCAATTCCACCTAAATATACAAATAATGAGACCGTGACAGCCGTCCAACGTGGCATACGGGCTTTGCTACGCAGAAAACCAACTAGTGGATTCATGGCATAAGCCACAAGCCAGGCGAATAGGAAAGGATAGACGAGAGGGAAAAGCACATATATGCCCAGTAACAGAGCTACAATCACGATTGCCACCCATAGAGCACGAAATATGCGATTCAAGATTAACCGGCTCAAGCTTTCACGGCTCCTTTCTTTTACGATAGTTTTTCATAAAATAAATGCTCTACTATACATATGCGGGAAAGGGGGAAGACAAGACCTGTGTAAAAAAGTGCAAATGAATCAATATTTTTTGTAAGGGGTTTCAAAAATTTATTTATGGAAGCGATAAAACATTTGAATGTGTTGGAATAGCCCTCAATGTTCACATAAACGACAAAATCCAGTATAGTGAAAGAAGGTTTAAATATTGACATATGGCGTTAACATTACTCAGCTATTTAAAAGACATATCTTACTTTTGAAAATGTTTACATTGCAAGTCCGTTCACAATGTTTTTACAAAGGAGAGATGTAACGATGACAGCGACTAAAGGTCTGGAAGGGATCGTAGCGACCACTTCCTCCATAAGCTCTATCGTAGATGGCGTTCTCACGTACCGGGGTTATAACATTGATGATTTGGCTGTTAACGCCGATTTTGAAGAGGTAGCTTATTTGTTGTGGTTTGGAAAATTACCTGATAAAGAGCAATTGCAGGAGCTTCGCAACCAGTTAAGTGAATACGCTGCTATTCCGGATGAAATTGTTACTCAATTAAAGTTATATCCGAAAAATTTGAGTACAATGGCTGCCTTGAGGTCAGCCGTATCGTCTCTCGCTTTGTATGACCCAGAGGCGGATAATATGTCGAGAGAGTCTAATGTGACCAAAACCGTCAAGCTTCAGGCGCAATTGCCTACCATTGTGGCAGCTATAGCACGTATACGCGAGGGCTTGGAGCCGATTGCGCCTAAAAAAGGTATTTCCATCGCTGAAAACTTTTTGTATCAGCTGACTGGCAAGGACCCGGAGGAGACGGCTATTAAAGCGTTCAATCAGGCTCTCGTATTGCACGCCGATCATGAATTAAATGCTTCTACCTTTGCTGCGCGTGTAACGGTAGCCACATTGTCGGATATTTATTCCGGAATCACGTCTGCAATTGGAGCTTTAAAAGGACCACTGCATGGTGGGGCCAATGAGGCTGTGGCCAAAACGCTGGAGGAGATTGGTGGCTTGGATCAGGTGGACTCCTATATTCAGGCGAAACTGGATAACCGCGAAAAAATTATGGGCTTTGGACACCGAGTCTATAAAAACGGTGATCCGCGTGCCAAGCACTTGCACAAAATGTCCCGCGAACTGGGGGAAATGAACGGCGACACAACGTTGTTTGATATGTCAGTTCGAATTGAGGGAATTGTAACAGGGCAAAAAGGTTTGAAGCCCAATGTGGATTTTTATTCTGCCTCTGTGTATACCCAGTTAGGTATCAAGAGAGACCTGTTTACACCTATTTTTGCTGTGAGTCGTGTATCCGGGTGGACCGCACACATTTTAGAGCAGTATGAAAATAACCGCCTGATTCGTCCTCGCGCCGAATATACAGGTCCAATGGATCAAAAATATGTATCACCAGAGTTGCGTTAACCCTTTGTCGAAGGAAGATTGAGGTTGTATACCCTGAATTTAAAAAATAAGGTACAATAGAGGGGACGACGAGAGATGTACGTTTTTGTCTGTGATAAAGATCATGTCTTTCGTCCTGTACCCATTCATATCTGAGGAGGAAAAGGAACTTATGGCGAAATTTGAAAAGTTTGAGCTCCCAACTGAAGGCGAAAAAATTACGATTGATAACGGTCAACTACGGGTTCCGAACCATCCGGTAATTCCGTTTATCGAAGGTGACGGCACGGGGCGCGATATCTGGAAAGCTTCCAAGCGCGTACTGGACGCAGCTGTAGAAAAAGCATATAACGGCAGCAAAAAGATTGCCTGGTATGAAGTATTCGCTGGTGAGAAAGCTTTCAATACATACGGCGAATGGCTCCCTAACGATACTTTGGAAGCCATCCGTGAGTATATTGTAGCCATCAAAGGTCCACTTACAACACCTATTGGCGGTGGTATCCGTTCGTTGAATGTGGCATTGCGGCAAGAACTGGATTTATACGTATGTCTGCGTCCTGTTCGTTATTTTAACGGTGTTCCTTCTCCAGTGAAACGTCCTGAATTGGTAGACATGGTTATTTTCCGTGAGAACACAGAAGATATTTACGCGGGGATCGAGTATGCCGAAGGGTCCGAAGACGTGAAAAAGGTTATTCAGTTCCTCCAACAAGAGCTGGGTGTGAACAAAATTCGTTTCCCTGAAACCTCTGGTATTGGCATTAAGCCAGTTTCTTCCGAGGGTTCAAAGCGTCTGGTACGGGCAGCCATTCAGTATGCTGTTGACCACGGACGCAAGAGTGTCACGCTCGTACACAAAGGTAACATTATGAAATTTACCGAGGGTGCCTTCAAAAACTGGGGTTATGAAGTGGCTGAGGAAGAATTTGCAGATAAAGTATTTACTTGGGCCCAATATGATGTAATCAAGGAAAAAGACGGTGAGGATGCGGCAAATGCAGCTCAAAAAGCAGCTGAAGATGCAGGCAAAATCATTATCAAGGATGCGATTGCTGATATTGCACTTCAGCAAGTACTGACTCGTCCTTCTGAATTTGATGTAATTGCTACGCTCAACTTGAACGGGGACTATCTGTCCGATGCTCTTGCTGCCCAAGTTGGTGGAATTGGTATTGCGCCAGGTGCAAACATTAACTATGTAACAGGGCATGCTATCTTTGAAGCTACACATGGTACAGCTCCAAAATACGCAGACAAAGACGTAGTGAACCCTGGTTCCGTAATTCTGTCGGGCGTAATGTTGCTTGAACACTTGGGTTGGAAAGAAGCGGCTGACCTGATTTACAAAGGGCTGGAGACGTCCATTAATAAGAAGATTGTAACTTATGACTTTGCTCGTCTGATGGATGGTGCTACACAAGTGAAATGCTCCGAGTTCGCAGATACCATTATTAGTAACCTGTAAGGAAGGGGAATACCACTTGTCCATTCAACGTAAAAAAATATCCATTGTTGGCGCCGGTTTTACCGGTGCCACTACCGCATTGCTGCTGGCTCAAAAGGAGCTAGGTGATATCGTACTGATCGATATTCCGCAACTAGAGAATCCGACCAAAGGCAAGGCGCTTGATATTTTGGAGGCCGGTCCGGTACAGGGATTTGACAGCCAGATCACGGGCACTTCCAGTTACGAGGATGCAGCTAACTCGGATATCGTCATTATTACTGCCGGGATTGCACGCAAGCCGGGTATGAGCCGTGATGATTTGGTAAATACGAACGCAGGAATTGTAAAATCCGTTTGTGAGAACGTGAAGAAGTATGCGCCGGATTCTATCGTCATTATTCTGAGTAATCCGGTAGATGCTATGACCTATACTGCTTATCAAACGCTTGGATTCCCGAAAAATCGGGTTATTGGCCAATCAGGTGTGCTGGATACAGCGCGATATTGTACCTTTATTGCACAAGAACTGAACGTTTCCGTCGAAGACGTACGCGGCTTCGTTATGGGTGGTCACGGTGATGATATGGTGCCCCTGGTACGCTATTCCAGCGTTGGAGGTATACCTATCGAAACCCTGATTTCGCAGGAACGTATCGAAGCAATCGTACAACGGACACGCGGTGGTGGCGGTGAGATCGTCAACCTGTTGGGTAATGGTAGCGCATATTATGCACCGGCAGCTTCGCTTGCACAGATGACAGAAGCGATTGTAAAAGATAAAAAACGGATTATCCCGGTCATTGCCTATCTGGAGGGAGAGTACGGCTATCAGGATTTGTTCCTTGGCGTACCGACACTTCTTGGCGGTAATGGTATCGAAAAAGTGTTCGAGTTGGAATTGACAGCCGAAGAAAAAGCAGCGCTCGATCAATCCGCCGAATCGGTCCGCAGTGTGATTAAAATAGTTACCGTATAGATTCAATTTTCTACTAAAACGGTATACTTTTACTTGAAGAGGTGTTCCCAAGCCATAGTCATGGCCACCGGACACCTCTTTTACTTTTAAACGGAAATAAGGAATCTATTCGTTTTCTTCCTTATTCCTTTGCTTTGGACCACTTCCCCGGTATAATAGAGTTCATATGCATTGATAGTTACATGAGGATTTTGCAAAAATCCTGACATAGAAAAGCATGTCCCAAAACACTGAAAAGATGGTAGTCATTCGTTGGAATATGATCGTTCTATGGAAAAAGAGTTTGTAAGAAAACAAAGAAATGGAGGTTGTGAAAAATGTCTTTTATTCACATTATTGGATCACTGGCGATGGGTTTTTATTTATTGCTCCCCTTCGTTGTGGGCAAAATCGACAAATTGGCTCCTAGCGTGCAGGAAGGAACGATATCGGCTGTTCAGCTATTGAATCGTTTAGCTCAATTTGTGCTGATCCTTGTGCTTGTTAGCGGTATCTATATGATTTTTGCCTGGGGGCCATATTCCGCAGCTTGGATCGTGGTCGTTTTATTGTTGTTTCTCGCCATTTCTGGTATCGCTGGGGCCATGGGTAAGCCGTTACGGCTGTCGCTGGAAGCGATTCGTAGCCAACAGCCTATTACGCAATACGCTGGCAAAATGCGAATGTTCAGTACGCTGCTTGCCGTCTTCTTGATCCTGATTACGTTTTTAATGATATATAGCGATATTATTTAATGAAGCATTTGGCGAGAGCCTATAATCGAATGATGATAAATGCTAAATTGAAAAAAACGGTCTGTGCTGAATAAGCATAGGCCGTTTTTTTGTGCGCTCAAATAACTACATTTTTCTTTTTTCGTTTAACGAATAACTTTGTGTGGTAAATCAGGAGTAGAGTGGATGCAAATGTTGCATCCTAAAAAATATCTAATTTTGAAGGGAGAATGTACAATGGCTAAAAGTAACCAACCTCAGCAAACCTTGCCCCCACAGCATCAGGACCAGCAACCGGGGATTGAATCCAAAATGACGCCTGCACCTCAATTTGAAAAACCAACTTACAAAGCAGCTGACAAGCTCACAGGCAAAGTTGCACTTATTACTGGTGGAGACAGTGGAATTGGGCGGGCTGTAGCTGTCACGTATGCCAAAGAAGGTGCGGACGTAGCTATCATCTACTTGAATGAGCATAAGGATGCGGAAGAAACAAAACGTCAGGTAGAGCAGGAGGGGCGCAAATGCGTATTGATTCCTGGCGATATCGGAGATGACCAATTTGCCAAAAAAGCGGTTCAACAGACGGTTAACGAGTTGGGCAAGCTCGACATTGTCGTGAACAATGCGGCAGAGCAGCATCCACAACAAAAGCTGGAGGATATCACCAAAGAACAGTTGGAGCGCACGTTCCGTACGAATATTTTCGGTATGTTCTTCCTGACGCAAGCAGCATTGCCGCATTTGAAGAAAGGGAGCACAATTGTCAATACAACATCGATTACCGCGTACGCTGGGAACAAGACACTCATTGATTATTCATCGACCAAAGGGGCAATCACATCCTTTACTCGTTCCCTTTCACTCAATTTGGCGGATCAAGGTATTCGGGTGAACGCTGTAGCACCAGGGCCAATCTGGACGCCGTTAATCCCGTCTACCTTTGATGCCAAGACGGTCAGCGAGTTTGGAGGAGCACAGCCAATGAAGCGTCCGGGTCAGCCGGAAGAATTGGCGCCAGCCTATGTGTACCTTGCTTCTGATGATTCTTCATATGTAAGCGGGCAGGTTATTCATATCAATGGCGGTGAAGTTATAAACGGATAAGAGGACAAAGGAAAGGCTGGGGCCGTGTTATGCCCTGGCCTTTTTTCTTTTCACAGTGGAACATAATGCAGGTAGCCTGTAGAATGAGACTTAACTTACATAAAGGATGGGCATATTTTATGAAATCGTTTCGTTTCAGGCTTACCCTGATCATGCTGATTTTGATTGGCGTATCTGTCCTTGCTGCTGGAATCACGATGGGACAAATCTTTAAAAATTCGAATATGAAGGTGCTAGAGGAGAACATGGGACGGGAGATCGACCTGCTTCGCGCTACATTCCCTTTTGTGAATGCAGATGCCCTGTCCAGTACGGATTATGTATCTTATTATTCTCAAAAGGCGAAGGAAATTGCCCGTCTGACGGAATCGCGGGTGACCTTCATTCGCAAGGACGGGACGGTGGTTGGCGATTCGTTAAGCGATCCGCGTAAGATGGAAAACCACGCATCTCGTGAAGAAATTCAGCAAGCCTCAACAGAGAGAATCGGACGCACGATTCGTTACAGCGAAACCTTGCAACGGAACATGCTATACGTTGCAGAGCCTGTTGTATCGGACAAGGGCTTTGACGGATATATCCGTTTGTCCATGAGTCTGAAAGCGGTGGAGGAGGGAGTGCGCCGCGGCTGGACGGCTATCGGGATTGGACTCGTGTTGCTATTTCTTGCTGCTGGATTGGTGAGCTATCGTATTGCCCGCAGTCTGACCTCGCCTATTGAGCATATTACAGGGGTAGCCAACCGCATTTCAGGACTGGATTATGACGCAAGGGTTGGTGTGCAGCGTCGGGACGAAGTAGGGCAACTGGGGGAAGCCATTAATCGTATGGCTGACAGTCTCCAAAACCAAATGAAAACGATACGTGACAATGAGGATCTACTCCAGAGCGTCATGAGTAATATGACAGGCGGGATTCTAATGATTGATGCAAGTGAGTGTATTGCGCTTGTAAACCGTGAGTCTGAGCGAATGCTCGGTGTCGTGGGTAAACGGGTTACGGACAAGCCGTATCATGAGCTGAAGAAGCACTATGAGCTCACAAAGCTAATTGAGGGCAGCATACAAAGCCGAGAAAGGCTGCATGGTGAGGTTCATTTGTACAATCCCGAGGAGAGACTCGTGTTGCTAGACGGTGTTCCGATGTATGAGGATGAAGGCGGATACCGGGGGATGCTGTTCCTTTTACAGGATATTACGGCTATTCGACGGTTGGAAAATATGCGGAGCGAATTTGTGGCAAACGTTTCTCATGAGCTAAAAACACCAATTGCCGCAGTCAAGGGTTTTGCCGAGACGTTACTCGGTGGCGGGGTTAAAGATGAGGAGACGGCCCGTTCATTTTTGCAAATTATATATGATGAAAGCGAACGATTGAATCGGCTGATCGGTGACATTTTGGAGCTATCCAAAATTGAATCCAAGCGTTCTCCGCTGGATTGCTCGCCAGTGCACGTTTCGTCGTTCATAGAATCATTGCTGGAAAAACTGAACAATGTAGCTGCCAAAAAAAGAATTACGCTGCACATGGATATCCCGGATGAGCTGTTTATGGAGGCAGATGAAGATAAGCTTCAGCAGATTTTCCTGAACCTTTTGTCTAATGGTATCAACTATACACTTGATGGTGGCAAGGTAAAGATTAAGGTTTTAACGATCCAGCGGGAGAATGACACGGAAAAGGTCGTATTTACAGTCAGTGATACAGGTATTGGAATTCCAAAGAAGGACCTGCCACGTATCTTTGAACGCTTTTACCGGGTGGACAAAGGACGCTCGCGTAACTCTGGCGGAACGGGACTGGGATTGTCGATCGTCAAACACTTGATCGATTTGCATCATGGCACCCTTTCGGTGGAAAGTGAGCTTGGATTGGGTACCACATTTACAGTTGAATTACCGCTATTGCAACAGGAAGAATGAACTATAACCTTTTTTACATTCTGTTAACAATGCCGTGATAAAATAAACGGGTGTCGCATGAGTATGGAAAAGGTTTCAGGATTTTGACCAATGCGCCTTTAACAGGTAAACAGGAGATGAAGTTATTTATGGGACAACGCTTGCTGGTTATTGAGGATGAACCAACGCTTGCCAGATTGCTATCCTACAATTTGATACAAGAAGGCTTCGAAGTGGACACGGAGGATCATGGCAGTGCAGGGTTTGAAAAAGCCTCCAGAGAGTCCTACGATTTGATCCTGCTGGATTTGATGCTGCCGGGAATGAACGGACTGGACATTCTGAGCAGACTTCGCCATCAGGGGCTGACAACGCCTATCATTATTTTAACGGCCAAAAACGGCGAGGCCGAGGTTGTCCAAGGGCTGAAGTCGGGTGCAGATGATTACATCACGAAGCCTTTTGGCGTTTCTGAGCTGTTGGCCCGTGTAACGGCTGTGCTGCGAAGAACTTCCGGCGGGGATGAAGGAGTGCTGTCTGATCAGAAAGATAGCTCCAAAATTCAACTGGGCGAGCTAGAGATTTACCCTGAGAAATATGAGGTCATTCTTGGAGGTCAGTCCATCAGCCTCAGACCAAAGGAATTTGAGGTACTTCTTTATTTGTCCCGCAAGCCGGGTGTGGTATTGACTCGGGATGATCTGATGAATGCTGTCTGGGGTTTTGACTACATTGGCGGTCAACGAACCGTGGATGTGCACGTCAGTTCCTTACGTAAAAAGTTGGAGCTGGATCCCGACTCGGTTCATATCGATTCGATCCGTGGAGTGGGGTACAAGCTGGTTGTAAATAAAAAAAGAAGCGCTTCTCATTTATTATAAATGAGGAGCGTTTTTCTTTATCCAGGGAAGTGTCCGACGACTTTTGTGTCCATTTCGTGATTTTACATTTCATTAACAAAAATAGACGCTAGAATCAACAAATGACCGATATGATGTTCCCGTCACTCCAAGTAGTTAAAAAAAGGGGACTTCAGAACGATGATAACGGAACCAAAGACCCAGCCGAGTTCCACTGCCGTGATTGAACGTGAAGCATACAAGCCGATTACTACCTATGTGCCATGCCGGGAGGTTCCGATCATTGGTACGGATATGTCTTGTAAAGAATTGTTAGCACTTATGAAAACACAGGAAGACATACCTTGTGTCATTGTTGTGGATAAAAATGATCTTCCATTGGGCATTATTATGAGAGATGCGTACAATCGCCATTTTACAGGCAGATTTGCTGCGGCGTTGTTCTATGATAAGCCTGCGGCCATATTTGCCGACCCCGATACATTAATTGTGGATCTAAAAAGCCAGGCATCGGACATTGTGGAACTGGCGATGCTGCGCGAAGATCAGCGTTTTTACGATTGTGTGTTGATTAAGGAAGGAACACGGTTACTCGGCGTACTCACGATTCGTGATATCCTGTCCGTCGTGCAGCGAATGCAAAGAGAAGCAGACGAAGAGCGGGGCGATGTGATTCGGCATAGCTATGACGGAGTCCAGCGTATTCAGCTCACTGTGCTGGATGCAGCTAAAGAGGCCGACGACAGTGTGCGGCTAACCCGCTCAATGAGTGAATTATCCCGTCGTGGCAAAGTAGAACTGGAGGATGTTTTGCTCTCCTATCGTGCAGTCACGGAGCAAATGAAGCGCCAGCATGAGCAGATGACGGCGTTGACCCAATCGCTGAATGACATTGCGCGCATGGCCTCATCCATTCGTGCACTGGCAGATCACAGCGGACTGCTAGCGATCAACGCGTCCATTGAAGCGGCGCATGCTGGCGAACACGGACGAGGCTTCCAGATTGTGTCTCAGGAGGTGCGGAATATGTCACTCCAGACGAAAGCCTTTTCCACGCAGATTACAGGCTTACTCACCCATATCGAGCAAATGCTGCGTGACACCGCTGAACTGACGGATACGAGTATGCAGCAGATTCATACAGGCTCTCAATATATATCTGCCGGAACACAAACTTTTGCCAAACTACTGCGGGCTGTCAATGAAATTGAAGCCAAAAACAGCGAAATGTCCCGTTCCGCAGAGGAAGCGGCTTTGAATGCATCCGAAATTGCGCAGGAGCTTGAGCTCATGCTAAGTTCTTGATCATTTTACATACCGTTAACAAATCCACCACACTAAATTTACACACAGCTTATATAATCTTCATATTGTGCAAATCAGGTGCAATGCTTGAGGATCATAACTGCAACACGAAGGAGATCATAAATCCATGAATGATTCCGTAATCCGGATTGATAAGCTGAATTTATATTATGAGAAATTTCACGCGCTGAAACATATAAACCTCGATATTCCTGAAAAAACGGTAACTGCCTTCATCGGCCCGTCCGGCTGCGGCAAATCAACCCTGCTGCGTACGCTGAACCGGATGAATGACATGATACCGGGAACGCGTATTGAAGGCACTGTGAGTATCGCAGGTCAGGATATATACGGCGATACTATGGAAGTAGAAACTCTGCGTAAGCAGGTGGGAATGGTTTTTCAACAGCCTAACCCATTTCCCAAATCCATTTATGATAACGTGGCCTACGGCCCGCGTCTGCATGGAATTCGGCAAAAGGACAAGTTGGACGAATTGGTTGAGCAAAGCCTGCGGCAGGCGGCACTCTGGGAAGAGGTCAAGGATTTTCTGAAGCGTTCTGCTCTGAGTTTATCCGGTGGACAACAGCAACGGTTGTGCATTGCCCGGGCGCTTGCTGTACAGCCAGATATTTTGCTTATGGACGAGGCGACATCTGCGCTGGATCCGATCTCCACGATGAAAATTGAAGAACTGGTTCAGGAATTGCGAGACACGTATACCATTGTCATGGTGACGCATAACATGCATCAGGCAGCCCGTGTGTCCGGTCGAACTGCGTTCTTTTTGAATGGTGTTGTGGTGGAAGCAGCGGATACAGAGACAATGTTTTCCACGCCGCAAGATTCACGTACAGAAGATTATATTTCAGGGCGATTTGGCTAAAGCCTACCAGATGAATATGCCAGAAGGGGTGACTTCGAAATGATACGTAGAAAAGGTTTTGATGAAGGGTTAGATGAACTGAGAGCCGTACTGCGCGAAATGGGTGCACACGTTTCGAAGGCGCTCGATCAGGCCATTGAATGTTTGCAGACCAAAAATACAGAATTGGCTCAGCAGGTGGTCAAAAATGATGCATCCCTCAATACGCTGGAAGAGAATATTCTCGATATGGGTTCCAAGCTCATTATTACCCAGCAGCCGGTAGCGAAGGATTTGCGCCGGATCATTGTTGCATTTAAAATTTCCAGTGATCTGGAACGAATGGGCGATTTGGCGCTTGATATTGCCAAGGTGACACTTCGCTTGGAAGGGCAGCAGATCATTAAGCCGCTGGTGGATATTCCGCACATGGCTTCCATTGTTAAAGAAATGATAGATGATGCGATCAAGTCCTATTTGGATGAAAATACAGATCTGGCCTACAAAATGGCCAAAGAGGATGATCGTGTGGATTCCATGTATAGCCACATGATCAGCGATCTGTATGCCTTTATGGTAGAAAAGCCGGCAGAGGCTTCACAAGCCATGCTGCAGTTGCTTGTAGGACGATACATTGAACGAATTGGTGACCATGCTACGAATATCGGTGAAAGCACTGTATATCTCGTGACAGGGGAGAGACCAGATTTGAACCAGTAGAGCTTTCAGGTATATAGCGGTTGTTTCTGACCCAGACTTGTCTTTGAGCAAAAGGCAAATTTGGTTAGGAAGCAGCCGTTTTTTTCTGAAAAAGGAGTCTTGTATGTTAAGATAGGAAGAGGAATGCGTAAAACGTAAGAACGTTACGATGCATTGATGAACTTGCGAGGTGCTAAATGGATAAACTCATGCTTATAGATGGTAACAGTATCATTTACCGGGCGTTTTTTGCTATGCCACCGTTAACGAATTCGAGCGGGCAGCAGACGAACGCGGTGTACGGATTTACGACGATGTTATTGCGGCTCTTGGAGGAGCACAAACC
Source organism: Paenibacillus polymyxa (assembly GCF_001719045.1). Lineage (NCBI taxonomy): Bacteria > Bacillati > Bacillota > Bacilli > Caryophanales > Paenibacillaceae > Paenibacillus > Paenibacillus polymyxa. The sequence continues at coordinate 4,699,302 of NZ_CP015423.1, forward strand.
AACACATATTCTGGTTGCCTTCGATGCTGGTAAAATAACGTTTCGCCATAAAGGATACGAGGATTACAAAGGTGGACGGGAGAAAACACCGCCAGAGCTGTCCCAGCAATTTCCGTTGCTGAAAGAGCTATTGACCGCTTTTGGCATTGCTCAGTTTGAACTGGATGGCTATGAGGCGGACGATATTATAGGCACCCTCTCCAAGACAGCGGACGAAGCCGGTTTCAATGTGCTGGTCGTGACCGGGGACAAGGATATGCTTCAATTGGCTTCAGATCATGTCACAGTCGGCTTGACCCGCAAAGGGGTTACTGAGGTGGAGACGTATGGACCTGAGCAAATTCAGGAACGATATGGCCTGAAGCCGCTGCAAATTATTGACCTTAAGGGTCTGATGGGCGATACGTCGGACAATATTCCTGGTATTCCCGGCGTGGGTGAAAAAACAGCGCTCAAGCTGCTGCATCAATACGGTTCAGTTGAAGAAGTGCTGGCGCACACGAATGAGCTGAAGGGCAAAATGAAAGAACGCGTTGAGACACATGCTGACGATGCGCGAATGAGCAAAGATTTGGCGACCATTTATCGGGATGTAACGTTGGACAAGCAGCTGGAAGATGTGGCCTTTGGTGGGCTGCAGGCAGAAACGGCCGGGCCAGCTCTGGCGAAGCTAGAGTTCAAGTCCTTGCTGGAGCGTTTATCCTTTTCAGGTGAGGTTGGCAGTACTGGGGTAGACGTAGAGGAAGCCGCGGCTGACGTAACAGTGCTGGATGAGCAGCGGATTAGCGAATTGGTAGAAGTGTTGGATCATGTGGATGTGCTGCATGTAGAGACGCATGGTGATAATCCGCATCATGCTGACATCGTAGGTCTGATATTCGCTGCAACGGGGCAGCAGTATTTTATGACGCTGGATGTACTGCAAAGCGATGCAGCTTCATCTATTCGCGAATGGCTTGCTGACCCTGAACGCAAAAAACGTGGTCATGATCTGCATCGTACGGATTTGGCTTTACACTGGCATGGAATTGAGTTTGCAGGGGCCGAGTTTGATGTGCAACTGGCAGGGTACTTGCTGGACCCGACCGATGCAAACCAGACATTGAGCGGATTGGCAGCCAAATATGGTTTGTCTTCGATCCGTCCAGACGAAGAAGTGTTCGGTAAAGGAGCTAAATATAAAGTCCCTGACGTGGATGTACTGTCCGATCATGTGGCGCGTAAGGCAGCGGTGATTGAAGCTTTGGTGCCTGTACAGCAGGCGGAGCTGGAAAAAACGGAAATGCACAAGCTGTTTCATGAGCTGGAGATGCCGTTGTCCCGCATTTTGGCGGATATGGAGAAGCAGGGCATTTTGGTGAACGTAGAAGAACTGCGCGCTTTGGGGAAAGAATTTGAAGCCCAGATTGCAACATTGGTGGGTGAAATCTACAGCATTGCCGGTGTAGAGTTCAATCTGAATTCGCCCAAGCAGTTGGGTGAGATTTTGTTTGATAGACTGGGTTTACCTGTCATTAAAAAGACGAAAACGGGGTACTCGACCGATGCGGAGGTATTGGAAAAGCTGGCCCCCTATCATGATATTGTGCAAAATATTTTGCAGTACCGCACCATTGCCAAACTCCAATCGACGTATGTCGAAGGATTGCTGAAAGAAATTTCGGAGAAAACGGGTAAGGTGCATACGTATTTCCGGCAGACGGTTGCAGCAACTGGACGCTTGAGCAGTCAATTTCCGAATTTGCAAAACATTCCGATTCGTCTTGAAGAGGGTCGCAAAATCCGCAAAGTATTTGTTCCGTCCGAACCGGGCTGGTCTATTTTGGCGGCAGACTACTCACAGATCGAGCTGCGGGTGCTGGCTGATATTTCGGATGATGAACGTTTGAAGGAGGCCTTTGTCCACGATATGGACATCCATACCAAGACCGCATCCGATGTGTTTGGGGTAGCAGCGGAAGATGTGGACTCCAATATGCGGCGTTCTGCGAAGGCAGTCAACTTTGGGATTGTCTATGGGATCAGTGATTATGGTCTGTCACAAAATTTGAATATTACGCGGAAGGAAGCGGCTCGTTTTATCGACCAGTATTTTGATGTGTTCCAAGGCGTTCGCCGTTACATGGATGATATTGTGAAGGATGCGAAGCGGGACGGCTACGTAAAAACGCTGTTGGAACGCAGACGCTATTTGCCGGAGATTAACGCCAGCAATTTCAACCTGCGTTCATTCGCTGAGCGTACAGCGATGAATACGCCGATTCAAGGTACCGCAGCCGATATTATCAAGTTGGCGATGGTACAGATGGATGAGGCCTTACGTGAACGTAAACTTCGCAGCAGAATGCTGCTCCAAGTACATGATGAGCTTGTGTTCGAGGTTCCGCCTGAGGAAATGGAAACGATGAAAGAGCTTGTCCCGGCTACCATGGAAGCCGCATTAAAGCTGGCTGTGCCGCTCAAAGCCGAAGTAAGCTATGGCAGCAATTGGTATGAGGCCAAGTAATATATTTCAATGAGTAGATAGTCCCAATTTGACGCTGCTTCCGTTATAATATAGGGTGAGGTGAAGACATCATGCCGGAATTACCGGAAGTAGAAACCATTAAACGAACGCTAAACGAGCTTATCGTTGATAAACATATAGATCATGTCACCGTTAATTTGCCGCGGATCATTCAACGGCCCGATGATATCCACGCTTTTGCGATGGAATTGGCCGATCACCGGATTACAGGGGTTGAGAGACGCGGAAAGTTTCTGCGGATTTTGCTGGACGGGCTGGTGCTGGTCTCCCATCTTCGAATGGAAGGGCGATATGGATTGTATTCGCAACATGATCCTGTGGAAAAGCATACCCATGTCATCTTTCATTTTAAAGATGGTACGGAGCTGCGTTATCAGGATGTGCGCCAGTTTGGCACAATGCACTTATTTCCGGCAGGACAGGATTTGCTGGAAAAGCCGCTGAACAAGCTCGGTTTGGAACCGATGGACGAGGCCTTTACACCCGAAATGCTGCGTGTCGCTGTTGGAACTCGTTCGACTTCGATCAAGGCAGCGCTGTTAAACCAGTCATATGTGGTGGGCATTGGGAATATTTATGTAGATGAATCGTTGTTTAAGGCGGGGATTCATCCAGCACAGCCAGCCAAAAGCCTAACGGATAGCCAATTTCATGTCTTGCATGAAGCTATTGTCTCCACGCTGGGTGCGTCGATTCAGGTTGGAGGCTCGTCCATTAAATCGTTCGTTAATGGACAGGGTAAAACGGGCGACTTCCAGCATCAATTGCAAATCTATGGACGTAACGCGAAGCCTTGTGTTAACTGTGGCACATTGATCGAAAAATCTGTCGTAGCCGGACGTGGCACACATCATTGTCCGGTCTGCCAGCCTCTGCGCTAAACAGGCACAGTCACCCCAAGCCCATCCCTCTCATATATTGTTCCAAGTACCAATACTGCGGAGGGTTTCGGTTGTTATAAGGCCCTGCCTTCGCAATGGGAGGGAATTGGAGTGGCTAATCATTGGGGAGCCCTGCTGTTACTGGCATTTGCGCTAAGTTTGGACAGTTTCGGAGTCGGTGTTACATATGGTCTGCGCAAAATGAAAATTCCACTGTTGTCGATTGCTATCATCTCCGTATGTTCAGGTTTGGTGATCGGCATATCCATGCAATTGGGCGCATTACTATCTCATGTTCTGTCTCCTGTATATACGACCGTTTTCGGCGCTGTCATCCTGATCTGTATCGGCTGTTACTCTTTGATTCAAGCTCTGCACCGCAAAGAGGATTCGCCAGAGGATTCAGCGGAAGCCTCTCGGCGGCTGCTTCTTACAGAACAGACTGATCCAGTGAGCAGATCTGTTCTTGGAGAGAAGAAGAGTATAGAGGATGCTGATACAGAGTCTTTCCTTAGCTCAAGAAAAGATCTGTCGGCAGAAGCTTCTGTGGAGCAGCAGGAGCGAACGCTATTTTCTCTGGAGTTCCGCAAATGGGGACTTGTTATTCGGATTCTTCGAAGTCCGTCTGCTGCGGATATGGACCGTTCCGGCAGTATATCTGCTACCGAAGCGGTTTGGCTGGGCATTGCATTATCGGTCGATGCGTTCGGAGCGGGACTCGGGGCAGCTATGCTTGGTTTTCAACCACTGTCTACTGCGCTGGCTATTACGTTATTCAGTGGAACATTTTTAATTGCAGGGATGAAGGCAGGCTTCTTTCTATCAGCATTTCGATTTATGAAGGCGCTGGGTGTATTGCCGGCATTATTACTGATTATGATGGGCATATTGAAGCTGTTATGAGGTGAAAGAGCATGAATATCGGATTAACCGGAGGTATTGCTACCGGAAAAAGCACCGTGTCGGCTCTTTTGGTCGCCAAAGGTGCGCTGCTGATCGACGCAGATGCCATTGCCCGGGAAGTCATGCTTCCGGGGCATCCGGTGCTGGCGGCGGTCATACAGCATTTTGGACAAGCTATAGTGAACAATGACGGAACCCTGCACCGCAAAAAACTGGGTGAGATTGTATTCGGAGACCCTGCCCAGCGGCAGGCACTTAACGATATTACACATCCTGCTATTCGTGAGGAAATGCGTATGCGCATGGAAGCATATGAACGGGAACAGCCGGACAAGCTTGTTTTGGCAGATATCCCGTTACTGTACGAGTCCGGGCTGGAGAGCTTGTACGAGGAAATTATGGTTGTGTACGTACCACGTGATATTCAGCTCCAGCGTCTGATGCTCAGAGACGGTCTGACGGAGGAGCAAGCTGGACTTAGGCTGTCCGCACAAATGGATATTGAACAAAAGAAAAGCTTGGCCGATATCGTTATCGATAATAGCGGAACACAGACTGAGACGAAGCGACAAATTGATCAATTTTGGCAGCGGAAGGGACTTGCATGAATATTTTGCGAAAGAAAAGAGTCCTGCTCACTTTGTTTGTCGGGTTTGTCCTGATCCTGTTCCTTAATTCAAATTGGATGTCCTGGTTTTATCCAATTCAATATAAGGATGAGATTCGGCAGTATTCACAAACGTATGAAGTGGACCCATTTTTGGTGGCGTCTATTATCCGTGTAGAAACCAATTTTAAAACCAGCAAGCAGTCGCATAAGGGTGCACTGGGCCTGATGCAGATTATGCCGAATACGGCAAATTGGATTATGGACAGCGCCCAGATTCAAAAGGTTCCGCTGGACAGTGTCAAGCACGAGCCTGGCACCAATATTGAGCTGGGAACCTGGTATTTGCATAACCTATCCATAAAGTTTCAGGATAATCCTGTAGCAATCGTAGCTGCTTACAATGCAGGGCCGGGTAAAGTTCAAGAGTGGCTGGATAAGGGAGTGTGGGATGGAAAAGAAGAGTCCATTAAGCAAATCCCTTTTGGTGAGACACGACATTATGTACAGCGGGTCATTTATTACTACAGGCAATACACGAAAATTTATAATGATTTTTAAATGACAAGTTAATGACATGATGAGCCTTTTCGCTTTAAAATGAAAAAAGCGCAGGACAGGCTGTTTTTAGCAGCCCATCCATACACTTTATCTTGTTATTTCTGCATTATTACCGCGATTATTGGTATTGACCTGCCAATTGTTGTTCGGCGATCGTTACGAGGCGTTTTGTGATGTAGCCCCCGATCGAACCGTTCTCATAGGAAGTCATGTTACCTTGGTAACCATCTTGAGGAATGCTGATACCCAGCTCTTGAGCGATTTCATATTTCATTTGCTCCAGAGCGCCGGAGGATCTGCTGACTACCAGATTGTTGGAGTTGCCATTGTTTCCTTGTGCCATTGTTGTTCACCTCCTCGCGATATGGTAAACATATTATGATCCGTTTTGACAAAATTATTACTAAGAATCTTCGGGAATTTATTGGAAAAAGAAAGTGGTGAGATTATGAAATGTCCGTATTGTGCCTACAACGGCACGAAAGTGTTGGATTCGCGACCTGCGAATGATAACAAGTCCATCCGTCGTCGCCGTGAATGTGAACAGTGTGCCAGGCGTTTTACCACCTTTGAAATGGTGGAGGAAACCCCGCTCATGGTTATCAAAAAAGACGGCAGCCGTGAAGAGTTTAGTCGTGATAAAATGCTGCGCGGTCTCATTCGGGCCTGCGAGAAGCGCCCAGTATCCGTCGAGCAACTGGATATGATCGTATCCCAGGTAGAGAACGCTATCCGCAACACAGCAGCCACAGAAGTGGATAGCCAGCAGATCGGTGAGCTGGTCATGGAACAGCTTTACCCAGTGGATGAAGTCGCCTACGTACGTTTTGCTTCCGTCTATCGTCAGTTTAAAGACATCAATATGTTTATGAAGGAACTGAAAACACTATTATCTAAAGATACAGCCAGCGACTGATCGCTGACTGTATCCTTCTTGGGACAAAGTGGGAAGATGATTATATTTTTTTTATAAAAGTATTGACACAGGAATAAAAATTTTATATGATATAGAAGTCGCTTGAAACGTTGAAAAAACTTACTTACGATGGGGCCTTAGCTCAGCTGGGAGAGCGCATCGCTGGCAGCGATGAGGTCAGGGGTTCGATCCCCCTAGGCTCCACCAAACTTTTATTATGGACTCTTAGCTCAGTTGGTAGAGCAGTTGACTCTTAATCAATTGGTCCAGGGTTCGAGTCCCTGAGAGTCCATCCTTTAGAAAAAACGGCAGAGATGCCGTTTTTTTGTTGTTTATAGATCTTTTCCCAGTCTAACCGAGAATAGTTATGGGGTTTCCATTGATTGACATAATCGGCAAGGATTTTGAGATACTCGTCATTCACCAATTTTCTTGGGGCGAATACGGCTGTTAAAAAAGTTAGAGATTTTGAACGCGCGATTTTTTCATCCATCATGGAATGGTCGGCTTCAGGTAAATGAATCACGGACAGTAGCTCTGCGGGTATTTTCTGGCGGTAGACTCGCTCGGTATCCTTTACATCAACATTAATATCTTTGCCAGCCAGAACCAAGAGTACAGGAGAATGGAAGTGACTTAATTCTTCGGTGGAATCAGACCGAAAATTTTTGCCTATAAAGCTCCATCTTTCTTTGGAGATCATATCCTCAGGATCGGCTATGCTTAGGTATTCTTCGTAAAAAGCATGTTTTTTCAGTAACTGTAGAATCTCTTGATCGTAGTTCAATGTCTTTTGAATTTCTTGAGGAGTAGCTCCTTCTTGCTCCATTTCTTTTCTGGTATTAAATTGTCCTTGGGAAATCCAGTTCACGGCAGGCGATACAAGGATGCTGAATGCAATATCATGTTCCTCTTTAACGATCTTCGGAATGACCCATCCTGCTTGACTGGCTCCCCATAGGCCGATTTTTTGCGTATCAATCATCGGCAAGGTTCTCGCCCAGTCTATTGCATATCGGATCTCCTGTGCGCGGTCCTCCATGCTTTGATCCAGCCAATTGCCAGGGGCACTATTAATACCGGGCTTATTCAATGACAGGGAGGCATAACCCTTGGAGGCGAACTTTTCCCACAGTGGTTTGTATCCATCATCATATGTGTCATTAATAGGACCATCCCCATGGACAAAAACAACCAATCCAACCTTTTCCGAGTAGTTCTTAGGCAAAGCTAATGTACCTGTTAACAGCCCTTTAGGTGTCGTGATTTGTATTTTTTCTTCTGTCATCTTGTAGGAATTTTGATATAGAACAATGAGTATCAAGGCAACAGCCAGAGCTGCCGCAATATCCAAAGTAAGCTTGAATGTTTTTTTCAATGGTGCTCTCTCCTCGATTGCAATTTCGTTCCTTTCCAACTCATCAGATGCCATACAGGCTCCTTGAACCAAAAATGCCGTAACCCATTATACTTGGATTGTTCTACTTCAAACGCCAGTTTGTGATACAAACGGATAGCCCCTTGGTTCTTATGCGCTACATGAAGCGTCAATGTATGAAAACCAGATTCAACCGTAAATTGCTGTGCGAAAGCTAGAAGACGGCGTCCTATTCCCTGGTTACGATGACTTGAACGAATTGCCAGATGATCAATGTAACACTCATCTGCAGCGGGGGGATACTCCAGCGCATGCATACCTGTCAAAAATTTAAATATATTAAAGCAACCAAACTGTTTTATGAGCGGAGCCAAAGAAATGGGGGTTGTTTCAGGAAGTGAAGAGGAGGAGGGTTTCCATTTAAGAGAAAGAACACCGATAACTTCTTCGTTTTCTTTGGCTACAAATTGTTTCATAGATGTAGAATAAGGATTTTGAACCCAAACCTGCATTAACAACTGCTGTATAGCTTGATCCTCCAGTGTAACAAGAGATTGAAATTTTGCTTTAAACGATTCAACTAAAAGACTGCAAACAGCTTCATGGTCTTGTTTCTGGTATGCAACAATGTCAAAGGATTTTGCACTCATGTAACGCCCTCCAAGATTTATTCTACTTTAACCTGAATTTCGTATTGCAGCTTATTGCTGTCGAACATCGAAAGATAAGATTTTTCTACTAGGACAATCTTGCTTTGGCAGTTATATTGGTGATGAGCTACATATCGTTCCAATTGTTTGATTTCATAATCAATCTCAGGCTCTTCAATGACGGAAAGATGCTTATAAAGATAGCTGCCTTCTTCCAGAATATAGTCAGCCACATCCACCGTTTCATAACACAGCTTCACCTGTCCGGCATCAGACAAGTAATGCAGGTCATTTTCAAATAATCGAGGTGGGGCAGGGCGATGTTTAAATAAGTTTCCGGCAGTAAGCTCTTGACCATTCTCCAATGTAAACCATAGCTTTAAATGACGGGGACCTAATCGTTTTACCTGATATTCATCATTTCGCTGAGTCAGGCTATCATGTTCTTCTAGCACTTTGTGAATAAACTGTTCATGCATTTTCAAGTTAGCTATTTCAGCCTGTACCTTCTGCAACGAATGCTCTAAAAGCCGGTTATAATCATCGGCAGCATAGGAAGTCATACATTCTAGAATCTGGCCGACAGGGACGTTTAATTTGCGTAATAATAAAATATGCGAAAGCTGATAAATCTCATGAAGCCCGTACATCCGATATTGATTTTCTTCTGTATGTGATGGATACAGGATTCCCTTTTCTTCAAAATATCGCAGTTGATGTACAGATACATTCATGAGCTGAGCAAGCTGGCTGATCGTAATGTGTTCTTTCAATGACAGGACTCCTTACTGATAGTTGAATAACTCCACTATAAACCTTAGGTCAGACTTAAGGTCAATAGAAAATATCAAATCAAATCTTGGATAGGCATAGGTGTCGAGCATTTGATGCCCACACCAAGGGGAGGCTGGAGAGTTTACCTGTCGGTGATAACCCGTTATAATCATAAGATTAGTGAGCATAAACAAGATGCTCAGGATGAAGGTTAGAATGGGGAAATCATGTTGAAAACTTTTAAAAAGGTATACATTGAGATAACGAGCATTTGCAATCTTGCATGTAGCTTTTGTCCTCAAACACAGCGTGTCAAAAAATTTATTGATCCGGAAGTCTTTCGAAATGTGCTTGATCAGGTCAAACCACATACGGATTACATCTATTTGCATGTAAAAGGAGAGCCGTTGCTCCATCCGAAAATTGATCTTTTGCTGGAAAGTGCTCATGAGAAAGGCTTGAAGGTCAATATAACCACCAATGGTACCTTGCTGCCGAAGACCGGACATAAGCTGCTTGGGCAGCCAGCGCTGCGTCAGATGAACTTCTCTCTCCACAGTTTTGACGGGCATGAAGGCTCCGTGGATCGAGAAGGATATTTGGGTAATATTTTCACGTTTGTAAGAGAAGCGGTGAAACACAATGTCATTATTTCGTTCCGTCTCTGGAACCTGACTCAGGATAATTTGACTAATGTGCAGCGTCAGCGCAACCGGGAAACGCTTGAACGACTGGAGCAAGAGTTTGGACTGGACTATCGGATTGAGGAAAAGGTGATACCGGGCAGTGGGGTCAAAATCGCACCAAATGTTTATTTGAATCAGGACCATGAATTTGAATGGCCGAGCCTCAGTGCCCCGGAAGATGACGGAAAAGGCTTTTGCCATGCACTCCGTAGCCAGGCGGCGGTATTGGTGGATGGAACAGTGGTCCCTTGCTGTCTTGATGGAGAAGGTGTCATTAATTTAGGTAACGTCCACGAACAATCTTTTTCCGACATTGTGGAAGGGGAGCGTGCAAACCGTCTGTACTTCGGATTCTCCAAGAGAGAAGCGGTAGAAGAGTTATGCCGAAAATGCGGGTACCGCAAACGATTTGGAACATAATCATACAGGTGAGCTCTAATCAACAGTAGAACGAATCGCAAGAAAGATGGCCCTTTTGCAGGGCTTTTTTACTTATATTTTGATATATACATACATAATCAATGGTTTTGAACTGTTCAGAGGAAGTTAGATACAATCGATTGCTTGTGAGAATGATTATCAATTATAATAAATTTAATTCTGATAGAGCGGAATAAGAAGTGAAGGAACGGTTTGGATGGAGGCTGAGCAGTAGTAATGAAGTTGAACGATCACATTTTGCTGTGGAATCATGTTTTTATACAGGTGATGGATGTTCGTCATTAGAAGATCGAAAAAGGGGAGGAGCTACGAACCTATCGACTTCCTGTTAGTGCGTTCTTGTATGCTGTGCGTGGAAGCGCACGGGTACGGTTGGATAACAGTATTCACAGGGTAGAGCGTTTCTATGTACTGCATGGCGGAAAAGGAATGTGCCTGAGTATCCTGGCGGAAGAGGGGCTTGAATATTTCATCATTTTGTACAAGGCAACGTTGGCCCTGCCTAGTCGTAAAGAGATTGCACAATTGCTGGAAAAGGAAAATCCCTTTCAGAATCAGTATGCTTTCGCACCTCATTACCCGCTGCCCCTGTACGATCAAGTGAAGCTGTTGGAGCAAGAATGGCGTGAAGCTTCTGAACTTGGCAAACTGCATGTTAAAGCCTTATTTCATCAATTTGTATATGAGTTGTTGCAGCAGTTGTATGGGCAGGGCATCGAACCTCTTAAGCCCGACCTTGTATCGCAGGCTGTAGTCTATATGCGTGAGCATTTTAGTCGGCCTATGACACTTGATTCCATTGCGGAGGAGCTGGAATGCAGTACTGGACATTTATCAAGGTTGTTCAAAAGTAAAATGCATACCAGTCCGATTCATTACTTGGGCCAAGTAAGAGCAGATCGAGCGGCAGAACTGCTAATGCAGACGGACGCCACTTTTATTCATGCACGGAAGAGTCAAAATAACGGTCATGATGATTATGTTGTGTTTATCATTGATGCTGGGAGCTTGCTCGGCTCCGACGAATACAAATGGAAGCTCGCAAACGAAGGCTAATCATACAGCGACATCATCCAACAGCGATGGACAAGCGGCAGTGCAAGCACAGACAAGAACGGTTAAGACATTAAAAGGCGATGTGGAAGTACCTGCAAACCCGAAACGAGTGGCATCGGATCAGTATATGGGGCATCTTTTGAAGCTGGGGATTATTCCGGTGGGGGTCAGAAGCTATATGCTGAATGAGGCTTGGATTGATCGATCGGGATATCCCAAAGAGAAGTTGGCCGGAATCAAGGATCTCGGTGATTTTCCTATGGATTTAGAGGAACTGACCGTTCTGCAACCGGATTTAATTATCGGTTCAATCGAAAAGAACATCGACAGCTACCAAAAGGTGGGAACGACTGTGTTCTTGCCGTATTGGGAGGGCGAATCTACAGCGGGGCCACTGGATAAATTCCGTAGAATCAGTGAAATCTTTGGCAAGCAGAAAGAAGCCGAGCAGTGGATTACTGAATACGAGAAGAAAGCTGCAGAGGCCAGAACGAAAATTCAAGGTATCGTTAAGGACGGAGAGACGGTTTCAATTGTACAAATCGCCAATAAATCGATATATGTTTTGGCAGCGAAAGGCGGCAATTACGGAAGTCCGACCATTTATCAGATGCTAAAGCTGCCACCTACCAAAAAGGCATTGAACATGAAAGAAGGTTTTGAAAATATTTCGCTTGAGGTTTTACCCGAGTATATGGGAGATCACATCTTTGTATACGGTTCAGAAGATGAAGGGGCTAATCAGATTCTGCATAGTGAGCTATGGAAAGACCTTCCGGCTGTAAAAAAAGGACGGGTTTATATGTACGGTTCATTCAGCGATAAAGAGGATGAGTTTGTGATGGAAGATCCTTATTCATTGGAACTTCAATTGGATACGATAGTTAATCTCTTATTAGCCCACAAAAAATAAAGCTGAATACAGCTATAAAAATCGAAAATACGTTACCGATGAAACACATGATATATAGAAAAATAAACTGCTAAAAACGAGGGTAAACCTCTGTGTTTAGCAGTTTTTTTGTCGTAATTTAACAGAGGGCACTCTCTCACCTCAGTCGCTTATGGTAGTCGTTACCGCGCCATTAATGACGGCCGTTCGCTGCAACGCTCCCGTTTACAAAAAACAGTGACTATTCTCACAAAAAACGACATATTCCGACACTGGAATGCCATATTATAGGAAGTGTTGATAGGCTATAATCGTAGCAGTGAAAACGGATGGTCACAAAAATTTATTAGAGTCAGGATTGGTGGTTCAAATAATGAAGCTGGCAACAAAATTAACCTGGATGATGTTCATCATACTGCTTCTCGTAGGTTCCTCCATTGGATACTTCGGATATCGTACCGCTTATCATCAAGTGGATGAAGCTGCTGGGATCGAGCTGGTGGGTTGCGCCAATATTACGACTGGCCTTATAGATCCTGCGGATATATCGGCTCTGGTCAGTGGAGATAACAGCAAACTTGCTGCCATTGAAAACCGGATCGGCTGGATTGTAGCACATAAGCCTATTTTTAAAGAGGCTTTCATTATCTCCTTGGATGGAAAAATTCTGGCCGCCGATGCCAACTTCAAGCAAAGAGGCTATCAAGCTGGCGATTCCTTCTACTTCACAGACGAAGACAAAAAAATGATAACTACCATGAAGCATTCAGCATATTCCAAGGTTTATACATATGAAGGAACCTCGCTCAAAACCGGATATGGCCCCATTTATCAGGACCATGATCCCACCAAGCCCATTGTTGCACTGATGGCCATCAATTTTGACGGTTCGTTAATTCAGGAACGGACGTTGGATATTATTGTTCAGCCCTTTATTATTGGCGGCTCCATTTTCATCGTGGCTATCCTTGTTGTTTACCTGTTGATTCGCCATATGGTAAGTCCGCTTACCAAGCTGTCAGCCTCTGTGAATACCATAACCAAGGGCAACCTTACTCATGAACCGCTTCTTTTCAAAAGCAAGGATGAAATCGGGACGCTGGCCCGCGACTTCAACGATATGACAATGAACCTGCGCAACCTGATTACTCAGGTCAATGACACCTCTATGCTGGTCGCTTCTTCCTCTCAAGAGCTGTCTGCCAGCGCACAGGCAACGAACCGTGCTGGAGAGCATAGCGTGAATGTTACCATTGAGTTGGCCGATGGGGCGCATACCCAACTGGAGAATCTGGAAGGAAGCTATAAAGCTGTTCAGGATATGTCACGCTTCATCAGCGATATTGCCAGCAATGCAGACATCGCAATGAACAAGGCCGCGGATAATGTCCAGAAAGCACGTCTTGGCCGGGAATCGATGGATTCCACCACCTCCCAAATGGGAGTTGTCAGCGAAAGCATCGGCGATCTCTCAAGCATTATTCATACGCTTGGCAGCCACTCTAAGGAAATTGAGAACATTGTCGGCACCATCGCCAGCATCGCCGAGGAGACCAACTTGCTGTCTTTGAATGCAGCGATAGAAGCTGCGCGCGCCGGAGAAGAAGGTCAGGGGTTTGCCGTTGTCGCTGGCTCTGTCCGCAAGCTGGCCGAACGTTCTGCCAATTCTGCCACACAAATCAGCGAGCTGATCAGTCTGATTATCGCCCAAATGGACAAGGCAGGAGAAACTATGAAGCGTTCCACGGACGAAATGATGCAGGGCAAAGAGTTGATCATATCAGCCGGACGCTCCTTCTCCGAGATCGAGGTCTCCATCTCCGATATGTCTTCCCAAAGCGAGCAAATATCAGCCACAGTTCGGGATCTGGCGCTGATCTCTGAAGGGCTCGTTGAAGCCATTCAGAATACCGTAATGGTCTCTAACCATACGGCTGAAGGGGCAAAGTCCCTGTCAGCCTCTTCGGAGCAACAGCTTGCTGCCATGCAAGAAGTGGAATCCTCCGCAGCGCTTCTCTCATCACTTGCCGAGAAGCTTCAGGTGCTTGTGGAGAACTTCAAGATTTAAATATTCGGGGTTCAAAGAGAAATAAACCGCTAAAAGACGAGGGTAAACCCTGTGTTTGGCGGTTTTTTTATAGTGATTTTACCATTGCATTCTCTCAGTCGCTTATGGTAATCGTTACTGCACGCAGTCGTGGCTCTTGTTATTTTAAAATACAGCGCTAGTGTACACAGGTGGCTAATGCTCATCAGGAATGGTTACGTATGAGTTGAATGAGATTTAGAGTAGCGGTAGATAGGGGTTCGTTTTTGCGGGTACAGATGGCGATTGAATTGAGAAGCTGGATGTCTTCTACGTATACCCGGCACAGCTCGCCACGTTCTACATATTCACGCACGACCAGTGAGGACACAAAGTTGGCACCATATCCGGCAATAACTGCGGTAATCGCCTCATGAAGCCCTGTGAAGTTTAGGGTGACCTGGGGGGCGGGGGCATTATAGGTTCGACATAAGGAAAATAATCTCTCCCGTGTCGAGCTCCCCTTTTCACGCATAACAAAGGGTTCATGCATCATTTCCAATAAAGAAACCTGCTGATTTGCATACCGATGATCTGGAGCCACCACGAACCACAGCTCATCACGAAATAATTCTTCAGTCTGAATCGTATCGGGGTACTGCTCAGGCAGTCCTCCGTAGATAGCCAAATCCACTTCTATATTTAATAGCTGCTGCAAAGCATCGTTGGAATTTGTAGTGTTAATCGTCATTTCAACATGTTCATATTGTTGTTTGAATTTTGCAATCCAGGCCGGAATGAGAAAATGAGCCGGTAAATAAGTAGCCGCTAGCCGGATATGACCATGAGCTCCATCACGATAATCTTGTGAAAATTGTTCGATTTGCTGTTCGACAGCAAAGAGCCGTCTGGCGAGTACAGCAAGTTTTTCACCAGCATCCGTTAAGGCAATCCCTCTTCCTAGCGGCATGAGCAGTGTGAGAGATATTTCTTTTTCAAATTTTTTAATCTGGGCAGTAATCGCAGGTTGACTAATATTTAAAAGTTCAGAGGCACGTGTCACACTCCCTGTAGAGGCGACCACGTGAAATAAGCGTAATGCATGCAGGTTCAAGACCATACTTCCTTTCCGACAGATTCATATATGTAGATTATGAATAGAGCAAAAACATATATTATTTTTATAATAATAATTCATTTACAATCAAATTGTAAGTTAATCCAAAGGAGAGTGGAGCGAATGAATCAAACGAACACGTGGGATCAAGTAGACCAGTATATCTCGGAGTGTCTCATTCCGCATGATGCTGTCTTGGAACAAGTATTGGCTGCTAATCAAAAGGCGGGATTACCTCCGCATGATGTATCCCCCAATCAGGGAAAGCTATTAAATATCCTTGCTCAAATGCAGGGAGCGCGACGTGTGCTGGAGATCGGTACTTTGGGAGGCTACAGTACAATCTGGTTGGGAAGGGCGTTGCCGGAGGATGGAGAAATCGTTACGCTGGAAGCCAATCCGATCCATGCTAAAATTGCCCGGTCGAATATATCGTTGGCTCAGTTGGATGGAATAGTGGAACTTCGGGAGGGAGACGCTTTAGAGCAGTTAGCACAGATGAAAGAGGAGAGAGTTGACCCCTTTGATCTTATTTTTATCGATGCGGATAAACCCAATAATCCATTTTATCTGGATTGGGCACTTCGTTTTTCACGTCCTGGCACCGTTATTATCGGTGATAATGTTATCCGTGAAGGAGAAGTGGTTCAAGCTTATAGCACAGACCCTCGTGTGCAGGGAGTAAGAAAGTTTTATGATATGCTAGCTGAGGAATCAAGAATTACAGCTACAGCTATCCAAACCGTGGGGAGCAAGGGGTATGACGGTTTCGTCATTGGAATCGTTAAAGGCTGAACGCTAAGCGTCTCGATTGGCTAAACACAAAGGGGAGCAGTCCTCGTGTTTAGCCTTTTTCTGAGCAGTAGAGAAGGTGGGGACGAATTGTGCGCATAATGGTAAAATAGTACTGCTGGAAGCTTTAGAACGTTTTTGAACGTTTACTGCTGAATTCCTATGTAAGAAGAATGAATTTACATAAAAGCAGATGAAATTTCTTTGAAATGTAAACGCAATCATGCTGATTAGAGCAGGAATTCACCATTTTGTAAAAAAATGAAGTCGGAATGAATTTTTTTGAATCTTTTTGAAGAAAAATGATTGTTTTTTGTCAAGTTTGTGGTACGATATGAACAGTTGGGGGAATGATGATGCTGACGGAAGAAAGATACAAGTTAATAATACAGCGCTTACAAGAATGTGGGGTTGTAAAGTTGCAAGAATTGGCTGATCTGTTGGGAGCTTCTGAGTCAACGATTCGGCGTGATTTGATAGATCTTGAGAGCCGTCAGTTGCTCAAGCGGATTCATGGCGGGGCAACCTTGCTGAATCAGAAAAGTCAGGAACCTGGCATGGAAGAAAAAACATTCAAAAACGTTCAAGAAAAAAATGCAGTGGCCCGTATAGCAGCCAAAGAAATTTTGGATGGCGAATGTATTTATCTGGATGCGGGAACAACAACGATGGCGATGATTCCTTACATTGAAGCTAAAGACGTGACGGTCGTGACGAATGGACTATCCCACGTAGAAGCACTGGTAAGCAAAAGAATCAGAAGCTATCTACTGGGAGGGATGATGAAAATTCATACCAAAGCCGTAATCGGGAGTATTGCCCTACAAAATTTGGACAATTTTCGATTCGACAAGTGCTTTCTGGGAACGAACGGGGTGGATATGGAAATGGGGTATACAACTCCTGATCCCGAAGAGGCGCTGATCAAGCGACGTGCTCACCAGCTGTCTGGCAAAACGTATGTGTTAGCCGATTCCAGCAAAATTGGAGAAGTAACCTTCGCCAAACTGTTCGAGCTCAAGGAAGCTATACTTATTACTGAATCGATGCCAGAACGGTCACGCCGATCCATCGCTCAGAAAACTAAGATAATCGAGGGATAACAATGATATATACAGTAACGCTGAACCCTTCCATTGATTATATCGTGGAAGTTGATGATTTGAAGCTTGGTGATTTGAACCGGATGAAACGTGATTTAAAACTGCCAGGTGGTAAGGGAATTAATGTATCACGTGTACTGAACCAGTTGGGGGCAGATAGCACGGCGATTGGTTTTCTCGGAGGATTCACAGGCAGGTTTATCGACGATACATTGCGGGAAGAATCCATTAAAACTGATTTTGTAATGATCGAAGATGACACGCGGATTAACATTAAGCTCAAGCATGGCGATGAAACGGAAATTAATGGTTTGGGACCTGCGATTCGTGAGCAAGAGGCCGATGCGTTGGTGCAAAAGCTGGCGGGACTCCAGAAAAATGACATTGTCGTCTTGTCGGGAAGTATTCCACCGTCACTTGGAGGAGACTTCTATGATCGGCTGATTAGCGTATGTCAGCAAACTGGCGCTGAATTCGTCATCGACACCACAGGTGAGGCGTTGATGAAGGCACTGGTTCATAAACCGCTGCTCATCAAACCGAATCACCACGAGCTGGCTGAGTTGTTTGGCGTAACGATTCATTCAAAGGAGGAGATCGTCACTTACGGTCGTAAGCTGCTGGAAGCAGGCGCAAAAAATGTACTGATTTCCATGGCAGGAGAAGGGGCTTTGTTCATTACGGCAGATGAAGTGTATCACGCAAATGTACCAGCAGGTACGGTGAAAAATTCTGTAGGCGCAGGTGATTCAATGATTGCTGGATTCGTGGGTACGCTGTCTCTTCATGGCGATCCGATCGAAGCATTCCGTGCAGGAGTGGCATCCGGAAGCGCAACTGCGTTTTCCGATGATCTGGCTACTAAAGAGAAGATTGAACAATTACGGCCGCAAGTCACGATTTCAAAACGGTAATTCGGCTGCATCATGAGCTTATTATGCGTGTATCGACACGCTGATCGAACTTAGGAGAGTGTGAAAAATGAGAATAACAGACCTGATGATTAAAGAAACGATGATCATGGACCTGCAGGCGACGACAAAAGACGAGGCGATTGAGGAGCTTATCGCTAGTCTCGAAGCAAGTGGACGTATTAATGACCGTGCCTTGTTTAAAGAAATGATTTACAAACGTGAAGCAGAGTCTAGCACTGGAATCGGCGGCGGCATTGCGATGCCGCATGCCAAGACTAAAGCCGTGAATGAAGCGACTGTCGTTTTCGCCAAAAGCAGTAAAGGCGTAGAATTCGAATCGTTGGACGGTGAGCCGGCAAAAGTGTTCTTTATGATTGCGGCTCCAGAGGGAGCAGCAAATACGCATCTTCGCACACTAGCGGCTCTTTCCCGGCTTCTAATTGATACCGATTTCATTGACAAACTGATGAATACGCAAACACCGGATGAAGTATCCGAGCTGTTTGATACCAAGCAGGCGGAAGAAGAAGCAGCCAAGAAAGCAAAAGAAGCAAAGAAAGAGGCTGCCAAAGCACAGAAAACGCCGGATGTTATCGTTGGTAACCCGAATTCAGACGAGTTTGTGGTTGCGGTGACTGCCTGCCCTACAGGCATTGCGCATACGTTTATGGCTGAAGACGCTCTCATTAAGAAAGCGACAGAAATGGGTGTTAACATCCGGGTAGAAACGAATGGCTCGGAAGGTGCGCAAAACGTACTGACAGCGGATGAAATTCGCCGTGCCAAAGGTGTAATCGTTGCTGCTGACAAAAAGGTTGAAATGGCCAGATTTGACGGTAAACCTGTATTGCAAAGACCGGTAAGCGACGGTATCCGTAAATCTGAGGAACTGATCCGCAAAGCGCTGAACGGCGATGCCCCCATTTATCGTAGTGAAGGTAAAAGCAGCGCTGAAGAGTCGAAAGCGGAGAAGAGCAGCGTGGGCAGTAAAATCTATAAGGATTTAATGAACGGTATTTCTCATATGCTGCCATTCGTTGTAGGCGGGGGGATTTTGTTAGCAATTTCCTTTTTGATTGAACAAGTGGCAGGAGAAGACAATGCATTGTTCCAACTGTTGCAGACAATTGGCGGTGGAACAGGTGCGTTCCACTTCCTGATTCCGATACTGGCCGGATTTATCGCGATGAGCATTGGAGACCGCCCGGCACTGATGCCAGGTATGGTTGGGGGTCTGATGGCTGTAAACTCTAATGCAGGCTTCCTTGGCGGTCTGGCAGCTGGTTTCATGGCTGGTTATGTGGTGATCTTCCTGCGTAAAGCTTTTGCAGGTCTGCCGAAAGCACTGGATGGTTTAAAACCAATCTTGTTATACCCTGTATTTGGACTTCTAATTTCAGGCGCGATTATGTTCTACCTGTTCGATCCAATTTTCGGTGGTATTAATACGTGGCTTGTTAATGTTCTGAACAATTTGGGAACAGGTAATGCAGTTATTTTGGGTCTGATCCTGGGCGGAATGATGTCGATCGACATGGGTGGTCCTTTTAACAAAGCAGCTTACGCATTTTCGATCGGTGTCTTTACTTCCAGCGGTAACACGAACGGTGCCATGATGGCGGCTGTTATGGCGGCTGGTATGGTACCTCCGCTGGCGATCGCATTAGCTTCGACGTTCTTCAAAAATAAGTTTACTGAGCAAGAGCGCAAGTCTGGCTTGACGAACTATGTACTTGGATTGTCCTTCATTACAGAAGGAGCCATTCCATTCGCAGCTGCCGATCCTCTGCGTGTCCTGACCTCTTGTATTGTAGGTTCAGCGATTGCTGGTGGTCTGACGCAGTTCTGGCAAATCAATCTTCCAGCTCCACATGGCGGAATTTTTGTAGCAGCTCTTGCCAATCATGCTTTGCTGTTCTTGCTTGCAGTCGTGATCGGCTCCGTGATTTCCGCGCTCATTCTGGGACTGTGGAAAAAACCGCTCGAAGCGAAATAACGGGTATGTCAAGAGTATAAAAATTAAAAGAGGGCCACATTTCTTTAGGCCATCAAAATAGTAAAGCCGCTAAACATCAGGTTTTCTGAGTGTTTAGCGGCTTTCTTTATGCAAAGGTGTCGGCTTTGCCTATATAGCTTAATTAGTAGTTATTGCATTGGAGCTATAGCCTATAAAGCCCCTTAACCAGCTGTATAAACAGCTTTCGGGCCGAAGACATATACTGCTGGTGATGGTTGTTTTGTAGCAGTCCAATAGGAATATTCGGGTCTGTTAACTGGAGGGGGACGGTAACCAGTTCCTCCGGCAAAGGCATTGACGATAGAACCACTCCAACTGATGGAATCGTTTTTACAAATGTGGCGATCGACGAGATTTGACTGACAGTATAAAAAAACGGCATCGATGGAAAGCGGGAAAGCTCTTTCTCCAGTCGTATATGGTACAAGCAGTTCTTACCTCCGACGATAAGCGGGTACTCGTACAGATCTTCGAGATAAAGCTCACTTTTTACCGCAAAAGGGTGATTACGGGACACAATAAAGGCGATGTGTTCGTGATATACGGGTTCAAAGTGTAAGGAAGGAATCGAGTGAGGTTCCCCGGAGATTGCAAAATCCAGCTTACCGTCCACCAAAGCATTTGCGAGTGCATCCGTGTTTCCAACTGTAAAATGGCACGTAATATTCGGTTTATGCTCTCGAAACTGCTGCAGAACCAAGGGCAGTACGGTAGCCGCCACCGTTTCAATCACACCGATATGGAGCGTGCCAATCTCCTCCTTTTTCAGAGACTTCGCCTGGTCCATCACAAAATTCCAATGCTGAATAAGCCCGTTTATCTCCTCGGCATATAGTTTGCCTGGGGACGTTAACTCTGCATCCCAACCCCTTTTAAAAAGCTGAAATCCCAGCTCTTTCTCTAGCCTCTGGATTTGGTTCGTGACTGTAGACTGAGCGTAGTTTAATTTGGCAGCAGCTTTTGAAAACGTTCCTTCTTCGATTATGGTACGAAATGTAGTTAATTCTTTCAGATCCACGCATGTTCATCTCCATCGGTAAAATTGAATATATTTATGATTATTTTCAATTATACAGATGAAAATAAGAGGAGTACAATCATCTTATCCCAGCGAATAGGAGAGATGAACATGCCATTTGTACGAATTGGCTACATGGAGCAGCAATACACAGAGCAAGAGTTGCCTTGGATTAGTCGCTGTATCATGAATGCTTTGATCGAACATTTTCAGGTTCCGGAAAAAGATTACTTTCAGGTTTTTCATGCCCATAAGCAGAGCGAGTTTTATTTCAGTCCAGATTATTTGAATGTATCCAGAACAGACAAGCTACTGTACATCCAAATTACGATGGGATCGGGTAGAAGCACGGAACAAAAAAAGAGATTTTACCAAATATTAGCCGAACTCTTATCTATTGAATGTGAGATTAGACCGGAAGATGTATTTGTGACACTGGTAGAGACTGAATTAGAGGATTGGTCCTTTGGCAACGGACTTGCTCAGATGATTGTATGAAGCATAAATTGATCAGATCGAGTGTTCGGGAAACGATCGGTGATTTTGCTCCCGCTTTTGTAGGTTATACGGAGGATGTCCTTTTTGGAGATGTATGGAGAAGAAGTGAGCTATCTCTAAGGGAACGGAGTCTCATTACAGTTGCCGCTCTGGTAGCGGGTGAGCATATAAATCAACTCCCTTATCATCTGATGCTGGCCAAGGAGAACGAGATTTCGGAGGAAGAACTGGTTGAGGTCATTACACAGCTTGCCTTTTATGTAGGATGGCCCCGGGCAGCCTCAGCCATTCAGGTTGCCAAAGAAGTGTTTTGCAAAGAGAAAGAGAGTTAAGCATGAACCTAAAAAACTGCTAAGCACAAAGGATTGCGAGTGTTTGGCGGTTTTTTGGCATGATTGTATTGTTATTCTGCATTGTTACTGATAAGCAGGCGATACCCAAATAATGACTAATTGAATCGAGCAGATTCAACTGGCAATTACAGACGGTGTAGAAGTATTCGGCTTCTGTCCGTGGTCTGCGATTGACCTTGTTAGTACCAATCAGGGCTTCAGCAAACGTTACGGGTTTATCTATGTGGATCGTGAGGAGTTTGATCTCAAGGATCTGCGTCGTATTCGTAAACAAAGCTTCTATTGTTATCAAAAGCTGATTTCCACAAACGGTGAAATTCGTTAATTAAAGCCGCCGTGAAAAAGCACCTTGAGGGGGTGTTTGTATTTATAGCCTTGGGGAGAGTCTGAATTCATTCAAGCATCCAATTACTCCTTTCCCAGAAGTGTGATCGTGTATTATATAATAGAAGAAACACAAACGGAAAGGACATCATGCATTGACTTTACAACAATTAAAATATGTCATTGAGGTTGCCAATCGCGGTTCCATGAATGAGGCGGCAAAGCGGTTGTTCATTTCCCAGCCCAGTCTGTCGAACGCGATTCGTGATCTGGAGGAAGAAATTCATATCACCATTTTTGAGCGTACCAATAAGGGGATTTCTTTGTCCAAGGAAGGCGTGGAATTCCTCGGTTATGCACGTCAGGTCGTTGAGCAGGCGGAGCTGCTGGAAAGTCGCTATCTGGATGCCAAGCCTTCACCACAGCATTTTGCTGTGTCCACGCAGCATTACGCTTTTGCTGTAAATGCATTCGTAAATCTGGTAAATCAATATGGTCAAGAAGAGTATGAATTGGCTTTGCGAGAGACCAAAACCCATGAAATCATACAGGATGTCAAAAGCCTGCGCAGTGAGATCGGAATCCTGTATCTGAACGAATTTAACGCCAAGGTCATTAACAAGCTGCTAAAAGATGCGAATCTGCAATTCAACAGCCTGTTTACGGCTAAGCCACATATTTTTATCAGTGCCAATAATCCGCTATCCCGACAGTCTATCGTGACCATTGACCAGCTTCATCCGTATCCGTATTTGTCCTTTGAGCAAGGAGAGTACAATTCCTTTCACTTTTCCGAGGAGATTCTCAGTACGTTATCGCATCCCAAAAGCATTCGTGTCCATGACCGGGCTACCCTTTTTAATCTGCTCATTGGCTTGAACGGCTATACGATTTCTACCGGGGTGATCAGTGCGGATCTGAACGGTAACGATATTATTTCCGTCCCTCTGGAATGTGATGAGTCTATTAATGTGGGATGGATTTGCCATAAAAACGCTGCGCTCTCCAAGCTGGCCACTGTCTATGTAGAAGCGCTGCATGAGGCGATAGGGGAATAAAAGGTTTGGTATAGCCTTAGGCTATAACTAGCTATAGTTTATTGGAGTTACCTTATAACTGAAAATGTATGTTATCTTTCTTACAAGAACTTCACTACAGAAGCGAAAAAGGAGATAACCTTAATGAGCAGCATCCTTGATAATGCATCCCAACGTAAAGTGACCCCTTTTAGACACGATATGGTCGGCAGCTTTCTGCGCCCGCAAGCGATTAAAGACGCCAGAATTCAATTTCAAAATAATGAAATCTCTGCGGACGAGCTGAGAAAGATTGAAGATAACGAAATTATCAAGCTAGTGGAAAAGCAAAAATCCGTAGGACTTCAAGCCGTGACAGACGGTGAATTCAGACGCTCCTGGTGGCATCTTGATTTTATGTGGGGTCTGGACGGTGTGGAAAAGGTACAGCTTTCGAACGGCTACCAATTCCAAGGTGTGGAAACAAGAGCGGAAACCGCACGCTTGTCCGGTAAAATTGGACATTCCCGTCATCCTTTCATTGAAGATTTCAAATTCCTGAAGCAAGCCGCAGGTGAGGATGCGATCGCACGCCAAACGATCCCGGCACCTGCGCAATTCCTGGCCGAGCTGTTGCGCGGAGAAAATAAAGAAACAACCGATACGTATTACAGCAATCTGGATGAGCTGGTGACGGATATCGCTAAAGCTTACAAATCCGTGATTCAAGCGTTGTACAATGAGGGCTGCCGCAGCTTGCAACTGGATGATTGCACATGGGGTATGCTCTGTGATAAAAACTATTGGGAAGCTAGACAGCATGCGGGTGAGAATGTGGAAGATACCAAAAAGCTGTTTGCCCGCGTCAATCAGGAAACGGTGAAGGATCTTCCAGCCGATTTGGTCGTTACGACCCACGTATGTCGTGGTAACTACCATTCCACCTGGGCATCTTCTGGTGGCTATGAGCCTGTAGCCGAAACCCTGTTCGGCATCGACAACATCGACGGCTACTATCTCGAATTCGATACCGACCGTGCAGGTGACTTCACACCGCTTAAGCATCTGAAAGATCAAAAGCAGGTCGTACTGGGCCTCGTTTCCTCCAAAACGGGTGAACTGGAAGACAAGCAGACGGTCATTAACCGCATTAAGGAAGCGACTCAATTCGTCGACATCAACCATATCTGCCTCAGCCCACAATGCGGCTTCGCTTCGACAGAAGAGGGCAATATTCTGACAGAAGAGCAGCAGTGGAAAAAGCTTGCTTTCATTAAAGAGATTGCGGACGAGATTTGGAAATAAGGGGTTAGTTTAGGGGAATTGAAAGGTTCTATTAGTTAAAGATATTTTATTAAAAAACACGTCATATATGACGTGTTTTTTGATCTTTACAAGATTAGGTGGGCGTATTCTTTGGATTGAATTCCATAACATAAACAACATGGTCATATGGTTTCGCCAAACTGATAGCGGGAAACTCTAAAAAAGCATAATTTCTGAATATCCTAAAAAAAAGGTTAAGACTCTTTTATGTTTGTCCACTTCCCTTTTACAACTCTTGCATACAATGGATTGTAGAATGGCATTAAGAGGGAGTGAAAAAAAATGAGTCTTTATTTTCGAAACAGCACCAATTCTACCGTACAAGTAGCCATTTTCTATCACGCGAGTAGGTGTGGGTTTGTCTTTGTGGGACAAACTGGTATATTGGCTACCTGGTACCGTTTGGCGCCTGGTCAAACGAGGGAAGTTGTTACTAGCAACGTAGGGGATAGAACAATATATTATTACGCTGAGAGCGTATCAAGAAATCTTGTGTGGTCAGGTAATTTCCCCATACATGTTCCTAATTATAATTTCAGTGGATGTTGGATCTGGAATATTAATGGTAATCTATGCAATAATTGTAGAAGAGTTGGTTTTAAAACACTTAACATCCAACGCGGTTTCGTGAACTTTACAGTCAACCTTATTACAAATAATGCTCAAAGAAAAACGAAGCTAAAAAATGTTCGTATGGTATTGCCCACAAAAAGGGTAAAAAGAAAATCTAAATTGAATGACCGCAAGAAACTACCTAGAAGCCAATAATTTCCTAATGGATGGGAATCCTTTGTGATTTCGTATTCAATTCAGTTCGCGCTTTTATATAAGAAACTTGAAATTAAGTTAATAGTGGCTATATATATATTATTTTAATTTTCGATAGGGTATTGAACTTACGTAAAACAATAGTGCAATAGGAACTGCCTTGTTAACTAAAGGTGGCTCCTTTATTTTTGCTAAAAAATCCTTTTAATTTGTAATCTCCCGTATCACATTCCTCGCCAAGCGTACTTTCTCTGGACTCGACTTTTTGAGCATCGTAATAATTTCTATAATATCTTCATCAGACTCCACAATTTTGGGGTCCTCGCTTACATATGAAAACAACTGAACTAAGTTTACGTCTAGTGCTTTTGCAATTTTAGCTACATTTATCAAAGAAACATTTTTTTCTCCACGTTCGATCTGTCCAATGTATGTAAAATGGAATCCACCTTTTTCCCCAAGAGCTTCTTGTGAGAGGCCTTTTTCTTTGCGTAACACTCTTATTCTAGCCCCAACTAGCTTTAGTACTTCTTTGTCCTGCATTTATCTACACCCCTTCATACTAAAAAGTGTAGACAAGATTTTATTGGGTAAACATGAGATTAAAAATCGTATATTTAGCATGTATTATATCTATAAGTATTATTTTAGAGTATAATAAGACTAATCTTTAAATTCTCTGGAGGAATAGATATGAAAGAAGCTCCTTCTACCTTTATTCCAAGTCCCACTCAACCGTCCAGACCCTCACAACACCTACATAATTCAATAACGGATTTTCACACTCTATCCCAATACCACATGAAACTAGCCCAAATCCTGTACAAGCACAATCAAGTCCAATGCTGCATTATCCTATGTGACTGGGCTTTGACCTCCATGTTAAAAGCACTATATATGAAAGAAAATAACAGCCGTTTCCCTCCCGGATTACTGTCTATGACTGATCTGCTGCACTTATTACATACCGAAACCAACCCGGGATTGGATGTTGTTGTATTTATAGGCACCACTCAATTTCTTTCATCCCAGTTAGAAACCCCGCTCCTTCAAAAGATGAAGCACAAGGATGTGAGCAGGCTACTGCGAAGAACGGACGACATTCTCTGCCAGTTGTCATCCAGAGTCATTAGCGATCTATCTCAAACGTATCAGTCCATTTTCTGAGTAGTCCTTCCATGGCAAATAAACTTGCCGATTCGCCCTGTCGTTATCCGCTTTTCTTCATACGATAAAAGTAAGCTTTAACGCAAGGAGGGATTCAGACATGGGTGAAGTAGGTTACGGTGGAGCATGGACATCCACAGGAGCGATTTTGGTATTGTTCATTTTGTTGGTAATTATTACTAAGTCTTTTCTGATCTAACAGCAGGTTAGCATCGCTTAAATCCACAAATCGGCCTTCTTTCACGACATCGTGAGGGAGGGCTTTTTATGCAGAATAGGTGTTAGCCCAACATGTTGTCTGGCCCTGCAAGCATTGTTATACTTTACATACAGGGAGATTTTCCCTCAAATATATGGCAATACGGATAGCGTAAGACGTGGAAAAACAGAAATTCGTTGACCACAATCAGGAGGATCGCATGATGAATACGGCAAGCAGTCCATTTCAATTTACGACAGACACGGCGACTCTTTGCTTATTTGATACGCAAGCTCTTAAGCACCGTTTGGACGATGATCCGGATTGGTGGTCCATCGAAGAGGACGAGCTGGGCGAGTTGAACAAAGGAAATGTAGCTTTTTTGAATCTGGGAGCGGACGGGACCTATGAGGTTGTGATGACAGATCATATCGACAAGCCTACTGTGCGGCTGTTTTTGAAGGTTCCCTCAGGCAACCTATTTATTGGAGCAGGGGAGGAAGCCACAAGTGGTGGACTGGAGCCTGAATGCGTATGGGGAGGGACGTTCCTTTCTGTGCAACCGGGATTTTATGAATGCTTGGCGAGCAGAGAAGACAATCGTATTTATCTTTCTTTAAAAAAAGGAAGCGAAGGCAGCAATAGCTTTACAGGTCTGATTCGATTGTAGGTTGTAGGCAACCCGTAACGGCCCATACAAGCCGCCTGAACAGGTGGAGGCCGGACAACCTAAACTGGGGAAATAGAAAAAAGGCTATCCCCACGGCTTACACATCCGTGAAGACAGCCCTTTATCTGTCTATTGATACTTTACAATAATGGCATTGCTGATTTGGCGGCCGGGTGTGGTGAGGTAGGAGCCGTTGTAATACAGCCCGCTGGAAGCACCGCCGTCCAGATTCATGGCCTGATAAGCGCCAGCCTGCTTCATCATTTGGGCGAGCTGCGGTATAGTCGCTCCACTTGTGGTCAGGAGGATCAGCTTATGATCCCGACTCATCCCGAGTGCGCTGCGGGCGCCGCCGCCTGTTAATATTTTAGGGTCCTTGAAGCCTTCGGCTTTGACATTTAGGGAAACCTGACCGTTCGTGACCAGACGAGGCCCGGCTTGAAGGGCACCTTCGACGCTACCTTGGCTTAAGCGTTGTTCAAAGGCAGAACCCGACATTAACTCGGATAAATGGTTGGCATCGTAGGTGAAGACCGTCCGTTGGTCGCCAGAGCTTTTTTTCAACATCTTTCCGTGACTGACCAGGTAGCCGTAAGGCGTTTTGTAAGAGCTTTTGGTATAGGCATCAAAGAATGTACCATTGATGGCTACAACCGCTTGGTTACGTTTGGCGAGACTACTTAAGTCTTCCACTTTACCAATGGAATCGCCTGCCAGTGCCACGTCCAGGCTTACCTTGGGATGGAGCATAGAGATGGTGACCACCTTAGCGGAAAATGTACGAGACCCGACCTTGAAGCTTTTATGAGCTGTCGTAATGGGTGTAGTGTTTCCGGGTAGCTTGCCAGTATGTACCGGAAGCGTGACGGACGTTGCACCTTGCTTAATGCGTACTGCTGAGGTTTCCTTTTGCCATGAGACTTGCAGGTTTAGATATTGACTGATGAACTGCAAGGGGACATAGGTCGAACCGTTATCGGTAAAAGGAGCATTTTGCAAATGGACCGTTTGATCATTCACTTTGGCAGTAGATTTCCCGGCAAATAGGGTGATCCGAGTATTGCCTTGCGCAATTTCTATTTTTTTGTCCGCTGCCGTTAAATTGAATGTGATCCCTTCATAGCTGTTCAGAAGACGAAGCGGGATGAAGGAGTGGTTACTCTGGTCCACATAGACCAGCATAGGTGCTGGGGCAGCAGCGTAGATCGGGGATACCAGTAATAGCAAGGACAGGATAACAAGTGCGGTGATTCTTTTCATGAATAGATCAATCTCCTTATGTAGTCTTGACACTTTACGAGGTGCTTGTAATTATATCGGGTTTTATAAGTTGTAAATGTATGTTATGCGAATTTTGAGTGTTTAGCTGATATAGGAAGCGGGAGGTTGGAGATGAGCAGGTATGAGACAAGACTTGAGGATTACCGTCGCAGAGAGCGCCCGTCTTATCGTGTATTTGAAGGATTGCAGGAATTGGTGCGTAGCGTGGGGCAACTGCATAATAACTGGTTATATGTGAATGTGGATCAATGGGATCAAGACCCTGTTCACACACCGATTTATTATTGGGATGAGCATTGGCTAGAGGAATGTGCAGAGGAGGGTACAGTCGTAACCAACGAACAGGACGAGTATATTCCCAAGTGGGTGCCGGATCGTCAGGTTCAAACCTGGTTTGAGTTGGCGACCTTCGAAAGTATTGTGGAAGTCCTTAAGGCTGCCGGACAGCCAGTGACGCTTCAGATGGTGATTATGGCGGTAAAATACTATGACAAACGAGATGCCTATCTGGACTATGAAGAGGTGAAGGCAGTGACAGACCTGTGGTCTGTGCTGACAAAGGTGAGAAACCACCTAACAGAATGAACAAAGTCTGTAGAACAAACAGGGCATACATACACTGGATGGGAGAAGCAAATGAGTTGGTTGAATCATGAAATGGCAGCAAAGTGGCGACAGGAAGGAAAAAGGTATGCCGCAGATGTGAATGAATTTGTCAGAGTCGGCAGGAAAGTGAATGGCAGCAGGAGCAATCAGAGCCAAACCAGGACGAACGCCCCAAGATGGCCAAAGATATTTTTCGTATGATTCAGGAGGCGAATCAGGCTGGTGAAATGGAGCAGTTACGTCGAGAGATTCCAGCCGCGTCTTGGCCGCTTACACCAGCGTTCGAGGAGGCTTTGCAAGCCGTTAGGCCGATAGCTTTTGTGAATGGAGGCAATGAAGTCATTCTACATGCGGGCAATCCTCGGGAACGTGGGACGATCTATGTGACGGGAAAAGATAGAATCTTGCAAATCCCCGGACTGCATCGAGTAGGCTGTTCGCCGGACGGGACTTATTTTGCGTTGGTGGATGGACAGGGGATTCGGATTGTTCGTCAACCGGACTTAAATCTGCAAGGAGAAGAGACAGCACATTTTCAGTGGAAGGATATACAAGGCCGCTTAAAAGCATCCATTCCTGATCTGGAGTGCTTGGGAGATGAGGAGCATCCTGAAGATATATTAGATGAAGTGATTCCGTTTGGCGATGGACAGCGACTTCTGCTGGTTTGCGGTTACGGCGTTTATTTGCTGGCTGGTGATCTGGTGGATTTGATCCATCCCAAGGCGTCTGAACGAAGAAAACTAGAGTTGGAAGACACGATTGTGGATATGGCGCATGGAGCTGTGTCGAAGGATGGACGTTGGATTGCTTACGGTAGCCAGATGAGTGAGCATATGCTTATGGATCTGTCTGATAAGACGGTGCATACATTGGAGCCAAGTTCTAGTTATCCGCATTATGCTCTATTTTCCAAAGATGATCTGGACGTCTGGTACAATGCCTGTCATTTCTACAACGGTGCCACCATTCAAGTGTCGATTGCTGAGGTGGAGCAGGGTCTTGCTCAGAATAAGGAAGAATGGCCGATGATGAATGAAGAAATGCGAGTATACGCTGCAACAGCGCTGACACAAGGATCTATTTTGGGTGATGCCTACGGTTATCTCCGTCTGATTGACAGGGAGGGCCGTGAACTTTGGCGCTATTTTGTCGGCAGTACGATATCCGGGCTGGCAGTTACACCTGATGAAAGTATGTTGGCGGTTGGAACGTATGGCGGTATGCTTCATTTGATTGATTTGCAGAGCGGCACGAAGGACGAATATAGCATTGGCACCGCGCCAATTCACGAGACAGCGCGTTGGGTGATCTGGCGGAACTATGAGCCCTTGCGCTGGTAATACTAATATTCCGCAAATGGTGATAAAAGCAAGTTCTGATAAGCTGAACTTAAAAAGCGTAGCAGCACATGATTACAATGCTATTTTCAGATAGAGGGCATTTGGCATTAACCCATGATGCAAAATGTGAATAGAGAGGAAAGAGGTGTGAAGACATGGACAAGAAAGCGGATATTCGTACATCCATGAAGGAACTATTTGCTCAGATGGATGAAGCCTTTTTTATGGATGTGGAAGAAAATGTACCGATGGAAATGCGTGATGGGAATGTTGACGAGGAGGGATGGATCAAGTGGAAGCCTCTCCTTTCACAGATTACTGAACAGGAAGTTCGGGAGATGGAGGAAAAATACCATTTTGAGCTGCCGCCCCTGCTGAGGAGTTTTATCATGTCCTACCATTATGTATCTTTACAATTCGATAATGAGTCTATCCCGGGAGTATACTGGAGCGATTGTACGTTTGTTGAGTTCCCACGTCTGCCTGTAGGTCAAGGCTTAAAGGCATTTTATGATTTGCTTGATCAATGGTCACCTCTTCTGTCAGCAGGCTACATTCCTTTTGCAATAGCAGAGGACGACCAGGGTCCCGTTTGTTTAAATGCAGGCAGCAGACATAAGGACGGCGATTATCCTATTGTTTGGTTCTTTCATGAGGACCTACAGCATTTGAATGAGGATGAGCTACGGATCAGGAGTAATCTGCTTCCCCATGTACAGGGGCTGTTTCCATCTTCTGTCGAAATGTTTAACGTGATGTTTAAGCACATTAGACACTAACGATTTCCTGAAATGTAATTTTAATGTTTAGTCGACCGAGATATTGACATAAAAAATGAGGAATGATATAAAAAAGGTAGGCTAGCACTCGAATGATGGGAGTGCTAACAAAGTTGAATCGTTTGCATAGCTCATATCCGCTGGCCTTACATAGGTTCATATTTGAAAGGAGATATCCGAATGGAGAAAAAACAGTTTCAGGCTGAGTCCAAGCGTCTGCTCGAAATGATGATTAACTCGATTTACACGCAAAAGGAAATTTTCCTAAGAGAGCTGATCTCCAATGCAAGTGATGCGATTGACAAAATTTATTACAAAGCATTGACGGATGATCAACTGGTCTTTGACAAAGAAAATTATTATATCAAAGTAACTGCCGATAAGGATAACAGAACGCTAACCCTGCGTGATACCGGGATTGGTATGACCAAGGAAGAGCTAGAAAATAACCTGGGTGTTATTGCTAAAAGTGGTTCACTGGCATTCAAAAATGAAAATGAATCCAAGGATGGTCATGACATCATCGGTCAATTCGGCGTTGGCTTCTATTCAGCTTTCATGGTAGCAGATGTGGTTACAGTGACTACCAAGGCTTTGGGAAGCGATACTGCATATAAATGGGAATCCACAGGTGCAGACGGGTATACCATTGAGGCAGCTGAGAAGGACGAGGTCGGAACAGAGATAGTTCTGAAAATCAAGGCAAACACCGAAGATGAGTCCTACGACGAATATTTGGACGAGTACCGTTTAAAAGCACTGATTAAAAAATACTCCGACTTTATCCGCTATCCGATTAAAATGGATATTACAGGCAAGCGTCTGAAAGAGGGAAGCGACAACGAGTTCGAGGATTACGAAGAAGAACAGCGTATTAACAGCATGGTTCCTATCTGGAGAAAAAACAAAAGCGAGCTGACCGACGAGGATTATCAAAATTTCTACGCGGAAAAACGCTATGGCTACGACAAGCCGCTCCAGCATATCCACGTCAGTGCGGATGGCGCGGTAGTGTACCAAGCTATTCTGTTTATTCCTGAAAATATTCCGTTTGATTTCTACTCCAAGGAATATGAAAAAGGGCTGGAGTTGTATGCCAACGGTGTGCTGATTATGGAAAAATCTTCTGATCTGCTGCCGGATTATTTTAGCTTTGTCAAAGGTATGGTCGACTCCGAAAGCCTGTCGCTCAACATTTCCAGAGAAATGCTGCAGCATGACCGTCAGCTGAAGCTGATTGCTAAAAATATCGAGAGCAAAATCAAAGGCCAATTGCTGACCTTGCTCAAAAATGATCGGGAGAAATATGATCAATTCTACAAATCATTTGGCAGACAATTAAAATTTGGTGTCTACAACGATTACGGCAGACATAAAGAAACTCTCCAGGATCTGCTCATGTTCTACTCTTCTACAGAGAAAAAGCAGGTTACTTTGGACGAATACGTATCGCGTATGCCAGAGGATCAGAAGTATATTTATTACGCTTCCGGGGAGTCCAATGAGCGTATTGAAAAACTGCCGCAAACCGAAATGGTGGCTGACAAAGGCTACGAAATTCTGTATTTCACCGATGATATTGATGAGTTCGCTATTAAAATGCTCTTAAGCTACAAAGAGAAAGAATTCAAATCTGTATCGAGCGGCGATCTGGGCATTGAGCCTGACGAAAACGAGAAAGAATCAGAAGCAGAACAAAACGACAACAAAGAGCTGTTCGAGTACATGAAGGGCTTGCTGGAAGGCAAGGTATCCAGTGTTAAAGCCTCCAAGCGCTTGAAGACACATCCGGTATGTCTGTCCGCAGACGGCGAAGTGACGATTGAGATGGAAAAAATCTTGAACGCCATGCCTAATAACGCCGATGTCAAAGCGAATAAAGTGCTGGAAATCAACGTAAACCATGCGGTGTTCAACTCTTTGAAAGAAGCTTTTGACAAGGATAAGGAGAAGGTAAACCTCTATACGGCATTACTGTATAATCAGGCTTTGCTGATCGAAGGCTTGCCACTGCAAGATCCGGTTGAATTCACGAACGATATTTGCAAAATCATGGTTTAACAAGCTTTATTATTGTATAGAGCCGTTCCCATACTGGGGACGGCTTTATTTATCATAAACACTTCTTAAAGCCCCATAATAGGTCATATAGCGCTTACAGAAGAAGGGATGGGCCCACACAATGCCGATCATACTCAATTAAAGGAGGGCAATTATATGAGTCTGGATCAAGCCAACCAGGAACTCCAAAATTTAGACCGAAATGAGCTTATAGAGTTAGTGGAAAAAATCATCAGAGGTGAGGGAACAGAAGAGGAAATCGACAGCATGCTGACCATAGTGATGCAAAATACGCCCCATCCGGGGATCAGTAATTTGATCTACTGGGATAATCGTGATTTGAGTGCGGCAGAGATCGTAGATGAGGCATTACGCTATCAGCCCATTATTTTACCACCCCATGAATCTTCTCCATAGGATGCGGAGGGGTGGTCTTTTGTTTAGAAATAAGATAGTATTAACTCTTTAGGACTATGAGCATTAGATTCAAAAAAACTTCCGTTAAATGCGTGCTGACTTCCCTGGAGTGTATGGGGTAATGTTGGTTTTCTGCACACTTTACGGAGTTTTTATTCCTAATTTTGGCATTTGTAAAGTTTTTGTGACATGTTCCTGTGAATTTTGATACAGCAAATTGTCGTTTTTCTTGATTATTTGGTGGGATGTCTTTATAATCATTTTGTTTGCAAGAATGATTAGCGATTAGCGTATGGAATAAGGAGGTTATTTATTTTGGGAAAAGCATTGATTATTGGCGCCGGTGGCGTGGCCAGCGTTGTGGTGCATAAATGTTGCCAAAACCCAGATGTATTTGAAGAAATTTGTATCGCAAGCAGAACTGTTGAGAAATGCGATGCGCTTAAAGAGAAGCTGGGTGGAGGTCGTACGAAGATCCAAACGGCTCAGCTTGATGCTGACAACACCGACATGGTCATTGACTTGATTCGAAGCTTTCAACCGGATGTAGTTATCAATGTGGCTCTCCCTTATCAGGATTTGACGATAATGGATGCTTGCCTTGAGACAGGTGTTCATTACGTTGATACGGCGAACTATGAACCGCCGGATACGCCGAAGTTTGAATACAGCTGGCAATGGGCCTACAAAGAAAGATTCGAAAAAGCAGGAATTACAGCTCTGCTGGGCAGCGGTTTTGATCCAGGCGTAACTGGAGTATTTACGGCTTATGCTCAAAAGCACTACTTTGATGAAATTCATACGATTGATATTGTGGATGCGAATGCAGGGGACCACGGATATCCTTTTGCAACTAACTTTAATCCGGAAATCAATATTCGTGAAATTACGGCGAAGGGCCGTTACTTTGAAAACGGAGAATGGATTGAAACTGAGCCACTTTCTGAGAAAAAGGTATACGACCTTCCTGAAATTGGACCGAAAAATATATATCTTTTGTACCATGAAGAACTGGAATCTCTTGCAGTGAATATTAAAGGCGTGAAAAAAATCCGCTTCTGGATGACGTTCTCGGACAATTATCTGAATCATTTGAATGTACTTCAAAACGTAGGCATGACTTCGATCGAGCCTATTGATTACGAAGGACAACAAATCATTCCACTGCAATTCCTGAAAGCTATTTTGCCAGACCCGGCTTCTCTGGGACCAAGAACAAAAGGCAAAACGAACATTGGTTGTATCATCCAAGGTGTGAAAGATGGAAAACCAAAAACGTATTATGTTTACAATGTTTGTGATCATGAGGAATGTTATGCAGAGGTTGGCTCCCAAGCCATTTCTTACACAACTGGTGTTCCTGCCATGATCGGCGCAATGCTTATCATCAAAGGTATCTGGAAAAAACCAGGCGTTTACAACGTTGAGGAATTTGATCCAGATCCATTTATGGAAGCACTAAATAAACACGGATTGCCATGGCAAGAGAACTTTACGCCAACGTTGCTTGATTGAGGTCTGCGATGAATATTGATATTACAGGACTTCCATCACCTTGTTATCTTGTTGACGAAAGACTTCTTGTCAAAAACCTTGAGGTCTTAAATTCCGTTCAAGAGCGGACAGGCTGCAGTATCTTGCTCGCTCTTAAGGGATTTTCGATGTTTTCGACCTTTCCTCTGGTTGGCAAATACTTAAAAGGCGTAACCTCCAGTTCGTTGTTCGAAGCACGACTTGGTCGCGAAAAAATGGACAAAGAGGTTCACGTATACGCACCTGCTTATGTTGACAGTGAATTTGATGAGCTATTGGAGTATGTTGACCATATTGTTTTCAACTCCTTTGATCAACTGAAACGCTACAAAAACAGAGTGCAAGGCGTAACTTCCAAAAAAATCGACATCGGCATTCGGGTTAATCCAGAATATTCGGAAATCGAAACGCCGCTGTATGATCCTTGCTACAACAACTCCAGAATGGGTGTGACCCTGGCTAACTTTAGACCTGAGGATCTGGATGGCGTGGACGGTATTCATTTTCATACGATGTGTGAACAGAATTCAGATACGCTAGAGCGCACCATTAAAGTCGTGGATGAGAAATTCGGGCCATACATTAAGAACATGAAATGGCTCAATTTCGGCGGCGGTCACCATATTACCAGAGAAGACTATGATCTGGACACGCTGGTACGCTGTATTCAATATTTTCAGGATAAATATGGTGTGCAGGTTTATCTGGAGCCAGGCGAAGCTATTGCTTTGAATACTGGGTATCTGGTTGCTACCGTATTGGATACGATGAAAAACGGAATGGATATTGCCATTCTGGATACTTCGGCTGAATGTCATATGCCTGATGTGCTGGCTATGCCATATCGCCCGAACATCATTGATGCAGGCCAGCCTGGCGAGTATGCTTACACCTACAGACTTGGTGGACTTACGTGCTTGGCCGGAGATGTGATTGGTGACTATTCCTTTAAAGAGCCATTGAAGCCGGGAGACAAGCTTGTATTCTGCGACATGGCCCATTACACGATGGTCAAAAACCACATGTTCAACGGAGTCAACCTGCCAGCCATCGCCAGCTACAACGACGAAGAAGGCATCAAGGTAATCCGTCAGTTCTCCTACGAGGACTTTAGCTCACGTTTGTCGTAAGACTTACACAGGGGTAAAAGAACTGAGTGCACCAAATGGAATGACTGAACCACAAAAGCCTCGCCCCTTGAGAAAGGGGTGAGGCTTTTTGGCGTAGTTAGGGATTTTTTAGTTTTTATATGTGCCTGTTGCATGTATCCAATACGACAACGGGCATTAAATAATGATTCAATACTTGAAAAGTTATATAAATTTAGTTAGTCTACCTTACAGCTTCAGAAGAGAGTTTATAGTCAAACATTTTTCCTCCGAATTGAAGCCCGAGCGCATTGACGGCTAGGTAGTAATCTTTACCTTGCTCAAGAGTTGCATTTAAAAAATATTGACCATTTTTTGAACTTTTAATGCTTTGACCATTACTATCGAAAAGGGTTAGTTCCAACCAAGAGTCGGGATATCTGTGTCCCTGAATTGTAAAGTGAACTTCGCTTGATTTATTTTCTGCCATTATTTTATATACATCGTAGTTTTCCCACATCCCATGCTTCTCTTCACCGAGGGTTCCAATGACCGCATCACCTATAAAATAATAGTTAGCTTGTTCAAAAGTATCATTTGGCTCTTGTTCATCATATTCAAGTAAAGGGGCAAGAGTTGATTCCTTGGCGGCTGGTACGGAATTTGCTTCTTCGGCTAAAGCGACACTGGCAGAAGTACTTAGCAGAAGTGTAAGACCTAATGAAGCTAACAACGTTTTTTTCATGAGTAAACTACCTCTCTTTTTTGGGATTTATATTCATTTATATGAATATATTAGTAATTTGTTCCAAAATTATTTTTGTATATTATTAACTAGCTAAAATGATATACAAGAAGGAACAGTGTTCCCCTACGAGGATATAGCAGCGTTTGTGTAAGACAATAGGTGTTCAAGAATGTAAAAACGTGGTCCCTGAGGAAGGATCACATTTTTTGTTATACTCCAATTCAGCTTTTAATCTATTTAATCGTAGAAGTAATTTTATAGTCGAACAATTGTCCTAATTCAGCGTTGGGTGTTTCTACTACCAAGTAGTACCATTTACCAGCTTCAAGATTTTTGCCTAAAGAGTATTCACGATCATTTGCGTATCTAATGAAATGTCCGTTACTGTCAGCCAAACCAAGTCTCAGCCATGTGTTGGGATATATGTCTCCTTGAATGTTAAATTGATACCATCCAGACTGAAAAGCTTTAAATTTATAATAATCGGTAGTGTCATAATAACCTGCATAGCCTCCATCAAAGTGTCTTCCTATTTCCCCATAGATGTCAACTCCTGCTAGTATTTCACTGGCTTGATCAAACCAGTCATTAGGCTCTCTGTCGGTCCCATTCCCAGAAAGTTGGATAGGTTCCTTTTGTAA
The DNA here is from genome assembly GCF_001719045.1 of Paenibacillus polymyxa. Classification (NCBI taxonomy): domain Bacteria; kingdom Bacillati; phylum Bacillota; class Bacilli; order Caryophanales; family Paenibacillaceae; genus Paenibacillus; species Paenibacillus polymyxa. The sequence continues at coordinate 4,737,379 of NZ_CP015423.1, forward strand.
TGCGGGTGCTGCTTCTTGAGCGGATGCAACGGCGGTGGATGTGCTTAATAGAAGTGCAAGACCTAGTGTGGAAAAAATCGCTTTTTTCATATTTATGAATTCTTCCCTTCTTTTATTTTGGGATTTATAGAATATGTATAACCAATCCCATCCAGTATTATATAGTATATTCCAATGTATTGGAACGTAAAAAGGATAATAATCAAAAAAATATATTTTTTTGTCACAATTATGTGTTTTTACAAATTTATTCACTAAACTTCGACATAAGAATTGATCAATTTACTTTATACTATAAAGTTCCATCTTAATATGATTTCGTGAAAAGGGGCATCCTATTTTAGGAGTAACAGAAGCTATGTTATACTCCATAATTGGAGGTGAAAAATATATGTTCGATCCGACGGTTTTTGATAATTTAAAAGTGGCCATGGAAAATACAGTATACGATCTGGATAATCTGGATTCACGTATTGACATTACGCAGCGAATCGACAGATTGGAAATGTCCGTGTTGTCACGTGAATTTGCTGTCCAATTCAGACTGAGAGAACACCCGAGTGTGACAGCAGAGATTCAACTGAAGGCGGATTTAAACAACTTGGCTGCGGAAATTTTGGAAATCAAAGATCAAATTCCGGGATGTGTCTTGTTGCTGAGTTTTTACATGGAAATTCGTGAGATTGGGTCACAATGCAGCCGGATTGAAAATATACTGACCGAAATTTGGAAGCCCGATCTTCGACCGGTACAAACGCTTAGTCAGATTTACGGAGAAAAGATGTCTACATACCAAAACAGGATTGAACTCCGATTTTCCAGACAAATTAACGAAGATCAGATGGAAGACATTCCAGAGCTGTTGGAACACATATTGCTGACGCTTATGGAATTAAACAAGGTCTAAAGGGTTAAGGCCCTAATGTAACTGACATTAGTAGACCGACAAGTTATGTTAGAGGAGTTGAAAGTATATGAATGAACTTGAATTCTCTCAAGTGTATGCGATTATGGAAGCTTCTTTTCCTAAAACGGAATGCAGGACATTCGAGTCACAGAGGACTCTGCTTCATCATCCGTGTTATCGTTTACTTACCAAAATGGACGAACAAGGGCAAACAATTGCTTTTTTGGCGGGATGGGAGTTTACAGATTTTCGGTTTGTAGAGCATATTGCCGTAGATTCGGCTATACGAGGTGGCGGGTTAGGTAAAGAGCTTATGAGCAAGTTTATTTCACAGTCCGGTAAACCGGTAGTACTGGAGGTTGAGCCACCCGTGGATGAATGGACTCGGAGAAGAATTGGTTTTTATGAACGTTTAGGGTTTCATCTGAACCATTTTGACTATGTACAGCCCCCTTTAAGAGAAGGACAGGCTGATCTGCGGCTTCAAATAATGAGCTATCCAGGTGCGCTGGCTGAACAGGATTTTGCTCCGTTTAAAGAGATTTTATATGCCGAGGTTTATGGCTTAAATAGGAGACTAGACACTTAGTTGTAATAGATAAAAGTAAAAGGCTCTGCTTACGCCGTATTTCTACGGGAGCAGAGCCTTTGTACTACTAGGCTAAAGGTGCTAGGTGCTTCAATATCGTTAATGTTTTTTCCATCCCATTACAAATTCTTTCTCGTCAGTTTCGGCATCAACAGATTCCGCTTGAATGGTAAATCCATTTTTAGTATAGAAGTTAAATGCTTTCGTGTTCGACTGGTATACCTTTAATTGAATCTCATTATGTTGCTTCTTCACCCAATCTAGTAGTAACTTGCCATAGCCTTTCCTTTGAGAACCAACACGAATAAACAGAGCCGCCAAGTATCCATCCAACATGGAGACGAAGCCGCCAATGCTATGATCATCTTGTATGATTACGTAGTTTTGAGCGAGAGGAAGGTACCTGTTTTCCATCTCGGTAACTTGTGATGCCCAATACTGCGGAGCAATAAAATGATGGGCTTCTATGGAAGCATCTAGCCAGATGGCTGCCAACTCGTTGAGCTCTTCCACATTTGCGGGTCTAATCGACATCGTATCTCCTCTTTCACAGTGCAGTATGTAATCTTATAGATGATGCTGAAATAAAAAAGACCGTCCGAGGACGGTCTTTCTACCCGTGGCGCTTATTTAAAGCTTTGATCCGTATCCCGCGCCTCCGTCAACTCTGTAAATTAGAGAATAACGGACCGGGTAAGGGATACGCTCAACATGTGATTATTGATGTTGACGCACCTCCTTTCCTGATGGACCCATTTTACCATATCTGGTTTGTGATATCCAGTGATTTTCTTATATTTACGGAAATGACTCATAGAAAATATAAGATAAAAATAACTTGATTTTATGTTCTATGGAAGATATAATCTAAATTACCGTGATTGAAAAACATCGGTGTGAATACATAATATGCGGTCGTGGCGGAATTGGCAGACGCGCACGGTTCAGGTCCGTGTGGGCTAACCCCCCGTGGAGGTTCGAGTCCTCTCGACCGCATCATAGCCTAACATTTACAGGTTCTTGGATTGGCTGGATGCCACCAAGAGCCTGTTTTTATATGGTTAAGATGCGCGTACCATTATAACTATTTTATTTATACTGAAATATATATTTAATATAGTCTTTTGCACTCTGATCAATGTCTTCGTCGCTTGCTTGAAACGAGGCTCCGAAGACAGCGAAATAGGGTAATGGTATCGCGCCAACATGCACTGCGCTTGCCTTAAAAGGTGCTATAACTTCATCTACAGTAAAAGAAACGGAACCAGTAGATAAGTAATTTTCTTTTTTATCGCCAATGGACATGGCTATCCCTAGCTTCTTTCCTTCTAACTTATCACCCTTTGAACCATAAGCCCATCCATGGGTAAAAACATCATCGAACCACTTTTTTAATAAAGGAGGGTAACTATACCAATACAAAGGGAATTGAAATATGACATTATCGTATGCTTCAAGTAGCTGTTGTTCTTTCAAAACATCAATGCTCCAGTTTGGATACTCTTTATAAATCTCATGAATTGTAATTTCATTGGTATATTGAAGTAATTCTCGTTTCCATCTGTTATTTACTCTAGAATCTTCGATATTGGGATGAGCTAAAATCACAAGAGTTTTCATCATAAATCACCTTTCTTACGTAACATATTTGCCTTTGTAGATGCTCTATTATTATTCTGTATGCTTCAAAAAAAGTAAATACACACAATAAAGTAAGATAGTTACTTGAAAGTATGCATTGGACTTAAAGTGAAGATATGCGATTATAGAATTAATTAGATAAACGTTGTTATTTTTAGCGTTGAAGAGGTGGTACTATGAAACAATATAATTTAGGCATAGAAGCAACACTTGAGATCATCGGAGGTAAATGGAAATCATTAATCATATGTTTATTAATGTCTGGTAGAAAAAGGACAAGTGAATTACAGCGTAGTATTTCAGGCATTTCTCAAAAGGTTCTTATACAGCAACTTCGCGAACTTGAAAAGGATGGTATCATAGGTAGACATGTGTATAATCAAATGCCTCCAAAAGTGGAGTATTATATAACGGAATATGGAATTACAGCAAATGAAATTATTGACTTAATGTGTTCTTGGGGAAGGGCTAATATCCAAATAAGACAACAGCAAGGAGAAGATGTGATGATGTTAGAAAATGATTCAAAATGAATAGTGGAGTAAAAAAGCGTTGCAGACTATGATGTTTACGGTAGTTTTCTTCGGCTGTCTTCAAGTGTTATGTTATGTGTTGAGCCGCAAGCTGATTTGCTATATAGTTATGACTGGACAACCATTACATCCATATTAAATGAATGCTAAAGTAGGGGGACCCTTGCAATGATTATTAAACCGAAAATCCGTGGTTTTATATGTACGACTGCACATCCTGCAGGATGCGCGGCTCATGTTAACCGTCAGATCAACTACATCAAAGACAGCACATCAATACAAGGAGCTAAAAAGGTGCTTGTGATCGGAGCATCTACTGGATACGGGCTGGCTTCTCGTATTGCTGCGAGCTTCGGTCTGGGAGCGGACACCATAGGGGTATCCTATGAACGTCCCGCATCTGAGGGGCGCACGGCTTCAGCAGGCTGGTATAATACGGTAGCCTTTGAAAGAGCGGCCAGAGCAGCTGGCTACATAGCAGAAAGCATTAATGGAGATGCTTTTTCTCATGAAATTAAGCAGGAGACGTTGAAGCTGGTAAAGGAAAAGCTGGGCAAGGTAGACCTGATTGTATATAGTGTCGCTTCACCGCGACGGACACATCCCGATACAGGTGAGACCTTTAATTCCGTTCTCAAGCCTATCGGACAGTCTTTTTCTAATAAAACAGTGAATACGAATACAGGTGTCGTATCAGAAATTACGCTAGAACCGGCTACGCAGGAGGAAATCGAGAACACCATCACGGTAATGGGTGGCGAAGATTGGTCCTTGTGGCTAAAAGCGTTGGAAGAAGCTGATCTGCTGGCTGAAGGGGTAACCACACTGGCATACTCGTATATTGGTCCCGAAATTACGGAGGCTATCTATCGTAAAGGAACCATTGGCCAAGCTAAAAATGATTTGGAAGCTACAGCACATACTTTAACAAAGCAACTGGAGCGTTATCATGGAAAAGCTTACGTTTCTGTGAATAAAGCTTTGGTTACACAATCCAGTTCGGCTATTCCAGTCGTACCTTTGTATATTTCTTTGCTGTTTAAGGTCATGAAGGAAAAGGGACTGCACGAGGGATGTATTGAGCAGGCACAACGTCTGTTCGAGACGCTATACAGTGGGTCCACTGTGGAAACGGATGAAGAAGGACGCATTCGGCTGGATAACTGGGAAATGAGAGACGATGTGCAGCAGGCTGTCAAAGCAGCTTGGTCCGAAATCACTACAGAAAACGTATCTGAATTGGGTGATCTCGAACAATACCGTCTGGATTTCCTCCAATTATTTGGATTCGGGTTTGATGAAATTGATTATGAATTAGACGTTAATCCAGAGGTTGATACACTTTCATAAGTGATATTTGTAAAACAAAAACGGGTACTCTCAAGCGATACAATTGCTTAAGAGACCCGTTTTTTATGTATATTGGCAAAAAAACAAGTTGCACTCGTTTCACTAACGGCATTTATCGAGAATTAGATGTGGAAAGTGACTTACGGTGCAGCAAGCGAAAAACGGCAATGGTAATGACAATCCCCACAACGCCAAAGACTGCAACAGAAGTCAGGGCCCGATAAGCTTGCCAGCCGAACAAAAAAGCAATACCACTGCCAAACGTTGTACCTGCCAGTAACCCAAGTGCGCAGGCAATATCCGTTCCAAATTTCATAAACATGTTCCTTTCGAATGTATAAATTAAAAAGCAACTTGTACTTTTTCGCTGGACTTGGACACACACTTGTGCGTACAATTAAATAGTAATCGTTTTCAAACGGAATCTATTAATCATTATGGATCATTCTTGTGCAAATTATTCCTTTTTCAGGAGGCTGATGAAATGAATATGAATGAGCAGATCAAGCTGTGGAACGAAGAGGCGCAGGCTAGTAACGCTGATCATCCTCACCGAAAGGTTGAATTGTTTATTGAGGTACAGGATGGAGCACTGGAGTCTGTTGTTCCTTATCTGAACCAACAGGATTATCGTCATGTAACTCTGGTAGAAGATGAGCATACTTCGGCGGCGGCTGGAACAAAAGTGGCTGAGCTGATTCGTGAGGCAGGTTTGACAGTTGATGTAGTCCGCTTACCTCCGAATGCTGTAGGGGATGTCATTGCTGATGAGACCTACATTATGAAAGTGCTGCTGGGTGTGGCGGATAAGAGTCAGGCTGTACTTGCTGTAGGCTCTGGCACGATTCATGATCTGGTTCGCTTCGTATGTTATAAAATGAATCGTCCGTTCTTGTCAGTACCGACGGCTGCTTCGGTGGATGGTTTTACCTCCGCAGGCGCACCACTAATTGTGGATGGCAGCAAGCAGACATTCCAAGCAGTTCCGCCAGAGGCGATCTTTGCTGATTTGTCCGTGCTGGCAAATGCGCCACAGACGATGACTGCGGCCGGTTTTGGCGATATGCTCGGTAAGTTCACCTCACTAGCGGACTGGCATGTTTCCAGAGATTTGGGAAACGAGCCATATTCACCTGTGGCTAATCGCATTACCGAGGAGGCTTTGCGTGCCTGTATAGAACATGTCAATGAGATTGCGGCAGGTAGCAAGGCTGGGGTCGAGGTATTGATGAATGCGCTGATTGCATCCGGTATTTCGATGCTGATGATAGATCATTCTCGTCCAGCGTCAGGGGGAGAGCACCATATTTCCCACCGAATTGAAATGGATTTTATTGCAGAAGGACGCAAGCAAGTTTTGCATGGTGCCAAAGTAGGCGTAGCATCCGCATTGCTGTCTGACCTTTACAGGGATTTAGCAGTTAGTCAGGATGTAGAGGTATTTAAGGTGTATCGGGAATTGCCTACGTCGGAGCAGATGCGTGCATGGCTGGCTCAGGTCGGAGGCCCATCTACCATTGCCGAGCTGGGGGTTACGGAGGAACAGCTTGCTCGTGCATTGCGCACGGCTCATACCTTGCGTGATCGCTACACAGGACTTAAGTATATGAATGAACATCAATTGCTTCGTTCGTAATGTGCAACCTCTACACATTGTCCTTTAGATATTCAGCTACTCATGTGTGGCAAGGAAGGGATAAGCGAATGGGTTTACACCTCCGGCAGCAATACGACGATATCCTGTTCCTGTAACATTTGTATGTACAAATGAACGGTATGCTATAATCGTGGAATATGAACAGGTACACGATATTGCAAGTACGGAGGAAATTATGGCGCCCAAATATATACAAGTTAAACAGGAAATTTTGTCCTGGATTCATTCATCCAAACTGGAACCACAAAGCCAGCTTCCATCTGAGCATGAAATGTCTGAACAATTTGCCGTTAGTCGGCAAACGGTGCGTCAGGCGCTGGGTGAGCTGGTGCAGGAAGGCTGGCTGTTTCGGATGCAGGGCAAGGGGACCTTTGTCGCGACACGGGACAGCAAGCAGCCCGAAGATCCAAAGACGATTGGAGTCATTACAACCTATATATCGGATTATATTTTCCCATCCATTGTACAGGGAATCGAATCCAAATTGAGTCGTCAGGGCTATAAGATGCTGCTGTCAAGCACAGGTAATGACCCTGAGCAAGAGAGTCAGTGCCTGGAAATGCTGTTGAGTCAACCGCTGAGCGGAATTATTATCGAACCGACCAAAAGTGGAGAGCGTAACCCCAATCTGAACTATTATTTAACCGTGGAAAACCGCCAAATCCCTTATTTGATGATCAATGCGCGTTATGAGGAAATGGATGCGCCATGTCTGCGAGTAGATGATGAAAAGGGTGGTTTTTTGGCGGCCGAGCATCTGATTAAGCTGGGACACCGACGCTTGGCCGGATTTTTCAAAACCGATGATATGCAAGGGATTCTTCGTATGAAGGGATTTGTGGCCGCTCACCGCAAATATGGTGTGACACTACACCCGAACGCAGTAACGACTTACCGGACAGAAGAAAAAAATGAGATTCCGCTACAACGTGCGTCGAGGCTATTGGCGATGGAGGCGGGAGAGCGTCCTACTGGATGGGTGACCTATAATGATGAGCTGGCTGTTCGACTCCTGGATATTGTACGTTCGGTGGGCCTGAACATTCCCAATGATCTATCGTTGGTTGGGTTTGATGATTCATTTTTGGCGACAGCAACGGAAATCAAGCTAACGACAATTCGGCATCCAAAGGAAGAATTGGGGTTACGTGCTGCCGATACCATGCTGTCGATGATTGAAGAGAAGGGGTACCATGAAGAAGATCGTCAGTTAATTCTACCGCCTGAGCTCATCGTTCGTGAATCTACGGGGCCTGTCCAGGTCATGCCTGGAGAACACTATCCTGGAAGATCAGTCGGTTTTATTTCTTAACATGTAAGGACAAGTTAGTAAGTATACAGCTTTAACGCTTAATATTTGATGGCATGTTTCTCGTCATACCGAACAGTCTGTTTTCTGGATTGCAGAAATAGGCTGTTTTTGTTATATTTTTTCTGAAAATGAGTACATAAATCTATCTAGAAAATACATAAAAAAGACTAGCTAAGTTGTACGTACAAGCATATAATGAAAGCGTAAACAAGGTTAAAGGGTCGTTAAGACCTTCCTGTAATTTTCCATTTGAAGTTAGTTTCAGTCACCTCCTCCATTGCAGATTTCAGAAATGATAGTAAAAGGTGTGTCTTATACATATTAGAACAATTGAAAAAGGAAGTGGATCTGGCGCTGCTGGGTAAGCATTTTCTGCACAAGCATGGGCGAATGCTTATTATGGTCAAACGAAAAAGGAGGAGGCACAAATGAGCAAGTATACAATTGGTGTCGATTATGGAACGGAGTCCGGCCGTGCGGTCATTGTTGACCTGTCTGACGGAGCTGAAATTGCTACACATGTAACACCTTACCGTCATGGAGTTATGGATGAAGTGCTGCCTGGTAGCGGACGCAAATTGGAAATGGATTGGGCGCTGGAACATCCGGCTGATTATATTGAAGTGCTGACTATTTCTATACCTGCCGTTATGAAGGAGACAGGGATTTCTCCAGACGATATCATCGGGATCGGAATTGATTTTACAGCATGCACGATGCTGCCGATTGACGCGCAGGGACAACCGTTGTGCTTTGACGAGAACCTGAAAGATAACCCGCATAGTTGGGTGAAACTGTGGAAGCATCATGCAGCACAGGATGAAGCGGACCGTTTAAATGCCATTGCCTCGCAGCGAGGAGAGGTGTTTCTGCCCCGCTATGGAGGGAAAATTTCTTCCGAATGGATGATCGCAAAAATTTGGCAAACTCTGAACGAGGCACCAGACATTTATAATCAAACAGACCGCTTTGTAGAAGCGACCGACTGGGTAATTTCCCAGCTCAGTGGGGAACTGAAACGGAATCAGTGTACAGCTGGCTACAAGTCTATTTACCATCATCGCGAGGGTTATCCGGATCGTGAATTTTTCAAAGCGCTCGATCCGCGTTTAGAAAATTTGACGGATACAAAGCTGCGCGGTGAGATTTATGATTTGGGTGCCCGTGCGGGTGGATTAACAGAGGAGATGGCTGCAAAACTCGGACTGAATCCGGGAACGGCAGTAGCGGTAGGCAATGTGGATGCACATGCGGCTGTTCCGGCAGTAGGCGTCGTCACACCAGGCAAGCTGGTGATGGCGATGGGAACTTCCATTTGCCATATGCTCCTCGGTGAGGAAGAAAGAGAAGTAGAGGGGATGTGTGGCGTTGTAGAGAACGGAATTATTCCGGGCTATTACGGGTATGAGGCTGGACAATCGGCGGTAGGAGACATTTTCGCATGGTTTGTGGATCATGCTGTTCCCGGCGAAGTGAAGGAGCAGGCAGTTGCGGAAGGTGTGAACGTCCATGTATGGCTGGAGCGTAAAGCGGCTGAATATAAACCGGGTGAAACCGGGTTGCTGGCGCTGGACTGGTGGAACGGTAACCGTTCTGTGTTGGTTGACACCAACCTGACGGGGCTGATTGTCGGGTATACGTTGCTGACGAAGCCAGAGGAAGTGTATCGTACATTGCTGGAAGCAACTGCGTTCGGAACACGTAAAATTGTCGATGCGTTCCATCATAACGGCGTGCCAGTAGACGTATTGTATGCGTGCGGTGGATTGCCGCAGAAAAATCGTCTTTTAATGCAAATTTATGCAGATGTAACCGGACGTGAGATTAAGGTGGCAGCTTCCACCCAAACTCCTGCATTGGGTGCGGCCATGTTCGCAGCAGTGGCTGCGGGAGCTGAAGCTGGAGGGTACGACGATATCGTCGAAGCAGCGCTTCATATGGCTCGTGTACGGGACGAGAGCTTCAAGCCGATCCCTGAGAACGCGGCCGTGTATGATAAGCTGTACGAGGAATACAGCCGTCTTCACGACTACTTTGGACGTGGAGGCAACCCGGTGATGAAAAAGCTAAAGACCATCAAGGAAGAAGCCAGACGTTCAACTGAAACGGCAAGCATTCATTTTTAAGAAACTGACAAAATATAAGCAAGAAGTATTTAAAACTCTGTTATCTAAAAAGCACAGTACACCGAGGAATCGGCAGACTGTGCTTTTTTTTGCATTTTATATTCTGTGAATTACACGATGTGAAAGTCTCAGTGGATGAAAGATGGTAATGCGTTCCTTTCAAAGACTTTCATGAAAATTACAATCGTTTCGGTTTACGGACATTTTTACTTTTTCAGCATGGCATCAGCAAACAAAATGGATTTTGGAATACGGAAAAACTGTTCCGCCTGATCCTGGAAGGTTTGCGAAGGAACGGTACCCTGATGCAACCATTTCCGAAATGTACCGGGGTGAACGCCAATCCAATGACTCACATCGGTCACCGAAATATCATGTACCATGCACAGACCCGCCAAGATCCGATTTTTAACCGGAGAACGAGTCACAGTCCGTTTCATAAAACGGGACGGCGATGGTTGACAGATGAGTGGTGAACGCCGGACAACCTCTTCATTAAATAGAATATGGTGCGGATAACCAAGTGTATTACACGTCTTTTCCAGATTAGTGTTGCCGGGAATGCGACCTTCATATACCCACGCACTGACACTACGGGAGGAAATGGAAAGCTCCTCGGCAAGTTGGGACAGTTTAATGTCATTAGCCATCAAAACGGCAAGCAAAACGCGATTGCGCACTTGACAGCGTGTTGGTTTACGAAAACGTTTGACACGCACGCCTTTTCCCAAATATTTGCGATTGATCAGAGACCACGCCTGAATGGAATGTTTATCTTGTTGTTTAGGCATATACCCTCCGATTTTTTTTAACCACATACTACTATACCCGAAGGGGGCTTTGCAAGTGACTCCTCTCCTGATTTTCTTTTAATCCCATGGGCTTAACCGGTTTATGGAAAATAAGGTCCATTTGGCCTATAAAAATGGAAGTTTAAGGTGCCGATATATTAAATTGTGACATTTTTTATGGAAATGGAGGTAATATGTTCTTTCTTATGATTGTAAGGATGTACAGAGAGAAAAGTGGGTTTTTGCAGCCCAACATGCAATTTTTTTGACGAGAGAAAGGGAGGTTATACAGTTAGATGATTTGTAAAAAGGTAATGGTATGGTTTCTGACGGCACTTTTGGCAACGAACACTTTGCTGTGCTTGCCTAGTGTGGCAGGAGCGGAAAAACAAGATGTAAAGGACGGAATGCAACTGGACCAAGCAGATTTGGTACAGAAGGAACAGGAGATCACTAATGAAACAGTTTCTTTTGATCCGCCAACTTCTGTAACAAACAGCGTTTATAATGCACTCATGATGAGCTTGGCGGCAACGGTGGAGTATACGTCAATCGTTATCGAACCTGGGGAAACCTATGAATTCGAGAATACAGATACGATCAGTAAGTCCATATATAGCAACGCTTCTCAATCAAAAGGCATTTTGTACGATAGTGTAAGTTACAAAGAGGACGGAGACATCAGCACTGTCCATATGGACTATGGCATTAGCCCCATTGGTGTTCCTGGGGGAGGCACAGCGTTTATTACGAATACAGGAACAGCAGCATTAACCGTAAAAGTAACGGACGTCTTCACCTACAGTACATCGGAGGACCCGGCACTAGAGCGAGTTACGGTCTCTAAAAATGAAAGCTATCGGATTGTGAATGAAGGATGGACTGCCCGTTCGATTCAGCATGATGGGTCAAATGCAGACAATCGCCGTTTTGATTACGCAAAATACAAGGCAGACGGAACTTTATCCGCATCTGATCTTAATAGCATTGCTCATCCCTCTTTGGGTGATGGAGAGGAACTGATTATTACAGGTTCCACTGCCAATGCGGTGACCTTCGGATTTCCATACGGCAAATACAGTATAGAAAGCACCGGCGAGCCGGCTTATGCGCGGGTTACCTTAAATCAGGGGGAAAGCTACCAGTTTATCAATGTGGGAACCCGATTGGATACGGTGGAAAGTGACGGTACATCTAAAGATAAACTTGACTATGTTGTTTATCTGGCAAACGGAACAGAGGCTTCACGCGGCAGCAGCACTACGGCGAAGCCACAGATTGCTGTGGACAGATATGCGGTAGTTACCCAGGTCACTGCAAATCCGGTTACATACGGGGCTCCATATCGCAATTTTATTGCTCGTCCTGTGGGTGGTGATGCAATCAGCCGTGTGGAGCTTGAGGTGGGCAAGAGCTACATTTTCCACAATAATGGTACGCTAATGAATCCGATCTACAATAACTCCAAAAAGGTAGGAAGCTTGTTCGACTATGCTATTTACAAGCCGGATGGAACGGTAAATTCCTCTGGTTTTAACAGCCAGTCTGGTCCCATGATCCCGCCTTCGGGATATGCCATTGTGACTGTGATCGGTCCGAGTCCTATTATCTTTGACTATACAGATGATTTTTCCTGGGAAACGAGTAGCCATCCTGCTTTCTTGCGGGTAACACTTTCGAAAGGTGAAAGTTATGCTTTTACCAATATTAGTGATCATTTGAGGAATCTGCACAGCACAGCCAAAACCGTTAAAGGAAAATTTGATGTAGTCCTGTATAAAGCAGATGATACAGAGCAATCCAGGCGCAATACCGGGAACTCAACCTTTTTGGTTGGTGCAGGTAAAAAGGCCAGTGTAACGGTAACCAGTGACACGCCAATCACGTTTGGTGGTATCTATAGGAGTTTTAAGGCCAGCGAAGATGATAATGGTATCGGGCAAACGACGCTGGAGCCAGGGGATTCGTACATTTTCCGCAATCATGATAGCAAATCGAATTCATTGCGGCATGACAAAAGTAGTGGAAGTGCACGCTTTGATTCGGCAAGCTATCGAGGGCTTCGTTTACTGACATCAGATCATTTCAACAATACAGTGGACCCAGAGATTGTTGCAGGCGGTGAAGCCATTGTCACCAATGTATCCGATCGGCCAATCACCTTTAGTTACAGCAGTAAGGTAGAGGCTATGCTTAACGCACAGGCAGCCTTCCATCGAATTACATTGAAACGCGGTGAAAGCCGGAAATTTATCAATGTAAGCACTTTGGACAAGGCTCTGGATGTCATTTCAGTCAGCGGTATGAAGTGGAATTACATGAATTACAAGGCAGACGGTACGGTGTACAGTCAGGCCAGTGATACGACTCAATTGCCGTTGGTACAGGCTGGTGGATATGCCATTGTAACGACGGTTTCGGATGTGCCAGTGACTTATGGAGCTGTGTTAGGAATATTCGACGTTGAGGATGCTCAGGTGCCGACAGGCAATCAAGTCACTGTCAAGCAGGGAGAAAGCTATGTATTCCATAATACTGGTTCACAGGCTTCCTCATTAACGACAGATGCTTCAAACGAAAGCCGCCTCTACGACTATGCCATATATGAAGAAGGTAGCGGTGTAAATTCCAAGGTGGATAGAGCAGGTATGGATGCTTCTCTACCTGAAATCTCACTTGGAGCCGGAGATACGCTTGTTGTGACTGTCACTTCGCCGCAAGCCGTGACCTTTCATTTCAAGAATGAAATTAAAGCGGAGCCAAGCACAGAACCGGCGTTGTTAAAAACGTCCTTGTCTGGCGGCAAGCAGGAGATATGGATCAATCGCGGAAGTCAGGAGGCCCCTATCGTGACGAATGCGAAGGCGGCTGGTGGAACGTATCAATATACCGTTACGGATCAGGCTGGAAAAGTGATTCGTGAACATAAAGAGGCGATAGATAATCAACAGCAAGTGCCAGCTAATGCAAATATTCATCTTGCCGTAGCTGCAGCTGCTCCTGCTGTTAACTTTGGAGCGCCTTATCGTGTGTTTGCCGTAAAAAATAACGATGACAGCAAGCTGGACGAGCTAATTGAGCTCATAGATAAAGAAGCTGACTTTACGGCAGGCCAACAAGGGAAATATCGGTTTACACCCAAAGAAGACGGGATTTACCGTTTTGCTGTGAAGGAGAAATCAAACTTTGCTGCGCAGCAACCCATTGTAAGCTTGTTTACGGACCCTGATTTTAGTAACCAGCTTGTCTCTTCAACAGAGCAAGCACAAATATATGGTTGGGATTACACGGTCTTAGAGTATGAGATGAAGGCAGGCCAAACGATTTATGTGAAGTTGACAGAAACCAATAGCGGCGCATTACAAACCGTAATTAAGGCAGCACATATGGCGCTTGGTAAGGATACTTCATATGAATATCGAAAAGGGAACCGACTGAATAAAGTTATTTTGTTCACCGGTGATCAAATTCAACTGGATTATGACTTAAACGGAAACGTCATTAGACGGACGAAGAAGGTATTTCCTTTTACAGATTAAAAGGATGTCTTTGCTTCGAAAAAACATAACAGATAGTTAGATGTACAGGCATTATTAAATAGGGGTGAGCGAGTGTTTAAACGTTATATTTGTAGTCTACTATGTATGGCAATGTTGCTGGGTCCATGGAGCACATGGGCATATGGAGAAGAAGGGCACGGAGAGGCGGCAGCTTCTCAGTCTTCTTCGTCTTCCACTCCACAGATTATTACCAGAGCATGGCTTGCGCAGCAAACTGGTAAAGATCAGGCTTGGGTCAATGCACAGTTATCCAAAGGCTATACTTTATATGATATTTATAAAGCTTGGCAAAAAGATGGTGGAGAAAATTCATTACCGGAACAAAGTCCAAGCTTGTGGGTACAGCAGAATGGGCTGACATTGAGCACAAATGCAAAGGCGGAACCGTCTGATGAGTCGGCTGAGCTGAAGGAAGGTGAAAAGCCCACTCAGGCCGCCCAGGATGAAAAGGCAACTCAACAACCGCTAGATAAGGAAGAGGATAAAGCGCCGGCTCCAGACACGACTGAGATGGATATACCATCCATCCCCCGTGTAATTGATTCCGTATATGCGCCGACTCCAGGAGAAAACAGTCTGATCGGGCAGAATTTACTTCAACAAAGTTTGTTGCAGGTATCTGCTACAACAGATGTGTATGCTCCTTTTGATCAAGCGGCGCTTGCACAAAGCAGGCTAAGTGATGATACTTCGCGTTATGGGCTGGATTACGGTGACAACAGTGTGTTCACCGCTTCTGGACAGCTTGCCGTGCAAAATACGGACTTGGTGTTGCCGGGTTCATTCCCCTTTGCACTGACTCGTGTGTATAACAGTTCATTGGCAAATAACCAGATTGGTGTGCAGCAAAATGGAGGGTTGTATACAAACGCCAGTGCCATCCGTGAGGAGGAAGCAGCTTCTGGTCTGGGAAGAGGCTGGAAGTGGGATCTTCCTCATATACAGAAACTGGATGGTAAGCGGTATTTGTATATGCCGGGAACAGGCTCATATGAGGTAAAAGATGATTTTCAGCTTGAAGGATATGCCTACAAAGATCTCAAGATCAGTACAGATCAAAGCGCAGACGTGCAGGGAGTAAGCAGTGCGTACAAAATAGCAGTGCTGAATGGAAATAACTATTATCTGGATCAGGACGGTTATTTGATTTTAATCCAGGATGCGTATAAGAATCGGGTGGAATTTGATTATACAAGTTCTGGTGGAGCAAAGCTCATTCGTTCGATTCGAAATAATGATGGCAGAGAGCTTGATTTCACTTACAATGCTGGACAGCTTGTTGTTAAAGAGCAGGGCACAGACCATCAGTACACCTATCGTCAAAGTGGCGAGGGAAGCAGCAAGGTGCTGTCAGAAGTGTTGGATTCTCTTTCCAGAAGCACAAGCTATGCGTATACATTCATGGACGCTCCTTTTAATGTAGTCGTAGATGGTGAAGGAAAGACTGGAGCCCTACAGCAAAATGCATCGGCGTTGCTTACACGAATTGTACGACCTACTTCATCGATCACAGACATTCGTTATGAAGCATTTAACAAGCAGATAGGTGTATACGGTACACAAGGCGTGTTCAAGGTGGTTTCACGCGCTGATATGTACAGTACAACCGCAGGCAATCGTTTTTTAAATAAAATTGATTTCACCTATTCCGGAGAAGATCTAGCCAACTATGGGAAAAACGCTGAATGGACGGTAGTTGCCAAAGGGACACGTACAGCGGAAACCTTCCATTTCGGTAAAGTCTTTAGAGGAGATAACGCACCGGACAAGCTTGTTCTAAACAGCTATGATCAAGAGGGAGATTCTACCGGCTATCATATAGATTACACGTATAATGATGCCATGGACTGGAATTTGCCTGTGCAAATGCGAGAGTCCTATACGGAGGGAGGTTCTTCATCAGAACCTGTAACGACCTTCTATGACTACAATGAATATGGTCTTCCTTTGAAAATATCCCAGAGTACGGGATCGGAGACTGTTCATACGTATAGAACCTCTAATGAGCCTTTTTTCTGGGTTCAACCCGCTCAGACGGTCAACAAAATAAGTGAAGGAAAAACGTTGACGACGGTTCGCACCTACAAGTCAGAAGGCAATTTGTATGAGCTAAAAAACTATGAAGGCACAGAGCAAGGAAAGCTATTATCGCACAGCTCTACTTTTTACAATACAAAAGGGAATGTAAGCAGCCAGAAAATTCAAATTGATGACAGAAGCGATGCTAATGTGTCTATTGATTATGATTCTCCTTATGGTTCTTACCTCCCAACAAGGCAGCTTTTGCCTAAAGGTGTTGAGTATACGTATGATTACTATCCGACCGGAGAAATCAAGTCCCAAACAGATGCCAAGCGCAAAACGGAGTCTTATGTGTATGACGCAATGGGGCGTGTAACAAAGGTTACTTATCCGGACGGCACTCAAACTGTCGTGGTGTACAAGGATGATACGAATGATGTCACTGTTACCGGACCCGATGGCGTAAGCGTTGAAAGATTGTATAATCCGTTCGGGCAGATGCTCCAGCAGCAGGTGGATGATGCAATCTATGGTTATGGTTATGATGATAATGGAGATATGGTAGAAAGCACGGATGCTGAACAAGCAACCACTCGCTACGCCTACGATGCTTTTGGGCGACCTGTAAAGACGAACTATGCGGATGGAACAACAGATACCGTGGCGTATAATGCGGTGGATCGTACCGTTACTCAGACGGATGCCTCTGGCTACCGTATACGTGAAGTATCGGATGCTCTAGGTCGTGTGACCTCCACACAAGAAGCTAAAAATGGATCATTTCAGCCGCTGGAGTCGCTAGCTTACAATCATGCGGGTATGGTCACTAGCCGGACGGACGGTAACGGTCAACGCATGATCTATGATTACGATGCTCTGGGACAAATGACTTCGGTCACAGATCCATCCGGGCAGCAGGTTAGCTATATGTATGATCTGGCCGGAAATTTGAAGACCGTTCAGTATCCTGATGGGCAAAAGAATGTGTATTCGTATGATGAGCTGGGCAGACGTACGTTACTTGAGAAATCAAGCGGAGGAACCACGTTAAATATTTACGATACGGATGGAAACATCACCCGTATGCTGACGGGGAAATCGGACGCAATCACCTTTCAATATAACGCTGACGGATTGGTTACCGAAGCGGCGGGTCCCGATTTTAAAACCAATTATACCTACGATAACGCAGGACGAAGAAAAAGTATGACAGATGGGCAGGGAACGACCTCCTATGCCTATGATCCAGCAGATGGGTCGTTGACTGGACTGAAGTACCCGGACGGCACGCAAATAAACTATGAGTATAACAAGCAGTCTCGTACAGGATATGTGCTGACAGATGCTTTCGGGACGTCTATGCATGTTCAATCCAAGCTGGACAGCTTGGGCCGAGTTACTCAAATGGACGTTAGCAATGGAGCCGGTACAGCAAACATACAGAGTCTTTCAGGAGCTACGACGGCTGCTGCGGGTGGATCATTAGATCGCATGACGTTTGAGTATGCACCGAATGGTTTGCTGAAAAGTCAGGCTTCAAGCAGAGGGCTGAGTACGCGATTCAGCTATAACGGACTGGATTTGTCCGGGGTTACGGTGGAGCAAGGTGGTACGGCATTACACCAATTTGGTTATGAACGAGATGGGAATAAAAACATCATCGGACGTACACAAAACGGAACAACAGACCAATTTGGATATGATCCGTCAAATCGAATTGCCAGCGAAGCCGCAGGTGAGAAGAATAAGACCTATGGCTACGATCCGAATGGAAACCGAAGCGCCGAAGGCAGTGGCAAAGTGTTCGGTATGAAGAACGCTGAATATACGTATGATTCTGTCAGCCGTCTGACAAAGGTGAGCGGTGAAGGCAAAGAGGTTGGGTACAGCTATAACGGAGACGGGCTACTGTACGAGCGTACAGAGGGCGACAAAACGACCCGGTATTACTATGACGAAGAAGCGAAGCTGATTGCAGAAGCCGAGGTCCAAGGTGGAACAGCGAAAATCACCTACGCTTATGTGTATGACTTGTCCGGTCAACTGTGGGCCAGACAAGACAAAGCAAGTGGACAACTGCAATACTATCAGTTGAATGGTCACGGTGATGTGGTAGGACTAAGTGATAGTTCGGGCAAGGAACTGAATAGCTACAGCTACGATATCTGGGGCGGCCCGGAGAAGGTCAAAGAGACCGTACCGAACGTGCTGCGCTACGCTGGCGAGTATTGGGACGACACGGCTGGACTCCAGTACCTGCGGGCTCGCTGGTATGATCCGGGCACAGCACGTTTTATGGGCGAGGATACGTATCAGGGCGAGATCAGCAATCCGCAGAGCTTGAATTGGTATGCGTATGTGGCCAATAATCCACTCGGATATGTAGACCCTAGTGGGCATGAACTTATGCCTACGACTAAAGGCGGTATATTTTATACTAACCAGAAGACGATTATTCATTGTCAAAGAGTAGGCATGGGGACATGCTGGAATGAGTTTAAAGCAGGAACTATTCAGGCATCCACGGCTGTAGCCAATTTCTTGATTGTAGATGATATAAACACGATACTTGATCCCAAATCGTCCACATATGACAAAACACTTGCTCTAGCAGGATTTATACCTGTTGGTAAGTTTGTTAAAGGTGGAAAATTGATCATACAGCTGACGAGTAAGGAGGGAAGATATGTTGAACGTTCTGTTAAATTGACAGATAAAAATCTGAAATCAGCCAAGGCGCTCCCTTGTAACTGCTTTACGGCGGGGACTAAAGTTCAAACAGACAAAGGGGAGAAAAATATCGAAGACATTAAAGTCGGAGATAAGGTTCTTTCCAAGGATGAAGATACGGGCGAGATAGACTACAAGGAAGTAGTCCAACTACATCAAAATGAGAAGGATACGACTTATAGTTTGTCAGTTGGAGACCAAGTCATAGAGACAACCGACAATCATCCCTTCTGGGTAAAAGGAAAAGCATGGGTACTCGCTGTTGACCTAAAGGTCGGCGATGAACTAGTTCAAAGTAATGGAGAACATATAACGATTGATAACATAGAAATTGTTCATCACAATAAGAAAGTGACGGTCTACAATTTCACTGTTGCAGACTTCCATACTTACTTTGTTAGTAGTTTAGATATTTGGGTTCATAATATTAATTGTGGTTTCACTTTAAGTAGTAATAATATCCAACACATCGGCAAGCATATTGCGAGTGATTTTGCCAACCAGGTAAAGTATCTTTCGGACGACGCTCTAAAAAGTAAATTAAATAAAAACTCTTTCTTTAATCCTAGTTGGAAAAAAGATGAAATAGTAACTGGCGTTCAAAATGGTGCAAATGAAGCAATCAGTAAAGGATTTACAAATGGCTACTATAATTACACTTATAAGGGTGAGAATATTCGAATTTTCTTTAAAGATGGAAAATTCGATACAGCATTTGGTCAACATAAGTTAACCCCGACTGATTTTGGGAGGTAGGTTTGCATTGTTTGAGATAAAATATCGTATTATTGTTGACGAGAGTTACTGGAAAAGTTTGAATCTAGAGCAAATTGAAATTGAAGGGGGAATTGAGGGTTTCTTTCTGTTAATACTTCACTCAGTTGAATATGGCTATTATCATAATAGGGAATTGGCAAAGGGGGAACAAGGTTTTGACATTATTTCGACTTGGTTATCTAACTTATTAGAAGTATCTCTACTAATAGATGACACAAAATATGTGGCAATAAGGGATACAGAATCTTACAATACGTGGCTTGAGTTTATTTCTGTTAACAATGAAATATTAGTGAGTATGATTCAGTCAGATAACTTCATTAGTCAGTATGTCATTACCAAACCTTTAGAACATCGAATTTACCCTGAATGGAGAGATATCACAGTTAAAAAGGAGGACTTTACCAAAGAAGTAATTAATAAAACGACAGATTTTATTGCAGAACTAGCTCTAATAAACCCTTCCTTACGACTGAGCCAACGAATAGTTCAACTTGAATCATTTCTTAATAAAGCAAGTCAGTAAATAGAAGAGAAGTTTGACCTTGGGGCAACACTCCAAGGTCTTTCTTTTGTCCCCACCCAGTGCCGAATGAATCTGACGGCACGTACCTCTTAACATTTGGGTTCATAAGACTAACTGTGTGCAAGTATGATAAAAAGACATAACTTTACTGATAACCAGAATGCATTCGGGAAAGAAGATGCTAATTAAATTCTTAAATGCAATGAAGAAAGGGTTTATAAGTAGTGCAAAGAATGATAATGGTGTAAAGGAACTATCTGGTAGTGGAGAAAAAATAGGCAGCATTTATTATAAATATGAAATTGAATCGGTTGGTAAATATGTAAATTGAAGAGTATACGGTAATCTTGACCAAAAATCGGGCCGTATTATATTTACCAAATTTGTTAAAGCACATTAACTAGGGAAGGCTTGTGTTTGATGGAAGTTGGAAAACTGAAGGAATGGATAGATAATCATCAGGTTAAAAAAAAGAACTCTAGAAAATTAAATTTCGATAATTATATGAAAGAACAAGCAGAAGAGTTTCACATGTTATTTGTAGCTTATAATGATAAATATTTGGATGTATATCTGAAAAAAATGCTTTAATGTTAGGTAATTTTCCGGTGCTTGGTTATGTTCATGTCATTTCTTATTTACTAATTGAATATAAAGGGAAAGTGGTAGGTGAATATAGGCTACTCCTTACTTTGGATGGAGAGATCTATGATTTCTTGTTAACTTTATATTAAGCTGGAGGGTGGCAGCAGAAAGTTGTCACCTTACAACCAACCAGGGAAAATATTAAAATTTACTAGTTTTTATTTATTGTTAAATAAGGTTAGTATTTGAAGTGGTGAAGTAGCAGTTTATTTGCAATGTGATTAAACATTTTAGTGAGACTGGATGGAAGGAAATGAAGATGCCTATTTGGTTTAGAATAATATGGATGATTCCTATTGTTATAAATATAGCGGCGTTCATATGGTTTATTTTAGGTTCAACAGGGGGCTTTCAACGTGGGCATGATATCTTGGCAACTGCTACATTAGTCATATTTGGAGTCCCGTCTATTATTATCGTATTAATATCATTAACGTATATATGGCAAGGATGGCCACCGTTTAATGGTGTGAAATATTTAGTATCAGCGATATTGATGGCATCATTATTATTTTGTTCTTATTATTTGGTTGACGGAACTCCTACACGAGGATGGTTATATGATGATGTTAGAAGTGATCCTGTGCGATTAACATCAGATCATAAATACGAGTATCGTATTGATCTAATCAATCCTTTTCAAAGAAATAGTCGGGAGCAATTACACTTGAAAAATGTATCAACAGGAGTAGAAGTGGACATTTCTATCGTTATAAGAGCAGAAAAGGATATCTACTCTACTGGAGGTAGCGAGGGCTGGGATTGGGGTATTTTAAAACCGACAAAAGTAACGAATCAATACGAGTTGTCTACATTGGATGAAAATAATAACGGTAGGTATGGTATGGATCCGAGAGTTTTTTTAATTGATGTAAAAGCTGGAACTGCACAAGTATTGAAGTAGAATTTGAATTATTTAACCACAATACGAGATAGTTTCGTATTGTGGTCTTTTTTTCGTTATTAGTTCTGAACTAATAATAATCACTAAATATTCTCGATACAAATGAAATATCAACTGCGTGCTACACGGGCTGGTTACTGAACCTGCAGGTACAAAGGATAAGACCTACGACTACGATTCAAACGGCAACCGAAGCGTCGAAGGTAGAGCAGCGAAGATCACGTAAGCTTACATATATGACTTGTCCGGTCAACTGTGGGTTAGACAAGACAAGGCAAGCGGGCAGTTGCATTATTATCAGCTCAACGGTCACTGGTGATGTGGTAGGCCTAAGTGATAGTTCGGGCAAGGAACTGAATAGCTGCAGCTACGATATCTGGGGCGGCCCGGAGAAGGTCGAAGAAACCGTTCCGAACGTGCTGCGTTATGCTGGCGAGTATTGGGACGACACGACCGGGCTTCAGTACCTGCGGGCTCGCTGGTATGATCCGGGCACAGCACGTTTTATGGGCGAGGATACGTATCAGGGCGAGATCAGTAATCCGCAGAGCTTGAATTGGTATGCGTATGTGGCCAATAATCCACTCGGATATGTAGACCCTAGTGGGCATGAACTTATGCCTACGACTAAAGGCGGTATATTTTATACTAACCAGAAGACGATTATTCATTGTCAAAGAGTAGGTATGGGGACATGCTGGAATGAGTTTAAAGCAGGAACTATTCAGGCATCCACGGCTGTAGCCAATTTCTTGATTGTAGATAATATAAACACGATACTTGATCCCAAATCGTCCACATATGACAAAACACTTGCTC
This sequence comes from Paenibacillus polymyxa, assembly GCF_001719045.1. NCBI lineage: Bacteria > Bacillati > Bacillota > Bacilli > Caryophanales > Paenibacillaceae > Paenibacillus > Paenibacillus polymyxa. Next base: position 4,760,268 of record NZ_CP015423.1, read on the forward strand.
TAGCAGGATTTATACCTGTTGGTAAGTTTGTTGAAGGTAGAAAATTGATCATACAGCTGACGAGTAAGGAGGGAAGATATGTTGAACGTTCTGTTAAATTGACAGATAAAAATCTGAAATCAGCCAAGGCGCTCCCTTGTAACTGCTTTACGGCGGGGACTAAAGTTCAAACAGACGAAGGGGAGAAGAATATCGAAGACATTGAAGTCGGAGATAAGGTTCTCGCCAAGGATGAAGTAACAGGTGAACAGGCTTACAAGGAAGTCACGCATCTGTATCGAAATGATAAGGAGATCACCTATGAACTTACGGTAGGCGATCAAATTATCGAAACAACCGAAAACCATCCGTTTTGGGTTGAAGGTAAAGGTTGGGTCTTAGCAGCTGACTTACAGGTAGGGAATAAGCTACAGCAAAGCAACGGAAATACCTTGACGGTGGATAAAATCAATATTGTAAAGCATGATGAGAAGGTTAAGGTGTACAATTTTACAGTCGATGACTTCCACACCTGCTTTGTTAGTGATTTGGGGATTTGGGTTCATAATATCAACTGTAATCCTTTTGATCTAACAAATTCTAACTTGTCAAAATGGAATAAAGGAAGTTTCGATTCCGTAGGGGATTCGGCAATCTCTCACTTTAAGAAGCATGGGACAGAGGTAGGGGCCGAAGATGTAGCCCAATATATCAGAAAAGCTGAAGGGTTTGCTCAAAATCTGCGTGGTGCTACAAAAAAACCTGTGGATGGAAAAGTACAGGGAGTAATTAGATACAAGAAGAATGGAAAGTATATTGATTTAGCCCCGGATGGTACAATTATTTCGTTTGGAAAACAATAAAACGGTGGGTGGTATTTTGGAACATTGGAAAACTATGAATATTACAGGTATTTCCAGAATTGAGAAATGCGTTGCGGAATTTCAAGTTTGGGAGTTGAATAAGATCCCATTTGGAAAATTTAAGGTAAAAGTCTACGAGCGACCGAATGGTACTTTCGCAGGTTTCACGAATATCCAACTTAAAAGTCTTGAGGATGATTCTGCGGAGAGTGGAGTTGGGTTTGGTAAGACAATCTCAGAAACATTAGAGGATACAGTTAAATATTTTATGGGTATGCTTAACGCAAGAGATAATCTTTCCGAAGATGATTTTGATTGGTCTCATCCCGATGATTTTTAATATTGTTGACCTCAAGGGGAAATCTTCTTGGGGTTTTTTTGTGATTCACATTATTTTCAATTAGGAATTCTCTCTCATTAAAAAAACACGAGCAGGTTCGAGAAATATTATAAATGATAACACAGACAGTTTCCTAACGGGTAAAGGGCAAGTGATCTGTTCTAGCCATTAATACTGTGTACAAAATACAAGAAAGACTTGTTTCATAGGTTCTAGTTCCAATAAAGCAATTTATTAATTGTTTCCATCCTCTAACTCAATAGATTTATTCACAACTTTGTAACCTTCTCTGGCAGGGGGGTTGCGAGATTGTTTTCAAATTGTTTTACTATATTTACCTACTATAGTCTGGTAATCTATTAATATATATAGGGGGAACGAAAAGACGTCCGGTTCAGTCGGTTCATACGCGTTTATGTTCTATATGTTGAGTGAATGTCTATATTGCCATGTCTATATCGTCATGTCTGTATAACTTCATAGACAAGCTAGAGATAGCTCCCGCACATTATAAAATACAGCACAGGATGGTGTAATGAATGAAGCTTTTAAATGCAAAATGGATGGCTGTATGCTTGATGGCAATCTGTTGTTTGGGTTTGCTAGGTATACATACGAATACGGCGAGTGCACAAGCGAAGGCTCCTTTGCTGGGGGTCAATGATGTGTTGCTAGATTCGAATACCATTCAGCCCGTAATGAAAAATGATAAGTTGTATGTTCCTATCGTTACATTAGGGCAAAAGATGGGGATTTCTACTTCGGCCAACGGAAATACATTGGTACTGACTGGACATAATCGCAGCTTTACGCTGGATTTGAACAAGGGGGATGTGTTCGAGCGTGGAGATCGTACAATGGTGCCCATTCGTACTTTGACCGATGCGTTTGGCTTCACTATTACGCTTCCAACAAGTAATCTGTATCGAATTCAGAACGCAAATGCTAGTTTGTCTGATGCTCAGTTCTTGAATACATTCGCGGCAGAAATTAAACAATACGCAGCTGTCAAACCGGACAAAGCCAGCAATACTGGCAACAAGGGAACTGCCTCATCATCCAGCCGTACGATTTATTTGAGCTTCGATGATGGTCCTACGGCGCATACGCCGCAGTTGCTGGATATCTTGGACAAATACAATGCGAAGGCTACTTTCTTCATGCTGGGACCTGAAATTCGTCAACATAGCGCAGTGATGAAAAGAATGGTAGAGGCGGGTCACGGTTTGGGCTTGCATGGGATGACGCATCAGGTGAAGAAAATCTATGCATCTCCTGCAGCAGCATTGGCAGAGATGAATCAGGATAACGAAATTTTATCTAAGGCTACAGGAAAACGCACTTCTTTGATTCGTACACCTTATGGCAGCAAACCATATTTGAAGAAAGCATACCGCGATCAACTGACGGGCGCAGGCTATCATATTTGGGACTGGAACATTGATTCCAATGATTGGCGTTATACTAAAAATCCAGAGCATTTTGTACAGACTGTCCTAAGTGATATTAAGAGATTGAAAAAGCAAGGCAGAACACCAGTCGTTCTTATGCATGATAAGCCATCTACGATCAAGGTGCTTCCACAAATCATGGCTGCTTTGCAGAAAGAAGGCTATTCGTTCGAGCCGTTGAATGATAACCTGACCCCGCTTAATTTTTGGAATGATCATCGTTAATTGAATAGCATGAAAGAAAAGACACCTTTTCAACCATTTATATAGTGGTTTTGAAGGTGTCTTTTTGTTGTATTTGCTCGGAGTTGTGAAGTTTGCAGCACGCTTTATATGAATCTATGAATTCATGTCTATGCACAGGTCATATGACTTTACGGGTTACCATGTCGCTGCATATATTACAGTAACCGCCCCGAGAGGAGGAGAGGTATGAATATTAATCCGAATATGTTTAGTATGATTTGCGCTACCGCAGGAGCCCTTATTACGTTTGCCTTTGGCGGCTGGAATCAGCTAATGGTGCTATTCACGGTTGCAATGGCTGTTGATTATGTGACTGGAGTCGCCGCAGCAATTAAGACTGGGCAAGGTTTGAGCAGTAAAGCCGGCTTTTGGGGGCTGGCGAGAAAGGCTTTAATGCTAATGGTGATTTCTTTGGCTCATCACGTGGATCTCCTGATGGGTACCGAAATCATGAAAGGGGCGGCGACGTATTTTTATTTATCCAATGAATTAATCTCTATTACGGAAAACTGTTCACGAATGGGTCTGCCGCTCCCACCGAAGCTCAAGAATTTTTTTGCCCTATTAAAGGACAAGGAGTCTGATGGTAAAAATGGCGGAAAAGATCGCTAGAATTACAAAGTTTCTTTCCGTATGTGGGGCGTTATGATAAAATTTTCAAGAGAACATTTTTAAGATAAGGAGCCTATACGCATGATTAAACATATTGTTTTGTTCAAATTGAAAGACCGCTCCCCTGAAAGCATTGAGCACACAGCATCCATTTTGCGCAGTATGAACGGCAAAATCAAAGAGCTGCTGTCACTCGAAGTAGGTACGGATGTGATTCGTTCGGAACGTTCTTATGATATTTCCCTTACCGCTGTTGTCGAAACACTGGAGGATTTGCAAACGTATCAGGTACACCCTGTGCATCAGGAAATTATTGTACACATGAATGAAGTGAAGGATGTATCTATCGCAGTTGATTATGAAATCTAAAGCGATTACTGGAGGTGCAGGACCTTGTATTATGTCAACCGGGAACAAATTGAGCTTCGACTAGGGGCTGTTCCCGACATTGTCGCCGGACTTCGCCAGACTTCTGCTGCCTGGAACGGCGATCTGTTGCAGGGACTAGTGCAGGAGCGCTGCCTTCATCTGGCGATTGAGACGGTAACGGACGTAGGAAGCTATATCATCGACGGATTTATTATGCGTGACGCTAGTAGCTACGAGGATATTATAGGTATCATTCATGAGGAAGGTGTACTGGATGATACCGTATTTCATTCGCTAGTAGAGCTGGTAGGCTTACGTAAACCCCTAGTACAGGAGTACTTTCATTGGGACCGGACAAGCCTTCACCCGCTTACACCAAAGCTGCCTGGGTTGCTGGAGCTTTTTGCATCTAACGTGCATGATTATTTAAATAAGGAATTGGGTCCCCAGCCCGAGGGAGTGTAAAGGCAAAAGTGACGGATAAGTATATCGTACCCGAAATGCCCACTAGGCGCATGATCATGACATTATTGAAAACCCAGGGACCTGTGGGCGTCGGAAGCTTGGCAGCTCAATTGGGCATTACCGAAATGGGAGTGCGCAGGCATCTCAAATTGATGGAGCAGGATGGTCTGATCGTGGCTACGATCGTGAGACAGGCGATGGGACGCCCGACGTTTTTATACAGTCTGAGCGAGCAGGGAAGCGAGCAGTTTCCTCGTAATTATGATCATCTGTTACTGGAACTGTTAGAGGAGCTGGATGAAGAACAGGGAATGGAAGCTGTTTACTCGCTGTTTGATGGTAGAAAACGTAAAATGATGAAGCGCTACGCCCCTCACATGGAGGGGGAGACTACACTGGCTTCACGTGTGGAAAAGCTTTCGGGTATCCAAAATGCTTCCGGATATATGGCAGAGTGGCGCGAGGAAGAGGATGGTAGCTACTCTATTGTGGAATACAATTGTCCTATCTCTCAAATTGCAGGCCGTTACCGCAAGGCTTGTGAATGCGAGCAGCAAATGTTTGAGGAGCTGCTTGATGCCGAGGTTGTTCGTGAGGATTGTTTAGCGGATGGGGGTCGCTGTTGCCTGTATCGTATCCGCTCTAAAAAAAAGTAAAACTTTTCAGGCTTGTTTTCTGTATCATGACAAGCTCTCCATGCTTATAATGCACTAACAGATGGGCATTCGCCCGGGCACAAGGGAGAGATGATGATGAAGGAGAACTGCAAAAGTTTTATCCGAGGCGCGTTGGCAGGCAGCATTGTTGGTTCGGTTGCTGCTTTGTTATTTGCCCCTAAGTCAGGTCGTGAGCTGCGTCAGAATATTACAGATCAGGCGCGCAACGTAAGTGATAAGGGACAGGAGCTAGCGGGGAAAATTTCAGACACCTCAATTGAGTATACTGACAAAATTAAGGAGACAGCCTCAGCCGTCATTCATGAAATCGGGCAATGGCGTAAAAAGGGTGAAATTGTTCCTGAGGTTAGTATTTCATCAGCGACTGTTCAAGAAGATACGGAAAAAGATGCTCTGTAACGGTCTGTAAAAACGTAGGCGAAATACTGAATACAGTTTGAATTCGTGGCTTCTCCCGTTGGGGTGGAGCCTTTTTATTGATCACTTCCTCGTTTTAGGGTAATCTTTTGGGGTACCTTTTACACGAATACGACATAAGGTATGTAGCAACGGATAGCTTTCCGAGATGAAACAACTCATATTTGAACAAAAAAGGAAGCGGTGTGCACGTGCAGCAAGCGATTGCAATATTGGATTCCGGTGTAGGAGGTTTGACGGTTGTAAAAGAAGTCATGCGTCAGCTTCCGCGGGAAAAAATCATTTATTTTGGAGACACTGCGCGCACTCCGTATGGCCCCCGACCATCGGAAGAGGTTAAAAAATTTACAGAGCAAATGGTTGATTTTCTGATCCAATTTGATCCGAAAGTCATTATTATTGCTTGTAACACGGCTACTGCCGCGGCATTGGACTATATAAGCCAAAAGGTATCCATTCCGGTGATCGGAGTCATTCACCCCGGGGCTCGTGCTGCGATCAGCGCGACTGCTACCGGGCATGTCGGGGTGATTGGGACTGTCGGTACGATTCGAAGCGGGGCGTATACAGCTGCGCTCAAGCAATTGTCTCCTTATGTAGACGTGGTGAGCCATGCTTGTCCTGCGCTTGTTCCATTAGTGGAACAAGGGTTATTCCGCTCCAAGACGACATCGCAGGTTGTGGAGGAGACATTGAGACCTATTCAAACGTATCCGATTGATTGTCTGATTCTTGGTTGTACGCATTATCCTTTTTTGAAGGAAACGATTCAAGAAGTCATGGGACCTGCAGTAAAGCTCATTAGCTCGGCAGATGAAACGGCGCGTGAGACGAGCACCATTTTGTATAACAAAGGCAAGTTGGAAGCTGGGGACGAAACGCCGGTACATCAGCTTTTTTGTTCCGGCGATCCTGAATTGTTCCAGCGCATTGCCGCACAGTGGCTCGGGGAGCAAATTTGCCAAACGCCTGTCGTCTGGCAAGTCACCAATTTGGATTAACGAGACAACCGACTTTTTTTGTCATTGGACAAATGAAGTCGGTTGTTTTGCTTTTCGCTACATCAAGACACGCCGCGTCTGCATAACATGCAGTAAGGCAGATGGAAGGGGCGTAGTAAGATGAGGGAATATATCGTTCAAAAAGGAGATACATTGCACCGGGTCGCCTCGGCTTTTAAACTATCGGCGGATACTTTGATCGTAGATAATCCGTGGGCCGCCACGCAACCCTATCTGATTAGTGGTCAAGTGTTATATATTCGTCCGTCTACGGATCGTAAATACGTTATTCAGCCTGGTGAGTATGCAAGACAGATTGCCAAGCAGTTTGGTGTGGAGCTTGATGAGTTACGGCTAGCCAATCCAGGACTTGCGGAGCATGATTTTACGGAAGGAAAAACAATTGTTATTCCTGAAGACCATCAGGATCAGATTGTACGATTACGTGGAGAGTATGGATATGAAGATTTAAAGGAAGACCTAGCGGCCTTGGCCCACAGATATCCATTTATTGAAGTTGGCAGCATTGGCACCAGTGTCATGGGGAAGGATATTCCTTATGTACGTATTGGGCAGGGAACGCGTAAAATTCATTCCAATGCTTCTGTTCATGCTAATGAATGGCTGACGACGCCTTGTTTGCTGCGTTTTATAGAGCAATATGCACAAGGGATCGATGGGACTGAAGAACATGTAGGGACCTCTCAATGGGTGTATGGAGGTTCTCCGCGGGATTTGCTGGAGCATACATCCTTATGGGTGGTCCCGATGGTCAACCCGGATGGGGTAGAGCTGGTGCAACAAGGTGTACTCCCAACTCATCCGTTGTATCATGACCTCGAAAAGTGGAATGAAGGACGTGCTGATTATCGCGGTTGGAAGGCCAATATTCGTGGTGTTGACCTCAACGATCAATTTCCGGCATATTGGGAAGAAGAGGTACGCAGACGCGGTAAAACAGGTCCGTCTCGACGAGACTATGCAGGACCTGCACCTTTGTCTGAACCAGAGTCCAAGGCGCTTGCCGATCTGACGGAGCGCGAACAGTTCGACATGGTGTTATCCATACACAGTCAGGGACAGGAGATCTATTGGAATTATCGGGATCTAGAGCCTAAGGAGAGCCGAGGTTGGGCCTTACGGCTAGCTGCCGCAACAGGGTACCGGGCAGTAAAACTGGGTGGTAGCGATGCAGGGTACAAGGATTGGTTTATACAGCGATTTGGTAAACCAGGGTTTACCGTTGAAGTCGGTCTAGGTGTAAATCCGCTGCCCATGCGTGATTACGATGATATTGCAGCAGAAGTGGGTATGTTAATGGCAACAGTGCTGTCATGGTAAAAAATTCGGCCTACTGAAACGTATCGAATCATTTGCGCGTATTAGGAGGAACACGTTTTTTATAAGTGTTCCTCTTTACATGTCCCTTCAATGGGGTATATATACTTAGGAGCATTGGAAATGGAGTGAACAACCTATGAAGTGGAAAAGACTACTATCTCTCCGTCAATGGTCACATGTATTTCGTCGTATGCCCCGATTGATTACTTCATCAAGGATTCCGCTGGGAGAAAAATTACTCTTTGCGGTGCCTGTGTTGCTCTATTGGGTATTACCTGATGTCATGCCGTTTATGCCCATCGACGATATTGGTGTGACGCTATTGCTTATGAATTGGTTTGTCACCCGTGCCGAACGAAAATATCCAGATGTGCTTGAAAAACAGCATGTACGTGTTCGGTAGATAAGCTTATGAATTTCGTGATTGCGATTTTTCACGATTTTCTTTACAATAGGAATATTGCCTTTTGCTATGCTGAACATAATTGTGATCTATCGGCTCATAATGATGTTTCAGGCGCAGCTGTGCTGCCGTAGTACCTCTTTCCCTCTGGGATAGAGGCTAATTATTTGAGTTGTTGATTTTACCCGCTAGGTTGTGTGGTGTGGATATGTATCCAATGAACCACATTTCATTTAATGAATATGAAGGAGATGAAGTTTGATGAACTGCAAAATTACTCGTAACGCAGCTAAAGTATTGAAACTTGAACTGGATAAGGAAGAGAACCAAGGGAAGAGCCTGCGCGTTGTTATTACTCATGCTCATGGAGATCATGCTCATTACGGGCTGGATTTGGACACGCCTAAAGAAACAGATACTGTTGTATCTACAGATAAAGGCATTGACGTCATTTTGGAAAACGGCCAGCCGCTGTTGGATGGTGTAAAAATTGATTACTTGTACTTCCCCGAAGAAGGATTTGTCATTACTAACCCTTCCCAAGGTAATCACGGCGACCACTAAGCCGGAGCTCGGAGGGATGACAGATGGCCAATGATATTCGCGTATGTGATGAATGTAATCATATCCGCTTGAAAACGATCTTGCCCAAGTTGCAAAAGATGGCACCAGATGCCGAGATCAAAATCGGCTGCAAATCGTATTGCGGTCCTTGTGGGAAACGGGCGTTTGTGTATGTGAACGGACGTTATGTGAGTGCGGCCACAGAGGATGAAGTATTGGAGAAAGCTGCGCGCTTTATCAAATAGTTCCAGTACGCAGCATTTGCAATTTTTGAATAGTTCCCCTTCTTCTGATCCATGCTAATGGATGTAGAACACTGCCCAGAAGGAGGTGTGACTCATGGCCCAATATGATTCCAATCTCGACAATCACAGCGTTGAGGCTCAAACACAAAACTCGGTGGACAGGCTGCACAATGCCGTCTCTCAAGCATTGTCACATCCGGCTGAGCAACTGATTGAACAGGCGGAGCAATCTCGCACTCATGCGGAACATGCCATACAGCAGGCGAAGGATAGCCTTGGTGACGATGCAGTAGAAGTTGCGGAGGACATGCTTGGTGAAGAGGTACAACGGCTTGAACAGGCTAAAAAAACGTTGCGTTCCTAAGCATTTGTGAATGGTAACGAGCGCAGTCGAGTGACAATCCATATAAAAAAGCACGATCCACAGCACTTACAAGCTGATGGATCGTGCTTTTTTGTTATATGCAGGGCGGTTATGCGATCGGCATCCTTAAAAGAGTTCGGGGAGGATGTTATGTCAGCAACCTCCCACAGAAAGTCTATTAGATACAGAAGGAGTTACTTCTTTGTTTGTGGTTCCCATTCGCGAATAAGATCGTATGTGATAACCTGATCAGATATGTTCAACCGATTGAGAGCTTCGGTATATCCCGGTCCGCAGGCGTTGACATCTGTAGGCTGGCCTGTACTCAGGTTGTAACAGGTTCCTTTGGAGAATGTACCGTCCTCCGATGGAATGTAGTACACTCGTCCATCGGTGAAAGCACCAGTACGCAGTACAACCATACGAGGCTTCCCGCTAAACAGATCGTTTCCCATAAAATGATATGGTTTTGTAGAAATCCCAAGTAGGTGCATTACGGAAGGCGTCAGATCCAACTGACCTGCCGGTTCCGAATACGTGCCCGCCTGACTTCCATCAGGAAGATGCACAAGCAATGGTACCTGATTCATGATTTTCTGCATGTCGAGATCCGTAAGTGGCTTGTCTAAAAATTTCTCATACAGTGCTTTGTCTTTAATAGAATTGTCATGATCCCCATAAAACATCAGGATCGTATTATCCCATAATCCGTCTTTCTTCATCTGATCTACCAATTCGCCCAGAGCTTCATCCACATAATGGACGGATTTCAGATAGTCTCCGAATATCGTGCCTTCAAACTCGCCAACATCTAAATCTACCGCGTCAGGTGACAGGTTGTACGGATGATGGCTCGAGATACCGACCATATAGGCGTAGAACGGCTGCTTAACTTCGGTGGTGAGATCATTGAGCGTTTGACGGAAAAAGGATTTATCTCCCAGGGACCAACCCAGTGGCTCATCTATTTTAAAATCTTTTTTACTGTAGAACTTGTCATAGTTCATTGCCTTATACATGGTGTAACGGTTCCAGAAGCTGCTGTCGTACACGTGAAACGCATTGGGACTATACCCAGTATCCTTCAAAATGGAAGGTAACGTATCGAATTTATGGTCCGCATAACGGATAAATACGGAGCCTGTAGGGAGCGGATGCAGCGAAGCATGTGTAGAGAAGTCCGCGTCCGAAGTACGGCCCTGCGCAGTTTGGTGAAAATAATTGTTGAAATACATGCTTTCCTTCGTCAGTTTGTCAAAATTAGGCGTAATCGCTTGACCGTTGATCTGTTTGCCGATAAAAAAGTTCATGAACGCTTCAGCTTGAATGACCATCACGTTTTTGCCCTTATACTTGCCAGATAGATCATTTTTAACCTGAAGCAACTTTTGATGCTGATTAAACCATTCCTTATCCTTATCGGATTCTGCTTGAGCCAGTGTAGGCTGGGGACCAAGGTGATCCTGACCATAGCGGTAGATGTCATATCCATGAAATCCGATCAATCCAGTTACGTTGTACAAGGCCATCGACCACCAGTTGCCGACAAATATGCCAGTTGCCCACGTGGAGGTATAATATTTGATCGGACCAAATGTCAATACATAGCCAATCAGGAAGGCCAATGCTCCTTTGGAGAAGCGAAGCAGAAATCTCTTTGTGAACGAGCTTCGGGATGTTTCTAAATAAGTATCATTCGTTGTAAGTCGACGTCGTAAGGAAGCCACAAATATGACATACGGAATGAATAGAATCCAGTCTGCAAAAAAGAAAATGTCCCACCAGTACATAAGGGATGCGATACTTCCGCCCAGAGAATCAACTTGTCCGGCTTGAAGTAAGACGGGAATCGTAATGAAATCCTGGAAATAACGATAATAAACCATGTCGGAATAAATGAGCGCGGTGAGCAACATATCGAGCACCACAAGAGCAATCAAACGTCCGCGACGTGGCAGCCATAAGGTCCAGAAGCTCACAAGTAAAAGCGAACCAATAGCGATGACATAATCCAGCGGATTCATGTCAATATTTTGGGCATGCAAGTTATAGTGAATCAGTACGAGCTTGCCGATCATAAGTACAAAAAACAGACCTAATCCAAAATATCGAGACAGCAGCATTCTGCTGAACGTGTTACCAGTGCGACTTGCACTGGACGTGCGAATAACCAACACTTTACCCCCTCTGGCAGAAATGTTCGGCTAGTATAAACTACATATTAACGTAATGTTAAAACCGAAATGCCTTTAATTATTATAGCGCTCATCTCGCGCATTTCAATGATTAAGTAAAGAAAATACAGCACAAATCAGGCCAGAACAACGAACAGAGGGTTCGTTTCCTGGCCTAGGCTTCATCATATTTAAGGCTGCAACGGCGAAGTATCTTTGCGGCGCGGAGGCAGAGGGCCTAGATACTGATAGTATTGGCATTCGATCCGGCCGTTAAACAACTTCCGGCGTTTGTCTGCTTTACGGCCCCAATAATGCTCAAATTGCTTGGTGGAGCTGATGGCAAAGAAGGACCAAGTCTTCATCTCGGCTGCCGTGCGAGCGAGCGAACGGATCAGCTTTTCCACCTCGGATTGCTCGCTCAGTCTCTCGCCATAAGGTGGGTTTGTAATCATCACACCATATTGTCCTTCGAGTCTGACTTTAGTTACAGGCATCACCTTAAGAGGGATGTCTTTAGCAAAGCCTGCTGCTTTTACAGCTGCCTCAGCAACTTGTATGGCATTTGGGTCGATATCGCTACCTGCAATTTCAAAAGGAATGTCATCGCGGGTCAAATCCATCGCCTCGTCACGAGCTTGATCCCATAATTCTCTGCCAATGACAGGCCAGTCTTCCGAGTTAAAGGTACGTCTCAGGCCTGGCGCAATGTTCCAGGCTTGCATGGCAGCTTCGACCAACAAAGTACCGGAACCGCAGCATGGGTCATAGAATGGTCGGTCAGGGCTCCAGCGACTAAGCTGAATAAGAGCAGAAGCCATCGTTTCTTTGAGAGGCGCCTCTGTAACGAGCTTACGGTAGCCGCGTTTGTGCAGTCCTGGACCGGTTGTATCAAGTGTCAGCAACGCACGATCATTCAATAGAATGACCTCAATGACGTAACGAGGGCCATCTTCAGCAAACCAATCTGTGTGGTAGGTTTCCTTGAGCTTCTCTACAATCGCCTTCTTGACGATTCCCTGACTGGCTGGTACGCTACTAAGCTGTGATTTGTGCGAACGTCCCTCTACGGGAAATTCACCATCTACAGGAATCCAATCCTGCCAAGGCAATGCTTTGGTACCCTCGAACAGCTCGTCGAAGGTAGTTGCAGCAAATTCACCCATTTTTATAAGCACGCGGTCTGATGTGCGAAGCCACAGGTTACACCGGCATATATCCATATAATCTCCGGTAAAAACGACGCGGCCATTTTCAACGGTCAGATCTTCGTACCCGAGTTCTCTGAGTTCCCGGGCCACGACGGCTTCAAGTCCCATTGGCGCAGTTGCAATTAGTTGCAGTTGAGTCATTAAACGTATTCACTCCGTCCCCATAATCATGTAAGCTTGGTTCAATCCCTATAGTATAGGTCATTGTACTCGAAGAGACAAATCATTAAGGTGAAAAATTTACGAAGGACACCACGTCCAACCTACGTTATGATTAAGCAAGAAGGAGAGATGAACCGTGGAAATTACACCAAATATGACGCCTGAACAATATGTAGACCAGCTGGTACAAGAGGATGAAGCACTGCGCAGTATCAGGGAGGCTATCGTTAAAGAAGGTATGCCGGAAGTATCCGTTGCCCACCCTTACGGAAAACTGTTGACCTTTCTAATTGAAGTATCTGGCGCACAGCATGTACTGGAAATCGGCGCATTAGGCGGCTACAGCGGATTATGTCTGGCCCGTGGGCTGGGAGAAAAGGGTCGCATTGTGTCACTGGAGCTGAAAGAAGCGTACGCAGCGCTGGCACATCGACATATGGAAAACAACGGCTACGGTGACCGTGTCGAATACCGTATCGGACCCGCAGCGGACAGCTTGAAGGAACTTCAGGAAGAGGGAAGAACTTTCGATTTTTTCTTCATAGATGCAGATAAGGAAAATTACCCGGTGTATCTGGAATATGCGATTGCTCTGGCGAATCCGGGTGCCATTATTGCGGGAGACAACTGTTTCCTTCGCGGACGGACGCTGAATACGGATAAGAACGGCCCTGCCGTCCAAGCCGTGAGACGGTTTAACGAAACGATAGCAACAGATCCGCGGCTGGTCAGCACGCTTTTGCCAGCTTACGATGGATTGGCGCTAGCTCGAGTTAAATAGCATGCATTCCATATGTATAGCTATGTAAAAAAGAACCTCCTTGTCCACAGCAGCGTGAATAAGGAGGTTCTTGTCTGTTAAGGCAGGCTTGTCTTACCCTAAGATTATCTTACCTGAAATCAGGCGTAGCCTTACGATCAAAGAGCTTCATGCGTACCCAGAATATGTTGACGATTAACAGGACACCTGACATGATAAACAATCCTTCGATGCCAATAAACCCGGATAGTACCCCGCCAATGACAGCACCCAGCATATTGCCGAGCGCCAGCGAACTGGTATTGAAGCCGAAAGAACGGCTTTCCATTCCTTCCGGTGTATACGTGCGAATCAGCGCATTTACGCTTGGTAGCAGACCGCCCATAAATACACCCATGAAAAAACGGATAATGACAAGTTGCCATACTTCATTGACAAAAGCCTGCGGAATAAGCATAACCGCCGTTCCAAGCAGTGCAATGGTCAAGATCTTGTGTGCTCCTATCTTGTCACTCAGTCTTCCAAGGAGCGGTGCAGCAACCATATTGGATACACCTGTAATAGCCGTAACAAACCCGGCAATCAGCGCAATTCCTTCTGCCGATCCATACAGCTTTTGCACATACAACGGCAGCAGAGACACCGTACTGATCATGGCAAACTGGAGCAGAAACGTTACGGTGAACAAAGCCGGAAGCTGGGGCGTATGGCTTAACTCCTTTAATCCGGCAAGAACCGAAATTTGTGGTATGCGTGCAGCTTCCGTTTTGCTGAAATTTTCTTTAACCAGAAACATTGCGATAAGCGAGGCTATAAAAATTAGAGTGCCTGTAATATAAAAGATCGGTCTGAAACCGACCCAGTCAGCCAAAAATCCGCCTAGCAGAGGGCCGAGAATCGTGCCAGCCATCTGACCGGATTGCATAATTCCCATAGCGAATCCGGTTCGCTCTTTGGGAGTGGTACCCGACACTAAGGAAATCGATGCCGGATTGAAACCCGAAATCGTACCGTTCAGCAGGCGAAGCGCCAGCAGTTGCCACGGGTGGGTGACCAAACCCATACATCCGATGACCAAAGCCATACCAAAGCCTGAGCGAAGCAGCATGACTTTACGTCCATATCGGTCAGCCAGCTTCCCCCACAAAGGCTGGAACATAAATGAGGTCAAAAAGTTAGCGGCAAAAATAACTCCGGCCCATAGACCAATATCGTGCTCTCCCTTCACATGAAGGTCCTGAGCCAGATACAGGGCGAGGAACGGAGTAATCATCGTAATACCCGCATTGACCAGAAACTGACCGAACCAAAGCACAATGAGATTGATTTTCCATGTCTCCCACGTTTTCAATGTGCTTTCACTTCCTTTCTGCCCATTCTCATCCTGTTGTAAATTCCTACTTATCAAAGCATAACTTCTCCCGAGCTTTAAAAAAGCCATTTCTCTAGTATAGCACACTTCATTGAAACTTTATCCAAATGTCATGGGTTTGTCATGGTTTGTTCGAGAGCTGCGGTTGTTACGACTCTTGAAAAAGGGCATAATAAATATAGTATTTATGATTCGAACTGGAGGCTGAAGTCATGACCTACAATGATACTTTTATCCGCGCTTGCCGCAAGCAAGCTGTGGATCATATTCCCGTATGGTACATGCGGCAGGCCGGAAGGTATGACCCTGAGTATCGCAAAATTAAAGAAAAATACACGTTGCTTGAAATATGCCGCCAGCCCGAGCTGGCCGCAGAAGTGACTTTAATGCCCGTGCGCAAGCTTGGGGTAGACGCTGCAATTTTATATTCTGATATTATGAATCCGGTAGCCTCGCTAGGGGTTGATTTTGATATTGTCAAAAATATTGGTCCGGTTATTGATAATCCGATCCGGTCAGCTGCAGACGTAGACAAGTTGCGTCCGATTGATGTGGAACGCGATTTGGGTCATATTTTGGAAACGATTCGTATTTTGGACCGTGAACTGAACGTGCCATTAATTACATTCGCTGGAGCGCCTTTTACCATTGCAAGCTATTTAATAGAAGGAAGACCCTCCAAAGGATATATTCGCACCAAAGCGATGATGTATGGAGAGCCTGAGTTGTGGCATCGCCTGATGGATAAGCTAGGGGACATGGTTATTACATACGTGCGAGCTCATATCGCTAATGGCGGTAAGGCTTTTCAATTGTTTGATAGCTGGGTAGGTGCGCTCTCGCCTTATGATTTTCAAACTTTTGTGCTGCCGACTATCACACGTATTTTCCATGAATTATCTGATCTGGATGTACCTAAAATTTATTTCCCGGGCGTAAGCTCTGGTGAATTGCTTCCACACTTGAATGGGTTAAAAGCCGATGTGATTGGACTGGACTGGCGGGTAAGTATACCTGAAGGACGTCGTCGCTTGGGGAACAGTTTTGGTGTACAGGGAAATCTGGATCCTTATGTGCTTACTGCGCCAATCGATGTGATCAAGCAGTATGCGAAAACCATTGTAGATGAAGGCATCTTGGAGCCGGGTTACATTTTCAATCTCGGTCACGGCTTATTTCCCGAGGCCTCGCTAGATAAGCTAAGAGAGCTTACTAATTATGTACATGAGTATTCCCGCTCGGTTTTGTCAAAAAATTAATACATTAGAAATGTTAAGAGGTGATCTGCTAATGAAAACCAAAGTGGGTGTACTGGTCATGTCCTACGGGACGCCGGAGAGTCTGGATCAGGTGGAAGCCTATTATACACATATTCGTCGCGGTAATGCTCCTTCGCCGGAGCAGTTAAAGGAATTAAAGGATCGTTATGAAGCTATTGTGGGCGGTGTGTTTCCGCTGCGTCAGAATACGGATCGGCAGGTTCAAAACCTGCAGGAAACCTTAAATCGGGAAAATCGCAACCCGGACATTGAATTTGTCTGTTATCAGGGACTCAAACATGCCAAACCGTTTATTGAGGACGGTGTGGAAGCCATGGTGCAAGATGGCATCCGTGCAGCGGTAGGTGTCGTGCTGGCTCCGCATTATTCTGTTATGAGTGTAGGCACTTATATTAAGCGCGCGCAGGCTAAGGCACAGGAACTGGATCTGGCCATATCATTTGTGGAGAGCTATTATCTTCATCCTAAGTTGATTAAGACGCTGACTGAGCGTGTGAACGCCAAACTGGCGCTTTTTGAAGAAGCTGGAGCCAAGCGGGATGAGGTTCGTGTTCTGTTTAGTGCGCACAGCTTGCCTGAACGGATTTTGGCTATGGGTGATCCTTATGTGGAGCAATTAATGGCGACTTCGCAGGCTGTTGCGGAGAAAGCGGGAATTACCAACTGGCAGTTTACGTGGCAAAGCGCTGGTCGTACAGCCGAGCCATGGTTGGGGCCAGACATTTTGGATACCATGCACAGCCTTAATGAGGAGCAAGTGGAGTATGTGCTGGCTGCGCCAGTTGGCTTTGTTTCTGATCACTTAGAGGTGTTATACGACCTGGATATTGAAGCACAGGCGTTGGCGAAGGAATTGGATATGCGTTTTCAGCGTATTGATTCACTCAATAGTGATCCACTGTATATGGAGACGCTTAGTGATGTCATCATAGACCAATGGAAAAAGGGATGAGGACATAATGGAGCAAAAGTTACGTAATATTGTGATTGTAGGCGGAGGCTTGACCGGGCTTAGCACTGCTTTTTATACACGAAAAATGTACAAAGAAGCTGGCTACACACCTCGAATCACGCTGGTGGAGAAAGCTTCCGTGCTGGGCGGGAAAATTGAAACGCTGCATAAAGATGGTTTTGTAATTGAAAAGGGGCCAGATTCCTTTCTGGCCCGTAAAACGGCCATGATAGACCTAGCAAAAGAGCTGGAGCTGGATCATGAGCTAGTGAGCACAAATCCTGAGGCTAAAAAGACATACATTTTGCATGAAGGACAGCTTCATCCGATGCCTCCTGGCCTGGTGCTGGGGATTCCAACGGAGCTGAAACCCTTTTTGCGCAGCGGATTGATCTCTTTAGGCGGGAAAATGCGGGCTATGATGGATTTTGTCATTCCGCCTCGCCGTGTACCGGGAGATGAGGCGTTGGGTGATTTTATTGAACGCCGACTGGGCAAAGAAGTGCTAGAGAATGTAACCGAGCCACTGCTGGCAGGGATTTATGCTGCCAACATGAAGACGCTAAGTTTGCAAGCGACCTTCCCACAATTTGCTGAGGTAGAGCAGCAATACGGAAGCCTCATTCACGGGATGATGACAGGTCGAAAACCAGCTGAAACACATACGGGGACGAAAAAAAGCGCCTTTTTGACCTTCCGTCAAGGCTTGCAAAGTTTGGTGCATGCGTTGCTGAATGATTTGTATGATTGTGATTTACGCACCGGAATTGCTGTTACTGAATTCACAAAGACAACGGAAAGTGAAGGCAGCCCATATCGCGTTATGCTGGACAATGGAGAGACGCTGGAGGCGGATGATATTTTTGTAACGACTCCCAACTTTGCTGCTGCGCCGCTATTGCGAGATCATGTCAATGTGGCTGCACTGGAAGCCGTTAATTACGTCTCCGTAGCAAACGTGGTCATGGCCTTTGATAAAACAGATATTGAGAACGTCTTTGACGGCTCTGGTTTTCTGGTTCCTCGCAAAGAAGGACGCAGCGTGACCGCTTGTACATGGACGTCTGCCAAGTGGCTACATACTAGCCCGGACGATAAGGTGCTGTTGCGCTGTTATGTAGGGCGAGCAGGAGCTGAAGAAACTGTAGAGTTACCGGATGATGAGCTGACTGCACTGGTACGTAAGGATTTGAAAGAGATGATGGGAGTTAAAGCAACTCCGCTGTTCACGGAAATTACACGTCTTCGCAATTCCATGCCGCAATATCCGGTAGGGCACCCGCAGGCTATAGCTGATTTGCGGGAAGAGTTACGCACTGCCATGCCGGGAGTATATGTTTTGGGCGCTGGCTATGATGCGATTGGTTTACCGGACTGCATCCGTCAGGCTAAGGAATGGGCCTCTAATGCCGTCCAAACGACACAGCAGGAAGCGGTTAAGGTAGAGGTGTAAATGTTTGATGATGAACCCTTCGCGATCCATGCGAGGGGTTCTATTTATATTGAAATTTGATATATAATGGAGAAGGTGTAAAATTCGCCAGCTAATAAAGAAGTTATGCAAATGCAATAGCATAGAAGGAGTGAAGAATGTACCCTCCCAGATCACAGCGAAATGAAGGTCGCAAGAAAGCAAGAAAACCAAAAATAGGCAAGGCTTGGATCATTACGAATCTGGTCCTACTGCTTATGATCGTAGGTCTTTTCGGTTATTATTACATATTTGAACACGACAACAGTGGCTCTCTTGCGGAAAATGGCGGGTATTCGCAAACGGAGAAGAAAATCCAAACGGGATCTGCTAGTGAAGAGAGGTCTACTCCCTCGGTCAGTGAAAGTGATACAGCCTTGTCAAATAAACAGCTGGACGAAGGCCCACATGCAGATAAGCAATTTGCTGACGATGAAACGAAGCATTCTGCTGCTTCAGACACAAGCCATCGTCCCGCGACAACGTCTGACACAAATGCTCCCGAAGGCAGCTCTTCAGGAGCAAAATTATCCTCGGGGAAAGACGGGCAGGCAGGGAACGATATGTCCAAGGATGTATACGACGGTAATCCATCCGCCGATAAGGGAGGAACGGAGGATGTAAAAAAATCAAAAACAGACGATGCAGATTCTCCGACAGTTACGCTTCACTTTGTAGGGGATGTGCAATTTTCCGGTAAAGTTGAGCAGCGATTGGAGCAGAATGGGTTTGATTTTCCATATCAATATCTCGGAAACTTGTTTCATAAAGACGATCTGACGATGGCCAATCTGGAAACGCCCGTGACAACGAATGGTGTGGGTGCGTTAAATAAAACGTATGTGTATAAATCTTCGCCCAAGGCGTTAACTGCGTTGGCTGAGGCAGGGATAGACGCTGTCAATTTGGCCAACAATCACATTTTGGATCAGGGCACAGGCGGATTACTGGATACACTGAAATATCTGGATGAAAAAGGTATTGCCCATGCTGGAGCTGGACGTAATGCAAAAGAAGCGTATGCGCCGCATTATTTTGAACGTAAAGGGATTAAAATTGCGTTGTTGGGGACTACACGTGTCATGCCTGAAGCCAACTGGAATGCGGGCGCCAAACTGCCCGGTGTAGCAGGAGCCTATGATTCGACCGCTATCGTAAAGTCCATCCGTGAGGCACGAATGCAGGCCGATCTGGTGATTGTCATTGCCCATTGGGGGAAGGAGCGCGCTACTGCACTTGAGCCTCATCAAACCGAGTTATCGCACGCTTTTATTGATGCTGGAGCTGATCTTGTCATTGGCGGTCATCCACATGTGCTTCAAGGGATGGAACAATATAAAGGTAAATGGATCGCATACAGCACAGGCAATTTTATTTTTTCTAAATCAACGGTGCCAGCCACTTGGGATACAGCGATATTTCAGGCAACCTGTACCCGAAAAGGGGCTTGCGAAATGAAGCTGACCCCTTACCGGGCGGAGCTAGGTCAACCAATCCCATTGAAGGATACGGAGGCCAGCAAAATTTTGCAAAGAGTGGCGGCACTGTCACCGGGAAATGTCTCGATAGGGACGGATGGTACAGTAAGCGCTCAATAGAAATTCGAAAAGAAATTTTTTATATGGGAATTGACGGAACGATCGTATGAGGGACTCCTTTGTGGATGGAGGTCATAACAAGATGAATCATTTGTGCGTGGCTCACCGCGGTTTTTCGGGGATTGCTCCCGAGAACACGATGGCAGCCTTTAAGCTTGCGTTGAAGCAGCCATTTGTACACTGGATTGAGCTGGATGTACAGCTGTCAAAGGACGGTGTTCCGGTGGTAATTCATGATTTTACGCTGGAGCGAACGACGAATGGTACAGGGAGAGTAAAGGATTCGGACTGGAAAGCATTGCAACAACTTGATGCTGGTAGCTGGAAAAGTGCAGAATACCGTGGAGAAATGATCCCTTCCCTCGCACAAGTACTGGATTTATGTCGTGGCCGCGTATCGCTCAATATTGAGCTTAAAACAGCGGGAGATATGTATCCAGGATTGGAGAAAGCCGTACTCCGTGAAATTGTGATGAGAGGGATGGAGGGAGAGGTGGTATTAACCTCTTTTGAGCGTGCCGCATTCCGCCGGGCTAAGGAGCTGTCTCCTGAGATCCGGACCGGATTGATTATCGATGCGCGCCCAGATGATTTGGCAATGCAACTGGAGCAGCTACAATGCACTTTTTTATCCATGGGCTATCCGCGTTTGGATCGAAACCTGATGAAAGATCTCACCGCACGCGGTATTACTGTTATGGCGTGGACGGTGGATGACCGCCGTATAATGCGAAGATTGTCCTCATTGCATCCTGAATTGATGATTTGCACCAATTGGCCGGATCGCTGGGAGCAGGTTTTTTTGCTTTCCAAGCACCGGATGTGGCACTATATACGTAAACTTATTCGTTAATCAATTGAACTACATACGCGGGAAGGGTGACGGATCGTGATGAACGTGGATATTCGTAATGTTTACTGTGTCGGACGCAATTATAAGCTGCATGCGGAGGAGCTGGGTAATGAGGTTCCCGCAGAACCGATGATTTTTTTGAAGCCGTCTCATGCAGTCGTGCCGCTGGATGGCGCCACGCTGGAGCTTCCTCAGGGGCAAGGAGATATTCATTTTGAGACTGAGCTGGTTGTGGCTGTAGGACGTAAATACGAACCAGGCATGTCCGCAGATACATGTCTGAACGCATTTGCATTCGGGATTGATTTTACCCTGCGTGATGTACAAAGTGTGCTCAAGAAAAAAGGCCACCCATGGACCGCCGCCAAAGGCTTTAAATCGTCTGCACCCGTGACACCATTCCTGCCTTTAGAAAAATTGGACATGCTGGAGCAGCAGGATTTTTCCTTGCTCAAAAATGGACAGGAAGTGCAGCGTGGACATGTTAAGGATATGATTTTTTCTATTCAGCATATCGTTGAATATATAGCGACTCATTATGGACTGGGCGAGGGAGATATTATTTTCACAGGTACTCCAGCAGGAGTAGGGCCTACAGCAAGTGGGGATCGCTTTGAGCTTTTCTGGGGAAGTGATCGTCAGGGAAGCTTCACCATCGCATAAATTTGTGAATGGCATCCATGAAGAGGATTAAAAAAGGGAAGTTCTTGGTGGATGAGAGTAAAGAGAGATTCCCGTAGATAAGCATTGTGAAGGCCGTGTCCTGTGCCAAAGCATGGGACACGGCTTTTATATAAGCGTAGAGCGTTGTACAATAATATCAGAACGAAAAAAGAAAAACGGAGATTCATTTCAAAAGCGGGGGTATATCATGGACTGGATCATCGGATTGCTTTGTGCTGCTGTGGTGGCCGGAGCTGCATTTTATAAAAAATCCTTAACCTTATCTGGCTTTGCCGCGGCTGTACTGATGGGAACTGTATATTATGGGGCGGGTAACCTGTTCTGGTTCGGCACATTGCTCTTGTTCTTTATCACGTCGACCCTTCTGTCGAGGTTCAAAAAGGAGCGCAAGGCTGAACTGGAAAAATCGTATGCCAAAACCGGAAACCGGGATGCAGGCCAAGTATGGGCCAATGGTGGATTAGGTATGCTGTTATGCCTGGGTTATGCGATATGGCCTCATGTTACGTGGCAGCTGGCTTTTGTCGGTGTCATGGCTACGGTCACATCCGATACGTGGGCAACGGAATTTGGCAGCCTGAGTCGTAGGCCACCTCGCTCGGTGCT
Source organism: Paenibacillus polymyxa (assembly GCF_001719045.1). Lineage (NCBI taxonomy): Bacteria > Bacillati > Bacillota > Bacilli > Caryophanales > Paenibacillaceae > Paenibacillus > Paenibacillus polymyxa. The sequence goes on from NZ_CP015423.1 coordinate 4,782,728, forward strand.
TAACGGGAAGGTGCTGGCACCCGGAACCTCAGGTGGAGTCTCTGTATTGGGAACGGCTGCGGCCTTGGCTGGGGGTGTACTGATCGGCATAGGTGCATGGGGCTTTGGACACGCCATAGGAACGCCGAGCTTGCCGTTATGGCTGTGGGCACTGGTTGGAGGTATATCCGGTAGCGCGGGGGCCTTTGCTGATTCCTATCTAGGTGCTACAGTGCAAATGATGCGTTCCTGCACGGTTTGCGGACGAGAAGTAGAAGTAGACTCACATTGTGGACAAACGACGGTCTATGTACGAGGCTGGCGTTGGATGAGCAATGATCGGGTGAATAGCATTAGTTCTATTTTCGGAGGATTGGTCGCTCTTGCAGGTATTTTTTTAATACTCTGAACACAGGGCTGGAGATCGTTACAAGGAATTAACTGTTATAAGAATTGACCATGTTTCAATCCTTGTATAAGGAGGTGCTAAGATGGGCGATATACACAGAGATAAATATGAAGCTATTTTGGACGCAGCTTACGCCGTCTTTGGCACCAAAGGCTTCTATGAAAGCAAAATTTCCGAGATTGCAGAACAAGCGGGAGTTGCCAAAGGCACAGTATACTTGTACTTTAAAAGCAAAGAGCAGCTATTTACAGCAGTCACACGTAGAGATTGCGAGCAATACCTAGCCGAAATGCAAGGTGCATTAATCAATCGTACTTTGGGAGAAGGACTGCTGCGGATGGCAAATTTGCATCTGCACTACTATTTCAAGCGTAAGCAGCACACTAAATTATTTTTTATGACCCCTAACAGTGACCCCGATCTAATGGAGTTTATGCGGGGATTTATTCAGGACTATACTGATTTGGTCAACAATAAACTGTCGTCAGAGGGTGTACAGCAGTCCGAGTTTCATGCGAAGGCATTCATTGGTATGTTGGAACGCCTAAAAATGGATATTTTATTGAATCAAGATTTCCGCGAATGTGACGTGGATCAGACGGCTGAATTAGCGGCGAACTTATTTATGCATGGCTGTAAAGCCGGAATACAAAAATCCTGACACGTCTTGTTGCTAAAAAACCGTACTGACTTCGTTCAGGTAACGGTTTTTTTAATCATTGGCTGTGTCTGTGTTAAAATAAACAGGATGCATCACAAAATTGGGGAAGAGTAGGGAATCCGTATGAATATTATGACCGTTGAACATATAACGAAAAGCTATGGCGAGAAAATGTTGTTTGAGGATGCTTCCTTTGGTATGGATGAACGTGACAAAATAGGAGTCGTCGGTGTAAATGGTACCGGTAAATCAACGTTTTTACGGGTAATTTCAGGATTAGAGCCGCCAGATGATGGCAATATTGCAGTGAACAACGATGTGCGAATTCAGTATCTAGCACAAAATCCGGAGTTTGATCCCGAAATGAGGGTACTCCAGCATATTTTTCATGGCAACCAGCCTGAGATGAAAGCGGTCCGTGAATATACGGAAACCATGGAGTTGTTGGAATTAAATCCAGGTAGCGAGGAGCTTCAAAACCGTCTATTGCGAGCAAGTCAGCAAATGGATACGTTCCAGGCATGGCAGCTGGAGAGTGAGGCCAAAAATATACTTACCCGACTGGGGATCACCCAGTTTGAGTCTCCTATGGGCGTTCTATCCGGCGGGCAGCGCAAGCGGGTGGCTTTGGCGGCGGCTTTGATCCAACCCTGCGAGCTGCTCATTCTGGACGAGCCTACAAACCACATTGATAATGAGTCCGTTGAATGGTTGGAGCAATATTTGCAAAAAAGACGCTGTGCGTTGTTAATGATCACGCATGATCGCTATTTTCTGGATAGAGTTGCAAATGTCATGTTGGAGCTGGATCATGGCCGCCTTTTCCGTTATGAGGCTAACTATACCCGTTTTCTGGAGCTGAAGGCAGAACGTGAGGAGCGGGAAGCGTCTACGGAACAAAAAAGGAAGAACCTGCTGCGTAATGAACTGGCCTGGATTCGCCGTGGAGCAAAGGCTCGTTCCACCAAGCAGAAAGCGCGTATTGACCGATATGAGCAGCTTAGGGATCAGCAACCGGAAGCTCGTTCTGGATCTGTAGATATGTCCGTCGCCTCCACACGTCTGGGTAAAAAGATCTTAGAGATCGAGCATCTGTCCAAATCGGTAGATTCTCGTAAGCTGATACAGGATTTGAGCTACATTGCGGTTCCTGGTGATCGTGTTGGTATCCTAGGTCCTAACGGTAGTGGGAAATCCACTCTGCTCCAAATGATTGCGCAGCATATAGAACCTGATTCCGGCAACGTTGTGCTGGGACCGACGGTGAAGCTTGGCTATTTTACTCAGGAACATCAGGAAATGAACGAATCATTACGTGTCATTGAATATATTAAGGAAGAAGCCGAAGTGATTCGTACAGCAGACGGTTCGACGATTACAGCTGCACAAATGCTGGAACGTTTCCTGTTCGCACCAAGCGCGCAATGGACGGTTATTTCGAGGCTGTCCGGAGGCGAAAAACGGCGCTTGTATCTGCTTCGTGTTCTGATGTCGGCACCGAATGTGCTATTACTGGATGAACCAACAAATGATCTGGATATTCAGACCCTTTCCGTTTTGGAAGATTATCTGGATGAATTCCCAGGCGTGGTTTTTATTGTTTCTCATGATCGCTATTTTCTGGATCGCACAGTGGACAAAATACTGGCGTTTGAAGGGGATGGACAGGTACGAGTACATGTAGGGGACTATAGCGAGTATGCAGAATGGATCAGTAAAAATGCTCAATCTTCTGTGAATACGTCTGTCTCTACGAGTACGGCTTCCTCGAATCGCTCTTCCGCGCCTAAGTCTGCGGGTCCTTCTGATTCAGTCAAGGAGACAAGTAAAACCAAGCTCAAATTCACCTTCAAGGAACAGCGGGAATATGAGCAAATTGATGAGCTGATTGAACAAGCCGAACAGAAGTTGGCCGACATTCAGCGACAGATGGAAGAGTCTTTCAGTGATTCAGCACGACTACAGGAGCTCATGGCTGAGCAAGTGAAGGCCGAACAGCATCTGGAGCATCAAATGGAACGCTGGACCTACCTGAATGAGCTGGCCGAGCAGATTGAACAAAGTAAATCTTAAAAATACAGAAGCAAGTCACCATTGAGAGTGGAGGCTTGCTTTTTTTATCGAATTATTAATATGTTTTTCATATTAAAAGTGTGTGAATTATATATTTCTAATATTAAATTACGGTGGGTATAATGGATTGCATATGGGAGGGAGGAATTGAAAATGGAATATCGTAAACTTGGAAAAAGTGGATTAATGGTAAGTGAGATCGCATTGGGAAACTGGGTCACCCACGGTGCTCAAGTGGATGATACTATAGCGCAAGCCTGTGTAAACGCTGCACTAGACTCAGGGATTACCACGTTTGATACTGCTGATGTGTATTCGGATACCATGGCGGAAACGGTTTTAGGTCATTCTTTAAAGGGAATACGCCGTGAAAGTATTGAATTATGTACTAAGGTTTTTCATCCCACAGGTACCGGACAGAATGATAAAGGGCTGTCTCGCAAACATATCATGGAGGCCTGCCATGCTTCTCTTCGACGCCTGCAAACGGATTATATTGATGTATATTATGCACACCGTTTTGATCCAACCGTATCGCTTGAAGAAACTTTTTTGGCCTTATCCGACTTGGTGCGGCAAGGGAAGGTTTTGTATGTAGGAGTAAGCGAGTGGACAGCAGAGCAGATAAAGCAAGGAGCCGCTCTGGCTAAGGAATTAAAGGTCCCTTTCGTGGCAAGTCAGCCCCAATATTCCATGCTGTGGCGTGTCATTGAAGCTGAAGTGATTCCCGCTTGTGAGCAGGAAGGGATTGGGCAGGTGGTTTGGTCACCTCTGGCACAAGGTATTCTTTCTGGTAAATATGCAGCAGACAAGCCGTTACCCGAGGGATCACGAGCTTCTACGACAGCAGGGTCACCATTTTTCGAACGTTTGGCTGGACAATGGTTACGTAAAGAAGTCCTTTTGGCAGTAAAGAAAATTCAGCCGATTGCAGAAGAATGCGGACTGACGCTACCTCAGCTTGCAGTCGCATGGGTTTTACAAAACCCGCAAGTGTCCTCAGCTATTATCGGTGCTTCCAAGCCCGAGCAGGTTAAAGAGAACGTAAAAGCCGCGGGTGTCCGTCTAGATGAGCAGGTCATGAGACAATTGGATAGCATTTTAAATGGTATTGTTGAACGTGATCCGAGAAAAACAGGTTAAGATATACGATCAAGGAGATTTACATGTCTAACTCTTCGCTACAAGCTGTTTCTTCAACCACTTCCAGAAAATGAGTCAGAACAGTTTCGTGTGTACCTGTTTTCCATGCAGCATAAAGTGGGATGGACGGAGACTCTTCTTGAAAGGAACGAAATACGACATCACTGCGTTGAAAGACAGAAACGGAAGAGGGGACAATGGAGATACCTATACCTGCCGCTACCAAGTTAACGATCGTATACATTTGAACGGCTTCCTGTACGATTTGAGGCTGAAATCCGTGTTGTCCGCAAAAGTCCAGTATGAGGTTATGAAAAGAAGCTCCCATATGAGGCGGAGACAGGATAAAAGATTCGTCCGCTAAAGAACGTAAAGACAAGGTTGAATGGTGGGCTAACGGATGTGTTTGAGGAAGAACGGCCATGAGCGATTCGTTGGTGTAAAGACGAGAAGTGATATGTATAGATGGATCTGCACAGCGCAGGAAGCCCACGTGAACTTTGCCATCGTGTATAGCTTTCAGTTGTTGGACAGATGTCATTTCAAATAACGTAAGCTTCACATCTGGAAAACGCTCTCGGAATTTCTTCAAGGCATTAACCATCAGACTGCCAGAGGCTGAATCTACAAAAGCGATGGATAATTGTCCGAATTTCCCCTGACTTGCAAGCTGTGTGATCTTGATGGATCTTTCCAATTGAGCAACCACGTTTCTGGATTCTTCTAAAAATATCGCTCCTGCTGATGTAAGTCGAACTTGCCTCTTGGTTCGTTCCAAAAGCTTCACGCCAAGTTCTTCTTCAAGGCTTTGAATTTGTTGGCTCAAGGGAGGTTGGGTAATATTCAGTTTTTTCGCAGCACGGTTAAAATGCAGTTCTTCCGCTACTGCGATAAAGTAACGTAGTTTTTTCAGATCCATAGCTGTGATTTCCTTTCACTAAGCCTTCACCGACCTATTCTCCAGTGGAACAGGTCGGTTTTTATCGTTCGCATTAAACCATCACATAAGCTGCAAGCAGACGTGCAGTGTTCACCACGGCCTGCTTGTGCGTGCGCTCCATGGCATGGGAGGCGTGTACGCCAGGGCCGATCAACGCAGCACGGATGTTATTACCGGCTCTTAGTGCAGCCGAAGCGTCCGAACCGTAGTGCGGATAAATATCTACCGCATACGGAATATTCAGCTCTTTGGCCAGCTCAATCAGACGGGTCGTCATAGTATAGTCATAAGGTCCGGAGGAATCCTTGGCACAGATAGAAACATCCGTTTCCTTGCAGCTCAGATCTTCACCCATACAGCCCATGTCGACAGCTATCATCTCACTGATTCCTTCGGGTATGTAAGCCGCTCCGTGCCCCACTTCCTCGTAGTTGGAAATGAGCAATTTAACGGTATGTCGAGGCTTCCAGTTTCCATGTACAGCAGATTCCAGTAAACCAAACAGTGCAGCTACACTAGCTTTATCATCTAGATGGCGTGACTTGATAAATCCACTTGGTGTTACGACTGGACGCGCATCGAACGAAATAAAATCGCCCACCGCAATACCGAGCTGAAGCACGTCTTCTTTTGACCCGACAAGCTCGTCAATCCGTACCTCCATATGGCTCTCTTTGCGCTCAAAGCTTCGTGCATCATCATAGACGTGCACGGATGGATGGCTGGACAGAATAGTGCCTGTATACGTTTGTCCGCTTCGGGTATGAATAAGGCAGTATTCGTTCTCAATGCTGTTCATCATGAAGCCGCCGACGGATGTCAGACGTAGGGTGCCTTGTGCTGTAATGGAACGCACCATTGCGCCCAATGTATCCACATGTGCGCTCAGCGCCACCGTATGGTCCGTTTCCTGACCTTTCAGAGTCAAGATGGCACCGCCTTTTGCATTCCATTCGATTTGCACCCCGAGGCTTTCCGCTTCTTTACGAATCAGCTCCATCACATGGTGTGTATACCCACTGGGACTGGGTGTGTTCAGTAGCTGATTTAAAAAGTTCATCATATAATCTTCATTTAATTGAATCGTCATTTGTTGCTCCTCCTCATTTGGACAACCGATCAGGGTTAGAGGACGGTTGCTCTATATCTTGGTCGAATGTAGACCCTGTGCTGGAAGAACCCGTCGCGTTATAGGTCACATCCGCGTTTGCTTCCACCGTGGATGTGTGCTCTTCTTGTAGTGTATGAAGCTGAGTAGTCAGACGTTTAATCTCTCTCTGAAGCCTATATTGGCGGAAAATACCGAAAGAACCGACAATAAGTCCACCTAGAAGAGTGCAACCAAGAATAAGCAAAATCAAAGGAATGCTAACCATACTGAATAGAAGGTTCACTTGAACCGAATTCACATTAATAACAGCAAATACAGCTGTTAACAAAGCAATAACAAGAGCTGCGATCAAAGACCATTGTGTTTTCAAAATGCCACCTCCTCCCGTTACATTATAAAATCCCTTGCCCGCCATGGACAAGGGATTTATCCGTGCATTATTTCAATGCTGGATTTTAAGTGCGCACGGTTTTACTTTCCTTCAGTTAGCTTTTCCATTTCTGTAATGACTTCTTCGAATACGCTCATCGCTTCGCGGATCGGCTGCGGAGAGGACATGTCAACGCCAGCTTTTTTCAAAATATTGATTGAATAATCACTGCCACCGCTCTTCAAGAAGCCCAAGTAACGGTCAACGGCTGGCTGGCCTTCTTCCAGAATCTGTTTCGAGAAACTGGTTGCTGCCGAGAAGCCAGTAGCATACTTGTAGACGTAAAAACTGTTATAAAAATGAGGGATCCGTGCCCATTCCATTTCAATGTCTTTGTCTACCTTCATACCAGGCCCGTGATATTTCACATTCAGATCATAGTAAATCTCTGATAAGAGCTGCGGTGTAAGGGATTCCCCCTGTTCAGCGCGTTCATGTACAATTTTCTCAAATTCCGCAAACATGGTTTGACGGAATACCGTTGTGCGGAATTGATCTGCATAGTAGGTGAGAAGGTACATTTTCTCTTTCGGATCGGTTGATTTGTTCAGCAGGTAGTCCATTAGCAACGCTTCATTGGTTGTGGATGCCACTTCAGCCAGGAAAATGGTGTACTGTGCATCTCTATACTTCAATGCGTTGTCTGAATAGTACGAATGCAACGCATGCCCCATTTCATGAGCAAGTGTGAACATGCTGTTCAGGTTATCTTTATGGTTCAGCAGCACATATGGGTGGGTACCATAAGCTCCCCAACTGTATGCACCAGTACGTTTGTTTTCGTTTTCGTATACATCAATCCAGCGCTCATCATAGCCTTTTTGCAACGAAGCCAGATAGTCTGCGCCCAGTGGCTTAAGGCCTTCCTTTGTTTGCTTTTTGGCGTCTTCATACGTAATGTCCATCTTGTATTCGTCCACAAGTGGAGCGAACAAATCATACATATGGAGCTCATCCACACCTAACAACTTTTTACGCAGCTTGATGTAGCGATGGAGCAGGGGCAAGCTTTCATGAATGGTATCAATGAGATTCGTATACACTTCCTTCGGAATATTGTCACCGTACAGTGACATTTCCAGTACAGAAGGGTATTTGCGAACACGAGAATAAAAAATATTTTTGTTTACATTGGCACTTAGTGTAGAAGCAATTGTATTTTTATTTTTGGCATATGTGTCATATACCGCTTTAAAAGCACGTTCGCGAACTTCGCGGTGCGGACTTTCGAGGAATTGAATGTAGCTGCCATGAGTCAGCTCAACCTCTTTGCCGTTTTCATCCTTGATTTTTGGAAACTTCAGATCGGCATTGTTGAGCATGCCAAAAATCGTTTGCGGGGCTTGAGCCAGATTGCCAACCTGAGCGAGCAACGCTTCTTCTGTCTTGCCCAGAATATGTGCTTTTTCCCGCTTCATTTCTTGAAGTGTAAACCGATAATCTGCAAGCTTCGGATCTTCAATGAAGGCATCGAGCTGATGATCCGGCAATGCCAAAATTTCAGGCGTCACGAAAGAAAGAGACTCGCTAACCTCAACGCCTAATTTTTTGGCTTTTTGCGAAAGACCCTGGTATGTAGGTTCAGCTGTATCCTCATCATGATGCAGATGTGCGTACACATATACACGCTCGGTTTTAAGCGACAATTCATCTTCCAATTTAAAGCAGCTGCCAATCGACTCTGCTGAATTGAGCTTGCCTTGGAATTGTTCAGCCTTTTTGGCTAGTTGTTTGACTTCTTCGTATTCTTGATCCCATGCTTTGCGGTTGGGAAACAAATCTTCCAGTTTCCATGTATTTTCCACTGGCGCATTAGCGCGTTTTACAATTTCACTCATGGAGAGCCTCCTCTGATCGAACGTAATGTGGGGTAGGGCTGCGGCAGTAAGGGACGGATGCCAAAACGAAGAAACCGCCACGCTTACCGTAAGCAGCAGGGCAAGAGGTTTTACAGGATGCATGTAACGGCAGATCCTCCTTATACCATGGCTTATTATGCCATAGTATGACCTCTTACGCCCGAAAGTATAATTTTCCTTACTGTGGGTTGGAACCTATATTTAATAAGCTGTATACAATGAGATAAAAGGCAAGGCAAACCATGATTACAGCAGTGAGGGCCATCCACTTTTTGAGAGGAGTCGGTATCGTATCACGCTTCATGATCAGCACTCCGCCCAGCGTAAAGGCCAGAATAATGAAGATGAGATAGCTGTTGGACACCATGAATAGGCTAGACCTGTTTGAAAGCGTTCATGATCCGCTGCCACTCTTCCTCATTATCTTGAAAGGACTGCTTGGGAAACCGATTTTGAGCCCAATGCATTAGCGCCGGACGGCTTAAAAACGTGTGGGCTTCCTCGCCCCAATCATCGGATATTTCCCGTAGAACGATGTAACGGCCCTGCACCTCGACAGTCATCATGTTCCAATTGTCTTTTTTGTATATTTCGTGTTTTTTCATCATATGCATGTCTCCGATTTTATAGATGTTTTGGTTCATGATACCGCAGTTTCCGCCGCAAAAGCAAATCATTCCAGCCCGAAAAACCCGGAAAAACATCAATTGCATTGTGAAAAAGCATGAAGTATAATATGGATATTCGCCATAGATGGCGGTATTTTTAGGAGGTTGTTCACTTGAAAGGTACAGTTAAATGGTTTAACGCAGAAAAAGGTTATGGCTTCATTCAAATGGATGGTGGCGAGGACGTATTCGTACATTTCTCCGCAATCCAAGGCGACGGCTTTAAAACTTTGGAAGAAGGTCAAGCGGTTGAATTCGAAATTACTGAAGGTAACCGTGGACCCCAAGCAGCTAACGTAATCAAACTGTAAGTGTAACTGAATTGTAAGAATGGTTCCGTTTCTACGGATGTCTTATATATTACGGTTAAACTATGAATTGAGAGCGCAGTTCCTTTAATTTAAGGGACTGCGCTTTTTTGCATAAATACGCTTATGAGATGAGAAGATTGAGCAGGAATAGGGTATTATACGTAATAAAACTAGGCAGAAGACATTTCAAATTGAAGGAGTTGAGAAAATGAGTGCAGCAGAGGCTAGTCGTAAGCCTTCCCTGATTGAAGGTCCTATTGCCAAAACGCTGTTTATGTTCTCTTTGCCGATGCTGTTCGGAAACATTCTGCAATCCCTGAATGGAACGATCAATTCGATCTGGGTGGGGAAGTTTCTGGGAGAAGCCGCATTGACTGCCGCTTCAACGGAAATATTATAAACGGCTACGGGACAGTGGCAGCAGCAGCTTATACAGCAGCCAATAATTTGTCGAGCTATGTGCAGATGCCAGCAATGGCGTTAGGTGCAGCTGTATCTTCCTTTGCCGCTCAAAATATCGGAGCCGGACGTTGGGATCGAGTGCGCATGACAACCTGGATTGGGATTGTGTATAATTTTGTATTAACAGGTGGAGCTGTGGTATTAATTTACGTGTTTAACCGTCAGGCCTTACTCATGTTCCTTCCTTCTACAGGGGGGGGCATTGGAATTGGGTATGCGGATTAATCTGATCACCTTGTGGTCTTTTGTTATATTCGGTGTTACCAATGTCATTACAGGTGTTGTTCGATCGACGGGTTCCGTCATGATACCGCTTTTAATTACCATTATTTCATTATGGGGCATTCGTATACCTTTGGCCTATGCATTTGTCGATGAGTATGGTCTAGATGCTGTATGGTGGAGCTTTCCTGTTGGTTTTGCTATCTCTGCCGTGGCAGTCATTTTCTATTATGCTTTCGGGAAATGGAAGCAGGCAAGCATGGGAGAGGGAATCCAAGCCATGAAGCCCGCAGAGGACAAGGGATAGATAGGCCATTTATACTATTTGCGATTAAAGTCTTATAAGGATAGATTTTGTGTAACTCCTATTTTTGACTAATAAAACATTACAGGTATAAAATTCTTTTTGTAAGAATAGCTCATTTTCTTGCATTTTAAAGAAAAAAGTGAGGTTGTTCATTTGTACTAAAAGGACGATCATATTATAATGGATATGGTTTGGATAGGTATAATTACGTAGACAACAATGTGGAGGCACCGTCATTTGAGTTATGTTGAGCAAGGACGTTATCAAGTACCGAGAGGCCCCATAGGTCTAATGAGCCGAATGTACAAGCACATTCTCCCTGAAACGAAACTAGAATTGAGTAACTGGAAGAGCAAGGCCGAACAAATTCCGGACCCTGAGCTGCGAAGCCAGGCGCTTGCGAGCATAGCGGATAAGACATTTCACTGCGTGGGTGGAGCGGTTTATGCCGCTGCCAATATGTCTGCCCGGCAGACGCTAATTCCGCTGATCGTAGCGTATCAGACCATTAGTGATTATCTGGACAACCTGTGTGATCGCAGTACGTCCATGGACCCGGATGATTTCAGGCTACTGCATCAGGCTATGCTGGATGCGGTTAATCCGACGGCTAGGCCAGTGAATTATTATGAGTTGCGTCGTGAGCAGGAGGATGGCGGTTATTTGACCAGGCTGGTGACAACCTGTCAGTCTTGTGTAAGCAGGCTTCCGGGCTATGAGGCGGCCATGCCTTACGTTCAGGATTTGGCGCGATTATACACGGATTTGCAAGTATACAAGCATATTAAACCCGAGCTGCGGGAACAAGCGCTTTTGGATTGGTGGTCGCTTCATAAAGACCGTACACCAGAGTTGCGCTGGAATGAGTTTGCTGCGGCTACCGGTTCAACTCTGGGGGTCTTTATGCTGTTTCTTGCTGCCAGCGACCAGCATCTGACAGATGCAGGGGCTGCCTCAATACATGCATCGTATTTTCCACATGTGTGCAGTCTTCATATTTTGCTGGATTATCTAATCGATCAAGACGAAGACCGGAAGGGCGGAGATCTTAACTTTTGCAATTACTATGAAGATACCGACATGATGCTAGACCGGATCGCCTACGTTGTGAATCGGGCGCGGGCTGATATTGCAGATGTCCCTGCCAGCTCCTTTCACCGGATGATTATCGAGGGATTGCTGGCTTTATATTTATCCGACCCTAAAGTTAGCGAGCAGCAGGACGTTCGCGCTGTTTCGAGACGTTTAATGAAAAATAGTCCGCTCATGCGTTTGTTTTTCTTATTAAACAGTCGATGGATAAGAAGGCTTATATGATTATTTTGAGGAGGTCATAAATCATGACAGCAGTTAAGAAAATTGCAGTATTAACAAGTGGTGGAGATTCACAAGGGATGAACGCGGCAGTTCGCGCCGTCGTACGTAGCGGATTGTATTTTGGACTGGAAGTATTCGGGATTCAACGTGGTTATCAAGGCCTTTTGAACGACGATATTTTTCCAATGGATCTGAGAAGCGTCGGAGATATTATCCAACGTGGGGGTACTGTACTTCAATCTGCAAGATGCCTGGAATTTACGACTGAAGAAGGGCAGAAAAAAGGCGCTCAAATTTTGCGTAACCGTGGAATTGACGGCGTAGTTGTGATTGGTGGCGACGGTTCCTACCAAGGAGCTAACAAACTGACCAAGCAAGGCATTAAAACGATGTGTCTTCCGGGTACGATTGACAACGACATTTCCTTCACGGACTACACTATTGGTTTTGATACGGCGGTTAGTATCGTAGTGGACGCAATCAACAAGCTGCGTGATACGATGTCATCCCATGAACGTTCTTCTATCGTGGAAGTTATGGGACGTCATTGTGGTGATATTGCTCTGCATGCGGGTCTGGCTTCTGGCGCAGAAACGATTTTGGTGCCTGAGGTAGAATTTGACCTGAACGAAGTATCCGACCGGATGAAACAAAACTTTAAGCATGGTAAACGCCACAGTATCATTATCGTTGCTGAGGGTGTAGGCAAAGGCGAAACAGTAGCACAAGTTATCCAAGAAAACTGTCCGGATTATGAGCCTCGTGTTACAGTGCTTGGACACATCCAACGTGGAGGCACACCAACAGCGTTTGACCGCAACCTGGCGAGCCGTTTGGGTGACTTTGCTGTTCGCCAATTGATCGAGGGCATATCTGACAAGGCTTGCGGAATGATCGACGGTAAGTTGGTAGCTACAGATATTGACAAGGTTGTAAATACAAAAAAAGATTTCAATATGGAGCTTTATGAGCTGGCCTTGCGTTTGTCCCAATAATAAGAGCCTTTATGTAAAATAGATCGGCTCTGATATTGGAAATGATCAAAATTATGCGGATGACCCGAGTCATCCGCTATTTTTTTAGCTTTGAGTCCTATCAGGAGGTAGTCATATATGTACCTATTCAAAATCGAAGTGGACAGTTCGGAAGGAGCGCTGACCGTCATTCTCGCTGCTGAAAATGAAGAACAGGCATTTGAAGAGATTGAACAACATGTGGAGAGACACTTTCTATATCCTCCCAAGCTGAACGAAGTGGCTATTGTGGAGAAAAAACGAATAACTTTAGGCGCAGCATATGTAATCGAGACACGCAAAGGCTAAATAGCCTCTGCGTGTTGTTTTTTTTCGGCGAAACGACGTTGTACTCTCACCAGACGCCAGAGAAGTAAAATAGCGCCTACTGCCAACCCTGTTATCAAACCGATCCAGTAGCCGTAGGGCCCCAATGAAGTCCAGCGTGCCAGTATATATCCTACAGGAAGCCCAATGACCCAATAGGAGAGGAATGTGAGCAAAAAGGCTGGATTGACGTCTTTATACCCGCGTAGCGCTCCTTGTGTAGGTGTAGCGACAGCATCAGATATCTGAAAGAAAATCGCATAGATTAGAAAATGCTGTGCCAATTGAATGACCTGCGGATCGGTGGAGTAAAGTCGAGCGACCTGTTCACCCCAGATAAGCAGTACAATAGCTGTAATCAGTGATAGACCTACTGCGCTGCTAATCCCCATTACACTATAAGCTTTGGCATCCCGCGGACGAGCAGCCCCTGTTTCATAGCCAACTAGAATCGTAAGTGCCATGCAAATGCTGAGTGGAATCATATACAGCGTAGATGCAAAGTTCATGGCGGCCTGATGTGCGGCTATGGTAGCTGTATTATAGCTACTCATGAAGAGAGTGACGGCTGAAAAGACGGCAGTCTCAAAAAATATAGCAAATCCAATCGGTACGCCAATCTTGATGAGCTCTTTCAAAGCACCAGCGGCAATCCCGTATATTTTGCTGAAGATTCGGTATTCGGCAAATATTCTTCCACGATGCGTAGTGATACCGGCGACCAGCATGATGATCCAGTAGGTGGTTGCCGTTGCCACCCCGGAGCCTACACCCCCCAGACGCGGAAAACCCCAGTTTCCATAAATAAGTAGATAGTTCAACAATACATTAATGGGTAACGACATGAGCGTGATGAACATCGTAAAACGGGTTTGTCCCAATGCATCCATAAAGCTTCGGAGCACAGTGTAGGCAAATAGAGGAACAATCCCGAAAGCCATCGCACAAAGATAGTACAGGGCCACATTATGAACTCTCAATTCCAAATTCATACCGTTCAAAATAGGCTTGACCAAAATGATGCCAGCAATCAATACGACCATAGACAGGGCGAGAGAGAGCCAAAGTGCTTGAATGACATAGTAGGAGACTTTATCTTTGCGCTGTGCTCCTACCAATTGAGATACAATGGGCGTGATAGCCATAAGTATTCCGTTAAGGCCTGTTTGTACAGGAACCCATAGGCTTACTCCAATGGCTACTCCAGCCAGATCGGCAGGGGAAAAGTGTCCCGACATATTCGTATCAAAAAAAGTCATGGCAGATAGTGCAAGCTGGGTAATCAGGATAGGGAGTAAAATGTAGAAAAGCTGCTTCCATTTCTGTCCCGTTGTTAGAGTCAATTGCATTTTTGTTTTCCTCATTTACTAGGGATTGATTATTCGTATGTATCATAACATGTAAGTATTTATTGTAAGGGATACCGATACATTTGAACAGTAATAAAAAAGACTGCTCCCGTTCGCCAAACAACGGGACAGCCTTCGAAATGATTATATAATTTCTAGATTTTATATAAAATAATAAAAAGTCCCGAGAGATAAATTATTTGTATGTTACTCCGCTAGTATAGCGGTTTGTGGCATTCCAAAGTAGATATTCATCCACTTTCATATCCTTAAGCGCTCGAATTTGGTCCTCTACTTGAGTTTTTCCATACTTAGCATAATGTCCGCTCCCCAACCAACTTGCGGTAAAATCCTGGATCCAAGGACGAATAATTGGCTTTAGCTTGCCCGTCGGATCGAGCTTTTTGTGTGTATCGGCCATGGAGCCTTTAATCGTCTGGTATGGATTCTTATCGGGGTCTTTTACACCGAACCAGCCTGTGGTGTAGTGACTTGGATAAACCATGGGCGAAATGACATCCACATTTTCGGAGATTTTAGTGAAATCCTGTCCGATCCCCTCCGCAGCAGGAACGGATGCGGCATATCCGAAAATATCTACCGATACTCGTACACCTAATGGAGCAAGCTCTTTACGGGCATATTGTACGAATTCAGCGACTGCATCCGAGCGGGATTGATCTGATTTGGTATATTTCAGCTTGTCTGCTCTTTTCTCAAAGCCTTCGGGGAAACGTACATAGTCAAATTGAATTTCCTTAAAACCAAGTTTGGCTGCTTCCTTAGCGATGGCGATATTATAATCCCATACTTCTTTATTATAGGGATTGACGAACCCGTCTCCTTTGCCGTTTTTCCAGACAGAGCCGTCAGGGTTACGGAAAGACATCTCGGGATTTTTGTTAGCTAGTACCGTATCTTTAAATACGACAATACGAGCAATCGGGTAAACATTATGCTTTTTCAATCGGTCCATCAAACCGGAAATATCCCGAATGAATTTTTGCGGCTTGCCCAATTTGAGCAGCTCGGGATTGGTCGTTGGATAAGTGATGTAACCTGCATCGTCTTTTATATCAATAACCATGGAATTGAGCTCTGTCTTGTCAAGCAGTTCAAGCAGCTGAGTCATACGCGAACCGCCTGCGCTATAAGCCGTGACATAGATGCCCTTGATAGTAGGAGTCGTCGGTTGTGGGTCAATTTTAACTGGGGGATTGGAGGCATCCACCTTCATATTATTGTGCTGAGCCTGGATCATGGCGCTACTAATTGTTGTTGCCACCGTATCTTTTACATTTGGAGCGTTGGCTGACTGATCGCCGTTTCCGCCTATCCCCATCGCCAATAGCATAATTGCCCAAATCATATTCATTTCCTAACTCTCTCCCTTATGTATGTCGCTTAACTGATTATACGTAAAGTTATGTATCGAAAAACAACACGCTTGTAACCAATACTGGAATCATCAGGCACAGTCTTACATGATTAACCCAACCTGTGTTCATTGAATCCATAAAAATGCATAAATAATGCCGCTCTCTTCGCGGTTGTAGATGTAACCGGAAGAAGCGGCACTTAGTAAAGAAATTTATTGAAGATAATTATTGTCTTGATGCTCGCAAATACTGTACTGAATAATTTCTAGCGCATCCGTTGGCTTGAGTATGGCCATCCCGTCCCGAAGCACAATCATCGAGTTCAGCTCATCCTTTTTGAGAGAAGGGAGCATTTCCGGGTACCATCTTAAGACAATGTCGGACAGTTTTACCGTTTCCATTTCCACAAAAATCACCCTTTCCTGCTCGGAATCATTCCAAAAGAATCATTCAATACGATTCGGAAAAGCAAAGTGCCTGTGAAATAGCAGGTAAAGCTGGTCTTTATATACTATGGGAACAGCGCACATATAGTGTACCACAGAAACTGTATTTTGACACTTGGGTTTGTGCTTATCTTCGGCGAAATGAACCCATCACCCCAACCGTTTCCACAATATTGACAAAAGCTGAAGGGTCCACTTCTTTAATGATCCGTTTTAATTCAACTAGCTCGTAGCGTGTCGTGACAGTCATCAGCATGTCCTTTTCGGTATGTGAAAATGCGCCTTCAATTTTTATTTTGCTAACACCGCGTGGTGTGGTTAACATCCGCTCCAGTAGCTTGTCGGTGTGTTCTGTAATAATGTAGACGGTAATCTTCGTGTGACTGACATAGATTTGATCCAATACCTTGCCAGTCACAAAAATAGATAGCATGGACGCAAGTGCAATATTCCAATCATCGTTCAAATATCCTGCTGCAAGAATGACCAGTCCATTCATGCCAACAAGTACAGTTCCTACGGGGAAGTCACGATAACGAGTGACGATGGAACCGATAATGTCAAAACCGCCCGTAGAACCCCCTACCCGAAAGGAAATTCCTGCTCCAACGCCGATCATCACCCCACCAAAAACGGAGGCTAGTAGGGGGTCCGACACGACAGATTGCACCGGCACCCAGGCCAAAATCCACGTTGTAACGACAACGGATAAAATGCTCAGGCTAATAAAACGCTTGCCTAAAATAAACCAGCCTGCAATAAGCATCGGAATATTGATAATAAAATACATCGCGCTGATATCAAATTTTGTGAAGTAGCCAATTAACATGGAAAGACCAGCTACTCCCCCGCTCAGCAAGTGGTGTGGCACGAGAAACAGATTAAAACCGCATGCAATGGCAGCGGCTCCAAGAATGACAGTTAAGCAGTTTAACACTATTTTTAACAACTTATTTTCACCTCATTTAAATTATACGGGAAGCAACTTGCTGGTATTCATGAATTGTTCTGTGCTATAATGCGATGTGGATATTCTTGAGTAGGGACCTATGTCCAGAGAAACACTTAAAATTTAAACTGTTTTAAAAAGGATAAATTCGTTTAAGATGTATCGGATAGGTTCCCCAAATTCATTACAGAAAGATACAGTTATAGGTCTAAATAAACTGTCACTGTATTGGGGAAAACTTATACAATAATATCGCTACTTAAGAATACAGACAACATTGTGGATTGTCCACCACATCCACCATTATGAAGGAGTTTGAATAAATTTGACGACATTTGCAGAATTTGATCTTGAACCGAAAGTAATTCAGGCGATTACAGAACTGGGCTTTGAAGAAGCAACACCAATTCAATCCCAATCCATCCCGATTGCACTGCAAGGCAGAGACATGATTGGCCAAGCCCAAACAGGTACTGGTAAAACCGCTGCGTTTGGTATTCCGCTGATTAACAAAATTTCTAGAAGCGACGAAAAAATCAGAGCCCTGATCATGGCACCAACACGTGAGCTTGCTATCCAGGTAGCTGAAGAAATCGAAAAACTCTCTCGTTTCAAAGGTCTTCGTACTTTGCCAATCTATGGTGGACAAGATATCGTACGCCAGATTCGTGCTTTGAAAAAGAAACCTCAAATTATTATTGGTACGCCAGGACGCTTGCTTGACCATATTAATCGCAAAACCATCAAGCTGGAAGATGTAAACACAGTTGTTTTGGATGAAGCAGATGAAATGTTGGATATGGGCTTCATGGAAGATATTCAATCCATTCTGAAGCAAGTTCCAGACGAGCGTCAAACGATGCTTTTCTCGGCTACAATGCCTCCTAATATTAAAAGATTGGCTGAGCAATTCCTCAAAAATCCTGAGCATGTTTCAGTTATTCCTAAACAAGTTAGTGCTCCACTGATTGATCAGGCCTATATCGAAGTTCCTGAGCGTCAAAAATTCGAAGCATTGAGCCGTTTGATCGACATGGAATCCCCAGAACTTGCTATCGTATTTGGTCGTACCAAGCGTCGGGTAGACGAGCTGGCTGAAGCTCTGCAAAAACGCGGATATTCTGCAGACGGTTTACACGGTGACTTGTCTCAAAACCAACGTGATGCTGTAATGCGTAAATTCCGTGACGGAAGCATCGACGTGCTCGTAGCGACTGACGTAGCTGCCCGTGGTTTGGACGTTTCCGGCGTAACTCACGTTGTGAACTTTGACCTTCCGCAAGATCCAGAAAGCTATGTTCACCGTATTGGACGTACTGGACGTGCAGGTAAAGAAGGGGAAGCTTGGTCTTTCGTAACGCCTCGTGAAATTGACCATTTGCACTTTATCGAACGTGTAACTCGTCACCGCATTCCACGCAAGCCGCTTCCAACGTTGGCTGAAGCTCTGGAAGGTAAACAACGTATCATTGCTGAACGTCTCCTAGAGGCTGTAGAAAGCGGTGAGCTGAACGAGTATAAAGGTTTGGCTATTCAAATGCTGGAGCAATATGATTCTGTACAACTTCTCTCTGCAGCTCTGAAGCTGATGACTGGTGAGAAGAGAGAAGCATCGATTGAACTGACTCCAGAAGATCCAATCCGTGCAAAACGTCGTAAACCAGACGTGCGTTCTGGCGGTCGCAAGCCTTCTAACTATAGCGGTCGCAGCAACGGTGGTTACAATTCCAACCGTTCTGGTGGTAGCGGCGGTAGTGGAAGCAAAGGTGGATATGGCGGTTACAACCGTGGCAAAGAAGGCGGTGGCTACAACCGTGATTCCGGAAGCCGCTACAGTGGAGATCGCAAACCACGCCCGAGCAGCAATGGAGAAACTCGTCGTCCTGCAAGACGTGAAGATTCCTCTTCCGAATAAGAAATGAAATAATGAAAAGTCGAAGCAGATGAAGCTTCGGCTTTTTTGTTATGATTAATCAGTATGTATGAACCTTTTAGAGATCTGCTTTAATGGGTCACGTATTGATTTCACTGGCGTATTAGGGCTGAAATACGGTATGATATAGTCAAGAGCCGGAATTTATAGGCATAGCAACATGAGTCTTGGAACTGCCAAGGCTTGCGGAGGGAGAGACTGACATTGGAGTTTAAAGGAGCTATGGGTGGTATTTACCGCCTGACCGAGTGGATTACCCGACTGGCGGCTACAAATTTGTTATGGGTGTTATGTTCGTCGCCTTTTGTGTTCTGCCTCATACTGAAACTACTTGTAATGAATCAGAATTTGGCTAATGAGTCTTTACAAATGAATTGGGCGATGGCTATTTTGGCACCGCTTACTTTATTTCCAGCCACATCGGCTATGTTCACAGTGGTTCGCAAATGGGTAATGGGCGATACCGATACGGGCGTGTTTCGTACCTTTTTTAAAGGGTATAAAGAGAATTATAAGCAAAGTTTGATCGGGGGTATCTTTTACACGTTGCTGTTTGTCATCATGTATGTGGATTATACCGTATATATGACACAACTCAGCAACTTGCAAATCGTCGGCGTAATTATGCTTATTCTTATCATTATTTTGCTTGTGTCTATGTTTAACTTCTTTTCGATGGTGGCTCATTATCATATGTCTACCGGACAAATTATTAAAAATGCGGTGTTACTGACGCTGATTCGACCATTTCGTGTATTTTCTACCCTGCTCGGCAGCGCTGTTGTTATATTTATCGGAGTCAAATATCCTGTGCTTTTCCTATTCTTCATTGGCAGCGTGGTTGCCTGGTTCGCTTTCTTTAATTTTTACGGAACGTTCCTCAAAATGCAGGATCAAATGGAAAAGATGAAGCAGAAAGATGAAGATACGGCAAGCATTGAAGACAAAAAAAGTGATAACCCCTAAAAATAAAACATATTTCTCCTAGCATTTACTTTCTGAGTGAGAAGCGCTATAATAAGGTCACATCCTGCGATGCACGTTACGGTCATTTGTTGTTTTGAACCAATGACAATGTCTAGGGAGATCTATACGGATGAATAGCTGAAAAGCCCTGTCAATTCCTGACAAGGGGACTTCAAAAGTTTATTCTGCGGTCACCCACCTGCTAAAGCAGGTTCAGAAGACGCTATGGTCGGACGGCATCGGCGGGTACTCCAAAGATAATGAATACACTCTGTTCATGCTTCGTGCAGAAACAGGGTGTTTTTTGTATGCAACAATGTTAAACTAAGACATGAGGTACTAAGGTCGCATACCACAGGTATGGTCGGTTAACTTTTTGTTGTTTAACGTTTTTATAAAGCGCTTGCAGCAAAAAAACCGATGTGCTGCATTTCGGCAACGATTATCGTGAAGGAGGAAATGTCTTGTCGTTGAAGAGGACTCTGGTAGGGATTGTGCGCAGCCAAGAAGGTACAAGCGACCGGGTCAAGGACCCCCAAATGAAGACACGCTATTATAACTTATCGAGAGACAAGGCTTGGGAAGAAGTATCATCTATTTTGAAAAAAATTCCTGGCTACAAGGTACTCCATGAGGTAGCATCTGTAGGTGAGATTACGTTAGAGAAGCGAACGGCGTTCGGTAGAACCGTCGACATTACCGTTTCCATATTGTCCGTCTCGCCAGTTCGGAGTGCGGTGGATATTTATTCTGCTTCACGCGGATCGCTAGGGGACTTGGGCGCGAATTACCGCATCATTTTGCAACTGTTCGCTGTGATTGATAAGAAGCTGTCCGCTCATAAGGTCGTGCAGTAATTGTAGATGCGTGAGCAGTGATGTGGCAGACAAACGTCAAAAAAGCGAGGAAGGCAACCCTTCACTCGCTTTTTTAATATTCAGTCTGATTTAGACGAGTTTTTTCACTGCTGCAATCGCTTGGTCATAGTCAGGATGTTCGGACATTTCGCTCAAGTATTCTACGTAAGCGATTTTGTCATTTTGATCAATTACAAAAATAGCTCTATGATCCAAATGGAATTCCTTGATGAACACACCATAAGCTTCGCCGAAGGAATGATCCTTATAGTCGGACAGTGTCAATACGCGGTCGATACCAGCAGCACCGCACCAACGAGCTTGAGCGAAAGGCAGATCGACGCTGACAGTTAGCACCACGACTTGATCCCCAAGGGAATCAGCTTCTTGGTTAAAACGTCGAGTCTGTGCGTCACACACGCCTGTATCCAAAGAAGGAACAACACTGATCAATTTGACTTTGCCCGCAAAGTCTTGGAGAGTAGCTGCTTCTAGCAGGTTTTTCTGTAATTTGAAATCAGGTGCCTGATCTCCAACCTTCAGTTCAGGACCTAAGAGTGTCAAAGGATTGCCTTTAAAAGTAGCAGCTCCTGTACGTTCTTGTGCCATATGTAATAGCCTCCTTGGTTTTTAGCATTGGTTATCGTTGCCGAAATCTATTATAATCTTTTATAAAAGACATTGTCCAATTTGAATAAGGTGGAGACACCCATGAAGGAAGGATTGCCTTGATTTTTTTACGTTATGAGAACTGGAAAAGTTATTTGCGGTTTTACCCAGTGACCTGTCTGATTTTGCTCATTAATATTGTGATGTTTATTGTACTCACCGTACAGGGTGGATCGGAAAATAGTTTGACGCTGATCCGATATGGAGCTTTGATTAATGAAGCGCCATTCACTGATCAGCTGTGGCGATATGTATCAGCCATGTTTTTACATGCAGGGTTTGATCATCTTCTGTTCAATTCCTTCGCCATACTCGTATTCGCTCCTCCGCTGGAGCGTTTGCTGGGGTCCTTCCGCTATGTGTTATTGTATCTGGTCACGGGCATTGTAGGGAACATACTGTCCATCGCGCATTACAACATGATGGCGGAAACGACAGTCTCTGTAGGGGCCTCAGGAGCGATTTATGGCATCTATGGAGCATTCCTATACGTTGCCCTGTTCCAGCGGTCACTGATGGATGACGCCTCGCGCAAAACGCTGTACACGCTGCTTGGGTTTGGTATCCTGTTTTCTTTCGCTGTAGCGAACATTAACTGGACGGCTCACTTCGGGGGATTACTCAGTGGGTTTTTCCTTTATGGATTAATGATCAGATTGACTGGCCAACGCAAACGTCACTAAAGACAGTTTTACCGTAAGTTAGCAGGGTAAGAAAGAGGATGATGTTCGATTGACGTCTTCTTCCGGATGTTGAAAAACAGATTGGAGCGAATATCGGAGTGGAATTACGACAGTTGCAATACTTCATGAAGGTAGCGCAAAAAGAACATGTCACTCAGGCAGCCGAGGAGCTACATGTGGCGCAATCTGCGGTAAGTCGGCAAATTCATCAGCTTGAAGAGGAGCTGGGAGTTAATCTTTTTATGCAAAAGGGTCGCAATTTGCAGCTAACGCCAGTGGGACAGCTATTTTGCAAACGGGTTGAGACGATTATAAAAGATTTAGAGCGAGCTGTTTTGGAGGTTCATGAGTTTTTGGACCCTGAAGGGGGCGAAATCCGCATCGGTTTTCCGCACAGTTTGGGGATTCATCTTATTCCTACGGTGGTGGCTGAATTCCGAAAGCGGTATCCCAATGTTAAATTCAGATTTAAACAGGGGATGTACCCGAGTTTAATTCGTGATGTGTTAGCGGGTGAGGTGGATTTGGCTTTTGTATCTCCTTTTCCGGATCGTCATGATCATGTAGAGGGGGATGTGGTGCTGACCGAGGAGTTGTTTGCTGTTCTCCCGCCCAATCATCCTTTAGCCACGGCCAAACACATCACGCTGAGTCAGCTTAAAGGAGAAAAATTCATCCTGTTCAGAGATGGATATTCGTTACGCCCGATTGTCTGGCAGGCTTGTCTGGAGGCAGGATTTACGCCAGATATTGCTTTTGAAGGTGAAGAGACAGATACGATTCGCGGATTAGTTGCGGCAGGTATGGGAGTCAGTCTTTTGCCTGAAATGGCGTTGTTTCAGACCAACCCGCTTCAACCTGCAAGAGTGTCAATTGTTGATCCAGAGGTCACGCGAACTATAGGCTTGATTCATCGCAAAGATGACAAGCTACCATTAGTTGCAAAGTCATTCCGGACTTTTTTGTTGCAATATTTTGGTCTTAAAGGTAGTGTTGCTACTCCGAATGGAAGTGCAAAAGCGGATTTAGGGCAGTGAGTATAGCTGGTTGGTTTTAGATAAAGAAAAAAAAGGTTGTTCCTCTACCGTTAACTTGGTGGAGGAACAACCTTTTTTGCAACACAAGCAATTAATCCCGGCTGTTAAAGATACCGATTAAGCGAATTAGTTCCAGCAAGGAAACGAGAGCAGCAGCCACATAAGTTAATGCAGCAGCATTTAATACTTTGGCGATACCCCGTTCTTCATCACTACGGATAAACCCTTCGGAAACCATAATTTCCCGGGCGCGGTTGGAAGCATTAAATTCAACCGGTAATGTAATTAATTGAAAAGCGACAGTAGCCGAGAAAAAGATAATACCCAAGCCAATCAGGTTCGTGTAGCTGAATAAGAAACCGGCAATCAGCAGAAATGGTGCAATCCCGGAAGCGAAGTTTACGATCGGAAAGATCCGATGACGGAGTGCTAGCATGGGATAATGCTCTTTATGTTGAATGGCATGACCGACCTCGTGACAAGCTACGGCAACTGCAGAAATCGATTTTTCATAATAAACGGGCTCGGACAGCCGTACGACTCTTTGCATCGGATCATAATGGTCAGATAACGCACCAGGTACTGGTTCAATAGGTACATCATGCAAACCATTGCGATCCAGCATATGCCGAGCTGCATCATAACCGGTCAACCCATTTTCATTTGGGACATCAGACCATTTATTAAAAGTACCTTTTACACGGAATTGCGCCCATAAGGATAATCCGAACGCAAGAATAATCAATATATACATACCCATCATAAAGCAACCCTCCATTATTGTTCGTCATAGCCCGGGCATCTACATCATAGAACTATGCTCCAGCAGATACTTCAGAGCTTCGATACAAGCGGCGCTTTGTGGTAGTAGACCAGTAAGCAACTTGCGCGCTTGAACGGGCTTGAGCTGCCCCAAAAGAGGCTGTAGTTCATTGACTTCACGTTCTAGACGCTGCATGTGCATCTCTAGACTCGTTAGTTTGTCAGTGACGTGCTCTTCCCCCGCGACCGAGTTCCATTTAATCAGTGTCTGTCTGATTTCCTCAAGGCTATACTTCTCTTGTTTCATTTGGTTAATACGTTCAAGCCTGTTTAAGGTTTCATCATTATAAAGCCGATAATTTTTCAATGATCGTTCTTCAGGTGTGATCAAACCAAGCTTTGTGTAATAATCAATAGTTCGTTCGCTGACACCAGCCGCCTTGGCTAGCTCACCAATTCGATACAGCTTCATATCCCCATCTGTCTTCACCTCGCGCTCTTCGTTCAACCTTCAATATTAGCATTTGCAAACGGAGTGTATATAAAGAATATTTTACATGATTCCCAACCATACAGTCAAACGTCATGCTTTTTTCTGGACAGAAACAAGCTACTTTTATAGTTAGTAAATGTGACATGAAGTGTTTGGAACCATATTTTTTTAACATAATAAAAAAAATCTTGTCAACTTTCATGTATTCTGATTATAATGACAATAAGAATTTCACGAAATGTAAAGAAACTTAACATTCGAGGGAGTGGGCTTCATGAGAAAAAAGTGGTTAGTTGTATTATTGGCCATGCTGACAGTATTAGCTTTTCCGGTAGGTGCGTTTGCTGCTGACGGTCCGACAAATATTCAACTTCAAGCCGGGCTAAACACGGCCTTTACGTTCTTGGCATTTATACTTGTATTTTTTATGCAAGCGGGATTTGCATTGCTGGAGGCAGGCTCGACACGAATGAAGAATGCAGGCCATGTCGCTGGTAAAACGATTCTCACCACGGGTGTTGCGGCTTTGTCCTTCTGGGCACTTGGATTTGGATTCGGCTTTGGTAATGATGGCGGTAACGGATTTATGGGACTGACAGGTTTCTTCATGAGTGGTACGGATGCTGCTGCATCGTTTGATGCTCTTTCAGGTCTGGATGTTCCGATTACAATTATGTTTTTGTTCCACTTTGCTTTCGCTGCGGTATCACTTTCTATCGCATGTGGGGGAATGGCAGAGCGTGCAAAATTAAGTGTATACATTATCTTCGGTATTTTGTTCTCTATCGTGATCTATCCGGTTGTAGCTCACTGGGTGTGGGGCGGCGGATGGCTTGGTAAGTTAGGCATGCAGGATTATGCCGGTTCGACGGTAGTCCATTTGACAGGCGCTACGGCGGCACTCGTCGCTACACTGCTGCTCAAACCGCGTCTGGGCAAGTTCAATAAAGATGGCAAGCCGAACATTATCCCTGGTCATAATCAGGTGTACTCTATCTTGGGTGTTATTATTCTCTGGTTTGGTTGGTTTGGGTTTAACCCAGGTAGTGCGGTATCGGCTATGAACGACGGATTCTTTGGATATGTGGCCTTGACTACCAATATTGCTGCTGCGGCAGGTGGGGTTTTCGCTTTGCTCGTATCCTGGATGGTATATGGAAAAGCAGATATTCCTGCTATGCTAAACGGTGTGCTGGCGGCTTTGGTTGCTATTACTGGTTCTTGTGCCTTTGTAGCCCCTTGGGCGGCACTGGTCATTGGTGCAGTAGCAGGGATCGTCACTTTCTTCACAGCGCAATGGTTCGAGCGTGCAAGAGTAGATGACCCGGTATATGCTTTCTCCGTGCATGGTGTTGCAGGGATGTGGGGTGCAGTGTCCACAGGGTTCTTCGCTACTCCTGAGCTTGTAAAAATAACAGGTGTAGGTCAAGCGGGTCTGTTCTATGGTGGTGGATTTACCCAATTAGGAGTACAGCTGCTTGGACTGATTGGCACCTTGGCTTTCGTGTTCGTCATTTCCTTCATTATTCTGGGTGCGATGAAAGCGATTATGGGTATCCGCGTTACGGAAGAGGAAGAAACGATGGGACTGGATATCAGTGAACACGGTACGTACGGCTATCCTGAGCAAATGAAGTTGGTTGCCGAGGCTGAAAAGCGTTCTGGAATTGTGAACTAATATGTAAAATATAAAGAACCAGTATGGATGAGCGGAGGAGATGGAAGTATGGAACTGCAAAATATGGCCTCTTGGGTGAGTTCCGCTGAAGCGATGGATCAAGCAGATACGCCTGAATCGCTAAGGCAGGCCAGGGTCGACTCTCAAAAATGGCTGCTGGCTTCCCAAGCCTCCGCTCCGTTATCAGATTGGTTACGAACGGCGAATGAAATGCATGACCGCATCGCGGCCAGAGCTGTACAAATGTGTGAAAAAGGGATGGTTGAGGATGGCTTCGGCCCTCCTCCCGTCCCTTACGCATTTATAGCCTTCGGAAGCATGGGGCGCTCGGAATCGACGCTGTGGAGTGACCAGGATAACGGTATGATTATCAGTGACACAATATCTGCTGATAAAGAATTGTATTTTAGAGAGTTCGGTCGCAGAGTGTCTGCGATGTTAGAGTATTTGGGATATCCCAAATGTGAGGGGAAAGTAATGTGCTCGGAGCCGTTGTGGCGCCAAACATTGTCTGGATGGCAAGAACAGCTAACAAAATGGTCGGACGATTTTGCTTGGGAGCCGATCCGTTATCTGATTATCTCGTCTGATATGAGGCATATCGCTGGGGATGAGCAATTATCTGCAAACTGGAAACGAAGTTTTTATGAGTTGTTCCGAAAACATCCTGATTTACCCTCGGCGGTACTTCGGAACACGGTGAGGCATAAAGCGACACTTAATATTTTAGGTCAGATTGTTACCGAGCGCTTCGGTGAGCATGCGGGCGATT
Source organism: Paenibacillus polymyxa (assembly GCF_001719045.1). Taxonomy (NCBI): domain Bacteria; kingdom Bacillati; phylum Bacillota; class Bacilli; order Caryophanales; family Paenibacillaceae; genus Paenibacillus; species Paenibacillus polymyxa. Next base: position 4,809,933 of record NZ_CP015423.1, read on the forward strand.
TTGATGTGAAATACGGATTGTACATTCCGCTGGTGAACGCAGTCCGTTTTTTGGCGTTACAACATGGTGTAGAGGAAACCTCCACCCTCAAAAGGCTCAGTCGTCTCGCATCATTGGAAGCGGCGCCGTTGCCTTTACTCGATGCTTGCGAGCGAGCCTTTCGGATCGCGCTTCAGCTTCGAATGGCTACTCCGGTGAAGAAGAATGATGGATTGCTGGTCAGCAATGGCTACCTGGCTGTAAAGCCGCTCAAACAAAGTAAAGGCTGGCATGAGTTGCGCGAGGCGCTTTCGACAGTACGACGGCTGCATCGTGCGTTGCAAAGGCAGTTGCGATTTATGGAAGGGAGAAGGTCATGAAGGAACCAGCGCAGGGAAGTGGCTTCTGGAGCGCTCTCCGCAGAGGAGGAGTGCCGTCTGCGATCGCATCTGTAATGGGGGCTCCTACGGCTCAGCAGATGGCGTTTATTCGCTCCTTAACCCGGGAGCAACGGCGCTCTGAAGTATTGCGGACCCCGCTGGATCGTTTGGAGACGGTAGTTTTTGATCTGGAGACAACGGGATTTTCAGCACAGCATGGAGATGAGATTTTATCGTTCGGGGCGATTCGGGTTGTCGGGGACATGATTATGGAAAAAGAGCAGTTTTATACGCTTGTTAATCCACGGACTGTGATTCCTGAGCATATTACCGAGCTAACTGGGATTACCCGGGAAATGACGGATGAAGCTCCACCGCTTATGAACGGACTGCACGACTTTATGTCCTTTGTAGGTGGGCGAGTACTTGTGGCACATGCTAGCGCTCATGACAAGGCCTTTTTGAATGCTGCGTTATGGAAAACATCTAAAGTTCAATTGACTCACCGTGTTCTGGATACGATGATGCTTGCCAAATGGCTTGAGCCACAGCAACATCAAACCTACAGTTTGGATGAATTGTTGACCTATCAATCCATTCCGATTGAAGGACGGCACCATGCGTTAGAGGATGCGAAAATGACGGCTAAGCTGTGGGTTGCTTATGTTCAGGAAATGTTGAAGCGTAATGTGACCAATTTGGCAGATGTCTACGCGCATTTAAGTCATGCCTGATTCAGTACAAGGCATAGCATAAAAACAGCAAGTTCGCGATTTCGTGGGTTTGCTGTTTTTTTTTTGCGTCCTGTTCAGATTTAGAAGGTTAGAGGTGGGAACAGTATGGGCATCCTATGAAGAAGGTAAGGGTTATTTAGACGAAAGACAGGTGATAAGACTGTGAAAAGATTTCTTTTCATCAGAGCGATGGTTATGCTGGTTGTGGTTGGGGCTTCGTGGGGAGTTATTGAAAACACAACTTATGCAGCAATCCTGTCCATGGAAAATGCACCATTAAAAGAGGAATACGGTAGAGAAAGACTTAAAGCTGAGAAAGAGGTAGAGGATGAAACAGCAGATGCGGTAGAGGTAATGAAAAAGATAAAGCCTGGGCAGCGGCTTCCTTCTATGATTTTAAAGGGGTTAAACGGCAAGACCTACGATGTAGGGGCCACGCGCAATAAAGCTTTGGTTATTAGCTTTTGGGCTTCGTGGTGCGATCCGTGCCGATTAGAAGCGCCTATGCTGAATGAGTTGTATAGTAAGTACAAAGATGATGTGGATGTGTATGGTATCAATGTAACTCGCTATGATCGATTGGAGGATGTACAGAAGTTTTCCCGCTCTTTGGATCTCAAATTTCCCATTTTACTTGATGAGCAAGGAGCATTGTTTGAACGATTTGGAGGGGTAGCTTTTCCAACCCATGTAATGGTTGATCATCATGGACAGGTCCGCGAAATCATAATCGGCATGCTCAGTGAGCAGGAGTTGGAACGCAAAATAGAAACTCTTGAAAAAAAGAAGGTGTCTTTGGGAGCCGAGTAGACCCCCAAAGACACCTTAAAAGCTCATGCGAGCACCTGATTAGTGATTAACTAATCCATGATGAGTAAGCTCTGCCTGATCGTTTTTTGGAGTCGGTGCTTCCAATAATGCGTAACGGAAACTGTCCAAGAGAGCTTCCCAGCTGGCTTCAATTACATTTTCGGATACACCTACGTTACTCCAGACGTCCTCGTAATTTTTAGACTCAATGAGCACACGTACCTTGGCGGCGGTGGCATCCTTTTCGTCAAGCACACGTACCTTGTAGTCAGCCAAATGCATGTCCCGCAAGGCAGGGAAATATTGAGAAAGAGCCTTGCGGAGTGCGTTATCGAGCGCGTTGACAGGACCGTTACCTTCAGCTGCGGTATAGACACTCGTCCCTGCGACATTCAGTTTCAAAAATGCCTCGGATACGACCGGGCGGCCGGCAGTTTTCTCTACCAGCACTTTGAAGGATTCAAAAGAGAACATTTCCTTCACTTCACCACCTGCTTCACGAATGAGCAGTTCCAACGAAGCATCCGCGCCTTCAAACTGGTACCCCTGATGCTCCAGTTCCTTGATGCGGCTAATTACGCCACGTGCCTCATCACTAGATGGGTCAAGGGTGATGCCCAGCTCTTGCGCTTTGGATACCACGTTGCTTTGCCCGGCCAGTTCGGAGACCAAGACCCGTTGCTTGTTCCCCACGAGTTCAGGAGCGATGTGCTCATAAGTTCGCGAGTCGCGCAGAATGGCTGACACGTGGATGCCCCCCTTATGGGCAAAAGCTGCATTGCCTACATAAGGCTGGTTCACAGGCATATTGACGTTGGCGACTTCGCTCACAAAGCGGGCTGTATTGTGGAGTTGATTTAACTTCTCAGTATCTAGACAGTCGTAGCCCAGCTTGAGCTGCAAATTAGGAATGACGGAGCACAGGTTAGCATTACCACACCGTTCACCGTAACCGTTGATGGTACCCTGAACCTGCCTTGCGCCTGCTTGTACAGCACTTAAAGAGTTCGCTACTGCCAATTCGCAGTCATTGTGTGTATGAATACCCAACTGCGACCTCGTTATCTGGCTTTGCAGCATAGTGACAATTTCCTGAATCTCATGCGGTAGGGTACCGCCGTTTGTATCGCACATCACGAGCCAATCCGCGCCTGCTTCTTCTGCTTTTTTCATAACGGCCATTGCATACTCGGGATTGTTTTTATATCCGTCAAAAAAATGTTCGGCATCAAAAATAACCTCCATGCCCCCTTGCTTTAAAAAGGCGATGGAGTCGTAAATCATAGACAGATTTTCCTCCAGTGTCGTCTGTAGGGCGGTGTGTACATGAAAATCCCATGATTTACCCACAAGTGTAGCAGCCTGAGCGCCGGATTCCAGAATTCGTTGTAGATTGACATCCTGTGCTGCGATGCTATCTTTGCGGCGCGTGCTGCCGAAGGCGACAATCTTTGCCTGAAGGCCTAGCTCTTGTACCCGTTTGAAAAATTCGATATCCTTGCTGTTGCTTCCGGGAATCCCGCCTTCAATATAATGAACACCGAGATCATCGAGTTTTTTGGCGATTTTCAATTTGTCATCAGCAGACAAGCTAATTCCTTCTCCTTGAGTGCCGTCTCGCAGCGTTGTGTCAAAGATAGAAATAGCGGTGGACATGAGGGACTCCTCCTTTGCGGATTGCTCAGATTGGTGATGCTCTGCTTTTTTTAAGCACATTAATTTAGTTGTTTAACGCTTAAAAACAGGAAAGCGTTAGTTGGTCGTGTTTGTATGTTAGTCGATTATATCAACTTATGACTTCAATTGTAATATATAATTATCATTTTTAGCCGCAAAACCTTTATTTTTAATGTAAAATAGAAATAGCATTTAAGGGTATTTCAAGTATAAAATCAAAACACATATTCCGCGATGACGGGTGAATTTACAGTTAAAAAGAAGGGTTGAGCATGAAAGATGTCAGTGCTTATTATCCGGCTGGTGGACGAGTTATTCTGCATGTGGATATGAATGCATTTTATTGTTCCGTTCATGCAGCGGAGGAGCCGGAGAAATATAAGGGACTGCCTACCGCGGTGGCAGGCAGTAGTGAGCTGCGCAAAGGTGTAATTGTAACCTGCTCTTATGAAGCTCGACGATTGGGCATTTCAACAGGGATGGTCGTTCAGCAGGCTCGTCGGATCTGTCCGCAGCTCATCGTAATACAGCCTGATTTTCACTTGTATCGTCGTTATTCCAAGGCATTTATGAGTATTGCCTATTCATATACGCCTATGCTGGAAGCAACTTCAATCGATGAGTGCTATCTGGATATTTCTGGCTCCAAACAGTTTGGAACACCTATGGAAATTGCTGAGGAAATCCAGCGCAGAGTAGAGGACGAACTGGGTCTGCCCTGTTCAATTGGAGTTGCTCCCAACAAGTTGCTGGCCAAAATGGCCTCTGATCTGAAAAAACCACGCGGGATATCTATTCTACGTTTGCGTGATGTACCCAACATTTTGTGGAACCTTCCTTGTGGTCAATTGTTTGGTGTGGGCCGCAAAACGGCAGATAAGCTTCTACAAATGAACATTCGCACCATTGGACAACTAGCTAAGGCTGATGAGCATATGCTGGTTGGCGTATTTGGTGTGACGGGTTCGTGGTTAAAATTGGCCGCTAATGGGATTAACCATTCTCCAGTCAGCACTGAACGGGAGCCAAACAAGTCCATTGGTCACACGACTACCCTGCCTATGGATGTGGTAAAGCTGGAAGAAGCCCAACGGGTACTTCTTAACATTAGTGATCAGGTAGCCCGGCGGCTTCGACGACACGGTATGCTGGCAGGAGGTATACAACTGACGATTCGGACGCCGGATATGAAGACCTTTACGCGTTCTCAAGTAAGGAGCACTCCTACGGAAAGTGCAGAGGACATATATAAGGAAGCTTGTGCGTTGTATCGTCGCCATTGGGGAGAAGATAAGCCTGTGCGCTTGCTGGGGATTACGCTACAGCAGCTCATTCCAAAGGAGGAAGCGGCCGTTCAAATGGATCTATTTGAATACCAGGATCAGCCTAAGAAAGAAAGCTTATTGAAGACGATGGATGCACTGCGCGATAAGTTTGGTGAAAATGCAATTTTGACCGCTGGGATGCTGGGAGATGATCCTTCGGTACTTCTTCGCAACTCCAAGTTGCGCGGAACTTCGCTGCAAAAAGACAATCTACCAACTCCGGAGTGAACTTCTGGGTGATTTATTGCAAACATCAGAAGCTTACGTTATAAGTGTTTTTTGCATGAAGGATAAAGGAAAATAATTTGTAATAATATTGGGTTTGTATTAATATGTGAATAGAATGCAAAAGCTGGTTTGTTTGATTGTATAGGAGGAAGAGAAAAGTTATGGCTAAATACACTTGGGTAGAAAAAGATACATGCATTGCTTGCGGAGCCTGTGGCGCTACAGCACCAGACATTTATGATTATGATGATGAAGGTTTGGCAGAAGTGATCTTTGAAGGGGATGCAAACCAAGGCATCAAGGCGATCTCAGAAGATTTGTTTGATGATATGCAGGATGCTTGTGACGGTTGCCCTACAGATTCCATCAAAGTAGCAGACGAGCCGTTCAATAAAGAAGGTTAAGCGTAGGCTTCTTCGATAGGCACAGCACTGACAGCTCCCTTCGCCGTATAACGGTGAAAGTAAGCTGTTGGTGCTGTTTTTTTTAGATTATAGAATGGTTCAGCGGAGGTGAACTATTCTATAATCGCAAGAAAAACTTCTGCCAAGCGCGGTCTAGCTTCCGTGAAAGTGCGTCGATAGGCGTTTTTCTTATGTGCTGTCCATCGAGTCTATTTTTGCCGATATACATAATAGGAAGTATGCAAGATTACACGATCAGGAGGATCCGATGAACCATTCGCCTCATCTTAAATCGTATGTAAAAAAACACCCTGATAATAAAATGGCCTGGTATTTACTCGGCAAAGAGTATGAGAGCAGCGGTCAGGAGGGCAAAGCAAATTATTGCTTTAATCGTGCAGGAGAAGTGTTCGAAGCCTTCGAGCATAAACAGATTCCGGCAGACGTATGGATGGAATATCAGGATAAACTGGTTCAAATGTCCAAGGAGAAGGAGCGAAGGACGGCTCGAACACGCCACCTGTTAACTGCGTTAATGGTACTACTGCTCGTATGGGTTCCTTCAGCCAATTCACCGAGACCTTCAAATGAAAATGCATCAGTTCCATCTGGAACTGAGCAGGTAGCAATTGATAATATTGAAGTTACGAAAGTGGCCACTGCTGATCCGAAGGAAATGGCCCAGATCGGTGTGGTTGGTGGTGTGTTTACGGCTCAAGCTCGAAAAGGGAGTGGAGCTGGAACGGGGCTTACTGATTTGTTGGCTAAGACTAGCCGACTGCCGTCCAAGACTACAGTGTTGGGTATGGAGCAAGGGGGCTCATGGCTGCTCTGGAGAGAGGGTATGAAGCCCTTACTTAGTGTACAGAACAAAGGAAACGGTGGATTAGCTGTTCAGTCTTACGACGCCGCTGCGTGTGCTTGCAAGCCGTCAGACAGTGAAAATCTTCGCAAAGCAGGTCTAAAATGGGCTGCTGGACAGGAGGAATTAGCTGTGTTGAATAGCTCCATGCGTGCTTTTCGCTCACAGCATCAACGTCTTCCCCAGAGTCTTGATGAATTGACTCGAGACTTTCCCGCTAACACGATGTACGGTACGACAGACGGGATGAAGAAGGCTTTTACACCTATGCGTAATTTACTTGCTTCATCAGGACAGGGAACAGGGAAGGCAGTAGATTTAGACGCTGACTCGTCGGCCGAAAGCAGTCCATTACTGGCATCGTCATTGCACGGACGACCTTTTCTGGGGCAACCGCTGCGAATTGTGGTGGACAAATCCAAGCACAGGCTCGCCCTGGTAAGTGGCAATGTACTTATTCGAAATTATCCTATCGGTTTGGGCGGAGAAAGAACACCAGAAGGGAAGTTTGTGATTACCGATAAAGTAGTAAATCCGAACGGCAAATCCAACGGTGAGTTTGGCAGCCGTGGAATGCAACTGTCTGCAACGAATTATGCCATTCATGGCACGAACGAGCCGGACAGCATTGGCAAAAATGAGTCGTTGGGTTGCGTCCGAATGGGTAAAGAGGATGTGGAGGAATTGTTTGCACTCGTACCTTCGGGTACGGAGGTAGTTATTGGTAACGGGGGATTGCCTGATCAAGTGCTTGTGCCTGGTTCTCGATTTACAAGTGAGCCGCAGCATGACCAGACGAATCCCCGCAAAACCTATCACTGGCTAAATTAACGTTTTGATGCTATTGCTACTTGGTGTTTAACGATTTCCTGCTTGTGCTAAAACAATGACCAGAATAATCACAATGATGAGGAGAACAAAGCTGACGGCGGTCCATACAATCGCTTTCTTGTTCACCTCATCCTTTTTCTTTTGCAGACTAGGCGGCTTGCGCTTGGTCTTCATATCAGCAATCCCTCTTTTCTAACGGGCTAAGGTCTTGTCTTACTATGTCCATTGTAAATGGTTTGATTATACATTTTCAATGACATCTCTATGACAACTGAATTGTTCTGGAGCTACACCTCGCAAATTACTTTCTTTTTGGTATGGAAAAAGCTAAACTATTTTGTAGAGATGTTTTTTTAGGATTGTGCAAGGGCATAGAACGGAGTGGATGAATCGTGTTGTATCGAAGGATTGCGAAACCTGTTTTTTTTAAAATGAGTCCAGAGACGGCCCATCATGTAGTCATTGACGGCTTAAAACATGCGGGCTCATTCCCTGGTGGAGCAGCGACACTGCGAGGGATGTACGGAGTCAAGGAAACGGAGGATCTTGCCGTTGATCTGTTTGGCATTCATTTTCCCAACCCGATTGGACTGGCTGCAGGACTGGATAAAAATGCAGAAGCGGTTACTGGTTTTTCTTCCATCGGGTTTGGATTTATGGAAGTGGGAACGGTGACACCTGTGGGACAGCCCGGCAATGATCGGCCCCGGTTGTTCCGACTGCCTCCCGATGAGGCGTTAGTCAATCGGATGGGCTTTAACAATCTGGGTGCTGAGAGCATGGCCAAACGTCTGGCTGCACTCAAACATCGACCTGTTCCGGTCGCAGTTAATATCGGCAAAAATAAAATCACGCCCAATGAGGATGCTCATAAGGACTATGAAAAGTGTATTTCCGCACTGTATCCGTATGCGGACTTCTTTGTAGTGAATATTAGCTCGCCGAATACGCCGGATTTACGAAAGCTCCAGCATGGTAATGAACTGAAGTCGCTATTGGAAGCGGTTCGGGCAGAGATGGGAGTTCAGGCGAAAAAGTATGGCAATGCCAAGTCTGTACTGGTTAAAATTGCGCCAGATGTATCGGATGAGGAATTGGAATATATGACAGATGCGATTGCTGCCAGTGGAGTAGACGGCATTATTGCGACCAATACAACAATATCCAGAGCTGGTCTGACGCACCGAAATGCGAGTGAAACAGGAGGGCTGAGTGGTAAGCCGCTGCGTGACCGTTCCACAGAGGTCATCGGACGGGTGTACCGCCAGACGGAAGGTAAGCTGCCTATTATCGGATCAGGCGGCATCTTCACGAGTCGTGATGCCTATGACAAAATTAAAGCAGGCGCAAGCCTGATTGAAATTTATACAGCATTGATCTACGAAGGGCCGGAAGTAAATAGGGCTATACATGCTGGCCTGCGTGAGCTGCTTCGAAAGGACGGCTTTAGACACATTACCGAGGCTGTTGGTGCAGATCACAGATAAAAAAGTGTTGTCGGAAGAGACAGGAGGTACGGGGATGGACGGAAGAGACTGGGGAACATTTTTACTGCCATACGATCAGGCGGTGGAAGAGCTTAAGGTCAAGTTCAAAACAATGCGTGCGGAGCTGAAAAAGCGCGAGGAATACGCTCCTATCGAATTCGTAACCGGACGGGTTAAAAAAATATCAAGCATCCTCGATAAGGCAAAGAGATTACAGGTTCCTTCTGATCAGCTGGAGACGGGAATCGAGGATATTGCAGGCATTCGCATTATGTGTCAATTTGTAGAGGATATTCGGCGGGTGGCCGAATATATCAGAAGACGTAAGGATTTGACCGTACTGTATGAAAAGGACTATATCACCAATTATAAAGACAGCGGCTATCGCAGCTTTCATATGATTGTGGAGTATCCGGTTCAAACAGCAGTGGGGCTGAAGATTGTGCTGGCAGAAATTCAAATCCGTACTTTGGCTATGAATTTTTGGGCAACCATAGAGCATTCTCTTAGCTATAAGTATCGTGAAAGCTTGCCTGATAATATGCGCACACGATTGAAAAAGGCAGCTGAGGCAGCCTTTGTATTGGATAATGAGATGTCTTCTATGCGTCTTGAAATATTGGAAGCGCAGAAAAAGTTCGAGGATGAAGCCAATATCGTTTCTAAAGTGCTAACAGGTATGCACCGGCTGTATTTCTACCATAAGATCAGTGAAACGATTGATGCGCAGCGCAGATTTAATGAACTGTGGGAACGGCACGACATGGAAGGAATCAAGCTGCTTCACGATGAGGTCAAAGAGATGCTAGAAGCCTCTACCAAGGAAGAAGACAGGGATGAGTATTAAATGGAAAACCTTTCCTACGAACCGCTGTACGTGACTTATTTGGTATACTTCAATCGGGATCGGGATTACTTTGAATGTCATGAGGTACTGGAAGAGCTGTGGCTTAAGCTGGACCGTGACCCTGTATATAAAGGCTTGCTGCAAGTTGCTGTAGGACTGTATCATTTCCGGAATGGTAACTATCGTGGTGGACATATGATGCTGAATAGTGCGGTCCACAGGCTGAAGCATGCTCCTTCGCAGGCGCTGGGCATTAATATGGCGAAGCTGGTGGACGAGGCGCGCGTTTGCGCCCGTCAGCTTGCTGAAGCAGTTATGACCGGTACGGAAGAGCTTCAGCACCAACCGCCGGTTTATCGGGATTTGACGATAGAAATCGTCGAGCCCGGGCTGCGCCGGGCCGTGGAGAAGGCATCGTCGTCCATTCCAGTCAACATCCCGCAGCAGAGAGGTCCTCGGCGTGGGGAAAAGCATGAGCAGCGTCAGCAGGCGCTGGCAGCTTCAATTAGGCGAAGACAGGCAGCTGGCGGCTCAGGCTCTGTCTCGGCGGAAACGAAGGATGCGCCTTGAGTTTGAAGCACACGATAAGCAAGCAGCCCGATCCGTTTCATGGGGATCGGGCTGCTTTATCGTTTCAGGTGTGTGAACGTTTGACTAGGAGGTTACGTTCTTTTTATATTTCTCAAAGAAGGCTTTGAAATCGTCGAGTGTGTACCCATTGTCCGAAGGACTTTCCTTCAACCCGCCTACCATACGTTCCTTTTCCACGCCTTTTTCGTAATAAATGAGCGTAGGGGTATACTCAATCTTATACTTGTCCCAGCCATCCTCATACTCACGCAGGTTAAATTCGTGCATCGTAATGTTCTCCTGCTTGCTCAAAGGCAAGAGCTTAGGAGTAGTGGCGCGGCAATGCACACAGTCGGACGCGAAATGATAGACGAAGAAGTTTTCCTTTTTGTCAATTTTACTCTGTAGATCTTCCGGCTTAATAATTTGCTGATAGTTCGGGTCATTTAGCAGCTCTTGAGTAGCAGGATTTAACGAGGCTGTGGAAACGCCATACAGCTTGTTTTTAGTGCCTGAATTTAAAGCGAGCAGCACTCCAAGCAAAATGACCAGCACAACAAAAAAGCCGATGACAGGTATAAGCTTTTTTTTGTTGGATTTTTGTGCGTTCAATGCAATCTCTCCTATCAAAATTCAAAATATGTAGCTATGAATCTCATTATTATACAACATTACAGATTGTAGTGAAAGTTCGTAAATCACACCGATATTGCAGGATAACAGGTTGAATATGGTACAATAAAATTTATTTTAAAAGGACAGGATGATTACGATTATGGGTGTACAGCTCCCCACAGCATTTGTAAAGCGCATGGAGCAACTGCTCGGCGACGAATTTGAAGCATTTATGACCGCCTATGACCACACGCCCCATGCCGGGATTCGCGTCAATACGTTAAAAATTCCGGTGGAGGACTTTAAGGAACGTTCTCCGTTCGAACTGCGGCCAATTCCATGGTGTGCCACGGGTTTTTACATTCCGCACGGTACGAAGCCGGGGTTACATCCTTACTACCATGCGGGACTGTACTATATACAGGAACCGAGTGCAATGTCTCCGGTTGAACTGCTCAATGTAGCTCAAGATGAAGCTGTATTGGACTTGTGCGCTGCACCGGGCGGGAAATCGACCCAAATAGCTGCCAAACTACAAGGAAGCGGCGTATTGGTGACCAATGATATTAGCGCGGACCGAACCAAAGCGTTGGCTAAAAATGTGGAATTGTACGGTGTGCGTAATGCCGTGGTACTGAATGAAAGCCCGGATCGAATCGCCGATGCCTTTCCTCATTTTTTTGACAAGATACTAATTGACGCACCTTGCTCGGGAGAAGGTATGTTCCGCAAAGATGAGGATATGGCAAAACAATGGGAAACGCATTCGGTGGATAAATGTGTAGTCATGCAACGGGACATTTTGCGTGTAGCGGCCTCGATGCTGAGCACAGGAGGGAGAATTGTCTATTCGACCTGCACCTTTGCGCCAGAAGAAAATGAAGGAATGATCGCAGAATTTCTGGAGGCTCATCCCGATTTTGACGTAGTCCCTGTTCCATCGGAAGCAGGTTTTGCACCAGGCCACCCGGAATGGATGAGTGAAGAGGTCGCGGCATCACACCCCGAACTGCGGGGAACAGCACGCCTTTGGCCGCATCTCGTAGAGGGAGAAGGCCATTTTATCGCTGTGTTGCAACACCAGGGTGGTCGTGTCACTGGGACTGAAGATCACACTGAATCCGGGGATTTGACTCCATTTGAGGGCAAGAATGACAGGGCATTGAACATAGATGCAGCGTATCCACGGAAGAAGCAGTTTTTGTCCGTCAAGGAAGCACTGATGCCAAGCGGTCAAGGAAGACATGCGACTGGTGAGCCTAAACGAAGTGGAAAAGGAATGGATGTGAAGTCCGGTAAAGGAAAGTCCGCGCGCGGCTTGGGTGGCAATAAGTCTCGTTCTGGCAAAGAGAATGTAAAATCCGCTGCACGCTCCCCACAAGATGTGCTGGAGTCCTATCACCAATTTGTGAAGGATCAGCTGGAGGTGTCCTTTACAGGCTATACGGTGGTCTATGGAGATCGTATTTATCAGTCGCCATTGGCATCCCATCGTTTGGACGGCCTTAAGGTGGTGCGACCAGGCTGGTTTATGGGTACCGACAAGAATGGTCGCTTTGTGCCTTCACACCCGCTGGCGGTGGCATTACGCCCTTCAGAGGCGGCTAGAAGCATCAATCTCTCCAGTTCAGATGCTGAGGCCATCCGGTATTTAAAAGGGGAGACCTTGTCCATCCCCGTTGAGAGAATGGCACTGCGGAACGAAGTCCAGTCCAAAGGCTATACTCTCGTGTGCATTGATGGTTATTCGGCTGGGTGGGGCAAATGGCAGGACGGCATGCTCAAAAATGAATACCCTACAGGTTGGAGGTGGACATCGGTATGAGTGGAAAAGGGAGACAAACGCAACGTTTGGATAAAGTTTTAACCCATATGGGATATGGCTCCCGTAGTGATATCAAGCGACAGGTGAAGCAAGGGATGATCACAGTAAACGGGAGGATCACCAAGGATAGCGGTTTACAGGTTCATCCATACCAGGATCAGATTGAAGTGAACGGGGAACGTGTTGTTTTTCGGGAGTATATTTACATCATGCTGCACAAGCCACCGGGCGTTATATCTGCAACTGAAGATACGAGGGAGCGGACGGTGCTGGATTTGCTGAGCGCGGAGGAACGACACTTTGAGCCTTTTCCAGTAGGACGCTTAGACAAAGATACAGAAGGGCTATTGTTGTTGACCAACGATGGTAAGCTAGCGCACGAACTACTTTCTCCACGGCGGCATGTCCCTAAAACATATGAGGCTACCGTATCGGGTCATGTCACGGAGCAGGACATTCATCAATTTACAGCAGGAGTGGAACTGGATGATGGGTATGTTACCCTTCCTGCACAGTTGACCATTCTTCGCCACGAACATCCGCACCAGGCAGATGGAGAAGTCATTTCCTATATTTCGCTTGTAATCCATGAGGGGAAGTTTCATCAAGTGAAGCGTATGTTCGAAGCGGTTGGTAAAAAGGTGACCTATTTAAAAAGAATAGCTATGGGCCCATTGAAGCTGGATGAACAGCTTCCACTGGGCAGCTATCGAGAGCTGACTAGTGAAGAACTGGCATGGATCGGCCGGGATATAGCATCTGCAACGTCAGAAGTTTGATGGGCAGATTAAATATAAATGACGCACAGGCTCTTATGAAATTCCTGTGCGTCATTTTATGATACAGACAACCAGACAGAGAATTATTCAACACTGGATCGCAGTTTACGAATTATTGTGCGCGTGCTGCCCGACTCTTTTTCACTTCGGCTGCTGTATAAGCTGTAACCTTGTTTTTACCTGTCGTTTTGGATATGTACATCGCTTGATCGGCCTGCTTGACCAGTTCATCCGGGTTCATTTCCTTCTTCACTGTACTGTGTCCGACACTGATGGTGACAATGCTTTCTTCCGCGACCCGCTCGCGGATACGTTCTGCGACATGTCCAACCTTGGCACGTCGATCCACAACCATTGCGACCAGTTCCTCGCCACCGTATCGTCCGGTCAGTCCGATTTCATCCAGTTCATCCTCCATAATCTGTGCCACCTGTTTGAGTACTTCATCCGCACGAGCATGGCCCTGCGTATCATTCAGCTTTTTGAAATTGTCAATATCGCAAAAAATGACCGACACGCGGATTCCTTGATCCATATATCGCCGTAGTCGTCCCGAAAAATATTTACGGTTATATAGCCCTGTCAGGCCATCGGTGATGGAAGAACGGTAAATCCTTTGGAGCAGCTCCACAATCCGTTCAAACAGGATGAGGAATAACGTAGTGTAGTACAGCAATGGTAAAAATGACATATATAGGACTGTGTTTGATCTTCCAGCTTCTTCAGGGATCTCATTTCGCAGCCACAAATAGCCAAGCCAGAGCAAATACATGAATAAGCCCGCTACATACTTCTTTGGCTGTCCGATTCGTGGGGTGATGAACACAAGGCTCAGTATAAGTACCAGTACTCGATAAAACAGAGTGAACCCAACCAGTTTCGCTGCGCTAATCCAAGCGGGCAACAAACCTGCAGTCCAGGCAATAACCGGCAATATCAATAACGCACCCAGCAGCAGCAAGGTCCATGTCTGCATGCGTTTCAACTTCCGGTAGAGTTGAAATACGGCGGCATTGATGAGCACGAAGGCAGACGCCTCCAGCACATTTTTCCACACGATTCCTTGGAGTTGCATCTTGCCTCCACCTGCTGAATAGAGATTCATGGCTTCATATGTCATAATAATAATAGCGGCAACCGAAAAAAGGATATAGGCTTTTTTTCGTTGTCTGCTATATATGATCACGCACATCAGTGCCATCATGAGTATAATATACAAACCGCAGGCTGCACTTACGGCCCCGGCCAGAGATGGGAAACCCAAGGTTCCCGATAAGGACAACAACGTCAACATCACCGACTCCATTTGCAAAAATAGTCAATCTATTGAACGGTTGATATCGTTCCGATACAATAGACAGGATTTATCCTATTTAAAATGTTATAATTTTCTTTTGTGACTAACATTTATTCTCAATATATCATCTTTCAGAAAATCCGGAAACCTATACATACAATCTGTGATCCGGGCAGTTTAATGCTTGAAAGGGGAAGCACGTCATGAAATTGCTACAGGCTCTCTTTTTCCCACCCGAGCAACCGGGAGGCGTTTCATCCATGATTCCATATCTGCAAGAGCGATTTACATCCCCCCGTTGGGAAATGGAGCTATTTTCAATCCCTAAACGGATTCGTAACAAGGGTAGGGACGAAGTAACTTTTGACACCTTTGACTGGACGAAATATGAACAATACTCAATCGTTCAAAAATATATTCAGACGTACCGTGACTATTTGTGGTGGACCCGGCTTCGTATTCAGAAGCCCTATGACCTCATTCATGCTCATCATCCGATTGCGGGAATCGCCATGAAAACTGTTTTTCCTGACATTCCGCTCGTACAGACGATTCACTCTTCCTATGAGAAGGAGTTAATTCTAAACGGGAAAATAGAGGAGAACGGGCCTGAACACCAATTCTTGGTGTCACTGTATGGGGAAATGGAGCAGAAGGCGGATCGCCTGATAGCGGTATCTCATTCTTTTCAGCATTACTTAACTCCTTACGTTCAGAATCCGCAAGACATTGCAGTCATTCCGAATGGATATGATGAGAAGCGCTTCAAACCCATTCCACACGAAAATGAAGTGACACAGCTCATAACCGTTTGTCGCCTTGTTCCGGCGAAAGGACTGGATATTTTATTGCGGGCCTGTGCTGAACTTAAAAAAAGAAATCTGGATTTTGTGCTTCATATTATTGGAGACGGCCCGGTTCGCCCTGAGCTGGAAGAGATGGCGCGACAGCTCGATATATACCATGAGACGATTTTTTATGGATATACCCTTCATCCAGAAGAGTTTATGCCTTTCTTTGATGTATTTGTCTTGCCTTCTCGGGCGGAGGCCTTTGGTTCGGTATTTGCGGAAGCAGCGTTGAGTTGTCTGGCATTGGTAGGTACAGAAGTGGGAGGAATACCGGAGCAGATTGAAGATGGGGTAAATGGTCTGCTCGTGCCACCCGACAATCCGAGGGCACTGGCAGACGCATTAGAAAAGGTCATTGCTGACCCTGCCTATCGTTATGAGCTGGCTAGATCTGCCTGCGATAAAGCTAAATCAAGCTATTCTTTAAGTCGGGCGGTTAACGAGTTGAAGAAAATGTATTTGAAATTTCCACATTAACCATGACGAGTACCACCTGGTTTGGAATCGGAATGCCGAAAGCTGGAGCGAGGACGTGAGGAACGGAAAGGTCTCCTGCGTCCTGCTATGATCAGTTTACTAACCCACATCAGACTGAGCATTCCGAAAATAGGATAAAGGACAGATAACAGTGAACTAAAGCCGAACTGACTGATTAAAAAACAGGTGAGCATAATGAATAGTGTGATGAGCTTGGGCGAAATTTGGACATGCTGACGAATTTGCAGACTGACTCCATAAATGTCGGCTACAAAGGTACTGAAGATTTCCATGAAAATGAGTAGAATGTATATGATTTCGACAAAGGCACCCAGACGGTAAGCAATGCTTCCCATAGGGATTTCAAATTGCTGAATACCCGGCATATGTGCTGACATGGCAAAGTGTGCAGCCATTAGCATAAACCCGACACCAACTCCGCCCAAAACTCCGCCCCAGCGGATGGTTCTTCGGGAAAAGGTTTGGCTGCCAAGTGGTACAAGCACGGCTTGGGCCATAGTTAGGTTAAAGGACGTGTACAGCAGTGGAGAGAGCAAGGTTCGAAATGTACTGTGATCTGTCGTATTCGTAATAAAACTCTGAGGATTGGGCATGGAGAGCGTGCTGTGAACGAGCAGAAGAGACATGATGATCATCAGAGGGACAACCACGGTGTTCATGTGCAAGATGGCCTTAATGCCTTTACTTAGCAGCAAATAAGTACCAATCAGTGTAATAAGCAGTCCGGTTTGGTAATGCAAGTGAAGGTGCTCTACAAAAACAGAGCCGGCTCCTGCCAGCATGACGCTGTTTACGCCAATCAACACGATGAGTGTGAACCAGCTAATCCATTTCCCGGCATTGGCACCAAAAAGATGTTTGTTCAGGTCCTCGTAGGATTTGGCTGAAATATCATGAGCGATCAGCATCATTTTCGTACCCAACCATACAAATATGATTGTGGATAGCATAATAGTGAGTGTAGCCCAACGACCATACTGCGTAAAAAATTGCAGAATTTCTTGTCCGGTAGCAAATCCGGCACCGACGATTGTACCGATGTATGTAAAAGCAATTTGAAAAACATGAATATTACGTTTCATCCCCAGTCCCTCCTTGCCTGCTTGAATAACGCTGCAGAGAGCATATAATACAAACTATGTTCAACTGAAATAGGACATGACTGGATGAGACTGAAAATAATTAAAGTGAATTAATGAATAGCTTGACGGGAGCGTAATTTATGGGTCAAATCCTTGCATGGATACTGGAATACGGATATTTGGCAATGTTCGGCTTGCTTGCACTTGGAGTAGCGGGTATGCCGATACCCGACGAAGTGCTAATGATCGCCTTCGGCGGGCTCGTGTCTCAAGGGCACTACAACTTCATTGCTGCACTGGCAGTCACATTTTTCGGTAGTATGACGGGTATGATGCTTAGCTACACACTGGGGCGTCTGCTGGGCAAACCACTTTTGCATCGATACGGAAAATGGGTGAGGCTTACGCCTTCTAGGATTGCCTCTTCTGAAAATTGGTTTGGGCGCTATGGTACCTGGGGAATCCTGTTCGGATATTTTGTCCCCGGCTTGAGACATGTATCCTCATATCTAGCAGGTACAACCCGTCTAGGCGTTTTTCGCTATATCAGTTATGCATCAGCAGGAGCTTTGCTGTGGTGCGGTACATTTTTGGGGATTGGACATGCGGTGGGCATGCATTGGGAGCAGGTGGCGAAGCTAATGGAGAAGGTAACGCATCGGGTAGGGCTGGTTGTTATTCTTTTAATCGTTGTGGGAGGAATCACCGCATGGTTCTGGAACAAGCGTAAAAAAAATGTCACATGACCGCATGGAAAGCAGCTATAGCTTGAAAGCGGCGGGTGAAGTATGGTACTTTTACCGCATAGGATTGCCGTGGGAGGTCATGTAATGGAAGTATTAAAGAAACGAATTTTAAATGAAGGCGTGATTGCATCAGATCAGGTGCTGAAGCTGGATGGTTTGCTTAATCACCAGGTTGATCCAGAACTGACAATGGCAATGGGACGAGAGTTCGCAGCACGTTTCCGAGAAGAGAAGATTACCAGAGTAGTGACCGTGGAGTCCTCAGGCATTGCCATCGGGTTTGCGACAGCATTGGAATTGGGTGTACCGTTGGTATTTGCTCGTCGTAAAAAGACCCTATTAGCTGATCCAGACGCGCTGTGTGAACGCGTACCTTCGTTTACAAAAGGTATTGTTACGGATATTATGCTGTCTCGTCAATTTATTCACGAAGATGACCGTGTTCTGTTCATTGATGATATTATTGCTAATGGTGATGCGGCGCGAGGTATGGTTAAAATCATTCAACGCTCTGGAGCGGAGTTGGTTGGATTTGGTGTCGCGGTGGAAAAAAGCTTTCAGGCCGGAGCGAGAACCATCCGTGAGCAGGGTATTCGTGTAGAGTCATTGGTCAAAATTTCGTCGTTAGCTGACGGCAAGATTGAGTTTGCTGAATAGTAACAATTCAAAACTCCTGATCCTTATTTCTAATAATAACCTTTGCATGAGCTTCAATTTCGCTTATAATATAGATAAGGTTTTGGAGAGGAGGCAGCAACATGGGGAAAGAACAATTGACCGAACAGTTTTTTCTGGAAAAACTGGCAGCGGCTAAAGTACACTTTGAGCGTGCCTTGGATTGTAAGCATACGGAATTCGACGATTTGTATCCCTATATGATTGAACATCCTCAGTTTTTTTGGTATAAACGCTATGTGGCCTGGTCTGAGTTGTTGACGTTGGTTAACCTATGCGAAGAATTGTCCTTCTCTTGGAAAGAAGAATTTACTGCTCACCAAGTGGAGTATGTAGATCAGCGAGTGTTGTCTGCACAAGTGCTGGACTTCTGGTATGAGAAGAACGATACAAAAGAACATGATCACAGTGTGAATCAGTCGGGATAATTTGTCGCTCTGTTGGCAATCCATATAAGTAGTAAGAGAGAAGAGACCTAAATGATTCGTTTAGGTCTCTTTTTAAACTTTTTTCATGTATATAGAACCATGATCGTTATGTTAAAAAAGTGAATAAGGAGGGGACAAGGATGATTATGGACGAAGAATTGGATGCTTATCGACTCTCCGGTGAAAAGGTGCGTGTCGTACGCGATGGATTGGAGTCCAACGATGTTGTGGGCATTGTACTGGCATGGGATGAGGAACAGGTGCTTATTCGTCGCCAGAATCGACGTGTGGTCAAATTGGATCGCAGCTATACATACCAGTCGTTCAGCGAGCCGCGTCACAATCCGATAGATCTGGATTAGGAATGGGTTCTCAAATGGGTGTTGGATAAAAATAACTGGGTGATTCATTAGGCATACAGAAACTCTAAATCGGACACAGTAATGAAGGAAAATCCAACAGAGAGGACGTGCTGTGTCAATGACGGTTATGGACGAAAAAGTACATGCATACAAGGATCAAATCAGCCATTTGGAAGATCAGTTGCCCGAGGTAGTTCATGCATATCATCGCTTTACCGGAGAGTGCTTTCAAGCCGGCAGTCTAGATGAGAAAACCAAGCAACTGATTGCGCTAGGCATTGGCTTATTTGCCAACAATGAAGTATGCACGTTTTATCACGTGGACGAGGCGCGGTCCAAAGGAGCCAGTGATCAGGAAATTATGGAGACCATTGCTGTAGCCGCAGCAGTAGGTGGAGGACATGCTCTAAGCCAAGGGGTAACGCGTGTACAGAAGGCGTTGCAATAAGGCGAATCATTAATTGATGAGCTTATACTTCGTCATAGCGGTTATAGATCGATTTGGATATATGATGAATATGGAAAGGAGCTTCCGCGCACAGTTGGTGTCTGCGGAAGCTTTTTTCTTTTGCGTGTTGGTTGTGCGGGGATTATGCAAAAGCAGCAGGGCGAGACGTTTTACGCTTATAAGCCAAAGAGGATGTAACCAAACTTCGTTCAACGATGCGTAGAGGTTTGGATGTTGAATTGTTTGGTAATTCGGAGCGATGTTTCTCTAGTAAAGGAAGGGCAGCTGTATGGGGCATAGAGGTTGAGAGCCCGAGATATGCTCGCATCCGCTCATACATTTCTTTGCGGAACGCTGGCATTGCCATACTGAACTGCTCTTTATTGCCTTTACTTATATAGGTGGCGTGAACGCCGGAGTGGTTTTGTTGTATGTCCAGAACATGAATGTGATATTTATTAAATTCATGTTTTATTTCAGACAGCAGGATCCCGGTACGATCTACACCTGCATTAACCATTTCGACATAAAGACCAGGGGTTTTCAGCATACCGCTTTCTTCAAGAATTAGGCTGTCCCGCTCAAATACTTTTTGAATAAAGGTAAGGAGTAGATAACTTTTCACAAGAGACCATTCATGCTGAGTAGTATCTAAAGAGATCATTACCATTCACCGCCTTAGGAAAATGTGATGATAATTCATAACCGAATGAAGAAAAGGAACCTTCGTTCCCGAGAACTTATGTTCTTATTTTAGTTTATTATTCCTTTTTTATCAAGAGGAAATTAACAAATATAAAAGGTTTGACATCTTGATATGAGCATGGTATGATCTATCTTGTCGCTAAG
Source organism: Paenibacillus polymyxa (assembly GCF_001719045.1). Taxonomy (NCBI): domain Bacteria; kingdom Bacillati; phylum Bacillota; class Bacilli; order Caryophanales; family Paenibacillaceae; genus Paenibacillus; species Paenibacillus polymyxa. The sequence goes on from NZ_CP015423.1 coordinate 4,830,522, forward strand.
AAAGATTGATCTTTCGAGGATAAACGACAACTTATATGCGGTCGTGGCGGAATTGGCAGACGCGCACGGTTCAGGTCCGTGTGGGCTAACCCCCCGTGGAGGTTCGAGTCCTCTCGACCGCATCTATTAGAAAAGGTCTATAAAATTGCTCTCGTAGCAGTTTTAGAGGCCTTTTTCTTATATTTCCGGGGATTTGCTCATAGTTTAAGCTGAACACGTTTCTTGTCTTCCCGCAAACTATGGATTTCCATAAAGGATTCTGACAAATTACTTGATTTCTTTTAGGTGGAATTTTTGCGAATTCCTCAAGTTCATAAACAATTCTTTTATAAGGTTATCTTTTAAGATATGATAGAAAATAACGCACTTTATGATGAAGTTATTGAAAGGTTGGATGTAAGATGGAGAAAGCGACTTTTGCAGGTGGATGCTTCTGGTGTATGGTGACTCCGTTTGAAGAACAGCCGGGCATTCATGGCATTATGTCAGGATACACTGGAGGAACGATTGCCGATCCGACCTACGAGCAGGTTAAAACAGGAACTACAGGTCACTACGAGGTGGTGCAGATTACTTTTGAACCTGAGCTGTTTCCTTATGAAAAGCTGCTCGAATTATATTGGCCGCAAACAGATCCTACCGACGGGGAAGGTCAATTTCAGGACCGGGGTACACAGTATAAACCCGCAATTTTTTATCATACAGAGCAGCAACGTGAGCTTGCACAACTGTCCAAGGAGCAGTTGGCACAAAGTGGACGCTTTGATAAGCCAATTGTAACGGAGATTCTTCCTGCTTCGATTTTTTATCCTGCAGAGGATTATCATCAGGATTACCACAAGAAAAACGTGAAGCACTATAAGGAAGATCGGGCCCAATCTGGTCGTGATGAATTTATTGATAAGAACTGGTAAGCGGCTTTAACATACGTTTCTACGCACGATAAGGCAGATCAGGGATTATTCCATGGATCTGCCTTATACATATTTAGACGACGTTACTCACACAATGAAGGGACAGAGAAGGAGGCTGACCTGCAATGAGTACACGACGGAAGCTGCACATGAGAAATATAATAAAAAAGGCTTTAAAGGAATCTCGCGCTCGGAAAGAGCCAGCTTATGTACCTGTATTCCATTCAAGCTCCAAAATGCGAAGAACCGTAGTACTCTGTATTTCGGTATGCATGTTATTCATGGTCTGTAGTACTGGTGTTGCAGAAGCAATAGACAAACAGGACGATCCGCAAAAGATGGTTGCTGTCATTATTGACGATCTGGGAAACCATATGAAAGGAACTGAGCAAATTTTAAATTTACCCGTTAAGATTACCGTTGCTGTGATGCCCTTCCTGCCTACAACCAAGCAGGACGCTATGGAAGCGCATAAGCGCGGTCATGATGTCATCGTCCATCTTCCAATGGAGCCAAAGCAGGGGAAGCCCGAATGGCTTGGGCCTGGAGCAATTAAGGCTAATATGACGGATGAAGAAGTACGTGCGAAGGTGACAGCAGCCATTAAGGATGTTCCTTATGCGATAGGGATGAACAACCACATGGGTTCCAAGATCACTTCTAATAAGCGCATTATGTCCATTGTTCTTGATGTTTGTAAGGAGCATGGACTATTTTTTGTCGATAGCCGTACTAATTATCGGTCAGTGGTCCCTGAGCTTGCCGCTAAAAAGGGAATGCCACCAGTACGAAATGATGTTTTTCTGGATGATGTCCATAACCTCGCCCATGTGAATCGGCAACTTACAAAAGTGGTTGAATGGCTGGATGAGCACAACACCTGCGTAACGATTGGGCACGTCGGCGTGTCTGGTATGTACACATCCTCCGCTCTTCATTCGTCGGTTCCCAAGCTAAAGGAGCACGCCAAATTTGTGGGTATTAGCGATTTGGTACGAGCTGTATGGGGATGGACGGGAGACCCAGCCATCAACACTACCATGCCGTCAAATGCGCAATAATGCCTGCGGCAATAGCTTCGGCAATGCTTTTTTGACCACGATCCTCGGAAAGCATAGCTCTGTCCTGTTCGTTACTGATAAATCCGGTTTCAACAATTACAGCAGGATGCTGGATTTTATTCAAAAGATAAAAGGGTTTTCCGTACACTGTTTTTCTATTCATGCAAAATAAGCGGTTTAATGAATGCTGAATCCGTTCAGCTAACAGATAGCTGCTGCCTTCATCCTGATACAGTACAATGGGTCCTCGTTTTTCGGCACTTTTGCTCCAATTGACATGCAGGCTTACAACCAAAGCGGTGGGCAGTTGTTCTGTTAGGCTTTTACGTTGGGCGAGGTCTTTAAGGTGCCGGGATTTGGACTGCAGCCAACGGTTGTCGTCACTCAGTGCGTAGTCCTTGTCCCGATTCAGGACAGCAGGATATCCCTGGGAGCGTAAAATCAAGTACAGCTTTTGAGCAATGGCGAGATTGATATCTTTTTCCAAAATTCCTTTGTGACTTGTTCCACCATCCACACCGCCATGGCCTACATCAATCAGGACAACGGGCTTAGCAAAAGCGTGATAGGACGAATGTACGTTGGATGGACTATCTATATACTTGTTTGGTTCGTTACTTTTCTCGTCGGGCTGAGCAGCTATATAGGTAAATGGGGCGAATACAGCACTGCAAAGGATGCATAGACTGAACCCCAAGCATGTCAGCCATATTTTGTTTAACCTTTTTTTCCTCACATTCTATTCCCCCAGTGGACGAATTGATTATTTACTGAAAAACCATGCATAACAGGCATCAAACCTAAAGCAGCGTAGCTGCCTTCAAATATGGCAATTAGCCTTGGGGTAACTGTTATGTTGAAGATAGTATGTTCCATTTAAGGGAAACCATGCATAGTTATTCCCACAGGGGTTAGACCTTTTGGAAAATGAGCAAGCTAGTTTTATCTGCACCTAACGTGTGAATCCGATATTTCCAAGCAACGTAATTGGAAACAATAGGTGCAGATTGGAGGAGGTCATGGAGGATGGCGAAGAGTGACGAACTGGTGACGTATATTACGCAGCGGATTGTTCGCTATATGGAAACGCCGCGTGATGTTCGGCGCAGTCAAAAACAAGCCAGAGAGCCGTGGGGGAGCAAATGGTTTGGCATGTTGCCTCTCGCTCTGAAAATGTGGATGAAATCCACACGCAGAGGGCGAAGGGAGCGAAATTAAACTCGCCAAAGAGACCACAAGAGGCATAGGTTATGCCATTTGAGGTCTCTTTTTATGTTGTAGAGATCATTCCGATCTTTTTCGTGTTTCTTAATAACTAGGAGTCCAAACGATAAAATTCGCCAGCTGACAATAACTGTTTTAGCGGTACAAATCGGGAAAGTCCATGATGGTAGGTTAACGCATATAAATTGGGTTGGGACGGATGATCTGGGGATATCCAAGACTGATACCCACTAATGGATAAGGGACCTCCAAAGGCAAAATTGATACCTGTGGCAGAAAATATAATACGCGGTGAAATACTCAGTGTATCCATAAATTGTGCTGTGTTACGGACAAAAAGTTTTTGCTTGGGTTGAAGCCAACCCAGATCGTCATAGGGATCGAAAGGAGCAGACGAGACCGTAACTGCTTGCGCCTGTGTTTTCAAAAAGGGTACAGATGAAGAGAATACGTTGTTTTGGAGCTTATGTTTCCAACTCCCATCTACCACTTCTACAGGTAACGGATCGCCAGTTACAGCATCAATACATATTTCGCTGCCTGTAGAGGAACGCACCAGCCAGTAGGCTAGTAGCGGTTCCTCATACATGGGTGTGATTTGCAGCTTGTCGATAGATGAAAGATCAGTATCTGTGAGCGACACTAAGGATTGATGAAGTACATCCATACTATAAGGCCCGCCTGGACCATTCCCATATTCGTTGAGTTGATATACGCCGTTTGAGTCTGATCCGATAATCAGGTAGCCGATGTATTCTCCCGCACGGTTTACTTGAACAAGCCAACTATGGGTTCCAGGTCCGAGCGGATGATAGCTAAGCTCAGCATCTTTCCACGAGACAAAAGGGGGCTGCGACGATAGGGATTGTACCATGTTGTCTGCAGTCTGTTTTACGTCTGCGGGCACGCCTTGCTCCTCAGTAGGAAAACTTGCTGAAACGTCACCCGGGGAAGGAGTAGCAGGACTCGTGGAGTTCAATGGAGCAACCCGCGAGCTTTCATTGTAGAGAGACACCAAGTTTAAATTGTTGCCTTGTGCGACTGAGGGAGCCGCATGAATGGAAGCGAACGGACAGACTGCGGACAGGCCGATCAGAACAGCTGCGATCATACCTATGGTATAGTGCCCGGAATGATTCTTCTTCAATGAAATCCACCTTTCTGTCGGCTTGATTGCCCGACGGAGGCATTCTTTTTATACAGCATACAGCCTGTCCGATAAAAAGACTGCTGCACCTTGTCGGCGCAAATGTCGTATCCAGGTTCGCTTTTTGCTGTCGATACATAGGAGACATGTTTAACCAAACTTGTGGTTACAGCAGCGGAAACTGGTGTAGGCTGAAGCAAGATGTTACAAGCTGACGATACCTCTGCAACTCTCCTGCGAAGGAGCAAGAGATATCGGTTACCGCAGATGAAATATCCCGCAGTTAATGGCGGATACGAGTACCTTGGGCTCATACTGCCATACCATTTCTTTACGGCGGGCTTGATGCTGCTCTGATATGGCTTCTTTTTTATCCTCTTCCTCTTTCTGTTCCTTGATTAGATCATCGTAGTAGTGGTCAATAACCTCCAATTCCTCGCGCAATCGTTCCTTCGCCTGCTCAGCCCAATCATAATCTTGCTGACGGAGCTGTTCGGTGAGGTAGCTTTCAAGCGAGCTAGAAGCTTCAGGGACAGATAGCTCGGCAGGCTGCACATGCATATTACCCGCCAGCAGCGGGCTGAGCTGCCGAGTTTCGAGCATGGCGCCAAAATCGGTTACAATGGTGCCGCTTTTAAGCGAAATACCTAGCCACTGAAGTTCCTCACGCTTCAAATCGCAGGCGAATTCAATCTTATAGCAGATGCTGAGCCAAGCTTCATAGACTACGGGAGAGCGGGCAGACAGCTGACGGGCATCAGGTTGCTCAAACAAATAAACATATTTCCCTCCATCTCGTGCGGCTTCAAAAATTTGATGTAGCCGACGGCTTCCATATCGAAGCTCCTCCTGCAAAATACGTCCAGGTCCCAATTGTGGTAATGTCGGTACATGACCGAAATAACGCCCCATGACCTGATCTTGTGCTGCGTTGCCTGATGCTGGAGTTGGTGGCGTATGATCCGCTAAACGTTCCTGTTCTGTACGATAGGCTTCCCCATCAAAGATGAAAGTGAAGGACATCGTCTGCGCTGGAACGCCAGTACGCTCTACGTATCCCCAATAGTAGGGGCGGTTTGTTAAGGCTTTATCCGCTTCTGGAGAAAGCTTGACGGTTACATGATGAGGCGACCTCTCAATGACACTGCATCCGGTAGCTTCCAGATAGGTGTGTACAAAACGCTGGACTTGCTGTGCATTCATGGTCAAACTAGCGACCTCCCTTCACACTGCGTCGAGCTTTGCCCGGAGGAACCGTATTGCCTGCTAGGCCTAATAAATCCTCTGTGTTTGGCTGGTCTGTGCGCAGTTGTTCCATTTCCTGCTTGATGGAATCCAGCGAGTGGCCCAGCTTTTGCATTTTTTTGCGAATTTCATCATCGCTACTGGATTCAAGCATGATTTTATACAGACTTTTTTCAATGGATTCTTTTTTCTCAAATTTCTCAAGAATAACGTCCAATCCGCCAATGACCATCTCAAACATATTTATCTTTTCATGCAGCAGATGCAGGATATGCTCCTCAATCGTTCCGGTTGTGGACAAGTTGAAAATATTAACATCATGCGTCTGTCCAAGCCGATGTACCCGTCCGATCCGCTGCTCCACACGCATGGGATTCCACGGTAAATCGAAGTTAATCATATGGTGACAAAATTGCAGGTTAATGCCTTCACCACCCGCTTCGGTGGCAATCATGACCTGAATGCGCCCACGGAACAGATCCATCATCCAATCCTTGCGTCCACGGTTCATACCGCCTCGGTAAGGAACAGCAGATAGGCCACGGTCACGGAAATAGTTCAGCAAATACTCCTGTGTGGCTCGGTATTCTGTAAAAATGATCACTTTTTCGTTCATCTGACGGATAAGCTCGAGCGCTTTTTCTGCTTTGGAATTAGCCTTGATCGCTTTAATATGTGCAACCAAATCCCAGACACGATCGCGTAGGGGAGAGTCTGGGGCCATTTTTTTAGACAAATTGACCAGCGTCACGAACACAGCGTCCCGGCTGCTGCACACTTCCCGTTGAAGGGTGACGAGAGACAGCATGCTACTTAAATTTCCGCCATTCGCCTGGTATTGCTCTTTGACAAAAGAGGTCACCCCATCGTACAGCGCTTGCTCTTCCGGCGAAAGTTCCAAGTGAATGTTGGAAACATTTCGTTTGGTGAATTGAACCGGGCCTTCTCCGCGACGATTGCGGATCATGACTTTAGATAGCTCATCCTTGAGCTGATCTTCATTTTTGGGCAGACGTTTATCTACAACAAAGTTGGCTGAAAAATCGCCATGTCTTCCCAATTGACCAGGCTTGAGCAGTGTAATCAGGTTAAACAGCTCAGACAGATCGTTTTGTACAGGTGTTGCTGTCAGGAGCAAACAATATTTTTTGCGCAGCTTCATAATGAACTGGTAGTTGGATGTCTTTTTATTTTTCAGCTTATGAGCCTCGTCTATAATGAGCAGGTCATAATCGGTATCTAGTAGGATGTTACTATGGGGCTCCCGCTTGGCGGTATCCATAGAGGCCACGACGACCTCGGAAGACCAAGAATACGCTTTTTTCTGCGCGACAGCGGGAATACCGAATTTGCTGTTCAGCTCACGCACCCATTGTAGGACCAGAGATGCGGGTACAAGAATAAGCACTTTGGAAGCCAGCCCGCGAACCAGATATTCCTTTAGGATCATTCCAGCTTCGATTGTTTTGCCTAGGCCGACTTCATCGGCAAGAATGGCACGTCCGGACATTTGAAACAGTACCTTTCGAGCGGTATCCAGCTGATGGGGTAGTGGAGTGAGGTCTTGCAAATGCTGTAGACATTGAAGCTCATCAAAGCTCGGCACCAGTTTGACTTTTTCAGCCTCAATGGCCAGCTGATACAGATTCCAATCTCCCCAAGGGCCACCTTTGCGCAGCCGCTGGTCCAGCTCATCCTGCCAGCTTCGATCAAATTGCACCGGAACAGGCAGTGGCGCTTGATTAGGTATGTGCGGGGAACTTGTCGATTTGGCTTTCATGATGATTCCCTCCCTCCTGGTAGTAGCACAGTTGAAGCTCTTGGTTCTGTCACATATATGTGGCATCTATTTAGCACAGATCGTAGATGTAGTATGGACGGAAAAAGATATCTTCATAACAGGAGGGATGAAATCCTTTAGCTGCCTTCCATTAACTTTTGGAGTTTACTTTCCGTAGAGGTCTGCGCATTAGGGGTGTAGATGCTGCAACGGAGATCAACACTGCCCTGTACCTGAAGAGAAGTCAGGTCAAATAGCATTTTGCCAGCCTTGGCATGACGAAATTCAATGAGCACCTCCGGCGCGGAGCTTACTTCACTCTGATTCCAAAGCTCGTTAAACTCTGGGTAGGTCTGACTCATATTTTGTATAAATTGTGCATACCAGGGGTCTGTTACGTATTGTCCGTAATAAGCGCGGAAAATTGCAAGGAACCCCTTTACAAAGTGTTCCCAATTCACGGCTAGACTTTTAAACTCCTTTTTGGTGAATAGCAGTTCAATCATATTGCGTTGCTCATGTGGTAGCTCGGCAAAATCCATAAAAACATGAGCAGCAGCGGCGTTCCAGCCGACAATATGACAACGCCGATCTGAAATAATAGCAGGGCAGTAGTGTAGCTCTTGTACGATCTTTTGCAGAGAGGGGGAAATGACGGCCTGCTCTGCTGGAGCTGGAAGGCTGTGAGACCCGGCCTCGATCGCCAAATCATACAAATATTTGCGCTCGTCTGTGTTCAACTGCAATGCGGCAGCAATAGCATCCAACACAGAGGCGGACACCTTAATATCTCGTCCTTGCTCCAGCCAGGTATACCAGGTCGTACTGACACCTGCCAGCTGAGCGACTTCTTCTCTGCGCAAGCCTGGTGTTCTGCGACGTGATCCTTGGGGGAGACCGACCATATGTGGGTGTAGGCGGGCCCTTTTTGTTTTTAGAAAAACAGATAGTGCTTCCAGACGTGCTTCCGTTTTCATAGGTATTTTCTCTCCATTCAATGGGTATATCCGAAGTGAGCAAATAAGGCGTTTACTATAGTAGTGTTCATTATACCAGGATAAACAAACACTTGTAATAGGATAAGACAAGGGTAAAATGAGGATTATAAGTAAGTCACCGAGCAGGAGGAATGAATAGCTTATGCAAAGAGTAGTGATAACAGGTATGGGTGTCGTTTCCCCAATAGGTAATGAAGTGGACACGTTGTGGAAGAATTTGCTGGAAGGCAATTCAGGTATACGTAAAATTGATACATTCGATGTGTCCGATTTGAAAGCACAAATTGCTGGACTGGTACAGGATTTTGATGCAGAAAAGCAATGGGGACGTAAAGATGCTAGACGAATGGATCGGTTTACTCAGTTTGCATTATATGCGGCAGAACAAGCGCTTAAGGATTCCGGTCTGGAACTGGATCACACCGATTTGGAGCGTGTAGGTGTCTATGTGGGATCGGGAGTCGGCGGTTTGGATACGTTGGTGAACAATGTAGATGTTCTGCTACATCGTGGACCGGGTAGAGTTAGCCCGACGCTGGTACCCATGATGATCTCGAATATGGCAGCTGCTCAAATTAGTATCGCGTTTGGAGCGATGGGACCTACGCTTTCACCCGTGACGGCTTGCTCTATTGGAAATACAGCAATTGGAGAGGCGTTTCGGACGATTCGCACAGGAGATGCGGATGTCATTTTTGCTGGTGGAACTGAAGCGGCGGTGACTAGATTGGCCTTGGCAAGCTTCGCTAATGCGACTGCCTTGTCCACACGTAACGAGGAGCCTTCTATAGCAAGTCGACCTTTTGATCAGGATCGAGACGGCTTTGTCATGAGCGAAGGTGCAGGTATTCTGGTACTGGAGTCACTGGAGCACGCTATCCGCCGTGGTGCGGAAATCTATGGTGAGGTCATCGGTTATGGAGCCAGTTCGGATGCTTATCACATGGTTGCACCGCATCCCGAAGGAACCGGAGCTTACTTGGCTATGAAAGCAGCCCTTCATTCGGCCCGCATCTCCCCTGAAGAAGTGGACGTGATTAGCGCCCACGCAACGAGTACGTCTGTCGGGGATGCCGCTGAGACCCTTGCAATCCATAAGCTGTTTGGTGATTATGCCTATCAGATTCCGGTTACTGCGAATAAGTCCATGCTGGGTCATATGCTGGGAGCTGCGGGCGGGGTCGAAGCGATTGCGCTTGTGCAAAGCCTACGGGAAGGCATCATTCCACCAACGATGCATCTGGACAATCCAGACCCGGTTTGCGATTTGGATTATGTGCCTCACGAAGCGCGCAAGGCTCCACTAAATATTGGGCTATCTAACTCTTTCGGTTTCGGTGGTCATAATGCGGTCATTGTGCTGAAGCGCTACGAGTCATAATTTGTAAGGAGTTATTGAAACCTCAGGCATTCTATCCGGCTGGATAGAGCACCTGAGGTTATTTTAATCGAAGAATAACAGATTCATTTTAGATAAGAGATAGAGTAAGATGAAGGAAAACATTTGGAGGGACGGGAAGCCATGGTTTTAATCAGAAACATACAACCAGCAGACGCTGAGGCTTATTGGAATTTGAGACTGGAAGCCCTACAAATGAACCCCGAAGCTTTTGGAACCTCCTATGAGGAAGCCGCACTAGTTCCGCTATCTGATGTGGTGAAGCAGATACAAAATAAACGAGATCATTACATACTTGGTGCATTTACAAAGGATCACCAGCTGGTTGGCATGACCGGGTTTAGAAGAGAACAGAAAATAAAGACGCAGCATAAGGGAGCAATTTGGGGAGTTTATGTACCATCGACCTATCGAGGCCAGGGGATCGCTAAAAAACTTTTATTGGAAGTTATCAGCCAAGGTAGAAAAGTGGAAGGTTTGAAGCAAATCAACCTGAGTGTGGTGACTACCAATCAAGCTGCTGTTGAGCTGTATAGGAAATTGGGATTTGAAACCTATGGTATAGAAAAGAATGCTTTGGAATATCACGGTCAGGGATACGATGAGGAGTTCATGGCTTATTTTTATTAATGACGAAAGGTTTTGAAAAAATGAAAATTGACCGATTGCTTTCTATCGTCATTTTGCTGCTAAAGAAAAATAGAATACAAGCGAAGGAACTGGCTGATTTATATGAGGTTTCGATCCGGACGATCTATAGAGATATTGAAGCGATTAGTATGGCAGGTATTCCGGTGGTCACTTATCAGGGAGCCAACGGGGGAATCGGTCTTATGGAAGGATACCGCCTGGATCGCAGTATGCTGACGGATCATGATATAAAGGATATCGTGATGGGTTTGCAGAGTTTGTCCTCGTCGTTGGGCGGCCCGAATGTGTCGCGGTTACTTCATAAATTTGAAAGTATTATACCGGAATCTGGGAAAGAGCAATTTAGTGTCCATACCACACAGTTTATCGTCGATCATTCGGGATGGGGAAATCGGGCTGCGCAGGAAGGCAAATTGATAAAGGTAAAAGAAGCAATGAGCCAAGCGCGCACTGTCGCCTTTACCTATCGAAATGCGGGGGGAGCCATAACGGAACGGAATGTTGAACCGCATACGCTCGTTCTGAAAGGACAACAATGGTTTGTATATGCATATTGTCCCGATAGGGAGCAGTTTCGTCTATTCAAACTCTCGCGCATGAGTGACCCTGTGGTTACAGAGACAGTTTTTGCTCGCAGGGATCTTTCTTATGAAGTGTTGCCGTGGAATGAGGGGCGGATGGAGGTATCCAGAGCCGTACAACCATTTACGCTACAATTTAACCGTGACTCAAGGCATCTGGCGGAGGACTGGTTTGGCGTAGAAGCATTGACCGAGCAGGAGGAAGGGATCTATACGGTTTCGGTCCCGTTTCCTGAGGATGCATGGGCGTACGGATTTATTTTAAGCTTGGGACCGGATGTGGTTGTCAAAGAACCAGCCCATTTGCGGGACAAGATTCATAAGATGGCGCTGCGTATTGCATCTAATTATGAAGAAGTTCGGGAATCATAAAGGAAATCTTAGTTAAAGTAAAACAAACCTGACCCATAGTTGTCAGGTTTGTTTCGTTATACTGGTGGCATACCTGATATCAGTTAGCGAAAGGGGATTTACGAGGATGGATAAAGCTTGTCAAAGTTGCGGGATGCCGCTAGAGCATGAGGACCAATATGGAACGGATGCACAACATCATAAAACGGATGAGTATTGCAAGTATTGTTACAAGGAAGGCGAATTTGTACAGCCTGAATTGACTATGGAGGGAATGATTCAGCAGTCTGTGCCTTTCCTGGTAGAGGAGGGGATGCAGGAAGAAGAAGCGACTTCGATGCTGCGCAATTACCTGCCATTTTTGAAACGATGGCGGTCCTCAGAGGATACGGGGCTTACACTGGATGGACCCATTCGGGAAGAATATCGAGGTGAGATCCGTTTGATTGGGTTGAAAGCACGTACAAGTAATCAGAATGAACAAACATCTCACGGGATCATTCCAAACATGTGGGAACGTTTTTGGAGTGAGGACGTGACTGGTCGGATAAAGGAAAAAGCAGGACATGCTTCTGTCTATGGTTGCTATACTGACTATGAAAATGGAGCTTTAGGCGAGTATACGTTTTTTATCGGGAAGGAAGCGGCTGTAGATTTCCAAACTCCTGATGACCTTGAAGAACTTGTCATCCCGGCTGCACGCTACGCCATTTTTCAGGCAACTCAGGAGCCATCTTCTGTCTTCCGTGTATGGCAGACGATTTGGGAGTGGGCTGCCACGGGACAAGGGGAGCGGACATACACAGGTGATTTTGAAATGTATGGCAGTCCTGATGAACCTGTTTTGATTTATATTGCAATCAAGTGATGATTTTGTTGTGACAGAAGAGAACCGCCGGTCATTGTCGTGGACCCGGCGGTTTTTCTGATTCAATCAATAGTAGATTCCCCTTCAAGTTGAACGTCGAGTTAAAGCCCAAAAGATGAGAGCCAGAGCACTGACACCAGCTCCTAATAGACACACCCCATTCCATCCGGCATAGATGTACATATGAGTGGAAGCAATGGCCCCGGTGGCGCTACCAATGGAATAAAATATCATGTAGCCTGCAGTAAGTCGGCTCCGTGCCTCAGGGCGCACATTGAAAATCAAGCTTTGGTTGGTGACATGTACAGCCTGTACCGCCAAGTCCAAAAGAATGACGCCAAGAACTAAAGCGAACAGAGAATGCTCGGTGTAGCGGATAGGTAACCAGGACAGCAGCAACACAACTAGTGCGATACCCGTCGTCCGTTGTCCCAAGCCCTGATCGGCAAGACGCCCTGCTCGTGCTGCTGCTAATGCCCCGGCGACTCCAGCCAGTCCAAAGGCCCCGATAGCAGTATGTGAAAGAGACAATGGGGGTGCACTGAGAGGTAACACAAGCGAAGTCCACAATATGCTGAACGCCGTAAAAATGAGCAATGCAAGGACAGCACGAATACGCAGGATTCGTTCTTGCAAGAATAGTACGATAACCGATCGGAGCAGTTGCGGATAGGAAAGTGTCGCACTTGTGGGTTCGTTCTTTGGCAACACCCGCAACAGAGCTCCAGCCATAAACAGCGTAAGTATGGCAGAAACAAGGTAAACTGAACGCCAGCCTGCCAGATCAGTTAATACACCGGCCACGGTTCGTGCCAGCAGAATGCCGATAACGACTCCACTGGTCACCAGACCTACGATACGCCCACGTTCAGTCGGATTAGCCAAGGTAGAGGCGAAAGCCACGAGTGTTTGAGTGACTACAGCCAGCAGTCCAACCATTGCCATACCTATAAGCAGTATTGTGCGGGTAGGAGCAAAGCTAACCACGATTAGTGCCAGCACGGATAGCAGCATTTGCCCTGTAATCAGTCGCCGTCGATTCAAAAGATCGCCAAGCGGGACGAGCAGCAATAATCCCAACGCATAACAAATTTGCGTGATAGTAATGACCATGCCTACCGATGAGTGCGTAATGCCAAATTCGTTTGCCAGCGCATCCAGCAATGGCTGTGCATAGTAAATGTTAGCGACAGCCAGCCCGCAGGCTATGGCAAACAAGAGTGCCACAGATCGGGACAGGGAGGGAATGGGGGCTGTTTCGGCAGCATTTGCTACCGTTTGATGAGGGAGGAGTACCGCTTTTTCTTCTGACGTCTTCATTTTCACATACCACGTCGCTTTCTGTATTTACATACCGTTGAGTATAATATACTGATTGGTATGTAATGAATTTAGGTCAATATAACTCGTGTACATATGAAATGTCAAGAGTTCATCATGCACATATTTGACAGTTTCTTATCGTGATCATACAATCTTAATATACTGAACGATATGAAAAGAAGGAGCTGCTTATGGTTCGACCACGGGAATTTGATGAAGATCAAGCGTTGGATGCAGCGATGCGAATTTTTTGGGAAAAGGGATTCGAGGCTACATCTTTAAGTGATTTAACCTCCAAAATGGGAATTCAGCGCCCTAGCATTTACGCTGCCTTTGGAGACAAGAAGCAATTATTCGAAGCCGCGCTGCGCAAATATACGCAATCCCACGCTGCTTATGTACGCTCTAGACTACAAAGCAATTCTTCTGTAAAAGAAGCGTTTTACAATTTTTTTGGAGGAGTCGTGGCAGAAGAGTACGAGGATGGGCCTAATAGAGGATGCTTTTGTATTAATACGATGGTAGAATTAGCCCCTCATGATGAGAAATTTGAGATTTTAACCAGAGAACATCAGATGTATCTTTCTGCCGTCTTTCAGGAAACCCTCGAGCGTGGTATAAGATCAGGAGAGCTGGAGGCTAGCATGGACGCACGAGCTCTGGCCCATACGATGGTCTCTTTGTTAATTGGGATTACCGTGATGATGAAGTCGCGCCCAGAGCGTTCTTTTGTGGATCATTCGGTTGCGACTGCACTTATGTTACTGAAGTAAGTTTCTTTCATATAGCTGATAGTACTTGAGAGAGGTATTTTGAGTAAAACTATATACCGAACGAGAGAGGGGTTTCTTCATTGCTTAATAAAATGAAAGTTATTATAACAGGAGCTGCTTCCGGCATTGGAAAGGAAATTACTCAGCAATGTCTAAGGGAAGGCGCAAGTGTTATTGCGTGTGATATGAATAAACGTTCTTTAAACGAACTTGAGGCTGAACTGAATTCACCAAGTTTGTACACCTATCTGATAGATATAAGTAACTATACGGAAGTAACTGATTTTTTTACATACATTAAGGGAGAACACCCGGACATAACAGCTTTAGTCAATAATGCAGGTGTTTATAGAGGAAAGAATATACTCGACTATGGTATGGAAGAAATAGAGAAGGTGCTGGACATAAATATTAAGGGATGTGTATATTTCTCGCAATTTTTTGGAAAGTTCATGATTGAGAAGAAGCATCAGGGAATTATCGTAAATATGTCTTCTGTTTCTGGAATGGAAGGAAGCTCAGATGCGATCTATGGATTATCAAAAGCGGCAATATTGGGCTTTACTAAAAGCTGTGCCATGAATTTTTCACCTTATATAAGAGTTAATGCTGTGGCACCAACGATGGTAAGTACTCCAATGATGGATCATATTCCTGATTGGAGAAAGGAGGAATATACAAATCATCAGCTAATTCCTGAGCCTTTAAAAGCAGAAGATGTTGCTTATACTGTCCTGTTTCTGCTATCGAAAAGATCCAGGCATTATACGGGAGCGACCTTTGATATTAATAATGGGTGTTATCTAAGATGATTTTTTACGAGAGGAGGAGGATTAATGAATACCCAAATTGAACTTAGATAAACGTGAATGTTGTTCATACCGTTGGCCCTGTGTGGAATGGTGGCGACCATCGGGAAGAGGAGCTATTGGCGAAATGCTACCATAATGCACTCCAATTAGCTTTAAAACTGAATGCACGAAGCATTGCCTTTCCGAATATCAGCACAGGCATCTACCGTTTCCCGAAAGAAAAGGCGGCGGATATTGCTATACAGGAAGTGACACGTTTTGTACGTGAACATGCGGCTTTGAATGAGATTATTTTTGTTTGTTTTGATGCGGAAAACGCTCAGTTATACAGTCGTAAGCTGCAATACATGAGTAGAAATTAGGGGGGATCATGAATGCATGAGGAGCAAAACCAGGAACATTGGCCGGTGTGGGCTACGGAGCCTGTAAAAATAGTGAATCCTGATCCTGCCTGGTCAGAGCAGGGCTTAAAGATCATTTACCAGTTGCGGGAGTTATTACTGCCGTTTAAGGTGACGGAAATCGAACATATAGGAAGCACGGCAATTCCCCAATCTTTCTGCTAAGCCCATTATTGACATAATGGCAAAATTAGAATCTTGGGATCAACTGGAACAGATCGTGTCTGCTTTACAACCAGCAGGCTGGAACTATGTTCCGCCTGAATTGGACGGTCGGGAATGGAGAAGATTTTTGGTTAAAGTGGAACAGGATCAAAGAGAGGGACATCTGCATCTCATACTGAAATCTGATGAGCATTGGGATCGGCAGCTATTGTTTCGGAACCGACTTCGTGAACAGCCTGAGCTGATTCAGCAATATGATGTATTAAAAAGGCGGCTGGCGATGGAAAATCAGCATGATCGTGAAGCGTACACGGAGGCCAAGACTGATTTTGTGCAAAACGTTCTGAATACCGGACATCCTAAAGATTAGAATGTCCGGACTCCCGGGTGCTTTCCGACCAAGCGCCGAAATCTCCAACATTTGTTATTGCCGTGTAGGGGAATGGCCAGAAGGCTTGCCAGCACACCAGAAAAAGCTTATTCAGAAGCTACTACGGTAGTGTTCATCCAGTGTTCATATTCATTTTATGATAGGAAAAATCGCATTTATAGACGTTTCAAGAATGCGCTAATGCGTTCCAAAGCCATTTCCAACTGTTCTCGCGATGACGCATATGAGCAGCGGATAAAGCCCTCGCCGCCTGGGCCAAATGCGGAACCGGGTACAGTAATGACTCCTTCTTCTTCCAGCAACCGCTTGGCAAACTGCTCTGAGCTTAACTCTGTGTGCATAATGGAGGGAAAAGCATAGAAGGCACCATTTGGTTCGTGACATGGCAGTCCTGTCTGACATAGGCTTTCAACGAACCATTTTCTACGCAGATTGTAAGATTCCATCATACGATCTTTTTCCTCCAGCCCGTTACGCAGGGATTCAATAGCGGCAATTTGCCCGATAATAGGAGCGCACATGGCGGTATATTGATGAATCTTCAGCATAGCTGAAATCAACTCTCTTGGGCCACACACATAGCCGACCCTCCAGCCTGTCATCGCAAATGCTTTGGAAAAGCCGCTGATGAGCAGGGTACGCTCTTTCATTCCCGGCAGAGAAGCGAAGCTTACATGCTTCTGTCCATAGGTCAGTTCAGCATAAATTTCGTCTGATATAACGACAAGATTATGCTCCTCAACCAGGCGGGCAATCGGCAACCAATCCTCATAGGTCATCACCCCACCCGTCGGATTATTCGGATAACAGAGAATAAGCACTTTGGATCGTGGAGTCAGCTTGGCTTGGAGTGCCTCAGCTGTTAGCTTGAACTGCTGATCCGCAGAGGTTTCAACGGTTACGGTATGCCCTCCGTTTAGAAACGTGATGGGCGAATACGAAATATAACATGGAGCCGGAATGAGTATTTCATCGTGTGCGGTGATCAGAGCGCGTAGTGCCAAATCCAGTGCTTCACTGCTCCCAATGGTAACCATGATTTCATCTGTCGGGTTGTAGGATGTGCTAAAGCTGCTCTCCAGATACCCGGCAATCTCCTCACGAAGCTCAGGAAGTCCAGCATTCGGTGTGTATGATGTTTTACCATTTTCCAGTGCTGTGATACAGGCCTTTCTGACATGTTGAGGGGTTACAAAGTCAGGTTCACCGACACCAAGCGATACAATATCTTTTCTGCCTGTACTATATTCAAAAAACTTACGGATGCCTGAAGGTGGCATTTCCCGTACAGCTGGAGTCAAAAAATCGGTTATAGATACTGCTGTCGATACATTTGTCATGATGATTTCCTCCTTTTTGAAAAACAAAAAAACCCGCCCCTGTAAAGGGACGAGTTTATACCCGTGTTACCACCCTAGTTTCATTCCATACGAAATGACACTCTGTTCACGTATCCATCAATACGTGTTCCGGTTAACGCTGGAAAGGCGGCAGAGCTTACTTCAGGTTCAGCCCGCTTCTCAGAGATGGCGTTCGGCTACCCTCGGAATGTTGGCTTTCACCTGCCCCAACTCTCTGCAAATCCGCTGTATAGCTTACTCGTTCTCGTCATTGAAATTTGTTACCGTATCAAGTTAGGTGTAATTATAAGCACAACATTTCAGGATGGCAAGTCTTTTTTTTATAAACATTAAAGACAGATCATCATTATTGACGACTGGAAAATAACGTATATAGTGGTATCAAGGGGATTGTGCCCCAGATTTCAATGTGTTATATGACTATATTGCCAGAGAGGAATGGTATCCATATGAACGTATTTGAACGCTTTAGCGGTAAAGTATTGCCGGCGGATTGGAGCTGGATCAATGAGCCGGCTGAATGGAGATTCGATGATTCCAAGTCTTTGCAAATTTCTGCACCTTCGCAGGCTGATTTCTTTAGGGATCCGTCTGGCGCAGCGGTAAAATCGTCCGCACCCTTTTTGCATACAACGCTTCAAGGTGATTTTACAATATGGACGAGGGTTCGTGTTGATATGAAGCAGCCTTATGATTCAGGATGCTTGATGATGATGGCGGATGATACCCACTGGGCTAAGCTGTGTTTTGAATATTTTGAAAGCACTCCATCTATTCTTAGTGTGGTCACTCGGGATACATCCGATGATTGTGTCTCTGGGGCGATGGACGTGTCCAATCCGTATTTACGAGTGGCACGAGCTGGAAATTGCTTTGCATTTCATTATTCATCAGACGGTCAGCATTGGAAGTTGGCGAGATATTTTGGTATGAATGTTCCTAACCAGCTCAAAGTCGGAGTTGTTGCTCAATCTCCGATGGGGGAGGGCTGTGCTGTTACCTTTGATGCCTTGACGATAACAACCCATGTATCCGAGGACATACGAAACGTGGAGTAAATAGACAAAGGCCCTCTCTAAATATGAAAGCGCTATGAAATAGGGTTTAAAAAGACGTATATACGCATGATCAGGCAGGAGGTAGATGGAAACTTGCTGTTAAGAAGGAAGGGTTACAAGCTGCCCAGTTTGTTGGGAGTGCTGCTTGTAGCTACGTTGGGCTGTTTCGGACTCATTATGTATTTACAGTCCACAAGTGGAACGAGGATGTATCAATTTCTGTATTGGGATATATTCCTGGCCTGGGTTCCGGTCTTTATCACTCTGGGAATGATGGCTTTATCCCGACTGCGAAGTACAAAAGTGAGAAGTATTCTTTTATTTTTCTCCTCAATTGTATGGTTGTTTTTTCTGCCGAATGCTCTTTATTTGGTGACTGAGTTACTTCATGCATTTCGTTTTTACGATGTGAATCCTGATACACGTTTTTGGTTGAACACACAATTTTGGTTAATCTTATTTACGTCTTTTTCAGCAGCAGGGCTTGGCCTTTTTCTTACATCCCTTTGTGTATTGGTGATCCACCATATGCTGAGGAGGATTTGTTCAGGTGGGCTCGCATGGGCTGTAGTTTTTGTGTTGTTGTGGCTGGCCAGCATAGGCGTATATATTGGTAGATTTGCTCGCTGGAATAGCTGGGATATATTATTGCAGCCACTGGTGCTCCTTACGGATATTTGGAGATGGGGAGTACATGCAGTACCAAGGCTTCATTTGCTGTCCTTTTGCTGGTTGGTGTTTGGGATAGCAGTCATTTTTTATTTATTGATCTATATCTCTTTAAGTGAGGATCAGGATATTTAGGCCGAGGACATGTATTCAATGAATACAGGCTTCGGCCTATTTTTACATGTGGCGTGTCAGGAGTTGGCGTTGTCCTCCCCGTGCACATCATAAAGCACCCGCACAAGTAGATCCTGACTGAAATTTCCGAATCTTTTGCCAAAAATAGTAAGCCCACCTTTGTTTTTCGATTGATCGGTTACGGATAAGCGGAGTGTAATGTCGCTTTTATAGTTAAGGTTAATATCGTCTATTGTGACCTCGGAAATGCGGCACCCGTCAATGAAGCTGCCTTGCTGATTGATGCGAATTAATTTGAGCATACCATATTGATTTAAATGCGGTGGCCACCAATCTGGATTGAGAACCCCCGGCACTTCTCCAAAATCTCCGGCGCTGGTCCAGTGCCCAATAGGGATACCGTTAATGTGAAAACAAATGTCGGAGGGATATTCCTCACAATAGCAGGGTGCTTCTGAGCCTAGTTCTGCGGAGAATTGAATTTCTTTAAAGGATTGATTCGCTTTCAGATAGTTGGGGATGCGGTATTCCAAAAAGCCTTCGGCCATCCAGATCATTTCCGACTCCAGACGCCCGGGATCTGCAAAATAGCGTGGATCATCAAAATCGCCGATAATGCTGTCTCGGGTCACCAATCCACAAGTGGGGGACGCTTGATAGTTACTGTAATGACCTACGCGAATCTCAACCTCATACACATTTTTTTGTTCTCTGCTGCGCAAATCTACCATCAGCTTATCCTTGTTCAAATAACACATTTTTCGGGTACCGTGCTTGCCGCTCACGGTATTGATCTCCACAAGACCGCATTCTTCCAATTTTCGAATATGCATTGTAATTGTACCGTTACTCAAATTAAGTTTGTTGGCAATGTCATTCATACTTTGTCCCTGGTAAGCAAGTAACTCGAGAATTTGAATGCGGATTTCTGAACCCAGTGCTTTAAAAATATCTAACCCTGACATTAAGTCCTTAATATAAATCATAGCTATAGACCATCCTTATCTATAAAAATTGTAATGTAAGCGCTTATATATTTACTTTGATTTATGTTAAAATAAAATCAAAAAGAAGTAAACTGCTTTTTTGTAAATTTTTTTTACTAAACCAAGAGGGGAGCGAATTGAACTCCAAATTAGGGATTACTTTATAAATAAATCGTATTTAAGATTTATTTATGGTTTTTTTGATATAAATAAACTTAAATACGATTTAATTTTGCTTTCCATGTTACTCTAACCTATGTTTTATAACTATTTAAAAAGATTGAAAAATACATTGACGAACCGAGGAAAGGCATGCTATATTTTATTTGTAAACGAATTCATTATTGATAAAGAAAAATGTTAATCATAAGGTACATGAGAGGGATGATAATCACAGCGGCAATCAACAACGGGTTGTGTACCGCACAGTTAAAGATTAGGCCGAGTGGTATGAAATTATTTTAGCACCGATTGTATGCGGTTTCATTTAAATTTAGGAGGGGTCGCGTTGATAAAGAAAAAAGGTTTTGCAATAACAATGGTTGTTCTGTTGTTAATGGTGGCTGCACTGGCTGGTTGTAGTGGGGGAAGTTCCAGTAGCGATGGAAGTAAGGAACTGACATTCATGTTCCGTGGTGGAACAGATGAACAAAAGGCTTATAAGGAAGTAATCAAGAAATTTGAAGAGGAACATCCTGGCGTAAAGGTTAAAATGGTCGTGACGGCAGCAGACCAATATGCTACAAAGCTTAGAGCTGCGATTACAGGAAACAACCTCCCAGATATCTTTTATTTTGCCCCTGGAGATGTGAAAGCTTATGTAAACAGTGGGGTGTTGAAGAATCTCACTCCTTACATTGAGAAGAACAAGGATATTAAACTGGATAACATCTGGAAATACGGTATAGATTTGTATCGCTATGACGGCAAAATGGCCGGTCAAGGAGATATTTACGGTATGCCGAAGGACTTAGGTCCATTCGCACTTGGCTACAACAAAACGATGTTCGAAAAAGCGGGCGTGCCTTTGCCTGATAAAGACAAACCGTATACATGGGATGAGTTCATCAAGGTCAACCAAGAGTTGACCAAGGATACCAATGGTGACGGCAAGCCAGATCAATACGGTACAGGCTTTAACGTTCAGTGGGCATTGCAAGCCTTTGTATGGAGTAATGGGGCTGATTGGCTGGATGAGAGCAAAACTAAAGTAACGATTGATGATCCGAAATTTGCGGAAGCGCTTCAGTACTTTGCTGATATGCAAAACAAATATAAAATCACACCTGGTATTGAACAATCACAAACATTGGACACATACCAACGTTGGATGAAGGGCGAAATGGCATTCTTCCCGGTAGGTCCTTGGGATATGAGTACATTTGAAAAACTGCCATTTGAATATGATTTGCTGCCGTTCCCAGCCGGATCGACTGGCAAATCGGCAACATGGATTGGTTCTCTGGGTATCGGCGTTTCCTCTAAAACAAAATACCCGGATGAAGCTGTTGAACTGGTTAACTATCTGACAACTTCTAAAGAAGGAATGAAGCAGCTCGTAGATGCCAAGGTACAAATTCCGAATCTGTTGGATATGGCTGATGAATGGTCCAAAGATACGAAAACCAAGCCTAACAATAAACAAGAGTTTATTGATATCGTGAATGACTATGGACGCTCATTACCAGGCAACTATACGTATAATGCAGAATGGTACGATATTTTCTTCACAGATATTCAACCTGTACTGGATGGTAAAATTACGGCGGCAGATTATGTGAAACAAGAACAACCGAAGATGCAGAAACTGCTGGATAAAGCGGTGGAGCAAGAGAAAAAATCACAGAAATAATGCGTAAATAGAGGAAAAAGGGATGATGTTAGTGGCTAAATATCATGCTGCTAACATCATCTTCATTCCAAATTAGAAACAGAGGTGAGCCCTGTGATAACCAAATCTAATCTCTACCGCAAAGAGAAGGTATATGGATACTTATTTATTCTTCCACCTATTCTCGGTCTGCTAATCTTTACGTTATTCCCGTTTGTCTATTCGTTATACGGCTCTTTTACAGACTGGGACGGATTGGGACAAATGAACTTTATTGGCCTCGACAATTTTAAAGATTTATTTAGCGATGAGCTCTTTTATAAATCGATGTACAATACTCTTTTCTTAATGCTGGGTATTCCGATCGGTCTTGTACTAGCTTTACTGCTGGCACTAGGTTTGAATCGCAAGATTCCAGGTACGACAACATTTCGTGTGATTTACTATATCCCGGTTATTTCTTCGTTGGCTGCCGTTTCTATTATGTGGAACTGGGCATACAACGGAGACTATGGTTTGGTGAACCAATTCCTCGAAATATTCGGTATTAAGGGTCCTAACTGGCTGATGGATAAAGATACGGTCAAACCGGCCTTGATTCTCATGACCGTCTGGAAGGGTCTTGGATATACGATGCTGCTATATTTGGCAGCCCTGCAAAGCGTATCTCGCTCTTATTATGAAGCAGCAGAGCTAGATGGAGCTAGCGGATTCCAGATGTTCCGTAATATTACATGGCCAATGGTGAAACCAGTAACCTTCTTCCTGGTCGTAACTAATATCATTGGTGGTTCGCAAATCTTTACTGAAATGAACATTATGACACCTACAGGGGGTCCGGAATACTCATCCGCCTCAATCGTCTTTTATATTTGGGATAAGGCATTTAAAAACCTGCAAATGGGATATGCCTCCGCGATGGCTATGATTCTCGGCATCTTCATTTTTATCGTAACTTTGATTCAATTTAAAATGAATGAAAAATCGTCCTTTGATGGGGATTGATTTTCGCGGAAAGGAGTGAGTCTGATTATGTCCCATAGTCAAAAAACGAAAGTTACCAATATCATTATCTTTATTGTACTAGCGATTGGAGCGATTGTGATGATCGCGCCGCTGCTTTGGATGCTGTCCACTTCGGTGAAAGAAAAGCAGGATGTCTTTGCTCTTCCACCAGTATGGATACCAGAGGTGTTCCAGTTTGGCAAGTATAAGGAAATTTGGGAAGCAGGACCTTTGTTAAGCGGGATCAAGAACAGCGTGATTGTGGCTGTAAGTGTTACCGTTGTAGGTACCTTCACATCCAGTGTGGCCGCTTTTGCATTTGCAAAGCTGAGATTCCCTCATAAAAACAAACTGTTTTTGGCACTCATCGCATCTATGATGATTCCATACCCAACGGTTATGATTCCACAGTTTATGATGTTTTCCAAACTTGGCTGGGTCGATACACTTTTGCCTCTGATCGTTCCAGGTTTGTTCGGAAATGTAGTTATGATCTTTTTCCTACGGCAATACTTGCTTAGCGTACCGGATGCCATTATCGAAGCTGCGAAAATTGACGGAAGTTCTTATTTCCGACTCTATTCGTCGATTACGTTCCCGCTCATTAAGCCGGCAGTTGCGGCACAGCTTATTTTATGGTTCATGGGGATTTGGAACGATTATTTGGCACCGATTATTTACTTGAACTCACCAGAAACGCAGACATTGCAGCTGGTTATCGCGAATTTTAATGCGACTTACGCCATTCAGACGGACTATCCGCTTATTATGGCAGCATCGATTATAGCATTGTTACCTGTACTGATTATATTCTTGATCTTCCAGAAACAAATTATTGAATCGGTTGCCATTTCGGGTGTCAAAGGTTAATTGACACTTGGAGGGGACGGATGAATGATGTAAGGCAGTCGCAATATGTAATGGGTAAAGGAAGGAGGAGAATAACAGTTATGGTTATGCTGCTCATGCTGGGTCTATCCGGCTGTGGGGATAACACTCCGGACCCTGTGTATCCGCAGGCTCCGCCTCCCGATCACTTGTATGATCAGAGTACGATTAACGATGAACAGCGCTGGACCATTAACAATGCACATGACCCGGCGATTATAAAAACAGATCAAGGCTATTATGTCTACTCAACGGATGTAAAGACAGGTGGAGAATTGAGACCTGGTGTCATGGTACGCAAATCGACTGATCTGATTCACTGGAATTGGGTTCAGTATGCACTCCCCGGCATTCCAAAGGAAGCAGAGGCGTGGTCATCCGCAACCAATCTGTGGGCACCGGACATCATCAAGGTGGGTGATACCTATCGAATGTATTACTCCGCTTCTACCTTTGGCAGCACACGGTCTGCGATTGGATTGCAGACATCCAGCTCCCCGGAAGGCCCTTGGAAGGATGAGGGGCTGGTCGTTAAAACAGGAGAGCATGACAAGCTGAATGCGATTGATGCCAATCCGGTGCTGGATGCAGAGGGAAATCCATGGATGGTATACGGCTCTTTTTTCGGCGGTATCTATATTACACCGCTTGATCCCCAGACTGGAAAGCTCAAAGAATCTGGCTATGGTAAAAATATCGCTGCCAGAGATCGGGCAACTGAGGACGGTGCTGTAGAAGGGCCTTACATTGTGTACAATCCAATGTTCCGTAAATACTACTTGTTCGTCTCGTATGATTCTTTGTTTGAGGACTACAATGTTCGTGTTGCCCGTTCAGATTCGATCACAGGCCCTTATGTAGACATGAATGGACATGATATGGCAGATACCAGCTATTTGCCTCAATACGAGATTGGAAACAAGGTATTGGGCGGTTATCGGTTCAGCGAAGGAGAAGGCTGGGTTGCGCCAGGCCACAATTCTGTCCTGAAGGACGGTGCGGATTATTATATTGTACATCATGCGCGGGGAGAAACGGACAAGAGCTGGCCGTACCTGCATGTACGCAAAATATTGTGGACGGCAGAGGGCTGGCCGGTCGTCTCTCCGGAGCGCTATGCGGGCGAAAAGGAGCAGGATATACCCAAAAGGCTATTATCCGGCAACTGGGAGCGCATCGTGATCAGGCAGGAAGTAGACGGCCAGGTGGAAGCTGAACCGCTCCGTCTGGAAGATGGAGGACGGGCAACCAGCGGTTCTCTTGAAGGTCACTGGAGTTTTGATGGCAAGCGTACTCTAACAATGGATTGGAGCACTACATCCGCAGGAACAAAGGAAGAATTGTTATTGCTTCCTTCATGGGACTGGGAGCTTGGTCGCCATACTTTAATTTTCACGGGTATGAATGAAAAAGGAATTTCCATTTGGGGAAAACGTATCAGCGATTAATTGTTTGAACTACATACTACACATAGAGGAGAGAATAACCATGAATCAATCTGTACCCATTAATAATCCGGTCATTGAGCAACGGGCAGACCCTTGGATTTACAAGCATAGTGACGGATACTATTATTTCACCGGATCTGTGCCAGAGTATGACCGAATTGAGGTTCGACGAGCAAGTACTATTCAAGGCTTGAGTACAGCAGAGCCTGTCGCAGTGTGGCACAAATATGAAACGGGCCCGTTAAGTGCGAACATTTGGGCACCGGAAATTCATTATATTAACGACAAATGGTACATTTATTTTGCAGCAGCTCGTACAACGGAAACGAAGGAAGGCCTGTTCGACCACCGAATGTTCGTGCTGGAAAATCAATCAGCTAATCCTTTGGAAGGGGAATGGGTGGAAAAAGGACAGATCAAAACCCGTTGGGAGACGTTCGCTCTCGATGCGACAACCTTCCAGCATAATGGGGTTTTGTATTATGTGTGGGCTCAGAAAGACCCGGACATCGTAGGCAACTCCAATCTGTATATTTCAGAAATGAGCAATCCGTGGACGCTGCGCGGTGAGCAGGTTATGATCTCTACACCAGAATATGACTGGGAAGTCATCGGTTTTAAGGTGAATGAAGGAGCAGCGGTTCTGAAACGGAACGGACGGATCTTTATCAGTTATTCAGCTAGCGCCACAGACCACAATTATTGCATGGGCCTGTTGACAGCAGATGAGAATGCGGATTTACTTGATCCGAAATCATGGACGAAATCACCTGAGCCGGTATTCTGCACCAATGAGGAAACAGGACAATTCGGGCCAGGTCATAACAGTTTTACGGTTGCTGCTGACGGTAGCGATGTAATCGTATATCACGCCCGGAATTACAAGGAAATTACAGGCGACCCGCTGTATGACCCGAATCGTCATACACGTGTTCAGCCGTTCAACTGGAAGGAAGATGGAACACCTGACTTTGGTATTCCAGTACCCGATGGCGTTTCTGTTGATAAATAAGCGAAATCTATTATAGATGGTTGACGTGTCACATAGCGACGCTATAACTTTATAAAACATCGCAGAGAAATGATTTTGCTGCGTCTAACAATATCAATGAGATATCTTCGGCCTTAGGCTGGAAGGTATCTTTTTGCTTTTGGGAGGGAGAGACGTCTCGGAAACTATGGGAACTTTAAATCAGGTTATGTGAAGCCTAGAATATGTCAAGCGATTAATTGATACAAATGTTTAATATTTTCCACGAGATGGAAGCTACAAATGTATGGTAAAGTGTACTATATACAAGGTTTTATCCAAATATCCTATCCAAAGTCTCCTGTGCATACCGAATCCGAATTACACGAGGTGAGAAAAATGCTGCAATCGTTAAAAGCCATTGCTAATTACAGGAAAGAAAATGATCTGGCCTGGGATACACCGACTTGGCTAAAGCTGCTTGTTTCGGCTGAGGAGCGTATTGTTAATCTGGAACGCATTCGATCCATAGGTGAGTTAAAGGATGCCAATCCTGTACTGGATTACGTGGAGCGTACGTTGCTTATTTTGGACGGACTTCCATTGTCATTCTGGGTTAAAGAGCTACTGGAGGATGTTTTGGTATGGTCTGAGACAGCCAAAGGAGGCACAGTCCGCGAGCGGCTACGTTGGCAGCATGAGGGCATTAATTTATTTGTACATAATATCGGCTCCTCTCAACTGTATGTTAGACAGGCCCAAGCAGAGTCCCCTGCTTACCCGCGCAATAGCATGACCCGAATTCTGATTGAGACGCATGGATTGATTGGGCAATATATACGGGGAGAAATTCCTTTTGCGGAAAATCGACTGCTGCTTGAAATTACTCGTAAGGGCTGGCTGAGCCCTGAGGAACTGGAGCTTGTTTTACGGGCTCTGAACGAATGTATTATCGCCGGGGTAGAACCTGCACTATGGGACCAAGTACGCGGGGAAGTGGAGGAGCTAATCGGTTGGATTGCATGGGACAACGCACCTGTAGTCTGGAGTGTAAAGGAACGATTGAAGAGATTGCGGTCGGTTTCGATACATGCAGGGGAGCCGTTTGAGCAGGCTTACGCCGAGCTGGAGCGGGAGCTGAATGTAGAGAAGGCGCTGGCTCCGCTAGAGAATCGGACACTTTGGTATGTAGAATCCGCTTTGCAGGATTTTTCACTTCAAGAACTGGTCAAGGTATTCTTACTCACACTGAGGGATGGTACAGGACAGGAACAGCCGGCAACGGTACGGCATATCAGTTTTGAATCGCTTATGAATACGATGTATTATGACTATCGTGGTGTTAAGAAAATTAACGTATACAAAAAACGAATGATAGAAAAATACTTAAGCTCACTGTCCTGGCAGGACATTTCAAAGGGAAAACGGAAGCATAATCCTCATTTGAGTGTAACTGTAGAGCATAAAGAGGAGCTGCCAAGTACCGTATTTTTCAATTTTGTATTTTCATCAGCTGCTGAAAAACTGATCGACTTTTGTATTGAGGCAGAAAAGACGCCTCTGTATGACAAAGCAGTTTTGCTGCTGTTTGATCTGTTCGGCTTACGGCGCGATGCTTATGATCGCTTTCACAATGAGGAGACGTACCTTACAGATATGAACCAGACCGTAGATTTCAAAAGGGTCATTTTGGATTATGTGACTGGAACCCGTATATTGGATATTGGACCTGGCGGGGGCGTACTGCTGGATCTGATCGAGCAGGAAAGACCAGACTCGAAGCCGTTGGGGCTTGATATTTCTGTGAATGTGATTGAGGCGCTTAAACGTAAAAAGCAATTGGAGCACCGTCGTTGGGATGTCATCAAAGGTGATGCGCTTCAACTGGAAGAGTATGTGGAAACGGAGAGCATGGATACGGTTATTTTCTCTTCGATTCTTCACGAGTTGTATTCCTACATTGAACGAGATGGAAAAAGGTTCAATCCACAAACAGTGGAGGCTGCTCTGCGAAGCGCCTATCGTGTACTTGCACCCGGCGGGCGTATCATCATTCGTGACGGTATTATGACCGAACCAGTAGAGCAGCGCAGACGCATTCGATTCTTGGAGCCGGATGGAATGGAATGGCTGATGCGGTATGCGCAAGATTTTGCGGGCCGCCCCATTGAAATAGAGCGCGTAGGTGAGCATGAGGCTGTTTTGCCAGTAAACGATGCGATGGAATTTCTATACACCTATACATGGGGGGCGGAAGCCTATGTACATGAAGTGCAGGAGCAGTTTGGTTATTTTACCCCGTCACAGTATGAAGAGCGTATTCGTAACACACTTGGACCACAAGCGATTATCAGGGTGAGCCGCCACTATTTACAGGAGGGCTATGCCGAGGCGCTGTCCAGCCGTGTTGAGTTCATGGATGAGCAGGGCCAGCGGGTTCCTTTGCCAGACAGCACCTGTCTGATCGTGATTGAGAAGCCAAATCATAGGGATGAAGCAACTAAATGATTTTTAATTTGAACAAGAGAATGCCTTCTGAGGTGTGCCAAGCGCACTGGGAAGGCATTCTTTAAGAAAACGAATGGAGGTGCGTTCATGTCCAAGCAGGTAGTGATATCCGAATATAATTCGCAGTGGGTAGTTGAGTATACACGAGAACGAGAAAAAATGATAGAGGCCCTCGGAGACGTATGTGTCGGCGTAGAGCATATTGGCAGTACATCCGTTCCTGGTCTGGGAGCCAAGGCTATTATCGACATTATGGTTGGAGTAGAAGATTTGGCTATTATTCAATCCGAACAGCGACAGCGTTTACTAGGTATTGAATATGAATATGTACATAAGCCTGATTTTCCAGAGAGAGCTTTCTTTCGCCGTGGAGAATGGGGAGCTGGGACTCATCACTTGCATATTTACAAGTATAAAGATGAGCGTTGGGAAAACCATCTATTGTTCAGAGATTACTTAAAAGCGCATCCTGATAGCCTGCGAGCGTATGATACTTTAAAAAAAGATTTGGCGCATCAATTCAAACATGACCGTGCAGCGTATACCGAAGCCAAAGGACCATTCATTCGGCAGGTGGTTGAGCGGGCGAAGCTTGAAAGATATAGGCAGGGACAGATGAATTCTTAGTACGCATGGACACAAGGTGGAGGAATGATGAAGAATATGATGCTTGATGCACAGGTAACGCCGAATGGCTTAAAAGACAGAATGCTGCTGCTGTCAGCGCTGGACATTATATTGTCTCCAGAAGATTGGTTACGCACGTATCGTATGCAGTCTGAATGGTCTGGTGATGTGTGCCTAGGTGAGGTGAACAACGGCGCTGGAGATACGATTCATATGCTATGGACGTGTGGAGGTGTGCTGTTGAAGGGTTTTGACCACGAATCCCCTGTAAGTCCTCATGCGAGAGACGAATATGAGGTCTGGCCGGGCATGTATGACGGTGTGCCTGATGATATGATGGAGCTTTTGGAAGATGAAGCACTGGAGAAGGAGGACGTTACCTTTTGTATGTGGAGGGAAGCGGGAGATAAGGAGTGGAGTATGGGCAACACGAACTTTCCTGAGGGATATGACGATGGCTCATCCTTTTTGCTGGGGAAAATTATAGCTACACCGGAGGAATATCAGGATTGGGCTGAAAGTTACTATGAGTTGCCGATTTCTCTAGGAGTGGTAAGCCAGATTTTCAACGGCGTTCCGATCACTGCACAGATGATCTCTGCGCTTCATCCACAGCGTAACGTTACGGAAGCGATAAAGGAGCTAAAGCAGCTTGGCGTTCAAGTGCATGAAAGCTAAGAATACAGATTTGTTTTTCTTGACAAGTTTTGTATATAATACAGGAGAAATGCTGGGTTAATCACCTCGAATTAAAGGAGCTGTGTTGAAGATGTCCAAACGTTTGATTCCTTACATCACGATGGATGGAAATGCAAAAGAAGCAATCGAATTTTATAAAGAGGCATTGGATGCTCAACTGCTTTTTATTCAAACCTTTGGGGAAATGCCGGAAAACCCCGATTTTCCCATTCCCGCAGAGGTCAAGGAACGTGTGGGACATGCTACCCTTAAAGTGGGTGAGACAGAGCTCATGTTTTCTGATACCTTTCCCGGATCACCGTTTAGCAGTGGGAATCAGGTGAGCATCTGTATTACAACCGATAGTGTGGAGCAAGCTCAAAAAATGTTTGATGCTCTACAGCAAGGAGGACAGGTGGGAATGCCTTTGCAGGAAACCCATTTTAGTCCAGCTTATGGGAATGTAACAGACAAGTTTGGTGTCACCTTTCAAATGTTCACAGAGGCTCAGTCTTAAGAAATGGAAAACGGCTCGATTCCGCTACTTTAGCGATCTGGCCGTTTTTTGCATGAATGCCCTCGTTCTAGAGGTTTGGCATAACGTTAGTATTATTCAAAGAATAGCTGCATCCCTGGTGCGTCAGCAGGTCTTTCTTGAAAACCAAATTTTTTATAGAAGCTCCGCTTATCTTTTGCACTCGATAACTGGACCCACCTGATTCCGCTTGATTTACACTTTTCGAGAAGCTGAGTTAAAATCACTCGTCCCATCCCCTTGTTTTGATAATCAGGATGAACAATTAAATCACAAATGAAAGTTTGGTAGACTCCATCTGAAAGAATACGACCAAACCCAACTAAATGATCGTTCTCATAGACAGTAATCACATACCAGCTATTACAAATCGCACGGTAGAGTATTTCCGGAGTATAGATTCCATTGCTGTTCCAACCTGTGGTTTCATAGAGTGAAAAGAAATCTTTTTTACGTGGAAGTGTGCTCGTATATTCAAATGGCTTCAATAGCTATCGCTCCTTCAAGCTGACCTTTTTAAAATTAAATATGTGCATATAGTATTCTATATCTTGGCTGTTTTTCAAGCAAAGCTAGCTTTATAGAGCAACCATCTATCAGTGCCAGGTTTACAATGAACGACAAAAAAGCCCTCCAACATGCGGAATGGGCTTTTGTATTCATTAAATAAAATAAGATAAAATACGGATATCTTAGACGCCAAAATTAAAATCATCATCTGTCAGCGGCTCTACATTCATCGCCCGCACATAGCCGTTTCCTTTTTTAGAAAAGAAATCATGCTGCTTAGTGTGAGTGCTGATGCCGTTGAATACAATGGGATTAACTTCCTCTTCTTCAAACAGTGGATCAAAGCCCAAGTTCATCATGGCCTTGTTGGCGTTGTAGCGCAAAAAGACTTTCACATCGTCTACGAGTCCAATAGGAGTGTAAATTTGCTCGGTGTATTGTTCCTCGTTATTGTGCAAGTAGCGCAACAAGCCTACCAGTGTCTGATAAAGATCACGTTGTTCTTCCTCATCCAATTTTGCATAAATCTCCTGTGCCAGTACACCTACGTACACACCGTGAATACTTTCGTCCCGTAGGATCAAATCGATAATTTCCCCACTGCATGTCAACTTGCCCTGGCCCGCCAGATAAAGAGGGTAGAAGAAGCCGCTATAAAATAAATAGCTTTCTAACAGCACCGACGCTGCCATCGCGAGATACAGGTCTTTCGGTGTGTGGATATTCATATAATACTGACGAATGGTTTCTGCCTTGGTTTGGAGATGTGGATTTTCTTCCACCCAGCGGAATACACCGTCAATTTCTTCCGTGGAAGCTAGCGTTGTAAAGATGCTACTGTACGACTTGGCATGAATTTGTTCCATCATCGCCATAAAGCTTAGTACGGCTTTGCGTTGCAGTCCGTCCACATGCTCCATAATTTGCGGCATACCCACGCCGCCTTGAATGGTATCCAGTAGCGTCAATCCGCCCAGCACCTTCATGTAGGCTTCTTTTTCGATATCACTGAGGGTTACCCAGGACATTTTATCGTCAGACAACGGGATTTCATCATCCGTCCAAAATTGCATAATGTTCTGGTTCCAGAACATCAGTGTGAAATCATCGTCCGAGCGATTCCAGTTTACAGCTTGTATACCTGTCATTGTTAGCATTCTCCCTTCAGCTTGCGAGATTCCCTGGAAACAATAGTGCAGGCGAATCATCGTATGCTTGACATACGGAAGCTGTATCCGTGAGGGTCTGTCCAGTCCCGTAAAGGTCTGAACCACACGCTGGATACAGCTTCTAATGCAAAGCATCTATATCTATTCAAAATCTAATTTTTATACTACAGCTTGTTACCCTTTATGCTTTAGATGGAGCAGGTGAGGCACTCTTCCACAGACAGCTTTTTGGTGCGTGTGTAGTATAATGATTTAAGTCCTTTGTGTGCAGCGTACAGATAGCAACGTGCTAACTGACGCGTAGTCACGTCACTGTTCACATGAAGCACGGTCGAAATTCCTTGGTCCACGTGTGGCTGGATTTCTGCAATCAGATCAAGCACTTTGAACTGGTCCATTTGATAAGCAGATTTATAGAAGAACACGTTATCCTTTTGTAAATAAGGCATTGGATAGTAGGTCGTCGAATTGGCATAGGTACGGGTTTCAATCTGCTCAACAATCGGCATGACGCTGGATGTTGCATTTTGAATGTACGAAATGCTAGCAGTCGGCGCAATCGCCATACGATAGGCGTGGTACAGACCATTTTTCATCACATCTGCTTTTAATTTGTCCCAGTCCGCTGAAGTCGGAACATAGATGTCTTTGAACAACTCTTGTACACGTGCAGTTGTTGGACGATAATCTGTGTTCAGGTATCGGTCAAAATATACGCCTGTCGCATAATCCGATTCCTCAAATCCATAAAAGCTTTGTCCAGCTGCTTTAGCGATTTCCATACTTTTTTCAATGGAATGATAGTTCATCGTCATGAAGAAGGTACGGACAAAGTCCTTCGCTTCATTGCTTTCATACGCAATTTTGTTCTTGGCAAGATAGCCGTGCAGATTCATAACACCCAGTCCAACGGAGTGCATTTCACGGTTTGCTTTCGCAACACCCGGTGCATTAGCTACTTGGGTCATATCGCTGACCGAGGTGAGAGCAATCATACCCTCGTGAACGGATTCGCGGATTTTGCCATGTTCCATCACATTTACAATGTTCAGAGAAGCTAGATTACAGCTCACGTCCCGGCGGATGGTATCCTGTTGGCCGTAATCTGTAATTTCGGAAGTTTCCTGCAACTGGAAGATTTCCGTGCATAGGTTCGACATCTTGACTTGACCCACGTTTTTAAGAGCATGTGCCTGGTTCGCGTTACTTTTGTTCATGATATATGGATAACCAGACTCCAACTGAATCATGGCAATTTTCGTCAGCATGTCACGTGCGCTCATCGCTATTTTTTTCTTCACCCGATCGTCAGCGAGCAACGTATCGTACATTTCATCCAAATCCATGTCGTCCAGATGCGTTCCATAGGCTTTGAACACACTGTAAGGAGCAAATACATGCAGCGGTTCATTATCTTGAGCCAGCTTGTAAAAGCGGTTTGGCACCAGCAATCCAATAGAAAGTGTCTTGAGACGTACTCTTTCGTCAGCATTGATCTTTTTGCTATCCAGGAACTCAAGCACGTCCCATCCGAAAATGTTGTAATAGGCTGCCCCAGAGCCTTTACGTTGCCCCATTTGATCCGCATAGGAGAAACCGTCTTCCATCAGCTTCAGCACAGGCATAATGCCTTTTGCTGCGCCTTCTACGCCTTTAATCGCTTCGCCGCGTGCCCGCAGTTTCGACAGGTTGACCGCAACACCGCCCCCGATTTTGGACAACTGCATGCAGGTGTTCAGCACATAGTTGATTGAGTTCAGGGAGTCGTCCATTTCGAGCAGGAAGCAGGATACCAATTCCCCACGGCGGCTTTTGCCTGCATTCAGGAAGGTTGGTGTTGCTGGCTGGAGGCGTTGCTCCATCATCGAGCGGGACAACAGGCGTGCCGTATCGGCGTTACCGCGTCCTAAATGCAGCGCGACAGCAGCAACCCGGTCAGGGTAATGTTCCAGATAGACTTTCCGGTCGTTACTCTTCATTGCATAGTCGGTGTAAAACTTGGATGCTGCCATATAGGAAGGAAATTTAAAATTATAGCTATGAGTGATATGGAAAATATCATTAATTTCGTCAGCCGTGTAGCTGTTATAGAAATTTTCGTAATAATCATTCTCAATCATATACAGCACTTGAGCGGCTGTGTCAGCAAACTTCAAACTCCGTTCCTGAACTTCCTTCATAAACTCTGCTACAGCCTCTTGGTCTTTTTCCAATTGGAAAAAGCCGTCTGTATCGCGTTTCATCAACATGTTGTTCAATTCAATATGCCGCAACTCGGCTCACCTCCTGTTTAAAACGCTCTACATCTCCGAACGTTCCAGATAATTCAAATTTACTAATCACGGGGACATTATAATGATCGGCAATCAAATCCGCACTTTTGGCAAATTTCTCACCCCAGTTACGGTTGCCGCTTGCAGCTACACCAACAAGGTTTTGAGCATTCTTTTTCAAAAAGGAAGATACCCTCTCAGGTATCTGCCCAAACCCGGTTGTATATGTAATAAGTACGTAAGGTTCTTCTATAGTCATTTGCTCCTCGATCTGAACCGCTGGAAGCTTGAGCTTGTTTATAAATCTTTTTACATTGCCGGTCTTCGAATCATATGCAATCAGCATGGTATGCAACCTCCTTAAACAATTAACGAAAAAAGAAAACGCATTGCCTGGGATCTATTATAGATGGAATCCCTTGCTGGCTGCGCCATTTAAGATTTTGACTCTATATTTACATGTATTTTCATACCTGTATCTTCAAGATATCGGGCATAAATACGTTTTTTACACTATATTTAGAGTACATTCTCTATTTTATATCTATATATAGTTTTGTCAATCGGTCTAGAGGGGATCAGAGGACCCAGATCGGGTATAAGTCCAAGCGGGGTGCGGAAAAGAGCGAAAGAACTTTTTTTTCGTAAGTATGTTAAAAAAGTATTGGAGTTTTTGAGGGTGAAGATGTACGATTTGTCAATGGGCAATAGAATGGAAAATTTACATTTTACTGTAGAAAGGATGAAGCGAATGGGAAGTGATTTTATGGAATTTCAATCGTTTAATATGATCTTTTTTATCGTATTTGGACTCATTGCTTTTGTAATGATTATGGGAATTGTCAAAACGATAGGAGCGGGCCTGTCCAATCAAGCAGCTGAACGGGTACAACGTTCATGTAAGGTTGTGGATAAACGGACGAGAGTGCGTGGGGGATCAGGCGATTTTTCAGCTTCGACATATTATTATATCACCTTTGAGTTTGACGGGGGTGAGCGTATGGAGCTGGAGGTGAAGGATACAGACTTTGGTATGATTGTGATCGGGGATCGTGGGGAGCTTCATTATAAAGGTACACGTTTTCTGGAGTTTGTGAGAGTAATGGAAGCGTAAAGGTGTTGGCGGCGAGTTAGTATTGCCAAAACAAATACATAATTGGAGGGAAGATTACGATGCCGCATATCATTGGAAAACGAATAGTATTGAGAGAATACCGTCAAGAAGATATACCAGCTATCCGAAAATGGGTCAATGACCCGGAAATCACACGTGGTTTAAGCGACGTGTTTATCTACCCGCATTCACAGGTGAATAGCGAATCCTTTGTGCAGATGATGATTGACGGCAACCCCGAGATCAAAGGTTTTGTCATTGCGCATAAAGACACACTTGACTATATCGGACAACTGGATTTATTCAAAATCAACTGGGTGAATCGGCACGCCACCCTTGGTGTTGTGATCGGGCGTGACGGCGATCTGGGCAAAGGTTACGGACGGGAAGCGATCCGGTTGTTACAAAAATTCGCATTTCATACGCTGAATCTGCATCGGCTGGAGTTGGAGGTCTATGCGTTCAATGAACGTGCACACCGTTGCTATCTGGCCTGCGGCTTCAAGGAAGAAGGTCGGCTGCGGGAAAAGCTATTCAGGGAAGGGCAATACTATGACATTATTCAGATGGGGATTTTGCGAAGTGAATATAAGGCTGCAGAGCAAGCGACGGAGTCCTGAGAGTGCAACCTCATAAGCTATTTTACTCCGTCAGCTTTCTTCAATTTTTTATGAGTGAAATCACGGGGACTACGCTCATCCTATTTCTATTAGCTAAAGGACTTTCTCTGCAAAGTGCGAACTTCTTACTGGTTGTATTTTTTGTAAGTATTTTTTTGTTTGAGATACCCACAGGGGCGATTGCAGACAAGTATGGCAGAAAAATTTCTGTTATTTTGGGACTTTGCTGTTTTTTAGTCTACAGTGTATTGTTCGTTTGGACAGATCATATCGGGGTGCTTGTGTTCGCGCAAGTTTTTGGGGGTCTGGCTATATGTTTACAATCAGGTTCGTTAGAATCCTGGGTTGTGGAAAACAGTGATAAGCCCATGGAAGTTCTTTTTACAACCTCTAACAGTATACAGTACATTTCGGGATTTATTTGTGGTCTGTTGGGGGCCTTTCTCGCAACCTATAACTATTCACTTCCATGGGCAGTCAGTATTTTATCTATTATTGTATGCATTTTTCTATGTTCCTTTTATATGGATGAGGAGAATGTTGCTCATCGAAAGACGTCTACTACTCGCATTAAAACGATTATCGGAGAAAGCGTCCGTATCGGTTTTGAAAATAAGTCCATCTGGATTGTGTTTATGATTGGTTTATTTATCAGCTTTTCGAACTCGGCGGGGAATACATTTCAACAGCCACGTCTGGTTGGCCTTTCCGAACAAGGAATTTGGATTATGGGGTTTATCAAGGCAGGCTATTCACTATGTATGACTTTGGGAAGTTATCTAGTTCGAAAGCTAGGCGCCCGATACAGTGATGTACATATACTCATGTATGCTTGCGGGATGATTGGGATATGGCTCATTTTAGCTGGTGCGTTCAACACATTTTATCCTGTATTGCTTACCTTTTTGATCTATGAAATTGGACGCGGCATGTACCCGGTTGCCAAACAAATTTTTCTGAACAAAAGAATCTCTAATGAGTATCGTTCTACACTACTATCTCTGGATTCTGCGATTTCACAATTAGGCATGTGCGTAGGTTTAATCGTGACAGGGATCATCAGTCGTAATTTTACGGATTTGTCTTCCGATCAAACACCTATTCAAATATCTTGGGTGATGTGTGGCGGGATTGCGTTGATTCCAATCATTTTATTGTTTTACGTCCATCGTGTTTCAGGGAAAAGTAATTCTTGGAAAGAAAAAGAAACCAAACAGAATATTTAATGTAAAAGTTAATGTAGAAGGGCTGAACAGCATGGTCTGTCAGCCCTATAATATTTCATTAAAAAGCAAACCTTATTTTTCACCGTACCACAGTTTCAGCCGATTTTGGATTAGGCCAGTATAGATTTCTTCAGCCTTTGGCACACCTGCCTGATCCAGCTCTTGGAGCATGCGGTCATACACAGCGTCGAACTGATCTGGCTTGGCGAGTACAGCCTCAGGAATCCGTTTGCGTACAATGTCCTGCGACTTTTGATAAATAACATTGTAATTCGTATCGGTCGGAACAGGCATGTTGTAGGCAGCACCCCACTCTTTTACCGGAAAATCCTTTTCGTTCGGAAACAGGTCTTTCCACGTCTGGGCTTTGTATGCCTGAAGGGACTCTTTTTCGGCTTGACTATAATTTTCGGTAATCATCTCTGGATAATTGGTTGTGTAATAGTTGCCAGAAGGGTCCTTCACGCTATCGCCATAATGTGGCCCCCATATCCAGTACAAACCGATTCCTGACTCTCTGCTAAAAGAAGCGTTATCGGTGTTTTTACGTTGTTGCACATCCGCCGGAATGACTCGTTTGCCGTTCTCTACGTTGTAATGCTGGCCTTCAATTCCCCAATTGCGTAAAATTTGTCCTTCGTCGGAGGCCAGAAAATCCAGAAACTTGATAGCTCGCACCGGATTTTCGCATGAGGTTGTAATTCCGATCCCGGATGCAGTATCGAAGCCAATGGGCTGGAGGGAATGGTCCTCGTATTTTTCATTTAAAGTGACTGGAAAATGGGCGTAAGTGAATTCATCCTTACCTGCTGCCTTGAGCGCATTTTCGGCATCTTGGTAGTTCCATTCCTGATCAATGAGTCCGATGACACGGCCTGCGGCGATTTTGGACTTGTACTGATCACTTTTTTGCACAAAAGTATCCTTATCCAACAGTCCTTCATTGTACATATGGTTCAACCAACGGAAATATTCGCGTTCTTCTGGGCGCTTGTAGTGAAGAATGGCTTTATGTGTTTTAGGATCAATATAATATTCGCCATCGTCGGGTCCACCTGTAGCAGTAACAGCCGGGTTTGTCACTGTAATTTGAATTTTCCAGTCTTCGGCATCAAGTGATAGGGGGATGGTTCGCTGGCCATTGGTGGTAGGGTATTTGGCGACATAATCTTTAAGTGCTTTTTCAAAATCTTGAACGGTGCGGATTTTAGGGTATCCGAGCTTCTTAAGTGCCTGATGCTGAATTTCGAAGCCGGCTTGTGCATCAAACGCGATGTGATCCACACCCAAATTGGTCGGGATCGTGTAAATGGCTGGATCTTCACTACTATATTTAATACGATTAAAATAGTCTCCATACACTTTCTTAATGTTAGGGCCGTATTTATCAATGAGATCTGTTAAGTCAATGAGTGCTCCGGCATCGACCAACTTGCCAATGTCTGATTTGGGGTACACGAGATCTGGATACTCTCCGCTCGCTGCCATTAAAGCAAACTTTTCCTCGCCTCGGCCATTGACAGCATGTTCGGCATTTAGCGTAACACCCGTTTTCTTGATAATTTCCTGCCCGACAGCATCCTTCATGTTGTTCCAGTTAGAGCTGGAATCACCGCCAAAGAAAGTAAATGTAATGGGACTGGTGTCATTAGGATCTTCCTTTTCTGCCTTACCGCCTGTTCCATTCGCGCAGCCCGTTGTAACGAGCAGCAGCAAAGACAGGAGTAGAATGGAGCTCTGTCGTACCGACCTGTTCATGAACATTTGCAAATCCCCCTTAATAAGTATGATTTACACAATGTAAGTGCTTTCAATAGTAAATTGTAGGAAATAAAGAACCTCACGTCAAGTAATTTATAATTGCTTGTTATGCGGTTTGTTTTTTTATTAAGCAAACATATTTTGGTGGAGGGTGTGGATTTGTACAAATCTATCATTTGATGATCTAAAACAAAGTATGCTACGATGGTACCAGTTTATAGGTACACCCGTGTATTAGAAAGATTAAGGTAGAAAAAGATTCCGAATAGGGTTGGGTGAGAAGATGCGTGGAAAAGTAACGTTGCAAGAAATTGCGGATGCGGCGGGCGTTTCAAAGTTCGCTGTTTCGCGTGCACTGTCAGGCAAACCCGGTGTAAGTGAAGAGACAAGGGCGGTTCTGGTCAAGCTTGCCGCCCAGATGGGCTATTTTCGCAGTCATCCCAAAATGACAGGGGTAGAGCCTCGGGACACAGATACCAGAGAATGGTCGGGTACCGTGCTAGTGTTATTTCCGAATATTAGGTACCAGAACAGGGAATCCAGATACTGGGGGCCTGTATTTGAAGGGATTTCCGAGCGTCTGAACCGTAAGGGTATGGATATGATCACGTTAACAGAGCCCTCGACTGAAGACATGTTTTCTTTACTGAATCCAGAATCGATTAAAGGGATTATCACGGTAGGGACGATTTCAACTTCATTGTTGCTGAACATTTATCGGATGGGTATTCCGGTCGTCATGGTAGATCATTGGGATTCTGCATTTTTAAGTGATACGGTGTTTACAGATAATCGCACATGTATGAGTGAATTAATGAAGGACTTGCTGTGCAGGGGCTATACCCGCTTTCAGTTTGTGGGTCATATTGAAGACGCTCACAGTTTCTACGAACGCTGGGAAGCATATCGTTCCACACTGGAAATGAGCGGAGTAGAATTGCGGCAGATTAAAGCTCTCCTTCACAGGGGAGCGCAAGCGCTTGCTGAGGAAATGGAGAAGTTGTCCGAGGACGAACTGCCTGAGGTTTTTGTATGTGCTAATGATGTGACTGCTGCGCAAGTCGTGGATGTGCTGAAAGAAAAGGGGATTGACGTTCCGAGGCGTTGCGGAGTGACCGGGTTTGACGATACGAATGAACAAATGCCGATTTATGCCACGGTGAGAGTGGATAAGGAATTGCTGGGAATGCGTGCAGTGGACCAGTTGTTATGGCGCATAACGAACCCGAACTCGCCTGTCGAGAAAAAGTTGCTACATGCTGAGCTATTCGTACGGGAAGTTCATGCACCCCGGATCCGTCGGGAAAATGATGACCGTGAGCGTCCCATCAGCACAATCACATATAGTTAATGTCCAGATACGTGTTATGACACCATACACCGTAAAGACGAAGGAGGTCGCTTTTAGCCTGTTTAGGGGCAGAGGGCGACTTTTATTTTGTATTTTGTCATTTGTTCTAAAAAACAATTGACTATTTTGTTAGCTTAATGTTATTTTTGTTATGTTACTGACGAATCCAGATGTTCCCAATCGTGCTTATAGGAGGCTTGTAACGATGGTTAATGTGATAGGGTTGGATGGCTGGAGGTTTAGGGAAGCACAAAGTGATGAGTGGCTCAGCGCGAAAGTGCCGGGTTGTGTGCATACTGATCTTTTACGACATGGCAAAATTCCTGATCCGTTTATTGGTATGAACGAGATGGAGGTACAGTGGATTGATAAGCAGGATTGGATATATGAAGCCCATTTTGAGATAAATGCAGATCAGCTTCAATGTCAATGTGTAGAGTTGGTGTTGGAAGGTCTGGACACATACGCGAATGTAAAAGTGAATGGCCAATATGTCTTGTCAGCCAATAATATGTTTCGGGTATGGAGACAGGATGTGAAGGCAATTGTTCAGCAAGGGGAAAATCGGCTGGAAATCAGTTTTCGTTCTCCGATTGCTGAAGATGTACCCAAGCTGGAAAACTTAGGTTATGGACTCCCTGCCCCCAATGATCAGTCCGAGATCGGTGGTTTGTCCGACAAAAAGGTAAGCGTTTTCGCACGTAAGGCTCCCTACCACTATGGTTGGGACTGGGGACCGAGGCTGGTGACGAGCGGTATCTGGAGAGAGGTCCGGATCGAGGCGTGGTCCGGTCTAATCGTGAGAGACTTGTTTATTCGACAGGACGAGGTGAATTCGGTAGGGGCTAAACTCATGGCAGTGGTAGAGATCGAAAATGCAGATGAGATTAGAGATGCCGAGTTGCGTATTTCCGCTGACGGGAAGGTGTGGTCTAAGCCGGTACGGCTGCTGAAGGGGAAGCAGACGGTCGAGCTGGAGCTGGAGATGAAGAAGCCGAAGCTGTGGTGGTGCCGTGGACTGGGGGAGCCGCATTTATATACGTTTGTGGCCGAATTGGTGGAGCAAGAACAAGGAGCTGTAATCGCGGAAAAATCAGTAAAAACGGGACTGCGTTCCATCCGTCTTGTACGTGAACGGGATGCAGCAGGAGAGAGCTTTTATTTTGAGCTGAACGGAATTCCTGTGTTTGCAAAAGGGGCTAACCATATTCCGAATGACAGCTTTGTCACTGAAGTTACGATGGAACGATATCGGTATGAAATTGCCAGTGCAGCCGCCTCGAATATGAATATGCTGCGGGTGTGGGGTGGCGGTATTTATGAACAAGACATATTTTATGAGCTTTGTGATGAATACGGTTTGCTCGTGTGGCAAGATTTTATGTTCGCCTGCAGTATGTACCCGGGGGATGAGGATTTTATGGACAATGTGGCACAGGAAGCCGAGGACAATATTAAGCGGCTGCGTCATCATCCCTGCATTGCCTTATGGTGCGGCAACAATGAGATCGATTCTGCATGGGCGCATTATGAAGAGAATGGAGGCTGGGGCTGGAAAAAGGACTACACACCTGAGCAACGGGAACGCCTATGGAATGATTATGAAACACTCTTTCATCGGATTCTACCGGAGGCGGTACACACCTGGTCTGCGCAGACAGCCTATTGGCCCTCCTCCCCGCTGATTGACCTGACCAGAGATCGGAACCAGCATGCCCATCGGTCTTCAACTGCAGGTGATATTCACTATTGGGGTGTATGGCACGCGTCTGAGCCGTTTGAGAATTATCATGTACATGTGGGCCGTTTTATGAGTGAATATGGTTTTCAGTCCTTTCCTGAATACAAGTCTGTTCGTACTTATGCGGAAGAGAAGGATTTGGAGCTGGAATCTGAGGTGATGCTGGCACATCAGAAGAACGATGCGGGCAATCGTCTGATTAAAGAATATATGGAGCGATACATACGAGAGCCAAAGGATTTTACATGTTTTCTTCACATGAGCCAAATTTTACAGGCAGAGGCAATGAAAGCAGCTATAGAGGCGCATCGTCGTCACAAGCCCTATTGCATGGGAACATTATACTGGCAAATGAATGACTGCTGGCCCGTTGCCTCCTGGTCGAGTATGGACTATTTTGGTCGTTGGAAGGCGCTCCAATATACGGCTAAGCGCAGCTTTGCTGATGTGCTGTTGAGTGCAACCGATACAGAACAGGGGAATAAGGCCCTGCATCTAGTCAACGATACACTAGAGCCGATATCGGGTACGCTGCGGCTGACTCTTTTGCATATCCGTAGCAGCCAGGCAATTCATGAAGAGAACGTTAAGGTAAAGCAACCAGCAGGCGGTGCAGGAATTGTACATATACTGCCTATCGACAAATGGCTGAGTGGCCTGAACCGTGCGGAGCATATGCGGGTCGCGCGTCTAACGCAGAATGGTGAACAGGTGGCCTCTGGTGAAATTTATTTTGCAGACACGAAAGAGATGGATTTACCGCAGGCAAAAATTGAAGTGACAGAGATTCAGGGAAGCGGGGGCAGCAGATTCATGCTGTGTTCGGATGTACTTGCTAGGCACGTGTGGCTATCGGCAGAGCAGGAAGGTATTTTCAGCGACAACCATCTGGATCTAGCTCCTGGTATTCCGAAGACAGTGGAATTCTTGGTCATGCGCAACGGTTCATCAGCATTTGTGACAGCTGCGCCGGGTACATTGACAGTACATTCGTTGGTCAATTGGATACAAGGTTAGACAACAGTAAAAGCTTATCCGTCTTTAAGTAGATGATGGATAAGCTTCTTTTATAATATAAATTTGTTTTATGATATGTAGAGCGTCTTCATAATGTTAATATACATAACAAAAGAGAACTTGGGAGTTAAGTGATAACAGATCATTTGTAAGAAATCTATTTATTTAGCCTCTAACTGTTGGAATATAAAAAAAGCATACGGTCGGCCGAGAACTTGTAGAGGAAATCCGTCAGTTGGGCTTTAGCAGGGTGGAGCTGAACTATAACATTACCCGGGAAATGCTAACGACGATTGAACCTATGATTGAGCGGGGAACAATGGCATATCGAGTGTGCACAATACATTTCCTCATACACCAGATCCGGATTACGGCACGAATTCCGTTCTGCTCGGGTTTGACGATGAAAGCAAGCGACAACGTGTAATAGAGCTACTGGTGCAATCTGTGGAATATGCGCATCATTATGGGCAAAAGCGGTAATTGTGCATCCCGGACGCCGGATGGCGAATGGACGGGGTTAGTGACGAAATTTATAATGCCGTTAGCGATATTACGCTAATTCATACTGCCCGAATATTAAAACTA
Source organism: Paenibacillus polymyxa (assembly GCF_001719045.1). Classification (NCBI taxonomy): domain Bacteria; kingdom Bacillati; phylum Bacillota; class Bacilli; order Caryophanales; family Paenibacillaceae; genus Paenibacillus; species Paenibacillus polymyxa. The sequence goes on from NZ_CP015423.1 coordinate 4,874,675, forward strand.
CCGGAGCTACGCCTTTACCTGTGAGTGAAGTCTAAAACACAGTAAGCATCTATTTTTCGGGGATGAAGTCCATTCCCGGAGAACGGATGTTTTTTTGTGTTCATTGATGCAGAGGTAGAGCGCTTCCATTGAGCTTGAAGCCATTGTGGTGTACACTGTCCAGAACAGGTGTAAATTGGAACGTCAGGAAGGCAGGACGGTTACAAGGAGGGAAAGACACATATGTATGCCCGTTTAAGATCGTTAAATTATCCACTAAAACTCTATGTTTTTTTAGCACTGGCCTTATGCTCCGTAATCAGTACATTGTGGATCATTAACGTGCGACTGCCCTCAGGGGGCCGCCCTTATCTTTTTATTTGGTGGAATATGATGTTGGCCTGGATTCCTATGCTGTTGACGTTACTGCTTGATGTAATGTACAGCTCGTGGAGGCGGGGAACGAGGACATTTTTACTCTGGGTTACGGGGGCGGCATGGCTTTTCTTTTATCCCAATACACCCTATTTGATCACAGATTTGCTGCATGTATTCGCCAGATATCCATTTCTCGGGGAGCAACGTTTCTGGGGCAATCCGTACTTTTGGAATCATGTACTGGGAATGCTGCTGGTAGCCGTACTTGGCCTGACAATGGGTTTTGTATCGCTCGAATCCGTACGACAGTTGGTACAACGTGCACGTGGTGGGCTTGTTAGTTGGCTGTTTATGCTGGCGGTACTCTTGTTGAGCAGCCTGGGTATTTACATTGGACGTTTCTTTCGAGGGAACACATGGGATATTGTTTCTGCGCCCTCTCAACTGTATGCACAGGTATCTTCCATATGGGCAGACTCCTTGCAACGTACTCATTTTGTGGAGTTTAGTGGGATGCTATTCGTCATTTTGCTCGTCAGCTATGTATCCACGATGTGCGTAGTCTGGATGGGGAACAACCGCCAGGACGAATGGCGTCGCTGGTGATTTGATTGCAGCTGAGTGGCTGAATATCATCAAAAAATGTAAAATCAAAGGAGGAGTAGCTACAATGAACGGACAGAATCGATCCGATATCCGCGCTGGTCTTCAGGTGGATATTGTGCTTAAAAAGGATCAGTCTACTGGTAAGTTGACGCGAGGAACGGTGAAAGATATTTTGACCAATTCCCCGCGTCATCCGCATGGAATCAAAGTGCGTTTGGCAGACGGACAGGTTGGGCGTGTCAAACATATCGTAACGAACGAAGGATAGAGCTTTGGGTGAGGAGGAATGAAGATGAATCAGGCAACGGCATGGTCTAAAAATGATCGCTACCCGCTTGTTTTACTTGTATTGCTGGCGCTTGCCCTCATTTGGTCTTTAATTCGCCCGGCGGATCATTTTACATGGGTACTGGAAGTTCTCCCGGCAGTTTTGGGAGCTGTGCTGCTGGCGGCTTTGTACCGTAGATTTCGGTTTACCAATCTGGTATACACCCTAATCTGGCTGCACGCATTGATCCTGATTGTCGGTGGACATTATACCTATGCCGAAATGCCACTGTTCAACTGGATTCGGGATACGTTCGGACTGGAGCGCAATTATTATGATCGACTTGGGCATTTTGTACAAGGTTTTGTACCTGCACTCATTGTCAGGGAAGTGCTGTTGCGTAAAACGGCCTTGGGAAGCGGGAGCTGGCTCACTTTCCTCACGGTTAGTGTGTGTCTTGCGATCAGCGCTGTGTACGAGCTGATTGAGTTTGCTGTAGCCAAGGCAACCGGAACGGCAGCAGAAGCCTTTTTGGGCACACAGGGAGATGTATGGGATACCCAATGGGATATGCTTCTTGCGTTCATCGGCGCCTTGACCGCAGTGATTTTGTTGAGTGGGGTACATAACAAGCTACTGAAGCAATTAAGGTATTAGCAGAATTTATTTAACCCGCCACTATCATGCTATCTGAAATTTCGCTGTTTATGAAGGCTACATTCGCGTCATGGGACGGCTGTCGAGGTGTAGGGTTGCTGCGTCCATGTAGCTGTCCAGTAGCCGTTCAAAAATACGGTCCCATGTCTGCTCCAGGCTGTAGGCTCTACCAGCTCTGGACATAGCATCGCGAAGTGAGGCATCCTCGTACAACAGCTGTACAGCTTTGGCAAAGGCAGCGGCGTCCCCAGCAGGACACAATAACCCTGTATTTCCATGGATTAGATTATCTTTTACCCCGCCTTCATTGGCACCGACCACAGGTGTACCGCTCGCCATAGCCTCCAGTACAACATTGCCGAATGTTTCCGTGGTGGAAGGGAAGAGAAAAACGTCGGCTGCGGCGTAGAGTTCAGCTAATTCCGGCCCTTTCACAAAACCAAGCCAGTGGACTGCATGCTCCGGCACCCCTAGATCCGCTGCAGTTTTGACCTTATACAATGGACCACCTCCTGCAATGACCAGCACAGAGGCTGCGCGGACGTCGTCGGGTAACTGGAGATAGGAATCCAGTAACGTGTCTATCCCCTTTTCCGGTGCAAGCCTGCCTACATACAAAATAACAAATGCATCTGCATGAACGCCCCATTTCTTCCAAACTGCATTACGGTCCACCTTTGGTTGGAATCGGTCAGTATCAATGCCTCTACTCCAGATTTCGAGCTGTCCCATTCCTTTATTGCGCAACAATTCCATGGTTGATTGAGAAGGGACATATACCCTTTCGCAATGTCTGTGAAACCAGAGCATGTATTTCCATAACGCAGGTTCAAGCCAGCGAAGCTTGTAATATTCGAGGTATTTATCAAAATGGGTGTGATATGAGGCGACGAGTGGAATATGGTGTTTGGCTGCGTAGCTTGTTCCATACAGGCCAAGGTTAAATGGAGTAGCGACATGAATCAGATGCGGGGAAAAGGCTGACAGACGCTCGTTGATCTGTTTGGCGTTGGGGATCGCAAGTCTGCATTCCCGGTACAATAAAAAGGGAATACTCCGAAATCGCTCTACACCCGGCCCAGAGGGCAGATGATGGTCTGCCTCCGGTGCGAAGACGAGCGTAGATACTCCATGTGTCTCCAGATAGCCAATCCATCGTTCCAGGGTCAGAGCAGCGCCATTCACGTCAGGCGTATACGTGTCCGTAAATAATGCAACTCGAAGCATGCCTTCATTCCTCCTCCGCCATTCTCATTTATCCTATGACGTTCCAGGGGAGTCCGCTTGGAGGCTCCGGCTTTTATTGTGTCATGATTTTGTTTACGGGCTTGCCGGGTTTTGTAAAAGCTGGCCTGCGGACGGGCGCTTTTCTCGGAACATTCTGTAATAGACGAGGGAGGACAAAATATAGAAAACACCTGTCATGCTAAATGTGATAGCATAGCCCCAGTAGTTTCCATAAGTTGTAACCAAATAGGCTTGTACAGGTCCCATACCTGCGGTGCCTAGCATCCAGGTCGTCTGGAGAATGGAGTTGGCAATGCCGCGATTTTTATCTGACACACGTTCGACGAGAATGGCGGTTTGCAGCGGATTGGCTGCATTCATTAGCGCTTGCCTGAATAGAAAGCTGATGGAAGCTATCCATAGCACGTTCGTAAAGCCTGTAATGAGAAGGAAGGGTAGCGAAAGCAGTTGGAAGCCAACTACAGCTCTGACCAGTCCAATCCGGCTGCCGAGGGTAGGCCCGATCAACATGGAGAGGATGGTCATGAGCTGGCCGAGTGCAATCAGTAAACTCATTGCGCTGAGCGATACGGAGAAGCGGTTCGTAAAATACAAATTAAGATACGGGATGACCAGACCTGAACCTAACCCAAGAAAAAACTGGGCCAGAACAAATTGTCCAATAACCCGGCGATCAGAAGCAGCAGCAGGCGTCTCCAAGGCAGGGATATCGGATGTACTGTGCGGTGTATGTACTTGTTCTGTTTCTGTTTGAGGTGAAGATTCGGCAGGAGCTGGTGCTTCTAAGGTTGCCGTAGTTTTTGTGATGAACAATAGAGGAATAAAGGCAGTCAATGTTGCCATTCCTCCAAGGAACAGAGCAACCCGCAGACTGGATAGCGGTGTGATTCCCCACGTCTGCAGCCCATCTGCGAGTACGCCACCCCCGAAGCTGCCCAGGACTTGAGCTGCCAGTACAAGAGCAGAGTAATAGCTGAATATTTTTAAGCGCTGGGATTTACTAATGCTTTCCGCTAAAAAAGGCACAGCCAGCACCTGAATAAAGGCGGCGAATACACCTGAGATTACGGCAAATACCAACATGCTTCCGCTGGTATCTGTAAAGGTACGGGCGAGAAAGGCCAGGCCGCTGAATAACGCGCCGATGACCAGCATATTTTTGCGGCTCGTCCGATCCCCCAAAAATCCGACCGGAATGAACAGCAACGCCGTCGCTAGCGCCTGCATGCTGACCACTTGGCCGTTCATATCATCGTCAAAGCCAAGCCCTTGGATATACAGGTTATACAGTACAGAAAACATTCCTGTACCCATCTGGTACAGCAGATTGGCCATAAAAAACAATCGGATATTACGCGGCCACTTTCGAGGCTCTTCTAACATTTTGCTAATCCATGACACGATGAGTTCCTCCTGTGACGTTGTTGCAAATAAGTTAATACTGTTGATATGTATTCTATCAGGAACTGTACATTTCATAAATATTCCTGATCTCCGATTGTTTTGGGTAATAATAAAGCATGGACTTTACATTGAATTTTCATTATAGTAATTCGGTATGAATAAATTTGAAAGGTAAGCAGGAGGGATGGCTTTGGCTTTTGGAGCACGGGTGTTAAAAACGGGAATCGCAGTGACGCTCGCCCTTTTTCTGAGCACGCTTTTGAACACCCATTCGCCTGTGGGGGCAGCGATAGCCGCTATTTTTGCCATGCAACCGTCGATATATAGGTCGTGGCGTTATTTTCTGGATCAACTCCAAACAAGCACACTCGGTGCAATCATGGCGTTGCTGGGCGGAATGGTATTTTCGAATGAGCCGATTGCAGTTGGACTGGTGTGTGTATTGGTACTTATGATATGTCTGAAAATAAATATGGCTGATACGGTTGGATTGACACTCGTGACCGTTGTTTCTGTAATGGAAGCCTCAGGGGACTGGAAATTTGCGGTGACCCGCTTTGCGCTCACTTTGATTGGGATTGTGTCTGCTTTTGTCATCAATGTTAGTGTTTTTCCCCCGAAACCGAAAAGGCAGTTTATTAATCAGATTCAAAATGTATTTAACAGCATGTCCTTGCTGCTGCGTACTGCCATTTCCGATGAGATTAAGGAGTCTGTCTTCAAAGAGGAAAAAGGAAATCTGGAGGGAGCCATTAAATCGCTGTCGGACAAATATCATTTGTTCGAGGAAGAGCAGAAGAAGCTCAAGCGCTCCAAGTTTAGTCAAACGAGACAAATGGTAGTATACAAACAAATGCTCGGAAGTTTACACAAAGGATATGAGGTACTGGATGCAGTGGAAAGACACTACTTCCAGTCTTTACGGCCAAAAGGAACGGATGCTTTTTTTGACAGTCATCTGGAGCTGCTGATTCGTTTTCACGAGCATGCTCTACTGAAATTCGAAGATAAGCTAAAGCCGAATGAGGACGAAAGTGAATTGTTTCAGCAAGCCAACGGCGAATTTATGAAGCATGCGATTACACGTTTTGACCATTGTCAGGAAGGAATGCTGCGGCTGTCCATTGTGGCTGCGGCGATGTACGACTATGGTCATCAGCTGGAGAGGTTGAGCAGACTGGCCGATCATATTCATCCTGTAGAAGAGAGCAGATAGGCGAATTTCCTAAAGAAAAGCGACCGCATTCATCAATCAGATGGACGGTCGCTTTTTTATGTAATGAATTCAAGTATGTAAGAACAGGTTAATAGATGGTTGCCAGAACGCACAAAAAAAGCCCGCTGGTTGCGAACAGGGACTGAACTTGCTACAATAGAGGATGCTCTGTTTTATGGTGAAACCATAAGCGTAAGTTGTGAACTACACTTCTTGTTACATTATAGCATGCTTCAAAGGATTAGTCAATTTTCCCGGATCAGGGGGATGCCGCGAGTATGCCCGGGTCCATAATAGAGCATAGTTTGTACGCAAGGGAGCCCTGCATGGAGCAGGAGGAAACGGAACAGGAGCGATGCCAGTGACTACTGAACAGCAATGGAATGAAGAACAACGAAGAGTAGAAGATGTGACCGCAGTGATTAGCGGGCGTATTCGGAAGCTAGAGACAGAGGTTGGTTCTGTGCGCGGAGATGTCGTCGATATGCGTAAAGACTTCTGGGATGAGGTAACGATCAATTTCAGTGAGGCGGACGATGTGGGCGAGACGTCCACCAGTTTGCGTCAGCAGTCCGAGATTTTGTCTGAGCGGGAACGAAGACACAAGCATTCCACAGAGGCGTTAGGTCGTTTGAAAAAGTTGCTTGATTCACCGTATTTTGCACGAATTGATTTTGCTGAGGAAGGGCAGACTGCGGAACGTGTTTATCTGGGGATTGCCTCCCTGCTGGATAATCAAGATGAGGAATTTTTGATCTACGACTGGCGTGCGCCTATTTCCAATCTTTATTACGATAACATGCCGGGGCCTGCCTCATATAAGACCCCGGCCGGGGAGATGGAAGGGGAACTCACGCTTAAGCGCCAATTCTCGATTCGTGATGGACAGATCCGTTTTATGTTCGATACAGGAGTGACGATTGGAGACGAACTTCTTCAAGCAGTATTGAGCCGCAGCTCGGATGCTCAAATGAAAAGTATAGTCGCTACTATCCAAAGGGAGCAAAATCGCATCATCCGTGATGATCGAAGCCGGATGCTCATTGTTCAGGGGGCGGCAGGAAGTGGCAAAACCTCTGCTGCGCTTCAGAGAGTAGCGTATTTGCTGTATAAGTACCGGGATCGCTTACGAGCGGATCAGGTCGTGTTATTTTCGCCTAATCCGATGTTTAACAGTTATGTATCGACAGTATTGCCTGAATTAGGTGAGGAAAATATGCTTCAGGCCACGTTTCAGGAATATTTGGAGCGGCGTTTGGGCCGAGAGTTTCAGTTAGAAGATCCATTTGAACAGCTGGAATATGTGCTTTCAGCATCGTTACAGCCTGGGTATGAAGCTAGGATGGAGGGTATCCGCTTTAAGTCGTCCAAGACGTTCTTACATGTGATTACAAGCTACAAGACGTATTTGGAACAGGAGGGAATGCGTTTTAAACCCATCCGCTTTCAGGGACGTGAGGTGGTTTCAGTAGAGCAAATGGCACGCAAGTTTTATGAATTCGACTCTACGGTGCGGCTGGCGAACCGATTGGAACTGCTGCGGGATTGGATGCTCAAAGAGCTGGCCCGTTTTGGTAAGGAAGAATGCTCCGCCCCATGGGTGGATCAACAGATGGATCTGATGGAGCCGGAGGATTATCAGCGTGCCTATAACCGCATGCGCCGTAAATCCAAGAATAAGGGCGATACCTTCGACGATTTTACGCGTGAAAGAGAAATATTGGCGCGTATGGTGGTCAGTGGCCGCTTAAAGCCCTTGCGCAAATGGATTAAAGCGCTTCGCTTCGTAGATACGACTCGGCTCTACAGCGAGCTGTTTATGAATGAGGCATTGTTGAGCCAACTGGCGAATCATGCAGAGCTGCCCGTCAGCTGGGGTGAAATTAGTCGACAAACTCTGGAACGAATTCAGTCTGGGGAGTTAGCCTATGAGGATGTGACGCCCTTTTTATATTTGCGTGAGCTGATGCTGGGCTTTCGTTCCAATAGCAACATCCGTCACGTGTTTATTGATGAGGCACAGGACTATTCCCCATTCCAGCTGGCGTTCTTCAAGCGTTTATTTCCACAGGCTAAAATGACGGCACTGGGTGATTTTAATCAGGCGATCTATGCCCATGCCTCGGTGCTTCAGGATGCAGAGCCATTGTATGACTTGTATGGTGCAGATCAGACCGAGATGATTTCCCTGACACGCAGCTATCGCTCAACACAGGAAATTGTGGAATTTACCCGGGGGATGGTCGCTGGGGGAGAGCACATTGTACCGTTTAACCGTAAAGGTGAGAAGCCTCTTGTTACTGAGGTGCGTTCGCTTGAAAAGTTGCATCAATTGATAGTTGGGAATGTCACAAAATTGTTGGCAGAAGGCTATGAATCCATCGCGGTGATCTGTAAAAATGCTGACGAAAGTGCGGCAGCCTACGAAGCACTGGAAGGACAGCTGTCAGTGAAGCCAAAATTAATTAAGAAAACAACTCCTGCTTTTGAAAAGGGGATTCATATCATTCCGGCCTACCTGGCAAAAGGCGTGGAATTCGATGCGGTTCTGATTTATGACGGATCAGCGAAACAATACCAGCGTGAGAGTGAGCGTAAGCTGTTCTACACCGCCTGTACGCGAGCGATGCATCTGCTGCATATTTATAGCATAGGGGAGATTACGCCATTCGTGAGTTTACGGGATTCGGATACGTATACCCTCAAAGTGGAAGAAAGTGATCGTGTTCTATAGAGAGGACATTGGCAATCAGCCGGGGACAAATGCCTTAGAAACCCTTGCGATGCCTGAATAGATGTAGAGTTGGCTGGCATTATGGAGCGTATTCCAGTAACATAAGCAAATAAGCAAAACAGGTAAGAAGCATAAACGGAGGTTACAAACGTAATGGACATGAAGAGTGTATTTCAACGCCCGCCACTAGCGGACTGTGTACCCGAGTTGGTAGCTACAGCTAGAGGAGAGCGCAAGGCATCGCTGGTGATCCGCGGAGGAACACTGGTCAATGTGGTATCGGGCGAGTTGCTGCCGGGCATGTCTATTGCTGTGCAAGGTGCTCGTATCGCTTACGTCGGTAGGGACGTCAGTCATACGATTGGAGAAGACACCATAATCATTGAAGCGGAAGGCCGCTATATGGCACCGGGGTTACTGGACGGACATTGTCACATCGAAAGCACGCAGCTGACCGTAACGGAGTTCGCTAAGGCTGTACTGCCGCTGGGAGTGACGGGTGGTTTTTTTGACCCGCATGAAATTTCCAATGTACTGGGTCTAAAAGGGCTTCGTCTGATGCTGGACGAAGCACGTACGACACCGCTGGCTGCTTACATGCAGGTGGCTTCTTGCGTCCCGTCCACAGGTCCGGAGCTGGAAACGACGGGTGCCTCCTTCGGCCCGGCGGAAGTCGCAGAGGCGTTAAGCTGGGGCCCGGATATGATCGGGCTGGGCGAAGTCATGAATTTCCCTGGTGTCGTCTATGGAGACGATGTGATGATCGGTGAAATTCAGGCCACGCTGCGCGCGGGCAAGGTGGCGGATGGCCATTTTACATGGGCCTCCGATGATTGGCGGCTGCCGGTCTATGCAGCCGCGGGAATTACGGGCGACCACGAGTGTGTCACGCCCGAGGATGTAGCCGAGCGTATCCGGCTCGGCATGTATGCCAAGATGCGGCAAGGCTCCGCATGGCATGATGTGGCCGAGACGATCCGAGCCAGCACGGAAATGGGTCTCGACACGCGCCGCATGATGCTGGTAACGGATGACCGCAGCGCGGAATCCTTGCTCCATGAAGGGCAGATGGACTTCGTCGTGCGTCATGCGATTGCACAGGGCGTCAAGCCCGTAACCGCGTTTCAGATGGCCACGCTGAATACGGCAGAGCGCTTCGGCGTGGCACGGGACATCGGATCGATCATTCCGGGTGCGATTGCCGACATTATTTTGCTTGATGGCCGATTGGCCGAAGTGAATGTGACGGCTACCATCGCAGCGGGCCAGCTGGTGGCCGAGCACGGTCAAATGGTCGCCGATTGGGACGGCTTCGTTTATCCTGCGGAAGTGATGGACACTGTCCACCTGGGACGAGAGCTGAGTGCTGCAGATTTTCGCATTGCGGCTCCAGTACGAGAGGGGAATGTACCTGTACGGGTGATTCGTGTTACGGAAAACCACGTGGACACGAAGGAAGTGCGAATGATCGTTCCGGTCCGTAATGGAGAAGTCACGGCAGATCCTGCACAGGATTTGTGCAAAATAGCCGTTTTCGAGCGCCATCATGCCAGTGGCAGTCACGCGGTGGCACTTGTGACAGGTGTCGGCTTCACCGAGCCGGCTGCGATTGCCATGACCGTCGCGCATGATAGCCACAACCTGCTCGTCATTGGTAATGATGACGAGCTCATGACCCAGGCGGCGAAGCAGGCTGTTGCCCTGCGTGGCGGCGTGGTGGTCGTATCCGCCTCGGGTGAGACGCGCTTCCCGCTGCCTATCGCCGGGCTGATGTCCCCAGCTCCGTTTGCAGAGGTAGCTGCGCAGTCCGAAAGTATCAGCCGGGCGCTTCAGCAATCCGGCTGCATGCTGAACAACGCGCTGATGACACTGTCACTGCTCGCACTGGTCGTTATCCCTGAAATTCGTCTGTCGGATCAGGGGCTTGTCGTGATCGGAGCGGATGGCATCCGCAAGGTATCTCTTTTTGTGGAAGAGGATGCTGCGGAAGTCTGATAGAACACGTCGCTGGGGGTTGTCCTACAGGTCTGCCCAGACCTGAGGGATAACCCCTGTTTTTCATACACGAAGTCAAAAAAATATCTTCGATTCCTTTATAAAAGTCAAGGAGCGGTGAGCAGATGCATCCCTATTATCGTTCATTAGAAAAAATGGCTCATCATGCCTCGATTATAGAGCAGGATTGGAACAGGTTTGTAGAGCAAACCTGTGTGAAGCATATTCAGCAGGGAACGGTTCTCATTGAAACGGGTGAGCCTGTGAAACATGCCTATTTTTGTTCAGAGGGATTATTTCGTTTATTTTATACATTAGCAGATGGCAGAGAATATAATGTTGGTTTTTCGCCAGAAGATGATTACGTAACCTCTTATGGGGCTATGATCCAAGGAGAACTATCCACTTTTTCGATTGAGGCCATGGAAGATTCGGTTGTCATTGAAATTCCATATCACGTATTGATGGAGCTTATGGATACAAGCCATATGTGGGAAAGATTCGTCCGTAAAAGTGTAGAAAGACTTTATATTCGAAAAGAGGAACGGGAGCGCGAATTATTGTATCTTTCCGCTAAGGAGCGTTATCATGCTTTTCTTCTCAAATACCCCGGATTGGACAAACGAGTTGCCCAATATCATATAGCTTCGTACATAGGCGTCTCCCCTGTATCACTTAGTCGTTTGCTGCGTAGTGATCCGCATTAACCTATGTTAATGCGACGTTGTAGACAAGCAGCGTACAATAACGATAAATCATTCAAGCTTCACCAAAAAAGGAGATAAGGCATATGCGTTATATGATGATTGTATTATTGGAGTTCTACCCTTCCTGGTTGGCTCTACCTCGGGAGGAACGTCGAAAATATGCGGGGGCCTTGCAGGCTACCATTCAAAAATATAGCGAACATGTTCAGGTTCGTTTTTTTGATGCAGAAGCACTGCCTGGAAAGGACTATACTGATTTCGTCGTATGCGAAACGGAGGATATGAAGCAATATCACTATATGTGGGAAGAAATTCGCGATTCGGAGCCGTATACCAAAGGATACATGAAGATTAAAGATGTAGTGATGGGTATGGAAAATGCTTTTCAGTCCTATGAGTCAGAAATGCTACAGATGGAAAAATAACGTCATTTCGCTTTCTATGTAAAATGAAGAGTTCATCTTATATACGGTTAAAAAAGGCGAATTCCTGTGCTGCTTATGTTCAGCTGGGAATTCGCCTTTTATCTTTTGGAGACAAAAAAGTGTAATAAGAAAAAATCACATTATACAACTGTGTTACTTATAATCTTCAGAAAACCGTTCTTCCCAGCGGTATCCATTAACTGATAAATGGATTTTCCTGCGGTATCGTTAAACAAATACCACTCATCATTCGATACATCATGAATCAAAGTCTCTGGGTAGCCTGTTAAAAGTTCAGGTGGATAAGTGCGAATTAAAGAATATATATCAAAACGAGCTAAGCTTTTCCCTTTTTGGTCTAAGAAATCGTATTGTGCATTTTTATAATAAGATCCAGGTGTGTCAAGAGTTAAGCTCCAAGAATAGTTTTCAGGTGCTTCGACCTTTTCACCTTTGTTTTTTGCAAAAATATTATAAATGGTTTCATTATATGCATTGCCATGAATTTGCTGAACTACGCCGCCCAAAGTCATATGGTATTCCTGTTGAAGTGCTTTTACTTGTACACCGTTTATGAACAATGGTTTAGTATCAACAGTCACTGCAAAGTTGCTGTAATTAACATTGCAGCCAAACGCCTCTGCAATTAAAACGAAGTGAAACATATATGCGATTATTTTTCGTATATGGTTTTACATCAAGCAGCATCTTTTTACCATTTTTCTCCGCTATGCTTCTGTTTACTGCTAATTTTACTTTCATCTCGCTTTTAGCGAGAATAACCTCGGAATCGGACCATTCGACACTAGCCCCCAAACTTTCGCTCATAACACGTAGAGGTACCATGGCGCGTTTATTCTTCATTTCGGGCTTTACATCGGATGTAATAGTCACACCGTCAACTTTGATCTGATTTTGTGCTGCATAAGTTGTGGACGATGAAATAAATAAAAAAATTGCAAGAAAAGCCGCAAAGAATGCCTTTTTCATAAATGATTGCTCCTTTTTCGGTTAAATTTGTTGCGCAGTAACTTTCCCCCATATGAAGACGCAACTGGATAAAAAAACGTTGCGCTGTCCTGTCCGTTAACTTAACGTAACAACCAGTTTGTACTATTTAATTACCTTCCGATATTTACCAACTAAAAATTGCTAATCTTCCTGGAGAATTATGTCGATAACATTGAATATTATTCATAAAATTTATCAAAGTAAATCCTTAGGGGGAAAGTTAATGAGAAAACAGCTAAAAGTTGCGATTTCTCTAGTATGTTTAATGATGTTTATAGGTTGTTCAGCTTCACCAGTATCACAGCAGACGACCAAGATTACACTTTTGAATTCCAAATCTGAAATAAAAACCCAATTAGAAGAAGTAGCAAAACAATACAATCAAGAGCACCCTGAAGTATCTTTGGAGATTATAACCGCTCCAGAGGGAACGTCAGCATATCAAAAACTGATGTCGATGTACGGCTCAGGAAGTCCAGCAACGATGTCGATGCTTGACCCGGGCGACACGCAGACATTCCTGGATAAAGCCGTTGATTTAAGTAAAGAGAAGTGGGTAGCCGATACGATAGAAAATGGACTTGATGCAGTTAAGAAAAACGATGCTGTGCTGGGATTCCCATTTGCAGTAGAAGGCTACGGATTAATCTATAACAAGAAAGTATTGGACAAGGCAACAGGGGGTTCTTTTGATCCTTCTTCGGTGAAAAGTAGAAGCAACCTGAACTCATTAATGGCTAAGATTCAGAAGACGGGAGTAGCACCGGTCATGCTTTCACCAATGGACTGGTCTCTCGGCTCTCATCTTTTAGCTCTGTCTTATTCTGTTCAACCTGTGGGTTTTCCAGAGTTTGTTAAAGGTATGCAGGATAACTCCATAGACATGTCCCAAAATAATGTAATGTCTGGATGGGTACAAACTTTAGATCTGCTCAAGAATAACAGCATCAATAAGAATTCACCTTTGGACAGCACGTATGACGATGGAGTCAAAGCATTAGGAGAGGGAAAAGTGGGGCTTTGGTTTATGGGCAACTGGGCTTGGGCTGGGATTAAGAGCAATGATACAGCAAATGAGGAATACGGTTTTTTGCCCCTTCCGTTAAGCGATAATACGGATGACCCTAACAATGCTAAGATTACAGTCGGTGTAACAAAGTATATTTTCATTGACTCCACAGCTACCACACCTCAGGAGCAAGAGGAAGCAAAGAAATTTCTGAACTGGATGGTATACGACAAGTCCGGACAAGATTTTCTGGTAAACAAGGCTAATATGGTACCTGCGTTCAAAAATATTGATTTAGAGCCTGCCGATCCTTTGGGACGATCAATCAAGTCGTATATCTCGACCGGAAAGACACTGCCGTTTATGGCAACCCTTCCACCTGATCATGGGGGTATCACAGGAGCATCTATCCAAAGCTATATCAGTGGAAAGATAGATAAGACTGAGCTGTTGCGCCAAATACGCATATACTGGAAAGCTCAGCAGTGATGATACGAGACCAGTTACGGGAGGAAGATAAAGATGTTTAAATTAACGTTAAAGAAAAAAATAATTAGTGCAGCGCTCATACTGGTTATCGTACTGTCCCTTTCAAGTGTTATAGGCGTCATTAAGATGTCGGAAATGGGTGAGGCTTCTAACAAGGTAAATAACAGGTCTTTACCCGCGGTTATTCTTCTTCAAGGTATGGATAAGCAGATTACAGAAATTGATAGACTCACCGTTCGATTGATACTTGAAGAGGATGCGGCTGTTCGCAGTACTTATCAAGAAGAACTAACCAAAGCTACAGCTTCAATGGATAAGAGTGTAAATGAATATCAAAGTTTAGCCTCTACGGCAGAGGAAAAAGAACTGTTCACCAACTTTTATGGTCAGTGGGCAATGTATCTTCGCCATCTAAAAGTGGTTTCCGCTGCCATGGAAGAAAACGACAAAGTGATGGCCTACATGATCATTCATGGAAATTCTTCTATTTATAAGGCAGCATTAGAAGATGTAAATAAACTGAAGCTACTTAATGAGCAATACGCAACGGATGCGGCTAATCAATCGAGTCAATCTTACCATTCAGGTAGAATTTTGATGATTTCTCTGACTATCATATGTACGATCCTTGGCATTATCGGTTCTTTTTTACTGGCTCAATCGTTCACTAAGCCCATATTAAAGATAGCGGAACAGATGAAGCTGGTAACCAGGGGGAATCTGCAAGTGGAACCCCTCAGGGTCAGATCAAAAGATGAGGTCGGGGAACTGGCGTCCGATTTTAATGAAATGTGCGATTCACTGCGCAACCTTTTAAAGGAAGTTGTGGATAATTCCTTACTGGTTGCCTCTACGGCTGAACAGTTAACGGCCAGTGCGGAACAGACAAGCATCGCTACCGAGCAGATAGCTATAAGTGCCACTCAAGTCGCAGAGGGATCTCAGACACAGCTTGCAGATATAGCTGAAACGCTGAATTACACGGTGGACGTTTCTAAAAGTGTAGACAACATAACCAATCGCTTTGTTCATGTGGCTAATCTCACAACCCAAGCACAAGAAAAAGCAAACAACGGGAAAACCCAAATGTCTTCGACTGTCTTCCAAATAAGAGATGTGCATACCAAGGTAACTCAATCCGCTGAAGTGGTAAATATTCTAGGAGAAAAGTCTGCGGAGATTAAACAGATCACAGCTATGATCAGCGATATAGCAGCCCGAACCAACTTGCTTTCACTAAATGCGAGTATAGAAGCTGCAAGAGCGGGAGAGCAGGGAAAAGGGTTTGCGGTTGTCGCTTATGAAGTACGCAATCTGTCGGCACAAGCAAGTGAAGCAACAGGCAAGATCTCTTCGCTTGTCAACGAAATTACCTTAAGAACAGATGAAGTTGTGATTTCAATGAATGAAGGTGTTCAATCTCTGAATGAAGGCATGATGCTTGTCGAAGGTGTAGGTAACGTTTTTTCTGAGATTGTAGGTGCCGTTGAAGAAGTGAGCGGTGAGGTGGACACGGCGGCTTTAGAAGCAAGATCCGTAAATGAAGGAACCGTTTCTATGGTGGAATCGATGAAGAAAATTGCTGAAATCTCCGAACGTGCAGCAGATTCTACTCAAACAGTCGCAAGCGTAGTCGAGGAAACTACCGCATCCATGCAGGAAGTGTCTGCAGGTGCTAACATGCTTGCCAAGAGAGCGGAAGAGATGAATCAAACGGTGTCGGTATTCAAGATTTAAAATAAGCTTCAAACCAACTGGAGTTAAGAGCGGCAGCCTTGGACGAGAAAAAAGTCCTAGACTGCCGCTGTTTTGTTAAGCTCAAACCATTAGATTACGAATGAACGGCTTCTGCTTTTTTGGCTGCTCTTTTCAGATCCTGTTTACGACGTTCCTCCAGATACCGCTCCCCATTCTTCTTGTCTGCTGTCAGTGTAAAGCAGGATATGATGGTGAACAGGCCTGCAATGGAACCCAGAATTACATAAGTTATCGGGAAATTCAATACTTCATACATATGTCCCACAATGGGTGAGAAAATGGAAACCACCAGGGAGCCCATAAACAAATACAGCAGGTACATGGTGGAGGACAAGCGCTGGTCAAAGTTAACGGTAATGTATTTGAAGATGGCTACCAGAATAAGCGGTTTCTCCAGGGAGTGAATCATCTTCATTGCAGCTACCCATATGGAACCGAACGGCAATGAAGAGCCGATAATACGCAGAGACATAATCGACCCGGCAATAATTAATGCCCATTTGGCGGTCGTTTTGTTCACAAACCAAGGGGTAACGAAAAGGAACACAAATTCCAGAAAAACCTGCACAGCGCTTAAATCACCGAGGAATTGATTTCCTTCCGCTTTGGAACTGAACTGCGATACGAAGTATGTGGCAAACTGCTGGTCATATACCTCATAGATTTGGGTCACGCCAACCATGAATAGCATAAGAAACCAGAACTTTTTGGTACGCACGAGATGCAGCACATCGATTAGCTTCAACGATTCTGTTTTCTGCTGCTCCTGTCCGGAAATTTCGACTTTGGTCAGAAAGATGCAGATCATGGCAACAACGGCAGATACCGAGGCAATCCAGAAGGTCAGGTTTACATTGATATTGATGACCCGTCCTGCAACAAAAGTAGCCGCCGCCCACCCAAGTGAACCCCACATACGAACCCGTCCGTATTCAAAGCCGTATTTACGCGAAACTTTGTCCATATACGAATCGACGACACCGTTACCTGCATTAAATACCAGGCCGATAAATAGCGCACCAACAATGGCACCAATGACGAACTGCGTTTGTAGTAATGGACCGTACACATAAATAAAAAAGGGTCCGACGAGCAAAAGAATCGTAAAGAGTATGTACAGCAGATGTTTTCTCAGACCCAGCTTATCGGATAAGTAACCGAACAGGGGCTGCATGATCAAGGCCACGATTGAGTTAGCCGCATATAGAAATCCCGTGTAGGTTTCTGAAATTCCCAAGCTTTGTCCCAGCCAAATGACAAAAAAAGACATGGCAGCAGACCATGTAAACAGATAAGCGAAGTTAAAAATACTCAGAGACCAATAGTTGCGTTTTGCCAAATTCATCATGTTTAAGCACCCCTTCAAATTGTAGCCGCTCAATGTGTTGCCAACGTCAATATGTATTGTCTTGTACTATTAATTGTAAGGATTATTCACTCGCTTCCATAGGGCATTTTCCCAAGATTTCCTGTGCTTATTTCAATCAGTTGAGAATTCGGATAAAACAGCAGATCCTGATATGGATTAAATGGGGGCTCAAACTATTTTAAATATGTTGAAGAAGAATAGTACTATATCTACATCTTGTAAGAAATAAGTCCTAAGTGTAAAATTCTCTTATAGTTCATTAAGCTCACTAATTTCATTCTGCAAGTACAAAGTTACTTGAAATACTGATCGTATATAGAGTATTGTGTAACGATGAGTTAAGACGAAACCCACTCATCCTAAAGGCACAGGTTATCACTAGGCTCTATTAACATATATTTTATAAATTAAAAAGAAAACGAATAAAACAAAATGTTGTGAGTTCGTAGTTGGAGGATTTATTATGTCGAAAAGTGTTTCTTCGTCCTTTATTATCATTATAGGCTCAATGCTATTTGCCTTATTTTTTGGTGCAGGGAATCTAATCTTTCCACCTATGCTTGGGCAAATGGCTGGAAAGAATGTATGGGTAGCCAATGCGGGTTTCTTGGTTACCGGAGTTGGCTTACCATTACTAGCCGTCACAGCCTTTGTTTTTTCAGGCAAAAGCAATTTGCAAACTTTAGCGAGTCGTGTACATCCTGTATTCGGTCTAGTCTTTACAACAATTCTTTATCTGGCCATCGGGCCTTTATATGCAATTCCTAGAACCGGTAGTGTGTCATTTGAAATTGGAGTAAAACCTTTTTTTTCTAACAATGCAGATCATCCTGTCGCACTTGTTGTATTTACTATTCTTTTTTTTGGAGTTGCATGCTTGTTATCACTTAATCCTACAAAAATTATTGATGTTATCGGAAAGTTCTTAACACCCATTAAATTGACATTCATTGGATTACTTGTGATTGTAGCTATTATTCACCCAATAGGAAAATTCCAAGAACCTGCGGAAGGTTATACATCGAATGTCTTTTTCAAAGGCTTTCAAGAGGGTTATTTAACATTGGACGCTCTTGTAGCCTTTATTTTTGGAATTATCATTGTGAATGCAATTAAGGATAGAGGAGTCACTACAAAAAAAGAGTTGATGATCATTTGTGCCAAAGCGATAGCAATTGCGGTTATACTCTTAGCTTTTATCTATACGTCTCTTTCATACATGGGAGCTTCTAGCGTTGAAAAATTGGGTGTTTTGGGAAATGGCGCTGAGGTGCTAGCTAAGGTTTCCTCCTATTATTTTGGATCTTATGGTTCTATTCTATTAGGCTTAATGATTACAGTAGCGTGTTTAACGACAAGTGTGGGGCTTATTACTTCCTGCTCTTCTTTTTTTCATGGATTATTTCCGAAAGTCTCATACAAAAGAGTTGCTCTCATGTTATCTATATTTAGTGCTCTTGTAGCCAACATAGGTTTAACACAGCTTATTAAGGTTTCAACGCCAGTATTAATGGCAATATATCCTATTGCTATTTCTCTTATATTTTTAACTTTTTTACATCC
Source organism: Paenibacillus polymyxa (assembly GCF_001719045.1). Lineage (NCBI taxonomy): Bacteria > Bacillati > Bacillota > Bacilli > Caryophanales > Paenibacillaceae > Paenibacillus > Paenibacillus polymyxa. The sequence goes on from NZ_CP015423.1 coordinate 4,893,491, forward strand.
CGTATTTAAAGGAAAATCAGAAGTATATCAAGGCAGTTTGATATTAACCTTTATCGTTAGTTTATTTGATGGCTTGAATGCTGCTGGAATAAAAATTAATGTAATTAATGACTTTTTCAATCATCTTCTTCCATTATATAATGTAGGGTTAGGGTGGTTAATTCCCTCTGTTTTAGGAGGTGTAGCTGGCTACATATTTACTAAGTTAAGAGGAAGAAAAATAATTTTAGTACTTATGAAGCCCAAAAAAAATAAATGATTTATCCTATGGCATATTAGTCTGTTATATAAGGGACAGCAAGCGCCTGATCTGCTTCGTGCTGCTTACGGTACTGCGAAGGGGTCAGGCCGTTCCATTTTTTAAAGGTCGCAATAAAATAGCTTAAATTGTCAAAACCAACATCCAGCGCAATATCAACCACTTTGCGATCACTTTGCTCCAGCAACCTGCAAGCCTTCTGAATCCGATGATAGTTGATATATTCTACCGGGCTTTTCTGAACCATCTGCTTAAAAAAACGGCAAAAATGCCCCTCACTCATTCCAATCTCATCTGCGATCTCCCGTAAACGTATAGGTTCATGAGCATGACTGTTGATATACGCCAGCGCTTTTTTGATCCGTTCAACTTTGTTGCGTTGCCCCGCCATAATCACATCCTCTCCGTTAGCAGGGGTCATGTGTGGATACAGGCAGGCAATCATGCTATAGAGCTGCGCCTTGGTCGCCAATTCACGGGCAGGCGTATTCTGCTCATGGCTGGTGATAATGTGTCGCAATGCAGCCAGCACCTCTTGCTCCCAGGGCTGCACGCCTCGAATGTGAGGGGGAGGGACAAGCTTTTTACTGATAAATGGGTCAATAAACTGCGTCTGCACCGTATCCTGCGTGCGGCTGTACAGCATGTCTGGATGAAACACCACCGCAGAAAATATGCAGCGAGGGCTTTTTTGTAAATAACCGGCGTGAAGCTCGCCGCTGTTGACAAAAAGGGCTTCACCTTTGTTAACCTCCGTATAGACCATATCCGTCTGAAAAATGGCGCTTCCCTGCTCCACTACGATAAACTCCATCTCTTCATGCCAATGAGATTCCAGTATACTATTTCCGTTCAACTGCTCTACGCTCGGATATACGCTGACTGGGTACATGGGATTGCCGTGAATGCGGTTTTCCCGCAACATTTCCCTTTGCATTTCAACGACTCCTCTTCTGCAAACTGATTTATATAGAAAACATCAAAATATTGATACAATACGTCAAAATAAACGAAGTAAACCCTTACATAAATCAATATTATTATAGTAAGGATTTCGCAAAAATCCAACAAGCGATTTGGGATCAAGAAATAAAGATTGAAGCGGAGGAAGTAACAGATGAAATTTACTGATGGCTATTGGATGGTTCGCAAGGGCTATGAAATACAAAATCCTGCTGATATCCGTGATATTGTGACGGACGATGCTTCCATGACGGTATATGCAGCGACCCACCGGATCGAGCACAAAGGAGATACACTGAACGGAGCGTTGCTGAAAGCGACCTACAGCTCGCCCATGCCGAATGTCATTCGGGTGCGTCTGAACCACCATAAGGGACGGGTGCATCAGGGTCCGAATTTTGAAATTCACACCTTGCCAACAGAGGTAGATATTACAGTGGATGAGGACGCAGCGGTACTGAAAAGTGGCGATCTGAGTGTGCGAGTCGGTCGTGGGAAGAGCTGGGATGTAGGATTTTATGTCGAGGATCGTAAAGTCACAGGCAGCGGACATCGGGGACCAGGCTATATTACAGACCCGCAGGATCAGCCTTTTTTCCGAGAACAGCTGGAGTTGGGCATCGGTGAGTACGTATACGGACTCGGAGAGCGTTTCACCCCGTTCGTAAAAAATGGCCAAGTGGTCGATATCTGGAATGAAGATGGCGGGACTAGCAGTGAGCAGGCCTATAAAAACATTCCATTTTATCTATCGAATAAAGGGTATGGTGTGTTCGTCAACCATCCGGAAAAGGTATCCTATGAGATTGCATCGGAAAATGTATCAAAGGTTCAGTTTAGCGTCTCCGGCGAATCGTTAGAGTATTTTATTATTGGTGGAGCTAACCCTAAAGAGGTACTGGACAATTACACCAAGCTGACGGGTAAGCCTGCATTACCACCAGCCTGGACCTTTGGTTTGTGGCTGACCACTTCGTTCACAACAGATTATGATGAAGCGACCGTGAACCATTTTGTGGACGGGATGGCTGAGCGGGATCTACCACTCTCGGTATTCCATTTTGACTGCTTCTGGATGAAGGAATACCAATGGTGTGATTTCCAGTGGGATCAAGATATGTTCCCAGATCCAGAAGGCATGCTGCGGAGATTGAAGGCTAAGGGCCTCAAAATCTGCGCATGGATCAACCCGTATATTGCAGAAAAGTCCATTTTGTTCGATGAAGGCATGGAGAATGGCTACCTGGTCAAAACAGCTGATGGCAGCGTTTGGCAATGGGACCTGTGGCAGGCAGGAATGGGGCTGGTTGACTTCACAAATCCGGCTGCTGTCGCATGGTATCAGGATAAGCTGAAGGTGCTGATCGATCAGGGCGTGGACTGTTTCAAAACCGACTTTGGTGAGCGTATTCCAACACATGTAGTTTATCATGATGGCTCTGACCCAATGAAAATGCATAATTATTATACGCATTTGTATAACAAGGCAGTGTTTGAAGTGCTGGAGGAAAAGCTGGGTAAAAATGAAGCAGCGTTATTTGCACGTTCTGCTACGGCTGGGGGGCAACAGTTCCCGGTTCACTGGGGCGGAGACTGCTCGTCGACGTATGAGTCGATGGCAGAATCATTGCGGGGCGGATTATCACTTGGCTTGAGTGGGTTTGGCTTTTGGAGCCATGATATTAGCGGCTTTGAACTAACGGCTGCGCCGGACTTATACAAACGGTGGGTGCAGTTTGGACTTTTATCCTCCCATAGCCGACTACACGGAAACGTGTCGTACCGTGTTCCTTGGCTGTTTGACGAAGAGTCAGTCGACGTGGTACGCAGCTTTACCAAACTCAAATGCTCGCTGATGCCACACCTGTATGCTTCTGCTGTGGAATCCTCGGTGAAGGGACTGCCGATGATGCGGGCTATGGTGTTGGAATTCCCGCAGGACCCAACCTGTGCAACGCTCGATCGACAATACATGCTAGGAGATTCCATTTTGGTAGCTCCGATCTTTAATAAAGAAGGCAGTGTACAGTATTATGTACCAGAGGGTCAGTGGACGAATTTACTTACGAATGAGAGAGTGTCAGGTGGTCGTTGGGTTAACGAGCATCATGATTTTGCAACTTTGCCTGTGCTCGTGAAGCCGAACACACTGTTGGCAATCGGTCATGAGGACAGTCGTCCGGATTATGATTATGCTGATCAAGTGGCGCTTCATTTGTTTGAGCTTGGAGAGGGGCAACAAGCTCGAACGGTAATCGTGAATACGTCAGGTGAAGAAGAGCTAACGGTTACTGCCAGCCGCAAGGATTCTGTTATTACGGTGAAGGCTGAAGGTGCTGTTAAACCATGGTCGATAGTCCTGCGCGGTATCCATGAGGCTGTTCAAGTGGAGGAAGGCAGCAGCCAGTCGGGAGAACAGGGTGTAATCATTACACCAGCTTCCAGCGGACAGCAAGAGCTTACGATTCACTTGGGCTAGGTAAGGCTCTAGATAGTGGATGAAGTATGTCATAATGTAGCGATTATATGCAAAAAAAGGGCTTGCCTGATCCAACAGGCAAGCCCTTTTTGATGCAGATTTTTGTTAGAGACCAGTTGCAACTTTTAGCTTCTGTATCTATTCCTACCATTCTGCTGGAGTAGCAGCGGTACAATATACTGCCGGAAAATATCCACAGGAGCCCGTTTCTTTTTGAATTTATCAGCGGTAACGACAACAACCATGTCATACGACGGGACGACAACAATGTATTGCCCACCGAAGCCGAGAGCGTAAAAATATTCTCTTTCATTTCCTGTCTCTGTTTCATCTGAAAAGGAAGAAGTCCACCAGTGCCAGCCGTAAAATGCTTTTTGTGGTTTGGCAGCAGGAAGAAACGGACGGGTTGAATATCGGACTGTCTCTGTTTGGATGATCTGCCGTCCTTCCCAGCCTCCTTCGTTCAGATAAAGCCGCCCGAATTTGAGCATGTCCATCGGCCTGAGATGCAGTCCGAATCCACCCGTATGCGTGCCCTGAGGATCGGTCTCCCAATGGTAGCTTTCGATACCGAGCGGTTGGAATAATTGCTGCTCGGCAAATTCAGCAACTGTTTGTCCAGAAACATTACGTAGTATGGTGGCCAAAAGTTGAGAACAGCCAGAACTGTATTCCATTCGCGTCCCTGGCACATCCGATAATGGCTGTGAAAGCACAAATTGCACCCAGTCTGACGTTTTGCTCATGGTAGGAAAAGAATTTTGCCCGCCAAATTCCGTCCAGTTAAAGCCTGCGGACATCGTCAGCAGATGTTCAATCGTAATATCACGCTTTCGAGAATCACTATCTGTGGCCAACTGGGGAAAGAATTCGAGGATTGGCGTCTCCGGTTTCGGTCCTCGTTGCTGGTCCATAGCGATACAAACTAATGCAGAAATCACGCTTTTGGTACAGGAATTTATTTTATAGAGTTCGTTAGCAATTTGAGGTTCACGATAATAATTCATGATCATGTTACCCTGCTGCTCAATAAGGCAGCTGCGGGTTTCCAACTCGTTAAGCACGTGAATAAGCGGATTGAGTTCCAGACTTTTCATGCAGATCCTCCTTGAGGCTTATGGCATACCAATACATAGTATATCATTTAAATAGTCTGAAATTCGAAGGGTACAAACTGAAAACAGTTCATTTACCTAATTTTGAATTTTTTTGTTTTTTGATATTAAAAAAGATATATATGTTCACTGAATAGACACAAATATATTTTAAAATCTATACACTTTTTCTGTTTCATTCAAAAAAACAGTCAAATAAAACGATATATAGTAAGTTGGACATTTTATTCAGAAATAACTGGGGGACCGATTCATGAATTTAACCATTAAGGCCAAAATGATTCTTAGCGCGATACTGATCCCGAGTGTGATTGCAGCCATGCTGCTGACCAATTACATTTTAAGCGTACATAGTGAGAATGAGTACAAGGATATTATGAATCGTGAAGAGGCTATTGCGTATAACTCGAAGTCTCTTCAATTTTTGTTAAACGGTATATCTAATGATGAGCGGGCATATTTGCTAACTCGTGACGAACAGTACGGGCGAGAGATCGGAAACAAGCAGAGTGAAGTTGCAAAGTTGCTACAGGAGACAGAAGCTCTGCTTAGTGCAGGTAATGAGGATTCTAAGAAAAAGATGACTGATCTCAAGACGGGAATTAATACCTATATGAATCAAGTTCATCGTTTACTGACTACAGCGGGGTATCAGAGTACAAGAGATGATGCTTTCCCGCCATTTTCTGATTTGCTCGATGATTTTGAAAACGAACGGGTGTTGCGCAAGCAACTTGATACTAAGGTAGTAGCCTTTGTCAAAGCTCAAGAAGATATGGTGACGGTGAAAGTACAGCAAGCGCACCAAACGATGACGAATACATCCTTGATTACGAGTGTTGTAGGACTTCTAGTTATCATTTACAGTATTTTTCAATCCATCGTGCTGATTCGTTCCATTCGCCCATTGCACCATATGAATGAGCAGCTGTTGGAAATGTCTGAAGGTGGGGGAGATTTGCGTAGCCGACTGGATATTACGTCCAAAGACGAAATCGGTATGATTGCAAGCTCCTACAACAAGCTTATTGAGGGATTCCGCAGTATTATAGTGGATGCGCAGGATACGGCGCGTACATTAACCGTAACCGCAGAGCGGGTTAGCGTAAGTACAGAGGAAATGAATCAGGCCAATCGTCATACTTCCGGTGTAATGGAAGAGCTAGCGGCTGGTATGGAGCATCAGGTCGATGATATTACACAAACTACAGATACCGTGAAAGAGCTAGCCCACGAACTGGAGCATATTGCAGCTACGAGCCAGCAGGTGTACGAGTTATCTGATACAGCCGCTAAAGATGCAGAAGCAGGAGAACAATCTATAGGTCAGGCTATGCGTCAGATGGAGAAGGTAAGCGAAAGTGTAGACAGCTCTGCACGTGCTGTGCGTTCACTTAGTGAACAGGCCGAACAGATTGGCATGATTGGAGCGGTCATTACCGGAATAGCCAAACAGACAGGGATGCTGGCGCTCAACGCGTCGATTGAAGCGGCAAGAGCCGGAGAGCAGGGCAAAGGATTTGCTGTTGTAGCCTCTGAGGTAAGAAGATTGGCCGAGCAGGTATCAGTTTCAGCAGCAGAAATCACACAATTTGTGCAAAATATTCAGGAGCATGTTGGAAATGTCGCTTCCAGTATGCAGACCGGTACGGTTGAAGTGCAGTCTGGCGTAAAGGTCATGCAATCTGCAGAAACCGCATTTCGTCAGATTGGAAGTTCCATTCAACAGGTCAGCGAACAGATTCACAGTGTAAACCGGTCCGTAGAACAAATGTCCGGCGGTTCCGAGCGAATGGTGGAAGCAGTAGAACGTATTCGTGAAGTAGCAGAGCAGTCGGCAGGGGGAACCCAGAGTGTCAGTGCGGCGGCTGAAGAGCAACTGGCTTCCATGGAGGAAATTGCGTCTTCCATTCATACACTGGCGGATATGTCGCAACTTCTGAATGCAAGGGTCGGTGGATTTAAAGTGTAGCCGCATAAATTCCCACCAATGTAAACACAATAACATCTGTTGAACGAATTAGAACAGCTGTGTTATTACTTTTGCAAAGGTGGTAACGGGATGCAACAAAATAAAGGGAATCTGCTTGCGTTAGGTTCCATCCCGCTGATGATGACGCTGGGTAATTCCATGCTGATTCCAGTTTTACCGGAAATCGGACGTAAGCTACATGTAAGCTCTTTTCGGATTAGTATGTTGATTACAGTATATGCGGTGGTGGCCATTTTACTGATACCGATTGCGGGCTATCTTTCCGACCGATTTGGCCGTAAGGCGGTGATTGTTCCCTGTCTGATTCTGACTGTGATTGGAGGGGGGATTTCTGCGGTGGGAGCATGGCTGCTTCACGATTTGGCAGCTTACTGGACCATTATTGCAGGCCGTCTACTTCAGGGTGCGGGAGCGGCAGGGGCTTTTCCTATAGTCATTCCGCTTGTGGGCGATCTGTACGAAAATGAGGATGAGGCCAGCAAAAACCTAGGGGTAGTTGAGACCTACAACACATTTGGTAAAGTGCTAAGTCCGATACTCGGTGCTGCGTTGGGAGCTGTTCTATGGTTTTTGCCATTGGCGGTGATTCCGGGCCTCTGTCTGATTTCGCTCATTTTAGTGCTTTGGCTGATTCATGTGCCCAAGCGTAAGAACCAACCGATTATGTTTCGAGAATTTGTGGGAAATGTGAAGCAAGTGCTTGCCGAAAAAGGACGCTGGCTCTATGCTATTTTTGCTATGGGCGGTATTTGTATGTTTGTCATTTTTGGCGTCCTGTTTTACTTATCTGACATACTGGAAAGTCGTTACAACCTCCATGGAGTGTGGAAAGGTTTTGTGTTAGCCATTCCGCTGATTTCCCTCTGTCTGTGCTCTTATGTAGGAGGCAAGATCATCGGCAAGCACAAAAAGCGCATGAAGTGGATCGGTTTCAGTGGTTTGGCCATATTGACGATCAGCTTTGCCATTCTCGGATTTTTACAAAATATTTATGCGGTGATCGGACTGTTTACGTTAGGGGGCGGCGGAATTGGGCTCGCACTGCCTTGTTTGGATGCCCTGATTACGAAGGGAATTGAAAAAGAGGAGCGCGGAACCATTACTTCGTTGTATAGCAGCATGCGCTTCGTCGGGGTGTCACTAGGTCCTCCGGTTGTTTCCTTGCTGCTGGGTCGCAGTGGACATGGTCTGCTCTTTGGCGTGATGGCCGCAGTGGGAGGCATTGCAGCTCTGCTGATGCTGTTTGCGGTCAGACCCAAGCAGGATGAACCCACAGATGACAAATCCACTGACCCTATGAATGTGGATAAGGGGCTAACAGATGTGTCCAGAGAAAAGCCTCTTTCTCCCAAGCTAAGACGCAAAGCTCCTGTGAAATAAGAAAAAACACCCGTTGTCCATGAAATCATGGCAACGGGTGTTTTTGAAAACTGAGCAAGTATAAACTAATATTCAATTGTAAATCATAGACTTACCCTTCTAGAGGGACATGTGTCTTAGGCTTACGGCTTGCGACGATTTGTATGACATAGATCAGTAAGAACAGTACAATAAACAGCGAGGAGAGACGGTACATCCACGCATAATCACTTGCTTTGGCGATAATGCCAAGTATAAGCGCTCCGGCTGCAACCCCAAAATCGAGGGAATTGAGAAACATTCCGTTTGCCATACCCCTCTGTTTAGGAGACACGACCTGAATCATCCAGGTTTGCAGGGTCGGCTGCATGACACCAAACCCGATACCGTAGCAAAGAGCAGATATATACATGAAGACATCATTGTGCGCGTAGGAAAGCAGGATCAGACCGCCAATTAAAAACAGAGAGCCGGGGATGAGCAGTGCTTTTGCCCCCTTTTTGTCATAAATACGGCCCGAGAAGGGACGCACGATCAGCACGGATACCGCATTAAACAGAAAAAAGTAGGCCGGGTGCGCCAGATTTGCTTCATCCCCGTAAAGCGCCATAAAGCCGAGTAGCCCACCATATGTGATAGACATTAGCATGTTCAACAAGGCGGGAATCCATAATTTACGGTTAAATGCCGGTTTTCGCCCTTCTTCCAAAGGAACCATAGGTGGTTCGATGTGCCCCTTAGGTAGTGTACGAATCAGCCAGTAAGCCAACGGGAATATCACAACAATTACAGCTGCTGTCGTATAGGCAAGCAGGTTGAAACTCCCGTATTGCAGCATCGAAATGCCGATGGTTGGCCCAATCGACATCGCTAGACTGGTGGACAGACTAAAGAAACCCATTCCTTCACCGAGACGTTTGGGCGGGATGACGTCAGAGGCCATCGTTGGAAAGGCCGTACTACTCATACCGAAGCCGATCCCAAATAACATCCGCATGAGCAGAAGCACTGTAATCGTCGGCGAAACACTGTACCCCAGCGTTCCTGCCAATGCAAATAGCAGGCCCACGAAGATCAGGGTACTGCGGTGTCCTTTTTCCAGCATACGGGCTGAAAAGAGTCGTGCTGCAATCGCACTTAAAGCGAATAAAGTGGTAACGAGACTCACCTGAACGGAACTAGCGTGGAATGTATTTTTCACATAAGAAGGAATGGAAGATAGGATCATCTGTAATTCCAGAAATAAAAATAAATTGGAAACCGTAAGAACGATAAATTCCTTGGTCCAAAGAGGTTGCTTGCCTTGTTGCATATTAATCGTTCTCTCCTTGTTTCTCTGATTCGGTCATGTTGGCGTGAATTTGTAAAAGAGTCTGGCGGAATTGCTTCAGATCGGCCGAGGAAATTCCTTTTACAAAATCGTGATTAGCATCACGTTCGACAGGAAGAGTCTCCTTTACAAGCTGTCGACCTGCTTCAGTCAAATGAAGCAAATAGGCCCGACGATCCTGTGGGCTATTGACACGCCGTACCCAGCCCTTCTTGTCCAACAAATCAATAATTCGAGTCGTGGTAGGCTGGTCCTTCACGGCCTTAGCTGCAATTTCTTTCTGATTTAAACCCTCAGCCTGATAGATTTGGTACAGAACCGACCATTGCTCTGGGGAAATATCATAAGGTTTGAGGCGCTGCAAGAGCTGCTGACTCATTTTGCGGTGAGTAATCCCGAGCAACATCCCAATGGAACAATCGGGAGGCAAGTTATTCATAGATACTCCTTTCTGTTTCCCGTACATAAATTACTTTTAAATTAATTAGTTGTTATAACAATTATATGAACAACAAGTTATTTTGTCAAAAAAAGTTGTTCAGTGTTTTGGGTTCTGCCATCACTAAAGCCAAAATAAAAAAACAGCCCGTAAAATACGGGCTGTTTGGGTTGATAAAGTATCGTTTTGCCATGACTGGCGAATTAAGCTTTAGGTACAGTTTCCCAGTCCTTCAGGAAGCGTTCGATACCGCTGTCTGTCAGCGGGTGTTTCCACAGAGAAGGGAGCAAGGAACCTGGAATGGTGGCAATATGTGCACCAGACAGAGCAGCATCTTCTACATGCTTAATATTACGGATGGATGCGGCGATGATTTCGGATTTCAGACCATGAATGTCCAAAATTTGTCTCAGTTCACGAATCAGCTTCATACCATCAACAGCAATATCATCCAGACGTCCTACGAACGGGCTGATAAAAGTAGCGCCAGCTTTGGCTGCCATCAAACCTTGAGCCGCGGAGAAAATCAGTGTTACATTCGTTTTGATTCCGTTCTTGGTCAGCTCGTTACAAGCGTACAAGCCGTCTTCGGTCATAGGAAGCTTGATAACCACGTTCGGTGCCCACTTGGCGATATCATAAGCTTCTTTGAGCATATCTTCAGCCTTCAGACCAATAACCTCAGCACTTACGGGACCTTCAACGATACTGCAAATCTCCTGAATGACTTCCTTGAACACTCGACCTTCTTTAGCGATCAGTGAAGGGTTCGTTGTTACACCATCAACCAGACCCAAACGTTCAATACGTTTGATTTCTTCAATGTTACCAGTATCCAAGAAAAATTTCATTTGATTTCCTCCTCAGGTTTATATAATACATAATACATATCACATGCGATGTACAATAGTTCATTTAAATGTAGCATATTGCACACGTTAAACTTATAATTAGTATGTATTACATTCTTAATTGTGACACATTTTAAATTCGAAAACAAGCTGTGTATGATTAAAATTTGATGAATTGTCGGAAGAAGCTGAAATTTACCGATCTATGCTCGGCTATAATGTATACTACCCCACTCCATAAGGAGGTAATCACTATTCAACTGTCTGAAAGACAGCGGGAAATTGTTGAAATTGTCCGGCGTCTGGCACCTGTTACGGGGGATAAAATTGCTGAAACACTGGGACTGACGCGTCCGACTCTCCGTTCTGACCTTGCTCTGCTCGTTATGCTCGGGCTGGTGGATGCCAAGCCGAAGGTAGGCTACCTGCCAGGACGTTACCCCAAATATGATAGTCATATCGGCAACATGCTCAAAAAGCTGACTGTGGCAGATATACTTAGCGATCCGATTTTGATTTCCGGTGACACGACCGCCTATGATGCGGTGCTGATGTTGTTTCAGCAAAATACAGGCACGCTGATGGTCACAGGGGAGGAGCAGGAGTTCATTGGGATTGTTACCCGCAAGGATTTGCTGAAGGTCATGCTGGGGCATACCGATCTTCACACCGTCCCGGTGACTATGGCCATGACGCGCCGGGCCCAAATGATGACGCTTGCTCCAGAAGACACTTTACTGGAAGCGATATCGAGACTGATTCGGCATCAGGTCAATTGTCTTCCAGTTTTGGACGAGCAATGTAGCTCCTCAACTCCAATTCGGGGGTTGGTAGGACGGGTTACGAAAACGGATATCATGAACGCCATTCTGAGCTTGACAGAAGAAAAAACGTAAAACATTGAATAAGGGGGGCTTGTATGTACTGGTTGGCCATGCTGACGATGCTGATTGACCATGTCGGACTTGTGTTTTTTCCGACGGATCCGGCTTGGAGAATTGCCGGCAGGCTTGCTTTTCCAATCTACGCGTATGCGCTGTATTTGGGATATATTCATACCCGAGACATACGGAGCTATATGCTCCGTCTACTCGGACTGGCTCTGATATCTCAAGTTCCCTATATGCTAGCGTTTGATGTGCTTAGACCGAACGTAATCTGGACGCTATTGGCCTCGTTGCTCACGCTGGCTGCTGCATCCCGCTTGAAGCACTGGACGGCTGTAACGGTTCTGTACGTCCTTTCAGCTCTGGTTATGGAGCTCAGCCAGATGGATTACGGAGCCTATGGACTGCTGTTGGTTCTCATTTATCGATACACCCGTTCATATATGATGATTGCAGCCCATTTTATTTTGAACGTAGTGTATGATATAGTGCATCACGCGAATCTCCAACACTTTAGTCTGCTGTCCAGCATTCTGATCGTATGTTTTGCAACTGGAGAAAACGGATTTTATAATAGGGTACCGCGCTGGTTGTGGCGTAGCTTTTACCCGGTACATCTGGCTGTTATCGCTGCAATTCGTATCTGGCCCTAATCTACATCTTATATAGCAAAAGAACCTTTAAAACCACGACATAAATGGTTTTAAAGGTTCTTTTGTTTTCTTTATTAAGCTAGCCAATGTTTAGGATACCTTGTTGGGACCTTGGGCAAAAGGAAGTGGGCGAAGGGGAGCACCTTCCTTCATGTATTGCACCAATACTTCTGGAATATTGTGTATTCCACCTGCATTGACGCGATAGCCGTTCGTTTGCCCTGGCGAGTTAATCCCCCGTTTCACCGTGAACGTAACGTCAATTCCCAAGGAACGGCAAATTTCCAGCGTCTCCTTGGTATACCCACCATAAGGGAAGGCAAGTACATTCTGATCATTGTGTAGATGCTTGAACAGCTTCTTGTCAGCCATGCCCAAGTCGGTATAAACCCGCTGTTTGAACTCATTCTCGGTTTCCATTCGCCCCAGCTTTTTCGAATACACCGGACCCATCAGAAGTGGCTTTTGTTGGGTGCGCGCTGTGTTGGAGTATCCGTAAGCATGCTGGTCATTGGTATGGTTGTAAAAATCAATACCCTCGACATGCATCTGATGAATTTGATCCCATGTCAGCTTAGGAATTCCAATATGTTTGGGATTGCTGATCGTGGACGTGATGAGAAAATTGGTTGCCGGTACCTGGTACTTTTTCAACACAGGAAAAGTGTCCGTATAAAAGGACTCATAGCCGTCGTCGAATGTCATAAGTACTGCATTATCAGGAACCTTGGCTTTATGTAAAATAAAGTCCGTATACTCTTTCATCGTGATCCAGTGGAAGCCGTTAGCTTTCATTTCGTCTAACTGCCTCGTTAAATTACTAAGCTTGAGAGCGCCGGGATCAGGTGGAGTCTTGGTCACCTCATGATACATCAGGACAATTACTTTGTTTTGATAATATACTTTATCTGGTGTAGGCGTCAGTGAGAACAAATGGCGTACCAATCGATCTGCATGAGCTGTACGTGTACGATGAGTCCCTTTAACTGTGGGTGTGTGGTATATGCTACGTGCTTCATACACCAAAATCCCTAAAATAGCCAACAAACTTATGATTAGCAACGTTCTTTTAAAAAAAGTGTGTTTCATTGAATGACATCCCCCGCATGCAAAAAAATTCTGAAAGTATAGAGGTTTATACTAAATATGAAACTAGCAAAATCTAGTCTATCATACCGAAAACATGCGGGGGAAATATCACAACTTTGTTACCTCTGTGTTGCTTTTACAGATACCGATGGAGAGGTCGGGAAGTAACCGATCTCGACGGCATGCTGGATCATGTTCCGAATAAAGTTAAGGTCGGTTGCCGGGCATTGAACGCCAGCTTGTTCCAGCAGAGCTGCGGTTACAGAGCATCCGTAACGGTAAGCTGAATCCTTGGCTCCGTCACCTTCCAGTTGTCCCATAGCAAGGTGAAGGGCATCCTCCTGAATGCCGGAAGACGGATTCAGCAGCCAAGCGCTGTAATCGTCAAAAGGCAGGGTTTCTACTGCGTAACCGAGTTGGTTTACCATAGCGATCAGTTCATCATATGGCAGTGGGTTCGGATTGCAGATATGGAAAATGCGGTTTGCGCTTTTTTGATGAACGGACAGCTCTACGATAGCACGGCTGGCGTAATCAATCGGTGTGAAGTCCGTATGCCAATCGGCTTGTGGCGCTTTGCCCAGCACCAGCATCGCTTTCATCATACGATAATAAGCATTGCTGTCGATATTTCGCTGGAAGCGTCCGTTGGCCGAATGGGCTGTCAAATTGCCTGCGCGATAGATCGAGACAGGCGTACCCGTTTGAGCTGCTTGGAACAACAGTTTCTCCGCCGCGAGTTTACTGTTCGTGTACAGGTTGTCCACGTTCAGTTCTTCTGGGAAGGCAGAAAGCTCCAATGCCGACTCCCATTTTCCTTCGTTAGCAAGATCCTCCGGTATTCCCATAGTAGAGACATGATGGAAGGATACTCCTGGCTTGGCTTGAGCGATTTTCAGCAGTTCCAGTGTTCCGGTTACATTCGTGCGATCGAAGGCTGCCGAATCACCAAAATGGCGAACGTCAGCGGCGCTGTGAATGATGCCGTCGATTTGGTGCTCCAGCATATGGCGGTCGACGGAAGAGAGACCCAGATCAGCTTGCTCCAGATCCCCATAGACAGCTTTTACCCGTCCTTCAATCAAGCTGGAGATATCTTGTCCAAAATATCCCGTCAATACGGACTGAATACGCTCGATACCGGATGGACCGTCCTGAGAAGGGCGTACCATCGCGTATACTTTGGCTTCTGTCCGTTGAAGTAGGTCATACAGAATGTGCGAGCCCAGATAGCCTGTAGCACCGGTTAACAAAATCACGTGCAAGTCGCGGACTTCAGCTAAGTCAGAAGCACCAGACAACTCAATAGGATGCTCATTCAAGTCCATTTTTTCTTGAGAAATCGCGAGTGGCTTGCGTTGCGGCGTTTGTTCCGTACCTAATTGTTCCACGTATTCAGCAAGCTCGCGAACGGTTTTGTAGCGGAAAAAATCTCCGATGCGCAGCGCGCCATAACGCGGCTTTAGAATAGCCAGCACATGAATGACACGAAGCGAATCGCCCCCGATCAGGAAGAAATCATCGGTAGCGCCAATGTTATTTTTACCAAGCACTTGAGTCCATGCTTCGGCAATGAGTGTTTCGGTTCCTTCTCGGAGAGGTTCCCCGCCAAATGAAAGATCAGACGCTTCGGGAAGTGGTCGCAGGGCCAGCTTTTTGCGATCGATCTTGCCAGTTGGTGAAATTGGCATGGCTTCCAGATGAACGACATGGCTTGGTACAAAATAAGAAGGCAGCTTGCCCCCAATATAAGACTGAATAACGTCTTGTGGAATGGATTGTCCATCCGAAGTGGTAAAATAGCCAACTAACATGTTCTGATCTGTGTGATCTTTGACGGCTACTACAGCGACGTCCTGAACACCTGGATGTTTGGAAAAATGGTCTTCAATTTCTCCAATTTCAATCCGATTCCCCCGAATTTTGAGCTGTGAATCCTTGCGACTTACGTATTCAATCGTACCGTCTGGCAGCAGCTTGGCGATATCACCCGAACGGTACATTTTTTCACCCGGAACAAAAGGGTTGTCCACAAACGATTGAGCTGTACGTTCTGGCTGATGGAGATAGCCATGGGCCAACGCAGGCGTAGCAATGCATACTTCACCCGGAATATTGACAGGGCAAAGCTTGTTATCATCGTTAACGATATACACTTTGTAATTGTAAATCGGCTTGCCGATCGGAATATTGACGACATGCTCAGGCACGGCACCACGGACTCGATGGGTCGTCGTCGCTACGGTGCATTCGGTCGGTCCGTATACGTTTACGATGTCGGTATCTGTACCGAATTTGCTTTGGAACGCTCGAACTTGTGAGCCGTACAGCGCTTCGCCTGCCACGGTAACGATCCGTACCTTAGCGAGTTTGCGATAGCCTTCGTCTGACAAGTACGTAGATAGCTGATTAAAGAATACGGTCGGCAAAATGGTAATAATCGTCGTGCCTGTACGTGCAATGGCTTCAGCGAATTCTTCAACAGATACACGTTCTTCGGCAGACAGCAAGTACAATTTTGCACCGTAAAACAAGGCTCCAATTGTATCCCAAACGGATGCATCGAAGCTGTAGGTTGCAAATTGGGTCAATACATCCTGAGGTGTAATGTCGCAATCACGTTGCACGACAGCTCCTAGGTTAACGACACCGCGGTGAGCGATCAGGGCACCTTTCGGTTTGCCTGTAGAGCCGGATGTATAGATGACATAAGCTAGATCATCCGGACTTACATTAACGTTTGGATTGCTTGCAGCATAGCCTGCCAGTGGTCCGTTAATTGCTAAAATTTCTTTTACCGTCTCAATGGAACCGCACAGTTCAGTCGCTTGTTTCATGAGTGCGGAAGTTGTTAAGACAAAAGGAGAACGCGTGTCTTCGACAATGTAGCTGCTCCGGTCGGCGGGGTGGGCGGGATCAACAGGCACATACACGCCCCCGGCTTTCAGGATACCCAGAAGGGAAATAACGGTCTCCAAGCTTCGTTCCATGAAGATAGTCACGAATTCACCTTTGGTAAGACCTTTAGATAACAAGACACGTGCGACTTGGTTAGCACGTTCGTTCAACTCACGGTACGTGTACTCTCCAGTGTGGGAAGCAATAGCCGGACGATCAGGGTATTGTGAAGCAGCCTCCTCAAACATTCCATGAATAGTTTGATGCTCAGGATATTTCACGACTGTATTATTTAAAGCTTCGTGAGCAGCTCGATCTGCATCTGATAATATATCAATGGAGTTCACAAGTGCATGGCTGTTGGTTAGCGCGCCACGCAAAAGAGTTTCAAAGTATTCTGCGTATCGGACAACCGTTGTTTCCAGCAAGAGTGATTGATCATATCGGATCTGTATTTGATAAGTGCCATTGTGTTCACTAACAGCCCAGTCCATAATACGGGATTCTACTCCGCTGTCCGTAGGCAGATTTGCCGAAAATGAAGTATCGGCTTGTGGTTCCGCAAGGTATGCATTAGGCTCACGGAGCATCTCCTGAAATAAGTCTGCTAGTTCATGAAAAGTCGTTTCCTTTTCGACTGTCAGCGAAGCTGTAAGCAGACCGGTTTGTGGCACAAATGTAGAAAAAGAAACTTCTTCTTCTGCGGATAGGCGATATACCCATGCAGTATATGCTGATAAAAGCAACGTTTGTTTGTCTTCCGCAGTTTTTTGCTGATTTAATTGTTCCGAGATGGACGCTTCTAACTCTACTTGATAAGTAGAGGATGTATGCTTGCGTTGTATACGTGCACAATCCAAGGGAACTAGGAATGGGGATGGGGTTGTCTGTGTGCTGTTTTGTAGTAATGAAGCCATTACGCTAACCTCCTGAATGTAGATGTCTTAATATAAATGGTAAACTCAGTAAATGCCTCCGATCCCTTCAAATGCATGAACAGGAGGGAGGCATTACCGAATGATTTACTTATAAATTTTGGATCTGATAAATGGTTATTATGATTTGGTACGGTTGGTGTCTGCAATTTTGAAATAAGATGTAATTTCTTGAAGCTCTTCAGACATGGACGTCAATTTATGGGATGAATCAATAATCGAATCCAAAGAAGCTTTTTGCTCCTCCACCGTTTGCACAATGTGAACACTGTTATTGGCTGTTTTGGTTACAGTGGAAGAAAGATCGTCTGCTGTCGCGGTCATTTCCTGTGTACCCGCAGATATTTGCTCAGTAGCGCTGGAAACTTCTTGGATTTGCCATGCTACATTTTTAGTTGCTTGAAGAATATCATTGAACAGCACGCCTGCTTGTCCGGCAACGACGATTCCGTTTTGAACTTCAACGTTTCCTTGCTCCATCGACTTCACAGCTTGTCCGATTTCACTTTGAATTTCTTCAATCAGGGACGTGATTTGTTTGGTTGCATCCGCAGATTGTTCTGCCAGCTTACGTACTTCACTGGCAACAACGGCAAAGCCTTTACCTTCTTCACCAACGCGCGCAGCTTCAATAGAAGCGTTCAAAGCGAGCAGGTTGGTTTGACTGGAGATGCCTGAAATGGTACTGATGATATTGCCAATTTCCTGCGAACGACTGTCCAGCAACTTGATGATACGGGAAGTATTGGTGACTGTATCGGTAATCAAGTGCATTTGGGATGATACCTTGCTTACAATCTCGTTGCCTTCGTTAGAACGTTTCTCTACCGAATTGGCTTCTTCCGCAACATTGGAAGAACTCGTGGCAATATTTTGAATTACCGAAGCCATTTCAGCCATGGCACGTGCACTATCGCCTGTTGCTTTTTCCTGCGAACGGATATTCTCCGTGATTTCACTGATGTTTTGATTGATGATGTTGGAGTTGATTCCGTTTTGTTCGCAGATTGCGAGTAGTTCCTTGGCAGATTCATTGACTTCATCAGTTGTCTGCTTCACTTTGGTCATAATGCTGTTAATATGACTTACCATATCGTTGAAATTCTGATTTACGAGCCCCAAATCATCATGACCTGCATGAATTTGAACATCCAGATTTCCTCTGCTTACTTCACTGATACCGTACATCAGTTGCTTAATCGGGGACAGCGTGCGCTTCACAACCCAATATTGAAGTGCCAGGCAGATCAGTAGGAAAATCACTAAAATGGTAGCGCCGCTAATGAGCAGCTTGGTTAAGCCGGCAGGTACGGCGCCAGCATCTGCATCGACTGCAAAATATGCAAAGATTTTGCCACTTGAATCTTTAATCGGAGTCATCAAAGTCGTCCATGTACCAAAAGAATCATCGTAGAAGCTAGTAAATGTTGGTTTGCCACTGTCCAGCATACCGGTTACGCCGACTGCCACGACATTGGGTTGCTCGTACATAGAGCCAACGAGCAGCTTATCTTTTTCAAATGCTTCTCTGAGATCCGTTGGCATCGCCACAATAGATGTTAGATTGCCGTTTTCGAGCTCCGTCCCGAATATATAGGCATGAGAGATATTCGGATTGGTCGCCATGATGTTATCTAGGTACGTGCGGAGTTTGGTTTGAACGGGTCCATCATAGTTTTTCTCTTGAACCGCTTGGGTTACTTCATCGGAATTAATGCCCTGGGCCCACTTCAATGTGATTTTTTCCACTTGCCCATGCAATTGGTCTATCAAAATCGTACGTTGGATCAAATAACTGGACACAATAAGGACTAGTCCAATCAATACGATGTTGAAGAAGGATAATAATAAGTTTTTGGTGAAGAATGATAAGCTACTCCACTTTTTCAAAATGTTCCACTCCCTGGTTGTATTTTTGTATATGGTGTTGAACCGCTTATCGAATGAGATAATCAAGTCCCCCTTACAAACATAATAATAGAGATAATAGACCCTTGAATTTTATGTAATAGGTCTTAAGTCCTTTTGTAGACAAGTATGATATCCCTATATATATGTCGTACGAAAAGCCCTTGAAATGAATACCTTACACAATAAAAAATTAATTTTTAATAGGTAAACGCTATCTGTGTTTCAGTATATTCCAATTTATACTTCTACTTGAAATTCGAATTTATTACAGTCCATAAGCAACTATTCAACAGAAACCATCATACTTTATAATAGAGTCAAATGCACTTATCAATTTGGGACATTTTTCATATTTAACGTTGGAAATGCTTGATTTATCGCGGTTTTTGTGAATTGTTTGCGAAATGAGTCCTTATATCCATGCAAAGAGAAGAGGGATAAGAAGAATGTCCAAGCTTACGATTTTAAAGGTTGAGAGTCATCACGAGGATCTGCATGAGTTGATTCAAAGGCTGGATGAGGACTTGCTGGAAAGGTATCCTGCCGACGAAATTTACTTGGTTGATTTTTCCAATCCGAAAGTTAAAGAAATGGTTTTCGCTGTTGTGTATGTGGACGAAAAACCGGTGGCTTGTGGAGGGCTTAGGCCTATAGATGCGGAAGAAATGGAGCTCAAAAGATTTTATGTCGATTCATCTTATCGAAGACAAGGAATTGCGGTGAGCCTATTATCTTTTTTGGAAGAGGAAGCCAGCAAACGGGGAGTTGTAAGGATTAAACTGGAGACCGGAGCGGCTCAACCTGAAGCGATTGCTCTCTATACCAAGCGGGGATATGAACCTATTGAACGGTTTGGGGAGTATGAACACGATGAAAACAGCCTTTGTTATGGTAAAAAGCTGTCTCTGTTATTATAAAGCGTTCTCTTATAAAATGGATGATGATCAATACTAGCCTATATAGCGGGAGAGATGATAATGAATTTGAAGCAAAAAGCGGCCGAAAAAGCAGTTGAGGCGATTCAGGACGGCATGAAAGTAGGACTTGGTACAGGCTCGACAGCCTTTTGGGCTATTCAAAAAATTGGTGAGCGTGTAGCGCAAGGATTACATATACAGGCTGTAGCTACATCCCAAGCTTCGGAGGATCAGGCCAGGGAGTTGGGAATTCCCATCATTCCGTTTGATCAGATTGGAAGGCTTGACGTTACCATCGACGGTGCAGACGAGGTGAACGAGCAGCTGGTGCTGGTAAAAGGTGGAGGCGGAGCCCTGCTGAGAGAGAAAATTGTGGAAAGCAATAGCGACCGATTAATTATTATTGTCGATGAGTCCAAGGATGTGAAGGTACTGGGTACATTTCCTTTACCCGTTGAGGTCGTACCCTTTGCCAGTGAATGGACGTTGGAGGCTTTGCGGCAGACAGGCTGTAAGGCGGAGTGGCGTATGAAAGACGGCGAGCGCTTCCTTACGGATAACGGTAATTATATTGCTGATTGTTGCTATGGTACGATTGAGAATCCGCAGGAGTTGGAAATCCGCTTGAATCAAATTCCGGGTGTAGTCGATAACGGACTGTTCATTAATATGGCGGACCAGGTTATTATCGCACGGGCCAATGGACAGATCGACGTCCGTAACAAGTAATGTTTAGGACCCGCCTGCTTAATCATGTGGCGTTGATGTTATTGATTTTATATACAGGGCTTCTATTATATTGGATGTTTCTCGGTTTTGGTCGTACATTACGGCCAGGACCCCCGTATTCGTATAATATTGTTCCGTTTGATACGATCAGGCAATACTGGCGGGCAATGGAGTCGTTTCCTTTTCGGGTATGGGGTGTTAATTTGCTCGGCAATATTGGCGTATTCATTCCCTTCGGTATTCTTGTGCCTATCATTTGGGTGTCCATGCGAAGTATAGGCAGTCTGTTGTTAACGATAGTGATCGCACTGGTCATTCTTGAGGTGTCCCAAATGCTGCTGGGCGCAGGTACAATGGATGTAGATGACATCATATTGAACGTTCTGGGAGTATTATGCGGCCGTGTTGCCTACGTGTTTTTACGTAAGAAGTTAGGGATTACAACATAATCGTCCTGCTCTCTGGATCAGTGCATTAAGACTGACTGAGAGCGGGCTTTTTTTACATAATGAACTGTAACCTTCACATAATAGACGGTAATTCCTCCATTTATAGGCCGTAGGAGCAGGGGAAGTGAACGCTTAAACTTGACAAAAGTGCACAATTAAGATATCTTGGAATAAAGATATGAGTAACGGAGGCTGTTAATATGTCTGTAAAACCAGATGATCAGGACTTAGCGCTTAATTTGTTCGTTGTTCTGGCTCGTGCTTATAATTCGGTCACATCCCGTACGAATCGGGACATTCATAGTCATGGATTAAATACAACAGAATTTGGTGTGCTTGATCTGCTGTATTATCGGGGACCACAGCCTTTGCAGAAGATTGGAGAAAAGGTACTAATCTCTAGTGGGAATATTACGTATGTGGTAGATAAACTTCAGAAAAAAAACTTGCTTACCCGTCGTGCATCACAAGATGATCGGCGTGTGATTTATGCAGAATTGACTGATGATGGACGTCATTTCTTTGAGCAAATATTCCCGCAGCATCATCGTGTCATTATGGAGACCGTGGATGGCTTATCCGTGGAAGAGAAGGAGCAGGCTATTCATCTGTTAAAAAAGCTTGGACTCACGGCTGAGGGGCAGAAGAGTAACGGATCATAAATTGTGCGTGTGAAGGTTAAAACTGCTTTTAGATAAAATACCGACTTCTCGGTATTTTATTTTTTTGTCGTATTTTGGGGAGTAGGGTTAATGTAGAGACGCAAATCAGGTATAATTGTCTAATAGTCACGTCTGGAACAAATCCCCAGTATCTGTTTCGAATACAATACCTTGTCGGGGAAGGAGCTGTACATGAGTATACAGCAATATACCGCAGGTGAATCGCTCTTGATGCAAGCAGGAGCTTTGGCTGAATTAGTTACCCATAAGCAATACGAATTACAGCCCGATCTTTTGCAGCGTTTTGGGGATAACGGTAAAATAAAGACAAAACAGGATTCTATATATAGTTTGAACTATTTAGCTGAAAGTGTAATCATGAACAGCCCTATTTTATTTACACAGTATGTTTCTTGGTTAAAAAAGCTTCTGGAGGGTTTCGGCATAACCCAAGAAGATTTGAGCATCAATTTCAGATTAATCCAGGAGACGTTGGTAGAGCATTTCGATCATACAGATAAAGTTATGGTGCTGGAGCATCTGGATTTGGGGATACAGCAAATAGGGAAGAAAGAGGAGTATGCCTCTTTTATTATAGATGATAATCCCTATGCTGCTGACGTGGCTCAATATTTGGAATATTTACTCTCAGGTAATCGCAGACAGGCTTTGGATTGGATCGTCCGTTTGCTGGATGAGGGTATCTCTATTCAACATACGTATAAATATATTTTTCAAATTTCGCAATATGAAATAGGTCGTCTATGGCATGAAGGCAAAATCACCGTCGGTCAAGAGCATTTTTGCACTGCTGTGACTCAATTTATTATTTCCAGCCTGTACCCCCAATGGATGGGGAATGGAAATAAGGAACGCTGCCTCGTGGCGGCGTGTGTAGGCAGCGAGCAGCATGAAATTGGTCTGCGTATGCTGGCTGATCTATTTGAAATGGATGGTTGGGATACGTATTATTTAGGCGCCAATGTACCTAACCGGAGTCTGCTTCAGGCCATTGTGAGTTACGAGGCGGATGTGGTGGCTATCTCAGCTACCATGGCTTACCATGTCCATCTAGTGAAAGAGTTGATTGCTCTCATTCGGCAAGACCCAACGACTAGCCATGTGAAAATTATGGTCGGAGGCTTGCCTTTTAATCTCGATTCCCACTTGTGGCAGGAAGTAGGGGCGGACGGATACGCACCAGGTGCGGAGGAAGCGCTGGAGGTTGCAGGGGACTTACTTTCGCTCAGGAAATAAGGTTAGTTATGTGAACCTGTAGTCATTTTGTAAAGGGGGCCTTTTAATATGAAGGAACCGACAGCAGAAATGGCTGTCCTGCGGAAAACGGTCGAACAATTAACGGATGAGATTGTGAAAAGCAAGGCTGAGGAAGAAAAGTTGCTGAATGAATTTTCATCAATGAACAACGAGCTGGTCAATCTGCAGCGTCAGCTTGCCAAAAGCAATGCGGAATTAACACGGACGAAGGAAGAAGCGGTACGGGCTAATGACCTAAAGAGCACTTTTCTGGCTGTGGTTAGTCATGAATTCAGAACGCCAATGAACGGAATACTTGGAATGATTGAAATGTTAGGTTCATCCAAACTTTCCCCAGATCAACGGCAGGCCATCGGTGTTATACGTGAGTCAGCCTCTCTGTTGTTGAACATGATTAATAATCTGCTCGATATATCTAAAGTGGAAGCAGGACAGATGGAACTGGAGATCGGAAACGTCAGAGTGCAGGCGATTATGAGCCACGTTGCTCAGTTGTTGGAGCCACAAATCTATCAGATGGGTAACCGTTTGAGTATAGAGACCGATTCCGGTGTGGCAGAGCATCTGGAGGGAGATTCGGCAAGGATCATGCAGATCTTGCTCAATCTGTTGAACAATGCGAATAAATTTACCAGTGAAGGATTGCTCATCATTCGAACAAAATTGGTGGAGGAAACAAAAGATTCCCAACGTGTTCGGTTTGAGGTGCAGGATTCGGGTATTGGTATTTCACCGGAGGATCAGAATAAGCTGTTTCAGCCTTATGTACAAGCCAGTGAAGGCAGCGCCTCCCAATATGGAGGAACGGGTCTAGGGCTATGGATATGCAGTTCATTTGTGGAACTCATGCAGGGAGAAATTGGGGTCGTCAGTAAAGAAGGCCAAGGCTCCACGTTCTGGTTTGAAATTCCCCTCATGAAAGGATCGGAGCAGGCAGACGAAATGGAGAAGCATGAAAATGGTGATTTGAAGGCATTTAGCGAGTTGCTGCGTGAGCATAGTCATTCTCAAACTATTTTGGTGGCTGAGGATAATCGGGTGAATCGGCAGGTGGTGCAATTACAGCTTAACCACTTGGGATTCCAGCATATTGATTTTGCTGAGGATGGACAAGCTGCTGTAAGAGCGGCCTCCGAACGATCCTACGCTTGTATTCTAATGGATCATCATATGCCTCTGCTGAATGGTCATGATGCGGCAAAAGCGATCCGCCAGCGGGAAGCAGAAAACCAGCAACCCCCTGTACCGATCATTTCTTTGACCGGAAATGTATCCGAGGAGGATCAGGCACGGAGCCAGGAGGTTGGAGTGAACGATTACTTGATGAAGCCAGTAACGATTGAAAAGCTCTCTGAAAAGCTTGTAAAATGGCTTCCAAAGCCGGAAACCGAGCCGATTTTGGATGAGGAAGTTATACGTGAAATTATGCTGCTGGACGAGGATGGCAGCACGGGACTACTGGAGTCATTGGTCGAAATGTATACGAGTGATACACTTGCCAAAATCAATAAGTTAAATGAACTGGCTGCTGCGGGCGAAGCCACAAAAGTAGTAGAGGCTGCTCATGAGTTGAAATCAGGCAGCGTGAGTCTGGGTGTCGGACGTTTGTCCTCGTTGCTGTCCGATATTGAACAGCTTGCACGGGAGAACCGACTCGAGAATGCGAAAGCGAAGTTGTCTGCACTCCAATCTGTCTATCAAGCAACGTGTTTAGAACTGGAACGCTATATTCACCAGTGCTAGCCAGGTTTCCCCCTTGTTAGACTTGCATACGGAAGGAGGACGTAAGAGACATATATGAAAGAACAGTTGCGTTCTATTCACCCGCTGGCCTGGACGATTATTGTCGGTACTATTTTTGGGCGGATGGCGACATCCATGAGTATCCCGTTTTTGTCTATTTATCTTACCACCCGTTTAGGGGTGTCCCCCTTTCATACGGGGGTGATCGTATCGGTCAGCTCGTTGGTCGGCATTTTTGCCAGCTTTTACGGTGGATATATTTCAGATCGAATCGGACGGCGTAAGGTGATGCTGGTGTCCATTGCGAGCTGGGCGCTTGTATTCGTTGCTTTTGCGTTGGCGGAAGCGGCCTGGGCCTTTTTTGTCATTAATGCTCTGAATGGACTGTGCAGATCCTTGTTCGAGCCAACCTCACGGGCGCTGTTATCAGATGTAACCCCGAAGGAGAAAAGACTGCTTATCTACAATATGAGATATGCGGCCATTAATGTTGGGGTAGTGGCAGGGCCGTTGCTTGGTTTAATGCTAGGATCTGCATCCACGGGTACGCCGTTTATGGTAGCTGCTGGTGTGTACGCATTGTACGGGGTACTGTTGTTGATCCAATTTACCCGGTATGCATCGGATCTGCATATAGGTACAACAGCGGGAGAGGCCCCACTGCGAATGGGCGAGGCATTCCGCACAGCCAGCCGTGATCCGGTGTTTATGCCAATTTTGCTGGGAACGGTATTTTGTGTGATGGGCTATGCGCATTCCAATTCCACAATGCCTCAATTCTTGTCCGTATCCTTCGCAGAAGGAACCCGATGGTTTACATACATGCTGACGGTCAACGCGGTTTGTGTATTGGCATTTCAATATCCGCTGGTGCGACTGGCAAGCCGATTTTCCCCGGTGAATTCCTTGATTGCAGGGAATATATGTATTACGGTCAGCCTGTTGCTGTGCGGTATGCTAAACTCAGGCTGGATGTTTATACTGGATATGGTGCTGTTTACGGTTGGTGAAGTGTTATTGTTCACGATGCTGGACGTATTGATTGACCAAATTGCAGATGCTCAATATAAAGGGACCTACTTCGGTACAATCGGCTTTAATAATTTGGGAAGCGTGCTGGCTCCTTTATTTGGTGGCTGGTTGCTGGATATCTATGGTCAAACGGCGCCGCTTGCCGTTTTTGTTCCGGTTGCCCTGTCGGTTGTGATTGGTATTCCATTCCTTCTGGTCGCACGCCGCCGTCTGGTGCAGCGTACAGCACGGATCGCGGCTCAAGGAGGAGAATCGGTGCAGCAACTGTCATCATAAAAAGGGAGTTGAGTGCAGGATGAAGTCTGAAGAAAATGTGCTACGAATCATACAATATATGAATGATCCGCAGGTACTGCAAGACTTGCGCTATGTGCGAGAGCTGAAGTTGCCACAAGGATGTATTGCCGCAGGCTATGTACGTAACCGGGTTTGGGACAAGCTCCATGGCTATACAACTGCTACACCTCTAAACGATATTGATGTTATTTATTTTGACCCGAAAAATACGCTAGAGGAACGAGATGAGTATCTAGAATTTTCCTTGAACCGTAAGCAGGCCGGACGTAACTGGTCTGTCAAAAATCAGGCTCGGATGCATAATCGCAACGGTGAGGCTCCGTATTCCTCGGTAGAGGATGCGATGAGCCGCTGGCCAGAGACGGCAACGGCTATAGCGGTTAGATTGAATGACAAGGATCAAATAGAGGTCATTTGTCCGCATGGATTGGAAGATTTACTGGATATGCGGGTACGGCAAAGCCCTTTGTTTCGTCACACAACGGCTTTTCGTCAGCGTGTATTTGAGAAGCAATGGCCTGATAACTGGCCGTTGCTTATTATGGAGAATTAGAGTGTAATCCTAATTTCAGGATATTAAGGAGAGACGACAAACAATGTTTAAAAATATAAAAACAGATTCAGATCGTGAGGAGGTTCTGGAGCTGTTAACCTACGCTGTGCTGGATCACCCTGAACGCGGAGAAGCAGCTTTACGTACCTATCAAGCCTCGGATGACTGGAAGCTGTTCGGTGTAGAAGATGAAGGACTTATTGTAGGTATTGTCGGCTTTGAGGAGCAGGAGGATGGGACAACCGTAATTCGTCATCTGGCCGTGTTGCCTGAAAACCGTCATAGAGGATATGCCAGAGGTATGCTGCTTACGCTCATTCAGGAGCGTAATCCGAAACGGCTTACTGTGGACACGGATGCGGAGGGGGCAGATTTCTTCCGCAACGTGGGCTTTGCCGTCTATGGATCAGAGGATTTGCCAGAGGGTGGGCAATTCCATTGTGTATATGAAATAGACGAAGAATAAGCGAATCTCCGGGTCCCGCGTCCCTCTTTCTACATAAGATATATTATGTAGAAAAAGGGAGGTGGGTTTCATTGGCGTACCACTACACAGCGATTGGAGATTCTTTAACAACAGGTGCAGGGACGTTGCTGAGTGGCGGATTTGTACCTATCTATCGGCGAATGGCAGAAAGACATCTCCGTACGCCAGTCAGTTACGAGAATCTGGGAATCAATGGGCTGACATCGCAGGAGTTGCTGTCAATGGTCCGCAACAATCCGCTTTTTCGGTCGGCGCTCAGCCGGGCTGAACTTATAACCGTAACGATCGGCGGGAATGATCTGCGCCCATACATCAGCGCCCTTGCTGGAGGTTCCGGCTTGTCGGGTTCTTCCATTCCGCAAGCGTTGAATCACACAAAAGAACATGTGCGCCAAATTGTACATGCCCTGTATCAGATAAAGTTCGGTCAGCGTGAGCCATTTATCATCCGAATGGTGGGATTATATAATCCTTTTCCAGGGGTGAGGGAGGCGGGAGTATATGTGCGCCAGTATAACTCGTTTCTCTATACATTGGGCGGACCAAATTACCGGGTGGCGAACATTTATCCCGCATTTGAGGGCTATGAACGGGCACTGCTTTCGTTAGATCGGGTGCATCCGAACAGTCGTGGTTATCGCGTGATTGCGGAAGAGCTGAATCGGCTTGGTTATGCGCCGTTACGGTGAGCGTGAGAGGATGCTTTGGATCGGACAACGTATATTAGAGAAAGAGGTTCATGATGGCAGTAGAAACTGACCATCATGAACCTCTTTTTCTGCATTTCGGCGTGCTAAACTTCCAATATAGCCTTCAGCTTGGTGCAGTCTTCCAGTAACTCGGGCAGCTGACCCAAAAATAGAAGGAGGGCTTTCACGTGAGCTATTTCCACGTTTTCTTCCGAGAGTTCACCCTTTAATCTGCTTAGGATTTGCACATATTCATTCCGGGCAGCTTCATTTAATTTAGTTTGTTTCAGAACCGTATCCATACGTTGCAGTGCATAGGAGATTTGTTTTCCCTTGGTCCAGATTTGATCAGAATCTTCATGGAATACGGAATCGCGGCCCCACATGATTTGATGTTGAACATCAGGGCTCAGCATTCCTTGTGCCAGCATATCCGTAATGCTGAGCATAAATTCAGCCAGTGTTTGCTGCTCCGTCCAGGACAGCTCTGAATCGCTCAATCGGAGGGAATTGACAATCATGCTTTTGACGACAAACTCAATATCATACGCATAGTCACGTATAGATTGTCCATAAGCATCAATTAAGAAATCAACCATCACGTTAGACAAATAAAGTTCAACACGATCAATGGCTTGTGCGATTTTTTCTTCCTTAGAACCGATTAAAGGGACGGAGTATACCAGTAAATGAACTTTATTCTTATAAATCCGGCCCAGCGCAATCAAATACAGTTGTCTCAACTTTTCACGGGAAGGTAGCTGGTGCTTCAAATAAAGTTCTTTAATATCTGCATCAAGAAGTTTTTCAATCAGGACGATTGTCCCCAGCAGCAACTCTTCTTTACTTTGAAAGTATTTATAAAAGGAAGCCTTCACCATCCCGCTTTCGCGGGCAATTTCATCGACCGAGGTGGTATCGTATCCCTTTTCTGAAAATAGGGAAAGGGCAGCATATATGATATCTTCACTTGTTATTTTTTTCATTGTACCCCCAATTTTTTGCTCTGACTTTTTAATTTCCAGCGGGCAATAACCATATACAGGGACGGAACCACAAACATCGTAAGAATGGTCGAGTACATCAATCCAAACATAATGGTATACGCCAGAGGTCTAAACATAAGTTCCCCAATAAGAGCAATCGGAATCAGACCGACAATGGCTGTCAGTGAAGTAAGCAATATGGGGCGGAAACGCGCTTTGGTCGCTGCAACAACGGCCTCCTTCAGTTCGATCCCTTCACGTCTTGCATCCTCAATAAACTCAATCAGCACAATGCCGTTACGTACGACAATACCTGCCAAGGTCATTAAGCCCAACACGCCCATAAAACTAACCGGCATATTTAGAATGAACAAGCCAAGAAATCCGCCTGCTGCTGCCATATACACGGTAGTCAATATGATGAGTGGAGTCGAGAAAGAATAAAATTGCAAAAAGATCAGCATGAAGATTAATAGTATGACGACAACATATAACCATCCTATTTCTGATAAAATGTCATCTTGTCCTGAAATCTCGCCCCCAATTTCCCAAGTGTAGCCTGGAGGAAATTTAATATCCTGCAATTTAAGCTTGACATCCTTCATGACTTCGGAAGCTGTACGCCCGTGAACTTCAGCTTCAACAGTAATCGAACGTTTTAAATTATAATGGTTAATTTTTTGTGTTGCAAAGGATGGTTTCAACTCAGCCAATTGAGATAAAGGGATTTGAATACCATTGGCATTGGTCACATTCAATTGCTGAAACAAAATTTCAGGATTTTGATCGGTTTGGCTTAGCTTCAGCTTAATATTGATCAAATCTTTCCCCGTATCAAATCGGCTAAAGCTCACGCCATTACCCATTAACAAGAGTGTACGTGTCAGATCATTATTGCTTACCTGATATTGATCCATCGCTTGTTTGTTGATTTGGAAATCTAACGTATATCCTTCATTTTCCATATTATCTTGTATGTCCTGTGTTCCTCTGGTAGCCATAATGCCTTCTTTTAACTGCTGTGACAACGAACGCAACTGATCTACATCATTGCCTAAAATCCGAATGGAGATCGGCTTACCGAGAGGCACCCCTACTTTGGCTATTTTCAAGGAAATAGATTGACCCGGATAACGATCCTTTAAGATGGAGGGCCATTTGTCTGCCATTTCATCGGGATCAAATGCACCTTCTTCCCCAATAATAGCAATTTGACCCACGGTTGTGCCTGTTTTGGCGTCAGCGGTCATATCTTGAAACAACCGGGGAGCGTCGCCGCCAGCCGCATAACTGATCGTCTCCACATGAGGTTGCTGCTTCACCCATTTGGCAATATCCTCGGTGACCCGCTTGGTTTCTTCTATAGAAGTACCTGTAGGCATACGCACATTAATGCTTAATTCCGGATCGTTGGTTCTGGGGAACAGGTCGATCGGAATCAGAGCAAGTATGCCGTACAGCGTGGTACTGATCAATAATCCTAATGCAGCATATAATCCAGGTTGCTTAATGACTCTCGGAATCAGCTTGCTGGTATATACGTTACGAAGAGCATCAATTTGTTTTCCCAGCAGTCCCGACGGCTTCATGGTGGAGTTGGGCGTTTTTTGATTTCGTTGTCCATACCATTCTCTAAAGATTGGGATGACGGTAAAGGACATAAGCATGGAAGCCAATAACGTAAAGATAACAGCAAACGGTAGTGGTTTGATAAGGGAGCCTGCATCGCCTGATAAAAAGAACAGCGGGGCAAAGGAGGCTACAGTTGCCAGGGTTGCGGTCAAAATGGAAATGGAAACTTCTTTCGTTCCATTTAATGCTGCTATCTTGGGACTCTCGCCCAAGGTCATCATTCTGCGTTCAATATTATCATTAACCACCACAGCATCATCGACTAGAATCCCCATTACAATAATTAAGCCAATGACCGTAACCTGATTCAATGTTATTCCGAGCATAGGGAGAATAATGAGACCTATGGCGATTGAAATAGGAATAGCCAGTGCCACAAAAGAGGATGTAATCAGATTCAAGCCCAATGTACATACGATCACAACCGCCGCAATGGCAAACAGCAATTCACGGGTCAAGCCATGAAAAATATGATCAATCCGCTCGGTCTGTGAAAATAACGTATTCAGTTGAAACGTATTAGGCAGATCTGGTTTTAACAACTGCATTTCTTTATTTACTTTGCTATAAATCGTGTCTACGTCAGAGCCGGTATTACCGTTAATCGTCAGCGTAATAGCTGGTTTACCGTTAAAAAAGGCCATATAGCTGCTGGTGTTATGTGTAAGCAATACGGTGCCCACATCACTGAGATACACAGGAGCGCCGCTGTCCGTTCTGGAAATAATGACTTTACTCAAATCCTGAGCATCCTTGGACTGCTTTACATTCAAGCGATAGGTACGTTCATTGTAATCCAGATTGCCTATCGGATATTGCTCATTTTCCTTCTGCACTGCACTCATGAGCTGTTCCCAACTGATATGGTACTGCTGGAGCTTTTGAGCATCAATCTGAATCTGAACCTCTTGATCCGGTAATCCCTTGATTGTTACTTCCGATACACCGGGAATGGTTTTTAATTGATCCTTCCATGATATCACCATATCATTTAGTTGATACAATTGCTCCACAGAGTCCCCCGTGATGGCGTAGGAATGGATAAATACTTTATTCAAATCATCGTTAACGACAGGCTTTTGAGCATCTGTGGGCAGAAAAGATTGGGCATCGTTCATTTTTTTGCGTAATGTATCCCAGACTTCTGCGGCATTGGCGTTGCCTTCTGTCTCAATGATAATCGTCGAAAGTCCATTTTCGGATGTAGAAGAAATCTTTTTAATATGATTGATTTCTTTCATTTTTTGTTCCAGAGGCTTCGTGACCGTTTGTTCTACCTTTTGGGGTGTAGCTCCAGGGTAGAGGGTCGTGACCACAGCGGTTTTCTTGATAATATCCGGCGTTTCCTGCCGGGGAAGTTGAGAGACACTATATAGCCCGGCAACAATCGCCATGATAAAAATAAAAAGGGTCAGTTTTTTCTTTTTGATAAAATATGCAATCATTTGCTCGTTCCCCCCATGATCTGAACGAGCAGCCCATCGTAGATCAGGTTTACTCCGGTGGTAACGATACGATCCCCGACATTCAGTCCCTTGGTAATTTCGAGCTTATTGTTGGACATCTGACCGACATTCACGATCGTCTTGACCGCTTTGTTGTTCACCACTTTATAGACAAAAGTATCTGTACCGTTATTAATGACAGCTTTGGCTGGGAGCAAAATTTGCTCACTCTGAGTCAGTTGGCGGCCTGCCTTTATGACTTGTCCCGGGGCCCAATCATGCTGGGGGTTAGGAACAATCACTTCCACGTTGATACTGCCCGTATTGGTGTTGGTGGCAGGATAAATTTTACTGACCGTTCCTTCTCTGTTCTCATCGTACAGTTGAAGCTGGACTATCTGACCTTGCTTCCAGTTCGTGATTTCATGATCGGGAACAGGGAGCAGCACCTTGAGCTTGTCGATTTGTCCGATACGATATACCGGCTGTCCAGCGCTCGCCAATTGTCCCACCGTTGCTTTTTTCTCCAGAATAACGCCGGAAATGGGGGCTTTTAAAGCTGTCTTGGAGAGGGAAAGTTCGGCTTGCTTTTTGGCAATGACCGCTTGCTGATATGCCGCAGTTGAGTTATCTCGGGAGGCTCCAGCCTGTTCCTTCGCAGCGATAGCAGCTTCTTTCCCAGCTTGGGCTTGCTGTAGGCTGGATTCTGCCGATTGCCGATCTTCCAATGTTGCCCCCTCCTGGATTAAGGAGAGGGCTTCTTGTGTATCCTCCAGGTCCTTGGTGGCATTGGTCAAAGCGAGCTGCGCATTTTCATAATCGTTTTTGGTTGCAGCTCCCTGATCATATAAAAGCTTGGTGCGTTCAGCGGTAGCCTGTGCTTTAGTCAAAGCGGACTGTGCTCTTTGCACTTTGGTACGGACCTGTGCCCTTTCCTGCTCACGGGCACCCTTGTTCACTTTGTTAACTCCAGCTTGAGCTGCTGCCTTTTGCGCGTCGGCGGATTGAATGGAGGCATCTGCACTTGAAATGGCAGCTGTAGCATTTTTGATACCTGCCTGTGCTTCAAGAATAGCTGTACTAGCCTGCTCCAGTTGTAGCTGGTAGCTGGATGAATCAAGCATCGTCAAGATCTGCCCCTGGGATACGGAGTCTCCCACATTGACTACTGTGTCGCGAATCAGTCCGGATAACTCAAAAGATACGGAGGTATCCTCATAGGGCTGTAGTGTGCCTGAAAGGTCAAAAGAAGCAGACAGCGGTTCTTTTTTAACAACCATCGCTTCCACCTTTTGCTTTTGTTGTTCTGCTGCTTCATTATTACTCGATCCTGTAGATGAGCAAGCTGAGGTGAACAGAAGAATGAATATAGCAGATATGTAGAGACTGGGTTTTAACAAGATGATCATCCTTTCTGTCTTTTTGTACTTTGAAGTTTATTTATAAACTCATTAGTTCATAAGCGGATTATATGACCTGATTTGTGGCATGTCAACAACTGATTACAAAAAAATGTCCCAAATTCAGGATGCGAAAGGGAGCAGATTCAGGTCCGTGGAAGTACATGGTAGACAAACGTAAAAACGACCTTTCTCAAAAGAAGAGAAAGGTCGTTAAGAAAATAAATATAGCTGTTTAGCCGACTAATTTACGGAATAAGCTGCGTACAGCCCACTTGCGCTCACTTCGTTTGCGGTATTTGGGCAGAGAGCGATAGACGGCAATGGACTGGTTAAAGGCTACAGTGGCTTCATCCTTGCGTCCCAGCATACGGTACATCAGGCCTGTCAGATAATAGCTCTCACTGGAGGAAAACTGAATTTCCTGAAATTGCTGCAGATAATGAAGTGACTTATTTACGTCGCGTTCCTTGAAAGCAGCGGCTAAATGCAAATAAGGCTCACCGTATTGCACTCGTGGGTTAATGTCCAGTGCTTTCAATAAATGCTGTTCTCCAACCTCCAGATGGTTTGTGTGTACTTCAGCCGTTCCCCGTGCGTTCCAATAGTCTGCTGATTCTTCATAACGGGATTGAATTTCCAATAACAGCTCCAAAGCCTGAGGATATTTCTTGCTTTCGATCCAGATACGAGCCAAATCGAACTTGGCAGCCACATCGTTGGCGTTTAGCGTAATCTGTTGGCGCAATCGAGCGGCATTGCGTCTTCTTTTCCATGGTTTGCTGATGCTGGGCAATACACCGACAAAGCTGCGATCCAATATGTAGATCACGATTAGGAGTACGAGCATTGCCAAAAACGGGTTGCCGAGCAAACTCCATAGTAGAGAGAAAATTAAAAATTTCCCAATCATTTTGCTCCAATCCTCCTGTGCATGTAACAATCCATACTTTCCACATTATAGCATAGTGTTACTTTAAGGGTCATTAGCATGATAGATTTGGAAGGATGGTAGAGGAGCGAGAAGAAACATACTTATTTGTGATGCTCGATGTATAGTTTTACGAGAAAAGGAACCTTTTTTTATCCCCGCCAAAAGGTTGAACAGTCTGCCTTATCCAAAATATTAAACTCGATCATTTTCTCAAGTAATGAGAAATCAACTGGACTATCCCACTGGATACGTACCAACTGCTTGGTGTGATCATAGCCAGCCTGCACAATTAACTCAGAAAAATGATTAATCCCTGCCTTTTCAGGGGCAACGGCCAAATGATGTTTGGCTACGCTAAAGCCAATAATAAATGTGCCGTGATCCGTAAACATAGGCTGACTCCACGCAATTTTTGCCATTAAATTTGGAAACTTCTTGGTTACCCAAGCCAAAACTTCTTGCGTTCGAGCCCGATGTTGGGGGTTAAGAATATGCGCTAAATATTCTGCAAAAGCTTCCATGTTGTTCCCTCCTTAATTAAAAATTATATCGTTCAGAAAAGTTCCTCAAACCTATTTGTCGTTAAAACTCCTCACAGAATGGCTCAGACAGATTCTTAACAACACCTATTTCCAACTATATATATTTTCAAACTAGATAGTCAAAAGGGTTTAACTATCATTTTATCGCAGCAACATATTTCTTAAGGAGTAATGGTCTGTTGAAAAATATAAAAATATATTTAGATATAAAAAAACACCTTTTATGTCCTGTTACATTCCTCAGCAAGAATAGAGTACAAATATGAATCATGAAACTCGCCTTTGTAGTACCAGTGTTCACGCATCAAACCTTCACGTTGCATTCCGATCTGTTGCATAACCTTCTCAGAAGCCTTGTTTTCTGGACGACATGTTGCATAAATACGGTGGACAGCAAGTGTGCTAAATCCAAAGTCTAGTAACGCTAGTGCTGCCTCTGCTGCATAACCCTTCCCTTGATAATCTGGATTCAAAACGTAACCCAATTCTGCATTAGTATCTTTGACATGAATACCCATACCGCCGATCAGGATTCCATTATTTTTCAGACAAACGGCTAGTTCGTAGTCTTGTCGTGGCTGTTCCTGCTGTGAAGCTAGAACTTGTTCTATATATGCCTTTGTATCTTCTTCTGTATTCGGTCCCCAGGCTGTATATCTAGTAACTTCAGGCAATGACGTGTACGTATGTATACTTTCCCAATCAGATCTGACAATATCACGAATGATGAGCCGGTTTGTCTCAAATTGCATAACGATTCCTCCTGTCTATAATCAACAGACTCTACTTAGTATTTTAAAACGATTAACATCTCAATCCAATCTTTTATGCGTTCGTAGCCTTTAAACGTTAGACCTCCATTTAACAATGAACCCAGACCTTTTGCCGCCTGAACGCAAACCGCAAGGGAGGCGTCCGGCAAAAGGCAATCAGAAGATAATGAATGTGGTACTGGAATCCTCCTGTTATTGGCTATCTGGTTCGTCCTAAAACAGTCTGCGCGCTGTGACGAAACGTTTCTGCCATTTATCGTCAAGCGTGTCAAAATGAACGCCGCGTTCTTTGGAGAAGGTATGCAGCAACTTGTTGTTCCCTGCATAGATAGCCACATGGCCGATCTCCAGGCCGCGTGCGCTGAAGAACAGCAGATCGCCTTTGCGCAGCTCGTTCAGCCCGACTTTCCGGCCTTCTTTAGCCTGATCGTAAGAGACACGGGGGAGGTCGATAGAGAGCGTGTGCCGGAACACTTCCTTCACAAATGAAGAACAATCAAAGGTCGATGTCTGGCCGCCTGCTGCTCCGAATTCATAAGGAGTACCAAGGAATTTCTCTCCATAGGCGATCAGTTCATCTCCTTGTCGTTCCACCAGGGATGGGCTGGTATAATCGCTGTATTTTGGTTTAGCCGATATGTATCCGGTCAGGTTGTCTTTAGTGCGCACTTCCAGCCAGAGAGCATTGACCTCGCGAATGACATGAACCTTTTCGTCGGCTGGAATAAGCCGTAGGGAAGAGGAAGCTATCGATGAATCCGGTTTGCTGCGCAGGTTGACCCCGAAAAGAACCGTTGTGAAAAAATCGCCCCTGGAGGCAATTCGGATGGTCCGGGTCAAGGCCTCCCACTTTACTGTGCTCCCAAGTGCTTCGCTTACAAAACGCAGTGGAATCATCGTGTTGCCCTCAACAATCTGTCCTGGAACATTCAGGGACAGCGTATCGCCGTTTAAGGTGGCAGCGAGTTCCCCGATGCGATAGGTCAGCACAGTGTCGTTTTTGGTTGCCGTTACGGTTTTGCCGGATCCATCCCAGGAAAGCCTGGCTCCTTGCGCCTCAAACAACTGGCGCATGGGGATGAGCGTTGTCCCGTCTAGCAGCAGCGGCTGGACGGCAAGCTGAAGCGGGCGGTCATCTACATAAACGGTTGTCACCGGAGTCGTCCGTACCGACTTTGCATAAGAGGGGGGAGCTTGGAGCAGTGATACCGCCAGCAGAGCCAGCAATACTTTCTTGTTGATTGTCATGCTGTTATCACCTCATTGTGAATGTGTTCATCTAAGTTGTACGAGACTGCCTCCGATTAGTTGTGCACCAAATATTGGATTTATTCAAAAAAACAAAACAAACAAAAATAAAACAAAAAAATATCTGTGTTTTATTATTGACATCAAAATAAAGTAAAGATAAAATTATATTTGTGAAATATTTCACTTTAGAGATTGATTCCATAATTAGAGAGGCATCAAGAAGTGAATCCTTAGGAGGCCGATTTTTTATGAGTGCACATGTATTTTTTGTACCATCTATCAATCTTATGGGAACGGGATGTTTGCATGAAGTTGGGCCGTATATAAAAGAACTGAATTTAAACAAAGCTCTAGTCGTTACGGATAAATTTTTGATGAAGAGTGGCATTGCAGGCAAGGTTACATCTTTGCTGGATGATATTGGACTGAACTATACGGTATACGATGAAGTAAAACCAAATCCGACCTGTAAAAATGTACATGATGGTGTTCAGTTTCTGCAAGAAAACGGATGTGACTTTTTAATTTCGATTGGCGGAGGATCACCACAGGATACGGCTAAGGGAATCGGCATTATTGCTACCAATGGGGGACATATAACCGAGTATGAGGGCGTTCATAAATCCACGCATAAATCGCTTCCTATTGTGGCTATTAATACCACAGCAGGAACATCGGCTGAAATCACGATTAATTATGTCATTACGGACGAAGAGCGCAAGGTCAAGATGGTTATGGTTGATAAGAATAGTGTAGCTACGATTTCGGTCAACGACCCTGAACTGATGGTAGATAAACCCGCCGCATTAACGGCAGCTACAGGACTAGATGCTTTGACTCACGCTATTGAAGCTTTGGTTACGCCAGGCTCCTATCCTGTAACGGATGCGACTGCGTTGGCAGCAGTAGAGATTATTTTTAATCATTTGGCTCGTACGGTGAGCAACGGTCATGATATAGAAGCACGTGAGCAAATGGTATACGCTATTTTTTTGGGAGGACTTGCATTTAATAATGCTGGATTGGGTTACGTTCATGCGATGGCGCATCAGCTTGGCGGCGTATACGATTTGCCTCATGGTGTTTGCAATGCCATGCTGCTGCCGATTGTGGAGGAGGAGAACGCCAAGCATGTACCAGAGAAATTTCGTGCCATCGCTAAGGTCATCGGTTTTGAAGATAAGGGGAAAACGGATAAGGAATGCGCAGACTATGTAATCCAAAGAATCAAAGACCTGTCGAAGGAAGTTGGGATTCCTTCCAAACTTTCTGAACTGGGTGTAAATGAAGTGGATTTGGATCTGCTTGCCGAGAACTCAATGAAGGATGCTTGCGCTCCGGGCAATCCGTTCATACCTAGCAAAGAACAAGTTATCGAGATGTTTAAGAAAATTCTTTAAATAAAAGGTACAATTATTTTACTAAATACTATAAGGGCTGTCCCAGGAAATGATCGAAGAATACTGGGAACGGCCCTTTTTATTTGCATTTTCTACTAAGAGATTTGTGAGACTAGAGATAAGACAGCCCCATTGAAGATTAATGGCACAGCTCTCTCGGCTAAAGCTGTAGGAGACTCTTTTTTCCCTTCCGCATTCCAACGAAAGGTTACACCATAAATGGACCAGCTTAATATGTTCGCGGCAAGTTCTAACGTTCTTTGGTCTGTATTATTGGCTTCTCTTGTTATGAGTTGAAGTATGAATTGCTCTAATTGATTCTTAATATGTTCTTCCAGGATCGGTGCCACTGAATTATATTTATGAACGCATTGATTACTTGAGTCGTGATAGTCACATAACGAAAGAATAAGTTTCTGAATGGTCTCCTCCGACAAACGTGCCTCAGCATCAATCCTCTTGATAACATACTCCAAAAATGCGTCTGACAAAAGGGTTTCAAGCAGTGCATATTTATCTTGAAAATGTGCATAGAACGTGGCACGGTTAATGGTGGCTTTTTGGGTAATGTCATTGATCGTAATCGTGTAGAAGTCTTTCTTATTTAATTGGTCAACGAATGCGTCGAGAATTAATCTACGTGTTCGAATGACGCGCGGATCGTTTGGGTTGGGTGAAGTTACACCAGGCATCCTCAAGACACTCCTTTCAGGTAAATCAAATGATTTCCCCATTATAAACATGTGTTGTTTTGTCAACAAGTGAATTTAGATATACAACAATTTCATAACCCTTTTGGTTAAGCAACAGAATGAACATTTTGTCGGTTGAATGATAAATTAAACATTGCTAACATTTTACTTGCACCCCGTTTGATGATGCACGAGCCTTATATATAATCCTTTAAAACGATAAAAGAAAATGAGGAGGTACAATCCTTGAGTAATCAACCGCAAAATGTCCATTCAACAGAATCTTTATTTCAACCTTATACTATTCATAATCTGACCTTACAGACTCGTATTGTAATGCCTGCAATGGGCCGCGCTTTTTCACCAAATGGTGTGCCAGGACCGGATGTAGCCGCTTATTATCGCCGTCGTGCAGAGAATGATGTAGGCCTTATTATTACTGAAGGTGCAGTGATTGACCATCCGGCTGGAACAAGTGAGCCGAGGATACCTAATTTTTATGGGGAAGCGGCTTTAAACGGTTGGGCTGAAGTGGTCAGACAGGTTCATGAAGCTGGTAGTAAAATTTTCCCACAGCTTTGGCATATGGGGATGGCTCGTCCTTTGGGATCTCAGCCGAATCCCGAAGCGCTATCGATTGGTCCATCGGGGCTGGATCTGGAAGGCAATAAAGTGACCGAGCCGATGACAGAAGAAGAAATTGCCAAGGTCATTGGCGCCTATGTCGATGCAGCGGCGAATGCAAAACGACTGGGCTTTGACGGCGTTGAAATTCACGGAGCACACGGCTATCTGGTTGATCAATTCTTTTGGGAGAGAA
Organism: Paenibacillus polymyxa; assembly: GCF_001719045.1. NCBI lineage: Bacteria > Bacillati > Bacillota > Bacilli > Caryophanales > Paenibacillaceae > Paenibacillus > Paenibacillus polymyxa. Next base: position 4,933,363 of record NZ_CP015423.1, read on the forward strand.
CGAACCAACGTACGGATCGCTATGGTGGTGATATCATAAAACGTGCTCAATTCGCCATTGAGCTTGTGGAAGCTATTCGTGCTGAGGTTGGCCCTGACTACCCTATTGCCATGCGTCTATCCCAATGGAAAATGAATGATTACAATGCAAAGCCGTTCGATACACCGGATAAACTGGGGCAGCTCCTGAATGTGTTAGTACAAGCGGGCGTGGACATCTTCCATTGCTCGACACGTCGCTTTTGGGTACCTGAATTTGAAGGCTCCGATTTGAGCTTTGCCGGATGGGTGAAGAAGCTGACTGGAAAAACCACGATTACGGTTGGCTCTGTAGGTCTGGATGAGGATTTTGTAAGTTATACGGAAGGAAAAGGGGCAGGACACCAAGATATTAATGAACTTCTGGAACGGCTGGACAACAATGAATTTGATCTGGTAGCTGTTGGGCGTGCGCTTCTGGGAGATCCTGCTTGGGCTACGAAAATACGTGAAGGCCGAATTCATGATCTTCAAACCTTTACACCTGAGTTACTTCAAACGCTCAACTAAAACATATCATACTTTGAACACCTCTTCATTTCATAAATAACACTGTAAGCCAAAATACTCAAAGTCAGGTAAGGAACTTTGGTATTTTGGCTTTTTTATGCGTCTGCGATAGTAGTCCATCATGAACCATCAAGCTCCTATCTAATTTAGAACTCATTATAACAGACTTAATCCTAGTTCTTTCAAATCATTCATATACTAATACCAGATCAGACTGACATCAATACTTGATATATATAGATGTCTATGTAATAATGCTTGTATGTTAAAAAATAATGCAGCTGCACTGATAGGAACCATTAGAGACTCAATCAATAAATTGATTGTGTCTGAGCTTGAAGCGAATGGAATTGAAGGGATTGTTCCTACTCATGGTGGAATTCTAATGTTCCTTTATCAAAAGGACGGGCTTTCCATTAAGGAATTGACGCAAAAAATTTCTCGTCAGCAACCCACTGTCACTGTTTTGATCGACAAGCTAGTGAAGTTGGGGTATGTCGAAAGAAAAAAAGAAAGGGAGGATAGTCGAGTTACCCTGATATTTCTGACCGATAAGGGAAGAGAGATAGAGCCTATATTTGAGATGATCTCCAACAGATTACAAGAAACCATCTATGGTGGTCTCAAAGATGAAGAAAAAGAACAGCTGGAATATCTGCTGGAGCATGTCAAAAACAGATTATAAATTTTTTTAAGTAAATGTATAGATATCTATATTAATATCAAAATAACAATAAAACATCGGGAGGTTATTAAAATGAAACATCTTATCATCTATGCTCACTCTAACGCAGAAAGCTTTAATCATGCGATACTCGAAACGGTTGTAAATACCTTGAAAGAAAAAGGTGACGAAGTCGTTGTACGCGATCTGTATGCCCTTGATTTTCAACCTGTATTAAAACCTGAGGATACTGCCGCTATGAGAGCAGGGCAAACCCCGGCTGATATCAAAGTGGAGCAGGAATACATCTCACAATCGGATACGATTACTTTTATTTCTCCCATCTGGTGGACAGGTCTTCCGGCTATCCTGAAAGGTTACGTTGACCGTGTATTTGCATACGGCTTTGCATATACGGCTGGTGTAGAAGGGATTAATAAGCTGCTTACAGGTAAAAAAGGTTTTATCGTGAATACACACGGTACTCCCAACGCGATCTACGATGAAATCGGTATGACCGCAGGATTGAAGATCACATCAGATACGGGAATTTTTGATTTCGTTGGAATTGAATCCGTCGGTCACTTACTGCTTGGAAGTATTGGTTACCTTGATGAAGATGGCTATAAAGGACTGCTGAAGCAAGTCCAAGACACGGTTAAAACGGTTCTGTAAAGTCAGTTTATGTTCTCTTAGAAACGTAAGACATTCTTTTAAATGATGAGGTCAACCCGTATTTAGTGGTTGGCCTTTTCTTGTAAATGCTTATATTTCTCCAACATCCCGGTCCATAGATCTTTTGAATTTGTAATAGCATCTAAACCGTTTCATCTTATGTAACAACTCCTTTACCGTAAACTGGCAAGAGGTGATCAAGCGTATTTTTTCTTATTCGACGCTGAGCTCATTAACCCTTGTATTAAAATTCACAAATATTTCATTGTTATTATCGTGGGCAATTCATTATAGTACATAGTATTAATAGTTAACTGTATGTATTATGTGTGTGGCGGAGGTTCACTATGAAAGATTATGAACTAAGGGACGAATTGAGAGAATCCGTTAACCGGATTTATGGCATGGAATTATTCAGTAGCCTGACGGAGCTTGTTCAGGGGGAAAACCATGTGCTTCAATATTTAGTTCAGCATCGGGATGATGAAATTAATCCTTCCTTGCTCAGCGATCATCTGCATGTATCCAGATCAAGAATTACGGCAGCGCTTACGGGATTAAGAAAAAAAGGCTATGTGACTATGGAAATGTCTGAGCATGACAGACGACGAATGTGTGTAAGGCTCACAGTAGATGGTGAATCCTTGATCAAACAGAAGCAAGAGGGAATTGAAGGTTATTTTGAAGCGCTTGTGGTTGGTTTGGGTGAGAAGAATGTGAAGGAATTTATACGGTTAATTGAGCTTTCTTTGAGTATTATGAATGCGCGTTCTATTGAAAAATAACATAATGTGAGGGTGTACCGTGTGAGATATAAAATAATAGCGGATAGCTGCTGTGATTTAACGAGAGAGCTTAGAGAAGAGATGCAAGTTACTACGATTCCGTTGAATATGACGCTGGGAGATAAATGCTTTGTAGATGATGACACATTGGACTTGCCTCAGTTTATGGAAGAAATGAAAGCCTGTACAACCAAAATTGGATCCGCATCACCGTCACCTATGCTGTATAAGGAAGCCTTTCAAGGTGCGCATACTTCTTTTGCCATTACATTATCCAGCAACCTGTCCAGTTCGTATTCCAGTGCATTGGTAGGAAAAGATATGGCGGAAGAAGAAGGGGCGGATGTTCATGTATTTGATTCGAAAAGCGCTTCGGCTGGACAGCTCTTGTTAGCTCTAAAACTACGCAAGTTGATTGACGAGGGATACCATAAAAGCGAAATTATTTCTTCCCTGGAGAGCTTTATTAGCAAGATGAAAACCTACTTTGTTTTAGAAAATCTGGATAATTTGGTTAAGAACGGACGAATGAATAAAATCACTGGAAAGATACTTTCACTCTTGCATATCAGGCCTATTTTAGGCTCGGATGGTGACGGGAATATCGCATTTTTTACTCAAGCACGCGGTCAGAATCAAATTATCGAAAAGCTGGCAGATACTATTGAAAAAAGTGGCCGGGCTACCGAAGGAGAAAGCATCGTCATTACTCACTGCAATAATCCTGGGCTGGCGGAAAAATTAATGAATGCGCTGAAGAAACGCTATCAATTTAAAGATATTCATATTGTGTCCACCAGAGGGATTAGTTCAATGTACGCCAATGACAAAGGGATCATTATGGCCTTTTAAAAATATTCAGGGTTTATCCTCGCTGTATGGATAAACCCTTTTTAGTACACTGAGACTTTGCGGGAGTTCAAGCCTATCTCAATTTTCTAATGAGGACAGAAGCGTTTATGCTGGCTTGAGTTCCTCCGGCTTGTGTTTGCAGGGTAACAGCAGTAGTAGAGCTATGGTTTCGCAAAGTAAGGACGTCACCGCATGCCAGAGCGAGGATGGCTTGCCCTGTGTTCTGTTGTGTCCCGGCTCCTGAGCCGTATACAGTTCCCTCAGACAGTGCGCCATTAATAAAGAGGGCGAATTGGTTAGGTTCCACACCGGACACCGAAAAGTGAACTTCATATTTTCCAGCATCGGATACAGCAATCTGTGTAGTTCCTGGAACATGAGCAATTCCAGGTGTAAGTATACCGTTTGTATCCAAAATGACATCCCTTTCAATCGGAACAACTTGGGGCTTCACATTATAAATATAACCGAACTGCGCTAAATCACCTATAGTTCCAGAATCCCCTTCAGGCCCTAAAGCGCCATGATTAATATTCACGCTTACAAGTTGCTTTTTGACGATGATGTCTTTCCCGAACCCTTTCCGTTTCGAGCGGCCTTTTCTCTTTGGGGGCTTTTCCTCAAACTTTTTTTCTAACTTATCAAACCAGGCACGGACAAAAACATTTTTTTTACGGCCTTTTTTTCGTTTTAATTCAGGATGACCCAATACAAACACCTCCATATGGTTTGTTGTATACTACTCCATTCATCTAGAGGAGGCATGGATATCTGTCCTGTGACCTATAGGAAACGATCTATTTTGACTAAAAACAGGCTGCTGTACAAGGTACATTCGTCTAGTATGTAAAAAAGCACCTTTGAATGTGCACTTGGATGATAACCAAGGAACAGACAAAGGCGCCAGTAGAGACGTGTATCATGATGAAGCGGTTTGAAGCCGCTTTTTGCGCACATATAGGGCGTACAAGATGCCCCCAAGCAGACACAGGATGCAGGCGAAGCCTGCCAGCAACCACGCCGATGAGACTGCTCCACCACGATCCATGCTATTTCCGAGCCATAAAGGCAGCAGAGCTCCTCCAACTCCACCTGCGCCTATAAGTAGGCTGGTGGTGGATTCTTCGGTGCCTGGCATCATTTTGCTGGCAAAAACAAGTGCGATGGAGAAGATCCCGGACATGCCCAGCCCCAGCAGTACAATAAGGATAAAGGCGCCGGCAGTGCCTTTGATCAGCGGGAACACGCATAGCAGCAAAGTCGCTGCCAGCGAGCTCAGGGCGACAAAGACACCGTAGCCGTATCGATCGGCAATGTAGCCTGTGAATAACCGGCCGGTAGCCATTGCTAACCAGAAGCAGGTGACACTCAGTGCTGCTTCGGCTTGTGTGAGACCCAAACGTTCGATGAACATGGAGGGCAGGAAATTAGCCAGGCTCATCTCTGTTCCTACATAGATAAAGAAAAAGACGATAAATAGTGCAAGTAGCTTCCAATTGCCTATAGGGCTACCTTTAGAAGCCTCCACCGTGGGGGATTTGGGTGAGTTGGTGGAACGCGCATGGTTGTCACCTCGGTGTTCCTGTTGGTCTAATAAAGCGTCCAGCGTGCCGAAGGACCCACGCAGCCAAGCTATGACGGTCATGGCTGCAAACATGGAAATGATGGGAAAGGCCAATCGCCACCAACCGAGAGCAATGAGCTGGCTGGCGATAGCGGGCATAGCCAACGCGCCGATCCCAAAAAAGACTTCCAGACGGCTCATCGCCGCGCCCGTTCCTTGAGTAATACCGCTGATAATAATAGTGCCAATGAGTGTTTCTACCATGCCGAAGCCAAACCCGGCTGCTGCCCCGACGGCATATAGCCAACCCCAAGGCAGCAGCAATGAGTACAGCACTTCAGCCGCGCACAGCAGGAGCAGGGCGAATACTAGACTTCGGCGTTTGCCGAAACGCCGGGCAAGCCACGGCGACAGCAGGACTCCACCCAGAAAACCGGAAAATTGAGCGAAGATTAGGCTTCCGCCGTCCGTATAGTTTCTACCGTAATGCTCTAACAACACAGGCAGTAGGGAGCCTACAACCACGTGTGCCAGGCCGATTAAAAAATAAGACAAGCTGCCGATCCATAGCAGTCGTTTCATGATGAACTCCTTTGATACCTAGATTTGACTCATGCAGCAATCTGACTGCATGAGTCAAATCTGAGTGATTATGATAGCTCCAGTACTTGAAAGCCGTAACCTTCAATAGAAATATCTCCTTCTAGGTATTTACCGCTGATCAGCTCGTTCCCTTTCTGATCATCCAGATGATATTGCTGCGTCTGGGCGTTATGATTCAGAACGAATAGATATGATTTTCCATCTTTGGTCCGTACAGTGGCTTCTACACCCGCAGGAGCGCGCAGTAGGGATGAAATCCCTTTTTGCTCACAAATGTAGCCCAGTAGGCCATCAAGGAAAGTCTCTTCAGGATCTGAAGCAACGTACCATGCCTCACCTTGACCGAAACGATTACGTGTCAGCACTGGCATGCCCTGATAGAAATCATCGCCGTATTCGGCCAGCACCTCGGCGCCTTCGCTATGCAACAAGTCGCAGAGCAGACCGCATTTATATTCACCTTGTAATACGCCCACCTTATCTTTCAATACAATGCGATTGTGTGATTCCGGCAGAAGCGCGTCTATTTCTTCCACCCAGATCCCAAGCAAGTTACGCAGTTTACCAGGATATCCTCCGGTTGTGACCAGATCATTTTCATTAACAATGCCACTGAAAAAGGTCGTTACGAAGGTGCCACCATGCTCTGTGAATTGTTCTAGCTTCTCGGCGGTACCCGGCTTGACCATGTAGAGTACAGGCGCGATAATGAGATCATATTTCTGGAAATCTGCATCAACAGAAACCAGATCTACCTGTACATTCCGCCGGAAGAGGGGAGCATAATACTTGTGCACCTGATCCACATATTTCAAGGCGACAGAAGGGCCGCTTGATTTTTCCAAAGCCCACCAATTGTCCCAATCGAATAAAATGGCTACTTTGGCATTAACGGTTGCGTCAAGTAGCGTGTTGCCTAATGCGCCAAGCTCACTGCCAAGCTGTGCCACCTCGCGAAATACACGTGTGTTCTCATGCCCGGCATGTTCAATGACGGCCCCGTGGAATTTCTCACAAGCGCCGATCGAGCGGCGAAGCTGGAAGAACATGACCGTGTCCGCGCCATGCGCGACCGCCTGATAACTCCATAACCGCATAACGCCAGGCCGTTTAAGCGAATTATACGCCTGCCAGTTCTGCTGGCTCGGTGTTTGCTCCATCAGCATAAAGGGTTGCCCATCCTTCAAGCCGCGCATCAGATCGTGCGCCATCGCTGTATAGCTTATCGGAGTATTGGCCCCGGGATAGCTGTCCCAAGATACAATATCCATGTGCTTAGCCCATTTAAAATAGTCCAGTTGTTTAAAAAAGCCCATCAGATTGGTCGTTATCACGGCATCGGGAACATGTTTTTTAATCGCGTTATACTCCAGCAGATAACAATCAAGCATACTGTCTGAATTAAAGCGTGCATAATCGAGGGATATGCCCTGAAAGGTCGAGTGATTTTCTCCCCAATGCTCGCTCAGATTATTTGGTGGTACAATTTCATCCCAATCATAGAAGGTGTGACCCCAGAAGGAAGTATTCCACACCCGGTTTAGTTCTTCCAGTGATCCGTATTTTTGCTTGAGCCACACCCGAAATGCGGCTGCACAGTTATCACAATAGCAATCCCCGCCGTACTCATTGGACACGTGCCACACGAGGATCGCGGGATGGTTATTGTATCGTTCTGCAAGTCGATCAGCCATCTGCTCCGCATATTTTCGATACGTTGGACTGTTCGGACAGGAGTTGTGGCGGCCACCGAATTTCCGCTTACGCCCGTCAGCATCGACTCGCAGAATGTCGGGATAACGCGTAGCCATCCAGGCTGGATGCGCTGCCGTGCTAGTAGCTAAACAAACGAAGATATCGCTTTCATAAAGACTGTCAATCAATTGATCCAGCCATTCAAAATGATATGTGATTTCGTCGGATTGAATTTTGGCCCATGAGAATACGTTGACCGTGGCGATATCAATCCCTGCCTGCCTGAACATCCGTAAATCTTCCTGATGCGTGGCCTCATCCCATTGCTCAGGATTATAATCTCCACCGTAAAATACTTTAGGAAGTTTGCTGCTTATCATGCCAATCACCTCTGTATATAAGAATAATCCTATCTTATAATACAAATAACTGCTTTTAAATATAATAAAATGAACGTGTATATAACAATATGGATCTACATGTGAAATACATACCCGCATACGCCGGAGGTGCTTTTTATGATTTTAACTCCCCATCATTTAAGATTTTTCCTAACTACGCGTGAGCATTCTTTACCCCTTTTTATTGAAAGTATCGGATTTAACAGCAGGCAGGAAGATGTGTCCCGTCCAGAGGGTTATCCGTGCTTTCACTGGATTCAGACGGTGTCTGGTGAAGGGATGTTTACATTTAAAGGGGGGAGTTTCCGTCTGGGAGAGCAGTCCGGGGTTCTGCTGCTGCCCGGGGAATCCCATGCATACAGACGGGCGACCAAGGTATGGCGAACGTTATACATTACATTTGACGGCCCCATCGCCGCTGCTGTATTGACTGCACTGGGATTGAAGCATACGCGTGGGTATCATTGGGACCCGGATAGCGAGCTACACAGCTTTGGGGAAACTATGCTCCATTCCATGGTTAGTGAACGTGATTTGTCTGGATTAGATGCTTCGGCCAATATGTATCGTTTTCTGACTCTACTGCGTAAACATGGACAACATAGCTCGATGCCTTCCCTATCCCATAATGTTGAACGTTTAACCCCTGTACTGGCCTTTATGGAGCAAAATTATGCCAGTCCAGATGTGGGCCTAGGTGATATGGCAGTTATGATGAATGTCAGTTCCCGTCATTTAAATACATTATTTAAGCAAGCGTTTGGTGTGACTTCTTATGCTTATCTGATTGTAATTCGGCTGCGGAAGGCCAAGGAAATGATGACGGAATATCCACAATTAACAGTAAAGGAGATTTCGGAGCGAGTAGGATTCCGAGATGCCAGTCATTTTGTGGCAACTTTCCGCCGAGCTGAAGGAATTACGCCTGAAAGGTTCAAATTACTGTATACATAAGGGTATTTTATCGAAATACTCTTTCTTACTCGGGAATGCTCTTTTTAGGGAGCATTCCTTATTGTTTTTTTCAGGATGAGGGAGTATAAAATAATAGTTCATTTGTTTCATCAATCTGATGTTCAGGTGACATAATAAACATAAGATCCATAGTCCTTTTGCAAAACCCTCATCTAAAGAAGGAGTCAACGAAATGCTGAGTAAAGTCAAAAGATTATTAATCGGTCGTCCGCGAAAGTCGACGGCCCTTGAAGATGAGAAACTGAACAAGCTCAAGGCACTGGCCATTCTGTCCTCAGATGCTTTGTCCTCTGTAGCTTACGGAACGGAGCAAATTCTGCTGGTTTTAATTACAGCCGGCTTCGCTGCCCTATGGTATTCCATTCCTATATCCATTGCGGTATTGGGATTGCTGATCATTCTGATCCTGTCCTATAGACAGACCATATTTTCCTATCCTGGTGGCGGAGGAGCGTACATTGTTGCACAGGACAATTTGGGGAAAAGTCCGAGTCTGATTGCAGGCGGATCTCTGCTGGTCGATTATATTCTAACGGTAGCAGTTAGCTCATCAGCAGGTACAGATGCCATTACATCGGCGTTCCCATCGTTACATGATCATCGGATCGCCATTGCTCTGATTATGATTATCTTTTTAACTATTATGAACTTGCGCGGGGTGACAGAATCTGCCTCGGTGCTGGCTGTACCGATTTATTTATTTGTTGTTGCCATTTTTGTTTTGATTATTAGCGGTATCATTCATTACGTGGCAGGGGGAGCTCATGCTGCAGCACCGCAATTTGGAGCTACGGTATCCAACGTCAGCCTGTTTCTCTTACTAAAGGCATTTAGCTCGGGCTGTTCGGCGCTAACTGGGGTAGAAGCTGTCTCGAATGCCATTCCGAACTTCCGCAAGCCTGCTGCCAAAAATGCAGCAACTACACTAATGATGATGGGTTTGATTCTCGGGTGTATGTTTATCGGAATTAGTTTGCTGGCTTATTGGTACGGTGTTCGTCCTAATCCGCATGAAACGGTCATCTCGCAAATTGCGAACGCCACTTTCGGGCGCGGTGTGATGTATTACATCATTCAAGGCGTAACGGCGCTCATCTTGTTTTTGGCGGCGAATACAGCCTATTCGGCCTTTCCATTGCTTGCTTTTATGCTCGCGAAGGACAAATACATGCCGCACATGTTCATGGTCCGTGGAGATCGGCTCGGATACTCTAATGGTATCCTGTTTCTGAGTATCTTCTCGGCATTGCTGGTCATCGTATTTGGCGGCAACACAGAAAATCTGATTCCGCTTTATGCGGTAGGGGTATTTATTCCGTTTACCCTTTCACAGCTTGGTATGATGATTCGCTGGATCAAGCTCAAACCGCCAGGCTGGATCGTCAAACTTGCTATTAATACGGTTGGGATGCTGACCACGCTGTCGATTACGCTTATCTTTATCTTCACCAAGTTTAGCCAGGTGTGGGTAATCTTTATCTTCCTGCCTTTGGTTCTGTATTTCTTTATGAAGATCAATAGGCATTACAAAAATACGGCTGAACAACTGCGCATTGATATTACCAAGGATAAACCTATGGTGAAAGGAAATACGATTATTATTCCGGTGGCAGGTATTACGCGAGTCGTTATGAATACGATCAGCTATGCCAAAACCTTGTCGGACAATGTGGTTGCCGTATATGTGGGTGTGGATGATGAAGCGATTCGCAAAATGGAACAGAAATGGGAAGAGTGGGATGTCGGTATACGTTTGGTGGTACTGAAATCCCGTTATCGCAGCATTATTAATCCGCTTCGCAAGTTCATCGATACAGTAGAGTGGAAAAAAGCAGACGAGGACCATATCACTGTTCTCATTCCACAATTCATCACCAAACACTGGTGGGAAAATATTCTGCATAATCAGACCAGCTTACTGATGAGAGCTTATTTGATTAATTATAAAGACGTGATAGTAACGACCGTTCCTTTTCATTTAAACAAATAAAGTCACTGCCAATTGTAGGGTACAGCTGAATATAGCATGACCAAAATGAACATCTTTTGGCCGCATTTCTTGCGGTCGGAGGGTGTTTTTTTTGCATAACGGAGATATTTACTTTGGTGATACATTTTGTGTATTATAGATACGAAATGTATCATTTAAGACTGTTATGGAGGGATACGATGCCCGAAGCCACGGGGAAAATGGAAGATGACAAGCTGCAATTTGTAGATACGCTGAGGGCGCTGGCTATTATTGGAGTTTTACTTGTGCATGTCAGCCAGCATGTAGACGGATTAAACGGATGGTTGCAAAAAGGCTTGAGTATAGGAGCTAAAGGAGTCGCTTTATTTTATATGGCCAGCGCTTTTACACTATTTCTGTCCTTGAGCAGACGTTCAGGTGACAAGAGGGAAAGAATTTCAGCTTACCTGTTGCGTCGTTTTTTTCGGATTGCTCCTTTGTATTACGTGATGTTAGGAATCTATTTGGCTGTGAACGGGACAGGTCCAAGATTTTGGCTTGGAGATCAGGTGGGAGTCACTGCCGCCAATATCGCTGCTCATGTCCTGTTTTTGAATGGTCTGAATCCGTACTGGATCAACAGCATTATTGGTGTGGAATGGTCCATTGCGGTGGAATGTATGTTTTATCTGTTTATCCCCCTATTATTTAAGCTGATCCGATCAGTCCGCCATGCGACCTGGTTTGTCGTGATGCTGCTTGTGGTAAGCTTCGGTCTAAATACGGTATTTGCTCAATATCCATGGATTAGTAATCACTCTTTATGGGGTCACTATCTGTATTTATGGTTTCCGAATCAATTGCCTGTCTTTGGGCTAGGTATATTGTTGTTTTTCATTTGGAAAGACGAGCGGCATTGGAAAAGTATAGACCGAGTCAGTGGAGGTTTGCTGCTTGTTTCTGTGCTATTTGCATTTTTTGGAGGCATGACCGATTATCTCATAGGTTTCGGGTTGCTACTGGGAGCGTATGCTTTGTATCACTGGCAGCCGATATGGCTGCTTAATCGGGTATGGTCATGGATCGGCCGCCTTAGCTACAGCATGTATTTGACGCATATGCTGGCTCTGGGACTAATCGTACAGGTTAAAATACCTTTTGCTCCCCTAGTCAGCCTCACACTTATGTTTATCATGACGTTGCTAGTCACCATCGGACTATCTTGGTTTACCTACTCGTGGATTGAACAGCCCGGCATCCTTTGGGGGAAAAAGCTTATATCACGTATGAAGCCTGTGCGCAAGCAGGGAGATTCGGTCAAAGAAAGTGTTGCCTAAGCTACAACTTGAAGCAGCATCCGATAACATTTGGTTGAAGTGCTTGAATTAATCTATGAAATAATTGAAAAGACCTCTTGAAAAGTAGCTCCCAGCCCTTTATATTCGATGTACATCCAAGTTTTTGAATACACCGATGAGGTTGGTTGGAATTGTAAAGGAGATGCGCGCATGCTTTTGAAGCCAATCGGCTTTTTGCTTTTCTCCACGCTTGAGGGAGTAGCTGTTTTTGCGCTGATTTTGAGTATTTTTAAAGTTAAAATGACCCCTTATCTTTGGCAGGCCATTTTTGTTAACCTGATTATGAATATGCAAAGTTATATGCTCCGAGAGGAGTTTTCCCTTTCGTATTTGGTGCCTGTCGTAAATATGCTGCTTTTTATTTTTTTACTCGCTACGGTCGTGAAGATTCCGATTGTGTGGTCCGGTATTATGACGGTTACAGGTTATTTTGCATATGCCGTTGTTCAGTCGGTATTCTTAAAAGTCATGTTCGGCAACCTTCCGGTTTCTGAGCTGCAGGATGGGTCCTTGAAGGGCTATCTGCTACAAGTGGTAAGCGCGGCAGTAGGACTGCTTATTTCATTGATGTTGTATCGAAAAGGGATCGGCTTTTCCCCTAATTTCAAGAAGCTTAAGTTCAAAGAGGAATATGGCATTGTCATCACGCTGATTATCCTGTCTCTCATTTCAACTTCTATTGTGCTCTACTATAACGAGGTATGGTTAAGTATGATATTTTTTGCACTGGTTTCGGGATTTTTCATCTATTATGCAATCGGAAAGGAATACCGGGATGATTGAAGCGATGGCTTTCAAACTTGCTAACCAGATCAAACGTACTGTGCCTGATCATCCAGCCTCTGTCGCGGTACTTAAATACGCACTTGCTCTCATTCTGAATGCGTCCATGATCATCGTGTTAACACTATTCGCCTCAATCTTCACGGGACGGATGGTAGAAGCTGTAACGATTCTCATCGCTTTCGCCCTACTGCGCCAAATATCAGGAGGCATTCATTTGAAAACGGGCATGGCATGTGTGTTGGTGACCTCAGCAGCTTTTACTTACATATCCTGCATTGCCTTAAATAGTTGGTGGACAAACCTGTTTACCGGAGTGGCCCTAATGCTTGTTTTATGCTTTGCCCCATCCAGGATTGAAAAGCAGTCGCGTATCCCAGCTCGTTTTTACCCTCTCCTGCGACTGTTATCCTCCATACTTGTGTGTACTAATTTTGTAATCGGTTCTTCTGTAGTGGCTGTAGCTTTTTTCGTCCAGAGCCTGACATTGATTCGGGGAAGGAGGTGAAGAGGAATGGTGAGAAAAATAGTATATGGTATAGCGACATCGCTGTCTATGTTTGCAGCATTTGCTGTATCGGTAGCGAGCTATGTGTATGTTTATCAAGGCGATATCCCAGAAGAGCTGCTTAAATGAGCAAATCCTAGAATAGAAAAAATGATACATAAAGCTGCTATGGGGCAGCTTCTTTTTATGCAAAAAAATCAGGCGCTCCATGAAAGAAGCGCCCGAATGGGAGAGGAGAAACCGGACGAAGAGCTTATGGGGAAACGTAAGTCTTCTCCGCGGTTGTCTACGACATTGGTTGAATGCCGATATCCTAAGGATGCCCAGGGAATGGTTTTTTATACCTGCCTCATCCTAAGTTTTTCAAACGGCGGTGCATGTGGTACGATAGCGTCATAATCTTATATGGTTATGAACACATATAGAAAATAGGTGAGTTTCAGCGTGAGAGTGGTATCGGGTAGTGCCAAAGGAAGGCCGTTAAAGGCAGTTCCCGGCACAGGGACGCGACCGACCACGGATAAGGTCAAGGAAGCGCTATTTAGCATGATAGGTCCTTATTTTGATGGGGGAGTCGCACTTGATCTGTTTGCTGGTGGTGGTGGCCTGGGTATAGAGGCGCTTAGCCGGGGAATGGACAAGGCTGTTTTTATTGATATGGAATCCAAAAGCATTGATGTCATTAAAGAAAATTTACGAAAAACTGGACTGGAAGGACAGGCTGAAGTGTTCCGCAATGATGCCGGACGAGCGCTCAAGGTGCTGGCAAAACGTGGAGCTCTTTTTGATGCTGTTTTTCTCGATCCACCCTATCGTCTCAAACACGGAGATGAATTAATGAGCCGTATGGCTGAGTTGAACTTGCTTCGTTCAGATGCAATCATCGTGCTGGAGTATGAATCGGGACATGAATATCCGGAAAGCTTCGGACCGTTCGAACAGGTCAGAAAAGCAGTCTATGGTGAAACGGCGTTATCTATTTATCATTTTGCAGCCGATGCTTTGTCGGATGTCGTAGAACATACGGAAGCCGGAGTGGTCAAATTCGGCATCAGCGAATCAGACGGGGAGGACCATCATGATTGAGCACAAACCACGTATTGCCGTATATCCGGGAACCTTTGATCCCGTGACGATGGGGCACCAGGATATTATTCAAAGAGCAGCCAGACAGTTTGATCTATTGATTGTCGCGGTTCTTAACAATATTAGTAAAAATCCGCTGTTTTCACTTGAGGAACGAATGGAGCTGCTGCGAACGGTAACTCGCGATATCCCGAACGTTGAAGTGGACAGCTTCCGTGATCTGACAGCTAATTATGTACGTCAAAAAGGGGCCCAGGTTATTGTCAGAGGAATCCGGTCGGTGACTGATTTTGAATATGAGCTGCAATTAGCCTCTACAAATCATAAGCTGAACCCGGATGCGGAAACGATTTTTATGATGACCAATCCGGCTTATTCATATCTGAGTTCCAGTATGGTGAAGGAAATTGCGCATTTTGATGGCAAGGTTGTAGATCTGGTGGCACCGGAGGTGGAAGACGCGCTGCGTGCGAAGGTCAACGCGAATCGCGGCGGCTCCACCATGAAGTCATAAAGGAAAAGGCCAGCAGGGTAACTATAATTGTACCCAGCAGCGCAATGGACAGTACGGTTAGTTGCCAGGGGTACATAGATGTTCCTTCTATTTGTGTTAGTAAGCCGCTGGCTCCGGTCATGACAGGATGCGTGGCGGATTCATTTACGCTTTCCACAAAAGAAGACACAGAACTGCGACTGACGTAAGCGGGAGTTGTATTGCTGACGATGCGGTTAAGCGGGACCCATGTCGCTAAGGTAAGTCCAAAAGCAATGATCCCATGGAGCACTCGTGACAAGGTGAAGGTGATGCCCTTGTCGGAAGGTCTGGTGACGGCGGTAATTTGAAGCCAGCCGCACAGGCCGCCCCAGCCCAACACAGCACTGATCAGGGCTGCTTGTGTACGGAGATCGTAGGGCAGACGGCTGATTTCATAGGAACCCAAATGGATTTCCATCCAGGCAGGCCATATGAAAGAAAGCGATCCTTGGCCTGTGTATATGGACAGCAGTCGAATCAGTACGGAAAAGAAAATAATGAATCCACCTGTCACCATCAGCGTCTGTACAGCATGGGATACGGTTTCGCCCAACAGTTTTCCGAAACTGCGGCCGTCCCGTTCTCTGGCAGAGCGGGTAGCTTCCCATGCGGATCGGATCAGGGAGGGAGAAGTACGGGAAACTGAGGTGCGCCGTAGGGCAGCTGGCGTTTCCCGTTTTTGCAATTCTTTGGACGATACAGGTAGTCTGGCGGTGATCCAGCCTGTCAGCAGCCCGGAAATCCAGTGAACTGCAAGTAACATCACGCCTGCGGTAGCATTGTGCAGTAGCCCTGTCCCGATGACGAGCAGGATGGTAATCGGATTGCAGAAATGAGCGATAGAGGTTAGACGTCGAAGCTGAAACGCAGTCATATCCTCCTGTTGTGCCCATTGGCGCACCGCTTCCGCTGCAGCGGGGAATCCCGCGGTCAGGCCGAGGGCCAACACCCAGCCGCTTCGCCCGGGTAGACGGAACCAGGATCGCATAAACGGCTCCAGCAGGATACCTAGTCCATGTACTAGACCAAAGGCGATGAGCATTTCGGACAGCATCAAAAAAGGCAGCATGGCTGGGAAAATAATACTCCACCATAGCTTAAGGCCTTGAGTAGAGGCTTGAAATACTTCTTCTGGTGAGGCGACAACAGCCAGTACAAGCAAAATGGCTCCGAGGCCAAGCAGTATGGTTGTCCAATAAGGAGCGGAATGGGCTTCCTTTTGCATCAAACAATTCACCTCTCATAAATATACTAAGGAGAGTGGGATGCTGTCTCCAGTGTTTATTCACGTTCGTTGTCTTGGGATAGGTTGTTCGTATACGTTGTCGTAAACAATGTATGCTTTTTCGGAAGGCTTGAGAACAGGTGGCGCAGAGGCGCTTGGATAAGATAGGAGAAGTTAGGCTGCAAGGGGGGGAGAAGCAATGAAACGAATAAACCGGAAAAGAGTTTTTTTTACAACCGGTTATGTCTTAATACTGGCTGCAATGGTCTATGTGCTGGTCTATATGCCAACCCCTTATCTGATCTATGGACCAGGTGGGGCTAACGAGATCAAACCGATGGTTAAAGTCCGGGAGGGTGACAGCATCGAACGGGGGACCTTTATGATGACGACCGTATCGGCGCGTTATGCCAATGTTATTATGTTGGGCCTGTCCAAGCTGGACCGCAATTCGGAGATTCAGCGCAAAGAGGATCGTCTGCATGGAAGAAGTGAAGACGAATATGCGGCAGAGCAGGTATGGTATATGGGGGATTCCCAATCTTCCGCGATGGAGGCTGCCTACACCCGTGCCCATGTTCCCTATCGCATTGTGCCGGATTATGTGTATGTATTTAAGGTCCCGGGCTCGAACAGCGTGTTTGAGCCTGGAGATGAAATATTGGAGCTGAACGGCGTGCGGGTGACCGATAATCGTTCCATTCGGAAGGCTTTAGAGGACGAAAAATCGGGAAAAATGGCTAAAGTGAAGCTAAAGCGCGAAGGAAAGTTGCTGACCGTGCAAGCTCCCTTAACGACCATCACGGACAGTGAGACGGGTAAGCAACGTTCTGGCTTTGGCGTCAGTATTGCCACGGTACAGAAGGTAGAGCCGAAGGATGAACGTAAAACGATTCATTTTACATCTACGGATGTTGGCGGTCCTTCGGCAGGTTTGATGTTTACCATGGAAATCTATAACCAACTGACACCAGGTGATCTGAGTAAGGGATATCGTGTAGCCGGTACGGGTACTATTGATAAGGACGGTCAGGTTGGAGCGATTGGTGGTGCAAAGTACAAAATAGTTGCTGCTGACCGTCAGGGTGCGGAATTGTTTTTCGTCCCTGCGGATAATTATAAAGAGGCCAAGGCCAAAGCTGAGCAAATAGGAAGCCGGATGAAGCTTGTTTCGGTTCGCAAGCTTGGCGATGCGCTGAATTATATGGAAAAGCTGCCCATCAAACCATAATGGGCGGTCGCAAGTAATCAGCATACATGCCGCGGATGGCGGGACGTGGCATCCCGGCTGCGTGTATGGCGGCTGCGGCTGTATCCCAGTCCAGGTGGGGATGTGATCCGGCAGACAGCTTGACCCATACCGGAAGGGTGGCTGTTTGCTTCATACGTGCCAGCAGCTCGCGTCCAGCCCTGTTAAAGCCGAGCACGCGGATATAGCCCGGACCTTTCGCCAGCTCAGCCGGAGTCATATCGGCTTTGGCATGATTCAGCAAAATATGTGTACACATCCGCTGAAGCTTCGTACGAGTATACCGCCTTGTCTTGATCGCGGTGAGCAGGGCCTCCACAGAAGGCTGGGACAGCGTGTACAGCGATTGCTGCAGACGATGCTCCAGCCCTTCGGTGACCTCGTGCAGCTCCGCCAGCTGCTGCGGGCTACGTGTGATTAGGGCGTTCAGCAACGGCTGGCTGAACGCTTCCCAGTGCAGCGGCGCGCGTTCAGCTTGCCACTCGCGCCGCAAAATCTCCAGTGTCGCCGCAGGTATGTACGGTGACGCGGCTTCCGGCCCGCCGTCCAGCAGCAGACGGCGGATGGCCGTGGCGCTGGCGATGACTCCGTCCGCAGGGGCCACGGCTTCGTGGTAGCCCGATCCCGTGCGGGCTACCGTGAAGGGCTTGATTGTGCTGCCCAGCCGTTCCAGCGCAATCAAATAATGCAGCCCCAACGTATTGTTGGGCTGCTGCATGAGGGCGGCGAGCGCAGCGCCGTCCGCTCCTTCGGCCGCGAGCGCGGCTGCGGCTCCCGCGTAGGCAGCGGGATAGCTCGTGCCGCTGCTTAGGCGCTGCGCGATGCCGGCCTTGAGCTCGGCCGGCTCTGCCGCCAGCACGCGAGCCAGCGCGCGCAGCGGGGCGATGTCTCCGCTCTCGCTGCCGAAGCAGAGCGCGTCGACGATGCCCGTCGCATGGAGCAGGGCGACCGTTCCGCGGGCAAACCATTCTGCGGGCTGGACGGCATAGGCCACAGGCAGCTCCAGAACTAGGTCCACACCCATGGCGAGTGCCATTTCGGTGCGGGACCATTTGTCTGTAATCGCGGGTTCACCCCGCTGAAGGAAAGGACCACTCATCACAGCCACTGTGCGCTGTGCACCAGTGATGCGAAGAGATTCCTCCCAGTGATGGACATGTCCGTTATGCAGGGGATTGTACTCTACAATCATACCGAGTGTTTTCAAGACCGTAGTCGGCTCCTTCCTTAAAGTAGCTTATTGGGTAACCCTTTTGATAATAATGGTTAAGTACCCGTCAATGTTTGTTTTCAGGGCAGCTATACTGATTTTTCATCGTCGGCATGAACAAGACCATTGAGACCTGGACGAAAAAGCTTTATACTCGCATTATTGTACACGAAGAGTGGCGGGGGTACGAATACTCATCAGTACATGTTTACCACAATGCATTTTTGCTTCTGCATAAAACTTGTCGAACCATTGGAAAACCGGTGGATTTGTGAGTGGTGTAAAGTGAAAGGTGTTGACAAACGACTCGATCAGTCGGTATAATAATTTTTGTTTGTTTGGAGTGATAGTGATGCAACTATTTTTTCGCAAAGTAGCAACAAGTGACGGTCCTTTTCCTATCCGTGAATCTCTTAATGTGAGTGAATTGGTGGATGATCGTGCTGATGTTACGGCCGTTTCCCCGCTGGAGACCGACTTGGTCGCCGTTAGTCTGGGTCAAGGCTTGATGAGCGTGGAAGGCACGTTGACCGCAGGTCTGGACATGCTGTGCTCACGCTGTTTAAGCCCGATGCACGAGGATTTAAAGATTGAATTCCGTGAACGGTTCAAGCAAACCTCTTCGAGTGTTGAAGAGGAGGATGAAGATGGCGATTTTATCGCAGTGACGGAGGACTCCTTCGACATTGCACCGTATTGTGAAGAACTGTTTGTACTGCATGTGCCGTTTGCGCCTTTGTGCAGTGAGGATTGTCAGGGAATCGCACCAAAGACCGGACAAAACTGGAGTATTGGCTCCGATGACAGTAGCGATGGCAATACGGAAAAGATTGATCCGCGTCTAGCAGGGCTTAAGGATTTTTTTAAATGAGAATTGAGTTCAATTCTGAAAAATCATCATCCGCTTATGCCGGAGAGTTACTGAACCGATGTGTGGATGTTGCAGGCTTGATTCACCGGCTGTAAGATAATTGCTTCTAGCATTTTCTTTCAGTCTTGAATGAGATAAGAAGTCATACCCGTTATGCGGGGTTGATCTGGTTAAGGAGGTGGGAAGAATGGCAGTACCTCAACGGAGAACATCCAAAACTCGTCGCGACAAACGTCGTACTCACTTTAAACTGGCAGTACCAGGTATGGTGAAATGCTCCGAATGCGGCGAATTGAAACTTGCTCACCATGTGTGCAAAGTTTGCGGAACGTACAAAGCTAGAGAGATCATCTCTCAATAATGTCCGATAAGCGGATTCTTTGGAATCTTCGCAGAAAGAGTAGCGCTTCACTTCAGTGAGGCGCTACTTTTTTTGTCTGCATGCTTCCTTTTTACGTCAGCATGCTATATACTGTTTTAGTACCAGGTTCTAAGAAAGAAGGGCCGAAGGGGTTCCTTTATACATACAAGAAGACAAATCGGCTTGAAGTCTCGCCGTTAGAAAGTGAAGTAAAGTAACCCAAACTGTCGTCTGAACGACAGTTTATTGTAGGGAAAGGAGGCGTCACTGACATCGAACGTTTGCCGAAGAGACAGAGACAGCAGCGGCTGACTCAATTAATTGATGATAATCCGTTCGTAACGGATCAGGAATTGACAAGACAGCTGAAGGTAAGTATTCAGACTATTCGGCTGGACCGGATGGAACTGGGAATCCCGGAATTGCGGGAACGGATAAAGCTGATGGCTGAGCGCTCCTACGACCAGGTTCGTTCCTTGCCTTTGCATGAAGTGATCGGGGATATCGTTGATCTACAGTTGGATCGAAGCGGTATTTCGATTTTTGAGATTAAAGAGGAACATATTTTTTCGCGTACTGGCATTGCGCGGGGGCATTATGTATTTGCCCAGGCCAATTCATTGGCCGTTGCCGTGATTAATGATGAGATAGCATTGACCGCGTCAGCGGATATACGCTTTGTCCGCCCGGTTCATTTAGGTGAGAAGTGCATTGCCAAGGCATATGTACGCTCCAATCCAGAACAAAAAGGGAAGGCTAAAGTGGAAGTCTTTGCCTACGTAGGAGAAGAAATGGTGTTCCAAGGCAACTTTGTCATTTATCGCTCCACGGAGGAAGAGTATAGCGAAGGAGGAAGTCAGCATGCGGATCGCCATTGATGCCATGGGGGGAGATAATGCTCCTGAGGCGACAGTAGAGGGCGCGCTATCTGCGGCGGCGGAATGGAAGGATACGGACATTACGCTGGTTGGTGACCGGGAACGAATTGAATCGGTTCTGAACGGCAGGGCGTTGCCGACGAACCTTAGCATTCGCCATGCATCCGAAACGATAGATGCGCAGGACGAGCCTGTAAAGGCAGTGCGCCGTAAAAAGGATGCTTCGATGGTCGTGGCTGGTCGAATGGTCAGAGAAGGCGAAGCGGATGCCATGATATCTGCAGGTAATACAGGCGCGCTAATGACCACAGGGTTGCTGGTGGTTGGAAGAATGGAAGGCATTGAACGTCCGGCTCTCGCGCCGATGATACCAACGATTGATGATCAGGGTATTCTGGCGCTTGACTTGGGAGCCAATATGGATGCCAAGCCTGAGCATCTTGCCCAGTATGCACTGATGGGGAGTTTGTATCGTCAGAAAGTTCACGGTGTGACTTCTCCAAGGGTGGGTCTGCTGAATGTGGGGACTGAAGCTGGGAAGGGCAATGAACTGACGAAGTTGGCATTTCCACTTATTGAGCAGTTACCTGTCAATTTTGTGGGTAATGTTGAATCGAGAGATGTGTTAACCGGGAATTGCGATGTACTGGTGTGTGATGGATTTGCTGGGAATATCATGCTAAAATCACTGGAGGGTACAGCCGGAGCCATATTTTCTCTCTTAAAAGAGCAATTCACCAAATCCTTGAAGACCAAGCTTGCGGCAGCCTTGATTATGCCTGAGCTTCGCAGTCTGAAAGGTAAATTGGATTATAAAGAGCATGGCGGGGCTCCTTTGCTGGGTTTGAGTGGACTCGTCCTGAAAAGTCACGGTTCGTCTGACGGCGTTGCCGTCAAAAACGCGGTAAGGCAGGCTCGTACGGCCTTGCAAAACCGGTTGGTGGAAAGTATATCCAAGGAAATCAGCAGGAAGTGAGTGACGATATGAATAAATTACGGCCGGTTGGTGTTATCGGAACAGGGAAATACGTACCTGAGAAAATTCTAACCAATAAAGATTTGGAAGCAATCGTAGAAACGAGTGATGAATGGATTGTCAGCCGTACAGGGATTCAGGAGCGCCATATTGCGGCTCCAGAACAGGCTACATCTGATTTAGCTTATGAAGCAGCAATTAAGGCGTTGGAGTCCGCGGGTATGACGGCACAGGATCTGGATTTAATTATTGTAGCTACGGTTACACCGGATATGGCGTTTCCGTCAACTGCCTGCATTCTTCAGGACAAATTGGGAGCCAAAGGCGCAGCAGCTTTCGATTTGTCTGCGGCATGCTCGGGTTTTGTATACGGATTGGCTACGGCAACGAGCTTCATTAAGACAGGTATTTATAATAATGCATTAATCATTGGGGCAGACTGTCTTTCTCGGATTACAGATTATACCGACCGCAATACCTGTGTTCTATTCGGAGATGGTGCAGGAGCTGTAGTGATTGGCGAAGTGCCTGAAGGTAGAGGATTCCAATCCTTTGATCTCGGGGCTGAAGGTGCCGGAGGCAGCTTACTCAAGTTGGAAGCAGGAGGCTCGCGTTTGCCTGCGAGTGCAGACACACTGGAAAATAAACAGCACTACATATACATGAACGGACGCGAAGTGTTCAAGTTCGCGGTTCGTGTTATGGGAACGGCAACGGTTGATGTGTTGGAAAAAGCAGGGCTGTCCAAAGATGATATTGATCTGTTCGTTCCGCATCAAGCCAATATTCGCATCATCCAATCGGCGATGCAACGTCTGGATTTACCAGAGGAAAAGGTAGTTGTTAATGTTCATAAATATGCGAATACATCTGCAGCATCAATCCCTCTCGCTCTTGTGGAAGCAGCTGAGGAAGGCCGCATGAAGGAAGGCGACCGTGTATTAATGGTGGGCTTTGGCGGTGGCTTGACCTGGGGAGCGTCGGTTCTTGTCTGGTAATTAGTTGGAAGTTTTGATATAATATTGGATTTGTGTAGTGTTTTACAGGACAAGCATTGGATACAGAGAGGTGCATACACGATGGGCAAAACGGCATTTATATTTCCCGGTCAGGGTTCACAAGCTGTAGGTATGGCTAAAGATGCTTATGAAGCAGTTCCAGCTGCAACAGAAGTATTTCGCCAAGCGGACGAACGGTTAGGGTTCGCACTAAGCACACTGATTTTTGAAGGGCCGGACACAGCTTTGAAGCAAACATCCAATACGCAGCCTGCACTGTTAACGGCGAGCATTGCGTTGTATGAAGCCTTCAAGGAAAAAATGGGCATTCATCCCGATTATGTGGCTGGACACAGTCTAGGAGAATATAGCGCGCTAGTCGCTTCCGGTGTCCTCGCTTTTGAGGATGCGGTTGAGATCGTTCGTACACGTGGCGAGTTCATGGAGCAGGCCATTCCTGATGGGCAAGGCGGGATGGCTGCTGTGTTGGGAGCTGATCGTGAAGCATTGGCAGCATTGTGCCGAGATATTACGGAGTCTGGTCAACTGGTCGAACTAGCCAACATCAATTGTCCCGGACAAATTGTTGTATCTGGTACGAAGGAGGGCGTAGCTGCTGTCGCTGAACGTGTGAAGGAAGCAGGAGGCAAGCGCGCTATTACTCTGGAGGTTAGCGGTCCTTTCCACTCATCATTGATGAAGGAAGCAGCGACCAAGCTCTCCGGCAAGTTGGGGGCTGTAACTTTCTCGAAAGCTCAGATTCCGGTTGTTGCCAATGTAACAGCTAAACCTGTACGTGAGGGGAGCGAAATCCGCCAACTGTTGGTGGATCAGGTCTATTCTCCGGTACTGTGGGAAGACAGTGTAACATGGCTACTAGAACAAGGTGTTGACACCTTTGTTGAGTTTGGACCGGGAAGTGTTTTGACTGGACTGGTTAAAAAAATCGACAAAACGGTTAAGCTGTATAATATAAGCAGCCTGGAGTCGTTTGCTTCTGTAACGGAAGCCTTGGAGGCCCGTTAAAAGTATAATCATTGCCTTAACGGGTTATATACTTGCAAGGGGGGACTATGATGTCTAAGCCATTGAGTGGAAAAACGGCGCTCGTTACGGGAGCGTCGCGCGGAATTGGCCGTAGTATCGCGCTGGCGCTGGCTGAAGCAGGCGCTAATGTGGCAGTAAACTATGCTGGTAGTGAAGCGGCTGCGACTGAGGTAGCAGAGCAGATTCGTGCCAAAGGTGTAGAGGCTATTACAGTTCAGGCTAATGTCGGTCGCGCTGACGAAGCAGATCAGTTGATCAAGGATGTGATTGGCGCTTGGGGCAAGATTGACATCCTGGTGAATAATGCCGGCATAACAAGAGATAATTTAATCATGCGCATGAAGGAAGAGGAATTCGATCAGGTGATCGAAACGAATCTGAAGGGTGTGTTTAATTGTCTTAAGGCGGCAACACGTCCAATGATGAAGCAGCGTTCTGGCCGAATTATCAATATCTCCTCCGTGGTCGGTGTACTTGGCAACGCAGGACAAGCCAACTACGTTGCTGCTAAAGCAGGGGTAATTGGTCTTACCAAATCCTCTGCTCGAGAGCTTGCGTCGAGAGGTATTACAGTGAACTGTGTGGCTCCTGGATTCATCGATACTGAGATGACGCAGGTACTGGCTGATGATTTGCGTGACAATATGCTTAGCGGTATACCGCTGGCCCGTCTTGGACGGCCTGAGGAAATTGCTGACGTGGTGCTGTTCTTGGCCTCGGATGCTTCCTCATATATGACGGGCCAGACTTTGCATGTGGATGGCGGCATGTATATGTAGTAGCATGTTGCCAATCCGCATGCCCCGATGAAGAGTTGTCAATGAAAACTCTCTTCTATGGCATTTTAATTGTAATTTTCGTATAATACCTAAGAGGAGGTGAGCCGGATGTCCGATGTATTGGAGCGCGTAAAACGCATTGTCGTTGACCGTTTGGGAGCCGACGAAGCCGAAGTTACACTTGAAGCATCTTTTAAAGATGATTTAGGCGCTGATTCTCTCGATGTAGTTGAATTGGTAATGGAATTGGAAGATGAGTTTGATATGGAAATCTCTGATGAAGATGCAGAGAAAATTACAACTGTAGGTGAAGTTGTGAAGTACATACAATCTCATACCTAATTCATGTCATCAAAAGTCCCGTTCTGTTACAGGCGGGACTTTCTCATAATTATACAGATTGAACTAAAGACGGAATTGCCGCGTGTTTTTGAGTTTGGCTCAGCTTCACTTAGTCAAAGGCTGAGAAGTATGCGGCATTACTAACTTTAGTTGATTCTATATTATTTTTACGCACAAGAGTGTGCGGTCTTAAAATACAATATGCAGTAAACATAGAGGTGATTATCTTTGAAACAACGTGTTGTCATAACAGGAATGGGTGTAATCACTTCGCTGGGACAGGATTTGAACACACTATGGGATAATCTGATGGCTGGAAAATCCGGCGTCAGTGAAATCGAAGCTTTCGATACAAGTGAGTACACTACGAAAATAGCCGCTTCCATTAAAGATTTTAATCCAGAGGATTATATTGAACGTAAGGATGCGCGTAAAATGGACCGCTTTGTGCAGTTTGCGGTTGCTGCTAGTAAGTTGGCGCTTGAGGACAGCGGACTTGTAATCGGAG
The DNA here is from genome assembly GCF_001719045.1 of Paenibacillus polymyxa. Taxonomy (NCBI): domain Bacteria; kingdom Bacillati; phylum Bacillota; class Bacilli; order Caryophanales; family Paenibacillaceae; genus Paenibacillus; species Paenibacillus polymyxa. Next base: position 4,958,790 of record NZ_CP015423.1, read on the forward strand.
AAAATGCGGACGCTGAGCGTGTTGGTGTATCTGTCGGTTCCGGTATTGGCGGATTGGGAACTTGGGAAGATCAGCACAACGCACTGATTGAAAAAGGACCTAAACGCGTAAGCCCTTTCTTCATCCCGATGATGATTGCTAATATGGGTTCCGGTCAAGTATCGATTTCACTCGGTGCTAAAGGCCCTAATACATCACCAGTTACGGCATGTGCCACGGGCAGTCATGCTATTGGCGATTCCTTCCGCATGATCCAGCGCGGTGACGCAGACGCCATGATTTGCGGAGGAGCTGAGGCCACTATTCGTCCGATTGGTATGGCTGGATTTTGTTCCATGCGAGCGATGTCCACGCGTAATGACGAGCCTCAAAAGGCAAGTCGTCCTTTTGATACCGAAAGAGACGGGTTTGTTATGGGCGAAGGCTCTGGTGTTCTTATTCTGGAATCGTTGGATCATGCTTTGAAGCGTGGTGCGCGTATTTACGGTGAAGTGATTGGCTACGGTCTTTCTGGCGATGCCCATCATATGACGGAGCCTGATCCAGAGGGAGCGGCACGCTGCATTAGAATGGCGATCCGTGATGCTGGATTGAATCCTGAAGAGATTGATTATATCAATGCACATGGTACATCTACACCAGTCGGTGATAAATCCGAAACGGAAGCAGTTAAGAAAACGCTTGGAGAGCATGCCTATAAGGTAGCGATCAGCTCAACCAAGTCGATGACAGGGCATTTATTGGGTGCAGCGGGCGGCGTTGAAGCCGTGATCTGTGGTCTCGCCCTTCAGCATCAGACGATTCCGCCAACGATTAATTTGGATAATCAAGACCCGGCATGCGATCTTGATTATGTACCTAATAAGCCGAGAAAAGCGGAACTGAATGTGGTTATGTCCAATTCCTTTGGTTTTGGCGGTCACAATGCTACGGTTATTCTAAAAAAATATGAAGCATAAGGGGTCAGTTCGTTGAGTGGAGACTTGAAGCAATTACAGCAGAAACTTCATATTCAATTCAACAATCGGCAGCTTCTGAAGCAGGCCTTTACGCACGCTTCCTACGTAAACGAACATCGGTTCAGTCAGCATGCAGACAATGAGCGTCTTGAATTTTTAGGTGACGCTGTTCTGGAACTGACGGTGTCCGAGCAATTGTACAATCAGTACCCTAACCGACCCGAAGGTGAGCTCACCAAGCTGCGTGCAGCTATTGTCTGTGAGCCTTCTCTGGTGAAATTTGCTGTCGGGCTTGAGTTCGGGCAATATGTACTGCTTGGAAAAGGTGAAGAGTTGACAGGTGGACGTACTCGTCCGGCTCTGTTGGCTGATGTATTCGAAGCGTTCGTAGGTGCGCTTTATTTGGATCAGGGTCTGGAGGCCGTCCGTTCGTTTCTGGAACGTTATATTTTTCCTCAAATTGTATTAAATGGTAAGCTTCAGATGAGTGATTTCAAAACAGAGCTTCAGGAACTGACGCAGCATCATAACATGGGGATGCTTGAATACAAGATTGTAGAGGAGCGCGGACCAGCCCATGAGCGCGAGTTTGTAGCTGAGGTATATATGGACAGCGAACGGCTAGGGGCAGGTACGGGACGCTCCAAAAAAGAAGCTGAGCAGCAAGCGGCGGCAGTAGCTTTAAACCGTTTGAAGCTGGCAGAATCGTAATCGGTACCTGAGCAGCCCGGACGGGTTACGCAAGCAGGGGGCACAAAGTAAGAGCAAAGGGCAGTCCGCGGGGAGTCCCGGCCCGTAATGGCGAATGGACTGCGTTTTGCTCTTTTTTCGTGGCTTTGCTGGTGTAATGTGAGTGTCGGTACTGTGCTTTATACAAGCTAGTTTATGCTACAATAGGGATAATTCATATCAATCAGGTATACGGTGTTGTACAAGCATATTTGAAATGTTAGAGGTGAGATTGAGCATGTTTTTAAAGCGCATTGAGCTGGCGGGCTTCAAATCGTTTGCAGATAAAACGGAAATGGAATTTGTCCGCGGCATTACGGCAGTCGTCGGACCCAACGGAAGCGGAAAAAGTAATATTTCCGACGGAATTCGTTGGGTGCTGGGCGAACAGAGTGCCAAATCACTGCGTGGCGGCAAAATGGAGGACATTATTTTTGCGGGTAGTGATGCTCGTAAGGCTGTTAATTACGGTGAAGTATCGCTTACGTTGGATAATGAAGATCAGGCGTTGCCTCTGGATTTTGGTGAGGTCACGGTAACGCGACGTGTACATCGAAGTGGGGATAGTGAATATTTCATTAATCGGCAATCATGCAGACTCCGAGATATTACAGAGCTGTTTATGGATACAGGCATTGGTAAAGAAGCTTATTCAATTATTGGGCAGGGACGCATTGAAGAAATTCTGAGTACCCGATCTGAGGATCGTCGAGGTATTTTTGAGGAAGCTTCGGGTATCGTAAAATATAAATCGCGTAAAAAAGATGCGGTTCGCAAGCTGGATGAAACGGAGCAAAATTTGCTGCGTATTCACGATTTGGTTAGTGAACTGGAGGATCAGATTGGACCGCTTAAGGAGCAGTCTGAAAAAGCGATTCATTTTAAAGAGCTGCGCGGTGAATTGAAATCAAAAGAAATTTCAATGTACGTCCATCAAATTGAACAAATTCATACTTCGTGGAGCGATGCGACTTCCAAACTAGCTCTGTTGCAGCAGGAGCAGCTTCAGTTGTCTACGGTGGTGTCCCGCCATGATGCGATGCTGGAAAGCGACCGCAACGAATTGCGCCAGCTGGAAGAGCAGGTAGAGCAGTTGCAAAGGGATTTGTTGCAATACAGTGAAGCGACGGAGAAAAGTGAAGGCTACGGCGAATTGCTCAAAGAGCGCACACGCAATCTGGAGGCTAATCGGGAACAATTGATCTTATCACTTAGCACAAGCGAATCACGGCATTCCGAGCGCAGGAGTGAACTGGATCAGCTGAACGAAAAACTGTCTGCACTGAATGTAGAGCTTGACGAGTTGCGTGCGCGGCTGTCTGACGAAGAGGCCAAACTGATTGGTGTTACAGGCGGAATCAGCCAGGAGCAGGAAGAAAGCCTAAAGGGTGGTCTGCTGGAGCTGATGAATCAGATGGCGCAGGCGCGTAACGAAATTCGTTATACAGACCAACAGAAGGAAGCATTGGAACGGCGTGTGACTCGCGTAAGTGACGAATCCGGCAAATGGGAAGCCCAGAAAGTACAACTTGAAAAGCGCAAAAAGGGATTGGAAGCTGCGGTTCAGAAGCTGGGGCAGGAAATCAGTAGTTTGCGTAGTGGCTATATTCAGGGAAGTGAAAAGTACCAGGCCCTGCAAAAACTACTGGAAGAAAACCAGGGTACGGTTCGTAAATGGGAACAAAAACGTGAGGCTCAAATTTCACGGCGAGATACAATGAAGGAAATGCAGGATGACTTTGACGGCTTCATGCTTGGAGTTAAAGAGGTATTGAAGGCTGCACGAAAAGAAACTTTGCATGGTGTGCATGGAGCGGTAGCGGAGCTGATTCGGGTGCCTGAGCATTTAGAGCAGGCGATGGAAACCGCTTTGGGTGCTTCAGTTCAGCATATCGTGATGGAAAATGAATCCGTATCCAGACAGGCGATCAGTTTTCTAAAGCAACGTCAACTGGGCAGAGCGACATTTTTGCCTATGGATGTTATTCGTCCGCGTCAAATCGGTGCAGGAGAACGCCAAATTGCAGAAGGAGCCGAAGGCTTTGTCGGAATCGGTGCAGATCTTGTTCAGTATGATGATCGATATGCCGGAATTGTAGGCAGTCTCTTGGGGAATGTGGTCATTGCCCGTACGTTGGAAGATGCAAACCGTATTGCGGCCCGTTGCCAATATAGATACCGCGTGGTCACTTTGGAAGGCGATGTTGTCAATGCAGGGGGTTCCATGACTGGGGGAAGCCAGTTCAAGAAAAATGCTAATCTGCTTGGACGCAAACGTCAGCTGGATCAGTTGGATCAAGACATTGTAGATACGGAGCAGCAAATTGCAAGGTTGCGCCAGAGTGCAATAGATACCAAACGCCAGTTGGAGGAGACACAGACCCGTCTGGACGAGCTTCGTCACGGCGGCGATGTGAAGCGCGGCGAAGAGCAGCAGATGGCAATGGAGCTCAAGCAATTGGAGCATGAACTTCGTCATGTTCTAGAGCAGGTCGCTGCGTCTGGTCAGGAGAAAAAGGGCTTTGATCAGGAAATCAAGGAACTGGAAACTTCCCGTGAAGAAGCATTGGTAAAGTTGGCTGCGTTGGAGGAAGAAGAAAAGAAAACGCATCAGGCCATTCATGCTGCCGAATTTGCCCGTAAAGCCAACGAATCTGCCAAAGAGCAGCTGCAGGGAGAGCTCACGAATCTCAAGGTAAGAGAAGGAAAGCTGGACCAAGAGCGCTTTTCATTGGAAGAGCAGCTGCGCAGATTGCGTGGGGATTATGATACTCTTGGTAAGGATTCGAGACAAAACAAGACCTTGCTTGCTTCCATCGAAGCAGATTTGCTGACCAATGAGCAGGAGACCGTGAAACAGATTGAAAATCTCAATCAATACCGTTTGAAAAAGGAAGAAGCCGCACAGCAACTGGAATTCAAGCGGGCTGCACGTAGCAGCTTGTCCAAAAAGCTTGAAGTGGCTGAGAACGACACGAAAGAACAGCGAATTCAGCTCAAGTCAGTGGAGGAGTTGCTTCGTCAAACGGAAATTGGAGTAAATCGGCTTGATGTGGAACTGGAAAACGTTCTGAAAAAATTAAGTGATGATTATGAACTCAGCTATGAGTTAGCCAAGCAGCGTTACCCTATACCGGAAGATATTGAAGGTACGCAGAGTGAGGTAGAAAGGCTCAAACGTGGTATTTCCGCGTTGGGTGAGGTGAATCTAGGCGCCATTGAGGAATACCAGCGTGTGCATGAGCGTTATACGTTTCTTGATGAGCAAAAGTCTGATTTGGTGGAGGCCAAGACAACGCTTTATCAGGTTATTCGTGAAATGGATGAAGAAATGTCCAAACGCTTTAAGACTACGTTCGATGCTATTCGGCGCGAATTTGGAACGGTATTCTCCAAGCTGTTCGGAGGCGGACGTGCTGATCTCGTGCTGCTTGACCCGGAACGCTTATTGGAGACGGGAATTGACATCGTAGCTCAGCCACCGGGCAAAAAACTGCAAAACTTGCAGCTACTGTCGGGCGGTGAGCGTGCGTTAACAGCGATGGCGTTACTATTTGCCATTTTACACGTTAAACCTGTTCCATTCTGTGTACTCGATGAAGTAGAGGCTGCATTGGACGAAGCAAACGTGGTGCGTTTTGCCCAGTATTTACGAGAATTCTCGGAGCAGACACAGTTCATTGTAGTCACACACCGCAAGGGCACAATGGAAGAATCAGATGTGCTGTACGGGGTTACGATGGAGGAAGGCGGGGTTTCCAAACTCGTATCTGTCAAGCTAGACAACGATGAAGCTGAGATTGCCTGACATTAAATAACATACTTTCAGACCAACGGAGGGAATCCATGAGTTTCTTTAGGAAATTGAAGGAAAGCATTGCAAACAAAACTGAATCTGTCACAAAACAGTTCAAAGATGGATTGGAAAAAACACGTAAAGGTTTTGTTGAAAAAGTAACGGATTTGATGATTCGCCGTAAAAAGATTGATGAGGAATTTTATGAGGAACTGGAAGAAATTCTGATCGGAGCGGACGTAGGCGTCAACACGGTTATGAACCTCATTGAAGACCTGCGAGAAGAAGTGAAAAAGCGCAAAATTGAGGACGCATCGGAATTACAGCCTGTACTGTCGGAAAAGCTGTCCGAGTTGCTGCGGGGGAATGACAATAGTCAGCTCAAAATGAGCGCTGAAGGGATTACAGTCATTCTATTCGTGGGAGTCAATGGCGTCGGCAAAACGACAACCATTGGCAAGTTAGCTCACCGTTTTAAACAAGAGGGCAAAAAAGTATTGTTGGCTGCCGGAGATACGTTCCGGGCGGGTGCGATTGAACAGTTGGAGGTATGGGGCGAACGGGCAGGTGTAGAGGTTATTAAGCAGCAATCCGGTTCCGATCCGGCTGCGGTTATGTTTGATGCCGTACAGGCTGCCAAACAGCGTCAAGTGGATGTTTTGTTGTGTGATACCGCAGGACGTCTTCAGAATAAAAGCAATCTGATGGAGGAACTGAACAAAATTTTCCGCGTGATCCAACGCGAAATTCCAGATGCTCCTCATGAAGTGTTGTTGGTACTTGATGCGACGACTGGACAAAATGCACTTAACCAAGCCAAGCTGTTTGGTGAGAAAAGCGGTGTAACCGGGCTGGTACTAACGAAGTTGGATGGTACAGCGAAGGGCGGGATTGTTGTGGCCATCCGTCAGGAGCTGAATTTGCCTGTTAAGCTGGTGGGCTTAGGTGAAAAAGTGAATGATCTTCAACCGTTTGATTCCGAGCAATTCGTTCATGCGTTGTTTGCGGGGTTGATTCAGGAAGAGACCGTCGAAGTAACTGCTGCAGACGAGGAAGAACAGAACTGATACGTTTAAAGTAGGCTTTTATGTTACGTTTGGGACTAAGTAGCCATCCTGTTGCTGTTCAAGTTCGCCCAGATGTATAATGAAAGCAAGAGGTCTGTCGATGCCGTATATGTAATGTATGTTGTATGTAAAATATAAATAAGGAAGCCGGGTGAAAAACCGATGGCAAACACCTATACTTACTCCCGACGGGAAGAAGTAGCCAACGCCATTACACATGGAATTGGAGCCGTTTTAAGCGTGGCAGCGCTTGTGTTACTCATTGTTTTTGCTAGCTTGAAAGGAACCACTTGGCATGTCGTCAGCTTTACGATTTACGGGATTACGATGTTGCTGTTGTACACCAATTCAACGTTGCTTCATAGCCTGCGTGAAGGGAAAATGAAGGATTTGTTCGAAATATTCGATCATTCTTGCATTTACCTGTTCATTGCAGGTAGCTACACCCCGTTTATGCTCGTTGCACTGCGAGGTACTCTGGGATGGACACTGTTTGGAGTGATTTGGGGGATTGCACTGTTTGGTGTGTTGTTCAAGGCGTTCTTCACCAAGCGCTTCCTGTTTATGTCTACCGTGTTTTACATTGTGATGGGCTGGCTCATCACCATTGCCTGGAATCCTCTGGTTGCGACTGTTCCCGCCGGAGGGATGACGTTATTGTTCGTAGGTGGTCTTATGTATACGTTGGGCACGATTTTCTATGTGTGGCGGGCATTTCCATATCACCATGCGATCTGGCATCTATTTGTTTTGGCAGGCAGCATACTTCATTTTCTGGCTGTTCTGCTGTATCTTACTCCAGTAAGGGTTTAAGTAACAGTGGGCAAAAAGCCGATCCGTACTTCCGTTTGAGGGCAGTGGATCGGCTTTTTTTTGTATGACAAGGGATAACGCTTGACATCTTCTTTTCTTTTATGTATCATAAGGAACGTTGAAAAGAACTGTAAAGTGTTTTTCCTTGACGATGGAGGTATACAAGATGAGTCAGGAGAATCGGCTGGAAAAGACAAACCGGATTAACCGACTGTTTGACTTCTATGAACCTCTGCTTACAGAGAAGCAACAAATGTTTTTAAAATATTACTTCCATGATGATTTTTCTTTAGGGGAAATTGCATCGGAATTTCAAATTAGCCGTCAGGCAGTATATGAACATATTAAACGTGCTGAACAGGTATTGGAAATGTACGAGGAAAAGCTTGGTTTGCTAAGCAAGTATGAGCGTAGAATCCAAGATCTCGAAGAATTAAATAAGACGTTGTATGAGGCATTCGGTAAAATCGGTGAGTCCGATGAAGGCATACTGCAACATGTTCATCAAATTGTAAATCGCCTGCAGGAACTGTAGGACATATAGATTAAGAACAAACAACCCTGGTAGACAAGGAGGTGCGAAAGTATGGCATTTGAAGGATTATCGACTCGCTTGCAAAATGTATTCAGTAAACTGCGCGGTAAAGGAAAAGTGTCTGAGGATGATGTAGCTCAGGCGATGCGTGAAGTACGATTAGCTTTGCTTGAGGCGGACGTTAACTTCAAGGTTGTAAAGGACTTTATTGCCAAGGTAAAGGAGAAATCCGTTGGTAAGGAAGTGATGGACAGCTTTACGCCAGGCATGGTCATCATCGACATCGTGAACAAAGAACTGACCGAGTTGATGGGTGGCAGTCAGGCCAAGCTTGCCAAAGCAAACAAACCGCCTACGGTCATTATGATGGTGGGTCTCCAGGGCGCAGGTAAGACGACGACGTCTGGTAAACTGGCGAAATTGCTGCAAAAGCAAAATCATCGTCCATTGCTTGTAGCTGGTGATATTTATAGACCAGCCGCGATCAAGCAACTTCAGGTTCTTGGGGAGCAGATTAATACTCCTGTATTTACACTGGGAGATCAGACAAGCCCGGTAGAAATTGCAAAACAGGGTTTGCAGCATGCTAAGGATAATGGTAATGACTACGTTATTATAGATACTGCTGGTCGTCTTCATGTTGATGAAGAGCTCATGGAAGAGTTGCGCCAGATTCATACCAACGTCAACCCGGATGAAGTTCTACTGGTTGTAGATAGCATGACGGGGCAGGACGCGGTTAACGTTGCGGAGCACTTTAATAATAGCTTGGAGTTAACGGGAGTTGTACTGACGAAGCTGGATGGTGACACTCGTGGTGGTGCAGCTTTATCGGTTAAGGCTGTGACGGGATGCCCAATCAAGTTTGCTACATTGGGTGAAAAGCTGGATGCGATGGAGCCGTTTCATCCTGAACGGATGGCTTCACGGATTTTAGGCATGGGTGATATGTTGTCCCTGATTGAAAAAGCGCAGTCCAATATCGACGCCGATAAGGCGAAGGAAATGGAACGGAAAATGCGTAATGCCGAGTTTACTTTTGAAGATTTTCTGGAGCAAATGGATCAAGTTAAGAAGCTTGGCCCAATCGACCAGATTCTTGATATGATTCCGGGTATGGGCAACATGAAGCAAATGAAAGATATCAAAGTGGATGACAAACAGATGGGCCGGATTGAGGCTATCGTTCATTCTATGACCACACAGGAAAAGCAAAACCCAGACATGATTAATCATAGCCGTCGCAAACGTATTTCTGTAGGCAGCGGAACATCACTGGCTGAGGTAAATCGTCTGATAAAGCAATTCGACGAAATGCGTCGCATGATGAAGCAGTTCTCAGATATGATGGGACCTAAGGGTGGCAAAAACAAGGCTATGAAGCAGTTGAAGAGTATGGGTAAAGGTATGAAGTTTCCTTTCCGCTAAGGCCAATAGGCCCTTGGAATTATGGGATAACAATATACAGTCTACTTTTTGAAGGAGGTGAATTTTCGTGGCAGTTCGTATTCGTCTGAAACGTATGGGTGCACATAAAGCTCCTTTCTATCGCGTCGTGGTATCTGATTCTCGTTCCCCGCGTGACGGTCGTTTTATCGAAGAAATCGGTTACTACAACCCAATCACAGTACCAGCGGTTGTAAAAATTGATGAAGATAAAGCGCTGAAATGGTTGCAAGATGGTGCACAAGCATCCGACACAGTCCGTAACTTGCTTAGCAAAGCGGGCGTAATGAAAAAGTTTCATGAGTCTAAACTACAGAAATAAGGTGCTGATACGGAGGGTCAACCATGGAAGAATTAGTGATAATCATTGCTAAGGCTTTAGTCGATCATCCGGAAGATGTAACCGTGAAGACCTTGGAGAAGGATCGGCTTGTTGTATATGAGCTTAGTGTGCATCCTGAGGATGTAGGCAAAATCATTGGTAAGCAGGGTCGTATCGCCAAGGCGCTTCGCACTGTGGTTGCATCAGCAGCCGTTAAGATGGATAAACGGGTTACCGTAGACATCATATCTTAAAGATATACGAAAGTGGGTTAGGATGTATGTCCTAACCCTTTTTCGTACATGATGAAGATGATATGGAGCGGGACCGATTACAAGCAGGAGGAACACGATGCAACAATTGTTTAATGTCGGAAAAATTGTGAACACCCATGGAATCCGTGGGGAGCTTAAAATATTAACGACGACAGATTTCCCAGAGGATCGCTTTGCTAAAGGTAGTGAGCTTTTGATTGTTCCGGCTGAAGGTAAAGCCCCGATTCCCGTAACTATTGAAACAGCGCGTTTTCAAAAAAATATGGTTGTCGCTAAATTTAAGGAATATCACAATATCAATGAAGTTGAGAAATATAAAGGTACTTTGTTGAAGGTATCTGCTGAGCGGTTAGGCGAATTGGAAGAGAATGAATTTTATTTTCATGAAGTAGTCGGCATGGAAGTGGTGACCGAAGACGGAAATGAGCTCGGCGTGGTCAAAGAAATTTTGACTCCGGGAGCCAATGATGTATGGGTAGTCAAAATGCCTAAAGGCAAGGAACTACTATTGCCGTATATAGAGGATGTTATTTTGGATGTAAACGTGCGCGAAAAACGGGTTACGGTACGGTTAATGGAAGGTCTGCTGTAATGCGGGTGGATGTGCTGACCCTGTTTCCAGAGATGTTTGATGGAGTATTTAATGCAAGCATTCTGGGAAAAGCAAGGGATAAGGGAATTGTATCACTGCAAGCGGTTAATTTTCGTCAGTATGCCGGCAACAAGCATGGACAAGTGGATGATACGCCCTATGGCGGTGGGGGTGGCATGGTTTTGAAGCCTGACCCTATTTTTGCTGCCGTGGAAGCGCTGTTGGATAAATCAGAGGAAACAACATTAGAAACTGCCGATGAAGTTATTCAACATGAAGGGATAGAACGTAACACAGACATAAAATCTCCGCGTATCATTTTGATGTGTCCACAAGGCGAGACTTTTACGCAAAAGAAAGCGGAAGAGCTGGCCAAAGAGGACCATCTTATTTTTATATGTGGGCATTATGAGGGTTATGATGAGCGTATTCGAAAGCATTTGGTGACGGATGAGCTTTCTATCGGAGACTATGTGTTGACTGGTGGTGAGCTTCCAGCCATGGCCGTCATTGACAGTGTGACACGGTTGCTACCAGGAGTGCTGGGGAACGAAACGAGTGCGGTAACGGACTCGTTTAGTACCGGGCTGCTGGAGTACCCCCATTATACCCGGCCTGCGGAGTTTCGGGGCTGGAAAGTTCCTGATGTACTCCTGTCAGGGCATCACGTCAATATTGATTCTTGGAGACGCCAAGAGGCGTTACGTCGCACGATGGAACGCCGACCAGACCTGTTGGAACAGGTTGAACTGACAGGCAAGGAGCGCGTGTGGGTTGAGGAGCAGCGCAAATCTGACTGTTTGGGGGATAAGCAATAAAGCGTCTTAGGCATGAGTGGATTTGAAAGCAGGCAGTGACCTGTTTTATAATGGAGTCAATTAAATAATGTTTGGTCAAATCCCTTTTTGTTGTTGCAATGCGGTATCCTCCATGATACAATACATCTGTTGTGTGTAATACGGTGGTCCTCTGTGGATGATGAAGGAAACGGTTGTGTTTCCAGAAGAAGCATGAACACCTGTACGGAAGGAGGGAGTCATAGATGAATATCGTCCAAGCGATCACTGAAGAACAACTGCGTAAAGATTTGCCTAACTTTCGTCCTGGTGACACTTTGAAAGTGCACGTGAAAGTTATTGAGGGAACTCGTGAGCGTATCCAGTTGTTTGAAGGTGTTGTCATTAAACGCCGTGGTGGTGGAATCAGTGAGACTTTTACAGTTCGTAAAATTTCTTACGGTGTAGGTGTGGAAAGAACTTTCCCGCTTCATTCCCCAAAAATCGATAAAATCGACGTGGCTCGCCGTGGTAAAGTGCGTCGTGCGAAGCTTTATTATCTTCGTGAACTGCGCGGTAAAGCAGCGAGAATTAAAGAAATTCGTCGTTAATACAACGAATAACGAAAGGGGCTTGGTTACAAGCTCCTTTCGTTTTTTCTACGTACATAGGGAACTGTGGATTATTGACCGTAAAGAGAGGACAGTGAGCTATGGAGCAAGAAGTAGGACAAGGAGCTGTACAGCAGCCAACTGAACAGGATGGTACGCCCAAGCGTAAACCAAAAAATGAGATTTTTGAGTGGCTCAAGGCCATCATTATTGCGTTAGTGCTTGTCTTTTTAATCCGCTGGCTTCTCTTTAAGCCGTTTATTGTGGATGGCCCGTCGATGCAGCCTAACTTTCATACCGGAGAACGCGTCATTGTAAATGAGATTTTGTATGATTTCCGTGCCCCTAAACCAGGGGAAGTGATCGTGTTTCATGTGCCGGAGGAAGGAAGAGACTTTATCAAACGCGTCATTGCCGTTGAAGGAGATACGGTCAAGGTAGAAGGTGACACGATTACAGTAAATGGTAAGCCGATTCAGGAATCTTACTTGAAAGCTCCTTTAGAAGAAGCGCATCAAAATGGTGAGCTTTACAACAAATTTACAAATTTTCCAAATGATAAATTTAAGGATGGAAAAGTTCCGGCGGGGCATATTTTTGTAATGGGAGATAACCGTTCCAATAGTACAGACAGTCGGATGATTGGATATATTGATTTGAAGGAAGTTGTAGGTCGGGCTGACGTTATTTTCTGGCCGGCGAAAGATATGCAGTGGATTAACCACTAGAATAACTAATAAGCAGCATAGCTGCCGTAATCCTAACTAAGAGCCTAAGGGTAAAAGTAGGAGTTACGATCAATGGGGTGATGACGGTGACGATTCAATGGTTTCCTGGTCATATGACCAGAGCGCGCCGCCAAATTGAAGCAAAATTAAAGTTAATTGATTTGGTCATTGAGCTGATTGATGCTCGATTGCCGCTCTCCAGCCGAAATCCAATGATTGATGATATTTTGCAAGGCAAGCCGCGAATGATTATTTTGAATAAAGCAGATTTGGCGGACCCGGTAGTATCACAGCAATGGATTGCCTATTTTAAGGAGCAGGGGCATGTGGCCTTTCCGGTGGATGCCACAACTGGGACGGGACTAAAAGAAATTCCGATTCAGGCCAAGCTGCTGCTTAAGGAAAAGATAGATCGGCAGATTAGGAAGGGAATGAACCCGCGTCCTATGCGTGGGTTGATTGTTGGTATTCCGAATGTCGGCAAATCGACACTGATCAACCGAATGGCGGGACGTAATATTGCAGCTACGGGTGACCGTCCAGGGGTAACGAAGGCACAGCAGTGGATCAAGATTGGAGAAATTGAATTGCTGGATACACCAGGGATTCTATGGCCTAAATTTGAGGATCAGAATGTAGGCTATCGTCTGGCAGTTACAGGTGCGATCAAGGAAGAAATTCTGAATGTCGAGGATATTGCCTTTTTTGCGACTAAATATTTGGTTCAGTACTATTGGGACGCACTGGCAGAGCGCTTTGAGCTCACCGAACGTCCTGAAGATACAGAAAATCCTGATGAAATTGTCAACGTCATGGAAGCGATCGGACGTAAACGTGGCTGTATTGTTAGCGGCGGACGTGTGGATCTCGAAAAGGCGTCAAAAATCATTTTGCGTGAGCTGCGTGCAGGGAAGCTGGGACGGTTCAGTTTGGAAGCTCCTTACTGATTCTACTGGTACACCGATAGAGAACATAGCATTTTGTGGCAAGGAAGAACCTTCCCCATCTCTCCGGAGAGGAGGAAGGTTTTTTTGGTATTTGAAGGCAGTTAGAAAAGGGTTTTGAACGATGAAGGTCTGTGGTAAGCTGAATTCAATCGCTAGAGCTACGGCATGAATGACGCGTTAAACTACATATAGATGGGCAGGTATTGAATATGGAAGATAAAGAGAATGTAGTGAAGGACATGCTACATTATGAAAAAAAATGCTGGGAGCAGTCTTGTGAGCGGATTGCAGGTATTGACGAGGTAGGTCGTGGATGCCTGTTTGGTGATGTTGTGGCCGCAGCAGTCATTTTACCAGTGGGTGAGTTACTGGAAGGTGTGGATGATTCCAAAAAATTGACGGACAAGAAGAGAGAAGCATACTACGAGCTAATTATGGAAAAGGCCATTGCAGTAGGAGTTGGCTATGTAGACGCGCAGACGATTGATGATATCAATATTAAGCAAGCAGCTCGTTTGGCTATGAAGCAGGCTATTGAGGCTTTACATGTGTCTCCTGATTATTTACTGGTGGATGCAGAAAAGGTAGATGTGCCTATTCCTCAACTCTCAATTATTAAAGGAGATGCCAACAGTCAGTCTATTGCGGCGGCCTCTATCATCGCCAAGGTAACCCGTGATCGGCTGTGCAAAGGTGAATGGGATGCGAAGTATCCGGAATATGGGATCGGTATACATAAAGGTTACGCTACCAAGTTACACAGGGAACAAATTTTGGCGCTAGGACCTACAAAGATGCATAGACGCAGCTTTCTGGGCAATTTGTTGACGGAGCAACCGACGCTGTTTGATCTGTAGTTACTTATTATGAATCGGGATAATGCCGATATAAAGCATAACTAATACCATAAGCCCCTTTGAATGGGGGAGAGTGAGAGGAGGGGCGATATGAACATCGGATCTGTATTTCGTGGATTACTTGGAGATGTGAAGGCTGGAGAGGCTAAAAAACTTGATATGCAGCCAGGTCAGGTTGTACGAGGAGTCGTGCTAAAGGTGTCTGAGGACGGCAGCGAAGCTGTGTTGCAAATACAAGGTTCTCAGGTCAGGGCAAAGCTGGAGACCCCTCTTCAACCTGGACAGACTACAACGTTTCAGGTTCAACCGGCTTCCCCCAGCGGAATGACGGTGCTTAAGCCTCTGAACGATGTGGCCAATACACCACAGCAAACCGTAGCGCTGACAGATGTATTGGAATCGGTGGGACTGCCGGATACAGCTCAGAACAGGGAGCTTATACAGGCAATGCAAAAGAACGGTGTGCCGTTGACATCGGAAAATGCTGCGTCTTTGCGAGAAGCTATGGCGAAGCAAAGCGGCAATGTACAATTGGGAACGTTTGTACAGGCGGCGGCAGTTGCCTTTCAGCGGGGACTTCCATTGACGGCAGAAAGCATAAACGGATTGCGTCAAGCGATGTTTGGGCCTCCTTTAAATGATCTGTTGTCTTCGCTGGAGCAAGAGCTTGAAGCGGTATTAAAGCAGCAAGGACAGGGAATATCCACTGACCGTTCAGTGGGGGAATCAACAGCTATAAAGAGCGCTGATCGAATGCCTGCTAGCCCAACAGGTGCTTCTTCCGGGGTGGTTGTAGATGGACAGGAAGGCCAAGCTCCCATACTATCCAAGGATGCTTCTACCGCTGCAAAGCAGGCAGAAGCTGGACAAACCACAGGCGGCAAGGAATTGTTAAAAGGGACTCAAGCAGCCAACCTTGCTGCTGCAGTGAGTGAAGCGAGTGCTTTAGCAACAGATTCAGATACTGTGACGGGAGCTACATCTGCAGCCAAAGGGACTGCTCCAGGAGAAGCGGAGACAGTCAATGGACGCGGAGCGACAGTGGCATCGGAAGCTAGCGTGAATGCTCCAGAATCGGGTGCTGATGCATTAAACGGTCCTCGCACCAGAGTGGAGCAGTCACAGCAAACTACTGCGGCAAGCACACAGCTTAAGGATGCGGATGGCGCTCCAGCAACTGCCACGGCAGAGCCTGCGGGGGCAAAGACAGCCTTAACCGCGGCCACGGCTGACCGTCCCACCGCACAGCAGGCTGGTAGCTCTATGCCGCAGCAATCCACGGCAGGTAACACTGCCGCGTCAGAGGTGACGCTTCAGCGGCTGCGCACGTTGCTGCAAGAGCTACGCGCGGCGGTGCCGCCCGCACTGAGCATGGCTGCGCCGGAGCAGCCCGCAACGGAAGTGGCGCAGCCAATGGCTGGCGCCTCGCGGGCCGCAGACGCCGCTGCGTCGCAGCCTGCGGCGTCCAGCCCGCAGCTCACCCCCACGGAGGACCCGTGGGTGGGCCGCGTACTGAAGCTGCTCGGTGCAGAGCACGAGCAGCAAGTACACCGCGCGACTACACAGGTCGCGCAAGGGGCGGCGGCACGTATGGAGCCGCCAGAGGGAATGCCCCAGACGCTGCCGGGATTAGCGGCTGCGTCTGGGGACACGGTGTCAGCAGACGCAGACACCGTAAAAGGGGCGCTGCTCCAGCTGATGAGCAGTGACGATCTGCCGCCCGCTTTGAAAGAGGCGGCTCAGCAGGTTGTACAGCACCTGACAGGTCAGCAGTTGCTACTCAATACAGACCGAACGGCGCCTTTTGCCCAAGTACACATGTTTATACCGTTCGTTGGACCGGACGGTCGTGAAACAGCTACGATCCAGATTCAGTCCCGCCGCGGCAAACGTGGAGAGCTGGACGCCTCCAACTGTCGTCTTTGGTTTGATTTGGACATGAAGGGACTTGGAGCGACCCTGGTAGATGTCCAGGTTGTAGATCGGATTGTAAGTGTTAAGCTCCATAATGATCATGAATGGGCGGCTTCGTTGTTAACCAGTGGGCGTGAGTCCATTCACACAGCGTTGGAGTCACTAGGATACCAACTTCTATCGCTTCGTACCGAGCCTATGCCCATAAGGACTGAACAGAACAGTCTCGTCTCTTCTGAAGTACAAAGCTATGTGCCTCAGCCGTATAAAGGAGTCGATCTTAAAATATGAAAGAGCCGTTGGAACCTCCTTCTCCTTCCATAAAGAAGGCGGTCGCCCTTAAATATACGCCTGGTGAGAGCGAAGCACCGATTGTCGTTGCCAAAGGGAGCGGCCGTATTGCGGATAGCATTTTAGAAAAAGCTAAAGAACATGGTGTTCCAGTACAGGAGGATGCCGCGCTGGTTGAAGTACTATCCAAACTCGATTTGGACGAACAAATTCCTGCTGAGCTCTATCAGTTGGTGGCAGAGGTGCTTACCTATATATATCAAATGGATAGGCTTGCATCAAGGGATGACTGGTGATGTCGAATGAAATGAAGGCTGGAGGCAAGGATCAACGGAAAGCCAAAGGAGCGATGGGCGAAGAGGCAGCGGCTTTGTTTTTAGAAAACTTGGGTTACCGTATCATAGAGCGTAATTGGCGATGCCGCAGTGGTGAAATAGATCTGATTGCCAAGCAGGAGCATACACTCGTGTTTATTGAGGTACGTAGTCGAAGTAGCTCCAAGTATGGAACGCCAGCAGAATCAGTTACTGCGCGTAAAATAGCCCAAGTTCGCCAAACAGCCGCTGTATATTTGCACATGAACGGGATTGGAGAAGCTCCAATCCGCTTTGACATGATTTCTGTACAATTAACTGACGAAAAGGCAGTTGTTACGGACCATTTAATAGGCGCATTTTAAACGAGTAAGAGCTTATTCAAAGGTAAGAGTGCGGGACTGAATTCATATGTGCAGGTTGACAGGAAGGAAAGCTACAGGTATATTTTATTGAGAATAGTTATCATTTTCATCTTAAAATGAATATCTAGAAGTTGTACCTGTGAAGGAGGATTTACGTGACAAAGCATACCTTTAGTGAACATGTCATAGATGTAATTCAGGAACGCCGGACGATTAAACGATTTAAATCCGACTCCATCCCGGTAGATACGATCAAAGAACTGCTGGACGTCGCTGTGTGGGCTCCTAATCATAAAATGCGTGAACCGTGGCGTTTTCTGTTGTTTGCTGGTGAAGGACGGAAAAAGCTTGCAAAAGCAATTGCAGCCGATATTGGTAAGGACAACAAGTTTGAGAGCGGCATTTTGCACAACCCGATCCAGCTTTTAGTAGTATTGGAAGAAGACCCGCGTCAAGCGGTTTGGGATGAGGATTTTGCAGCGGTCAGCGCGCTTGTACAAAACTTTATGCTTGCCGCATGGAGCAAAGGAATCGGAACGTTTTGGGTGACAAAGCCATTTTTGTATTCGCCTAAGTTCCGTGAGCACTTGGGAATTCAACCGGGTGAGAAGGTAATAGGAATGATATATGCAGGCTATCCTGACGTTATCCCAGAATCAAGACCACGTACTCCGGCAGCCGATAAGCTGACCTTGTTTGACAAATAATCTGTCGTCAGATAAACTTAGTCAAGAATTTTGAAAGCATGGTTCGGAGCTAAAATTTCGAACATCACATTTGCAAAGAATGAAAATTTGGAAGCACCTTTTTTCATATATGCAATGATTCCCGAGAGGGAGCATTCCAATATGAGGAGAGGTGCTTTTTGATATGTATGGAAAATTACACGGAGCTTGTTTGTATGGAATAGATGGCGTTCTGATTGAAGTTGAGACTGATTTGTCCAATGGCTTGCCTCAGACAGCGATTATAGGATTGCCGGATTCGGCGATTCGAGAGGCAGTGGAGCGTGTCAGAGCAGCAATCAAAAACTGTGGCTTTAAATATCCGTCCCAGCGTGTCACGATTAATTTAGCTCCTGCTGATTTGCGTAAGGAAGGTTCATCTTTTGACCTTGCTATCGCTTTAGGGTTGCTGACAACCAGTGAACAGGTCGTTTTACCCGCGGGAGAACGGACGTTGTTTATTGGCGAGCTGGCGCTGGATGGCAGTATTCGCCCTGTGAATGGGGTACTGTCCATGGTTGATCTGGCCAAGCGAGAAGGATTCAACTCCGTGCTGCTTCCCCAGGAAAACGCAAGCGAGGCTCGTCTGATTACGGGTATACGTATTTACGCTATACGGCATCTAGCAGATCTTATTCCGATTGAAGATCGTGCACATGGCACTGTTGATAGCCCAGCGACAAATCAGAGTTGTACTGCCAGTAAACAAGTCATGATCTGTTCCTATGACCATTTACCTCAGGCAGAGCATATACCGTTGTGTGAAAAAGAAGGGATAACTAGCAACATGGAGGATTACAGCGATGTGTTGGGTCAGCTGCACGCCAAGCGTGCGTTAGTCATCGCTGCAGCCGGAATGCATAATATCCTGCTTATGGGACCGCCGGGGGCTGGGAAAACAATGCTCATCCGCAGATTGCCATCTATCCTTCCGCCTTTGACTGAAAAGGAGGCGCTTGAAGTCACCAAAGTATACAGCGCTGCCGGGAAGTGGAAGGAGTCATCCCCTCATCTGATGAATATTCGTCCCTTCCGTTCGCCTCATCATACGATCTCTGCTGCTGGTTTGGTGGGTGGGGGAGGTATACCCAAACCAGGAGAAATCAGTCTTGCACACCGGGGGATTTTATTTCTGGATGAGTTGCCTGAGTTTAGCCGTCATGTACTAGAAGTGCTGCGTCAACCTTTGGAAGACCACAATGTTACGATCAGTCGTTCACGTGCTGTTTTTAAGTATCCGGCGCATTTTTTACTTGCTGCCTCTTTAAATCCGTGTCACTGTGGCTTTTTCGGAAATGACACGGAACATCAGCGCTGTACCTGTTCACCTGCAGCAGTAGCCCGCTACCGTTCACGTATTTCTGGTCCACTGCTGGATCGGATCGATCTTCAGCTTGAAGTATCGCAGCCGAAGGATTGGCGGGAGGAAAAAGAATCATTGTCGTCCGCTGAAATGCGAAGGCAGGTGCTGGCTGCTCAAGCGATACAAATCCACAGATACAGCAAGCTTCCCTTTTCATGGAATAGTGAGCTGTCTGGTCAGATGCTTCGTAAATATGCCGTATTAGAAAAAAATGCAGCAGAGTTGCTTGACCAGACAATGGACGCACTCGGTTTAAGCATGCGCGCGTATGATCGAATTCTCAAGCTTTCGCGTACCATTGCAGACTTACATGACTCAGAGAAAAT
The DNA here is from genome assembly GCF_001719045.1 of Paenibacillus polymyxa. NCBI lineage: Bacteria > Bacillati > Bacillota > Bacilli > Caryophanales > Paenibacillaceae > Paenibacillus > Paenibacillus polymyxa. Next base: position 4,978,541 of record NZ_CP015423.1, read on the forward strand.
TTTGACTTCACATGTGGCTGAAGCTATTCAATACCGCCATATGGATAGAGCAAATGCCAGTTTTCACGAAAGTTAAAAAGGCGATAAATTAGTAGCTATAACACGATCATTTTTATGAAAGAATTTCCCAAAGGGTATGTACAATAGAAATTGAAAAAAAGGGATAAAAAAAGCTCCAGACAATAAAGATCTGGAGAAGAAAAATAAGATTATGACAATAGTGATTATACTATGAGTATATCAACTTTGTATATACGATTATACATCAGCTCCCATGTTACTTGATGGAAAAAAACAAACAGTCTTTAACGAAGGGATAGCTGAAAGGATAATAGCCCCTCGACAAAAACGGTTGAGGGGCTTGTTGTGAAATTCATTCTAACGAAACTATTGAATCCATGAAGAGAGATGAAGACATCCCCTACATATGCTAAAGAAAATCTAAGTTACAAAACATTCAGTTTCACTTCAATATTACCGCGGGTAGCGCGGGAGTATGGACATTGTTCATGTGCGCCTTCCACCAGTTTTACTGCAGTTTCATGATCGACGCCTTTTACCAGTACGTCGAGACTTACTCCGATTCCGAAGCCGCCGTCTTCCACTTTGCCGAAATGGACCGTAGCTGTTACTTCAGTACCTTCATGCTTAATACGTTGCATGCGAGCAACCATATTTAAGGCACTGTCAAAGCAAGCGGAATAGCCTGCTGCGAACAATTGCTCTGGATTCGTACCTGCCCCGCCTGCGCCGCCCATTTCTTTTGGGGTATCAATATCTAAACGGAGTTCAGGGGAAGAAGACTCGATATAACCGTTACGTCCACCAACCGCTTTTACTGTTGTTTCATACATTTTTTGTTGAATGGTCATCATAATCCAATCACTGCCTCTCGCTCAATTTATATTTTACACAATTTAATTTATCAAAATAATTATTGTTTGTAAAGTATTTTGTGCAATTAGCATGTATTTTATTATATAATGTGCTAAAATAATGACGAAAGTAGGTGATCAGACAGCATGGAAGACAATCCTAATGAAGGTACAGCGTTGAAACTTGATAATCAGTTATGCTTTGCCATATATGCATGCTCCAGAGAGATTACGAAGCTATACCAGCCTTATCTGGAAAAGCTCGGTGTGACGTACTCGCAATATTTGGTACTTATCGTGCTCTGGGAGCGTGAAGAGTGTACAGTGAAGGAATTGGGTGAGGCACTATATTTGGACTCCGGCACACTAACTCCGCTATTGAAGAGATTGCAGAACGCCGGGCTTATCGATCGAAAGCGTTCCACTCAGGATGAGCGTAAGGTGCTGATTTCTTTGACGACAGAGGGAAGCGCATTACGGGAAAAAGCTCTGTCCGTACCAGGATGCATCCAGGAAAAAACAAGTATGACTCATGATCAATTTGGGTCGCTTCTGCTCCAGTTCAATGATCTGCTTGATCGTGTTCATCAAGCTAATGTACAAATTGAAAAATCATAAGGTGTTTTCAGTTGCTCTTGCGAATCTTATGGCATGAGTTGTTCTCAGCTGAAAGAAAAAATACCTAATAATATTTGAAGAATTAAAGTGCCTCTTAATGTGGATTAGGTAATCCCATGTTGTAGAGGTGCTTTTTTTTGTGTGAATTTGTATTAAGAGAAATATCCAATAATATCCAAACATTCGATTTTGGGAATGATAATGATATCAAAATACTGTAATTCATGAGGTTAAATTATAAGGAAAGCGTTTTAAAAACATGTTACAATGATGTAGGTTTAGTATAGATTTCCTTGTGAACCGCCCTTGTTGCAGTCATGTTGATAGGAGGATTCCAGAATGAATATCCATGAATATCAGGGTAAAGAAGTATTGAAGCAGTACGGAGTGGCTGTACCGAACGGTAAGGTTGCCTATACGGTGGAGGAAGCCGTTGCTGCGGCAGAATCGCTTGGAAGCGCTGTTACGGTGGTAAAGGCACAAATTCATGCTGGTGGACGCGGTAAAGCGGGTGGCGTGAAAGTTGCCAAAGGTCTGGATGAGGTGCGGACTTTTGCTTCTGAAATTTTGGGTAAGGTGCTGGTGACGCATCAGACCGGACCTGAAGGTAAAGAGGTCAAACGCCTTTTGGTTGAGGAAGGCTGCGATATTCGTAAAGAATATTACGTCGGCGTTGTCGTAGATCGTGCGACTGGACGTATCGTAATGATGGCCTCAGAAGAAGGCGGTACGGAAATCGAAGAGGTGGCTGCAGCCACTCCGGAGAAGATTTTTAAAGCGGTTGTTGATCCAGCGATTGGGCTTCAGGTGTATCAGGCCCGTAAGTTGGCGTATGACATTAATATCCCAAATGAACTGGTAAACAAAGCGGTCAAGTTTATGCTGGCACTATACGAAGCTTTTGTGGACAAGGACTGTTCGATTGCAGAAATCAATCCCTTAGTCGTTACGGGTGATGGGAATGTACTGGCGTTGGATGCCAAACTGAATTTTGATTCTAATGCGTTGTTCCGTCACAAGGATATTTTGGAATTGCGTGATTTGGATGAAGAGGACGAGAAGGAAATTGAGGCATCTAAATTCGATCTAAGCTATATCGCTCTGGACGGAAATATTGGCTGTATGGTCAATGGTGCGGGCTTGGCGATGGCAACCATGGATATTATCAAATATTACGGTGGCGATCCGGCCAACTTCCTGGACGTAGGGGGCGGTGCGACGACGGAAAAGGTAACCGAAGCGTTCAAAATCATTTTGTCCGATCCGAAGGTAGAAGGTATTTTCGTGAACATTTTCGGCGGAATTATGCAGTGTGACATCATTGCGAACGGCGTCGTGGAGGCTGCCAAACAGTTGGGGCTGACTCGTCCGCTTGTTGTCCGTCTTGAAGGGACAAATGTTGAGCTCGGCAAACAGATTTTAGCGGAATCCGGTTTGAATATCGTAGCAGCGGATTCCATGGCGGATGGCGCCCAAAAAATCGTCGAACTTGTTCAATAGCCTGTTTGCATTCCGATATGCCGAATAAACGATAGGGGATGTGAAGATCGTGAGTATTTTGGTCGATAAGCATACAAAGGTGATTACACAGGGGATTACGGGAAAAACGGCGTTGTTTCATGCCAAGGGTGCACTTGATTACGGTACACAAATGGTAGGTGGCACCTCTCCAGGTAAGGGGGGGACCGAGGTAGAAATTACACTGGAGAACGGACAACAGGTCAAATTGCCAGTGTTTAACACCGTAAGCGAAGCCAAGGAAGCTACTGGCGCAACAGCGAGCGTGATTTACGTGCCACCGGCTTTTGCAGCAGATTCCATTTTGGAGGCTGTAGATGCGGAACTAGATCTCGTGATTTGTATCACGGAGGGCATTCCGGTGCTTGATATGATCAGGGTCAAACGTTTTATGGAAGGTAAAAAGACCGTTCTGATTGGCCCTAACTGCCCAGGCGTTATTACGCCAGGAGAATGTAAAATCGGTATTATGCCAGGTTACATTCATCTACCAGGTCATGTAGGTGTTGTGTCACGTAGTGGTACTTTGACCTATGAAGCAGTGCATCAGTTAACGACCCGAGGTATAGGACAATCTTCCGCGGTTGGTATTGGCGGTGACCCCGTTAAAGGTTCAGAATTCATTGACATTTTGCAACGTTTCAATGAGGACCCCAACACTCACGCTGTCATTATGATTGGAGAAATTGGGGGTACAGCCGAGGAAGAGGCTGCTGAGTGGATCAGGGACAATATGACGAAGCCAGTAGTTGGTTTTATCGGCGGTGTGACCGCGCCTCCGGGCAAACGGATGGGGCATGCAGGCGCCATTATTTCTGGTGGAAAAGGAACGGCCAAAGAGAAAATTGCCACGCTTGAAGCCTGCGGGATCAAGGTGGCACCGACTCCTTCCGAAATGGGCTCGACACTGGTAAGTGTGCTAGAAGCACGTGGTATTTTGAATTTGTGTACGACACATTAAATCGTGTTTCTTCATTAATATACAGGCCATAAAACTGCATCGAAATTTGCCGCAGGCTAGTGTATAATGAAAGAAAGGTAAGCAACCTTTTTATCTTCTGAAACAGGGGATGAAAAGGTTGCTTTTTTTGCGTTAAGACAGACTTGTCAGGGAAACGCTTGCAAAATGATTCATTGTGCCACAAAATAAGGGAGGGTTCACTCTTCCGTGAATGGGGGAACCATAGTTTGGAAGAAAGATGGCTTTTGTTAGGCTTACATGAGTTAGAGGGAATCGGAAGAAAAACAATTCAGCGTATTCGGTCGAGTGACTATCGATTGCATGAGCTACTGCATTTTAGCGAACAAAAGTGGATTGAGATAGGGTTAAGCCCTGCTCAGGCACGAATTGCGGCTCAGTGTTACGATGAAGAATGGGTGCATGAACGATATCAGCGAGTTCTATCCGGTGATATTGGAACGGTAACTTATGTGGACGAGGATTATCCCCTATTAATGAAGGAAACAGTTGACCCACCATGGGTAATGTATACAAAAGGGGATAAATCACTTTTGCATACATGTTCTGTAGCCATGGTAGGAACTCGCGTTCCCACCGCTTATGGACGTAGAGCAGCGGAGATACTAACAGAGGGATTATGTAATGCAGGGATTACAGTAGTTAGCGGATTGGCGAGAGGGATTGACAGTATTTGTCACGAAACAGCCCTGCGCCGGGGAGGAAACACGATTGGTGTACTGGGAACAGCGATCGATCAAATTTATCCTCCCCAAAATGCGTCTTTATTTGCAGAGATGGCTAGCAAAGGCTTGATCGTATCGGAATATCCTCCAGGCACGAGGTCACATCCGGGAATGTTTCCACAACGTAATCGGATTATAGCTGGTCTAACGAAGGGAACGCTCGTCGTCGAAGCAGATGCAAGAAGCGGCTCCTTGATTACAGCTGATGCTGCGCTAGAGGCAAATCGAGATGTGTTTGCTGTTCCCGGACCCATTACGTCACCGAAGAGTAGAGGCACGCTGAGCTTGATTAAGCAAGGAGCCAAAACAGTCACTGAAGCTTCGGATATTATTGAAGAGTATGAAGCAGATTTGCGTACAAGGGAGGTTTCTTCATACAATAGAGAGCAGAGTCTTAATCTGAAGCAGGTCTCCAAAGTGCCAGAAAGTGAGACTTCTGAGGAAAACCGTGTCATACTGTTGCTCGAACAGGGAACCATGACACTGGATGAACTGCTTGATGCTACGGCATGGGATTTTGGACTTTTACACGCAGTTCTGTTATCGTTAATCATAAAAAAAAGGATCGCCCAGCTAGCGGGCACAAAATACAAGCTTATTTAGTAGTTGTTTTTGCAAAGTCCTTAGTTAGTAAATGCACAAATTCAATTTTAAACATCAGGTGGAGGGCAGTATGGTATTCATCCGCGCCGCGGATTCCTACTCCTTCCCCACTTCCTGAAATGTGTTGACATTATGACTCGCAGTAGCGGAGCAGATGGAATGGAATCTTTCTGAACAAGTACAGCGATCTGGAAAAATGACCAAACTGTGAAGCGCTCTCTGCGTCATAACTCACCACATTTCAGGAAGTCTATCATATTCATGTGTGTAATTGAGAGGAGGAAGAGCCTATGGCGGATTCACTCGTCATCGTGGAATCGCCTTCCAAGGCGAAGACGATCGGCAAATACTTAGGCAGCAAATATATCGTCAAGGCTTCCATGGGTCATATCAGGGATTTACCGAAGAGTCAGATCGGCGTAGAGGTCGAAAATGATTTTAATCCCAAATACATTACCATTCGAGGTAAAGGCTCCATTCTAAAAGAATTAAAGGATGCCCGAAAAAAAGTAAAAAAAGTATATCTGGCGGCTGACCCGGATCGCGAAGGTGAGGCTATTGCCTGGCATCTGGCGCATGCGCTGGAACTGGACGATACAGCAGATTGCCGTGTTGTATTTAATGAAATTACGAAGCAGGCTGTCAAAGATGCTTTTAAAACACCCCGTAAAATCAATATGGATTTGGTTAATGCTCAGCAGGCACGACGGATACTGGATCGACTTGTTGGCTACAAAATCAGCCCGTTGCTCTGGAAAAAGGTGAAAAAGGGTCTATCCGCTGGGCGGGTGCAGTCGGTTGCGGTGAAAATTATTTTGGACCGGGAAAACGAGATCAGTGAGTTTGTACCGGAAGAATACTGGACGATTACAGCTAAACTAGCTATTAAGGACAGCACCTTTGAAGCGAAATTTCATAAGCTGCGCGGTGAAAAGAAAGAGCTCTCCAGCGAAGCGGATGTACAAGAAGTGTTGGAAGCTATCGGAAAATCGTCTTACAAGGTGCGCGATGTGAAAGAGAAAGAGCGTTTACGCAATCCTTCTCCTCCATTCACAACAAGTTCCTTGCAGCAGGAGGCGGCTCGGAAGCTCAACTTCCGTGCATCTAAAACGATGTCTGTAGCTCAGCAGCTATATGAGGGTGTGGATTTAGGAAAAGAAGGGACCGTGGGTCTGATTACGTATATGCGTACGGATTCCACACGGATCGCTGCTTCAGCTCAAGAGGAAGCGAAAGAATTAATTATTCAAAAATATGGCGAAGCTTTTGTACCTGAAACTCCTCGTCAATATTCAAAAAAAGCGGCCAACGCCCAGGATGCGCATGAAGCAATTCGCCCAACCTCTGCGTTACGCGATCCGGAAACAGTTAAGCCGTTTATGAGTCGGGATCAGTTCCGTTTGTACAAATTGATATGGGAACGTTTCATGGCCAGCCAGATGGCATCTGCTATTATGGATACTTTGTCCGTAGATATTGAAGCGGGTGAGACGATATTCCGGGCAGCAGGTTCTAAGGTTCGTTTTCCAGGTTTCATGAAAGTGTATGTAGAGGGAAATGACGATGGTAAAACCGAAGAAGATAAACTGCTGCCACCACTTCAACCAGGCGATAAATTAAAAAAAGAAGCAGTTGAGCCGAAGCAGCATTTTACACAACCGCCTCCCCGTTATACGGAAGCGCGACTGGTGAAGACGCTGGAAGAACTGGGTATAGGACGTCCAAGTACGTATGCACCAACGCTGGAAACCATTCAGAAACGTGGGTACGTTGCTATTGAAGAAAAGAAATTTTTCCCTACAGAGCTGGGCGAATTGGTCATCGAACAGATGGAGGAGTTCTTTCCAGAGATACTGAATGTGGAGTTTACAGCTAATATGGAAGGTGATCTTGACCACGTCGAAGAAGGCGAAGGTAATTGGGTCAAGGTGTTGAGTGACTTTTACGAGTCATTCGAGAAGCGACTTGAAGTGGCTGAAGAAGAAATGAAAGAAATTGAAATAAAAGATGAAGTATCCGATGTCATTTGTGATAAGTGTGGCAGCCAAATGGTGTATAAGCTTGGCCGATTTGGTAAATTCCTGGCTTGTTCTGCTTTTCCAGATTGCCGTAACACAAAGCCAATTGTTAAGGATATCGGGATTAATTGTCCTTCATGCGGTGAGGGCCATGTCGTCGAACGACGGAGTAAAAAGGGACGTATCTTCTATGGATGTGACCGCTACCCGGAATGTGATTTTGTTTCCTGGGATAAACCGTCCATTAAGCCTTGCCCAAGTTGCAGTAGCCTAATGGTCGAAAAACGTACAAAACAAGGGACGAAGCTCAACTGTACGGTCTGCGATCACAGCGAAATGCTGGAAGAGAGCGATGAGAGCGTAGAGACTTCTTAAGAACAACAATAGCAGGGGGATTTAAACGTGAGTGAACTACAAAAGGTAACGGTCATCGGAGCAGGTTTGGCGGGCAGCGAAGCTGCCTGGCAAATTGCAAGCCGTGGAGTGCCAGTCAAGTTATATGAAATGCGGCCGGTTGTAAAAACACCAGCACATCATACAGATAAATTTGCCGAACTGGTATGCAGTAATTCCTTGCGGGCAAACGGCCTAACGAATGCAGTAGGTGTACTGAAGGAAGAGATGAGAATACTAAACTCCTTGATTCTGAGTGCAGCAGATCGTCATGCTGTTCCGGCTGGCGGTGCATTGGCAGTGGATCGTGACGGATTTTCCGGTCATATTACTGAGACGCTTCATCAACATCCTTTGATCGAGGTTGTTAATGAAGAGCTTCAGGAAATCCCACAGGACGGTATTGTGGTCATTGCGACGGGGCCTTTAACTTCTCCGGCTTTGTCGGAACAGATTAAATCACTGATGGGAGAGGAGTATTTCTATTTTTACGATGCGGCAGCCCCGATTGTAGAAAAGGACTCTATCGACATGAGCAAGGTTTATCTGGCTTCCCGTTATGATAAGGGAGAAGCAGCGTACTTGAATTGTCCGATGAACGAAGCGGAATTTGATGCTTTTTATGAGGCTCTGGTTACGGCTGAGGTAGCGCAAGTCAAGGAATTCGAAAAAGAAATTTATTTCGAAGGCTGTATGCCCATCGAAGTGATGATGCAACGTGGGAAACAAACGGCATTGTTCGGACCGATGAAACCCGTGGGTCTCGTAAATCCACATACAGGTGAACTGCCCCACGCAGTTGTTCAGCTTCGCCAGGACAACGCCGCAGGAACGCTGTATAATCTGGTTGGTTTCCAGACTCACCTCAAATGGGGGGAGCAAAAGCGTGTGTTTTCAATGATTCCGGGTCTTGAAGAGGCAGAGTTTGTACGTTACGGTGTGATGCATCGCAATACCTTTATTAATTCTCCGCAGCAACTTCATCCAACTTATCAGTTTAAGGGAAGAAGTAATCTATTCTTCGCCGGACAAATGACCGGTGTAGAGGGATATGTGGAGTCAGCGGCTTCTGGTCTGCTGGCCGGGATGAATGCGGCACGAGCAGCGCGTGGACAGGAAATGTTTGTATTTCCTGCGGAAACGACATTAGGTAGCATGGCACGGTATATTACGACCGCTGATTTTAAGCATTTTCAACCGATGAATGCAAACTTTGGTTTGCTTCCAAAGTTGGAGAAACGGATTCGTAACAAAAAGGAAAAAAATGAAGCTCTCGCTAATCGCGCGTTGGAAAGTTTGCGGGGTTATATCAACGAAACGGGAGTTATGTCAGCTGAAGTACAGGCATAAGGATGAAGGAAAAGGAGGAGCGCGTTATGGATATGTCCTTTCATGCTACCACCATCTGCGCTGTACGCCACAATGGCAAGGGAGCTATTGCGGGTGATGGACAGGTAACGTTCGGCAACAGTGTTGTCATGAAGCAGACGGCTAAAAAAGTGCGCAGATTGTATCGAGGTCAGGTCGTTGCAGGATTTGCCGGTTCAGTGGCCGATGCTATCACGTTATTTGAAAAGTTTGAAAATAAGCTGGAGGAACACCACGGAAATCTTCAAAGAGCAGCCGTGGAACTTGCCAAGGACTGGCGTCAGGATCGTATCCTGCGCAAGCTGGAAGCGCTCATGATTGTGATGGACTCATCCGGAATGTTGCTCATTTCTGGAGGCGGCGAAATTATAGAGCCGGATGATGATGTGCTTGCGATTGGCTCAGGTGGTAATTTTGCATTGGCGGCTGCCCGTGCTTTCAAACGCCATGGCTCTGGCATGGAAGCAAAGGACATGGCACGGGAAGCGCTAGAGGTTGCTTCGGAAATATGTGTGTATACAAACAATCAGATTATCGTAGAAGAACTGTAAATCGGCTCTGAGTATTCAAGGGTGGAGGAGTGCAAAATGAATAATCAATCGTTGACGCCCAGACAAGTGGTATCCGAGCTGGATAAGTATATTGTCGGACAAAAGGAAGCTAAAAAATCTGTTGCTGTTGCCTTGCGCAACCGTTATCGGCGTAGTAAGCTGCCGGATGATATCCGGGATGAAATTGTGCCTAAAAATATTTTGATGATCGGACCGACAGGTGTGGGTAAAACTGAAATTGCACGTAGACTTGCACGGCTCGTGGGAGCTCCTTTTGTCAAGGTAGAGGCGACCAAATTTACAGAAGTGGGTTACGTCGGTCGTGATGTGGAATCCATGGTGCGTGATCTGATGGAAACCTCTATTCGCATCGTTAAGACGGAACGAACAGAGAATGTGAAGGACAAAGCGGAAGACATGGCAAATGAACGGATTGTCAGCATCCTTGTACCTGCAGAAAAGTCAAACAAATCGCAACGTAATCCTTTTGAAATGCTGTTTGGCAATAACACGGGAACTTCAGTAGAAGAAGAACCGCCACAACAGGATGGATCTTTGGCAGAAAAGCGCCGTAAGGTTAAATTCGATCTATTGTCTGGTAAGCTTGAGGATGATGTCATAGAGATTGATGTGGAGGATACTGCCCCCAATATGCTCGATATGTTTGCTGGGCAAGGGAATGAACAAATGGGTATGAATATGCAGGAGATGTTCGGAAGTTTTCTGCCCAAGCGGACGAAAAAGCGCAAGCTACCAGTCAAGGAAGCTCGCAAGGTGTTGATTCAAGATGAGGCCGCCAAATTGATCGATATGGATGATGTGATTCAGGAGTCTGTGAAGCGTGCTGAGCAATCCGGTATTATTTTTATTGATGAAATAGATAAGATTGCCAGCCAGGGTAAGGGTAGCGGCCCCGATGTGTCGAGAGAAGGCGTCCAGCGCGATATTTTACCTATTGTCGAGGGATCTACCATCATGACCAAATACGGTCCGGTAAGAACAGATTACATTCTGTTTATTGCTGCAGGAGCTTTTCATGTTGCAAAACCATCTGACCTGATCCCTGAGCTTCAGGGTCGTTTTCCAATCCGTGTGGAATTAAGTAGCCTGACTTTGGATGAGTTTGTGTCGATACTGACGGAGCCTAAAAATGCGCTGACCAAGCAATACACTGATCTACTCCGTACTGAGGAGATTGAAGTCGAATTTTCTGCGGAAGCGATCCGTGAGATTGCCAGCATTGCTGAGTCTGTAAATCGCAACACCGAAAATATTGGTGCACGTCGTTTGCATACCATTCTAGAAAAGCTGCTGGAGGATCTGTCGTTTGAAGCACCAGAGCTTACATTGGATCGTATGATCATTACCCCGGAATATGTACGTGAGAAGCTGGGAGATATTGCCCAAAACAGGGACCTTAGTCAGTATATTTTATGAATAGGGTTTCTAAAAATAGGGTGTGAGGTCCAGAATAACACTATCTTGCACCGTCGTTTAGACCTAGATAATGGTCAAGTTGATGATTTTTCTGTCTATTCCAAAAGTAGGACGTATAATCTTTTACAGGTGTAAAGTGCTAAGAAAACATTCATTTTCTTGAAATAAACCTGAAAAATTTAACATTTTATGCATCTAAAGCCCTCTTTTTTAAAAAAGATAGGGCTTTTTTCTTATTGTAATTAGGTCCCAACTCTACGAAACTTAGAATATATGACAGAAAGTTATTATTTTCTACTTAAGACCTAAAAGAAATGTATAATTATGAAATTTTATTGTCGAAAAAAAGTGAAAAATCTTGTTTTATTGAATCTTACTTTGGAGTAGACGCTGGGAGGGAGGAGCTAAATGAATCTGCTGGGTGATATGAGCTTTCAAAAGCTTCAGGCAGGTGTACAGGCGGCAAATACGAGACAACGTGTGATGGCCGACAATATATCCAATGCGGATACCCCGTATTTTAAGCGTTCGGAGGTTTCATTTGAAGAACTGCTTCAGCAGCAAATGGACGGTGATGTCACACCACTACGTGGAAAAGTAACCAATTCAAGACATTTTCAAATAGGACCTGTGAACTCCATTCCAGATGCCACGGTCACCAAAGATGGGTACTCAGTCATGAATAACAATATGAACAACGTAGATATCGACAGAGAAATGAGTCTTATGGCTGAAAATCAACTAAGATATAATACCTACATCCAAGAAATTAATGAGCGCATCAAGATGATGAGAACAGCGGTAGAAGGGAGATAGGACTAGGTGAAGATTAACAACGGCTTTGATATTAGTGCATCTGCTCTTACGGCCCAACGGTTGCGGATGGACGTTATATCTAGCAACATTGCCAACGCAGAGACAACTCGGGCGAAAGTAGAGAATGGACAAGCAGTTCCATATCGGAGAAAAACGGTTGTTTTGGAGCCGAACCAATCTGGCTTTGCCGATGTTTTGAAGGCTCAAATGGAAGGAAGTAGCACAAGCGCTGCTGGCGTTAAGGTTTCGCAAATTCAGGAAGATCAGTCACCTTTAAAGCCTGTGTACAATCCGGGTCACCCGGACGCTGATAAAGATGGCTATGTATATATGCCTAATGTAGACATTATGAAAGAAATGGTCGACATGATTTCCGCAACACGCTCATACGAAGCCAATGTAACAGCTCTGAATGCATCAAAGGCTATGGTTTCCAAAGCGCTTGAAATCGGTCGCTAAGTTCTAGGACTACTAACTACTTAATAGGGAGAGTAAAACATGATTCAGAACGCCATGTTTAATGTACAGACACCGGCAATACAGCAGATTCAATCGCCTAACAATGAGTTGACGAAAGCGACGCCTTCCGAATCCTTGAAGGATTTTGGTTCCTTCCTAAAGGATGCTCTCAATGAAGTAGGGCAGCAGGAAGCCGCTACGCACCAGATGTCCGACCAATTCATGGCAGGCAAAGTTGATGTAGATCAGGTCATGATCACTTCCCAACAAGCGCTGCTTTCCCTGCAGCTTACTACACAGGTCCGAAACAAAGCGATCGAAGCCTATCAGGAGATCATGCGTACACAGATGTAAAGAGGGTTTAGCAAAGTTTCGGATGGGGTGACGGAGTGAACGAGAGAATCGCCCAATATCGGGATAAGATTTCCGGGTATTGGAATAATTTCAGCAAAAAACAGAAGATATTACTTGTTTCGACATTAGCATTCATCATTATCGCCGTTGTAGTGCTAACGATGCAGTTTACCAAAACCGAGTATGAAGTGGCTTTCCGAGATTTAAATGCTAACGATGCTGCCGGAGTCATTAAATATCTCGATTCTGCGGGTATACCGTACCAACTTAATGCTGGTGGGACACAAATCTCAGTCCCAACTGCTAATGCGGATAAGGCAAAGGTAGATGTTGGGTCTCAAGGCCTGATTCAGAAGGGTTCAATCGGCATGAGCGCTTTTGACCAGTCCTCCTCTGCGATTGGTATGACGGAGAACGAGTTCAATGTGAAGTATAATAATGCATTGAATGGCGAAATACAGCAATTGTTGGAACGGATGGATGGTGTCCAAAGCTCCAAAGCTGTCATTAATATGCCAAAGGAAAACATTTTTGCTGGACTTGAAGAAAAGGACAAAGCCTCCGCTTCGATTCAAATGGAATTTGAGCCTGGCTTTACTCCAAATCAGCAAGCGATCGACGGATACTTTAATCTGGTAAAAACGGCCGTGCCGAATCTGCCAGTGGAAAACATTACGATCACCAATAAGGAATATGAGTTGATTCCAACGGCCAAGGGCGGCCAAGGTGGGCTCACTAGTGGTGTTCAGGAAAACATGGCTCTACAGAAGAAGTTTGAGAGCGATGTAAGGAATAATGTCCAACAATTTTTGTCGAAAATTGTTGGAGACGACAAGGTAAACGTGCTGGTTATGTCCCAGCTAAATTTCGACAAAGTCACATCAAAAGAACAAATGGTCACACCTGTTGATCAAACGAAAATGAAGGGTATTGAAATTAGCGCCCAACAAATTCAGGAAAGCTATACGGGCAGTAGTGGACAAACCGGAGGAGTTGCAGGAACAGGAACACAGGATGTTCCGGGCTACCCCGGAGGAGCTAATTCCGGCAATACCAGCTCAGATAAGAGCTCAAGTACGATTAACTACGAAGTTAACCGAATTGCAAGGGATATTATCCAAAGTCCGTACACTGTAAAAGATTTAACCATTAATGTTGCAGTTGAACCACCAACAGGTCAGCAAACGTTGGATACTGCAACTCAGACAGCAATTCAAAATATTTTGGTTAATATTGTAAGAGCGTCGTTGGCGAATTCTGGTACTACTATTACAGACGCTGATTTGGCTAAGAAGGTTTCAGTGTTCTCACAAGCTGTTCCAGCGCCTGCGAGCACGAATACATTCTTCTCAGCTTCCAACCCTTGGCTATGGGGCATCGGAGCTGCTGTTCTGGCACTGCTGGCGGGTGTAATCTTCCTCATCGTACGCGGTCGTCGTAAGCAGGAAGAAGAGTTGGATGAAGAATTGCAACTCATGCCAACGCCGACGGAGTTCCCGTCTATTACCATGGAAAGTGTGACAAATGAAAGTCAAGTGCGTAAACAGCTTGAAAGTCTGGCGAAAAAGAAACCCGACGAATTCGTCAATCTGCTTCGTACATGGCTGGCTGACGAATAGAGGTGAGTTCATTGGCAAAGGCAAGCAGTCAAGGTTTAACGGGAAGACAGAAAGCAGCTATACTTCTGATCACAATGGGACCAGAGGTATCTGCTCAAATATTCAAGCATTTGCGTGATGAGGAGATCGAGCAACTTACATTGGAAATTGCCAATGTGCGGAAGGTCGATGCCATTGAGAAGGACTCCATCATGGCCGAGTTTCATCAAATTTGTTTGGCTCAGGAGTACATTTCCCAAGGCGGTATTAATTACGCTAAAGAAATATTGGAGAAAGCACTCGGATCGCAAAAAGCAGTTGAGGTCATTAACCGTCTAACAGCGACGTTACAGGTAAGACCCTTCGATTTTGCCCGCAAGGCTGATCCAAACCAGATATTGAATTTTATACAGAATGAGAATCCGCAAACGATTGCTCTCGTGCTTTCGTACTTGCAATTTGAGCAGGCGGCTGCAATTCTGTCGTCTCTGCCACAGGAAAAACAGGCAGATGTGGCCCGGCGTGTCGCTGTCATGGACAGTACATCTCCGGAAGTTATTTCCCAGGTGGAACGAGTGTTGGAGCAAAAACTGTCTGCAACCGCGACGCAGGATTATACGAATGCGGGTGGTATCGAGTCCATTGTTCAGATTTTGAATGGCGTAGACCGCGGAACCGAACGTACGATTCTCGACTCGCTTGAAATTCAAGATCCAGAACTGGCTGAGGAAATCAAGAAAAGAATGTTCGTGTTCGAGGATATCGTCAATGTGGACAACCGTTCCATTCAGCGCATTATCCGCGATATCGACAATGCAGATTTGCAATTGGCGCTTAAAGTGTCCAGTGAAGAAGTACGCGATGTGATTTTCCGAAATATGTCGAAACGTATGGCAGAAACCTTCAAAGAGGAAATGGAGTACATGGGACCGGTGCGGTTGCGTGATGTGGAAGAAGCACAGACACGTATCGTATCGACGATCCGCAGATTGGAAGAGGCCGGTGAGATTATAATCGCACGCGGCGGAGGAGATGACATCATTGTCTAACTTGATTAAATCTTTCCAATATGTTCCTGTAGAGGCTTTGAAAACAATTGATGTGGCACATACGTATGCGCCAGAAACGACGGATGAAGAAATCACAACTGAATATACGGAGCCGGAGCCTCAGCGAGATCACGAGGCTGAACGGCTGCGGGATGAAATGCTGAATGATGCCAAGGATTTTGCCGAACGTCAGGTTCGCGAGGCAGCTGAAGAAGCGGAACGGATGCTTCAGGAGGCACAGCAGCAGATTGAAGCCTGGTGGCAGGAACGACGCGAGCATGACGATCAGTTGACTCAGTCGTTAAAAGCTGATGGGTTTCAGCAAGGATATGAAGAAGGCCAGAAGCTGGCTGAGGCCGAGCTCCAAACGAAATCGGAGCAGATGATGGAAGAAGCACAGGATATTCTGCGTCAGGCCTATGAGATTAAGGAACAACTGATTCAGGAAGCGGAGCCTTTCCTGGTCGAACTGAGTAGTGCTATTGCTGAGAAGGTCATTGAGAAACAGCTTAGCCTTGAGCCAGAATACACGATTGAATTAATTCGTAAAAATTTGGCTCGTAAGCGGGAAAAAGGAACCATTACATTATGTGTGTCGCCTCAGCATTTCGCATTTGTGCAAGGTGCACGAGAAGAATTGTCATTAACTGTCGATTCGCAGGCAGAGCTGCAAATTATTCCTGATGGTACCGTCAAAGATCGCGGATGTGTTATCCGTTCTTCCTTTGGAAGCGTGGATGCGCGGATTGATACGCAATTAGCTGAGATCAAAAAGGAACTACTGCGTCTGGCACATGAGAATGAGGAGCGAAGACATGAAGGGGCTTAATGCGCAGCGCTACATGGATCATTTGCGCCAGTTGGACCCGGTCCGGGTAAATGGCAAGGTTACGCAGGTTATCGGCCTGATGGTTGAATCGGAAGGTCCGGACGCCAGTATCGGGGATGTTTGTTACATTTATCCGGGCAAAACGGCCAAGCCGTTGCAAGCGGAAGTTGTAGGCTTCAGGGACAATAAAGTGCTTCTGATGCCACTTGGAGAACTGCAATCTATTGGTCCCGGTTGTGATGTTGTAGGAACAGGGAAGCCGTTGAATGTGCAGGTCGGGTCGGAACTGTTAGGCAAAGTGCTGGACGGCTTGGGTCAGCCTCTGGATGGCTCATTGATCCCCTCGCGAATGGCGAGATATTCAACCTTCAATATTCCGTCCAATCCGCTGAATCGTCCGCGTGTGCAGGAACCAATCAGTATCGGGGTGCGCGCTATCGACGGGTTGCTTACTATCGGTAAAGGACAACGGGTTGGTATTTTTGCAGGTTCGGGTGTAGGTAAAAGTACCTTGATGGGAATGATTGCTCGTAATACGGAAGCCGATGTGAATGTAATTGCCTTGATCGGGGAACGTGGACGCGAAGTGCTGGACTTTATTGAACGCGATTTAGGTCCGGAGGGACTAGAACGTTCCGTGGTCATTGTGGCAACTTCCGACCAACCTGCGTTAATCCGTATTAAGGGTGCACTTATTGCAACGACCATCGCAGAATATTTTCGGGATCGCGGATTGAATGTCATGCTGATGATGGATTCAGTTACCCGGTATGCGATGGCTCAACGTGAAGTCGGCCTAGCCGTAGGGGAGCCACCGGCAATGAGAGGGTACACCCCTTCCGTGTTTGCTAGTCTACCTAAGCTTTTAGAGCGTGCAGGGACAGGTCCTACTGGCTCCATAACCGCTTTTTATACGGTACTGGTCGATGGTGATGATATGAACGAGCCTATCGCGGATGCGGTGCGCGGGATTTTGGATGGACATATTGTCTTGAATCGTGGAATTGCGAACAAAGGACATTTTCCAGCAATTGATGTGTTAGCGAGTATTAGCCGGGTTATGAAGGATATCGCACCACGAGATCAGATAGATGCTGCCGAGAACATTAAGCGCTTGATGGCCATTTACAAAGATTCGGAGGACCTGATTAATATCGGGGCCTATCAGCAGGGTTCAAATGCAGAAATTGACGAATCCATGGAGCGCATACGGGATATATGGGATTTTACAAGACAAAGAACAGATGAAAAGGCTGAGCTGGACGAGGTAAGAGAGCGTTTGATTTCTGAATTTACGAGGAGATGAAGGTTGAACGATGAGATTTCAGTATTCCTTTCAGAAAGTTGTAGACTTGAAAACCAACGAAAAGTCACAGGCCGAATGGTTGCTTTCCAGTGCTGTCGGACAATTGCAGGCTGAGGAGCAGACATTAACACAGCTTGTAGGCGAAAGGAATCGGGTCATATCAGCCATTCAAAAGGCTGCCGAGGATTGCGCGCCACTCTCTACCATTCAGGAATTACAGGCTTATGTTAATCATCTGGACCAATGTATTACACGCAAGCATAGGGATGTTCAATATGCGCAGCAAAATGTGCAAAGCAAACAAACCGTTTTGACCGATAAAATGCTGGATGAACAGGTTTGGCTGAAAGCGAGAGAGAAGGCCAACGTGAAATTCCAACAGGAAATGCTCCTGCGCGAGCAGAACGAGCTGGATGAAATGGCTTCCGTGCGATTTGCCATGAAAGCCCGGTAAGCGGAAAGTCATAGGATACGCATATCAGCTGCCTGAGGAGGAAGACGATGGCACAGAAGTTAGCAGAAAATGAACTGGATATGGATTTAGGAAAAGAATCAGGCGGGGGATTTGAACGGTTTATGTTTTTCCTGATTCCGATTGTGTTCACAATCGTTCTGGTCGGGGTCCTGCTTACATTGTTCAATATGGACTTCAGAAGCGAAATGATTTCGTTAGGGAACAAAATACCAGTTGTTAAAAATTGGATACCTGAACCGAAAGATAAGGCTACTCAGACGAAAGAGGCAGATCAGAAGGCTCAGTCTGAAAGTTCTGAAGCAACTATTGAGCAGTTAAAGGCAGATTTAGCCAAGCAGACGGAGGAGCTTAAAAAGGCTACCGCTGCTAAGACGACACAAGATAAAAAGGTTACTGAACTGCAGAATCAGGTCAATACGCTGCAAACGCAACAGGAGCAGCAGTCACAGGCCAGTCAGCCGGGACAGGCCGGTACGCAAACTACAGGTGGAACAACAAATGAAGATCCTTATGTAAAACAGGCCAGAGATCTTGCTAGCATGTATGAAGGGATGACAGCAAGTAAAGCGGCACCGATTATGGAGAATCTGACCACGGAAGAGACTGTGCAGCTGTTAAGCTACATGGACCCTGCCAACAGTGCAAAGATTTTGCAAAAGATGGACGCTAAAAAAGCAGCCGATATTACTATGGCTCTGAAAAACGTAACGCCATCTACGGATTTGTCAGTTGCTGCCTTGCAGTCTCGTCTGAAAAAGGATCAAGGTACCACAGCTGGAACAACGAGTAAGAGTTTGCAAAGCACTCAAATCAGTAGCACATTTGCTTCCATGGACAAGAAGAGCGGTGCCGAACTTATTTTACAAACTTACAAAATCAGTCCAGACAAGGCATTAAACATATTAAATACAGTAGATGATTCGACACGTGGTTCTTTACTACAAAATATGTCTGCCAAGGATGCTGCTCAGACCGCAAAAATTTTGAACAAACTGATGGGCAGTAAGTAATTTAAATGAAGGGAGGTGAAAAATAAATGACCCTTATTTCTCAAAGTGTATCGCTCGGCTCCAGTCAGACAGCTAGCAGTACAACGGCCTCAACAACGACTACAGCGACAGCTGCTGGAGCAACCACGGGTGCTTTTAATCAAACACTTACGCAAATGATGACAGGCGGGCAAACGGGCTCAGCAGGCACAGATGCGAACGGTTCTCCATTAGTTATGGTACTTCCGCTTATTGCAACTGGAGAATCCACGGAAGCTCCAACCGAGCCGCTGGCCGAAACACTGGCTCCTTTGCTGCAAAATCTTGAAAAGCTGGATGATCAAGTAGCTGCTGATCCTGCTCTGCTTGCAACTCTGCAAGCGTGGATTCAGCAAGTACAACAGTTTTTACAAGGCGACGGAACAACTCAACAGTTAAACGGTGGAGAAACGACAGAGGCGACAGGCTTAACAGCTTTGGCAGCCAACCCGGCTACTCTTCGATTTGCATTACAGGACGCTTTGTCACAACTTGCCAATGTAGCAGAGCAGGCTTCTGGAGACAAAAAGTCCCAGGTGGCACAGTTACTACAATCGCTCCAAAGCGCAACGGCAGGTACGGGAGCTATTTCCGATGAGCAGTGGAATGGTCTAATGAAAGCTGTGGAACTTGCTGATGGTGGGGATTCACAAGCAGTTCAGCCTTCTGCAAATCGAGCAAATGGTACTCAGACCGTAGCTACAGCTACTACAGACAAACAGGTTGTTGCTTCTCAGCAGCAAGCAAGTCAGGGCGAAACTAATCAACAAGGTTCAGAAGGGCAACGTTCATCAACTAATATTCTCGTTCAGTCTGCAGTTAAGACGACTGTAACAGATGAAGCGAGTGCATTCGTAGATGCAACTGAGCAAGCGGATTCGACAGCAACTGACAATCAGACTCCAGTGATCACGACTGCGGGACAGCTTTCGGTACAAACGCAAGGAACAACACCTTCGGCTCCGGCTCAACCAGTCGTACATGTACGGCAATTTGCCAAGGAGATGACCGAATTTGTAGTGCAGAAACTTGACATTGTAAAACACACTGGTTTGACGGAAGCGACTATCATGCTTCGTCCAGATCATCTGGGCCAGCTGGAAGTTAAGCTGACAATGCAAAATGGTCATCTGGTTGCCCAGTTCATGACTGAGCATAGCGGAGCGAAGGATTTGCTGGAACAGCAAATGTCGCAGCTGCGTTCGAGTCTTCAGAGCCAAGGTATCCAGGTAGATAAGGTAGAAGTAACGCACAATGAGTCGCTTTCCTCCCATATGTATCAGGATGGACGCGGATCTGGAGCTAATCAGCAGCAGCAATCCAATCAACGTTCCAAAGCTCGAGGTAGAGAAGAGAGCGAGGATGCTTTGAAGGTAGCTGAAATGGCAGAAGAGCTTCGTAACTGGACAGCTGAACAACGCGCAGATGATATGAATCGGACAGGCTCCTTTACAGCACAAGCGTAATAATGGAGGTGAGAACACAATGACAACTACAGACAACAATGTATCCACCAGTAACGTTTGGCCGAATTACAATGTGAATAATGTCAAAACGGCAAGTGCCAAGGATACTAAAACGATGGGTAAAGATCAGTTTTTGAAAATTTTGATCACCCAGCTACAAAATCAGGATCCGATGCAGCCTTTGGAGGATAAAGAATTTATCGCTCAAATGGCCCAATTTTCCTCGGTAGAACAACTGATGAACATTTCTACGCAGTTGAATGCATTGGGACAGTCTTTAGGTACAGCCTCCGGTTTGATAGGAAAAGAAGTCAGCTGGATTGAGGCAGGTAAAAAAGACTCCATTACAGGTGAAACAGGTGCGGGTACAGTGAAAAGTGGAATCGTGGATTCCATCGTTATTCGTGACGGTGTGCAGTATGCCAAAATGGGAGCGGCTGAGGTGGCATTAAAAGATGTAACATCAGTGAGCCAGGCTAACACAACGACTCCCGCTACAGATACATCGGATACTTCATCTTCTTCCTCTACTGGAAGCGGTGAGAACTCATGAATGACAGGATAACGGTCGGACGCCTTTTTCCCGCCAACGTGCCCCCGGCAGCAATCTCAAAAAACCGAGTAAATTCGGTATCGAAGGATGCCAGACCGTTCGGTCAGGTGTTGCAGGATCAGGTGCTCAAGCTGAGCAACCATGCAGCCAAGCGTCTGGAGCAACGGGGAATAGAGTTGAGAAGTGACCAAATGGCGAAAATTAACTCTGCTGTGGATAAAGCAGCTGCCAAAGGCGCCAAAGAATCACTGATTTTAATGCAGGATATGGCTTTGATTGTAAGTGTACCTAATCGAACAGTTGTTACCGCGATGGATAAGAAGTCCATGGAGGATAACGTATTTACGCAGATAGATAGTGCTGTAATTATTTCATAAAAATGTATACGAAGTGGCTGGCCCGAATAGGAAAGCCATGAAAAAGCCGCGGATCGACTGATGCGGTCAACTAAGCAACCAATCAGAGGAGGATTTATACTCAATGTTGAGATCAATGTATTCAGGTGTATCGGGCATGAAGGGCTTTCAAACGAAGCTGGACGTTATCGGTAACAACATTGCAAACGTAAATACTACAGGCTTCAAGTCCAGCCGAGTGATGTTCAAGGATATCTTGAGCCAAACGAGTTCAGGCGCAAGTGCACCAGACGGAACAACAACCGCCGGGCAAAATGCCAAGCAGGTAGGTTTGGGAGTGTCGGTCAGCTCTATTGATACACTGCACCTTCCAGGTAGTGCAATGACTACGAACAATCCAACGGATTTACGTATTAACGGTGACGGATTTTTCCTGGTCAAAATGAATGATGCACAGGAAGTTCCTTATCTGACTCGTGCGGGTGATTTTCACGTAGATGCGAACCGAAATCTGGTTACTTCCGATGGATTTTTTGTGGGAAATTTGGATGGAGATCCAATCACACTTGAAGACAATGTTACGGCAGTCTCTATCTCACAGGATGGCACGATTGTACAGCAATTAGATGATGGTACAGTGAATAATGGCACACAAATTGGTATAGCCAGAGTTACTAACCCGGAAGGTTTGGAGAAAATTGGAGGCAGCCTGTATCGTACAACGGTCAACTCCAACATTGATGAACTTGAGCCTGGAGCAGCCAACTCAGAGGGGCGTGGAGCTATCATCTCAGGTCAGCTGGAAATGTCCAACGTTGATCTGACAGGCGAATTTACCGAAATGATCGTAGCTCAGCGCGGATTCCAAGCGAACTCGCGTATCATTACGACCTCGGATGAAGTGCTACAGGAAGTTGTAAACTTGAAACGATAATCTCATTTAAACGCGGAGGAGTAGAGGCTCCTCCGCACCTATCAGGAGGTTGGTGTTACGATGATCCCGTTAACGCGGCTGAACGGCTCGCCTATGTGGCTTAATGCGCTGCTCATTGAGACTGTGGAGGAAACACCGGATACATACGTCACTTTGGTGACGGGGAAACGGTTGATTGTATTGGAAAAAGCGGCAGATGTCGTCTCCTTGATCAAGGGTTACAGCCGTGAAATCGGCATGCATGCCGCCACGATAAAAGTGCAACAAATGGAGGAAGACGAATGAAGAAGATGCTGCCATGGCTCATTACAATTTTACTCGCGATTACTTTGATTGCAGGCGCGGCCTTTGTACTTATACCAGCGCTTAGCGGGAAGAAGTCGGAAGTCATACCGAATGCGCAAGCTGCTCAAGCAGAACAACTTCCAAGATTGTCAGCAGATGAATTGGTGGAAGTGAGCTCTGAAATTACCGGTATTAAAACGAATTTGGCAGACGCAGATTATATTGTCCAGATGAACCTATCTTTTCAATTGAACGATGCCAAAGCAAAAGAATCTTTTGAAAAAATTAAAGACATCAGTATTAAGCCCATCGTTATTCAATTGCTTGCAGACACCAAACCTGATGAGCTCAGAACGGCTAAAGGCCGGGATCAGTTCAGTGACAAGCTGACGGATCTCATCAACAAGTCGCTCCCTGAAGGTCACCTGGGGAACGCCAAAATTACAGACTTTTTGCTGGCAGCCATTTGATTCCAGGTGAACTTGTCAGGAACACGTAAGGGGGTGAATAACATTGGTGGATGTACT
This sequence comes from Paenibacillus polymyxa, assembly GCF_001719045.1. Lineage (NCBI taxonomy): Bacteria > Bacillati > Bacillota > Bacilli > Caryophanales > Paenibacillaceae > Paenibacillus > Paenibacillus polymyxa. Next base: position 5,001,661 of record NZ_CP015423.1, read on the forward strand.
GTCACAAGGGGAAATTGATGCCCTTTTAGCAGCTCTTTCGTCCGGTGAAATGGATGCGGAAGAACTTAAAAAGGAAGATACCCAAAAGAAAGTTCGCGCTTATGATTTTAAAAGAGCGCTTAGGTTTTCCAAGGATCATATACGGAGTCTGACGCGGATACACGAGAACTTTGCACGGTATCTGACCACATATTTTTCAGCGCAGCTTCGTACTTTTGTCCAAATTAATGTCGTTCAGGTGGAGCAGCTTCCTTATGATGAATTCATTCGCTCCATTCCGAAAATGACCATTCTAAACATTTTTGAAGCTGAACCGCTGGAAGGCCGTATGGTGCTTGAGGTTCACCCGAACGTTGCTTATGCCATGTTGGACAGGCTTCTCGGAGGAACAGGTTCGGCACCGTCAAAGGTTACTGCGTTGACCGAAATCGAGACGACGATCATGGAGCGAATTTTCAGCCGTACCTTTGATAGCCTGCAAGAGGCTTGGAAAACGGTACTGGACATTGAACCGCGTCTAGAGGCGATGGAAACGAATCCGCAGTTTATGCAGATTGTTTCGCCCAATGAAACGATTGCTCTGATTTCGCTTAGCACCAAAATTGGTGATACCACAGGGATGATTAACCTCTGTATCCCGCACGTGGTATTGGAACCCATTATGGCCAGACTGTCCACGCACCAGTGGTTTACATCCGAAAAGAAATCAAGGGCGCCCGAAGAGATCGACGCCTTGAGATTACGGGTCACCAAAGCAGAGCTCCCTATTATTGCGGAGTTGGGTGAATCCCGGATAAATGTAGCCGAGTTTCTGGGTCTTTCGGTAGGGGATGTCATTTCATTGAACAAGCCTGTCAAAGAAGGACTATCCATCCGGGTGGGCGAGAAATTGAAGTTTATGGGAAGTCCCGGCATGGTAAGAGATCGTGTTGCCGTACAAATTGATGAAATTGTCAACGAAGGAGTTGAAGAAATTGACGAGTAAAGACTATTTGTCCCAGGAGGAAATCGATGCCTTGCTGAAACAGTCTGAAGCGGGGACGGATTCTACTCCCGCCAACAAGACCGTTGACGATTTTCTGACTCCTCTGGAGCAGGATGCTCTCGGGGAAATCGGTAATATAACGTTCGGCAGCGCAGCTACGGCTCTTTCCACACTGCTCGGTCAAAAGGTGGATATTACGACACCTAAAGTTTCAATTATTACCCGTTCTGAATTTGAAACTGCATTTCCAAAGCCACACGTAGCTGTACATGTAAATTATGTCGATGGATTCGAGGGTATTAACTCACTCGTAATCAAAAAGCGTGATGCACAAGTGATAGCGGACTTAATGCTTGGTGGTGAAGGTAACCCAGCGGATGAAGAATTGAATGAAATTCACATCAGTGCCGTGCAGGAAGCGATGAACCAGATGATGGGATCGTCGGCGACCTCTATGTCTACCATGTTTAATCGTTTTGTTAATATCTCTCCACCGGGGATTGATATTTTGGATCCTATGCACGGTGATGGAGTATCTAGTCTGCCGGATGAAGAGACGCTCATTACAGTATCCTTCCGGTTATTGATCGGGGATCTCATTGACTCTACGCTGATGCAACTGTTGCCTGTTAATTTCGCCAAAAAAATGGTGAGCATCCTAATGAATGGCGGAGAGGATGAAGAACAACCGCAAGCGTCCGCACAACAGGTAGCTGCAACAGCTGCTCCCGAAGCGCCGCAACAAGCTAGCGTTCCGCAGCAACCACCTGCACCAGCCTATCAGCAGCCACCTGCAGCCGCGCAGGCGCCGCAAGACGCAGGATATGGGCAACAACCGCCAATGTATCCTCAAGACCCGGGATATGGGCAGCAGGGCGCTCCAGGCTATGGAACACCGGGTTATGGAATGCCAGCTGGTGTACCGCCGCAAGCTCCTTATGGAACGCCTCATCACTACGGCGCAGTACCGGGACGTAATGTAAATGTACAACCTGTACAATTTTCTAACTTGCAGTCCGGTGCATTTGCGCAAGTGGATGAAAACAATTTAAATTTATTGATGGACATTCCCCTTAGAGTCACCGTAGAATTAGGAAGGACCCAAAAGCAAATTAAAGATATTCTGGAGCTCTCACAAGGTTCAATTATTGAACTGGACAAGCTTGCCGGGGAGCCGGTGGACATTTTGGTTAACAACAAACTGATTGCCAAGGGCGAGGTTGTCGTAATCGACGAGAACTTTGGCGTGCGTGTAACAGATATTGTAAGCCAATGGGACCGTATTCAAAAATTACAATAAAAGCATAATTTAGGGAGGATTTATTTCAGATGGCAAACCGTATTTTGATCGTGGACGATGCTGCATTTATGAGAATGATGATTCGGGACATCCTGTCCAAAAATGGATTTGAAGTAGTAGGAGAGGCCCAGGACGGATCACAGGCCATTGAAAAATTCAAGGAGCTTCGTCCGGACCTGATTACGATGGATATCACGATGCCTGAAATGGACGGCATTGCCGCTCTGAAGGAAATCAAACAAATTGACGCGAACGCAAAGGTTATCATGTGTTCCGCGATGGGTCAGCAAGCAATGGTTATTGATGCCATTCAAGCTGGCGCAAAAGATTTTATCGTTAAGCCTTTCCAATCGGATCGGGTTATCGAAGCCATCAACAAAACACTGGGTGTGTAAGGCGCACCCAGTATGGATACACAACAGGGTGCCTCTGACGCATTGAGTACATCCAGCAATATAGGCAACATTGCCTGGGTCCTTTTCGTGCTAATCTTTATCATCGTACTGATCGTGTACTTGATACGGTTTTTGAGTAAAAGAAATCAGAGCTGGTTTAGCAACCGCTCCGTTCGCATACTGGGAGGCGTGGGACTTGGTCCCAATAAATCCCTTCAGCTTGTTGAAGTTGGTAGCAGTGTGTACCTCATTGGTGTGGGAGAAGATATCCGGCTTGTTGACAAAGTATCCGATCCTGAAGAAGTGGAGCAAATTTTGGCCGCACTGGAGCAGGAAGCTTCTCTGCAGCGCGGCCCGATTGCCCCGCTATTCGCTAAAATTGCGGATAAGCTTCGCCGGAACAACGCGGCACAGCAGCAGCCTGAAGAGGAGACGTCTTTTCACGAGATGTTTGAATCCAAGCTTCGGCAAATGCCGAATCGCAAGGATAAACTTGAAAAGCTGCGCAATGAGGAGAATACTACAGATCGGTCGGGAGATTCATGAGAAAAAAGATTATACTTGCATGTTTGCTGCTTGTCTTGTTCAGCTTCATTTCGGTGACGGCGGCCTCTGCGGAACCGATTCCGAACATTGATATTCAAGTCGGCAATTCGGACAAAGGACAGCCCGGTGCCACCTCGCTGTCTATTATTTTACTTATTACTGTCATTAGTGTAGCGCCTGCGTTGCTTGTACTTATGACAAGTTTTACGCGAATTGTGATTGTGCTTGGCTTTGTGCGAACTTCGCTGGGAACCCAGCAGATGCCGCCTAATCAGGTGCTTGTCGGACTGGCTTTGTTTCTCACTTTATTCATTATGGCACCGACGTTCTCAGCTATGAATGAAACTGCACTTCAGCCGTATCTCAAGGGGGATATAACACAGTCTCAGGCGCTGGATAAGGCATCGGTACCGATCAAGACCTTTATGTTCTCTCATACACGTGAGAAGGATCTACTACTCTTTATGAAATACACCAAGATGGAAAAACCAAAGAATTATCAGGATATTCCACTAACGGTGATGGTTCCGGCTTATGCAATCAGTGAGTTGAAAACGGCATTTCAGATGGGTTTTATGATTTTCATACCATTTTTAGTTATAGACATTGTGGTATCGAGTACACTCATGGCTATGGGGATGATGATGCTACCACCGGTAATGATTTCACTTCCTTTTAAAATACTGCTTTTCGTACTTGTAGATGGTTGGTATTTGGTTGTCAAATCATTGCTTCTGAGTTTTAACACATGAATACTTCATGCAAGGACAGCAATCAAGGAGGACGGCAATGACTTCGGAGTTTATTATTTCCCTGGCTGGGCAAGCGGTGTACATTGTACTCAAGGTGAGCGCTCCGATGCTGATTTTGGGGCTAGTCGTGGGTTTGATTATCAGTATTTTTCAGGCGACAACCCAAATTCAGGAGCAAACACTGGCCTTTGTTCCGAAGATTGTCGCCGTATTGCTGGCATTGCTTTTGTTCGGGCCCTGGATATTGACCACATTAGTGGACTTTACGTATAACATTCTAGACAATTTGTACAAATATATAGGTTAGGCTGAATGTTATGAACATATTGTTACAGAGTTTTCCTGTTTTTTTGCTGATTTTTTGTCGGATTACCTCATTTTTTGTAGTAGCGCCTATTTTTTCAACCCGAGGGGTACCTAATATCTTTAAGGTCGGAATTTCAGGATTTCTAGCTTTGGTCGTGTATCTTACATATGGTACGCATCAACAGGTACCGACCGATGTATCGTACGTGCTGTTAGTGGGTCGTGAAGTGCTGATTGGGTTGTTATTGGGGTTTACTGCATATCTGTTCATGACAGCGATCCAAACTGCAGGTTCATTTATAGATCTACAGGTGGGCTTCGGAATGGCGAGTGTGTTTGATCCCATGACAGGGGCTTCAACGCCTTTAACGGGGAATTTTAAGTTTGCCATTGCAGTATTGTTCTTTTTAAGTATAAATGGGCACCATCATCTGCTAAATGCTATCTTATACAGCTATGATTGGGTACCGTTGACAAATGATTTTTTTGTAAAGCTGTATGGTGGCAGTGTAACTGAATTCCTGATACGTTCTTTTGCGGAATCATTTATGCTTGCTTTTCAAATTGCTGCTCCCATTGTAGTGGCTACCTTTTTAACAGATGTGGGACTTGGTTTTTTAGCTAAAACAGCGCCACAATTCAACATTTTTGTTATTGGTGTACCTCTTAAAATTATTGTGGGACTGTTCATGTTACTGCTTCTCATGCCAAGTTTTGCTTTCATATTCGAAAGATTGTTTTCGGTGATGTTCGAATCCATGCGCAACTTGTTGGATATTATGGGTAATCGTCCTTAATGTCTGGTCTGGAGGAACGTAGTTTGTCATTTAAATATGCTATGAACCTGCAGTTGTTCTCAGGGGAAAAAACGGAAAAAGCTACACCCAAAAAGAAACAGGATGCAAGACAAAAAGGGCAGGTTGCCAAAAGCATGGAGTTGCCCGCCGCTGGTGTCCTGCTGGTTACGTTTTTTTGCCTCATGATTTTCGGCGGGTATTTTAAGGACCATGCAGTTCGACTATTTCGGGATATTTTTGTGAATCGGCTCTCTATGGAGGTAACGCCGAACACAACGCTGCTGATGATGGGCGAGTATGGCGTGCAAATCTTGATTATGCTAGCACCTATTTTTATTGGGGCTATTGTCATCGGGATAGCAGCCAATTACATGCAGATCGGCTTTTTATTAACCGGAGAGGGCATTACGCCCAAGTTTAGCAAGATTGATCCGATTAAAGGATTCAAAAATATTTTTTCCATGAGGTCATTGGTTGAATTCCTAAAATCCGTTTTAAAGATGACTGTAATTGGTTATCTGGTGTACAGCGTACTCTGGAAAACAAAGGCTGACCTACCCAAACTGGCTGAAATGTCCGGCGATCAGATGTTGAGCTTTACAGCTTCATTAACGATGGAACTGGGGCTCAAAATTGGTGTGGTACTGTTCGTTTTAGCGGTATTGGATTATATGTATCAACGTTATGAGCATGAGAAAAACCTGAAAATGTCCAAACAAGACATCAAGGATGAATACAAGAAAATGGAGGGTGACCCGCTGATCAAAGGGAAAATTCGCGAGCGTCAGCGCCGTATGGCTATGCAGCGTATGATGCAGGAGGTTCCTAATGCAGATGTCATCATCACCAACCCTACGCACTTTGCTGTGGCTTTGAAATATGACGGTTCGGAGATGGAAGCGCCGCAGATTATTGCGAAAGGGCAAGATTACGTTGCGCTCCGAATTAAAGAAATTGCCAAGCAAAACGGCGTAATAACGATGGAAAACAAGCCGCTGGCGCGGGCGCTGTTTCAAAGAGCCGAAATCGGGGATGCGATACCAGCTGATCTGTTCCAGGCCGTTGCCGAAGTGCTGGCGTATGTATATAAATTAAAAGGTAAAGTGAAATAAAGGGATCGGAGGGCTAGAGACCCGTGAAAATAAAAGAAATAACTGTCCTTGCAGGCGTCATCGGTATCGTTCTTATGATGATTCTCCCGATCCCATCATGGCTGCTGGATATCCTACTCGTCATTAATATTTCTATTGCTTTGATGATTCTACTCGTTTCTATGAATACGAAGGAAGCTTTACAGTTTTCTATTTTCCCTTCATTGCTACTCATTACAACGTTGTTTCGTTTGGCACTTAATATCTCTACAACCAAACTTATTTTAGGTGAGGGCCATGCAGGGGAAGTAGTTGCTACGTTTGGTAGTTGGATTGCAGGAGGGCAAATTGCCGTCGGTTTTGTTGTCTTTCTCATTCTCGTGGTCGTACAGTTCATTGTTATCACCAAGGGATCTGAGCGGGTTGCTGAGGTAGGCGCACGGTTTACATTGGATGCGATGCCGGGTAAACAAATGAGTATTGATGCTGATCTGAATGCAGGTTTGATCAATGAGCAGCAAGCCCGTGAACGACGCAGTAAAATCGAACGGGAAGCTGATTTTTACGGAGCGATGGATGGTGCGAGTAAATTCGTTAAAGGTGATGCCATTGCTAGTATTATCATTTTGATCATTAACTTGGTCGGCGGCTTTATTATCGGTATGGCCGTTCAGGGAAAAGGATTTCAAGAGGCGCTGTCGACTTATTCTGTACTCACCATTGGTGACGGACTGGTCAGCCAGATTCCCGCACTGCTCATATCCACGGCGTCAGGCTTAATTGTTACACGGGCTACGTCGGATGGCAACTTGGCAGAGGATTTAACTGGACAGCTCTTTTCTTATCCAAAATTGATCTATATTGTGGCTGCCACAATTGCATTATTGGGTCTCTTCACGCCTATTCATATCATTACAACTCTTCCACTGGCGATTCTGCTGTTTTTCGCGGCTCGAAGAATGCAGGGCAATATGGAACGCAAGCAGATAGCCGATGAACAGCTGGAAGAGGAGCAACAAATTGAAGAAGTCCGTAGTCCAGAAAGTGTCATTAATCTGCTTCAGGTAGATCCAATTGAATTTGAATTTGGATACGGGTTAATTCCGCTGGCGGATACACAGCAGGGCGGGGATTTATTGGATCGGATTATTATGATCCGTCGTCAATGTGCTTTGGAGCTGGGTTTGGTTGTGCCGGTCATTCGTATTCGGGATAACATTCAGCTCAAGCCTAACGAATATGTCATTAAAATTAAAGGTAATACCGTGGGCGGCGGGGAGCTTCTGTTAAATCATTACCTGGCTATGAGTCCGGGATACGACGACGATTCTATTACAGGGATTGAAACGACAGAACCGGCCTTCGGATTGCCCGCGCTCTGGATTGATGAAAACACCAAGGATGTTGCGGAACTATCTGGTTATACCGTAGTTGATCCACCTTCAGTTGTAGCTACTCATCTTACGGAGACGATCAAGAAACATGCTCATGAGTTGCTTGGCAGACAGGAGACACGGTCGCTGGTCGACAATCTCAAAGAGAATTATCCAGTGCTGGTGGACGACCTTATTCCTTCTGTGCTTGCGATTGGGGATGTACAAAAAGTGTTAGCCAAGCTGTTGAAAGAAAAAATCTCCATTCGCGATATGGTGACTATTTTCGAAACGCTAGCTGACTACGGTACTTATACAAAAGATCCCGACGTGCTGACTGAATATGTCCGTCAGGCGTTGTCCCGACAGATTACGCAGCAATTTGCCCAACAAGGGGAGACGTTACGCGTTATTACAGTGGGACCAGGATTGGAGAAGAAAATTGCTGAAAGCGTGCAACAGTCGGAGCAAGGTAGCTATTTGGCTCTTGATCCGGTGTCTACGCAAACGGTGTATCAAAGGATGATGGAGCAAATCAACCGTCTCATTCAATCTGGACAGCAGCCTATTGTGTTAACGTCACCGACAATTCGGATGTATTTGCGGCAAGTGATGGAGCGGACTATGCAGGATGTCCCGGTGCTGTCGTACAGTGAGCTGGAGCCGAACGTTGAAATTCAAAGTGTCGGGGTGGTGAACTTATGAGAGTGAAACGATATGTAGTGGATACCATGCCAGAAGCTATGCTGCAAATCAGGGGTGACTTAGGAACAGACGCCGTCATTTTAAGTACAAAGGAAATGAAGGTCGGCGGTTTCATGGGAATGTTCAGTAAAAAGAAAATCGAAGTGGTAGCTGCGGTAGAGGAGAAGCAACCTCAAAAGCCACGACGGTTTGGATCATCTTCACAAGAGCTTGCCCAGGCGGCTTCATCTTCAATGAATGCTCCTGAACAGTCAGAAAAATCATTTATGCCTGTGGTTCCCAGACAAGCTGCTCCAGAAGCTTATCGGCGGGTAACGCAGATGACGGGTGGTTCCAAAGAAGAACAAGCTGAATTAACGAATGATGCAGAACAGGCAGCTTCAGCAACTGAGCATTTGTTATCTAGGCCTGCTAATAATCTGGAGACTATGTCTCAAGTACTTGATCATGAAGCATTGCTTTCGAACATGAAATCATCCAGTGAACTGTTTAAACAGCCCATTGAAGTAAGTGTTCCAGAGAAGAGCGGAGCAGAGGAAAATCAGACTCTGCTTAATGAATTGCGGGAAATGAAGGCTATGATGACTCGGTTTTCCCGAAATTCTTCATTAGAAAGTACTTGGCCGGAGCCGCTGCAAGAGATTTGTGAGCGTGTGCTGGAGCAGGAAGTGGAACGCGATTTACTGGAGTATTGGCTCGAACAGGTATATGTGCGCCGGAGTGAGCATCCTTTTGCGCCTGAAACTTTTGATTGGGAACAAGCCTTTCGTGAGGAAGTGGCCAGTTTTATTCAGACAAGACTGGACAAAGGGATCTCCAAAGATACCAAAATTGTGTATGTGGCAGGTCCTACCGGAGTAGGAAAAACGACAACCATTGCCAAGTTAGCAGCAGAGCAGTTGTTTAAGCATCATCGCAAAGTTGGATTTATTACTTCTGACACGTACCGGATTTCAGCCGTCGAGCAACTGCGTACATATGCTACGATTTTGAATGTACCGCTTGAAGTTGTGCAGTCTCCCGGTGACGTCCACAGAGCCATTCAACGTCTGGAACATTGTGACCTGATCCTCATGGATACCGCAGGACGAAATTATCGTAATGAATTACTTGTTTCGGAACTGCAAAGTCTGCTTTCGCCTATTAATGAAAGTGAGACGTATCTGGTACTCAGCCTGACATCCAAAAGCAAAGATATGCTCAATATAACTGGACATTTCAGTAAGTTTGGTCTTGGTAAGGTTGTATTTACTAAGATGGACGAGACAGGTAGCTGCGGTGGAATGTTTAATCTTTTGCATCAATTCCCGATGCAACTGGCCTATATTACCAATGGACAAAATGTTCCTGACGACCTGCTTCATCCCGATACAGAAATGGTGACAAGCATGCTGCTTGGACCCAAAGAATCATCAGGAGCTAACGGAGATTCCATATGAGTGACCAAGCCCAATCACTTAGACAAATGGCTTCTTCCTTGGATAAATATCGATTGCCCCCACGTAATCGTCAAGCCAAAATTATAACGATCACCAGTGGTAAAGGCGGGGTGGGCAAATCCAATTTTACGCTGAATTTTGCTCTGGCTCTGCAATCCCTTGGTCGAAAGGTACTTGTGTTTGATGCTGATATCGGTATGGCCAATATTGATGTATTAATGGGGGCCAATTCACAATACAATCTTCTTCACCTGTTAAAACGTGAGAAATCAATTGATGAAATTATTCAAACGGGTATAGGTGGTTTGCCTTATATTGCTGGAGGATCGGGCTTGAGCGAATTGTTTACGTTATCGGATGGCGATCTGAATTATTTTGCCGAAGAAGTAGAAAAAATGGCGGCAGATATGGATTACATTCTATTTGATACAGGTGCAGGTTTATCTAAAGAAAACCTTAAATTCATCACTTCAGCTGACGAATGCCTGGTCGTAACCACACCGGAACCGACGTCCTTAACAGATGCGTATGCGCTAATTAAAGTCGTCAGCGGGTTGCAAAAGAATACGGTATTCAAAATTATAGTCAATCGTGCCGATAACGATAATGAGGCCCGTCAAGTTGCCGATAAGATCGCACTGGTTGCGAAACGCTTTTTGGAGATCGAAATCCCGTTGCTTGGGCATATCAGTGATGATACTCATGTCATGCAAGCAGTCAAAAGGCAAGTACCTTTTATGGTTGCTTTTCCGGGATGTGCGGCTTCAAGAGATGTATTGAATCTGGCACACCGTTTTGCAGCAATGCCACAGATTCCGCAATCAGGTGCATTGAGTGGAATTAAAGGGTTTATGCAAAAATGGTTGCGACGTTCTGTACATTGATTTTGATGAGAGGAAACAGAGGTGTTTAACATGTGTGCTTACCGGGTGCTGGTTGTAGATGATTCGGCCTTTATGCGCAAAATTATTACAGATTTAATTGTAAGGGATGAGTCGTTCAACATCGTAGGTACAGCCGCCAATGGCAAAGAGGCTGTAGAGAAAGTGAAGGAATTGCAGCCCGATTTGGTCACCATGGATGTCGAGATGCCTGAAATGAATGGTCTTGAAGCATTGCCATTGATTATGGCAGCCCATCCGCTACCTGTTATTATGCTGTCAGGCATTAATGAACAAGGCATGAAGGAGACCATCATGGCTCTGGAGGCAGGAGCTTTCGATTTTATAAGAAAGCCTTCCATTACTCATGCGCAAGATATCGAGCAAGTGAGCAAGGCGCTGCTGGAACAGATGCACACTGCTATGCAAGCAGTGCGGAGCCGCCTGGAGCGCAAGGAAGCTAATGAGCGCAAAGCTGCATTGGAACAAACGAAAAAAACGCCACAGGAAAAGCCTACAGGACAGGCGGTGACTGAGAAACGAGCAGGCAGTCAAGCTTCGACAGACAAGCCTCCTGTTGTTCCGCTTGCTCCTTCACCTGCTGTATCAACTCAGCCGAAGCGTGATGCTGGCAAGTCCGTCCCGGCAGCAGCCAAGCAGGAAACGAAACGACAACAGTCTGGAACATCTGTTACGGCGGGGCGCATAGAACAGCCAGCTGCTCAGCCAAGCAAGTCAGTCCAAGCATCTACTGTTCAGAAGAAGGAAGACTTGTCCAAGGGGATGGGACGAACACCAGGGAAACTAAACAGTTCTAATACGGCCGCTGACAAATCGCTGCATGGTAAGGATAAAGCAGGGCTGGTTAAGCCGGAGCCCCGTAAGACGGTGAGTTCATCAGCTACTCCTATTCCAGCGGCTGCTACGCCTCCAGTAACGGCACCTACAGTTCCTGCCGCACCTAAAGGATTTTCTCTTAAAAAAGGTGTGCATACGTCCAGCTTTCGCAAACTGGTGGCGGTGGGATGTTCTACGGGCGGTCCGCGGGCGCTTAAGACGCTGTTGGAACGCATTCCTGGTGATTTTCCTGCTCCAATCGTTATCGTTCAGCATATGCCGCCAAACTTCACTCGTTCGCTGGCACAACGCTTGAACACGTTAAGTCCACTCCGAGTTGTGGAGGCTGAGCAGGGAATGACGCTGGAGACTGGAACGGCCTACATTGCCCCAGGGGGATATCAACTAAGAATTGTGCCCGGAGTCGGTGGTAAATACACTGTGTCACTGAAGATGGAGGAAGCTCGCAATGGTCACCGTCCTTCCGTAGATACGATGTTTGAATCGTTGCTCTCGTTAACCTCGTTGGAGCGGCATCTAGTATTGCTCACTGGAATGGGGAGCGACGGGGCCAAAATGATGAAAAAGCTTTATGATGCTGGGGTACAATCCACATTTGCTGAAAATGAGGAAACTTGTGTAGTGTACGGAATGCCCCGCTCAGCAGTAGAGTTAAAATGTGTGCGTCACCTTCTGCCAATGCAGGAGATCGCCCCCAAGCTTGTACAAGTTGTGAAATAATCGGAGTGTAACTCATGGAGGAGGTGTCTCACAATGGACATGAACCAATATTTAAACATGTTTATTGATGAGTCGAATGATCATCTGCAATCTCTTAACGAAAAAATGCTTCAACTGGAAAGCAATCCAACCGATCTAGGCATCGTTCAGGTGATTTTCCGTTCTGCCCATACCCTCAAAGGAATGGCTGCTACGATGGGATTTGAAGACTTAGCATCGCTAACTCACCAAATGGAAAACGTTCTTGATCTGGTACGTAACAACAAGCTGGCGATGCATGAATTTATATTCGATACCTTATTTAAAGGATTGGATGCTTTGGAGTCCATGGTGCAGCACATTACAGAGGGAGGCGACGGAAAAGCGGATGTCTCCTCTATTGTATCTTCACTACAATCCATCGTGAGTGGGGATTTCCAAAAGTCCGGCACAAATGCTGCCACTGAGGAGTCTCCATCTAAAAAAGTGGACAAAAACGATAGTGCTGGGCTTGTCTTGGATCAGTTCCAGTATTCTGTGCTGGAGCAATCTATTTCTGAAGGACATCGTGTTCACTATATACAGGTAACAATCAGCTCAGAGAGCCAGTTGAAAGCGGCACGTGCCTTTATGGTATTCAATACGCTGGAAAACTCTGGTGAAATCGTCAAGGCCTATCCGTCGGTACAGGATATTGAGCAGGAGAAATTCGAGCAAAGCTTCTCGTTATATTACATAACGCAGAAAGAAGTTGGGGAGCTGGAAAAGGAAATCGCGGGTATCTCTGAAATTGACACTGTCTCAGTGGTACAACTAGATCAGGAATCGCTTAAACAAATGAGCGAAGTTACTGCTGGACTGGCTGAGGCTGCTGCGGTGCAGGAAGCACCTGTTGCCGTGCAACCACCTGCTCCATCCCAGCCGCAGTCTCCAGCTGCGGCCTCTGTGGCTAAGCCAGCAGCAGGTAAAGCGCCAGCAGCTAAGGCAGCTGCGCCTACGCATAACCGTACGATTCGCGTAGATATTGAACGCCTGGATGTACTTATGAACTTATTTAGCGAGTTGCTCATTGACCGTGTGCGGTTAGAGCAGTTGGCAAGTGAAGCTTCCAATCCAGCACTGACAGAAACAGTAGAGCACATGAGTCGTGTGAGCAGCGATTTGCAAAACGTCGTTCTTAAATTGCGGATGGTACCAGTAGATACTGTTTTCAATCGTTTCCCGCGTATGGTGCGCGATCTGGCCAAATCGCTGGATAAAAAACTTGATTTGGTTATTACTGGAGCAGAGACTGAAATGGACCGCACTGTTATCGACGAAATTGGCGATCCTCTGGTGCATTTGCTTCGGAACTCCGTGGATCATGGCATTGAGTCGGTAGCCGACCGGATTGCAGCTGGTAAACCTGAGACAGGAACGGTTCACTTGCGTGCTTTCCATAGCGGAAATAACGTATTCATCGAGATTGAAGACGACGGAAATGGTATTAATCGCGATAAGGTACTAAACAGTGCTATTTCTAAAGGGATTTTGACGGCAGAGCAAGCAGCGGTCATGACCGACGAGGAAGCCTATCAGGTATTGTTTGCTCCGGGCTTCAGTACAGCTGCAGTCATTTCAGACGTATCAGGACGTGGTGTCGGTTTGGACGTTGTTAAATCCAAAATCACCGCTTTGGGTGGCAATGTTACGGTTCACTCTACACTGGGCCAAGGCACTAATTTCTCTGTACAATTGCCGCTGACCCTATCCATTATTGCAGCCATGATGATACAGATCGGTTCTGAAAAATATGCGATTCCATTGTCCTCCATTGTGGAGACTGCGATCGTCAAGCGGACACAAATTCGTTCAGTACATGGCAATAAAATGATTGCTTTCCGCGATTCTCATATCCCGCTCATCTCCTTGAGTCAGCTGTTCGAGGTACCGGACTTCAATGAAGATGAAGAAGAAGAGACAGAGGTCGTGGTCATCCGCAAGGGAGACCGTCTGGCAGCTCTTTCCGTACAGGACTTTTTGGGACAAAGTGAAATTGTCCTTAAAAATCTGGGCAAATACCTTCCAAACATCCAAGGAATTTCAGGCGCCACGATTCTGGGTGACGGTCAGGTTGCTTTGATCATCGACCCAAATGTTTTCATTAAATAATGTCTTCATCAAAAATGAAAGAAATGTGAAGTTGCTGACATCAATAAGGAGGTTTTTTAGACATGGGAGAAGAAATTAAAGTTATCGTATTTAAGCTTGGTGAAGAGGAATACGGTGTTGAAGTAGAAAAAGTCCAATCTATTGAACGCATGGTGCCGATTACACGGGTTCCAAGAACCTACGATTTTGTTAAAGGCGTATTCAACATGAGAGGCGTAGTCATTCCGGTTATTGATCTTCGTGGCCGGTTTGGATTACCTGAAGCTGAATATACCGATCAAACTCGCATCATTATCGTTGCAGTGGGTGAAATGCAAGTCGGCTTTATCGTTGACTCAGCGAATGACGTTATTGACCTGAATACTGACAATATCGAGACACCACCGGAAGTGATTGGCGGAGTTAAGGCTAAATACCTTCGCGGAGTTGCTAAGATTGGTGAAGAGCGCTTGTTGATTATGCTGAACTTGTCTGAAGTCCTGAATCGTAGCGAGATGAACCAACTGGAAGGCTTAGAGGATTAGTATATGGAAAATCTCGGAAATCTTGAAGACTTCAAGTTGGATGTGTTGAAAGAAGTCGGCAACATTGGCTCGGGGAACGCTGCTACAGCGCTCTCCCGGCTTCTCAATAAACCGGTCGATATGGGTGTGCCCAAAGTACAAATGCTGCCCTTTGAGGAAATTGCCGAGAAAGTCGGCGGCTATGAGCAACTTGTTGTCGCCATATTTTTTAGGGTAGAAGGGGAAGCCCCCGGGAATCTATTCTTCATATTGCAGCCTCAGGCGGCAAAAGGCTTACTTTCCCGTTTGGCGAATATTCCTTCAGATGACGAGGACAGTTTTAACGAAATGGAGCACTCAGCCCTGTCGGAGATCGGAAACATTTTAGCAGGCTCATACTTGTCTTCGCTGGCAGACTTTACGCGTTTATCTATGTATCCAACAGTCCCTGCGCTGGCGTTGGACATGGCAGGAGCAATTCTCAGCTATGGACTGTTGCAGTTTGGGCAGATGGGAGATGCTGCATTATTGATTGACACATCGTTTCTGGAAGGGCAGAATCAGATAGAGGGTCAATTTTTCCTGATTCCTGATCCAGAATCGTTCGGGAAAATCTTTAGGTCGTTAGGAGTCCCGATGAACGATGATTGAGGATAAAAGCATCATTAAAGTCGGTATGGCTGACTTAAATGTTACCAGTAACCCGAACTCGATTCGCACGACAGGACTCGGTTCTTGCGTCGGATTGACTCTCTACGATCCTCACTTGAAACTGGCAGGTATGGCACATGTGATGCTACCATCCTCGGATATTGCACGTGAAGGGCAACTGAATATTGCTAAATACGCCGATACGGCGCTGCCCGAGTTATTTGAGCGGATGCTGAAATTGGGTGCTGAACGACGCAGACTGATTGCCAAAATGGCAGGGGGAGCGCAGATGTTCGCCTTTGCCGGTAGTGGAGATACCATGCGCATTGGTCCACGTAATGTAGAATCATGCAAAGAGATGCTCGTAGATCTGGGTATTCCCTTGATTGCGGAGGACACAGGCGGCAATTATGGACGAACGATTGAGTTGGACTCTGAAACTGGCGTTTTGAATATTCGAAGCGTACAAAAAGGTGTAAAGGAATTATAAACATGTTATTTGGCAGCTTACGCATTAATCTTTGGTCTGGAGTAGTCGGATTTATTCTGACTTTTGTGTTGTCCGTTGGCAGCAATCTGCTGACCACGAGCTTAATTCGTGGCTTGATCGCCTTCGTTTTTTGGTTCCTACTTGCATTTGTGCTGCGCTGGACACTAGGTGTTGTAGCGCGGCCAGATCTGGGGAATGCCCAAAGCCGGGCAAGCTCTCAGGTAGATGGCGTAGGGGGGAATCTGGACCTGACGACACCAGACGAGAATGAAAACCTGAATGAATTGCTGAAACCGAAACCAGAGCAGACGGACGAAGGGAACAATGGTTTCGCGCCTTTAAACCCACCTAAGCTGGTTTCCAACAAGGACCCTGAAGAATTGGCCAAGGCCGATCGTCACCTGACAGACAAATAAGGAGGGTGAAGCCGATGAACGAGCGTAAAGCCGCTCATTTAAACCATTCCGAACTATGGGAGCAATGGAAAGAACACGGTGACAAGGAAGCAAAAAAACAGTTAATTGAAAAGTATCTCCATATTGTGGAATATGTTTCGGGCCGCCTTGCAGTAGGCTTGCCCAAAAATGTTTCCAAGGATGATCTGGCGAGTAACGGCGTTATGGGTTTGATTGACGCTTTAGAGAAATTTGACTATGAGCGTGGTTTGCAGTTTGAGACTTATGCTTCTTGGCGTGTTCGCGGAGCGATTTTGGATGGTCTTCGTCAAGGGGATTGGGTTCCTCGTTCAGTTAGGGAAAAAGCAAAAAAAATCGAGGATGCCTACCAGCATTTGGAACAAAGATATTTACGCACGGTAAGCGACGAAGAGATGAGCCATTATTTGGACGTTTCTGAAAAAGAGTTTCAAAATATGATCCAGGAAGTCGCCGTTATGTCGATTGTCTCACTGGAGGACCCGATCCGTGAAGAGGAATCGGAAACACGGCTTTCCCTTTTGGTGGACGAGAAGGCGAAAAATCCGGATCATAAGGTCAATGAATTTACACTTCGTGATGCCCTTGCACAAGGCATTGATAAATTGACTGAAAAAGAACGTATCGTTGTTTCTTTATTGTATTACGAGGATTTGTCACTCAGCGAAATCGCTGAGGTCATGTCGCTATCTCCATCGCGAATTTCACAGTTGCATTCCAAAGCAATATTACGTCTAAGAGCGACATTGGACAAACAACGGGATTTGCTAATGCGTAAAGATTAACGTACGGGAGGTTACAGTAACAGTTAGACGGAAGGAGCACCCTTGTGGAGAAGCAATATGCTTTGGACCAGTATTTAAAAGTGGTTGTCTCACCTGACAAACAAACAGCCTACTTGGAGTTTGCCAAACGTGAAGAGGGTTTTGCCTGTTCTGTGGAAGAATTAGAGCGTTTTCTAAGCAACCAAAAAATATCCTACGGTTTAATGACCGATGCGATTCGCGCATTTGCGGCAAATCCGGAAGATCATTTCTTCGGAAAATTACTGATTGCTCAGGGAAAGCAGCCGATCCATGGCACAGACGGAAAAATTAATCTGGCTGATATTGTGACTGGCGAAGATGCACATAAGCCACTTGAAACCGTAGATGGACGGGTGGATTATAAAGAACTAACTCGTTTAAGAAATGTAAAACGTGGACAATTGATTGCCGAACGAGTTGATCCTCTGCCGGGTGTACCGGGGATTGCTGTAACCGGAGAGGAAATTCCTTTTCTTCCAGGTAGAGAGGCGCGTTTTAAAGTTGGAAAAAATGTAGTGATCCATCCGGAAGGTGTTGCCATGTATGCGGCTATTGACGGACTGGTGACTACGACTGAAAAGGGCAAACTTAATGTGTTCCCCGTATATGAAGTGAACGGGGACGTCGATTATAGTGTCGGTAATATTGATTTTGTTGGAACCGTCGTCATTCGTGGGAATGTCTTGACAGGGTTTCGCGTTCGGGCGGCTGGCGACATTCGTGTCATCGGTGGTGTGGAAGGCGCTGAAATTGAGGCGGAAGGTTCAGTGGAAATCAGTGGCGGCATTATCGGATACCATAAGGGGTTCGTGAAAGCTGCACAAAATGTCAAATGCTCATTCATACAAGATGGTAACGTGATTGCGGGAGGCGATATACTTGTATCCCAGAGCATCATGCATTCCCAGATTAAAGCGAGTGTAAATGTACTCTGCGAGGGGACCAAAGGGCTTATCGTAGGTGGCAGTGTACAAGCTGGTAAAAAGGTAGTAGCTCGTACCATCGGTAATACGATGTCCACAGCTACTGTTATCGAAGTGGGTGTGCTTCCTGAACTGCGCGATGAACTGACAGAACTCCGCACACGTTTGAAGCAGCAGACAGACAGCCAGGATAAAACGAATAAGGCCCTTACCATATTGGATCAGCTTGCTGCCGCCGGACAGCTTGCACCTGAAAGAATGGCAATGCGAATCAAGCTGGCGTCTACTAAAAAATCTAATGAACAGGAGCTTTTGGAAACCAAGTCCAGAATGCTTGAAATTGAACGAACATTAGAGGATACGAGCCGGGCACGGGTAGAAGTGAAAAATGTGATTTACGGTGGCTCTAAAATTGTTATCGGCAGATATACAAAATTTATTAAAGATTCAGTGGAAAGAATGGCGTTTTATTATCATGAGGGAGACATCAGCATGTCCTCCTACGTGTAATTCAGCACACTGTTAATCATTCAACATTGTATTCCTTGAAAGACAGATACGGATGCCCAATCGGAAAGGGTGTGGTCCAATGAGCTTGAAGGCTGTTGAATTGCAAATTGCCGTACCTCGCACGAGTGAAGCAGGAAAATACCAAAGTGAGTCCCAGCAGCGGCCGATGAATGATCAAGCATTGCTTGGACAAAAGGCCGCGCTGGAGACAGAGAACATGCGTCAACGAAGCGGCGCCATAGATCAGTCTGCAGAAACATTCGTCGGTGAGCGGCAAACGGGAGGGCAGAGCAGAGATTCTTCCCAGCAGAGCCGTTCCCAATCAGATGAGACTGAGGTGCCTAAGGAGCATCCGGCAGAGCATCCGTACAAGGGACACCATATTGATTTTTCGCTCTGATCCGACAGGTGGAGAAGCGTTATTAAAGGAGACGATGGGCAGTGGATCAACCATGGATTTATATTGTTCTGCTGGGCGCTGCAGCTGTTGTCTACGCCTGGCTTCTGCCTAAGCGTCAGCCAGGCCGGGGAACAGAAGAGGCCGTCGTTCAAAAGGTCGAGGCCACATTGGAGCAGTATATGGCCGATATTGAAAACGACAATGACGAGCTGATTGAGCTCGTATCTGGTATGAAGCAGGAGCATACAGTTAAACAGGCGGCATTACAGGAACAAGTAGCTGAGCTTCGGAACCGTATCGTGGAGCTTGAGCGCCAGGCTATGTTTGCTACTGTTTCTATGCAAACCGAGCCTGTATCTAAGGAAATACAACATACAGTAACTTCTCATCAGGTAGCGGTTGCTTACGGTCAATTTCAAAGTCCGCAACCTGGTGTGTCTGCACAGGAAGGCTATTCTGATTCAGAAGCTCCTCTCGTAACTATGGAGGAGCAGACAGTATTGCAAGACGCTGAAACTGAGCAGGAAGTAGAGTCCATCCGTGATCGTTATCAAGAGTTGTTTGCGCTGCATGAGCAAGGCAAGTCGTTGGATTATATAGCCAAGCAATCAGGCATCCAGCGGGGGGAAGTACAGCTTATATTGCAACTCGCGGAGCGGGAGGATGTAACGTGATCAAAAACCGTTCATTTATGCTAGGCATGGGTACGGGCCTTATAACGGGGGCATTGCTGTTGCAACTGGCAATGATCGGTCAGGGACAATCGCAGCAATCTTCAACAGACCCAAAAAACATGACGCGAGAGCAATTAGAAAAGGCAGCTGCCGAATTAAATCTTCAGATCAGTGACAGTTCTGATCCGAAAATGACAGAAGAGGAATGGCGTAATAAGGTGATCAAGGAAGGCAACAAAACTCCGGTTGCACCCCAAAAGGCTAAACCAGCTCAAACGCCGTCAACACCAAAGGTACCTGCAAATAGCACATCCTCGGCTGCTTCTAAACCTTCGACCAGCGCATCGGTTCCACAAAGTCCGAATAAGCCGCAAACTCAAAGGTCTGGCACTACAACGACTCCCAACATCCCCAAGCAGCCTGCCACCCCACAAGTGCAGTATAGCATTGCATCGGGAAGCAATTTGAGAAGTGTGGCATCAGGATTGCAACGGGCAGGGGTTGTGTTGGATGCTAGTGCATTTGAGGCAGCAGCTAAGGCCCAAAAAATCAATACCAAAATTCGTACGGGTACCTATCAGTTTGCTAAAGGTGAGGATTTCAGTTCTATTATTACTAAAATTACGAAAAAGCCGTCCAACTGACCAGACCGGGAAGTGGACGGCTTTTATTCATGCTGACAAGTTCGATAAGAGGCGTAAAACGTCACATTTTGCGTTGTTCCAACTATTGTCGAAAAGTTGGTTGCAACGATGCAAGTGTTATGGTATATTAATTGACGGTGTTAAAAACGCACGTCGGTTAATTTTATAGAGGGTGCTTTCCAATGGAAAGTCTTTATGAAAAATGATGTCGGCGGAGGACACACAAAAAACCAAACTTAGGAGGTGCGTGAAGATGGCAGTAATCTCCATGAAACAGCTTTTGGAAGCTGGGGTTCACTTTGGTCACCAAACACGTCGCTGGAACCCGAAAATGGATCGTTATATCTTCACTGAAAGAAACGGTATTTACATCATTGACTTGCAAAAGACAGTGAAAAAGGTTGAGGAAGCTTACAACTTCGTAAAAAGCATTGCAGCTGAGAATGGTACAATTCTGTTCGTAGGCACGAAGAAACAAGCACAAGATTCCGTTAAAGAAGAAGCAGCACGCGCTGGTCAATTCTACATTAACCAACGTTGGTTGGGTGGTACGCTGACTAACTTCCAAACGATTCAAAAACGTATTGACCGTTTGAAACAACTGGAAGCTTGGGAAGAAGACGGTACATTCGCAGTTCTTCCTAAAAAAGAAGTTATCATTCTTCGCAAAGAAAAAGATCGTCTTGAAAAATTCTTGGGCGGTATCAAAAACATGAAGGGCCTTCCAAGTGCTCTGTTCATCATTGATCCACGCAAAGAACGTATCGCGGTTGCTGAAGCTCGCAAATTGGGTATCCCAATCGTAGGTATCGTTGATACAAACTGCGATCCAGACGAAATCGACTATGTTATCCCAGGTAATGACGACGCAATCCGCGCTGTTAAATTGCTGACAGGTAAAATGGCTGATGCAGTTATGGAAGCAAACCAAGGCGAAGAAACTACAGCATAATATTTCCATTAGGAAATACCTATATGAATTAAATGAAAAGGGTGGTTGGCAGGTGTATAACCTCTCACTACCCTTTTTTTAAGGAATAAAGCACGGTATACCACTGAAAATCAAATTTGGAGGGAAATAATATGGCAGTTAATGCTAGCGCAGTAAAAGAGCTTCGTGAAAAAACAGGCGCAGGAATGCTGGATTGTAAAAAAGCGCTTGAAGAAGCAAACGGTGATTTGACAAAAGCGGTTGAAGTTCTGCGCGAAAAAGGACTTGCAGCTGCAGCCAACAAAGCAGGTCGTATTGCTACTGAAGGTGTTGTTGAATCCTACATTCATGCTGGCGGCCGTATCGGCGTACTGGTAGAAGTAAACTGCGAAACAGACTTCGTAGCTAAAACAGACCAGTTCAGAGATTTTGTACGCGACATTGCAATGCATATCGCTGCATCGAACCCTCGTTATGTTCGTCGTGAAGAAGTGCCACAGGAAGAGATCGAAAAAGAAAAAGAAATCCTGAAAGCACAAGCTCTGAACGAAGGTAAACCAGAGAAAATCGTTGAAAAAATGGTTGAAGGCCGCATTGGTAAGTTCTATGAGGAGTTCTGCTTGTTGGAGCAATCTTTCATCAAAGATCCAGACAAAACAATCTCCACGCTTATCAACGAAAAAATCAGTACAATTGGCGAAAACATCTCTCTGCGTCGCTTTGTTCGTTTTGAACTGGGTGAAGGTCTGGAGAAAAAAGAAGATAACTTCTACGAAGAAGTTATGTCTCAAGTGAAACAATAATTACCAACGAACGGTAATTGCATATGGAAAAAACGGAAATGGAACACATCAGTGTTCCTTTTCTTGCAACAGGACACCTATCCTGTTACATAAAGTATAAATGATATTGGAGGGTGATCATTTGGAAAAACCTGTGTTTAAGCGTGTTGTCCTGAAAGTTAGTGGTGAATCGCTGTCAGGTCCTAACGGTTACGGTATTGATGCGGATACGATTGCGTCCATTGCCGAACAAGTCAAAGACGTGGTGGAACTGGGAGTAGAAGTTGCTATCGTGTGTGGTGGCGGTAACATCTGGCGTGGTATTGCTGGAAGTGCCAACGGAATTGACCGGGCCACGGCAGATTACATGGGTATGCTGGCAACAGTGATGAACTCACTGGCCTTACAGGATGCTTTGGAACAGATTGAAGTACCTACTCGTGTACAAACATCCATTGCGATGCAACAGATTGCTGAACCTTATATCCGCCGTAGAGCTATCCGTCATTTGGAAAAAGGTCGGGTTGTTATTTTTGCAGCAGGTACAGGTAATCCGTTTTTCTCGACTGATACTACTGCTGCACTACGTGCTGCTGAAATTGAAGCGGAAGTAATTCTGATGGCTAAAAATAAAGTGGATGGCGTATATTCTGCTGATCCGTTTAAAGATAGCACAGCCGAGAAATATGAGCAGCTTACGTATTTGGATGTGCTCAACAAAAATCTCGGTGTCATGGATTCTACCGCTTCCTCGTTGTGCATGGATAACAATATTCCGTTGATTGTCTTTGCTATTACAGAGCAAGGTAACATTAAACGTGTCGTGCTGGGTGAGAAAATTGGTACGATCGTCAAAGGGAGTGTAAATTAATGCCACAATCTGTGAAAAAGAGTGCTGAGGAACGCATGCAAAAAGCAATCCAAGCATTGCAACGTGATCTTGCATCTTTGCGTGCAGGACGGGCGACACCAGCTTTACTGGACCGTGTACAGGTAGAGTATTATGGTGCAATGACTCCAGTCAACCAGCTGGCGAATATCAATACACCTGACAGCCGGACCTTGATGATTCAGCCTTGGGACAAATCTTCCTTGGCCGATATCGAGCGCGCTATACAAAAATCCGATTTAGGTTTGACACCTTCGAATGATGGTAACACCATTCGTCTGAGCATTCCTGCTTTGACGGAGGAACGCAGAACTGACTTGGTGAAGTTGACGAAGAAGAACGGTGAAGAAGCGAAGATCGCTATTCGTAACATTCGTCGTGATGCCAATGATGACATCAAAAAATTGGAGAAAAGTGATATTTCCGAGGACGAATCTCGTAAACATCAGGAAGATATCCAGAAAACAACTGATAAGTTTATCGCTGAAGTGGATAAAGTTTTAGCTGCAAAAGAAAAAGAAATTATGGAAGTTTAAAAGATTGGCAGCCCCTCCCTTACGGTGGGGTTTGTCTCTTTTCAAGCCTGAGGCACATTTTCAGAGAATGCTGGAGGAACTGGAATGATCAAACGGGTTCGGTCTTGGTGGAACGGGGAACAAAAACAGCAAACACCGGCCATTTCAAAAGACAATATTCCGCAGCATGTTGCTGTCATCATGGATGGGAACGGCAGATGGGCCAAACGGATTGGAATGCCGCGGATTGTAGGGCACCAAAATGGAATGAAGGCAGTGAAACGCACAGCAATTGCAGCGGATGAACTGGGTATTAAGTATTTGACTTTGTTTGCATTTTCAACTGAAAATTGGACGCGTCCAAAGGACGAAGTTGATTTTCTAATGCGCTTACCGCAGGAATTTCTGGCTATTGAGCTAGATGAGCTGATTGAAAAAAATGTGCAAGTGCGTATGATGGGCAATAAGGAACATTTACCTTCCCATACCGTTGAGGCGCTGACTGAAGCGACTCGACGAACTGAAAATAATACCGGACTTGTTCTTAATTTTGCATTAAATTATGGAAGTCGGTTGGAAATCACAGAATGCATGCAAACATTGGGCCGTCAAATTGCGGATGGGAAGCTTAAAACAGAAGATATAACATCTGAGCTGATCGGTAATACGTTGCTTTCTAGTGGTATGCCAGACCCTGATTTACTGATTCGAACAAGCGGTGAGCTTAGACTTAGTAATTTTATGCTCTGGCAGCTTGCCTACAGTGAGTTGTGGTTTACTGATATTTATTGGCCTGAGTTTAAGAAAGAACACTTATACGAAGCAGTGATCGAATATCAGCAAAGAACACGGCGGTATGGCGGACTGAAGTAAATGGAGGATGAAAGCCGTTGAGACAGAGATTAATTACCGGTATTCTGGCAGGCATATTCTTTTTGGCGATGGTCCTGTGGGGCGGCTTGGCCTACCATTTGCTTATATTGGCGATGGCCCTAATCGGATTTTATGAGTTCGCACGAATGACGCAGGTATCTCCTTTTGGAGGTACAGCAATACTTGGATACGTAAGCATATTAGCTTTTGTATTCCCGTATGAACCTTTTGGTTTGCACTCACCCTTACCCTTTGCCAGTATGCTTTGGCTGGTAATGATAGCTTTTATGATCATCACGGTAGGAACAAAAAATAAAATCCCGATTCAAACGGTAGCTATATTATTTCTTGGTACCGTTTATATAGGGTTTGGATTTTCGTATATTGCGGAATCACGTCATATGGAACATGGACTGTTATGGACATTTTTATTATTGGCTTGTATTTGGGCAAGTGATGCAGGGGCATATTTTGTAGGCAAAATGGCAGGGAAGACGAAATTATGGCCTGCGATCAGTCCGAACAAAACGGTCGAAGGATCCATTGGCGGCATTGTTTTAGCGTTGGTTATAGCTCTTGTATTCGCTGGATTATCGGGTGGACTGCTGCCATGGGGCAAAGCCATCGGCATCGGTTTGTCTTGTGCAGTTGTGGGACAACTGGGCGATTTGGTGCAATCTGCATACAAACGAGTGTACGGCATTAAAGATTCCGGTAATCTGCTGCCAGGGCACGGTGGTATACTAGACCGCTGCGACAGCTGGATTGTCGTTTTTCCATTTGTACATATGCTGATGCTGCTTCCATGAGTCTATTGATTACAGTTTATGCTCAGGCTAATCTCTATGCTGCTCACTCTGCGCTACTAGAAGGTTGGAACCAGTAGCATAGCTGCCTGAATAATAATCAATGAGCTCCTGGATAAAAGTGATTTTCAGGATAGGAAGGTGCATCATGAAAAGAATTACGGTACTTGGTTCAACCGGATCTATTGGAACTCAAACGCTGGATGTAGTGTCCATGCACCCGGATCAGTTTACTGTTGAGGCTTTAGCAGGTG
Organism: Paenibacillus polymyxa; assembly: GCF_001719045.1. Taxonomy (NCBI): domain Bacteria; kingdom Bacillati; phylum Bacillota; class Bacilli; order Caryophanales; family Paenibacillaceae; genus Paenibacillus; species Paenibacillus polymyxa. Next base: position 5,027,024 of record NZ_CP015423.1, read on the forward strand.
GTTCTAATATAAAGTTACTTGCTGAGCAGGCTCATCTTTATAAACCCAAAAAAGTGTCTGTGGGTACTCGGCAGTTGGCGGATGAAATTCGTCCTTTACTGCCTTCTGGAACGGAACTGTATTGGGGAAATGAAGGACTCGTTGAGCTTGCTGCGAACACAGAGGCGGATATGGTTGTAACGGCTGTAATGGGCAGTGTCGGATTGCACTCCACGCTGGCCGCAATTGAGGCTGGAAAACAGATCGGTTTGGCCAATAAGGAAACACTGGTTACTGCTGGTCATCTGGTCACAGCGCGGGCTCGGGCGAAAGGAGTGCCGTTGCTGCCGATTGACAGTGAGCATTCAGCTATTTTCCAATGCTTGAATGGTGAGCGTATAAAAGATGTGGCACATATTACTCTCACAGCATCAGGGGGTTCTTTTCGAGATTTGACAAGAGAACAGTTGCGTGAAGTTACAGTGGAAGATGCACTCAAGCATCCCAATTGGTCAATGGGGGCTAAAATTACAATTGATTCGGCAACGATGGTAAACAAGGGGCTGGAAGTCATTGAGGCGCATTGGCTATTCGGACTTGATTATGAGCAGATTCATGTGTTGCTTCATCCGGAAAGCATTATTCATTCCTATGTTGAGTTTCAGGATACAAGCATTGTTGCTCAACTTGGGAATCCGGACATGAGAGTACCCATTCAATATGCATTGACTTATCCTGAGCGTATGAAGTCCCCGGCGAAGCCGTTGTCACTGGCTGAAGTGGGCAGACTCCATTTTAAGGAAATGGATTATAATCGTTTTCCTTGTTTAAGGCTTGCCTTCGAATGTGGTAAAATGGGTGGTACAGCACCGACCGCATTTAATGCAGCTAATGAGATTGCTGTTGCCCGTTTCCTGCGTGGAGAAATTTCTTTTCTGCATATTGAAGCTATTATTGAACGTGTGCTGGAGCGGCATGTCAATGTGGCTAATCCTGATCTGTCTGCGATTGAAGCATGTGACGCAGAGACTCGTAGCATAGCTGCGGAATTGTAGGCTAATGTTGGGTTAGAAACGAAATGTGATTCTCTTGTGCGGGATCGGAGAATAATGATAATCTAGGAAGACAAACTCGATCTCATTGAAAGGGGAACGGAAACGATTGGAAACGATTCAAATAGTGTTGATGACGGTGCTCATGTTTTTCGTCATAGTGACAGTGCATGAATGGGGGCATTATTATTTTGCCAAGCGCGCCGGGATTCTGGTACGGGAGTTTGCGATCGGTTTCGGTCCGAAACTGTTTTCTTATAAAAGAAACGAGACGCGATTTACGTTGCGTTTGTTGCCGTTCGGTGGCTTTGCCCGCATGGCGGGAGAGGATCCGGAGGTCAATGAAATTGAGACCGGACAAACGATTGCTGTACGCGTAACGGATGACGTCGTGAAGACCATCTATCTGGACCAACTGGATAATCGCAAGAATGTGGTGCGTGGCGAAGTGTTGGATATTGATCTGGAACAGTCGTTAACTTTAAAATTGGATGTAGATGGCGAAGATCAGCAATACACTGTACACCCGCAAGCGATGATGGTAACCAAAGGTCAATCCATTCAGATTGCACCCAAGGATCGGCAGTATGGGAGTAAAACAGTAGGACAGCGTGCGATGGCTATTTTTGCTGGACCACTGATGAATTTTATTCTTGCCTTTATTTTGTTTGGTCTGCATATTCAGATGGTCGGCATACAAGTGGACAACCCGACTTATGTCCAAATTAGTGAAATTACAGCAGGTATGCCTGCTGCTGAAGCTGATTTGCATAAGGGAGATATCATCGAATCGGTGAATGGAATAGCCATTGGTGCGAATGTTGAAAACATGATCAAACTGATTGCGGATTCTCAAGACAAGCCAATGAAGTGGACGGTTCGTCGTGATAATAAGACCTTTGATCTTACTATTACACCTCGTGCAATGGAAGGACAAAAGGGTGGCAAGGTGGGCATTGTGCCTGAACTTCCAAAACGCCAAGCAGGTGTGGGTGAAACGTTCAAATTTGCCGGGCAATCCATGGTCAGAACGACCGATATTATTTTCCAAGGATTTAGCCAGCTTATTCAACGTTTTTCTATCAATGACCTGGGAGGACCGGTACGTACTTTTGAAGTGACGGGGCAAATTGCCAAGCAGGGGATTGAGCAGTTGACGTATTGGACTGCTATAATGAGTCTTTATCTGGGGATATTTAATTTATTGCCTATTCCGGCGCTGGATGGAAGCAGACTTGTTTTCCTCGGTGTAGAGGCGGTAAGAGGACGTCCTGTTGATCCGAGCAGGGAAGGAATGGTCCATTTCGTTGGTTTTGCTATGCTATTCCTGCTTATGATTGCGGTCACGTATAACGATATTTTACGCTTAATTAATGGTTAATTAGAGACGGGCTTATACAAAAACGGTCTGTATGGGAGGACATGCATTTCTATGTCGAACGATAAACAATTTGTCGAGGAAATTACGCCGCAGAGCGAAGATTTTTCCCGATGGTATATTGATGTTATTAAAAAAGCAGAACTGATGGATTATTCCCCTGTTCGCGGATGTATTGTATTCCGCCCCGATGGTTTTGAAATCTGGGAGCATATCAAGGAAGCCATGGACGTGCGCTTCAGAGAAACAGGCCACCGTAATGCCTATTTTCCAATGTTCATTCCAGAAAGCTTTTTTCAAAAGGAAAAAGAGCATGTCGAAGGGTTTAATCCTGAACTGCCTTGGGTAACCGAGGCTGGTGGGGAAAAGCTGGAAGAGCGTCTTGCAATTCGTCCGACTTCGGAAACCATGATTGGTCATATGTACTCCAAATGGATTCAATCCTATCGTGATCTGCCTGTGCTTATTAACCAATGGGCTAATGTAGTGCGTTGGGAAAAACGCACGCTGCCTTTCTTGCGCACAAGTGAATTTTTGTGGCAAGAAGGTCACACGGCCCATGAAACAGAAGAAGAAGCACGCGAAGAAACGATGAAAATGCTGGAAGTATACCGTGAGGTTATTGAGGAAGTTCTAGCTATTCCGGTCATTACTGGACAGAAAACACCTTCTGAAAAGTTTGCAGGTGCGAAGGATACATTTTCACTGGAAGCGATGATGAAGGATGGACGGGCGGTACAAGCTGGGACCTCCCACTATATGGGAACTAATTTTGCCGTTGCATTTGACATTAAATATTTGAGTCGTGAAAACAACTTGGAATTCGCGCATACGACTTCATGGGGAACAAGTACACGTTTGATCGGTGCACTGATTATGGTACATGGAGATGACCGTGGTCTGGCATTGCCTCCTAAAGTTGCGCCTACGCAGGTTATTATGGTTCCAATTGGACCACCTAAGAAGCGTGATGCCGTTATCGCTCGTGCAGATGAACTATTTGCTGAGTTGAAACAAGCGGGAGTGCGTGTTAAAATGGACGACCGCAGCGATGTAAGTCCAGGTTGGAAATTTAATGAATATGAAATGCGCGGTGTGCCGGTTCGTCTGGAAATCGGACCTCGTGATATGGAAAACGGTGTCTGTGTGCTCGTGTCCCGCATCAGCGGTGAGAAAAAAATCGTGCAGCAGGATAACCTGGTTGAGGAAGTACACGCGATGCTCGCACAGGTACAGCAGGAGATGTTTGATCGTGCGAAAAATTTCATGGAAGAAAACTTCTATTCCGTCGATACGCTGGATGAAATGAAGACTCTCATGGAAGAAAAACGCGGCTTTACTTTGGCAGGCTGGTGCGGAGCTGAAGAATGTGAAGACAAAGTTAAAGAAGTAACAGGTGCTACAAGCCGTAACATACCGTTTAAAACAACCGAGCAAAAGTCCACATGTTTGTGTTGTGGCAAACCTGCCAAGCATACAGTAGTGTTTGCACGGGCGTATTAATATAGATGTAGGGCAATATCACTATACTCACTTCATTCTTCTTGCTGACATGGTAGCTGTTACGGGACAATGTTCCGAAGGATCTATGTCGTTGTGAGAAGGATTGAAGAGGGCTACGAAAAGCTTTTGCGGTCGGAGATGTTTTTGACGCAGAAGCTTTTCATGTTTTCAGAATGGTAGATTTAAAATTGGGGGGAGAGCCATGGGCGGAGCTGAAGAAAAGAGAAAGCGGCTGGAACTGCTGATGAAGCAAGTTGGGATGCCGGCTGGAGTGGTTGAACCTTATTTTTTGGACGGTTGGATTGATCAAGTGGAGATTAGCCGTACCAATAAGGATTGGAATATCACCATTGCCAAGGAGACACTGGTCCCCGCTCAGGTGTATCGTACGTTCTGTATTCAAGTACAGGAAAAAATGAGTCACATCGCAAAAATTACGTTCCGTTTTCAGTATAGTGAGCAGATTCAGCCTGGTGATATCATTAGTGAATACTGGAAACTTTTTCTAGAGTGGGTGCATCGTGAGATCCCATCTGTTAACGGTTGGATGAATCGGGCTGTGCATGAGTGGGAAGACGGTCTATTATTGCTGACGATGAGCGACAGTATGTCATTGGAACTGGCGCGTAAAAAACAGATAGATCAAGCTATCATCAAATTTTACGATAAATATTTCGGACTCTCTATGCGCATTAAAGTCCAAGTGGGTGAAAGTAACCAGGAGGCATTACAGCAATTCCAAGAAAAGAAGATGCAGGAAGAACGCGAAGTTATTCAGCAGATGATGGAAAGTATGGAATCCGAAATGCCGCCTTTGGATGAAGAAGAAGGAGACGTACGGCTTCAATTTGGTTATGACATCAAAGAACCAGCTGTTCCGATGCAAGATATTCAGGACGAAGAGAAAAAAGTCACCTTACAAGGAACAATCTTCGGTTTGGATAGTAAAGAATTGCGCAATGGCAGTACGTTGTTTACGTATTATTTGACCGACTTTAGTGATTCCCTGCAAATGAAAATGTTTGCTAAAACTAAAGAAGATCTAAAGATCCTCAGTTTGTTGGCTAACGGGAAATGGGTCAAAGTGCGGGGGCGAGTTGAATATGATCGTTTTATGCAAATTCCCGAGCTGGTTATGATTCCTTCCGATCTAGTTGAAGTACAGGCTCCACCCACACGTAAGGATAATGCAGAGGAAAAACGGGTTGAGTTCCATCTCCACACAAAGATGAGTGCTATGGATGCTGTTGCCTCGATTGATCAATACGTCAAAACAGCTGCCAAATGGGGGCACAAGGCGATTGCGGTCACTGATCATGGCGGTGTGCAGTGCTACCCTGATGCTGCTAAGGCTGCAAAGAAAAACGGCATTAAAATGATCTACGGTATTGAGGCCAACGTGGTTAATGATGCCGTTGAGGTTGTAATGCAGGCACAACCATTAAATTTGAAAACAGCGACTTATGTCGTTTTTGATATTGAAACCACCGGTTTATCGGTTACACAGAATAAAATCATTGAGATTGCGGCTGTAAAAATGCATGATGGCAAAGAAGTTGATCGTTATGCTACCTTTGTTAATCCGCATGAGCGCATACCATACAATATCCAGCAACTGACCAACATTAACGATGAAATGGTCAAGGACGCGCCGGATGTAGAACCTGTTATGAAGGAGTTTGTAGCTTTTGCTGGCGATGCTGTATTGGTTGCCCATAATGCGCGATTTGATGTCGGCTTTATCCAGGCGACCCTTCGAAATATGGGGTTGCCTGAAATGACCAATCCGGTACTGGATACACTAGAACTGGCTCGTTTACTGTTTCCAACAATGAAAAACCACCGTCTGAATACGCTGACGACCAAATATAAAGTGGCGCTAGAAAGCCATCACCGAGCCATTGACGATACAGTCGCACTGACTGAAGTGCTGAATGGCTTGCTGAATGATGCGGAACAAATTAAGGGTTTAAAAATGCTCGATCGTCTGAATGATTATGTGGGTAAGGATTTATCGACCGTTCGTCCTTTTCACTGCTGTATTTATGCCCTCAATCCGATTGGTAAAAAAAATCTGTACAAGCTGGTTTCGATGTCTCATACCGAATATTTCAAGCGTGTGCCTTGTATTCCTAAATCCAAATTGTCAGAAATGAGAGACGGATTGCTTATTATTTCTGGTTGCGAAAAAGGAGAGTTCTTCGAGGCTGTGTTGAACAAGTCCGAGGAAGAGGCCGAGGAAATTGCACAGTTTTATGATGTGTTGGAGATTCAACCTTTGACGATGTATATGCATTTAGTAGAAAAACAACTGGTAAGCGGGCCTGATGCTCTGAAAACGGCAATACGCAAAGTATGCGAAATTGGACGGCGACTTGATAAGCCCGTAATTGCAACAGGCAATGTTCACTATTTGGAAACTCGCGATAAGTTGTACCGTGATATTACGATACACGGCATTACGGGATTTAGCCCGCTAAAAGATATTCGTAAGCCAGATGCGCATTTACGCACCACAGACGAAATGCTGGCAGAATTCGAGTTTTTGGGCGAGGAAAAAGCCTATGAAGTCGTTGTGAAGAATACCAGTGAGTTGGCGGATCGATTTGAGGAGCTGGAGCTGTTCCCTGACAAGCTGTTCACACCTTTGCTGGATGGGGCGGACGAGGAAATCCGCAACACTTGCTACGAGACAGCTAAATCCATCTATGGTGAGGAATTGCCCGAAGTGGTTGTAGCCCGTCTTGAAAAAGAACTAGAGCCGATTATTAAATACGGTTTCTCTGCCAACTATCTCATTTCCGAGCGTTTGGTTAAAAAGTCTAATAAGGATGGATATCTGGTAGGTTCACGGGGTTCTGTTGGATCTTCTGTGGTCGCTACCTTTCTCGGTATTTCCGAGGTTAATCCACTGCCTGCACATTATATTTGCGGTAATCCTGAATGCAGACATAGCGAATGGATTTTGGACGGTAGTGTGCCGAGCGGATTTGACTTGCCGGACAAGAACTGTCCCAAATGCGGTGGCAAACTGAAGGGTGAGGGACAGGATATTCCGTTTGAAACGTTTCTTGGGTTTAAGGGAGATAAAGTTCCCGATATTGACTTGAACTTCTCTGGCGAATATCAACCTGTCGCACATAACTATACGAAAGTACTGTTTGGTGAGAAAAGTGTATTCCGTGCTGGAACCATCGGTACAGTTGCCGAGAAAACAGCCTTTGGCTTTGCAAAGAAATATGAAGAGGCGCATCATAAAAAATGGCGTGGGGCTGAGCTGAACAGGCTGGCTTCGGGCTGTACAGGGGTCAAACGCAGTACCGGGCAACATCCAGGCGGAATTGTCGTTGTTCCCGATTATATTGAGGTCGAAGATATTACGCCGGTACAGTACCCCGCCGATGATACAAGCTCGGAATGGAAAACAACGCATTTTGATTATCACGCTTTTGATGCGAATTTACTCAAACTCGATATTCTGGGTCATGATGACCCGACCATGATGAGGATGCTTCAGGATTTGACTGGTGTCGATCCTACGACCATTCCAATGAATGATCCAAAGGTGATGAGCATGTTCAACTCCACGGAGGCGCTCGGTGTAACACCCCAGCAAATCCGCACACCTGTAGCTACCTATGGTGTACCAGAAATGGGGACGAAGTTTGTACGCCAAATGCTAGTAGAGTCGCAGCCAAGTTCTTTTGCTGACTTACTGCAAATATCCGGACTGTCTCACGGCACGGGCGTATGGTTGGGGAACGCACAGGAACTGATTAAGAATAATACCTGTAACATCAAGACTGTAATTGGTTGCCGTGATGACATCATGCTATTTTTGATTTACAAGGCAGGGATGGACGCAGGTCTGGCCTTTAAAATTACGGAGAGCGTACGTAAAGGTAAGGGGCTTAGTGCTGAATGGATTGAGGAAATGAAAAAATGCAAGGTGCCACAGTGGTACATTGATTCCTGTCTGAAAATCCAGTACATGTTTCCGAAGGCGCATGCTGCAGCCTACGTTATTTCAGCAGTGCGCACAGCGTACTTTAAGCTGTATCATCCGATTGAATATTATGCGACTTACTTTTCAGTACGTGCAGCCGATTTTGATATTGAGCTGTGCTGTCAGGGATATGATGCAATCGCACGGAAGATTGTCGAAATCGAGCAACTCGGCTTTCAGGCACCGCCCAAAGAAAAAGGGATGCTTCCGATCCTGGAAATGGCTCTGGAAATGACGGCTCGCGGGTTTAGTTTTAAATCCATTGATTTGTACCGTTCTGAAGCTACACGCTTCAAGGTGGATGGAGATTCACTCATTCCGCCATTCGGAGCTCTTCAGGGAATTGGAGACAATGCAGCACGTAACATCGCAGCCTCCCGTGAACATGGTGAATTTTTGTCTGTCGAGGATTTTCAACAAAAATCGAAAGCTAGTAAAACCATTGTCGAAATGCTGTCCCAGATGGGTTGCTTTCGAGGTCTGCCAGAGAGTAATCAGCTGTCTCTGTTTTAATCCGAACCACAGTAGTCAAGCTCTGGCACTTGTCACATAACTATGGTTATGTTATAATTTTTTTGGTAATCATGGAGATAAAACCGTTGCTAAAAGAGTGGGGAAACCCACTCTTTACTGTTTGATATACAGTTACAACGTGAAAAGGTTATTTTTGGGCACGAAACCGGTACGCCGGTTTATTTGCAGTGAGCCCGAAATGAACATTACATCAAATGAAAATGAAAAAGCCGGTGATGGAGAAGCATTGTCCATGGTAATAGGGCGTCTTTTTTTCACCACAGGAAAGTTCACTTTTGGAGGTTATAATCTTTGAGCACACCAAAGATCAAATCAGTAGTAGAAGAAATGGCCCAACCTTTCCTCGATGAGCATGGTTTTGAACTGGTCGATGTCGAGTATGTCAAAGAGGGTAGCAATTGGTTTCTTCGCGTTTTTGTGGACAAAGACGGAGGAATTGATCTGGACGACTGCAGTATGATCAGTGAATATCTGGGTCAAAAGTTGGATGAAAATGACCCTGTTTCTACAGCATATTTTCTGGAAGTGTCTTCACCAGGCGCCGAAAGACCGCTGAAAAAAGCGGAGGACGTTACTAAAGCGGTAGGCAAAAACGTATTCGTTACTACATACGAGCCGATCAACGGCCTGAAGGAATTCGAAGGTCGTTTGCTTTCTTTTGAAGACGGGGAACTCACCGTTCAAAGCGGACAAAAGAAGCATGCCATACCTTATGACAAGGTAGCTGGTGCAAGGCTCGCGATCATATTTTAATTCAGATTTGACTGTTGCTGTTTGACATGTACTACATGTTTTTTTGCCTCGTGTGCCGACCAGTACGCAGGTGCATCATTTGAAAGGGGGAGCAGTAATCCATGAGTATGGATTTTATTGAAGCAATGAACGAGTTGGAAAGAGAAAAGGGGATCAGCAAGGATGTGCTGTTTGAGGCCATTGAAGCAGCCTTGATTTCCAGTTACAAACGGAATTTCAACACCGCACAAAACGTGCGTGTTGATATGAACCGCAACTCGGGAGTCATTAAGGTATATGCCCGCAAGCTGATCGTTGAGGAGGTATTGGATCCTCGCACCGAGATTTCGTTGCCTGCGGCCCGTGAGATTAACCCGCATTTTCAGTTGGAAGATATCGCTGAAATCGAAGTCACACCACGTGATTTTGGACGGATTGCTGCACAAACTGCGAAGCAAGTCGTGACCCAGCGTATCCGCGAAGCGGAACGGGGACTGATCTACAACAAGTTTGTGGACAAGGAAGAAGATATTGTAACAGGAACTGTACAGCGCCAAGACCCGCGTAACATTTATATTGATCTTGGTAAGGTGGAAGCGGTTCTCCCGTTAGGTGAATTGATGCCTAATGAGAAATTTAGCCATCTGGATCGAATCAAGGCTTATATTACCAAAGTAGAAAACACAACCAAAGGACCGCAAATTATGCTGTCCCGATCACATCCGGGTCTGCTTAAGCGTTTGTTCGAACTCGAAGTGCCTGAAATTTTTGATGGTGTTGTAGAGATTCGTTCCGTAGCGCGTGAAGCAGGCTTCCGTTCTAAAATCGCGGTTCATTCCCGTAACGCCGAGGTTGACCCGGTTGGCTCTTGTGTGGGTCCTAGAGGAACACGTGTACAGACTATTGTAAATGAGCTGCGTGGCGAAAAAATCGACATTGTACGTTATTCCGATAATGTTGATGAATACGTGGCTAATGCGCTGAGCCCATCCAAGGTGCTCGAAGTGCAAGTATTTGAAGAAGAGAAAATGGCGCGTGTTATTGTGCCTGATTATCAGCTTTCTCTTGCTATTGGTATCAAAGGGCAAAATGCTCGTCTTGCTGCTAAGCTTACGGGCTGGAAAATTGATATTAAGAGTGAAACACAGGCGGAGGAAGAACTCGGCAGACCGAGAACATCCACCGATGAAATGCATCAGGATTCCGTTTCTGTAGATTAAGCGGAGTGTAGGGGGGTTAATGCATGAAACAGAGAAAGATACCTTTGCGCAAATGTGTGGCCTGTCATGAAATGATGCCAAAGAAGCAGTTGATCCGTGTCGTCAAAACCCCTGAAGACGAAGTGTTGATTGACTTGACTGGCAAAAAGTCGGGACGCGGCGCTTACTTGTGCGGCAAAGCCGCCTGCTTCAAGCTGGCTCAAAAGAGCAAGGCACTGGATCGAGCATTGAAGCACTCGGTTCATCCTGATATTTATGAGCAGCTAAGTCGTGATTTTGCTGCCGTCGAGGAAGAATTCCTGGCGGCACAAGGCAGCGTGCAGGATGAATAAGGCGCTGTCTGGATTGGGTCTTGCCATGAGAGCTGGCAAGCTGCTAACAGGTGATGAGATCGTTTTTAAAGCGATCAGGTCTTCAGAAGCCAAGCTGGTCATTCTTGCGAAAGATGCTTCAATGAATACTCAAAAGAAATTCCGCGACAAATGCGGGACGTACAAAATCCCCTTATTGATAGGATTTGACCGGGAAAGCTTGGGAAGCAGTATCGGCAAACCTGAACGGGTTGTGCTGGCTGTGACGGATCAAGGATTCGCGAAATTGATCAAGAAACATGCGGGGATAATGTCGGAGGTGGAGTATATTGAGTAAACAAGAAAGCAAAGACAAAGTGCGGGTATACGAATACGCCAAATCGTTGAACATGAGCAGCAAAGAAATTATCACCATTCTTAAACGGCTGGATATTCCCGTGAACAACCATATGAGCGTCATGGAACATGATGCCGTAGGTAAAGTGGAAAGTTTTTTTAAGAATATTAAATCCAATGCTGCGGCCAAGCAAGGCGGAGCAGGTACGGCGCAAGTAAGCTCGAATCAGGCCGGTTCAAGCCAGAATAGTAATCATTCAACTGAGCAAACCAAAAATCAACAGGAAAAGCAGGTAAGTATGAATAGGACAAACAACAACCAAAACAGTAACCGAAGCAGCGCTCCTAAAGCGCAAAGCAGTCAGCAGGGCGGTCAAAACCGCAGTCAACAAAGTACTAGCAGACCCACTGGTCAGCAAAGTACACAAAACCGTAGTAATGGTCAACAACAGGGAGGACAACAGCGTCCTAGTGGCAACACAGGTTCGCGTCCTCAAGGTAACCAAAGCACTAACTCACGCCCTCAGGGAAGTAGTCAGGGTGGTACGGCTGTAAGAACATCATCCTCCACAGGTAGCAACAATGCTAACCGTAGTGGTGGCAACCGTACAGGCAGTAACTCCAACAACAGTGGTAACCGTTCCGGTCAAGGACGTTTTGACGATAACCGTCAAGGCGGCGGACGCGGTGGTAACGGTGGTCGCGGAGGCAATAATCGCGGTGGCAGTAATCGTGGCGGGAAATTTAACAATCGTGGTAAAGGTCAACAACAGGAACGTCGCGAGAAAATCGACAACACGCCTAAGAAAATTATTGTGCGTGGTGAGATGACCGTAGGCGAAACAGCCAAGCTTCTTCATAAGGATGCGTCAGAAGTCATCAAAAAGCTGATTATGCTCGGAACGATGGCGACCATTAACCAGGAACTGGATATGGATACCATCCTCTTGCTTGCCGGAGACTTTGGCGTCGAGGTAGAAGTGAAAATTCCGGTCGAAGAAGATCGTTTTGAAACCGTGGAAGAAAATGATGATCCTGCGGATCTGAGAACACGTCCACCAGTTGTAACGATTATGGGTCACGTCGATCATGGTAAAACAACTTTGCTGGATGCCATTCGCTCGACTAATGTAACCGGTGGCGAAGCTGGCGGTATTACACAGCATATTGGTGCATACCAAGTTGAAATTAATAGCAAAAAAATCACTTTCCTGGATACACCGGGTCACGAAGCCTTTACCGCTATGCGTGCGCGTGGTGCTCAAGTGACAGATATGACGATTATCGTGGTTGCAGCTGACGACGGTGTTATGCCACAGACGGTCGAAGCTATTAACCATGCGAAGGCAGCAGGTCTGCCAATTATCGTAGCTGTGAACAAGATCGACAAACCGGATGCCAACCCGGATAAAGTGAAGCAAGAACTCACTGAATATGAATTGGTACCTGAAGAGTGGGGCGGCGATACGATTTTCGTCAACGTTTCCGCGAAACAAAGAATGGGTCTGGAAGACCTGCTCGAAATGATTCTGCTCGTAGCTGAAGTGAACGAGTACAAAGCGAACCCGAACAAACGGGCACGTGGTACTATCATTGAGGCAGAACTGGATAAAGGCCGCGGTTCTGTAGCCCGTATCCTCGTTCAGAACGGTACACTGAAAGTTGGCGATGCTTTCGTAGCGGGTAACTGCTTCGGACGTGTGCGTGCCATGGTGAACGATAAAGGTCGTCGTCTTAAGGAAGCGGGTCCTTCCACTCCAGTTGAAATTACTGGTTTGACAGAAGTTCCACTTGCTGGCGATCCATTCATGGTGTTTGAGGATGAGCGCAAAGCTCGTGCTATTGCTGATAGACGTGCGATCACACAACGCCAATCTGATCTGGGCAGTAATACACGCGTAACACTGGATGACCTGTTCCAACACATCAAGGATGGCGAAATGAAGGATCTGAACGTCATTATTAAAGGTGACGTACAAGGTTCCGTCGAAGCGTTGAAAGGTTCCTTGAACAAAATTGAAGTCGAAGGTGTGCGCGTTAAAATTCTTCACAGTGGTGCAGGAGCAATCACCGAATCTGATATTATTTTGGCAGCAGCTTCCAATGCTATTGTCATTGGTTTTAATGTTCGTCCGGATAACCAGGCGAAATCTACAGCGGAAGCTGAAAAAGTGGACATTCGTCTACACCGTGTCATTTACAATGTCATTGAAGAAATAGAGCAAGCCATGAAGGGCATGCTGGATCCTGAATATAAAGAAAATGTGATTGGGCATGCTGAAGTACGTAACGTATTCAAAGTTACTAAAGTCGGTACGATCGCTGGTTGTATGGTGACATCCGGTAAAATTACCCGTTCAGCAGAAGCACGTCTGATTCGTGATGGCATCGTCATTTTTGAAGGTAAAATCGACTCACTGAAACGCTTTAAGGACGACGCAAAAGAAGTTGCCCAAGGTTACGAATGCGGTATTACCCTTGATGGCTATAATGATGTTAAGGAACTCGACATTATTGAAGCGTTCGTCATGGAAACAGTGGAGCGCTAACGGCAGAGAGGTGAGCATCCATGGCTAAAATACGTACAGGTCGGGTTGGCGAGCAGATCAAGAAGGAGCTAAGCCAACTCATACAAACTGAATTAAAAGACCCCCGCATCGGTTTTATCACCGTAACGGGTGTCGATCTTACAAATGATTTGTCCCAAGCGAAAATATACTTGAGCGTGCTCGGGGATGAAGAACAGAAAAATTCTTCCCTGAAGGCATTGGACAAAGCGAACGGTTATCTTCGTTCTGAACTCGGCAAACGGATACGGCTGCGCCATATCCCTGAGTTGATTTTCAAAATTGACGAATCTATTGCTTACGGCAGTCGAATTGAAAAACTGCTGAGTGATATCGACAAGGATGAAAAATAAAACTTTTAGTTTGTCTGAAGGAACCATGAACTGAATGTAAAGGAGAAGGCAATGCATACCTATGAACAGGCGCTTCAACAAGCGAAGGAATTTATTCTGGAGCATGATGATTACCTGATCGTATCGCATGTACAGCCGGACGGAGACGCAGTCAGCTCCACCGTAACGGTGGGCTGGCTTCTCTCATGTCTGGGGAAGAAATTTACCATGCTGAATGAGGGGCCTATTCCCAAACGTATGGATTTTTTATGGCATGCCGATGAGATTATGGATATGAGCCAGCAACCGCCAGAACGGAAATACAACCGGATCATTTGTGTAGATTGTGCGGATTACCGTCGTGTTGGTTTGACAGAGCAATTTTTTTCGGAAGATGCCATTATCCTGAATATTGATCATCATCCAACCAATGATGCTTACGGTACAGTTAATGTGATTAAGCCGGATGCTGCGGCAACAGCAGAAATTCTTTTTGACCTACTGAAAGAGTTTGCAGTAACCTGGGATGTCGAAATAGCTACGGCTTTATATACAGGGTTGCTAACGGATACAGGAGGTTTCCGTTACTCCAACACTTCACCGAAAGTGATGTCTACTGTGTCACAGCTACTTGCTTACGGTGTAGATGGTCCATCTTTATCCGAGAAATTGCTCGAGGAAATGACCTTTCCACAAATGAAGGTGTTAACAAAAGCATTGCAAACGCTCACGATGTCGGAGGATGGGAAAGTCGCTTGGGTCGTAGTAACCCCTGACGACATGACGGATTGTGGTGCTGTAAATGAGGACTTGGAAGGCATCGTGAATTATCCAAGAAATATTCGTGGAGTTGAAGTAGGCATTTTCTTTAAGGTTATTAATGATCAAGCGGTCAAGGCCAGCTTGAGATCGGCAGGGAATGTTGATGTAGCTGCGCTGGCTCAATCATTTGGGGGCGGTGGACATGTACGTGCAGCTGGCTGCCGGCTAGAGGGTAAGCTGGGAGATATCATTGAGACAGTTGTAGGGCGGGTGAAATCTGAGCTATGAACCCAATAAAAAAGGAACAGGCAACTTGGGAAGGCATTCTACCTGTCTATAAACCTGCTGGATTTACCTCTCATGATGTGGTGGCCAAGGCTCGCCGTTTATTAGGTATGAAGAGAATCGGACACACTGGAACGCTTGATCCGCAGGTAACCGGTGTTTTGCCCTTGTGTCTGGGACGTGCTACCCGTGTGGTGGAATACATGCAGGAGCGGCCCAAGGAATATCGGGCTACACTGCGATTAGGAATTGCCACGGATACCGAAGACCTGACTGGGAAAATCACGGAAGAGAGTGAACGTCCCGTAGAGGTGACGGAAGTGGAAGTCAAAGCGGTTCTGAAGCGTTTTGTTGGTACGATTTCCCAAGTACCTCCAATGTACTCCGCGCTAAAAGTGGACGGCAAACGTCTATATGAACTGGCTCGAGAAGGCAAAACCGTGGAGCGCAAAAGTCGTGAAGTGAGTATTTACGAGTTGGAAATGACGGGATTCGCGGAGACGGGGGCGTATGTGGATATTTCTTTTCGTGCCTTATGCTCCAAAGGTACTTATATCCGTACACTATGTGTTGATATTGGCCGTGAATTAGGATATCCTTCCACGATGGTCAAGCTGGAGCGAACCATGTCTGCGGGAATTCCTGCGGAACGTTGTCTGACTTTCGAAGAAATAGAGCGTTTCGTTGCGGATGGCAGTCTTGGAGAGCGACTTATTACAACAGATCAGGCGATTGACTATATGCCTGAGCATATAGTGGCTGAAGCCAAGGTAACTGCGGCTCTGCAAGGCCAACGCCTGTCGCTGAATATGATTTCACCACCTGTGACGGACAATCAGCCCTTCCGTTTGTATAAAGAGGATAAAACGTTTTTAGGTATATATGGTCGGGATGAATCAGACGCGATCGCTCCCATTAAAGTTTTTTTACCTTGAATTGTGCTATAATTTTGACGAAGTTAGTCAAATGATGTGAAATGCAGGTGAATTAATAATGATTACCGTATCGTTATCTTATCCATTGAGTGATGAGCTTTTGCAGCAATGGGGACGTCCACAGGTCACGGCGATCGGTCAGTTTGATGGTCTTCATCTGGGACACGCAAGCGTGATACGTAAGGCCGTTGCGCTGGCTCGTGAACAGCAGGTGCCGGTATCTGTCATGACATTTCATCCTCACCCGAAGGAAGTCATGAAAAAAGGCGATTATGAAGGTTATTTAACACCGCTTGCGGACAAGCAGACTATTCTGGCTGATATGGGTGTGGACGTACTTTATATTTTGAGTTTTAACGAAGAATTTTCCAAGGTCAGCCCTGAGGCGTTTATGAGCGACGTGCTGCTTCCGTTGCACATTCGAACAGCGGTAGTAGGCTTTGATTTTCGGTTTGGCCACCGGGGAGCGGGGGATGAGGATACACTTCGGAAGCTGGGAGGAGAGCTGATGTCGGTGCACACCGTATCACCGTTCGAACTGGATGGGGACAAGGTGAGCAGCTCTGGCATTCGCCGTGCTTTACAGACTGGGGATCTAGCACATGCCTCTCGCTGGTTGGGACGTCCTTATCGTATCCAGGGTACTGTAATGGATGGGGAGAAGCGCGGACGTACGATCGGTTTTCCGACCGCTAATCTCAAACTGGATGATACTTACGTGATTCCGACCAAGGGTGTATACGCTGTACGGGCACTCATAGGCGATCATTGGATAAACGGTGTAATGAATGTAGGGGTTAAGCCTACTTTTCATGAAGGTGTGCTGAATCCGTCGTTTGAGGTACATTTATTTGATTTTAATCAGCAAATTTATGGAGAGTCTGTGCTTGTGGAGCTTCACCACTACATCCGCCCTGAACGCAAATTTTCTTCGGTGGATGAGCTGATCAACCAAATTGGCAATGACGCACAAACGGCTAAAAAGCTGTTAAGCTAATTTATTTACATAAGACAGGCGCTGTGTTATACTGACTTATGTTGTGTAAACAACGATGAACCTTAGCTTGGTTGTCCGCTTTCACCGGCGGCTACGAGGCTAATGGCGATTATAATGAAGGAGGTGAACAGGATGGCATTGACTCAAGAGCGTAAACAGCAATTGATCGAGGAGTACAAAACTCATGAATCCGATACAGGATCACCAGAGGTACAAATCGCTATCCTTACTGAAAACATCGTCAACTTGCAAAGTCACTTTCGTTCGCACAAGAAAGACCATCACTCCCGCCGCGGGTTGTTGAAAATGGTCGGTCAGCGTCGTAAACTTTTGGCTTACCTGAAGAAGACTGATGTTAAACGTTACAGTGCGTTGATCGAGCGTCTCGGACTGCGTCGTTAATTTTCAGACATGTAATGAGAAAAGAAGCCTGGTTGTTCACCGCTTGTCCCTGCTAAGGCGACGGCGGACAGCAGCCGGGTTCTTTTTTGAAATGAGGAATCTTTTTTTGAATTACATATCCTGATTTGTCTGCTAGCTTCTTATGAATAAGACCTGCGCAGGAAATACTGGATATGTATAGAACTTTTACAATGAAATGAAATGGAGGGATACCATGGAGCAACGCGTAGAAATGCAGCTCGGCGGAAGAAAGCTGGTGTTGGAAACAGGACGTCTTGCGAAACAAGCCAATGCGGCAGTTAAAGTGAGCTACGGAGAAACAGTTGTGCTTTGTACCGTGACCGCTTCCCGTGAACCGAAAGATTTGGACTTTTTTCCACTGACCGTAAACTATGAGGAAAGATTGTATGCTGTGGGGAAAATTCCTGGCGGATTTATTAAACGTGAAGGACGTCCGAGTCAAAAGGCGATTTTGTCCAGCCGTTTGACAGACCGTCCAATTCGCCCATTGTTCCCGGAAGGTTTCCGGAATGATGTACAGGTGTTGAATCTGGTTATGAGTGTCGATCAGGATTGCGAACCTGAAATTGCAGCAATGATCGGAACCTCGGCAGCACTTAGCATTTCGGATGTGCCTTTTAATGGGCCAATCGGTGGAGTCGCTGTAGGACGTATAGACGGGCAATTTGTGATTAACCCGGATATTGCACAGCAGAATGCAAGCGATCTGTACCTGGTTGTAGCCGGAACGAAAGATGCCATCATGATGGTAGAAGCCGAAGGCAATGAGATTCCAGAGGAAGTTATGCTGGAAGCTATTATGTTCGGTCATGATGAGATTAAGAACATTGTGGCAGTTATTGAACAATTGGTGCAAGTAGCAGGTAAAGAGAAAATGCAGGTTAAACTGCATGCTGTTGATGAAAAAGTGAACAGTGAAGTACGTGCTTATGCAGCTGAACGTTTAATGCAAGCTGTTAAAATTGCAGAAAAACATGCCCGTCAAGAGGCAATTGATGCAGTCAACGAAGAGACAGTTGCCCATTTTGAAGCACAATACATAGAGACACCTGAGCTTTTGAGCGACGTGAGCGAAGTTCTCTATGATATCGTTAAGGAAGAAGTACGTCGTCTGATCACGCATGATAAAGTGCGTCCTGATGGTCGTAAGCTTGACGAAATTCGTCCGATTGAAAGCGATACTAGCATTTTGCCGCGTACTCATGGTTCGGGCTTATTTACACGCGGTCAAACGCAAGCACTTAGCATTTGTACACTTGGTGCATTGGGTGATGTACAAATTTTGGACGGTATTGATCTGGAAGAAACAAAACGCTTCATGCATCATTACAATTTCCCGCCATTCAGCGTAGGTGAGGCTCGTCCTTTGCGTGCGCCAGGTCGTCGTGAAATCGGACATGGTGCTCTTGGTGAACGTGCGCTTTCCAAAGTAATTCCTTCCGAAACTGAATTTCCATACACCATCCGTCTGGTTTCCGAGGTACTGGAATCGAATGGTTCGACTTCACAAGCCAGTATTTGTGCAAGTACACTGGCTATGATGGATGCAGGTGTACCGATTAAAGCTCCGGTTGCAGGTGTAGCCATGGGATTGATCAAGGATGGAGACCATGTTTCCGTATTGACTGATATCCAAGGTATGGAAGACCACCTGGGCGATATGGACTTTAAAGTTGCTGGTACCGCGGAAGGCGTAACTGCCATTCAAATGGATATTAAAATTAACGGTATTGACCGCCAGATTTTACAGGATGCGCTCAAGCAAGCTAAAGAAGGACGTTTGTTCATTCTTAGCAAAATGATGGAAGCGATCCAGAAGCCGCGTGAGCAGTTGTCTCCGTATGCTCCAAAAATTATGACGATGCACATTAACCCGGACAAAATCCGTGATGTTATTGGGGCTGGTGGTAAAATCATCAACAAAATCATCGAAGAAACCGGCGTGAAAATCGATATTGAACAAGATGGTCGTGTGTTCATCGCTTCCACAAATCAAGAGATGAATGAAAAAGCACGTTCCATTATTGAGGGTATCGTAAAGGAAGTCGTGGTCGGTGAGATTTACATCGGTACAGTAAAACGGATTGAGAAATTCGGTGCATTTGTTGAAATTTTACCGGGCAAGGATGGTCTGGTTCATATTTCTCAACTGTCTACTGAGCGTGTAGCCAAAGTTGAAGATGTAATTGCTATTGGGGATACAATTACGGTGAAAGTAACCGAAATTGATCAACAAGGTCGTGTCAATCTCTCTCGTAAGGCTGTTCTGACCGCAGAAGCACCTGCAAAATCCTAGGTATCTGCATGTAGCAGACTAGAAAGGCAGGAGTAGCTTTTTCGTATTAACAGTACAAGGGATTTGAATAGCATTGTTTAAGCTTTTGGAAAGAGGCAGAGCTACGTTTCTGGCTCTTTTTTCATACATATGCACAAGCTACCCCAAGTGAGCTTCTAGAGCTTGCTACGTCATAGTTCTTGTCCTCGCCGCATACAATGTGGACAAACGGGCGGGGGGATGAAGGAATTATGAGTAGGGCAAAACGAGCAGTGTGGGTGGTAGCCAGTTTAGCCATCACACTCGTAATCGGGCAGTTTAGTGGGGTTCGTGACTACGCTAGTCAATTACGCAATGGAGACGTTACAGGGGTTAAAGAGCCAGAGACTGTAACCACGATGGCGATAGCAGCTTTGCCCGACAATGCGCTTATGCAGCGACTAAGAACAGAAGCAGCACGTCAGCGGCGGGAACCAGTTGATGCCAAGATCGACAGGGTATGGAAGGCTATTCCAGGCTATAACGGACTGGAGGTGGATTTGGATGCTACCTATCGCAAAGCAATTGCATCTCCGGATCGACCCATTCAATATGTTTATCGGCAATTGGCACCTAAAATACATTTAAATCAGCTTGGTAATGTTCCAATTTACAGGGGGAATCCCGAAAAGCCGATGGTATCTTTCATGATCAATGTAGCATGGGGGAATGAATTTATCCTGCCGATACTGAACACGCTGGATCAGGAACAGGTCAAGGCTACATTTTTTCTTGATGGAAGTTGGTTGAAAAAAAATCCTGATCTCGCCAAGGAGATTCAAAAAAGAGGGCATGAGCTTTCGAACCATGCATACTCTCATCCAAATATGAGCCGTCTGAGTCGGGCCAGAGCCACACAAGAAATTGAAAAGACTCAAGTGCTTCTTCAAGAAACTTTGGGTATCAAAAATAACTGGTTTGCCCCTCCATCGGGTGATTTTAATCAGCAAACGGTGGATATAGCAGCAGAACATGGGCTCAAAACAGTGTTGTGGACATTGGACACTGTAGATTGGAGACATCCGTCACCGGAATCTGTGATTAACAAAATCAGTAGTAAGGTTGAATCAGGCTCCCTGATATTGATGCACCCAACAGATTCCTCATCGGCTGCTCTCAAAGGCATGATTCATGCTATTCGTAGTAAGGGACTTGTGCTCGGAACTGTCAGTCAGACACTTTCCCCTGATCGGCAACTACCTGCTCCGGTTGAGTGAACGTCTTTTTTCTGTTAGGATTGAACATTATGGCTAAGTATGCAATTCAGTTTAGGAGGGCCAATCGTGGAAAGAATTCAACTTAAAAACGGCCTAAGAGTGGTCATTGAAAAAATTCCAACCGTACGTTCAGTTTCTTTCGGTATCTGGGTTAAAACTGGCTCCCGGAATGAAACGCCGGACAATAGCGGTATTTCTCATTTTATCGAACACATGCTTTTCAAAGGAACAGAGCGTTTTAACGCTAAGGAAATCGCTGAGCAATTCGATGCCATCGGAGGAAATGTTAATGCTTTCACTTCGAAGGAATATACATGCTATTATGCCAAAGTATTGGATGAGCATCTACCGATCGCAGTTGATGTGCTGTCTGATATGTTTTTTAATTCCAAACTAGATCAGGAAGAATTGGCAAAAGAGAAGAATGTGATTTTGGAGGAAATCTCCATGTACGAGGATACACCGGATGATATGGTGCACGATCTTGTATCTCGCGCGGCCTATGGTGAACATCCACTGGCTTATCCGATTCTCGGAACCGAAGATCACCTGCTTGCTATGGATAGCTCACACCTCAGTCATTATATGAAGGAGCATTATACAATCGACAATACAGTTATCAGTGTGGCTGGTAATGTTGACGATCGCTTGGTAGAATTGTTGGAGCGACATTTTGGACATTTTGATAATCATGGAACCGTTTCGCCGCTGACAGTACCTGTGTTTAACGGTGAGCTGTTGTATCATGAGAAAGCAACGGAGCAAAATCATATTTGTTTATCCCTGCCTGGATTTGCAGCGGGTGACGAGCTCCAGTATGCTATGGTTTTGCTGAATAACGCGATCGGCGGCGGCATGAGTTCACGTTTGTTTCAAGAAATTCGGGAAAAGCGTGGACTGGCTTATTCGGTTTATTCCTATCATAGCTCCCATGCGGACAGTGGGTTGTTCACGATCTATGCAGGTACGGCTCCTAAGCAAACAAAGGACGTGCTGGATTTGACGCTGGAGCTTTTACGAGATGTGGCTGTCAACGGTTTGGACGCTAATGAGCTTCGTAAAGGTAAGGAACAATTAAAAGGAAGTTTGATTTTAAGCCTTGAAAGTACAGGTAGCCGGATGAATCGGCTTGGAAAAAATGAATTAATGCTCGGTCAGCATTATACGTTGGATCAAATGATCGAGCATATCGAGCAAGTGACCGCAAATGATGTGAATAAAGTGCTGGATCGGATGTTCTCGGAGCCGTTTGCCCTGTCGATGGTGGGAGCGAGTGATTCAGCGGTAAAGGATATGAGGAGGGACTATTTTGTTAACTTACGTGGAAATTAACAGACTCGCGGGCAATGAAGATATTGAGCTGCCCCGCAAAATGTCAGAGCTTGCATCAGGGTTTGACTTGTATGCAGCAGTACAGGAAAATCTGGTACTGGAACCCGGCAAACGTTGCCTCGTTCCAACTGGATTTGCAATAGCTATGCCAGCGGGATTGGAGGCACAGATCCGTCCGCGAAGTGGACTGGCTCTTAAGCATGGTATTACTTGTCTCAATACACCGGGAACGATTGATGCGGATTATCGTGGGGAGATTAAGGTACTTCTTATTAATTTGGGCGAGGAATCGTTCACGATTACGCGCAATGAGCGAATTGCACAAATGGTATTTCAGGTTGTACCTGAGGTAGAGCTGAAACAAGTAGACCAATTATCTGAAACAGTGCGTGGTGCTGGAGGCTTTGGCCATACAGGACGCTGAGGTTATGGTTGGTTTGCGATGTACGAATGTCTATTTTGTAAAATCTTCAAATTTCTTGCTTAAGAGTAAGTATGCATATAAAGGTCGCCTCATCAAGGGGCGGCTTTTTTTTGTGTTTTTTCACCCCTCTCCGGGCACTCGCATAGACTAAAAGCATATCGTGTCTCGGAAAGGAGTGATCCGGATGCTAACAGGAATACGCGTCGTTGTTTTGGGTGGCGATGCGAGGCAGCTTGAGGTAATCCGCAAATGTGTGGACATGGATGCTACCGTCAGTGTGGTCGGTTTTGACAAGCTTGAAGTACCACTCAAAGGAGTGACACTAGAACCAATGTCTGTCAAGCTGCTGGAATCGTCAGACGCACTGATTTTGCCGGTGGTGGGATGCGATGAGGAAGGCAACGTAAATGCACTTTTCGGAGCACAGAAGCTCCAGTTTCTGAATGAACATGCTGCTGCTCTTCCACCGCATTGCGTTGTATATACAGGGATGGCGCGGACGTACTTAAAAGAAATTTGTACCAGACATGAGTTAAAGCTGGTAGAGCTGCTGGAGAGAGATGATGTGGCCATATACAACTCTATACCTACGGCCGAAGGCGCACTGATGATGGCCATTCAGCATACTGATTTTACGATTCACGGTGCAGATTGTATGGTTCTAGGCATGGGACGGACTGGATTTACCATGGCAAGGGCACTACAGGGGTTGGGAGCCAGAGTGAAGGTTGGAGTACGGCGGGCAGAGGATGCAGCAAGAGCCGTGGAAATGGGTTGGAAGCCTTTTATGACAAGGGATTTGTCGCATGAGACAAAGGGAGTTGACTTGATTTTTAATACGATACCCTCTATGATTATCACAGCGCAAATCCTGTCTAAATTGCCATTGAGCACCGTGATTATAGATCTTGCTTCCGCCCCGGGCGGATGCGATTTCCGTTATGCGGAAAAGCGTGGAATCAAGGCTATGCTTGCCCCTGGTCTTCCCGGTATTGTTGCTCCCAAAACTGCTGGTGCCATTATAGCGAATACGCTGGTGCAGTTGTTAATGGAAGATAATCCTGATCGGGGGGATGCACAATGAGTTGGCAAGGGAAAACAGTAGGGTATGCAATTACAGGCTCACATTGCACATTTGAAGAGGTAATGCCTGTTATACAGCGCTTTGTTGATGAGGGTGCGAAGGTCGTTCCTATTATATCCAATACAGTACTAACAACGGATACGCGCTTTGGTACTTCGCAAAGTTGGCAAAAACAGTTGAAAGATATAACAGGGAATGATATCATTTCTACAATTGTGGAGGCTGAGCCACTGGGTCCCTCCCAAATACTCGATGTGCTGGTGATTGCACCTTTGACGGGGAATTCGATGAGTAAGTTAGCGAATGCAATGACAGACAGTCCAGTTTTGATGGCTGCCAAGGCGCAATTGCGCAACGGTCGTCCACTTCTTTTAGCTATATCTACTAATGATGGACTGGGTCTAAATGCTGCCAATATCGCCAAATTACTCGTAGCCAAAAATATCTTTTTTGTGCCGTTCGGACAGGACAATCCAGTTAAAAAGCCGAACTCGCTTGTAGCTAACATGGAGTTGATTCCGGAGGCTGCTTATGAAGCATTGCAGGGCAAACAGCTTCAGCCGATGATTGTGGAACGCAAGACCCCATGAAGTATTATAGTTAACTGCTGAGCATCCCTCGCCTAGAAGATGATTCGATATGTATCGGGTCTAATTTCTTGTTGGCGGTGGATGCTTTCAGAATAAAAAATGGTTTTTTAGTCGAGAAGGGGAGATACACCAGATGAGCAATAGAAAGTTTAATGTAGCTGTCGTTGGAGCGACAGGCGCTGTAGGAGAACAGATCGTAAATCTGCTGGAAAAACGGGATTTTCCTGTGGACAAAATCAAATTTCTTTCTTCGCCTCGTTCTGCCGGCACGTTAATTAGCTTTAAAGGTCAGCAAATTCCAGTAGAGATTGCTACCCCCGACAGCTTTGAAGGAATCGACATTGCTTTGTTTAGTGCAGGTGGAGACGTAAGTAAGGAATTGGCGCCGCATGCTGTTCGTCATGGGGCAGTTTGCATTGACAACACCAACGCATTCCGAATGGATCCGACAGCTCCTCTTGTAGTGCCTGAGGTGAACAGCGACAAAATTGCCGAGCATCAAGGAATTATTGCGAACCCGAACTGCTCCACCATTCAGATGGTAGCTGCTTTGAAACCATTATATGATCAGTATGGCATTTCTCGTATCATTGTATCCACATACCAGGCCGTTTCCGGCGCTGGAAGCCGAGCTATTGATGAATTGAATCGTCAAAGCGCAGCGATTCTGAACGGTGATGAAGTTCAGCCTGATCTGTTGCCAGTAGGCTCGTTGCCAGTAAAGCATCAGATTGCTTTTAATGCTATCCCGCAAATCGATAAATTCCAGGACAATGGTTATACACTGGAAGAAATGAAAATGGTACGTGAAACGAAAAAAATACTGGGTGACGAATCTGTGGACGTAACAGCAACGTGTGTGCGTATTCCTGTTGTATACGGTCACTCGGAATCTGTATATGTAGAACTTAAAAAAGATTATGATTTAGGAGAAATCCGCAATCTGCTGGCTTCGGCACCGGGAGTAACGCTGGTGGACGATCCTGCTGCTCAGCTTTATCCACTGGCATCTGATGCTGCAGGAAAACCTGACGTATTTGTGGGGCGTGTACGCCGTGATTTGGGCAATAGCCGTGGATTGAATTTGTGGGTCGTATCCGACAACCTGCTCAAAGGAGCAGCATGGAACGCGGTGCAAATCGCGGAAATTATTGCTGCAAACGCGGAGTAACGTTCCGATATGGGGGAAGAATAATGGGTATTTTGGTGCAGAAATTTGGGGGAACCTCGCTGTCCACACCTGAAGCACGTCAACTTGTGCTGGCACATGTGAAGCGGGAGCTGGAACAAAATCTTCAATTGGTTGTTGTTGTGTCGGCCATGGGGAGAAAAGGAGAGCCTTATGCCACCGACACGCTACTGGATTGGGCGGCGTCTAACGGCGACAGTCTTCCGAAGCGCGAACGGGATTTACTGCTGTGCTGTGGTGAAATCATTTCTGCTGCTACATTATGCAGCCTGATAGAGAAGGAAGGTATTCCTGCTACGGTGCTAACTGGGGCACAGGCGGGCTTTATTACGGATGATCAATACGGCAATGCTCGTATTTTGGATATAAAGCCAGACCGTGTTGTTGAAGAGTTGAACCAAGGCAGAGTTGTCATTGTGACAGGTTTTCAGGGACAAACAGCAGACGGTGATATGACTACCTTGGGTCGGGGAGGCAGCGATACGTCAGCTACTGCTCTGGGTGCTGCTCTACATGCGGATATGGTTGATATTTATACGGATGTAAATGGTATATTGACTGCCGATCCGCGCATTGTGGAAAACGCAAAGCCACTTACACATGTTAGCTATACGGAAATTTGTAATATGGCTCATCAGGGAGCAAAGGTTATCCATCCTCGTGCTGTTGAAATCGCCATGCAGGCTAATATCCCGGTCCGTGTTCGCTCTACCTTCTCCGAAGGAGAAGGTACGTTAGTTACCCACCCGGAAGGCTTTAAAGACGTGCAGGCAGACATTGTAGACCGTTTCGTGACCGGTATTGCGTATGTCGGCAATGTCACTCAGATTAATGTTGAATTAAAGCCGGGTTTGGAGCACTTGCAATTACAAGTATTCAAATCTATGGCTGAACATGGAATTAGCGTTGACTTTATTAACGTAACGCCATCGGGGGCAGTTTATACTGTGTTCGATCATGATGGAAGCAAAGCGGTTGAAGTATTGAACGGTTTGGGTCTAGAACCTAAGATACTGGCCGGGTGTGCTAAAGTTTCTGTCATAGGCGGTGGTATCAACGGGGTACCAGGCATTATGGCGACGATTGTGGAGGCATTGGCAGAATCAGACGTACAGATCCTTCAATCCGCAGATTCCAACACGACGATCTGGGTACTTGTTAAAAAAGAAGATATGGTGCAGGCTGTACGCGCATTGCATAATAAATTTGAACTCCATCAATAGGCGCATTGTCCGTGCTCGGACTTGCAAAAAGGAGGCAGCATGGTGAACTTCGGCAGATTGATTACCGCAATGGTGACACCTTTTGATAAGCAAGGAGAGATTGACTGGACTGCATTGTCCTCGTTGATTGATTACTTAATAGAAGAACAGCACTCAGAGTCACTTGTTGTATCTGGAACAACAGGGGAGTCTCCTACCCTGAGCGATGATGAAAAAATCAAGTTGTTTGCATTTGTTGTAGAAAAAGCAGCTGGACGATGTAAAATTATTGCCGGGACTGGAAGCAACAATACGCGTCACTCCATTCATCTAACCCGTGCCGCGGAGCAGGCAGGAGCAGATGGTGTTCTACTGGTAGTGCCATATTATAATAAACCGAATCAGGAAGGGATGTATCAGCATTTCGAAAGTATTGCGAACTCCACATCCCTCCCAGCTATACTGTATAATGTTCCAAGTCGTACTGGAGCGAGTCTAACAGCTGAAACAACACTGCGCCTTGCACAAATTCCGAATATTGTGGGAACTAAAGAATGTGCATCACTTGCGCAGGTCACACAGATTGCAGCGGCAGCGCCAGAAGGTTTTCTGGTTTATTCCGGGGATGATGCTTCTGGGTTGCCTGCTATGGCTGTAGGTGCTTATGGTATTATCAGCGTAGCGAGTCATGTGGTAGGTGCTGAAATGAAGCAGATGATCGATTCACTTGTAGGAGGACACTCGCAGGAGGCAGCAAAGTTGCATCAGCAGTTGTTCCCTATTTTCAAGGGCTTGTTTGGCTGTCCTCATCCTCTGCCTAATCCGGTGGCAGTAAAATATGCATTGGAATTACGGGGGGTTAAGGTAGGGTCGGTTCGGTTGCCGCTCATTCCTCCAACTGAGGATGAAGCGGAATTTATTAAGAAATTATTTACCCGGTAAAGGGAAATAGGAATGTAAGATGTTAATTAATACTAAGGAGTATCCTTGTTAAGGGCAGTCGGTAGGTACAAAACCTATAGGGTTTATTGTCTGACAAGGTTCCCAGCGTGAAGGGCGTTCTTATAGGACGCCCTTTTTGCTGTGCTTTTAACCATGTATGTAGACAAAATGACGGATACTAATGGTTTCAGACGGCAATGGGAAACCTAGCGTAACGAACAGGATGACTTGTTTTTTCGTATTTTAATCATGTATAATGGGGTCAAGTGACTGGGTGCGGTATTTTTTTGAAAATTAAATAAACAAATCAAGGTACGACGTCCAACTACCATAGGAGGTTTAGATTCATTTGTCTAAAAAAACAAACAACGATAAATTGATGATTTTCGCTTTGGGCGGCGTCGGTGAAATCGGGAAAAATATGTATGTCGTTCAATACGGCAATGACATTGTCGTGGTGGATTCCGGTTTGAAATTCCCGGAAGAGGACATGCTGGGCATTGATATCGTTATTCCTGATATTTCCTACCTTACAGAGAACCGCGACAAAGTAAGAGGCATTGTGCTGACTCATGGTCATGAGGACCATATCGGCGGTTTGCCTTACGTGTTGAAACATTTGAATGTACCAGTATATGGTACCAAATTGACGCTGGGATTGGTGGAAAACAAGCTGAAGGAAGCGAATCTGCTTGGTGAAACCAAACGTATTTTGATCAATGCTGATTCTGAAATCAAGCTGGGTTCCACACTGAAAGCAACATTCTTCAGAACCAACCATAGTATTCCAGATTCTGTCGGTGTATGTATTGATACTCCTGAAGGCGCTGTTGTTCATACAGGTGACTTCAAATTTGACCATACTCCGGTGAACGGACAATATGCAGATTTGCAGCGTATGGCTGAAATTGGCACACGTGGCGTACTGGCTCTTTTGTCAGACAGTACGAATGCCGAAAAACCGGGCTTTACACCTTCGGAAAAGAGCGTTGGTATTGTCCTGGAAGACATTTTCCGGAAGTCAAGACAGCGTGTGGTCGTAGCCACTTTTGCTTCTAACGTACATCGTATTCAACAGGTAATTAATGCTGCTGAAGCAACGGGACGTAAAGTAACAGTTATTGGTCGAAGCATGGTTAATGTCGTAGGTATTGCTTCAGACTTGGGCTATTTGGAAATTCCAGATGGAATGCTGATTGAACCTGAAGAAGTTGGCAAAATGTCAGCGGATCGTGTAGTTATTCTCTGCACAGGCAGTCAGGGTGAACCGATGTCAGCTTTGACAAGAATGGCTCGTTCCACACATCGAAAGGTTGACATTCTTCCAGGGGATTCAGTCATCATCGCAGCTACTCCAGTACCAGGTAATGAAAAATACGTTGGACGCACAATTGATGAGCTGTTCCGTCTGGGTGCCAATGTATATTACAGCGCAGCTAATCCAGGTATCCACGTTTCTGGACACGGAAGCCAGGAAGAACTCAAGCTGATGCTGAATCTGATGAAACCAAAGTTCTTCTTGCCAATTCATGGTGAGTTCAGAATGCAACGTCGTCACGCTCTTCTTGCTGAAGGCGTAGGTATTGAGCCTGAAAATATCTTTATCACGGATATCGGTGAAGTCATTGAAATTCAGAATGGTGGAGCACGCAGAGCTGGTAAAGTTACAGCAGGTAACGTACTTATCGATGGACTAGGCGTAGGGGATGTAGGAAATATCGTATTGCGCGACCGCAAATTGCTGTCACAGGACGGTATTTTGGTAGTTGTTGTTACGCTGAGCAAGCAAGACGGAACGATTAAATCGGGACCAGATATCATTTCCCGAGGTTTCGTATATGTCCGTGAATCGGAAGGTTTGCTGGATGAAGCGAATCGTATTGTCTCAAGTACACTGCATAAGCTCATGAGTGAAAATGTAAATGAATGGGCTTCCCTCAAGACAAATGTCAAGGATGCACTAGGTCGCTTCTTGTATGAGCAAACTCGTCGGAGACCGATGATCCTGCCAATTATAATGGAAGTGTGATTCAATTGAAATTTGTTCAAAAACCTGAATTAAAAACTTAAGTCACAGGCACACAGTCGCCTCTCTTCCCGCAGGAAATATTGGACGGTTTCCGCGGGAGGAGAGGCTTTTTTGATTTTTCAGGACGAGGAAAGGCATGGGGGTGGGTATAAAATATTCCATTTCAATCCCATACTATAGGGTGAATACGGGTCATATAGATGCGTAAAGCGAAAGGAAGATCACCCATATGGAACAATACAGCAATCTAACATCTGGCAATGAGGAAACCGAAGCGCCAGATCAACCAGAAATTGGGCAAAGACCCGCTTTACCTGCTATGGAGGCTTTGCAGCAACTGGGTCAAACCTCCATGCCTGGAGGCGAGTCCAATATTTTTTGCATGACGATTATCGGTCAAATTGAAGGGCATCTCATTTTGCCGCCTCAAAACAAAACGACAAAATATGAGCACATTATTCCCCAGTTGGTAGCGGCAGAACAAAATCCTCGTATCGAAGGATTAATGATTTTGCTGAATACAGTTGGTGGTGATGTAGAGGCAGGACTGGCTATTGCTGAAATGATCGCATCGATGAGTAAACCAACGGTGACCATTGTCATAGGTGGGGGGCATAGCATCGGTGTGCCTATTGCTGTGTCTTCCACTTATTCCTACATTGCGGAGAGTGCGACGATGACCATTCATCCCATTCGTATGAGCGGTCTGGTCATTGGAGTACCACAAACTTTTGAATACATGGAAAAAATGCAGGAACGTGTTGTACGCTTCGTCGTTTCTCATTCTCGTATTACAGAAGAGCAGTTTAAGGAATTAATGTTTAAAACCGGTGAGTTAAACCGCGATATTGGTACAGCGGTTGGAGGAGCTGATGCAGTGAAGTATGGATTGATGGACGCGGTTGGAGGCATCGGAGAGGCTTTAAAACAGCTGAACACCATTATTGAAACGCGGCGTCAGCAAAACGGGATCGCTGGGATTCAACAGCAGGCTCCGTATGCTCCTTTTTCTCCTAGTGCCACAGGAACTCCTACAGAGACACTGTCAGGGGAGCCTAGCGGGGAGCTACCACAATGACACTATATACTGTAATGCCAATGGAAATGGTATGGCAAGGGATGTGGAAAGAGGCTGAGGAGTTTGCAGAGGTTCGGGTAGACGGTCTACTTATGCAAGTACAGCCGCTTGAAAGTCGTCGGGGGATCATTGTACGGTTGTTGGACTGTCCGTTGGAAGCCTACCTGAATCCGCGTTATGGACCAGGTCAAGTCATCGAGTGGTCGTAGAAGGTGTCGAGTAGTATAGAAATAGGTCATTTACTGTTGAAAAAGAACATATGTGCGGATACCGGGTGACGTGGTATAATATTCTTCTGGGGGGTGACCTTGTATGTCCAGAAGAAGAAAAAGAAAAAAGAAAGCCGCATTTGGCGGAGTTCTAAAATTTGAAATTTACGGCATTGTGCTGATTACATTAGCGGTCATTGCGTTGTCGGGTGAAGCGGCGGTTGGTCGGTCGTTATCCAAGATGTTTGGGCTCGTACTGGGGAAATTCTATTTTGTTATCCCTCTCATTGGCATTTATTATGGTCTGATGGTGATGATTCACCGCAAGTGGCCGAACCAGTGGAACTCCCGTAAAACGGGTTTGCTCCTGTTAGTATTTGCCTTTACACTTATGAGTTCTATTTCATCTATGGAGCAGCGTTTGGGGCCGATCAACGCGCTTCAGCCGGGCGGAGTGATGACCCAGATACATATAGATATGCGTGAGCAGTTGCTGTCGCCTGACCAGCAGGGTCATACCTCAATGCTGAACAAGGATATCAGCGGGGGTTACGTAGGCGCATTGCAGCTTACTGTTCTGTTATGGCTGTTTGGTCTCACGGGAGCTAAACTGATCATGATTGTTATGTTCGTCATTTGTTTCATGCTGATGACCCAACTGTCCTATGTGGATTTGGTACGGATTGTAAAAACCAAGCTGCTGACAGCCGGGGGAAGCGTGCGCAAAAAATGGACTGGTAAAGCTACTCCGCTTTCAGCATCTAGCAAAGGTAGTGGAAATAGAAAAATCAAGTCTGAGCCCATTCCTGCCTATGAGGAAGACATGGATGATGACTTTGACGAAATGCAGCCTCCTGCACGCAAACAGCCGATTTTCTTTCAGTTGTTTGGTCTCAAAAATTCAGATAAAGCGGACAAGGATGAGCATTCCGTCGATACGGATGAGGATGATCATGATCTTCCATATGAAGCTGAGGACGCGCAGGCCCAGTGGAGAAACGGCAACCAGAGTGAAGAGATGTCTGACGTAGTCGAACATGTTGAGCAGGAAGCTGCAACTCCGGTAAAAAGGTCGCCGATTATTAGGGATTTCTTCGAACAAGTAAAGCATGAGGAAAGAAGACCGGAAGCTGAATTTGGAGAGTCCCTGACAGGAGCAGAGCAGACAACTTCCATTATTGACGAATCCCTGGATGATGACTTTGTGGATGCCAATGCAAATACGGATATGGATGATTCGACAGCGATCCAGGGGACATTAGAAGGTGCTCAGGGACAAGCTCAGACGATTGCAACTGGGGTGGCAGGCGAAGAGGCTGAAGGTAACCATACAGCTATTCCGGCTCCGCCGCCGCCTAAACCGTACAAGCTCCCATCATTTCGTTTACTTGCTAAACCACAAAACGCAGGCAAAGGTATGGGACAAAAGGATTACATGCAAACGGCACGCAAGCTGGAGGCAACGCTGGAAAGCTTCGGTGTCCGGGCGAAGGTGCTGGAGGTTGTCCGTGGCCCTGCCGTAACGCGTTATGAAATTCAGCCGGACATTGGAGTAAAGGTCAGCCGCATTGTGAGTCTGACGGATGACATTGCGCTTGCGCTTGCTGCCAAAGATATCCGTATGGAGGCTCCGATTCCTGGGAAATCTGCTATCGGAATTGAGGTTCCGAATAATGAAGTTTCCATTGTAACGATGCGTGAGGTAATGGAGACAACCGTTTTCCAGGAGTCAGCTTCCAATTTATCTATTGCATTCGGACGTGATATCGCAGGACAGACGATTGTCGGTAATTTGGCCAAGATGCCCCATCTGCTTGTAGCTGGGGCAACAGGTTCGGGTAAATCAGTGTGTATCAATGGGATCATTACGAGTATTTTATACAAAGCAAAGCCGGATGAGGTCAAATTTTTGATGGTCGATCCTAAAATGGTGGAGTTGAACGTGTACAACGGAATCCCGCATTTGTTGGCTCCGGTCGTGACTGATCCAAAGCGAGCCTCACTTGCATTGAAGAAAATTGTAGTTGAAATGGAAAAAAGATATGAGTTATTTTCCAAATCAGGAACCCGTAATATTGAGGGCTATAATAATCTGATGAAAGATAACCCGGATGCATTTCTGCCTTACATCGTCGTTATTGTGGACGAGTTGGCAGATTTAATGATGGTAGCTGCGGGAGATGTGGAGGATGCGATTGCACGACTTGCCCAAATGGCGCGTGCAGCAGGCATCCACCTTATCATTGCAACGCAAAGACCTTCGGTTGACGTAATTACCGGGGTGATTAAAGCCAATATTCCTTCACGTATTGCCTTCGGCGTTTCCTCGCAGGTAGACTCCCGTACCATATTGGACATGGGTGGAGCCGAGAAGCTACTCGGACGTGGTGATATGCTGTTCATGCCAATGGGTGCTTCCAAACCAGTCCGCGTTCAGGGAGCATTCATGAGCGATCAAGAAGTCGAAAATATTGTTAGCTACGTACGTGAACAGGGTGAAGCGCAGTATGATGAAACGCTAGTGCCGGAGGTGGAAGAAGTATCGGCTGATGCAGATGAAATGCTGGATGAGCTGTACGATCAGGCGGTCAACATCATTTTAGAGGCTAAACAAGCTTCCGTTTCGCTCCTTCAGCGCCGTATGCGGATCGGTTATACACGTGCTGCTCGACTGATTGACTCCATGGAAGCTCGCGGAGTCATCGGCCCTTACGAGGGCAGCAAGCCCCGTGAGGTCCTTATCTCAATGGAGCAATATCAGCAAAATAAAGTAAGTTCCTAAGCATGATCTCTATCCAGCACTACATTAAAACGCTGTTTGTTCGCATGGTGGTTGTTCTAATATGACAACTCCAAGTGCACAAACAGCGTTTTTTTGTGATGTTTTTTGAGGTGTGGCGACTACCTGCTGAAAGAAGATTAAAAGGGTGAATAGCTTTAAGCGGAGCTTGTCATAATAAACGTAGCCATCCTGTTAATCCCACAAAAGAAAGGTAGAGCGCAGCATATGAAAAAGACAATGGTCTGGATTTGCACGGGTATCCTCGCAGCCTCGGCTATTACGTACACAGGACTTTTTAAAAGTGACTCTGCACAGCAGCAAGCAGAGCCGCTGAGCACACAGCAGAAAGTACAAGCGGCGCAACCTTCCCAGCCGACATTCAGCTCGGGAGCGGTTGATTTTGGATCTTACGGTCAGGATGTATATGAGTTGCAATCACGTTTGAAGTTGCTGGGCTTTTTTGGCGGGAAAGTGGACAGCCATTTTGGCAGCAGTACACTAAAAGCTGTCAAGGGTTTTCAAAAGGAATTTGGCATCCGTCCTGATGGAGTGGTCGGAGCAAAGACGAAATTAAAGCTGGTGAATGCTACTCCTAACTGGAAGCCAACGGAAACTCCTATGCATCGTAACAATCAAGGTTCCGCTCAGGGACAGACAGCAGACAATAACGATAAAGCGGATCAAAATGATGAAACGATGGGATCGGCCAACACCATGGGACTATCTGAAAACGATCTTAAAATTATGGCCAACGCGGTCTACGGTGAATCCCGCGGCGAGCCGTTTGAAGGACAAGTTGCCGTCGCGGCTGTTATTTTGAACAGGGTCAAGTCACCTAGCTTTCCCAACTCACCATCTGGAGTGATTTTTCAACCAGGAGCTTTCACAGCAGTAGCAGACGGTCAAATCTGGCTCACACCGAATGAGAATGCACAAAAGGCGGTACGCCAAGCCCTGAACGGCTGGGATCCAAGCGGAGGATGTCTCTATTATTTTAACCCAAAAACAGCCACCTCTAAATGGATTTGGTCCCGTCCGCAGGTGAAAACCATCGGGGAACATATTTTTTGCATGTAAAACGCCGAAGCAGCCGGGAGCTTGTCTCCGGTTGCTTCTTGGCTTTTGCATGGTTAGAATAAAGATTGGTACACTTTACCTCTTTACAGGAGGAAGATTCACAGCAACTAATGCTTTGCTAATCAAAGGCTAGACGCAAATTGACGTCACAAAGGAGTTTTGGACTTGAACAAAACAGGTTTCGAGCGTGGCACACGCAGACAACTGAGGATTCATGTACTGCCGACCAAGCGCTTTAAGACGTTTGCTATATCATTGTATGTAGGCACTCCGCTACGGGAGGACACCGTAACTCGAGTGGGGCTGGTACCTTTCGTTCTGCGACGGGGTACAGAATCGTATCCGCAGACTACACAATTCAGAGAACAGTTAGAGCAATTGTATGGCGCGGGTTTCGGTTTCGATGTGTATAAACGTGGAGATTATCAGATCGTGCAATTTCGCATGGATACGATTAATGACAGCTTTGTAAATAGTCCAGATAGTTTACTGGATCGTTCGTTTTCTTTTCTCGGAGAAGTGCTAACGAAGCCTGCATTGGAAAATGGTGCATTTCAAACGGGATACGTCCAGCAGGAACGAGAAAATGTGCGTAAGAAGCTGGAATCTATAGTTAACGATAAAATACGTTATGCTGGTGAGCGCTGTATGGAGGAAATGTGCAAGGATGAGCCTTATCGTCTGCACCCTCTTGGTCAACGATCTGATCTGGACAGTATAGATGCACAGAGCTTGTATAAGGCTTATGGAGAATGGCTGGATCATGCCAGCATGGATTTATACGTTGTGGGAGATACGACGCTAGAAGAAGTTGAGAAGTTTGTTGATCGCTATTTTCAATTGAATCGTTCAGCGGAAACAGGGTATGTTCCTGAACAGCCCAAGTCGGTAGAGCGTGATGTTCAAACCGTTGTAGAGCGTCTTGATGTGAACCAGGGCAAGCTCAACATGGGGTTGCGCACCCCTATTACGTATGGAGACGATCGCTATGCTTCCGCTCTGATGTACAATGGCATTTTGGGCGGGTATCCGCATTCAAAGTTGTTCGTTAATGTGAGGGAGAAGGAAAGTTTGGCGTATTACGCTTCATCACGGTATGACGGGCATAAAGGTATTGGTACGATTCAATCTGGTATTGAAATTCCTAATTATGAAAAAGCGGTTACTATTATCCGCAAGCAACTGGAAGATACGCAAAACGGAGCGATTACTGAGCTGGAAATGACCCAAACGCAGGCGATGATTCGCAACTTGCTAAAGGAGATGCAGGATTCCGCTTTTGAAATGATCGCCTATGATTTTAACAGACAGCTTTCCGGTAAAGAACGGACAGTAGATGAGCTGCTGAGTCAGGTGGAGGCAGTCAAGGTGCAGGATGTTCAGGATGCCGCCCGGACGTTCCGACTGGACACTATTTATTTCTTGAGAGACCAGAAGGGGGAATAGCGGTGGAGCATATACCTTACGAGCATTTGCAGGAAACGCTGTACTATGAAGTAATGGATAACGGTTTACACGTTTATGTGTTGCCCAAACCGGGTTTTCAGAAGACATACGCCACATTTGCAACTAAATACGGCTCAGTTGATAATCATTTCCGCGTAGAAGGTCAACAGCCCGTAAAGGTGCCGGATGGCATAGCCCATTTTTTGGAGCATAAAATGTTTGAAGAGCCTGAAGGCGATATTTTTGCTACCTTCTCTTCTAATGGGGCATCGGCGAACGCATTTACCAGCTTTGATCAAACAGTATATCTGTTTTCGGCAACCGAGCGTATTCAAGAAAATTTGACCACGCTGGTCAATTTTGTGCAGCATCCTTACTTTACAGATGAAAATGTAGAAAAGGAAAAAGGCATTATTGGCCAGGAAATTAATATGTATGAAGATAACCCTGATTGGCGGAGTTACTTTGGTCTGATCGAGGCGTTGTACAAGGTTCATCCGGTGCATATTGATATCGCAGGTACTGTTCAATCCATCAGTACGATTACAAAAGAAACGCTGTACAGTTGCTATGAAGCTTTCTACCACCCAAGCAATATGATTCTTTTTGTAGTGGGCGGAGTGGATCCAGCTGAAGTAATAGAGCTGGTACGTAACAATCAGGCCAAAAAGGACTATAAGCCGCAGGGAGAGATTGAGCGGATTTTCGACGATGAACCCACTACAGTTGCAGAACCACGTCGTGAGGTGAAGCTGGCCGTTTCTCTGCCAAAGCTACTGTTTGGATTCAAGGAGGCTGAAGTAGGCCTAACGGGTGAAGAATTACTTCGTCATGATCTGGAAACCAAGCTGATGCTTGATCTCCTGTTTGGTTCCAGTACACAACTATATCAAAAGCTCTACGATGAGGATCTGATTTCGGACAGTTTTGGTCATGAGTACAATAGTACGCAGCAATATGCATTCTCTGCAATCGGCGGGGATACCAAAGACCCGGATCGGCTGTTGGCGAGAATACGTGAAGAGGTGGAGTCCATTCAGAAGCAGGGCTTTGCAGCAGAACATTTTGAACGGGCACGCAAAAAGAAAATCGGTGGTTATCTGCGTACACTCAATTCACCAGAAAATATTGCACATGAATTTACAAGACATCGCTTCCGGGGCGGCGATTTTTTCCAACTGCTCCCTATTTATGAAAGTATCACGCTCGAGGATGTAAATCGCCGTCTAAAAGACCATATCCAGTGGGATCAACTCGCAATATCACTAGTGGTGAGTCCGTAATGTCCAGGGAGAGGGAAACGATGACCACCGAGGGCGGAGAATTAAAAGCAATTGGCGATACAACGGTGCTGATTACAGGAGCCAGTGGCGGAATTGGTGCGGCTATTGCTGAGCGTTTTGCAGCTGTAGGGATGAATGTTGTCATTCACTACATGAAGTCCCATGAAAAAGCAAATGAAGTTGCCCGTCGTTGCATGGCTTATTCAGGCAAGGTAATGACCGTGTCAGCGGATCTGCGGAGCAAGGAGCAGATCGAACGCATGCGGGAAAAGCTGGATAATCACGGGATGAAGCCGGATATTCTTGTGAACAACGCCGGATTATCTCATTATGGGCTGTTGACAGATGTTTCGGAAGAGGAATGGGACGAAGTGATGGCCGTCAATGTTAAGGGAACCTTTCTGTGCACGCAGGTTTTTATGCCACATATGATTTCCCAACGCTATGGCCGCATTGTGAATGTTTCCTCCGTGTGGGGGATATGTGGCGCATCGTGCGAGGTGTTGTATTCCACCACCAAGGGAGGCATTAACGCTTTCACTAAAGCGCTGGCTCAAGAGGTAGCACCTTCCGGGGTGACAGTGAATGCTGTAGCTCCAGGTGCAGTGGATACGTCGATGCTGGATCATTTGGATAAAGGCGAAATTACCAGTTTGGAAGAAGAAATTCCTGCCGGACGTTTGGCTCGACCTGATGAAATATCGTCCCTGGTTTATTTTCTTGCGCTTCCTGAGTCAGGTTATATTAATGGCCAGGTCATAAGTCCTAATGGAGGATGGGTGACTTAAGGGATAGCGCTTGGAGGAATCCACCAGTATAGTAAGCGTCTGAGAAGAGCATATTATAACTGTTGATTTTAAATCTGAATCATCTAAGGAGGATTTAAGTATGTCAACAGTTGTTCAGAATTTTGATGTTTGGAAAAAGTTCCTTGGTCAGCGTGTAGAGCAAGCGGAGAAGCTGGGAATCAGCCAAGATACCATTTCAGAGCTTGCTTATGAAATCGGTGATTTTCTGGATGAGAAGGTCGATCCAGCCAACCACTCCAACCGCGCACTGAAAGAACTGTGGGGAGTTGCCGATGAGGACGAGCGTCACACCATCGCCCGGCTAATGGTTAAATTGGCTAAGAGCAACGCATAAGTAGGAACCAACATGAAAAGCTCCCTTTTGGGGGCTTTTCTGTAATGGTTACAGAGCTGTTCTTGTAATTCCATTGTAATTTATATATCATAAACGTGATTGAGGCTTACAACACAATGTAGCCTATTGAATTTCAATAATTGGTTTTGTCGAAAGATGTTATTTTATGATACAATAATGCTTTGATTTGGAGTTGTTGACGGTTTGAATGTGAATGAGGTGCTAACGTGACGGAAGAAACGAAACAGTGGTACATGGAGTACAAGATACATAAAAATCGACCCGGACTGCTGGGAGACATTGCTTCCATGCTTGGTATTCTGGGGGTTAATATACTGACAATCAACGGTGTTGAAGGCGAAAGACGGGGGATGTTGCTTGAAACGGACGATGACGAGAAAATACGCATTCTCGGAGACACGTTAAAAAAAGCGAGCAACATTACAGTCACGGCCTTACGTGCTCCGAGACTGGTTGATATATTGGCAGTAAGACACGGCCGTTACATCGATCGGGATTCAGATGATCGTAAAACATTTCGCTTTACACGCGATGAGCTTGGGTTGCTGGTCGATTTTTTGGGTGAAGTATTAAAGAGGGACGGCAATCAGGTGATCGGTCTTCGCGGGATGCCGCGTGTGGGCAAAACGGAATCCATTATTGCCAGTAGTGTATGCGCAATGAAGCGTTGGACTTTTGTGTCTTCAACGTTACTACGACAGACGGTGCGCAGTCAGCTCTCTGAAGAAGAAATGAACCCAAACAATGTGTTTATTATTGATGGTATTGTGAGTACAATTCGGTCAAATGAAAGACATTATCACCTGCTTCAGGAAATCATGAGCATGCCAAGTACTAAAGTGATTGAGCATCCTGATGTATTTGTACGTGAATCAGGATACAGCTTTGACGATTTCAATATCATTATTGAACTTCGCAATAATCCGGCTGAGGAAATTATTTATGATACCTTTACAGCCAGTTATACAGAAGATCTTTAAATAAGCGTAATTATACAAGGAGATGATGACATGTTAGAACTGGGTCAGCAATTAAAGGAGGCCCGGCTGCAAAAAGGATTGAGCCTTGACGATGTTCAGGAAATGACGAAGATACGCAAACGTTATCTGGAAGCCATTGAGACGGGCGATTACAAAGTGCTGCCGGGAAGCTTTTATGTCAGAGCTTTTATTAAAACATACGCTGAAACGGTCGGGTTGAACCCCGATGAGATTCTGGAAGGGCATCAAAGCAATGTGCCTGAACCTGAGCCGGAAGCAGTCATGGAGCCTGTTACACAGAAACGCTCCAGCCGTCCCGCCACAATTGGTAATCTTAAATGGTTGCCTACAGCGTTAATGTGGCTTTTTCTAGTTCTCATTGTTGGGGTTATTTATGCTTATTGGGTGAGCAACAACCATTCAACTCCAAAAACAGCAGAAAACACAACGCCGATTACAACACCAAGTACAACACCAAGTACAACACCAAGTACAACGCCAAGTACAACGCCAAGCACGTCTACTCCTGATACCACTACGACACAGCCGAACAACGGTCAAACGACGGCTCCAAATGGTGCTGGTGGGCAGACTCCTGATGCGGGGCAAACCGGCCAAACTCAGCCAGATGGTACGGGGAGTACGGGTGCTACTACTCCAGATACTGGACAGCAGCCGGATACGACTACGCCACAACAAGGTGTAACTGTGGCACAGGACGGCAAGCAAGGCAAGACGACGATTTTCAAAGTTTCCAGTGCAACGGGAGCAGCGGTCAAGGTTGATATTAAAGCGACGGGCGAAAGCTGGCTTGAAGTGTACAAGGGAGAAAATTCCCGTGGAGAAAAGCTGAGTTATGGTATGACTAAAAGTGGAGATGCCATGTCTTTCGATATTGGTCCAGAAGGTTTATATATCAAATCAGGACGGTCTTCTGCCACAGATATTTCCGTAGCAGGTCAACCGATAACAGATAATAAATCGACTACACGTGTACTGATACAGCAAGGAGAAGCTTCCACGACCGGAACGAGTGCAGGGGTAACGGGCTCACCTGCAGATTCTTTGACAGGTAGCAGTACGGATTCAACACAAAGTGGTACAGATTCTACAACTACTGATGGTGAATAAACGCCTTGGTGCGAGGAAATACTAATGACTGTAATTCCTGGAAAGGCAGTCATTTCATTTTCCGCAAAGTGAGGTGTATACGTTATGACCGTCAGCTGGATTGTGACTGGGCTCGGTATCATTGTCAGTTTACTGGGCTATTATCTGACACCGAATGCATGGGGCTATGGCATACTGGGCTTTGGTCTTGCTCACATTGTGCTTGGACTTTTGGATATGTTCCGAACTCCAACACGAAGCCATAATTAGATATTTTGACCGTAATTGAAATAAAGGCGTTTTTGTCAGGAAAACTGGCAAGAACGCCTTTTTAGTCAACGGATTATTGGATTTTTGTAAATGACTAGCCTATAATTAGATATTGAACTTTGTTGTGGAAAGGGAAGTGAAACGATGGCTTCAGAAAATTCATTTGATATCGTCTCCAAAATGGATATGCAGGAGTTAACTAATGCGGTTCATCAGACGGAGCGTGAAATTGAAACACGATTTGATTTCAAGGATAGCAAAAGTAGCCTCAAGCTTGAGAAAGAAGCTCTTACGATTGCATCGGAAGACGAGTACAAGCTGAATGCGGTGATTGATATTTTGCAATCTAAAATGGCCAAACGAGGTCTGTCCCTTAAAAATGTGGAGTATGGCAAATTGGAACCCGCTTCTCTAGGTTCAGTGCGTCAGCGTCTTTCGCTTAAGCAGGGAATTGATCAGGATAATGCCAAGAAAATTAATATTCTTATTCGGGACTCCAAGCTAAAAGTCAAAAGTCAGATTCAAGGTGATCAAATCCGAGTGACCGGAAAAAACAGGGATGATTTACAGGCGATCATTCAATTGCTACGTAAAGCTGATTTGCCATTGGAGCTTCAATTTACAAACATGAAATAAAGCCGTTTTCCCTCATATATTTTGTAGGAAAAAACGTTGCTTGATGTGCGGCAGGTTATTTTGACATGCGTTTTGCGCCATATTATACTTGTAACGAAAATGCAGACAATTCAGGTGTATAGCGCTCGTCGAAAGCGATTTACATAGGATTGAATTTAATCCGAAAACTGCCATTTGTAATCAAGTACGATAATCAGGGGAGAGTGTGTTGTGAATTTACCCAACAGAATTACAATAACGCGGATTTGCCTTATCCCGGTGATGATGCTGGCTTTGCTGGTGGACTTTGATTTTTATCCGCCGCCGATTGAGATCGGAGCTTTCAAGCTGCCGTATAATCAGCTGATTGCGGCTATCATTTTCCTTGTAGCAGCCAGCACGGATGGTCTTGACGGATATTTGGCACGTAAAAATAATATGGTCACCAATTTGGGCAAGCTGTTGGACCCCCTTGCTGATAAGCTTTTGGTAACCGCTATTTTGGTTTCCTTGGTAGAAATGGGGAAAATTGATTCATGGATTGTCGTTGTGATTGTTAGCCGTGAGTTTGCGGTTACGGGGCTGCGTCAGATTGCCTTACTGGATGGGTCTGTGGTTGCTGCAAGCAATTGGGGCAAATTAAAGACGATCATCCAGATCGTTGCTATTGTAGCGCTGCTCATTAATAATTTCCCGTTTGTTTTTCTTGGTATACCGTTTGATTTAATAGCGATATGGGCAGCAGTGTTGATCACCATTTATTCGGGTATTGATTATTTCGTGAAAAATATCCATTTGCTGAGCTCCTCCAAAGTTTAACAGGATAAATTTTATGGAAACAGCAATAGGGACTAAACTTATTGCTGTTTCTTTATATAATTCCCATAATATTCGCAGTACAGGAGGAAGAATTGATGAAAGCTGAAATAATTGCAGTAGGAACAGAGTTATTGCTCGGACAAATAGTGAATACAAATGCTCAATATTTGTCACAAGAGCTGGCTACAATTGGAATCGATGTATATTTTCAGACTGTGGTTGGCGATAACATAAATCGGCTTCAGGAAGCGATAAGAATTGCTCAGAAGCGTGCGGATATTATTTTGTTTTCCGGCGGTCTGGGGCCGACTCAGGATGATTTGACGAAAGAGGCGATAGCGGCTGTATTGGGGCGGAAATTGCACATAGATCGTCTTGCAATGGACAAGCTAGATCAATTTTTCCGTAACCGTGGGGTAGAAATGACCGAGAATAACCGCCGGCAGGCGCTTTCTATTGAAGGTGCTACTCCGCTTGAAAATGAGACAGGGCTAGCTGTGGGCGACGCGATTGCACAGGACGGTAAATTTTATGTAGTTTTGCCTGGACCGCCTAAGGAACTCAAACCCATGTTTGCAAACCAGGCGAAACCTTGGTTGCTTCAGCAGGCATTGAGCGGTGAGGAAATGCCAATTTATTCGAAAATGCTAAAATTTGCAGGGATCGGTGAGTCAGCTCTTGAAACCCATTTGTTAGATCTAATCCAATCCCAGACAGATCCCACGATTGCCCCTTATGCCAAGGAAGGGGAAGTCACGATCCGTATATCCACCAAGGCGGCCAGCGAAAGTGAAGCATTAATTAAGCTGACAGCTACGGAAGTAGAAATTCAGCAGCGTCTTTCGGAGTATATGTATGCAAGCGAGGATGTTGCGCTGGAGAAGGTTATCGTAGATCTAATGGCCAAACGCGAACTCACGGTGAGTGCGGCAGAAAGCTGTACAGGTGGAATGCTGATGGAACAGATTACTTCTATACCTGGCAGTGCTGCTATGTTTCAAGGTGGCATCGTGTGCTATTCCAATGAAATGAAGATGAAGTTACTCAACGTGCCTTATGATTATTTGGAAGGGGACCATGCGCCAGGCGCAGTGAGTAAGGAAGTAGCCCTTGTGCTTGCAGAGCAGGCGAGAATGATCATGGATAGCGATTTTGGACTTTCAGTTACTGGTGTAGCTGGGCCTGGGTATTCCGAACGGAAGCCAGTCGGTCTAGTGTATATTGGCATTGCTGAACGCGACAAGGAAACGGAAGTACATGAACTGAGACTGAGTGGCAACCGTGAAACAATCCGACTGCGATCAGTTAAAGCAATCCTGTACAGATTGTGGCGCAGGCTGGTAGAGAACGAGAAACTCTCTTAAACATCTATGTACAGTGTGACTCGTAGAGTTGTTTTAGATAGATATTCATGGTATAATCATCTTATCGGAAGAACCGTTGCAAAGCCTTTTGCCAGCGGTTCTTTTTTTGTTTTAAGAGACAGGTGTAATTATAGAAGAGAGTTGTACGAATAAAAAAAACGAATGTATGTTCGAAAAAATGCTTGGCAAGCGTGTCAAAACAAGGTATTATTAAAGTACAAACAATGAAGGATGTGAGTTTATTGTCAGATCGTCGTGCTGCGCTGGATATGGCGCTCCGTCAAATAGAAAAGCAATTTGGTAAAGGTTCCATTATGAAGTTGGGTGAGTCTACCCATATGCAAGTGGAAACGATCCCCAGTGGTTCGATTGCTTTGGATATTGCGTTAGGAACGGGCGGCTTTCCAAGAGGCCGGGTTATTGAAATATACGGACCGGAATCATCCGGTAAAACGACAGTAGCTCTTCACGCTATCGCAGAGGTGCAAAAAACAGGCGGACAAGCCGCCTTTATCGACGCCGAGCATGCGCTTGATCCGTCGTATGCAAGCAAGCTGGGTGTCAATATTGATGAGTTGTTACTATCGCAACCAGATACAGGAGAGCAGGCGCTTGAGATTGCCGAAGCCCTTGTACGTAGTGGAGCAGTAGACATTGTAGTTGTTGACTCCGTAGCGGCACTTGTGCCCAAG
Source organism: Paenibacillus polymyxa (assembly GCF_001719045.1). Lineage (NCBI taxonomy): Bacteria > Bacillati > Bacillota > Bacilli > Caryophanales > Paenibacillaceae > Paenibacillus > Paenibacillus polymyxa. The sequence goes on from NZ_CP015423.1 coordinate 5,071,588, forward strand.
GCAGAGATTGAAGGCGAAATGGGAGATTCCCACGTTGGTCTTCAAGCACGTTTGATGTCTCAGGCATTGCGTAAGCTTTCTGGAGCTATTAATAAGTCGAAAACCATTGCTATTTTTATTAACCAGCTACGTGAAAAAGTAGGTGTTATGTTCGGTAACCCTGAAACAACACCAGGTGGACGTGCCTTGAAGTTTTACTCTACGGTACGTTTGGATGTTCGTCGTATTGAAAGTTTGAAAATGGGTAACGACATTGTGGGTAACCGCACACGTATTAAAGTCGTGAAGAACAAAGTTGCCCCTCCTTTCCGTCAGGCTGAGGTGGATATTATGTACGGTGAGGGTATTTCCAAAGAAGGTAGCTTGATCGATATCGGTACGGAGCATGACATTGTCGACAAGAGCGGAGCCTGGTATTCCTACGAAGGTGAGCGCCTTGGTCAGGGACGTGAGAATGCTAAACAATTTTTGAAGGAAAATCCGAATATTGCTAGTACGATCGAACAAAAAATTCGGGTGGCCAGCAATTTGATTACGACGGTTGCTCCGCCTACAGAAGAAGAGTTGGCACAGCAAGCGAAGGAAGAACAGGAATTGTTGGAGCTTGAATAAAGCTTGGTGAATCCTGGTTTGTGAACTGGGGCCAGGGTTATGGCACCGTCCGTTTGAATAGCATGATTCTGATGCCCTGCACAGTTGTGCAGGGCATTTTTGCATCAACTAAAATCTGCTTTGTCAGCGGAATCTAACTTTGCGTAGCAGGTGTTCAAAGGCTGCTTTCGTGAATTTCAAAGTGAGGGAAATATATTGCAGTTGGACGATGAAGATGAATACACTTCGGAAGCAAATAAGCAACAAGGGATTTCTCTTTTTCCGGATCATGAGGAATTGATGATTACTAGGGTAGAGCAGGGACAGGGACGCAAACGTGGAAGGTATATCATTCATTTTGGTCCGTATTCGCTGTCTGTATTAGAAGATGTAATGATCAAGTACAATATGTTCAAAGGAACGTCATTTGATAAAAAAGAACTGGAAGATATCGTTCTGGCAGATGAAAAGCAACAGGCTTATGTACTTGCGCTTCGCTATTTGGGGCGAAAGCCTCGCACACGTCAGGAAATTGCCCAACGTTTGTTACAAAAAGAACTGGATCAGTCTGTTATTGACGAAGTAATGGTTCGACTGCAAAGGGAACAACTCGTAGATGATGATTTATACGCCCGCCAATGGGCAAGGCAGCGCATAACTAGCCAACGTAAGGGTAAGATGTGGGTTAGGCAAGAACTTCGTCAGAAGGGCATCTCTAAAGCCTCTATTGGCGAAGCGTTAGGTGAGATCACCGATAATGAGGAGTGGGAGAGCGCTTTGACGGTCGGACGTAAGAAATGGAATCAGATACGTGGTGATATAATGGAGAAAAAAAGGAAAACCTACCCTTTTCTCATGAGACGCGGATATTCGGGGGATATGACACGCCGAGTGGTCAATCATCTCACTGCGGCCGAGCATGACGTTGCTTCAGATGACGAGGAATTGTTGCAGTGGGAGGAATAGTTGCCAAACGGCTGCTGAACCTTTGGCTAGTATGAACGGATAGGATGAGCTAGTTATTACAGGGAAAGCTGCATGGTAGTCTACTAATGTTTGCATTCCCTTGACAATGCCATTTGTCAAATAATAAAATATATATGAAACGATACTTGTGGAACGCCCTTTTTCCTTCCAAAAAAGCGGAATCCACGGGTGAGTTCTCATCGCCAAATAACAAGTGATGCCGCTATGCCAGGCGGAATTGTACATGTGAAAGCATGTGCATATGAAATGAAACGACCTTGTGTCGTTGTCTTAGTTTGACGATCAAAGTAAATGTGACAATTGCAAAAAGTCCCAAGGAATGCCTTGGAGGAACCAACGGGGAGGTGAACAGTATGATGACTGCGATCTGGTTCGTTCTCGTTGCTGTAGCCGCGTTATTCTTTGGGTTCGGGATTGGTTATTTTATTCGCAAATCTATTGCAGAAGCTAAGATCTCCAGTGCGGAAGAAGCTGCCGCGCAAATCGTGGAGAACGCGAAAAAAGAGGCAGAAGCGCTGAAGAAGGAAACGGTATTGGAAGCGAAAGATGAAATCCACCGCATTCGTGCCGAAGCTGAAAAAGAAACTCGTGAACGTCGCAATGAAATTCAACGACAGGAACGAAGATTGCTGCAAAAAGAAGAATCGCTGGATAAAAAATTGGAATCGCTGGAACGCAAAGAAGAACAAGTGGCCAACAAAGAGAAACGAATCGATGAAACCCAGCAGCAAATTGATTTGATTTACAAGAGTCAGGTAACTGAGTTGGAACGTATTTCCAATCTGACGATGGAGGATGCAAGAAGTATTATTCTGACCAACGTAGAGCAGGAAGTTCGTCATGAAACAGCTCAGATGATTAAAGAAATTGAACAGCAGGCCAAAGAAGAAGCGGACAAAAAGTCTCGTGAAATCATCACACTGGCCATCCAACGCTGTGCGGCAGATCATGTAGCAGAAACGACGGTTTCTGTTGTCACATTGCCGAACGAAGAAATGAAAGGCCGGATTATCGGGCGCGAAGGCCGTAATATCCGTGCACTTGAAACCCTTACAGGAATCGACCTCATTATTGATGATACGCCGGAAGCTGTTATTTTGTCCGGATTTGATCCGATTCGTAGAGAGATTGCGCGTACTGCGCTTGAAAAGCTCGTAGCGGACGGACGGATACATCCGGCTCGTATTGAAGAGATGGTGGAAAAATCCCGTAAAGAGGTGGACGAACGAATCCGTGAGTATGGTGAGCAGGCCACCTTTGAGGTGGGCGTGCATAGCTTGCATCCGGATTTGATCAAGATCTTGGGACGTCTCAAGTTCCGTACGAGTTACGGACAGAACGTATTGAAGCACTCGATGGAAGTTGCATACTTGACAGGTCTGATGGCCGGGGAACTGGGCGAAGACGTTGTACTGGCAAGACGGGCAGGATTGCTGCATGACATCGGGAAGGCGCTGGATCACGAAGTGGAAGGATCGCACGTTGAAATTGGCGTGGAACTGGCGAAGAAGTACAAGGAACACCCGGTCGTCATCAACAGCATTGCTTCACATCACGGCGACTGCGAAGCGACTTCTGTGATCGCCATGCTGGTTGGGGCGGCAGATGCCCTGTCAGCAGCAAGACCGGGAGCGCGGCGTGAAACGCTAGAGACGTACATCCGTCGTCTTGAGAAGCTGGAACGCATCTCCGAATCTTTTGAAGGCGTTGAAAAATCATACGCGATTCAAGCCGGACGCGAAGTTCGTGTCATGGTACAGCCAGAGAAAATTGATGATGCGGAAGCATTCCGACTGGCCCGCGATATTACGAAAACGATTGAGAATGAACTGGACTACCCGGGACATATCAAGGTTACCGTCATACGCGAGACCCGTGCGGTAGAATACGCAAAATAAAAGCATTTCAATGAAAAGTGGCCGCTGCTTGTAGGGCCACTTTTCATTATGTAAGGCAGACTAGGGAGGGCTTTCTATCAACGTATTATTTATTGGAGACATCGTCGGCAGTGTAGGCAGAAAGGCATTGAGGGAGAATCTCCCTTCGCTAAAATCAAAATACAACCCGCATGTTATTATCGTGAACGGAGAAAATGCGGCTTCGGGAAGAGGAATTACCCCAGCCATCGCCAGAGAATTTTTTGATTGGGGCGTTCATGGGATTACGATGGGAAATCATACTTGGGACAATAAGGAAATATTTGATTTTATAGATGATGAGCCACGGATCATCCGCCCGGCTAACTTTCCACCAGGAACACCAGGCCGGGGGTATACCGTTGTAAAAGGTGGAGGTAAAGAGCTGGCTATTGTTAATCTGCAAGGTAGAACCTTTTTGCCAGCTATTGACTGTCCATTCCGTGCAGCAGATGAAATTGTCGATGAACTACGGAAAAAACATAAGCATATCCTAGTTGATTTTCACGCCGAAGCAACCTCGGAAAAAATCGCTATGGGTTGGCATTTGGATGGACGTGCTTCAATCGTGGTAGGTACGCACACACATGTACAGAGTAATGACGATACGATTTTGCCACAAGGAACTGCGTATCAGACAGATGCGGGAATGGTAGGTCCTTATGAGGGAGTGCTTGGGATGCAGAAAGAGGCTGTGTTACAGAAATTCCAGACCCAGCTTCCGGTACGTTTTCAAGTGGACATGGGCAAATGGCACTTTCATGCCATCAGCGTAGAACTGAATGACAGTGATGGAAAAGCCCGCAAAATTCAGAAAATCAGACTTAAAGAAGATGAATGGCGGATGGATTAACTTTTTTGTGAGCTACTTAAGGAAAGAATAAGGAAAACTGTCACCAAAAAGCAGGAATTATTTGCTGACCCTCGAATAACATCTAATAGTGGAATCAAACCATCATCATTCCCAGGGGAGGTACTTACTATGGATGTATTAAAAGTATCAGCAAAATCCAATCCCAATTCAGTTGCAGGCGCACTCGCAGGAGTACTGCGTGAACGCGGAAATGCAGAATTACAGGCGATTGGAGCGGGTGCACTAAACCAAGCCATTAAAGCGGTAGCCATTGCCCGGGGATTTGTCGCACCAAGCGGAGTGGATTTGATTTGTATTCCTGCTTTTACAGACATTGTTATTGATGGAGAAGATCGGACTGCGATCAAATTGATTGTAGAACCAAGATAATAAATGTAAGTTGCCTGAGCCTGTTTACGATTTGTAAACGGGCTTTTTTGCATTGTGAGTCTGTTACTATGGTTTTTTAAAATAAATTTGTAGTGCTTCAATCTATAAATGGAGGTAAGATGCATGAATGATAAGCTAAAAGTGAATTGGCCTGTTGTAGACTTTCATTGTGATGTGTTATGTAAAATGCAGCTGGATGCGCAGATCGATTTCAGTCATCCATCGCTTGATGTCACAAAAGAACGTTTGCTAGAAGGTAACGTGCAGTTGCAAACGTTTGCTATATATATTTCACAGGTATTGGGCATGCCAAGATTTGAGCATGTGGTTCGTCAAATTGAACTGTTCAGGCAGCATGTTACCTCTATCTCAGGTGGGTTGAGACCATTGCTGTGGAAGGAAGACTTGGCAATGTGTGTGCATCAGATGGAGCAAGTAAAACAGGTAGGAGAAGAGAAGCGCACGGAAAAGTTAACGTATGTGGATGGTAAGGGGACGGATCATACATGGGCACCTTGGGCTTTGCTCTCACTGGAGGGGGTAGATGCGCTGGAAGGGAGCCCGTTTTATGCAGAATTGTGCTATGCAATGGGAATACGATTGATTGGGCTGACATGGAATTATGCGAACTGGGCGGCTGACGGCATTATGGAACATAGAGGAGGCGGGCTGACTAGCAAGGGGCGTGATTTGGTCAATCGCTGTAATGACCTGGGACTGCTGCTAGATGTGTCGCATTTGTCCGTACAGGGCTTCTGGGAGGTGTTGGAGGAGGCTGCTCTACCACCCATCGCCTCGCATTCGAATGCCTTTGCGAGATGTGCTCATCCTCGTAATCTACGGGATGAACAGATTCGTGCACTGATCGCTCGTAACGGACGGATTGGTTTGACCTTCGTCACGATGTTTCTCAAAGAGCAGGGTACGGTAACCGCTGAGGATCTGCTACCGCACATTGAGCATATTTGTTCATTAGGCGGGGGAAGGCATTTGATGTTTGGGTCTGATTTTGACGGTATCGAGCACCATGTGCAAGGGCTGGAGCACTCGGGTAAATATCCGGTTTTTGCAGAACTGCTGCTGAAGCATTACCCTGAGGAGCTAGTCAAGGGATGGCTGGGAGGACATGCGCTGGAATACCTGCAAACGAATTTGCCTTCCAAAATGTCTTCTTAAATAGCTATTTACTAGGAGTTATTATTGGCTGCGAATACCTTGACAAAGTGAGAAGGATTACGAAATAATTGGAGCAACTTAGAATTTCATGGTGCTAAAATAAGCATAAATACGGCAGACGTTGGAGCAAGACTGACGGGACACCATGCTGCACCGCCATATCAGAGGGGGCTCCATTACACAATGTTAATAAAGAAGGTTACTTGGCTTGAGCTCTTTTATGACTTATTGTTCGTAGCTGCTGTCTCTAAGGCCACTCATGTTTTACTACATGTTGAGCATGGTAGTATTTCGTGGGAACATATGGAAAAGTTTATTATGATTTTTATCCCAATATGGTGGGCTTGGGTGGGGCAAACGGTCTACAACAATCGTTTTGGGCAAGACAGTATAACGCATCGAATTTTTATGATCCTGCAATTGTTTTTCGTGTTGATCATGACCGCCAGCCTTAATATAGATTTTGATGCGTATTATGTATCTTTTTTTGTTGGCTATATTGGGTTAAGAGGTTTAACTGTCGTTCAATATTTACTTTCGGCATCCAAAGAAACGGCTCATAAACAGGAAACAGCTCGTTTTTTTGGTACCTATTTTTGGATTGGAATAGTCATCTCTAGTTTCTCCCTCTTCTTTGATTCTTGGGTTCGATATTTGATTTTATATACCGGTATAGCTATTGATATCCTCGTTCCTTTGATTGGCCGTAAAAAGTTGGTGATCACACCAATCCATACGGAGCATCTTTTAGAACGCTTTGCACAGTTCACCTTAATTCTGCTTGGCGAATCTGTGATAAGTATGCTTTCTGTTTTACAATCCGATCATTTTACGGTTTCTTCTGTTGTATTTGCTGCTTTGGCTTTTGTATTAGTCATCGCAATCTGGTGGCAATATTTTGAGAATATGGAGAAGCGCGTAGATAAATCAAAACAATCAGCAGGCCAGACTATTATTTATGGTCATTTGTTTATTTATCTTTCCCTTAGCATGCTAGCTGCTTCGATTCAGCTCTTGTTTTTGGGACAAGTAGACTATATCTTTGTGCTTTGCTTTACCTTTGCTTCTGTTTTTATTTACTTTTTGTCGGCTTTGCTGGTATTTCATCAGTACAGATTAAGTCATCTTAAACCTCGTCTCAGAGTCGTTTTTTTCTTGACTGGAATACTCTGTGTCCTGTTTATCCTTAATATATTTATTGTCGTTCCCCCTCATCTCATCGTAGCTGAAATCATGCTTTTCTTTCTCCTGTTCGCTAAAACGACGGTTTGATCCGACTTTATAGGGAGGATATTTAACGCTGATTGGGGCGAAAAAGGGAACTTTATGCGCTCTCCTTTTCTTTCTTGGCAAAATAGGAGTATAATAGCATGGATGTGTAAAGTATTGTATAGAGAAAAAGGAGTGACCACACGATGAGTAAAATCGTACCTGTCGGCGTTTCCGCCCGTCATATTCACCTGACTCAAGAGCATATTGAAATTTTGTTCGGAGCAGGCTATCAATTAACTGAATTTAAACCTTTGTCCCAACCAGGACAATTTGCCGCAAATGAAACGGTAGCTGTAATTGGTTCTAAGGGCCAATTTGATAAGGTTCGTATTTTGGGACCTGCTCGTCCCGCTTCCCAATTGGAAATCTCTCGCACTGATTCCTTTGCTATTGGTGTAAAAGCACCTGTACGCGAATCTGGTAGCATTGATGGTACACCAGGAATCACGGTAAAAGGACCAGCTGGTGAAGTGGAACTGCAAGAAGGCGTGATTGTAGCAGCCCGCCATATTCATTTCCATACATCTGATGCAGCTAAATGGGACATTAAGGACAAGCAGTTGCTGAAAGTACGTGTCGGCGGCGAACGTGGCCTTGTATTTGAAAATGTTCTTGCACGTGTGTCCGATTCTTTTGCTTTGGATATGCACATTGATACAGATGAAGCGAACGGAGCCGGTGTGAAAAACGGTGACAACGCTGAAATCGTAGACTAATATACACGTATTTAAATGCCGGAAGGCTTAAAGAGTCCGATTCTTGCAAAAGAATCGGGCTTTTTACATACTATATAATTCATAAATACTTCACTTATGTAAAAAAAGAACATGAGTTCACATTGACTTCATGGTATCTGCGGCTGATCTATGGCGATGGCCTATAAATCATGCTATAATTTAGTGTAATGCCTTTTTTAAAGGTTTTTTAGAACTTAAATAAATTTACCCATGCCTAAAGATACAGTAAATCACAAATTAGCTCGTGAAATAGATGGTGTAAGGAGTGACTAAGGAATGGAAAAGAAAACAAAAGATTACTCCAAATATTTTGATTTCTCGGATGCGAAGATTATTTCTGAAGATGAGCATAGCAAAAAGATCCGCATTCGCGGACGTGAAATCAACATTATGGCGGAGCCGAACCATAGAAAAGAAAAGCAACGCGGTAAAGAGGACGTACAAGTATTGTATGATAACGCAGTCCCGGATGAGCTCAAGCATATCGGTGAGGGAAAGCATTATATCGTATACACATTTGGTTGCCAAATGAACGAGCATGATTCCGAAACCATAAAGGGCTTGCTGGAGCAAATGGGCTACCAGGCAACCGAGGATCGGAAGGAAGCGGACATCATTTTACTGAACACTTGTGCTATCCGTGAAAATGCGGAGGATAAAGTGTTTGGCGAGCTGGGTCACCTCAAGCATCTCAAAACAGAAAAGCCAGGACTGCTGCTTGGCGTGTGTGGTTGCATGTCACAAGAAGAGAATGTCGTTAACCGGATTATGCAAAAACACGGTTTTGTCGATATGATTTTTGGTACCCATAATATTCATCGTCTGCCTCAGCTCGTCAAGGAAGCACTCTTTAGCAAAGAAATGGTGGTCGAAGTGTGGTCTAAGGAAGGCGACATTATCGAAAACTTGCCGAAGAAGCGTGAGGGTATGCGGGCTTGGGTGAACATTATGTACGGTTGTGATAAATTTTGCACCTATTGCATTGTTCCCTTTACACGTGGTAAGGAAAGAAGCCGTCGTCCAGAGGATGTAATCGCTGAGGTGCGGGATTTGGCACGTCAAGGCTTTAAAGAAATTACCTTACTGGGGCAGAATGTTAACGCTTATGGCAAGGATTTGAAAGATTTGAATTACAGATTCGGGGATCTGATGGATGATATGCGCAAAATCAATATCCCGCGTGTACGTTTTACGACATCACATCCACGTGATTTTGATGACCATTTGGTTGAAGTGCTCGGTAAGGGTGGCAATTTGGTGGAGCATATCCATCTGCCTGTTCAATCCGGTAATACGGATATATTGAAGAAAATGAACCGAAAATATACCCGTGAGCGTGTTCTGGAACTGGCCGCGAAGATTAAAGCAGCTGTTCCGCATGTTTCTCTGACAACAGATATCATCGTAGGTTTCCCTGGTGAAACAGACGAGCAGTTTGAAGATACTCTATCTCTGGTACGCGAGGTCGGCTATGACTTTGCCTACACATTTATTTATTCACCACGTGAAGGTACGCCAGCTGCTTCGATGGAAGATAATGTGCCTATGTCGGTCAAAAAAGAGCGTCTCCGGCGTCTGAACATTGCTGTGAACCAAAACAGCCTTCGCTTTAATAGTCGATTGCGTGGCGAAGTGGTTGAAGTGCTGGTGGAAGGCGAGAGCAAAAATGACAGCAAAGTGCTTGCCGGTCGGACCCGTTCCAATAAGCTTGTACATTTTGAGGGTTCTAAGGACCTAATCGGTTCCTTTGTTCAAGTGAAAATTACGGAACCTATGACCTTTTACATCAAAGGTGATCTGGTTGAAACGGCCGTAGCAGTTAACGGATAAAAGAATTTCTAACGGGTTGCATGCGGTCTGAGTAAAGGGCTGTGTGCAAGGCCGTCTAAGTGAGAAAAGGAGCGATGGGCAATGACAGAGGAGCGGTTGCAACAAACAGAACTTCAATCGGCGGCGCGCCAGCATGATCATTTGGTCAATCGCGAAATGATATTGGCAAAAGCCAAAGAATTGGCAGGTATTTTGGGTAGCAGTGAGGAAGTGCAGGTATTCCGGAAAGCAGAAGAAAAGATTCAGGATCATGGGCGCATCCAGCAACTGATTGCAACGATGAAAAAGAAGCAAAAGGAAATTGTAGCATTTGAATCCTTGAAGAATCAAAAAATGATTGCCAAAATAGAGGCCGAGCTACAGGAGCTACAGGAAGAGCTTGACGGTATTCCAATTGTCACGGAGTTTCAGCAGAGTCAGGTGGAAATTAATGAACTACTGCAAATGGTAATCATGGCGATCCGTGATACCGTTGCTGAGAAGGTGAACGTAGAAGAGGGGAAAAGCACTTCTTCGTCGAATTGCAGTGATTAGAATGAAATCTATGGTGTGGAGGCGTAGCTTCCACGCCTTTTTTTCGAAAGCAATTTACTATCGTATGTGTCTATAAGACATCAAGAGAAATGGGACAACATCGAAGGGATGGAAGCAAGGAATGGATAAGTTGGGTAAGATGCTAGAGGGAGAAAATAATACTTTTTGGGAGTATTTAGGGTGTGAGCTGATTGCAGCTGATGCAAACGAGGTACAGATCGCTTTGGAGGCCAAACAAGAGCATACCAATGTGATGGGTATTGTCCATGGGGGTGTACTTACTTCATTGATGGATCAGGCGATGGGGATGGTTAGTATGGCTTCACGAAATATGGATCCATGTGTAACGACGAACCTGAATGTTCATTTCTTGTCAGCCATGAAGCAAGGACGACTGGAGGTTAGGGCGCGAATTCTTCATCAAGGAGGTCGCACTATAACCACTGAGGCGGAAGTAAGAGATAGTGAAGGCACACTCGGTTCTACATCTACAGCAACCTTCCGAGTATTACGTACACAAGCAAGTGATTCAGGCAAGGCCTGACACTTGACAAAAATTTTTATTATGTCATAATGAATTTATCAAAACGATATAATATGGTGATGCCAATGGATAGCAAGCGTATAAACGAAGAGGCGCAAAAGGCGTCGTACAACATTAAGAAATACCGTACCCCGGATGGAGCTCCAGCGGATATCGTTATGTTTACCTTAACGAAGCGGGAGCGCAAGACGGTAACAAAGACATTGCCTATTCGAGAGCTGAAAGTGATGCTCATCAAGCGCCGCAGTTGGCCGTTTGCAGGACGCTGGGCGTTGCCTGGAGGGTTTTGTCAGGAAGATGAATCTATGTATGGAGCTGCCAAGAGGGAGCTGTTAGAGGAAACGGGTGTGGACGGCGGGCATCTGGAGTATTTGGGTGTATATAGTGGACCGGGACGTGATCCGCGCGGGTGGATTATATCACATGCATTTTTTGCGCTGGTAGAAGAATGGATGTTGGAACAGCGTCAGGCGGCCGATGATGCTTCCGAGGTCGGGTTATTCACGATCCGCGAAGCGTTGGAGGAATTGGAGCTGGCATTCGATCACCGGGATATCATAGTAGATGCTTATCGCAAAATTCAGTTACAGATGCTTCAGACGACGATCGCCAAGCAGTTTTTACCGCTACATTTTACACTGGGTGAATTATATCAGGTGATTCAGAGTGTCGTACCGGATTTCGAAGAGCCAAACTTTATTCGCAAAATAACATCGACTCGTAGCAGGCAGGGAATACTGGAAGAGGTGCGTGATGAGAACGGCAAACCGCTCAGTTCCAACCAGTATTCACAAAGACCTGCACAGTTGTACCGTTTTAGTGACAGAGTACCGCGTTTATCTATCTACACGTAACGTCTAATGTAATAGGTTACGCATAGAATGTACAATTTCACTTTGAGGATAAGGAGCTGACCGTACGATGCAGGCACTAATTGTTATTGATTACACGAAAGATTTTGTGGACGGTAGTTTGCCTGTAGGACAACCTGCGATTGAGTTGGATGAACGGATCGCAGCAATTACGCAGGCATACGTGGATCAAGGGGATTTTGTTGTCATGGCTGTGGATTTGCATGAGGAGAACGACCTTTATCACCCGGAGAGCAAGCTGTTTCCTCCACATAATATACGTGGAACCAACGGACGACATTTGTTTGGCAAGCTTCGTAGCCTCTATGAGCAACAAAGTGATCTTATCTACTGGTTGGATAAAACACGGTACAGTGCTTTTGCGGGCACAGATCTGGAGCTCAGGCTGCGTGAACGTGGTATTCTGGAAGTTCATCTGATTGGTGTGTGTACAGATATATGTGTGCTGCATACGGCTGTAGATGCTTATAACAAAGGTTTTGCTATTACTGTATACAAGGACGCTGTGGCGAGCTTTAATCAAGCTGGACATGATTGGGCTTTGGGTCATTTTGAAGGAAGTCTTGGAGCCGCGGTACGGTCGGCTGAGGATACGGTTTTACGTCAGAAGAAGTAAAATAACTTAACGATTGTGCACTAATGTCCGATAACAAAATGGAGCCGGATATTGCTGAATCTGGGCAGATGAGGCGGTACGCTGCACCACAAACCTGGGGACAGTCAGAGAGGATGATTACGATGCAGTCAACGAGCCTCGCATTACATACAGATAAATATCAGATTAATATGATGTACGCCCATTGGGTGAACGGAAGTCATCAGCGTAAAGCTGTGTTCGAGGCGTATTTCCGTAAACTCCCTTTTGGTAATGGATACGCCGTGTTCGCTGGTCTGGAACGCATTGTGAATTATATTGCAAATTTGCGGTTTACAGAAGAGGACATTCGCTACCTGTCTGAACAGGAGGAGAAATACGATCCCATGTTCATGGAGGCGCTTCGCCAGTTTAAGTTTGGTGGAACGGTCCATTCGATGAAAGAAGGAGCACTTGTTTTTCCAAACGAGCCTTTGGTACGTGTTGAAGGAACGATTATGGAAACGCAGCTTGTCGAGACGGCATTGCTGAATTTTATGAACTATCAGACGCTCATTGCGACAAAGGCATCACGCATCAAGCAGGTGGCAAGTGACGATACACTGCTTGAATTTGGAACACGGCGTGCGCAGGAAGCTGACGCAGCGATTTGGGGAGCACGGGCAGCTTATGTGGCAGGTTTTGACGCGACTTCTAATATGCTGGCAGGCGAGCACTTTGGAATCCCGACGAAGGGGACACATGCCCATTCATGGGTGCAGACCTTTATGACGGAGCAGGAGGCGTTTGACGTGTATGCGAAGGTTTTACCAGACCAGGTTACACTGTTGGTAGACACCTTTGACACGCTGGAAAGCGGTGTTCCTCATGCGATTCGGACAGCAAAAATGCTGGAGAGTCAGGGCAAGCGTATGAATGCAATCCGTCTGGATAGCGGTGACTTGGCTTATCTATCCATTCAGGCGCGGGAAATGCTCGATGCTGAAGGCTTAGATTACGTACAAATTGTAGCTTCCAATGATTTGGACGAAAATACGATTTTTAACCTGAAAGCCCAAGGGGCACGTATTGATGTATGGGGTGTAGGAACACAGCTTATTACGGCTTCAGATCAACCATCGCTCGGCGGGGTGTACAAGCTGGTTGAACGAGAAGTGGATGGCGAAATGTTGCCGACGATTAAGATCTCGGGTAACCCAGAAAAAGTATCCACACCAGGCAAGAAGGATGTATATCGCATTGTGGATAAGAAGAAAGGGAGAGCTGTAGCCGATTATATTTCTTTCCCGGATGAAGAGCGTCCGCGTAATGGTAAGCGCCTGAAGCTGTTTAACCCTTTACATCCGTATATGAAGAAGTATGTAGAAAATTATGAAGCCGTGCCAATGCTTGAGCCTATTTTTATAAATGGACAGAAGGTATATGAGCTTCCTGAGCTGGATGAAATTCGTGCCTACCATACTTCACAGTTGAAACTGTTTTGGCCAGAATATTTGCGGAAGCTGAACCCTGAAATTTATCGTGTAAATCTGAGCGAGAAGGTATGGGAGCTGAAGCAAAAGCTGATCGACAGCTATATGCAGCCCGAAGTTGAAGAAAAAGAATAGTTGGAAGAAGCACCTCATGAATGTATGGGGTGCCTTTTTGTGTCGCGGCATGTAGGAAATAGGAGCTTATTTATAAATTTCTCTCATCACATGTCGTAGCTCAGGGACAATAATGCGTTCCATTGCCAAACGAACGGCTCCGCGTGAGCCAGGCATAGAAAATACAGCTGTCCGACCCACAGTACCAGCTACAGCCCGGCTTAATATAGCTGCTGAACCAATGTCCTCAGCAAAGCTTAAATAACGGAAGATTTCCCCAAAGCCAGGTAGTTCCTTATCCAGTAGAGAGGAGACGGCTTCATATGTAGTATCACGTGGAGAAATACCGGTACCGCCTGTCAAAAGTACAGCCTCGATGTCATTCTGTGCCGCTGCTTCGGATACTAACTGCTGAATACCTTCGTAGTCATCCTTGACGATGACATATCGAACAACCTTATATCCATTGGTTTCTAGTAGATCCATGAGCAATTGTCCCCCGGTATCTGTTTCCACGGTACGTGTGTCCGAGACAGTCACGACCATGCAATTAACCTGTTGCGGGGATTCCTGTCGATGCTCCTCTACGGAAGACATATTCATTAAAATGTTCACTCCTTGATCGATGGTTAGACATACACTTTTTACAATAGAGCAATGACTGAGTGTATGCAAGTCAGAAACAGGGGCTAAAAATCCATGTGATTAATATCCTTGCACTTACATACTGGAATATAGTACACTTCCTTACATAAGTCGGGATTGTTTTGTTTTTATTTTATTGTAAGCGCGCACATCAAATGATTAATCTCAAGGATCAGCGGGTAATAGTACAGCAGGGTCAACAACTGGGAGGTAATGTAATATGAATCATTCATACCAACAATGCGTGGATGCTTGCCTGGAATGTATGAACGCTTGCAATGTATGTTACGTAGCGAGTTTGAAGGAATATGATTTAGCTATGCTGCGTGAATGTATTCGAGTGAGTAGGGAATGTGCAGAAATATGCGGATTTGCTGCTCAAATGCTGCAGCGCGGAACGGATTTTGCCGAGCAAATCTGTGAGCTGTGCGCCAAGGCCTGTGAGGTATGTGCTGCTGAATGCAGCAAGCATTCCCATGATCATTGCAAACATTGTGCAGAAGCCTGCCGTCGTTGCGTTCAGGCATGCCGCCAATTGGTGGCAGTGTAATTACATATATGGAACTAGTGCCTGAAGAGGAAATAAAAGATTGCTTTCTACTGAATAGGTTTGTATAATAATTGGAATTAACGTCATGGAACGGGAGAGTAGCAGCGGAGCCGTATCATTACAGCGAGCCGGAAGAGGTGGAAGCCGGTATGAGGTCCGATGTGAAGCGCACCCGGGAGACGGTTGATCCAACGAGCAGAATTTCTAGTAGATCAGCCCGGCAGACACCGTTATTAGTCATTGGAGTGAAATCGCGATTTGTGTAAGTTAGCTTTAGCTGCACAACCGATTTACGAAGAGTGGTACCGCGGGGATATTGAAGTTCTCGTCTCTTGAATTATTTCAAGAGGCGGGAGCTTTTTTTGTTAGATTCTATAAAAAGAAGGAGAGAGATCATGTTAGTGAGGATTGCTGCTCAAGCGATATTGGCCCATACGGGCTTGGAGGAAAAAGAAATTTTATCTTTATTCGAGGTGCCTCCGCAGCCTGAATGGGGAGATGTAGCGTTTCCCTGTTTTGTGCTGGCTAAGAAGTTTCGAAAGTCTCCGCAGCACATTGCAATGGAATTAGCGGAGGTAGTGAGCCATGAAGAAGGTTTAACTGCTTCAGCATCGGGTGCCTACGTAAATATAACATTGGATCGATCGGTTCATATTCCGCTTATGCTTGCTGAGTTGAGCAAAGCTGATTTCCTCAGGCCCAATATCGGACACGGACAGCGGGTGGTCATTGATATGTCTTCGCCCAATATTGCCAAACCGTTTGGTATTGGTCATCTTCGCTCTACTGTTATTGGTGCTGCCTTGTATCGCATACTTGGTGAAACCGGATATGTCCCAATTAGTGTGAATCATCTTGGAGATTGGGGAACACAGTTTGGCAAGCAAATTGCGGCCTATAAAAGATGGGGAAATGAGGAGCAGCTACAACATGATCCGATTGGTGAATCGCTGAAACTGTATGTGCGTTTTCATCAGGAGGCCGAGCATGATCCAACTTTGGAAGATGAAGGCCGCGAGTGGTTCCGACGTTTGGAGCATGGGGATGCTGAGGCTCAACAACTATGGGAGTTTTTTGTTGAAGTCAGTCTGGGTGAATTTGATCGTATGTACCAGCGCCTGAACATTACATTTGACCATGTGCTGGGAGAAAGTTTTTACAATGATAAGATGCAGGCAGTTGTTGCTCAATTAAGAGCAAAGGGATTGCTGGAGGAAAGTGATGGCGCGCTCGTAGTTCGTCTGGAAGACGAGGAACTGCCGCCATGTCTTATTCTAAAAAAGGATGGGACTACCATTTATCCGACACGTGATCTGGCAACAGCGATTTATCGTCATGAAGTGATGAAGGCTGATCGGCTTCTGTACGTCGTTGGTGGGGAACAGAAGCTGCATTTCCAGCAGGTGTTTGCGGTGCTGAAACATGCAGGAGAGGCATGGGCGGAGCAGTGTGAGCATGTGCCGTTTGGATTAATGCGGTTTGCGGGTAAGAAAATGTCTACAAGACGTGGAAAAGTTGTCAAACTGGAAGAGGTGCTGGATGAAGCTATAGCCCGTGCTCAAGCCATCATTACTCAGAAGAATCCCGATTTGCAGGAACAACAGGCAGTAGCAGAGGACGTTGGTATTGGGGCGATTATTTTTGGTGACTTAAAAAACAACCGGCTGAATGAAGTGGATTTTTCGTTGGAGGAGGCGCTGACCTTTGAAGGTGAGACCGGGCCTTATGTGCAGTATACTCATGCGCGCATACGCAGCCTTCTGGAGAAAGCTCATGCTCGCGCCGATGTTGATGTTATTACTAATTCTACCGACAACGCCCTTGTCCAAGATAGCCATTCTCGTGATTTGAATGACATATCGGATGAAATGTTTGGTGACGCAGGTTGGGCGCTGCTTAAGCAGTTGGATCGTTATCACGGACAACTGATACGTGCGGCTCGCCAACTGGAGCCTTCGGTTATTGCGAGATTTGCACTGGATACGGCCCAGGCGTTCAACCGTTTTTACGCCAAGGAAAGGATTGTCGATGGTGGACGCTGGCGTATTCAATTGGCGGAACAAACTGCGGATATTCTGGCATGCGCGCTGCAACTTCTTGGTCTGAAAGCACCGAATCGGATGTAAGCAAAGAGAACAAAGGGGAGCGAGGTTTGCCGGCGGGATACTGCTACCCAGATCCGGTTCTTCCAAGGGGATACTGTAAAAGGTAATCTGTTACAGGCACTTTTGGGTATGTATAAAGATTGTGAGCAGAAAAGAGTTAGACGGGTTACACTAATCGCAGGTATTCCACTGTTTTGCAACCAATTTGTGCATATTTGAAACATTTGATGCTTTTATTGCGTCGGTAAGTATAGAAGCAAAGTAAACATGGAGGTGTATCTCATGAAAAAAAATAAAAGCGTGGCAGTTGCCCTGCTTGTCGTCTGCTCATTGGCTGTGGCTACGTCGGCTTCTGCTTTTCGTGATATAAAGGGAGCTGAACAGGAGAAGATCGTAAAGTCACTTCAGGATAAAGGAATTATCCAAGGAATAACCAAGGATAAATTTGCACCGGATCAAACGCTCACCTATGCACAAGGAGTACATTTGGTTGTTCGTGCGATGGATCTTCAGGTAATGCCTGATTTCACAACGGGTTCCTTTGCAAACATTCCGGCTTCCGCATGGTATGCTCAGTCCTATCGGATTGCGGCCCAACACCAAATTCCTTTGTCACCAGATATTGATCCAAGCACCCGTATGACAAGAGAACAATTTGCGAATATTCTGTATAAAGCAGTGAGTGCAACGGGTGAATATCCAACTGTCCGTATGTTAGTTAATGTAGCGGATGGCAAAAAATTAGATCAGGAATCAAACGCAGCAGTTCAATTCCTGCTGTTGACCAAAATTGCAAAATTGGACGAACAGAGCAACTTTAACCCGGATCGTAAAGTAACGCGGATGGAGGCAGCAGAAATGGTCTATAACGCATCCGAATTTGTACAAAGTCATAAAACGGTTGAAGCTACTCCTGAAAATCCGGCTGAGCCTGTAGATCCGGTTCAACAAAATAATATTAGTATGAGCATAGAGAAGACAAATGACCAGCAGAACAAAGTGACAATCACCCGTCTGCAGGCACCTAATCCAGGTTACGGCATTGAAGTGGATCACATCGACTACGTAGATGATACGAATGCAGTAATTTACTACAAGCTGACTAGTCCAAAGCCAGGGGAAATGAATATTCAGGTCATTACGGATACCCACACAAGTACGTTGGTAGACAGCAAGTATAAGGTTACGCTCAAAGCAGTAGATGGAACAGTGTTTCCACCCACAGGAACAGGCACGTCTGTAGCTAAATAAAATTACAAGCCATATGTCCTATATAAAAATAAACCAGCGAGCCTCCAATGTGTAGGAGAGGCTCGCTGGTTTTTTCATGCCAAATGTTCATCGTTAGCCCTAAGCAATTGGGCTATTCAAGCTTTAAATGCTGACTTTGCCAGTAAGCAAGTCATCTTGCGCAGGAGGCGTAGCAGAGATTGAATCTGATTCTGTTGCAACTGTTCCCGACTGGAGCTGATACATTTGGAAGTAACGCCCGCCTTGGGCCATAAGCTCGTCATGGCTACCCCGTTCAACAATTTCACCCCGATGCAGTACCAAAATTTGATCCGCACTGCGAATGGTGGACAAACGGTGAGCAATGATAAAGGTCGTACGTCCCTTCTTGAGCACCTCAAGAGCGGATTGGATGAGCGCTTCCGTTTCGGTGTCAATATTGGCAGTAGCTTCATCCAGAATTAAAATTGCGGGATCAAAGGCTAGTGCACGAGCGAAGGAAATAAGCTGGCGTTGCCCGGCTGATAAGGTGCTGCCTTTTTCAATAACAGGCTCATCGAATCCTTGCGGCAAATGGGCCAGCAATTTGTCGGCTCCAACGTCATGCAGCGCTTTATTCACCTGTTCTCTCGTGATTCGGCTGTCTTCGAGACTGACATTAGAGGCTACCGTACCTGTAAACAAATATGGATCTTGAAGAACAATACCCATATGATGGCGAAGCCATTGCTTAGGGATGTCTTTGACAGACGTTCCGTCAATGGTGATCGTTCCTTTTTGCGGATCATAGAACCGGAATAGCAGGTTGATAATCGAACTTTTGCCTGATCCGGTATGTCCGACAAGGGCAACTGTTTGCCCGGGCTGTGCTGTAAAGGAAATATGTTTAAGTACATCATCCTTTTTGTAGGCAAAGGAAACGTCGTTAAACTCTACCTGGCCTTTGTAGCGCGGCATCGTGCCGTCCGTCACCGGCTCTCCAGTTTCGTCCATCAACTCAAATACGCGTCCTGAGGATACGATGGAAGTATCCAGTACAGCGAGTTGGTTGACCATACCCGTCATAGGTTGGAAGAGTCGTCCCAATACATCGACGAAGGCATACAATACGCCTAGTGAAACAGCACTACCTGTAGTTCCGAGCGCCTCAGATCCAAAATACCACAGCACGACGGCAAAGGCGAGATTTCTCAACACGTTGACTAAGTTGTGCGAAGTGAAGGCGTTCAAATTCAGCATTTTATTCTGATGCTTCATATAGTCATCATTCAGTTCCTCAAACTCTTGCTGCGTTTGTTTCTGGTGGCGGAACACGCGAATAATGGACATCCCTTGAATCGATTCATTGATAATCGCATTAATTTCACTGAGTCTGGACCGAATGATCGTATTATAGCGGGTGGCGACCTTGCGATACAATACAATCCACAAGATCAGTAACGGTACAATAAACAGAGAGATAAGACCCAGTCTGAAGTCCAGCAAAAAGAGTGCAACATATACCCCTGCCATCGTCACAATCCCTGAAGTGAAATTGGAGAGCACAGCCACAAACAAATCTTTGACTGCCTCAGTGTCATTCGTAACACGGGATACGACTTTGCCTGCAGGCAAGTTATCAAAAAAGTAAACTGGCAGCCGCTGGATGTGAGCGTAGAGATCAAGCCGAAGCTTTTGTATGACCTTGTTCGCCGAGGATTGCAGCCAGTATGTTTTGCCGAATTCAGCAAAAATGGAAATAACCAGGAAGAAGCAATACCAGCCAATCAGCTGAAAGATACCGGGCATTTCCGGTTTGTAAAAGCTATACAGTTCATCAGCTGTCAGAGCCTTAGCTTCATAGCGAAAGGTGTCGGAGTCGCGTGTCACAGTCAGCGTTCCGTTTGTGAAGGAGCGGTTACCGTCAGCCACTTGAACCGAGCCATCGACAAATACGAAAGATTTACCAACTTGTAAAATCCTCGCTTCGCGACCTTTAGTCTCCCCGGACTCAAAGCGATCTTCACGCTTAAAGTGGGTTCCAGCATAACTTACAGTGCCGTCCACACGAGTTGTTTCATAAAATGGTTTTTCAATAGCGAGCATATGGTCGTCGATCATCGTTTTGGCGATGAAGGGACCAGCCAGCTCGGCGGCTACTCCGATAGCCAAAGCGATGAGAGCGGCGATAAAACCTGCTTTGCTCGTCAGCGCGTACTGGAATAGCCTTTTGCCGATATTGGGTTTCATTAGGATACCTCCCCTGAGGTCAGATCAGATTCCACTTGTTGCCGTTCATACTGTTGTCGGTACCATCCGTCAGCCTGAAGTAGCTCGCTGTGGGTCCCTTCCTCAATAATGCGTCCTTGCTCCAGCACGACGATCCGGTCTGCATGTTCTACAGCGGAAAGGCGGTGGGTGGAGATCAAGGTTGTTTTACCCGAGCGCTTACGTCGGATATTGTCAATAATCCTTGCTTCCGTCCGGGCATCTACTGCAGATAGTGCATCGTCGAGCAATAGAATATCCGGATCACCGATAAAGGCGCGCGCCAGCGAAACACGCTGCTTCTGGCCGCCGGACAGGGCGATACCTTTTTCTCCGACCAGTGTATCCAGCCCATCAGACAGGGTACCTAAATCCTGGTCGAAGGCAGCAGTACGGATAGCTTCCATAATGTCGTCGTCATCTGCATGAGGTTTTCCGAATTGAATGTTCTCGCGCACCGATTTGGAAAACAAAATTTGCTCTTGCGGCACGTAGCCGATCCAGCTGTGTAGTTGTTCTACTGCAATGTCCTCTAGACGTATGCCGGAGATTAAAATATCACCACTACCCGTCGGATATTCATGTAGTAGCTGTTTGAGCAGCGTGGATTTCCCACTGCCTGTTCTACCGACGACACCTAGCGTTTCTCCGCGTTTGAGCTCCAGACTCACATGTGACAGATTGTCAATAGTAGAGGTAGGGTAACGGAAGGTAACGTCTTTCATCCTGATGGATTCGAGGCGATCCACTGGAACAGGTTGAGCTGCATCTTGAACATCTGGCTGGACATCGAGAGTTTCATTAACTCGGTCCAAGGAAGCGCTACCGCGCTGCATAATGTTAATCAGCTCTCCAATGGCAAACATCGGCCAAATCATCATTCCTAGATACATATTAAAGGAGACCAGTTCGCCTAGCGTGATATCGTTATGAAATACCAGATAAATACCATACCCGAGTCCAATGACGTAGCTAAGTCCTACACATAAACGAATTGTTGGTTCAAAGAGGGCATCCATCCGAGCGACAGCCAGATTTTTACGAAATACATCGTCGGTAATATCGGCGAAACGCTTTTCGTCCATTCGTTCTTGCACATAGGCGCGAATGACTCGGATACCTGCCACGGATTCCAACACCTGATCGTTCATATCACCAAATGCATCTTGTGCCAGTGTGTAACGCTCGTGAACGGCTTTACCGTAAATGCTCATAGCCAGTGCGATAAAAGGTAGGGGCAGGATAGCTGCCAGTGTCAACTTCCAACTGATTAGAGTGCCCATGGCAACTAATACCACGCTCAGATAGACCGTAGAGTCTGTCAGTGTCAGCATGCCGAAGCCCGCTGTACTTGCTACGGAGCGAAGGTCGTTCGTGGCACGAGCCATCAGATCCCCAGTGCGGTTGCGTTCAAAAAATGGAGGGGTCATTCGCAGCAGATGATTCATAAAGCGTGTGCGCAGTAGGCGTTCCACCAGATTGGCACCACCAAACAGCTTGTGCATCCATATGTACGTAATGTAGTAGATGACGGCTAGAATGCCTATGATGTACAAAATATAACGCCAAAGTGAGGACCAGGAAATTGAACCACGCACAATTTCATCAATGGCACTACCAAGCAGCCGAGGTGGAGCAAGCTCCAGCACACCAACGGCTATCAGCAAAAACAATCCAATGGAGTATCGGCTTCGTTCTCTTTTAAAAAACCAGCTCAAATTTTTAAGTACCGAAAACAAGAGGAATCCCATCCTTTCATGATAAGTTCATTCGAGAGTTGTGTACCATTTTGAAGAAACAACAGCGGCTTGCTACCACAAATATGATCCGGCAACAGGCGCAAAAAAGGCATACCGTCCGCAGACGATATGCCTTAAATCTCAATATCATATGGCGCGCAGGTATTTTCAGCACACTCACCACTGAAAAACTGCTCAAACGCAGGCAGCCACTCGTATTAAACCATACAACGCGAATGGCCCAATTTTGAAGGATGCGACAGGGGAGATGCTCCGGTATGAAGTTGTTGTGTTTGTAGATGTGGGTAAAATGCAATAGGAAATTTTAGCACCGGTAACACTCCTTTCTTCCTCAAAATGGGTTCATTCTAACATGAGTAATCGTTCAAATTGGTAATAAATTTCAAAATGGATCTCGTATGGTTGAATCTTAACACCCTTTTTTGCGAATTGTCAAACCTTTTTCAAAAAAATGTATATGACTTGTCCAAGAAGCTCGCTGGGTTGAGACCGGTTGGTGGTCATTCTAAAAGATGCTATGATATAGTTGGCAGACGTCATTGTACAAGGAGATGAGCATAACGTATGAGCATACAGGTAACTGAACCTGCGGCACAGTGGTACATTAAGGAGCTTAGTTTGAATCGTGGAGATTCGATCCGTTTTTTTGTTCGCTATAGCTCTGGCGGTGGGTTGCATCCAGGCTTTTCTCTGGGAATTGCCGTAGAGCCGCCGCAGCACCCCGTATTACAGCATGAAGCGGCTGGCATTACGTTTTATATGGAGGACCAGGATTACTGGTATCTGAAGGGCCATCATCTGGAAGTTAAGTATTTGGAGGAACATGATGACATTATTTACACCTATGTTGAGGATGAACAACCTTAGTGTTCCACTGTCAATCATAGCGTGCAAATAGTTTGGACATGAAAAGCGGCGGAGTATCGTGTTACAGGAGATAAGCCTGTACATGATGCTCCGCCGCTTTTTTGTGGTCAAGGCGGGTATGTCGTATGTCAAGGGTTGTTAAGTATCGGGCCATCGAGTGCAAAATCAAAATCATCAATGTCGTACACATGTACAGGTACGGAAGCTTCGATAATGCGGTGGATCCAGTCCAATTGATCCGTCAGAATGGGTAATGATTCACGCTGAGCTGTCAACACCAGTTCAGTCTCAATTGGATCAAAATATTCTCCGTAATGCGCTGTATCAACAGCATTAATGATGATGAGTGATGTATTGGCATCGAATAGAATAGGCAAGCTCTTGGCCCAAGGCATCTGAAGGGCACGCCGAATTTTTTTCTGATTCAACGGTTCCTCAAAATAACTGATCAACTCGCTTACCTTCCGCTTCACATGTTGATCGTCCATAGGATTATCCATGAGCGGCTCTGTGCTGTCCTGGAATTCGTATAGTTCTAGCAGTGATGTGTAAGGCACTATATATTCCACAGGGGCGGGAGATGTAAGTAGTTGGCCGTATATAGCCACCATTACAGCTTCCGTTACAAATTGTCGAGACATCGGTCAAGCCTCCTGCATTTACCAAATTATGCGATATGAGTATACCACAAAGCGGGACTGAATTCAGCCCGACATGCAGATTGCTATCATGTATTCCTATATTTGTTGTACGAATTTAGCTGCGGCCAATTAACAAGGAAAGCAATCCGGCAGCAATTAGAGGTCCAACAGGAACTCCTTTAAAGAAGGCAACGCCAATGACGGTCCCGATCAGTAGACCTGTCACAATAATGGGCTGTCCAGACATTAAAGTTACTCCGCGGCCGCCAAGATAGGCTACCAGAATTCCGATACCAATCGCGAGCAGTGATTTCCAGTGCAGGAAAGACTCCATCACCTGATTGATACTGATTTTACCGCTGGCTAGCGGGGTCATGACCCCGATCGTCAAAATAATAATTCCGATCGTCAGGCCATACTTTTCAAGCCAGGGGAAAGCAGTGTGAAAGCTGGTTACCCGCAGTAGCAGTAATACAACCATGGCAATAGTCACGGTAGAGTTGCCACTAACAATCCCTAGACCAGCCAATACCAGTAAGATAAGTGAGCTGTAATCCATACAGATGTTCTCCTTCGTTTATTTAGCTTTGGATATGTTCGGCGATTTGTCGCCCGTGCCAGCGGCCTGTTTCAATAAAAACTTCATTGGCATTGCTGCCTGAAGCGATGACCCCGGCGACATATACACCTGGGATGTTCGTTTCCATCGTGGCAGGATTAAATTCTGGTTTGTCCAGATCCTCAGCCATGTGAACGCCGACAGACTCCAGCAGTTTTCGTTCCGGGTGAAATCCGGTCAGTGCCAGTACAAAATCATTCTCGAGTCGGAATGCTTCAGTGTCCAGCGGATTGACTATGACATGATCTGGATGGATTTCGGTAATGCGTGCGCCTAAGTGCAGCGTGATTTTCCCTTTTTGTACCATACTGTCAAACAGTGGACGTACCCACGGCTTGATGTATTGGGACAACTCGCTTCGACGATATACCATATCAATCGTAGCTCCGACCCGGACCAATTCCATCGCAGCATCTACCGCAGAGTTACTGCCACCGATGACTGCGACCCGGGTTCCTGTATAGGGATGGGCTTCGCTGAAATAGTGCGTGACTTTATCCAATTGTTCCCCGGGAATGCCTAAATAGTTCGGATGATCAAAATATCCTGTAGCCACTACGACATAACGGGACGAATACGTTTTGGTTATTTCTCCTTTGCTCAGGGTATGTACGGTAAATGTACCGTCATCCTGGCGATGAATGGACTGGGCCTCCTCATAATGCTGAATGTTCAAGTTATAATGAGTGGCTACCTTACGATAGTACGCCAGTGCTTCATGACGATAAGGTTTGTCATTAGGGGTGCTGAATGGAACATCACCGATTTCCAGTAGTTCGGCGGTGCTAAAAAACTGCATGTTCGTCGGATACAGAAAAATGGAGTGAACGATGTTGCTTTTTTCAATAATGACAGTTTGCAAACCTCTGCGGCTGCATTCGATTGCAGCGGATAGTCCGCAGGGTCCGCCACCGATAATGATTACGTCGTGCATTTGGATGAACCTCCAGTTGTATTGGTTTATTACGCCAGTTTTGTAGGGTTAACATTATTTTGACGATTAAAAACGGATCTCAGGATTGAAGCAAATAGCTCAGTATGTGAGAAGGTTTCAAATAATAATCCTACCGCAATGCAAACACAATATCCAGCCGTTTTCAGAAAGAGATGACGGACAGTGAAGATTGACAGCCACTTTTAGCAAACATATAATTAGATATATATCTATTTCGTGTAATTGAATTCGCTTGCATAGCAAGTACGTACTAGTGAAAAGAGGTGCAATAACGATGCAACTGGATAAAATGGTCAATTATCATAAAGCACTTGCTGATCCAACGCGAATGCGCATATTACTTCTTTTGTCACGTGGGGAGATGCATGGCCAAGCTTTGGCGAAAAAGCTGAATTTATCCCAGCCGACTGTTACACATCATGCTTCCAAACTCCGTGAGGCTGGGTTGATTAAGGAACGACGTGATAAAAACACGGTATATTTTACACTGAATCCAGAGCTGATCCGGCAGCATGCCGAGGCGACGGTACAATTTATTTTCGAAAAAGGAGAGGGGGAGGAAGAGATGTCAGAGTTGAATGAAACGCTGGAGGCGTCGGTCTTACGCAATTTTTTTTCCAAGGACGGCAAGTTGCGCCAAATCCCTGCACAGTATAAGAAAAAATTGATTGTACTTCAGATGCTGGCAGAAAAGTTGGAGCCAGGCCGTATGTATCCTGAACGTGAATTAAACGAGTGGATCAAGCAATACCATGAGGATTTTGCAACGATTCGGCGTGAGCTGATTATGCATCAGTTTATGTACAGGGAACGGGAAATGTACGAATTGAACCCGCGTGAGATGTGGACACGCTGGGATCAGGTACGCTAAACGAAACTTGACAAAGATTTCAAAAAAGTTTCGTAGCAGCCTTGACAGACAATTGATGGACTTGTATGATAAAGGAAATTTTAGGAGGAGGCGATGTTATATGCGTACGAACATGAATGGATGGGTTCAGCAGCAGAATGACTTGTCTCCCGCACGGACGATGCACGGTTAAAGACTGTATAGATCTATAGTCTTGGCTTAGCAGTTGGTTGGACAGTAGAACCAACGAAATCCGCAGGGAGTGATTCCCTGCGGATTTTTTATGGTTAGGCGTCTTGTTATCCAGTTGTTGATTCTGGGGAGTGGTCCGTGTGAGACCGCTTGCTTAAGTGAACGAACGGATCACATCGGCCTGAATCGTATACCCTCCGCAGGGAAACCCCTGCGGATTTTTTGCGTTGTTTGCATGCGGGGAGAAAAAATGTACACCTATCGAATAACACTACGATCAAAAATAAACGATGATTTCAGGAGGAAAACAATGAGTATACATGAATACGGTTGGTCTGATTACTGGAACGGTTTTTGGGACCAATGGAAGCAAAGCTATGAGGAAAGAGCAGGAAATACACAGGTACGTCCTGCCCGCTTGATTGCCGATTATGGACAAAAGGTGAAGCTTATCACAATGGATGGAGAACGCTGGGGAGCGGCTTCAGGTAAGCTACGACATGCTATGGTAGATCCGGCGGAAATGCCGGCTGTAGGGGACTGGCTGGCAATCACCACGTCGGATGAAGTGTCGGATGCAGTAATTCATGCCGTCTTGCCACGTAAAAGTCGAATATCTAGGCAGGCCGCGGGCTTTGAGACGAAGGAGCAACTGATCGCGACAAATGTGGATACGCTTTTCCTTGTTAATGCGCTGAATCATGATTTTAATATGCGCAGACTGGAACGGTATTTAATTATGGCTTGGAACAGCGGGGTAAACCCGGTTGTCGTTTTGAGTAAGAGTGATCTTTGTGAAGATGTCGAACAGCGGGTTGCTGAAGCGGAGGGAGTTGCTCCTGGTGTACCTGTTATCGTTATTTCTGCTTTGCAGAACGAAGGCAGAGAGCAACTGGAGGCGTTTCTTCAACCTGGCTTTACAGTTGCTTTGACAGGCTCTTCCGGTAGTGGCAAATCCACGATAGTAAACTGGCTCTCCGGGTCTGAAGTTCAACTGACACAGGATGTGAGGGAGGAAGATAGCCGGGGCAGGCACACAACCACTCACCGACAGCTTTTTCCCATCGCAAAGCAAGCTGTTCTGCTGGATACACCCGGCATGCGTGAGCTTAATCTGTGGGATGATTCCATGGGAGTCGCCCATACCTTTACAGATATTATGGAAACGGCGCAGCAATGCCGTTTTGCAGATTGCAAGCATAAGGGCGAAGCTGGATGTGCAGTGGAGGAAGCTATAGAGAGAGGGGAATTGTCGGAATCCAGAGTGAACAATTATCGCAAAATGCAGCGTGAACTGGAATATCAGGCGCGTAAGGAAGCGGATCGACGCAGGAAAGATAGCCGGTCAAGCACAGCCCCGGGTCGTAGGGATCAGCGAAGCGGCTGGCGACGTGATGTGGAGTGGTAAGCCAAGCTGCAGTGAAGCATCAAATGTAAAAATATAAGAAAATCTAAGTTGTAGTCGGCATATGGTATAAAGGGGTGAATATATGCCGAACTACAGCATTGTGGTGGATTTATCGGATCGTCGTTTATATTTGAAAGATGGAGATCAGATTGTTCTTAGTTATCCAGTCGGTATTGGCAAGCTGGCTACACAGACACCGCATGGGCAATTTACGATTATTAACAAACAGCCCAATCCCGGCGGCCCTTTCGGAGCGTTCTGGATGGGGCTGTCCAAGCCGCATTATGGCATTCATGGCACCAATGAGCCATGGTCCATTGGCAAGATGGTGTCACATGGCTGCATTCGAATGCAGAATAAGGATGTGCTTGAGCTTCAGGAAAAGGTAAGTATAGGCACGCCAGTCACGATACAGCCGTAGCGGCTAGAAGACACTAGATTCTGTATCTACTCAGACGTGGAAACCGCGTCCTAGGCTGTATCTGTGAAGCGTATTTCATGGCGAACGGCCGTAACTTTAGGTTAGATACTGCGTTTAGTTACGATTTGGGTTGGATAGGGATACGGGCTTCAATCTGTTTGGAGCCCTCTTTGTCGTCTGCGGATTTGGCTAACGGTCCCGAAAGGCGTTCCCCTTGTGTACCGTACGCCTGTTTGGCGTTAGTCCACATATCTTCGTTCGGTTCGAAAATTATGACTATGGTATAGTGGTTGGCAAGGCTCGGCTTTTTGACCCTCATGCTGAAGGAGCCGTCAGGCATAACTTTGGTTTGATCATCGTAGCCAAACTGCCATCGTCCCGGAAAATCAATCGTGAGTTTGACGTCCGACCCTTCCAGCAAATTGCTGCGCGCATATACATGATAATAGTTACCTTCTTGCTTCACATCAGGCTTAATCCACACTTGAGGGCTACCGTAGTCCTTAGGTTTATTCCAGACGGGCTTAACTAAAGGGGTATTGCGTTCTTGTTCAGGATCAAATTCAGCCCCAATCCGAACTTCATGCAGAAGCTGTTTGTTTTCTTCGTATTGATATACATAAGGACCTTCTAATTTGTTGCCACCGCTGCCATACAGATTTCGTATTTCATTGTCTTGGTCATCTGGACGGAACAGAACAGTCAGATCCATACTGCCTTGTATTCCGGGGCGTTGTACCTGGAGTACAAAACTTCCATCCTTTTGAACGGTTGTCTCATCCGTGTACCCAGTTAACAGGGAGTTTTTGACCGCAAGATTCCCTTTGATCCGTGCTCCGGCCGGGAGGTTGGAATGTCCTGTAACCTTCACGGTATTTTTATCAATGCTAACGCCACCTGATATTTCGACATAGCTGCTGCCTTGCTTATGGACAGGTGTATGATTGGCAGCTCGTTCATCAAGGGATGATGCGCCTTGGTTGGGATTACCCGTTACGGTGTAGGCACGTGCTTCAGCTTCATGTAGGGCCATACTCCGGGTTGAAGCTTTTTCCCTGCTGCATGCAGCCAGCATCGTTAGGATTAAGAATGCACATAAAAGGTTCCAGCCTATTTTGGTAATCATGTGTTTACTCATGGTTTTTGCTCGCTCCTTGTCCATAGCTTCCAGGCTTAACGTGATAAAATTTTCGAAACTTTATGTATTTACCCTAATTAAAGGGTATGTAATCCCGTCTGCTTTATCCTATAAGTAACGTACCTGTTTAAACAACAGACAGAATGGTTAAAAATGGATAGCCTGATCATCCCCTTGAAAAGCAGGGGCAGCTTGCTGTAAAGGAGCCTGAGTCATATGTCCATTGACCGTTTTATCTTAAAAAAGCTGGACAACTGCCGGGAAGAGCATACACGCGCTAATTTACTAGAACTGTTTAGAATACGGATTGAGAAGGCGCAGAATAAGGAACGAGGCGGTAAAAAAGGTTATCGCAGAATACTTTAAATAGAGTCTAATCAAATGCATAAGCTGCGGTAAGTCACATGTATCATGTTTCAAAGCTGCTGATATGGAGAGGGTGCTGAAATGCCCCTCTCTTTTTTGTGTCTAATGTGGACAAAAAAAGTCCCTCTTAATAGAGGGACAATGCCAATGAATCATTTTCACTAACGCTATGCAGGATGGCTTCACAACCGACAATCTCTATACTGATCAAAGAGTTAAGACATTTTTGAAGGGCACGCTTGCCGCTGGAGATTTTATTCTCCAAAGTGTTACTTAGAAGTTTTAATGTTTTTTGTACCGGTTGCTTATTTTCTTGATTGAAGTATACGGGAATACGTTTGTTTTGAAATGTAATTAATGTTCTCACAAAAATCACCTCGCCTGAGTTATTTCATGGCTTCATTGTAGTGCCCGTTTCTTAAAATTACCTTAAAAACACCTTATAAAAACATAAAGGTCTGAAAAATTTACAAAGTGTTCACAACAATCTAGGTAACAATCGAATTTAGTTCTAACTAATCGACAAAATGACGTATATCCCCATATTAAAAACAATTAAATACATATTATTGATGCTAATGACTCTACTAATGTGAGAAAATATGACTAAAGTCGCTGTTTTATTTTTGGAGTGGGTATTTTGTAACAAATTGACAGTCTAATAGTCGGATGCTACAGTTACGATAGCCATATTTCCGTAGAAATAGGCTTTTTGCGTGAACTTTGCTATATATTAAGGATCGGGAGGGATGACAGATGATCCTGACCGTGCTTTCAGGACGACAGGAAACAGAGTGGTTTGACATCGAGGTAGCTGATGAATACTCGGTGGAACATTTAAAGTTGATGCTGGGTGTGCGCATTTTCGGCGAGCCTCCAGCGGAAGGCATGCAATATATTATGGAAGCAAAGTTCCCGGAAGGGCTTTGGTTCAGGGTGGGGGATAACCAGCTACTCACAGGATCAGGCTTGCGGGAAGGCTGTACTGTGCGTATTCAGCGCGCTTTTTCGACAACTCAGGACGAAGCGCCTGTGTATGGAAGGCGTTCTCTGTTTCAAAGTGAAAAAAATGGGTAAATACACACATGAAATTATATGAAACCTTGGTAAAATGAAATAGTAAGCGAAAAGGGGGACTTTTGTCTTGAATGCATTATACCAGCGATCCCCGAGATTACGGCCGGCGCTCCGAGAGGAGAAGCTGGAGATTTTACGGCCTCCGGCTGAGCCGAGCAAGCCGTCTTTTTCTATTATATCTATACTTATTCCGTTAATGATGACGTTGGTGACTATAGGCTTTTACGTATATATGAGCAAAACAGGTAAGATGGGCAACAGTAACTATTTGATGTTCCAGATGGTCACTGTGGTCATGATGCTTACATCTTATACGATTCCTTTTTTCGTCTATCTAAATAATAAGAAGGAATACAAGCGCAAGCTGGAGGAACGGGACCGCATGTACCGGGAACAGCTCCAAAAGCATCGTGAAGAACTTGAAATGAAACGCGAGGAGCAAATTCGCACACTATATGAAATTCACGGTGACCCGCAAATATGTACTCAAATTGTCAAAAACCGCAACAGTTCACTCTGGGAACGATCACCTGAGGATGAGGACTTTTTGCAGGTGCGTATTGGAACTGGACAAGTTCCCTTTCATATTAAATTGCAAATTCCACGCCCAGACGGTTATGATCGAGATCCTTTGTTGGGAGCTGCGGATGAACTGGAAGAAGAATTTCGTCTGGTAGACGCCGCTTCCATTGCATTACCGCTATTTCAATCCAAAGTGGTTGGATTGGTCGGCGAACGGGAGCATACCCTTGCTGCGTTAAGAGTCATCTTGGCACAAGTGACGGTTCGTCACTCGCCAGATGAAGTGAAAATTGCTTCCTTCTATGACGAGCGAGAGGAAAGTGAATGGACTTGGATGCGCTGGCTCCCACATGTGTGGGATGATGACCGAATCCAGAGAATGATGTCAGACCGCAGTAGCAGCGCACATCAACTAGCTGATTTTCTGTTTGCCAGACTGAACCGCCGTAAAAATAATCGCAATGATCGTCAGGGCAGAGGGATGGAAGTCCCGTGTTATGTCGTTGTTTTATCTGACACCCAGCTGATTGAGGAAGAACCGTTGCTGCCGTTGTTACTGGAGGACGGCCGAGCCATTGATGCGTGTACGATTGTGCTGGCTTCTCGTAAAGAGGCTTTGCCGATGCAGTGTCAGCTGATTGTGGAGGCTTCCAAAGAGCAGGGCGTATATGCCCGCAAATCAGAATCGGCGGAGGTTGAACAGCAAAGTTTTAAACCGGATCGTTTATCAAAAGAGGAAGCCGATGCATTGGCGCGGTACATGGCTCCTATTCGCTTGAAGCGTTCCTCTGCTTCTGATATTCCCGCTGTGCTGCCTCTGTTTGATATGATGAGCGTAGCGAGTGTAGCAGAACTGGACGTGGCAGATCGGTGGCGACGTAACCGCCATCCTGATACCTTACCCGTACCGATGGGCGTGCGAGCAGGCGGCAAGAAGATTATGATTAACCTGCATGATAAGATAGAGCGTCAAGGACATGGTCCCCATGGCTTGATCGCCGGTACAACGGGTTCAGGGAAGAGTGAGGTTATCCAATCCATCGTAGCCTCGCTTGCTGCCGAGTTTCATCCGCATGATCTTGCTTTTATGCTGATCGATTACAAGGGTGGAGGCATGTCTAACACGTTCGTTAACTTGCCGCATGTGGTGGGTACGATTACGAACTTGGACAATAATTTGATTGAACGTGCCAAAATATCTCTTAAAGCAGAACTGGTTCGTCGACAGAAGATATTGAACGATGCAGGCAATTTACAGCATATTGATGAATATTACAGACTACTCCGGCAGCGGCAGGAACAACCGCTGCCTCATCTGGTTATTATTATTGATGAATTTGCACAATTAAAGCGGGATCAGCCAGAGTTCATGGACGAGCTAATCAGTATTGCTGCGATTGGGCGGACACTAGGTGTCCATTTGATTTTGGCAACGCAAAAGCCCGCAGGTGTCGTGGATGATAAGATCTGGAGTAACTCCAGGTTCCGCATCTGCTTACGGGTGCAAAGCGAAGGTGATAGCCGTGACATGTTGAAAATACCGAATGCTGCGTGGATTACGAAGCCGGGACGAGGATATTTTCAAGTGGGTAGCGACGAGGTTTTTGAAGAGTTGCAGTTTGCTTGGAGCGGTGCGCCGTATATAGGCAACAGCGATATTTCTTCTGCACTACCTGTCCATGAAGTGAGACTGAACGGGAAACGTGAAGCGCTACTGACGGGCGGAGAACGGGCAAGCTCAGGCTTAAAAGGTGAAGAAGCTCCTAAACAGCTTCAAGTATTTATTGATTATATTGCGAATGAGGCTGCTAAAGCAGGGATCGAACGACTTCAGGGACCGTGGCTTCCACCGCTGCCTGAATTGCTGGATTTAACAAATCTGCCTGCATGCACCGAAATAGATAGTACATCATCATCTTTGGAGCTGAAGGCTCTTATGGGTCTGGTCGATGATTTGCCGAATCAGCGGCAGGAGCCGATTTATGCATCGCTGGATCATGGTCATTGGGCTGTGTATGGCATGCCGGGCATGGGGAAAACGACCTTTTTGCATACGTTGCTGATGTCCACGGCTCAGCGTTTTACTGCGAATCATTGGAATGGTTATATCATTGACATGGGTCGAACGATGCGCGACTTTGGGGAACTTCCCCAAATCGGGGCTGTTATGATGGCTGAGGAGGATGACCGGATCAAGCGATTGTTCCGTTATCTGTTCAAGATGGTGGCCGTACGCAAGGAAATGCTTTCCGAGGCTGGTGTCAAAACAATAAGCTCTTATCGACGTTCTGCTGTCGAGGATATTCCGCAAATTGTCGTAGTCATTGATGGATATCTTAATTTCCGTAATGCTTATCCAGATGAAAATGAACTGCTGGAATCTCTTTTGCGAGAAGGAGGTAGTCTAGGTATCACGTTTATCATTACGGCGAACCGGATTACCGATGTGTTTGAGAAATTCCGCAGTAACATACCGAATGCTGTTTCTTTTGAAATGTCCGACCCGAGTGACTATTATTATGCGGTAGGACGACCAGCCAAAACGCCAGGACCGTTAATTCCAGGCCGCGCCCTGGTTAAAGGACATGTTCCTCCGCTGGAGTTCCAAACGGCTTTGCCTTCACCAGGTGAAGATGAGACGGAACGATCAGCACGGTTACGTCGCAATATCGCTGGCATTGCGCAGGAATGGAAAGGCAAGCACGCACCAGCCATTCTTCCATTACCTGAGCGGATTCCACTGTCGGAACTGCTTCAGCAGTGGGATCAGACAAGTGGACCCTCGGGCGCACTTCCTTATGAGGTGCCTGTAGGTCTACAGAGTGACGATCTTGAGCCTTTTCTCCTGAATCTAAAAGAAGGGCCCAATTTTATCGTGGGTAGTCCAATGGAGGGTGGAAAAACCTCTTTTCTAATGAGTTGGATTATATCGCTCGCTTATTACACATCACCTAATCAATTGGAAGTCTATACGATTGATACACGCTATGGAGGCGGAGGACTATCTAGATTACGGCATCTTCCTCATGTTAAGGCTGCTGCCGAAAGCGAAGAAGAAATGGGACCTCTGGTACAGAAAGTGTATGATATCGTTCAACAGCGGAACAAGGAAGGGAATGATCCCGAATTGCTCCTGGTCATTGATGATGCGGATATGTTAAGTAAGCAACTGAACGATTTTATGATAAAGGATCAGCTCTCCGCCATTGTACGGTTGGGACGTGATCGCAATGTGCATGTCGTGCTATCGGGTGTGCCATCTGATTTTCCTACCTTTGGTGTGGACTGGTTTAATGATGTCAAGGCAAGCCAAAGCGGTATGCTATTTGGAACACTAGATTCGAATGATCTATCGTTCTTTCGTATCCCTTATTCGGAGGCGAACGCCGCTGCTGGTGGCCTAAAAGTCCTGCCACCTGGGCAGGGATACTACGTACGGCGCAAATTTACCAGGATAAAAGCGGCAATTCCCTTCTCAGAGCAAGTGAGCTGTGAGGATTGGATAACGAAAATTCGTGACCGATGGCATGTTGTAGTTTGAAGGGAGGTGGCTCATAATGTTAACGTTTCAAGCTTCCAAGCAGAAGTTAATAACCCTCAAGGCGAAGGAACTGTTTTTTCTAGCAGGCGTATTGGGTTCTGACAGACTGCTTGGGGTGGAAGATCCGTTTAAGGGCTATCTAGCAGAGGAGTTGGCGGAAGAGTGGGAGCAGGTAAAAGCTACTCTTTTGGAAAAGGGTTATCTAAAGCGGGCAGATAAGGGCAAAGAGCTAGCAATGCCTCCTACCGTTTTTTCAAGAGTCGCTATCGCGGGATTATCCAACAGGGCTTGCCGTATACGCTATGTGCGGGGAGGCAAGCAGTTTGAAGGCTATCTCCATTGCACGAACGAACGTGTAGTGGAACTCGTGAAATCCGCTGATGAACCCGATGAGTATCGACTGTACGATCTGGGTAATGTGGAAAAGGCTTGCGAAACATTGGTTGATAAAATGGGTTGGGTAGATCGACTTATGCCTGAATCCCCCGCACTTATGTTCTCCAAGCAGGCATTTAATAAAATTTACGAGCAGTCGGCAGGAGAAAGTGTATCTCTGATCAGCAGTAAACTGACCGAGGCTAGCGGAGATGCAGAGGGGTCTGCAAGCCTGGCTCAGTCTTTGAGTTCCCGTGTAGCCGAGGGAGAATTGCAATTGCTGGTCTGGAACGGTAGGGAGTGGGAGTCACAACGGGCAGCCTTTGTCCTGTGTCCCGCAATGAACTGGATATTTCGGATGAGCTCCAGTGGTAACGGAGACTGGCTGATTGCAGCTATGGCTTCAAGAGATCAGTTTGTGGATTTATTATTAAATTGGTTGAAACAGTCGGCAGTGAATGAAGAAGTGACAGAAGAAGGGTGATGGATATGCGCATTCGAGTTGAACCGGATGTGCTTCGGGGGCTTAGCGGGCAGCTACAGCATGCGGCGGAGCAAATTCAACAGTTAACAGCAGGTTTGGAGCAGGCGTTACAATCGCTGGATTGGGATGTATCTGCACGCGAGGCGATCTTGAATCATTGGATGCAGGCCAAGCGGATGTCAGAACAGATCCATGCTTACCTCCATACATCAGGTACACAACTGAACCGAAAGGCAGAGCAGTTTCAGTCTGTTGATCACAACTATCAAACGATTCTGTCATTTGCCAGCCAACCATTGGGACGACCCGTCACGATGCTCGATTGGTCGAATCAGCAATCACCGTCTATTCTGCCTGGGCAAGCTTCGGAAGGA
Organism: Paenibacillus polymyxa; assembly: GCF_001719045.1. Classification (NCBI taxonomy): domain Bacteria; kingdom Bacillati; phylum Bacillota; class Bacilli; order Caryophanales; family Paenibacillaceae; genus Paenibacillus; species Paenibacillus polymyxa. The sequence continues at coordinate 5,107,838 of NZ_CP015423.1, forward strand.
GGCAGTCTGATTTCAAACCCGCAGTCTGTCGTACATGCCATTGCTGGTGTACAGTCTTCGGATATAGAAACGTTGCATCAGGATATTCTGATGCAGGCGTCTTCTAGCAGTCCGCAGGATTGGTATTTTACTGATCCCTCTACAGCAAGAGATCAGCCTGTCGCTTAGTTGGGAACGCGTTCCGGGACAATCTGGATCGACTGCAAAATTTACTTGAATTCGTTTCGCAATTCCCGGCTTTATGGGACTTATTAGGTGGTTGTTTTGTTAATATTATACTGTTAGGTGCTGTTTTATAGTTAAAAAGTGGGATTATAACAATTAGGTCCTTTGCCTTTTGTAGGGAATTAAATAGCCATAGTACAATTTGAACCAGATAAACAAAAACATTATTTATCATCAAGGAGGACGCAAAAAATGGCAGGACGCATTTTAATTACCCCAGAACAGGTTGATCAGGTGGCTAACCAATTTAAACAAAGTGGTGAACAAAGCCAGCAGATCGTTTCCAGTTTGACACAGTCCATCTCAGGTATGGAAGGTCAATGGGAAGGTATGACTAAGCAACGCTTCTTCCAAGAGTTTCAGGAAGCTAGCAAACAAATGCAAGCTTTCGTAACGACTTTGAATAGCATCAGCCAAGAATTGACAGCTATCGCTAACAAATTCCGTACGGTTGACCAAACGAAATAAGTTGCCTTGCCTGATAGGGATCAACTTATCATACACCACTCTAAAAAGAAGCAATATGTGAGCCATTCCTCATGGTTTGGCACAGGATGTTCAGGAAAAACCGGGCGATCTTCGGATACCCGGTTTTCTTGCCATCCATAGATGTATATAATAAGGTGAGGAATACTAGCATACTGAATGATGTAAGGAGAGGGATGTTTCATGTCTTTTCAACCGAATCCGGGAGACGAATTGATCATAAACGGCACAGCTTATGTGGTTGGGCGACATCCCGCTGCACCCGGTTTAGCCTATGCTCAAGCAGGGCGACAGGGAATTGTATACCAGCTAAATGCCAAAAACGGAGCGCCGCATGAGGCCAAAGCCCTTAAGGTGTTTTTTCCGAAGTTCCGCATCCCGGCTATGGTTTATCAATCGGAGCATATGGAAGCATACGGGGATATTCCCGGTTTGCAGGTATGCAAGCGTGATGTGCTCACTCCAGAAAGAAACGGAAGTCTGATCGCCGAGCAGCCTGATTTGCTGTATGCGGTGCTGATGCCATGGGTTCACGGTATGACATGGTTCGATTGTCTCACAGATCAGCGTCAGCTTGAGGCTTCCGATAGTCTGGCTTTAGCCAGAGCATTGGCAGGGATCGGTTCAGCTATGGAGCAAAAAGGATTGGCGCATTGTGATTTATCGGCGCCGAATGTAATGCTTCCGTTTTTTTCTGAAGTGGAACTGCCTCAAGGCACGTCAGCTGTGGAATTGGTGGACGTGGAACAAATGTATAGTACTAAAATGGATCGTCCAGATGCTCTATTGGCAGGTTCGCCAGGGTATGCCGCCCATCGTACCGTCCACAGCGGGTTATGGAGTGCGTATGCAGACCGTTTTGCAGGGGCAATTATTATAGGAGAAATGCTAGGCTGGTCTGACCGTGTAGTAGTGGACAAAGCGTGGGGCGAAAGTTATTTTGATCAGCATGAAATGCAGACGCCTTGTGAACGTTATTTTATTTTACGAAAATCACTTGAATCCCGGTGGGGCAGCAAGGTGGTAGAATTGTTCAGCCGTGCCTGGGATAGTCAGGATTTAAGCAGTTGCCCTACTTTTGGCGAATGGCTGGTTGTACTTAATGCCGTTACTGAGCAGGAAATTCCAGTTGAGGCTATAGAACCGGAGCCTGCTGCGACAGAAACAATAGAATCGGCAGCGGTGGGCGGCCTTGCCAGTGAAGCTGCACCCTCTTTGTCAGCGCCTGCACCGCTCAAAGCTGAACAGGCTGCATTGCTAAATCAGGCTGCTCTGGAGCAGGGAGAGCGTGGGGTAACGGACAAGCTGTTCCGACAGGCACGTGATTTGGAGCAGCAAAACAAACCTGCTGCAGCGCTAGAAGTATACCGGTCGTTGTATCATTTTGTAGAAGACGGTAGTCCTCTGCATGTGGAGGTGTCGGCTGCGATCACAGGGCTAGAGGAGCAGTTGAATCCCAAGACGCCAGAGCAACCTGAAAAATCAAAAGCCTGGTATCGATCCAAAGCATTTATCGTGACAACTGCGGCCGCAGTCGTTGTATTGGCAGCTGGAATCCCAGCCGTGAATATTCTTGCAGATCAGTCCAATCAGCGGCAAATCGAGGCAGCCAAGCAGGAAGAGGCAGCGAAGGCTGCAAAGGCGGCCGAGGAAAAGCTGGCAGCCGAGCAGGAAGCGGCTCAAAAATTGCTGACGGAGAAACAACGACAGGAAGCGGAACAGCAGACCAAACAACAGGCACTTGCTGCTCAAAAGCAACAGGAGGAGCAGAAGAAACAGCAAGCCCTTATCGCTCAACAGGTTAAATATGAAGCTTATCTCGCCCAAAAGGAACAAAACAAGCAGGCGGCTGCCAAGTTGGCGAAGCAAAAAGCGTATGATCAACAGGCAAAGTATGAAAAATACTTGGCTTTGAAAAAAGAGCAGGAAGCTCGTGCCGCCCAGGAAGAGGCAGCTCGTAAGGCAGCAGCCGAGGCGGAACAAAAGCAAAAAGAGTCCATGCATGCACGAAACAAGGAGAACGTTCTTCAGCTTATTTCCCTGTACAACAAGGCGTATGCCTCTCAGGAAGGTGGAAGCGCTGCGAAGGCTAAGAGCTTTGCCAAGCGTTTTAGAACACTATATGATAGTAATCCTTCTTATTATCGTTCGGTAGGTGAAGTGGGATATCGGGCTTCCTCGATTTATAACTTTTTAGGAGATACGAATTTCAGACTGCCTAAAATTTAATATTTCATATGTTTATATATGGGCGGAATGATAGATACAAAATAGATGGAGATAGAAGGTAACTGAGGGGAGCATGTACAAACCATGAATTATACAATACAGGCTTCACAACGTACTCCCGCCCTGATCATTTACCTGATTGACATCAGCGCGTCGATGAACATGCTGATGGAGGGGCGGCGGCGTATTGACGTTGTATATGAAGCTATATCGTTGGCGATCCGGCAGATGGTTTTTCGGTCAACCAAAGGAAATCGGCTGACAGCGCGTTATCGGATTGCGATTTTGGCTTATAGTGACGACGTGTATGACCTGCTGAATGGTGTCAAGGGGATAGATGAAATTGCGGCCATTGGCTCGTTGCCCGATTTGACACCCAAACGATTCTCAGATTCTGCAAAAGCCTTCTTGCAGGCTGAACGTATTTTGCAGGCGGAATTACCAGGGATGCAGGATTGCCCTGCACCTTTGGTCTGTCATATGACAGATGGGGTTTCTACAGGCGATGATCCAGAACCGATTGCGAAGCGTATTATGAGCATGAGTGTACCGGACGGTAATGTACTGGTGGAAAATATATTTTTATCCGACAGGTTGCTGGAAACGCCTATTCAGGACCCCCGTCGCTGGAAAGGTCTGACGCATAATACGCCGTTGCAGGATGAACATGCTGTGAAATTGCGTGATATGTCTTCTGTACTGCCTGAAAGCTATCGAGAAATGCTGTTTGAGGCAGATTATCAGTTAGGTGAAGGAGCCATTATGATGCTGCCCGGAACCTGTGCGGAACTGGTGTCCATTGGGTTCCAAATGTCGGCCGCAACGCCTGTACGGTAAGGAGGTAAAAGCATGAATCCACTGCTGTCCCTGCTCCCGGCGAGCAAAAAAAAGGGAATGAATGCAAGGCTGACTCAGCAATTTGCTTACATAAGCTCTCAGACAGGCGATCAGCCTTTATCATCTCATCACAGTCGTTTTATGTGTCGTTATGGCTATGGAAGGTCTGCCGAATCTGCCAGTATGGGGGAAAGCGGACAGGATTTCGCCGCAGTACGTATTCATAAATCCGTCTGTTGTTTTGTCTTGTGTGATGGTGTCGGGCTCAGTTACCGAGGAGATTTTGCAGCCCGCTATCTGGGTTCTTCTTTACTGGATTGGATGGAACGGGGACAAGATCTGTCTGCTGATCAATTGAGAGTGTACCTTGAACGTTTGGCAGGTACAGCGGCAGAGGAACTGGATCGGCAGCCTTTGGATCACGAATCAGGCTTAATGCGTTCGGTATTGGAAGATAAACGTCGTCAGGGAAGCCAGTCCATGTATATTTGCGGTAAAATCGAACTGCCGAAGCGTGGTAGTCGTGGCCGTCTCCGACTTGCCTGGCAAGGAGACTCACGGTTGCGACTATGGAACGGTGCCGAAGAAATTAGCGAGCTGTTCGATCATACTTTCTCTACAGCGGAGCGCTGGTCTACAAGTCGTGGGCCGATTGGAGGGAAGCCTCATTGGTATGAAAGAAGCATACCCGCGGATATGCCGATGAGATTACAGGTATATACGGACGGTTTATCCGATTTAGACCCCATTCGCGAGCCTGTCCCTGATGAGCAGATACAGGTATTGCTGGATGCATCCCATACCGGGGGACTTGATGATGATGCTGCATTTATTGAGTTGCAGTGGTAAATAAATAAGAAAAGGACGTTATACAACCATGGATATGGATGTATACGTCCTTTTTTTGATGAATACATAGAACATACGATTCTTTAAGATATTTGTAGAATGTAACGAGGAAAAGAAGGAAAGAGGCGCTAATACGCGTAATATTCGCTCTTTTCTTAAATATCACAAAGGAATAGCAAAAAATGCGCAAAAATAGTGATTATAAAGTATATCCTTTTGGGTAATCTTGTGATTATACAGATTACAGAAAGGGAGCGATACATATGAGCTACACATATGCAGGAGGCGCGCGCTTTGAAGGCAAAACCGCTCTAATCACGGGAGCTGGTTCTGGGATTGGCAAGGCAACGGCCATTCAGATGGCTAGAGAAGGAGCGAATGTCGCTCTTTTTGACGTAAGTAATGAGCGCATTTCGGAGACGGAAAGAGAAATTAATGCTATACGTGAGGGATCAGCGCGGGCTTTTGACGTGGACATTGCCGATCCGGTGCGTGTGGAAAAGGCAGTTCTGGAAGCGGTTGAATTATTTGGCGGACTGCATATCATTTTTGCTAATGCGGGGATTAACGGGGTCGTCGGACCGATTGAGGATCTGAGCATTGAGGATTGGCGGCAAACATTGTCCACGAATCTGGATGGTACCTTCCTGACGGTGAAGTATACAATACCACATTTGAAAAAGAACGGTGGCGGCAGCATTATTATTACCAGCTCCATTAATGGAAATCAGCGCTTTACCAGCTTTGGGATGTCAGCCTATAGCACATCGAAGGCGGGTCAAACCGGTTTTGCTAAAATGGCTGCGCTGGAGCTGGCTAAGTTCCGTATTCGTGTGAATGTCATCTATCCGGGTGCCATCTCGACGAATATTGATGAAACCACGGAGAAATCGGAAGGGTTAAAGCAAATTACCATCCCCGTCAAGTTTCCCGAAGGAGGACAACCGTTGGCTGATGGGCCGGGTCAACCCGAGCAGGTAGCTGATTTGGTGACATTTTTGGCCTCTGATCATTCGCGACACATTACTGGCGCACAAATTGTCATTGATGGGGCAGAGTCGTTATTGTTTTAGAAATAGAGCATTCTCTGGGACAGAGAAATGTTTTGTGGTATCCTGAGTGTATTATCTTGGTTACGGTGCGAATGTGAAGCTCACATAAAAAACCTGGATCCTTCGCACCTCGAAATTTGTCGAAATGGTTTTGAATTAGCTTTCTTCGTTAGAAATCAATAATCGATTCAAGCTTTTTTGACATCGTTTTTTTCGAAAATGCATGGAATTAATATCATTAGGGTATTAAATCCTTCATTTTCGCTGTCGCACTCTATGTCGCACTCTGTATGGAGTGCGTGGATTGAAATTATCGAGAAAGGAGGACAAGGAAGATGCTAGAAAGGGTCGCACTCTGTATGGAGTGCGTGGATTGAAATCTCGGTGCTGACGCGTCCATAACCAGCAGCACGGTCGCACTCTGTATGGAGTGCGTGGATTGAAATGCTCAGGCTCGAAATGGACGGTTCAGGCGTCCCGCAGGTCGCACTCTGTATGGAGTGCGTGGATTGAAATGTCCATAGACCTAGCACCTACAGCAAAAATTCCTGTCGTCGCACTCTATATGAGTGCGTGGATTGAAATGCTTCGGAATCGGTCAAACGCCAGTGTGGGCCAAGCCGTCGCACTCTATATGAGTGCGTGGATTGAAATTCATTAACCACGGTCGATTGATCGTAACACCTAAACGTCGCACTCTATATGAGTGCGTGGATTGAAATTCTCCATGCAACGGCCTGATAGTGACGTGCTGGAGTCGCACTCTATATGAGTGCGTGGATTGAAATGATCTGGTTGTCCTCGACATCCGCGGTGGATATAGAGTCGCACTCTATATGAGTGCGTGGATTGAAATCATTCTTAATTGTGTTAACTCTAAAAACGTCTCCGTCGCACTCTATATGAGTGCGTGGATTGAAATTAAGTATGGATGGCGAAATCTAAACGGGACGAGTAGGGGTCGCACTCTGTATGGAGTGCGTGGATTGAAATTGCATTAGATGAGTGATCACGTTCGGCCTTACTATAGTCGCACTCTGTATGGAGTGCGTGGATTGAAATAGACGTAAGCCACCAAGCAAAGAAACAATTCTCCCAGGGTCGCACTCTGTATGGAGTGTGTGGATTGAAATTATTACGTTCGTGAGTTTGGTGATTCTGTCGCTCTGGTCGCACTCTGTATGGGGTGCGTGGATTGAAATGACACAAGAATTCGACAGACAGGAAGGAATTTCCGTCGCACTCTGTATGGAGTGCGTGGATTGAAATTCGAACATGAACACGCGTGGTATCTCCCCGTCGACGTCGCACTCTGTATAGAGTGAGTGGATTGAAATATGATGAATGGAGGACGTCCTCAAGAAAGAAATAGGCGCACTCCATGTGACAATTGACGATGCGGCAGGATTCACGGTCAGTCGTTACGGCATATGGTTTTGTTTGACTGGTATGCTTTGCATAGTTCTCAGGGCTTCAGCCGCAGAAGGAAGAAAATAAAATCGAAGTGAAACGATCTTTGTGATATGTACAATGCTCGCAATGGGCGCGATGAGAAGCAATGATGCGGGGGAATGAGGCAAGAATATGAGGACGTACAGGGGATAAAATGCGGAAGAACCACCGAAGGATGAAAAATCCAGTGCGGTGGTTCTTTTTTTTCACTCGTCTTGTATGCCATCATTATAGGGGGAGGGGATGAAGGATGTTCCAGGATTTCAAGCTCGTAAGTGACCGGCCGGTCTCGATACAAGTAAAAGAATACGTCAATCGTTTAATTATAAAAGGGGCGCTTCAGGCGGATCAGAAGCTACCTTCCACACGAGAAATGAGCGTTCTGCTTAAGGTGAGCCGCAATACAGTCATTGCAGCCTATGAAGGCTTGGAGGATGACGGGTTTACGTATGCGATTCCCGGAAAGGGTAGTTATGTGGCCGCCATGGTGGGCCAGTCGGCCGTAGATAACGGAGGATCTGACGGCTCTGCCACTTGGGAGATCGACTGGAAGGCAAGAATGAACGAGTATGCTGTATTGGCTGTTGATCTGGATATGATGAAGCAGGGCATTCGTGCCCAAAAGGGAACTATCTCGTTCACAAGCATCGCTCCGGATGAGCAGCTGTTTGATCTGGGGGATGTAAGGCGAGCTTTTATGGATCGGATGGCAATCGAAGGGCAGGTGCTGCTCAACTACGGCTATGCTAAGGGCTACAAGCCGCTGATTGATTACCTGATGCATTATATGGAGAACAAGGGCGTCGATATAATTGGCAAGGATATGCTGATTACAGGCGGGTTTACAGAAGGCTTTGACATTGTGCTGTCGGCTTTACGCCCTTCTGCACGCCGCGGAGCGGCAATTTGTGAAAATCCGACCCATCACACAGCGATCAAAAATTTGAAGTTGCAAGGATTTGAGATTACCGGCATTCCGATGGAGTGTGACGGTATTGATGTAGAGCGGCTAGAGGAGGTATTGCAGACCAATAGCTTCGATTTGGCTTATTTGACTCCTTCCTATCACAATCCGACAGGCATCGTCATGTCGCCAGCAAAGCGCAGCGCTGTTATGAAATTAATGATGAGCTATCAGATTCCGGTGATCGAGGATGGATTCAATGAGGAGCTGCGTTACTCGGGAGCGCATATTGCGCCCTTAATAGCGACAGCAGGCCAAGGGAACGGAGTAATCTATATTGGCAGCTTCTCCAAGGTGCTGTTCCCTGGCTTGCGTGTAGGCTGGGTGCTTGGAGACCGAGCACTGATTGACACTCTGGAAAGCATTAAGCGTGCGCGCACCATTCATACCTCAACAATCGATCAATCGATTTTATACCAATATATGCTTAACGGAAATTTCGATAAACATGTAAAAAAAGCACGTACAGAGTATAAGCGCAAATATGAGCTGACAAAGACATGCTGTGAAGCACATCTTCCTGAGGCGCAGGTGTCTGGTGACGGGGGCTTGCATTTGTTCCTTACCTTCCCGACAGGCGTAAATACACGCCAGCTGCTAGAAGCTTGCACAGAACAGGGTGTCATTTTTACACCGGGAGACAAGTTTTTTATTCAAGAAGGCGAAGGGACGAATACATTGCGGCTTGGGTTTTCACGAGTAACAGATGAAAATATCGAACGGGGTATTCAAATAATCGGTAAACAGACGCGTAAATTTCTTAAGGCATAAGGATTAAGAAAAGAGCTATAGAGAAGGAATATTGTTTCGAAGAAGCAATAGCGATCGGATGAACATCCGTAGCCACATAAAGATTTTGAAGAAAAATGAGGTGTCATGATGAAAATTGGCGTTATTATGGGCGGTATTTCCTCTGAGCGTGAGATTTCTCTGCAGACAGGTCAAGAGATGATCAATCATTTGGATCGCAGCCGTTATGAAGTGGTTCCAATGGTGATCGAGCAGCGAGCGGATTTAATCGCGCAGGTCCAGCAGGCAGGCATTGATATCGCGCTGTTGGCACTGCATGGTCAGTATGGCGAGGACGGCACGGTGCAGGGAGCGCTGGAGACACTGGGCATTCCCTACACAGGCAGCGGTGTCCTGGCAAGCAGCTTATGCATGAATAAGCAGTTGTCCAAGATGCTGTTGAAGGCAGCGGGTGTGCATACGCCTTCAGGCCTTTACTGGCAGGGGATGGACGATTATGATCCGCAGGTGGTGGAGCATTTGGGCTACCCGGTTATTGTGAAGCCGAATATGGGGGGATCCAGCATCGGCATCCAGCTTGTACAAAATGAGAAGGAACTGCTGCCGGCTGTTCAGGAGGCTTGCAGCTTGGATCAAGCGATCTTGATTGAGCCCTATTATGAAGGGACGGAGATTACCTGCTCCATCGTAGATGGCGAGGTATTACCGATTATTAGCATTAGCTCCGCTCGTTCGAAGTGGTTCGACTACAAAGCAAAATATGAGGTCGGCGGCGCTGAGGAGAAGGTGATCGAGCTTCCCCCCGTTATTGAGCAGCGTGTGCGCGAGGCGGCACTGTCCAGCTACCGGCTGCTGCAATGCAAGGTCTATGCAAGGATCGATATGATTTTGTGTCAGGATAGACCTTACGTGCTGGAAGTGAACACATTACCGGGAATGACCGCCAACAGCCTGCTTCCGAAGAGTGCGGCAGCTGCGGGTATAACCTTTACACAGCTACTCGACCAAATTATTGCCAGCTCGCTCCATGAGCGGAAACAGGAATGGAGGATGGCGTAATATGTTTAGTGAAATGGGGACAGGGCGGTTTGTATCCTCGCGCGTACGGGATATTCGCCCATCGGGAATTCGCGCTTTTTTTGATCTGAATGCAGCAGGCGGAGGTACAATCGCCCTTGGGGTCGGAGAGCCTGATTTCGTTACACCGGACAAGGTACGTGAAGCTTGCATTCAGGCACTGCGTGAAGGACAGACGAAATATACTTCGAATGCCGGCTTGATGGAGCTGCGGGAGGAGATCTCTGCTTATTTTTCCGGCAGCTTTGCGCTTTCCTATGACCCTGAGCAGGAAATGATTGTGACGGTGGGGAGCAGTGAAGCCGTCGACCTGGCGCTGCGAGCAGTGATCGATCCGGGTGACGAGGTGCTGATTCCAGCGCCAAGCTATATTGCCTATGAACCCATTACCCATCTGCATGGCGGTAAAATTGTAGAGGTGGCGGCTACGGCAGAGGAGCAATTCAAGCTGACCCCGCAAGCGCTGCAAGCGGCAATTACACCTCATTCAAAGGTTTTAATGATCAATTATCCCTGTAATCCAACTGGAACAGTTATGACGGAGCAGGATTGGCTGCCGATTACAGAGCTCATTATCAAACATAATCTGGTCGTCATTTCGGATGAAGTGTATGCCGAACTGACTTACGGGAGAAAGCATGTCAGTATCGCCTCCTTGCCGGGCATGAAGGAGCGTACGATTGTCATCAGTGGTTTTTCCAAAGCATTTGCGATGACAGGCTGGCGGGTAGGCTATGCGTGCGGTCCGCATGAGCTGATTGCCGGCATGCTGAAAATCCACCAGTACACAGCCATGTGTGCGCCCACCATTGCACAGATTGCCGCGCTGGAATCATTGCGCCATGGCTTGGCTGCCAAGGATGAGATGATGGCGAGCTACAATGAACGTCGCAAGCTGTTTGTGGCTGGCTTGAATGCAATCGGGCTTGCTTGTCATGAGCCTGAGGGGGCTTTCTATGCCTTCCCTTCAATTACTTCTACTGGCATGTCATCTGAGCAGTTTGCACTTCGTATGCTGAAGGAAGCGAAGGTGGCGGTCGTACCGGGACATGTATTCGGATCAGGCGGAGAGGGCTTTATTCGCTGCTCATATGCAGCCTCGCTCGTCGATTTGGAGAAGGCGCTGAAACGGATGGGAAGGTTTATGCAGGTAATGCAGCCGGTATGATGAACAGGGTTAATAACTCAACTTTTGCAGAACGTCTTTATGAAATATTTTACAATACCTTTATGTTTTTTGAAAACATAAAGGTATTTTTCTGATCAATGTAGTGGATATTTCTGGATGCATTTACCCAAAGCCAGAACGTTTAGCTTTGGAGTTAACTGGTGGAACCTTGCTTTTAAATGCGCTATCGATGAATTAAATATATTCGAATGTGCGCTTCCTCCTTCACAGGTGGCAGAACTGGCAGAGGTGAAATAAGTCCAGGCAGGAATTTGTTGCTAAGCCAAAAAGCGAGTCTGTCCAGGTGCGAATGTGAAGCTCACATGAATTCTCCGAGAGTTTCGCACCTCAGATTTTGTCGAATTATATCGAATGTGAACAAATTTTAAACGATCGCAAGAGGATGAGGTAATATTAGATGCGTTTTTGCCAAAATAACGCTAGAATGTTACTTAAATAGGGGGCATTTGACCCATTATCGCTGTCGCACTCTATATGAGTGCGTGGATTGAAATTTTGTTCCTCGCTCAGCATGCGGATCAGGTGTATGGTCGCACTCTATATGAGTGCGTGGATTGAAATTGAGTCGTCCATTGTAAGAATGCATGTTGAGTATCCGTCGCACTCTATATGAGTGCGTGGATTGAAATTTTGCAGTACTTAGGAGTCCAAATGTAAAAGGAAGTCGCACTCTATATGAGTGCGTGGATTGAAATTGATATAGATGATTGGTCGCATGTATGATATCTCGTCGCACTCTATATGAGTGCGTGGATTGAAATACTGAGCAACCACTTCAATTGCATGTTCCTCTTCTGGTCGCACTCTATATGAGTGCGTGGATTGAAATATTTTAAAGTTGATCCAATGGCTATGATAAAAATGTCGCACTCTATATGAGTGCGTGGATTGAAATAACACTACAATCACACGAGCAAAAGTCTTGTTCGCGTCGCACTCTATATGAGTGCGTGGATTGAAATATATTGCGTTTTACAGTAGAAATTATCTTGCATGCCAGTCGCACTCTATATGAGTGCGTGGATTGAAATATCGACATAGAGGTGGACGATTACCATATCCTCGGTCGCACTCTATATGAGTGCGTGGATTGAAATTTCAAGGGCTATCGTACACGGCTTGAGGACGCAGTTTCGTCGCACTCTATATGAGTGCGTGGATTGAAATTGTGCTGTCCTGGCGCACCCTTAACTCGCTTACCTGTCGCACTCTATATGAGTGCGTGGATTGAAATCAATACCGAAATGATGGGGGGTGGAATTATTAAAGTCGCACTCTATATGAGTGCGTGGATTGAAATGGATCAGGAGCAATGGGCATAGCATCCGGTTCAGTCGCACTCTATATGAGTGCGTGGATTGAAATGCGTATCCAGACGGTTTATGCTCGGTGTAGCAAAGAGTCGCACTCTATATGAGTGCGTGGATTGAAATATCAAATGACACGCCAGCACTGGCAGGGCATCCCGCAGTCGCACTCTATATGAGTGCGTGGATCATGACGGAGCAGCCGCCACTTGGTCGTACGAGTGGAGAGCGCCTCTTTATCCGAAATCATGAAGAGGTCCGTGAAGTGAGGAGCTGGAGATTTTACGCGGTTTGGAGGGGACGGCGGCAGTTCAGTACAATTCCGTGTGGGATGATCTGATCTTGCAGCAAAAAGATGATTTTTATTTCCATGGACGCCATAAGCGCCCGCCGTTAGATAACGTGAATGCCCTATTATCTTTTGCCTATACACTGTTGTCCAACGATATGAAATCCGCACTAGAAGCTGTCGGTCTATGCTTATGTAGGTTTTCTGCATAGAAGATCGTCCAGGGCGAGCCTCCTTGGCACTGGATGTGATGGAAGAGCTTAGAGGAGTATATCCCGACCGTTTTGTTCTTACATTATTAACAAAAAATGATTCATGGCAAAGGATTTTACAAAAAAGAAAACGAGGCTGCTATGATGGACGATGATACGAGGAAAATCGTATTGAAGGCATGGCAAGAACGGAAACAGGAAAAAATGATTCATCCTTATTTGAATGAGAAAATGTCTTGGGGGCTTGTGTCCTATTGACAGGCTTTGCTCTTAGCTAGATATATTCGTGGAGATCTGGACGAGTACCCTCCATTTTTGTGGAAGTAGGTTGATCTTGTTAATACTAATTACGTATGATGTAAGTACATTAGATAGAGAAGGCAGAAAAAGACTGGAAAAGGTTGTGAAAAGGTGCGTAGACCACGGACAAAGGGTGTAAAATTCCGTGTTTGAGTGCATTTTGGATTCGACCCAGTTCCGCCGTTTAAAATATGAATTAGAAGAATTGATAGACAAAAAAGAAGACAGCCTGCGTTTCTACAACTTTGGAGATAGCTATAAAAAGAAAGTAGAGCAATAGGGGCTAAGGAAGCTTACGATATGGAAAGCCCACTGATTTTATAAGGTGCGAATGTGAAGCTCACATAAAAACCCCGGGTCCTTCGCACCTCGAAATTTGTCGAAAAGTATTAAAATTGCTATTTAACCGTAAAAGTCAATAGTTGATCCAAGCTTATTTGACATCAGTTTTTGCGACAATGTGTAGAATTGATATCATAAGGGTATCAATTACTGCATTTTCGCTGTCGCACTCCATGTGAGTGCGTGGATTGAAATACTTGACAGGCCAAGCAGTAGGGGCGCGTGTTCGAGTCGCACTCCATGTGAGTGCGTGGATTGAAATAAGACGCAACAAAGCTAAACGCTATTGAACAGGAAGTCGCACTCCATGTGAGTGCGTGGATTGAAATATTTTTCTTGTGCATCGTTTTATTTCTCCTTGATGTCGCACTCCATGTGAGTGCGTGGATTGAAATGGATCCGTTATCGACGCCAACGGCGCATGGCTGACGTCGCACTCCATGTGAGTGCGTGGATTGAAATTTCCAGCAGGGCATCTTTAATGCCACTAATACTGTCGCACTCCATGTGAGTGCGTGGATTGAAATATATAAGACCTCCTAGTAGAAAAGCCCACCTTTTAGTCGCACTCCATGTGAGTGCGTGGATTGAAATTGTATAGACCGTGTGCGGTGCGAACACATAGTAAGGGTCGCACTCCATGTGAGTGCGTGGATTGAAATCTTGGATGATCGCATTTACAGCCATACGGCGAACGCGCGTCGCACTCCATGTGAGTGCGTGGATTGAAATAATATCTTAGGCAATTCCTCGCACAATTCAGGACAGGTCGCACTCCATGTGAGTGCGTGGATTGAAATCGCAAAATGAAAACGCGAGAGCAACAAGCAAAAATCGTCGCACTCCATGTGAGTGCGTGGATTGAAATGTCATGAGTCTAGCCGGGGTTGTCATAAGTGTAAGTCGCACTCTGTATGGAGTGCGTGGATTGATATTATCTTGCCGTTACTATTTGTGTAGCAGAGGTGCTATGTCGCATTCCATGTGAGTGCGTGGATGGTATGAAAAAGAAGGCTTGTTTCGTGGCCTGCCCAGCAGTGAATAGGTGAAAATTTCTTCTTAACGGATTTCTTATTCGACAAATTCCCCCTTACTTTTATGCAACAATTAACTAACATTTACAATGGTTGAAGTATAAATTAAGGTGGGAGTTGCTGCTTATGAGAATTTCCATGAGTAAGTTTTTAAAGCGCTATGCAGCGATTTTGTTGGGCTACGCAATATGTATAGGGTTATTTTACGCTTTGGGATATAAGATGAGCGCTATGGGAATCTATGCAATTTTGACAGGAATTGTGACTGGAGAAATAATCAACTTCGTATTATCAAAGCGAGAGAAATGAACCTAGGTATCCCCTGATTGCATCAACATCAGGGGATTTTTCATGTAATTAAAAGGTCCAACAGAGTTTCTGCACGGGACCTCTATATCATTTACTGGTGAGAATGCACATAGGGAAATGAATCCGTCATGTCAACTCTGTGAAACCTTTTATTTCGGCAATCCAATTTTACTTTTGCTATTCGTTTTCACAATCTTCCCTTGTGTGTGAGTTATGCTGAATTTTCGTTATAAACATTAGCTGCATAATATATTGACAGATGGTTAATTATGGAGAAGAATAGAGGGTGATTTTTAAAATAATGGAATTTTTATGTGAAGGGTGGTTATGACTTGAAGCATACACCTACGATTTCAGCGGAGTTTGAGGATTATCTAAAACAAAATGATATGACGTTGAGTCAATTTGCCGAATATTCAGGGGTTCATCAAAGAACACTTAGTCATTGGATTACTCAGCATCGTCCTGTTTCCATACAGCAGCTAGACCGAATCACTGTGGCTATGGATTTGCCAGAAGGCTATTTTTACGATCTATACATAGAAAATTACATCATTGACCTTTCCCCGAATTTTAGGCGAATCGAGCCATTATTGTATCGTTGTGCGGAGCTGGACAAGCTGGATGCAATCCGTCGAATGGTTGGACATATCATGGATAATCCGCTGTATGCGACTAGGCTATTTGATGTTGCAGAAGCATTATTTGAACAGGGACGACATGCTGCTGCGCTGCCTCTCTATGAGAATGTCGCAGAAGTGGAGAAATATCAGCATTCTGAACGCTTGGCCACCTGCCAATATCGTATATTCTCGATTCAAGTTGGAGACGACCAAAGCCGTAATCTCAAGGCAGCAACGCTATTTGAACCCTTCGTGGAACGTCTGGATGAAATAGACCAGCTTGATGCGCTAAAAGATTTGGCGAATGTGTATCGATCTTTGCGCTTGTGGGACAGGCTTGATGTGACCGCTCGAAAAATGAGAGATAAAGCGGAAATCCAATATACATTAGAGCATCAGCAGAAAAAGCGAAAGTCTGCGGAAATTGAAAAGAGGCTGAGCCGTCCATTGTTTGTGTATATCACCTATGCTGATTTATTGTGTGCAAGTGTCTGTGAAGCCCAAGGTGATTATCAACAAGCTCTACAATATACATACGCCTACGTTAATTTAGATTGGGTCAAAGAGACAGATGAGGATACTCTGCATTGGATTAAACTATTTCAAAATTGGGCGCTATGTAATACTTACGTTAATAAATTATTATCCGGAGATATAAGTGTGCTTCCGGATTATGTTGAATATATTAGTGTATCATCAAACACCACTAAAGAAATGGTTACTCAACTATTGAATATTATGATGGCGGCTAACCGATTTCAAGTTGATGTGGATGAAGTACTTAAGCAGTTCGAAACGGAGATCGATTCGATCACCCAACAGCAACCATCTGCTGATATGTACACTCATCGAGTGGTTCCAGAACAATTAACGCGTTTTAAATATGAACTGGCTAAATACTACTTAAATAAAGGTAATTATTCATATGGATTTAAAAATTTACTAGACGTTTTATCTAAATCATTAGTCATTAACAAAGAAGCCTTTTTCATTAGCTGCATAAGATTATTTGAGCAGTTCAAACAATTTGCAGACTTTAGATTGTGTACAAAGTATGAAAGTTTAGTTAGAGAAGGGCGAAAAGAAAGATTATTTTATTATTAATAGTTATTAATCATTTCTCAGTGTTGATTCCAAGTTGAATAAAATAAAATATATATGGAAAACGAAGAAGGCAGAATGTTGCTGTGCAAGTAAAGCGGTCGCCTTTACCACGGATTTTAACCTTAATCTGACTTTATTCAGGAAATACAGGGGCGGTGACGATGGGAAGCAATATCGGGCTGCGTAGTGAATCAATAGTTGAATTTTAAGTTCATTTTGTAGGAGTCTGTTGCATTTTAAATAAACATAAAACGCCAAAAAAGTGCCTCTGGAATGCTCCAGAAGCATTTTTTTTGTCGAGCAAATTTTCAAAAAATCCAAAAATTTACGTTTTGTATTAGGATATGACACAGAAGGGGGAATCATGCTGATGAATCCAGGTGTGACTTTACTTCGTGTCGAACGGGCCAGAAAAAGACTGTACCAAATTCAGAAGAAATACGGATTTTTAACGCATCCCAAAGTGATTGAACAATCCATGAAACTGGATGAACTATTGAATCAATACCAAACCTGCAAAATGAAATCTTAGCTAATGTGTGTGCAAGACGCGCTTTTAAAGGAAGAAGACGAACTCCAATCCCCAAACCCCAATCAAAATTCTAAATCCTATACTTATGAAGAGGTGGTAACGTTGTTGAACAAACGAAATCCTGTAACTCCTTTTGGCTGGAAAATCAAACAAAAGCTAGTTGAAATTCAAATGGATCAGAGAACTTTTTGTGACACCTATCATATTCCTGCTAGCCGTTTGTCCAATCTCATTCACGGAACACGTAAGGCCAAAAAATATAGAGTACAAGTATCTCAATTGCTTGGGATCGAAGAATAACCCTCTTTCTCCTTTATGGATACAGGACATCCTAATGATATGTAAGCTACAGTGGCAAAGGACTCTAGGGTTCTTTAATATAGATTGTACATAGGATGTTTAATACAAGGAGTGGAAAGGGGCGATGGGGATGTTCTCCAGAATGGCAGAGCAGAAGATTGCCGAGGCGATGGCCAAAGGTGAATTTGATCATTTGCCGGGAGAGGGCAAGCCACTGGTCATCGAGGATTTGTCACATGTTCCAGAGGAGCTGCGGATGTCGTACAAGCTGTTGAAGAATGCAGGCATTTTACCGGAAGAGCTTCAATTACAAAAGGAATGTGTCCAGCTACGTGATTTGCTTCACGCTTGTCATGAGGCAGGAGAGCGAGAGCGGATCAGTCGCAGGCTGACTGAAAAATCACTACGTCTCCGTATGCTGCTGGAGGAAAGAGGGCTGAATACGTCGTCTGTATTTTATGAATATGAGTCCGCTATGCGTAAGCGACTGGAGGAATAGAAGCGAGAGGAGCAAAGGGCGGAATGCCCTTGCCCGTACACTTTGATTTCTGTGCTTTACCTCATTACCGTTGCAGTGCAGATAATCTCGTGAGGCATTGTTTCGTCAGGATGACAGGTTCTTTGGGCAGTTTGTCCAAATGAAAGTCATCGATTAAATCCTCAGCCTTCACAGGCTCAGGTGAATCCAGTAGCCCGGAAAAATAGGCGAGCCAGCCAATGACTGCTTCCGGTGTAACCCCTTGTCGGCGCATAGCTCGGAGTGCTACGCCACCATGTCGTTTGGCCAGCCTTCGCCCATCAGGGCCTAGGACAAGGGGAACGTGTGCAAAACGTGGCGGCTGCAACCCAAAAGCTTGGTACAGCAATAGCTGACGGGGAGTCGAATCGAGAAGATCATACCCGCGTAGTACGTCGGTCATATGCATATCCGCATCATCGATAACGACAGCCAGCTGATAGGAAAACATGCCGTCGGCTCGTTTGACGATAAAATCGCCCCCCTCAGCCGCACCAAAGGCCACATGACCTGCTACCTGATCATGAAACGAAATAACGGCATCTGGATATTGCGGTACTTTAAAGCGAAGTGAAGGGAGTTTATATTGTGCTTTGGCTACGACATCTTGAAAGCTAAGATTACGACATGCCCCTGAATATGCGGGTCCTTCACCAGACAGTCCATGTGGAGCATGGGCGGCGGCCAGAATGTCGGCCCGACTGCAAAAACAAGGATACAGTAAATCTTGCCTCTGTAGTTTCTCCAATGCAGACTGGTAGCGTTCCAGCCGTTGGCTTTGAGTGTAGGAACCGTAGGGACCGCCTACGTCGGGTCCTTCGTCCCAATTCAGCCCGATCCAGCGCAAGTCTTCCATAATCCCTTGCGCCAACTGGCTGCGAGCTCGCGTCATATCAATATCTTCCATGCGCAAAATATAGGTTCCGCCCAGGGAACGAACGTGCAGCCAGGATAATAAGGCAGTACGAGCGTTTCCTAAGTGTATCCATCCCGATGGTGTTGGGGCAAAACGCCCTCTGATGGGTTGGGCCTGTAATTCCATACGAAAGTGACCTCGATTCTATGTTCCGTCCTTCAGCAATCATATC
The DNA here is from genome assembly GCF_001719045.1 of Paenibacillus polymyxa. Lineage (NCBI taxonomy): Bacteria > Bacillati > Bacillota > Bacilli > Caryophanales > Paenibacillaceae > Paenibacillus > Paenibacillus polymyxa. Next base: position 5,126,905 of record NZ_CP015423.1, read on the forward strand.
AACCATATTATAAAACGAACTTGCCGCGAGTGCATCCCGTATAGGAGCTAACACAGAAAACTTACATAGCTGCAATGGCCAGACGGGAAATTTAAATATCTGTATAATAGATTTAGAAGAATTATGCACGACAGACCGAAGAGAAGTCCCAGAGGGCAGCTTAGCATTTTCTATTCATTGCTCGATAATTACAGGTAATGAAAAATTCATAATAATATAGAAATTAAAACTTAGATTCTACGCATCAAGCGTATCATTGGAGAGATTTCATTGACAGATAAACAACTGCCTATTATGCAAGTGATCCCCGAGCTTAAACATACACTGCAATCCCATTCGGCGGCGGTACTGATTGCACAGCCGGGAGCGGGGAAAACGACGGTAACACCTCTGGAGCTACTGCATGAGCCGTGGCTGGCAGGGCAAAAGATGATGATGCTGGAGCCGAGGCGTTTGGCAGCGCGTGCAGCAGCAGCGCAAATGGCAAAAGCGCTCGGAGAGCCCACCGGGAAGACCGTGGGTTACCGGGTTCGTATGGATACAAAAGTAGGGCCAAACACACGGATTGAAGTGGTTACGGAGGGCGTACTGACCCGGATGCTACAACATGATCAGGCGTTGGAGGGAGTAGGCCTGATTATTTTTGATGAGTTTCATGAACGCAGCCTGCATGCAGATTTGGGATTGGCACTTGCTCTGCAAAGCCAGGCACTGTTGCGACCGGATTTGAAGATACTGATCATGTCTGCCACCCTGGAGGCAGAGCCTGTATGTAGATTATTAGGGGATGCGCCATTGCTGGAATGTCCAGGCACTGTATTTCCGGTAGAAACCTTTCATATGTCCAAACCTTCGTCAACTTCATTAGAGTCCTTTACGGCTGAGACGGTAGAAAAGGTACTTCATACTTCTGAAGGTGATCTGCTGGTGTTTTTACCAGGGGCTAGAGAAATTCACAGAACGGAACGAGAATTGGCTTCAAAGCATTTACCAGCACATGTCAAGGTCATTCCGCTGTATGGGAGCATGAAGCTGGAGCAGCAGGATGAAGCAATACGTCCGTCGGCTTCGGGCAGTCGAAAAGTGGTATTGGCCACCTCAATTGCCGAGTCTAGCTTGACCATCGCCGGAATCACGGTGGTGATCGACAGCGGACTGTCGCGGGAATCGGTATTTTCCGCGCGGACCGGCATGAGCCGTTTGACCACGGTCAAGGTGTCCAAGGCCTCCGCCGATCAGCGGCGCGGACGAGCGGGCCGCCTCCAGCCGGGCGTATGCTACCGGCTGTGGAGCGCGCAGGAGCAAGCGGCGCTCCCCGATGCCAGCCGCCCGGAAATCGCCGCGGCGGATCTGGCCCCGCTCGCGCTGGAGTTGGCAGCCTGGGGCGTGCGCGAGCCCGCCGAGCTGGCCTGGCTGGATGCCCCGCCTGAGGCCGCGTACCGCCAGGCCACAGGTCTGCTGCACCAGCTCGGCTGTCTGGATGAAGCAGCCGATGGCACTACAGGCAGCATTACCGCGCATGGGCGCGAGGTGTCCGCCCTGGGCACGCACCCGCGCCTTGGGCACATGCTGTTGCGTGCTACGGCCCTCGGCCTGGCACCAACTGCCAGCCGTCTGGCTGCGCTGCTGCAAGAGCGTGACCCGTTCCGCGCTCATGGCGGAACGGATTTGCGCCCGCGACTGGATGCCCTGCGCGAGGCGGCCTATGCCCGCAGCACGCACAGCCTGCTGCGGGCAGCAGACGATACGGTGATTCGCCGTATCGTGCAGGAGAGCCGGCAGCTGCTAGCCAAGCTGCCGACAGCAGCCGCAGCGCAGGACGAGCCTGACGGCTCCGCGGCTTGCGGGTTGCTGTTGGCCTTTGCGTATCCGGATCGGATCGCGCAGGGCCGGGGGGATGGTCGCTTTTTGCTTAGCGGCGGTCGGGGGGCGCGACTCGGACAAGTGGAGTGGATGTCGCGTTCGTCCTATCTCGTCGCCGCTGAAGTGGACGACGAGGGAGCAGACGGTGCTATTCAGTTGGCGGCACCAATTGAACTGCAAGAGCTGGTCGAACATTGCAGTGAAATGCTGTTGGAACAAGCTAACGTATACTGGGATAGCTCCGCCTCAGCAGTGAGAGCCCGCAAAGTACTGCGGCTGGGCTCACTTGTCTTAAAGGAAACGTCCTATGAGCGACCTCCGGCAGAGGAAGTAGCTGCTGCCTTGATGCAGGGTGTCCGTGAACGAGGTCTAAAGCTGCTGTCATGGAATCGGCAAACCCTCCAGTTGCAGGCGCGTTTGATTTTTATGCACTTCTCGGCCCCTGAGGACTGGCCGGATTGCACGGAATCGGCATTGTTGGATTCTCTGGAAGCGTGGCTGCTACCTTTTGCTATAGGAGCCAAAAATGTATCCGATCTGCAACGGCTTGACAGTGCTGCATTGCTGCTTGGCAGGCTGGATTGGGAACAGCGGCAGCAGCTTGATCAGGAAGCGCCGACGCATATCCGCGTACCCAGCGGTTCCCGCATTCCTGTCGATTATTCAAATCCTGAGGCACCAGCGCTGGCCGTACGACTACAAGAGTTGTTCGGTATGGGGGATACGCCTCGTATTGGACGCGGACGTGTGCCAATTGTATTGCATTTACTGTCACCTGCCCAGCGACCTGTCCAAGTGACTTCCGACTTGTCCAGCTTCTGGAGCGAGGCTTATTTTGAGGTCAAAAAGGATCTAAAGGGCAGATATCCCAAGCATTATTGGCCGGATGATCCACTGGAAGCTGTGGCGACCAACAGAGCAAAGCCAAAGCGTTAAATAGAAGCTATTTTATGCTAATCGACTTTTTGAATTTTTGTAAAACGTTTAAACGTCATTATAGTGGGGTAATGAAAAACGAACCACTCAACACTAAAATATTTGGGAGGTAACTATCATGGCTAATAACTTAAACGATTATAACGAAAAGAAAATTGTCGGTGTTTTTGATACAGAACAGGAAGCGTCTCGTGCGATTGGACAATTGCAGAGCAAAGGAATTCCAAGCAGTGAGATTTCTGTGATCACACGTGACCGTGACGATCTAAGGGCGATTAGTGAAGAGACAGGCACGAAGGCACCGGAGGGTGTAGCGACAGGTGCGGCTACAGGTGGAGTTGTAGGCGGTGTCGCTGGCTTGCTGGCAGGCATCGGGGCCTTGGCTATTCCGGGTATCGGACCTATCCTTGCCGCTGGACCTATCGCGGCTACTCTTACCGGAGCAGCTGTCGGAGCGGGAGCAGGTGGCTTGGTCGGTGGACTGGTCGGGCTGGGCATTCCAGAGGATGATGCACGTCAATACGAGACATACGTCGATCAGGGCAAGATTTTAGTGCTGGTGGATTCCGCTGACCATCACAGGGATGTTTATGATATTTTCCGCACCAACCGTTCGCTGAATGCGGATCGTTACAGAACGTATGATGATACGGTGGCGGACACGCCGCGTACAGATGTGTACACAGATACTAGAAGGAACCTGTAAACACTTTACGGCTAGTTAAGAAAGTGATGTACAGTAGGCTTTCCTATTTCCTTTGTATATAGGTTGTTTTTACAGCAGCAGTCTCCCTGAGAGGGAGGACTGCTGCTTTTACATATTTTTACTCATTGATAAACCTGAGATAAATGATGCTTTGCATGCCGTTGGCACGTTTAACCTTCTATATATTTTTACAGAATTGTCGTTATAATAGATTGAGGATTTTGCAAAAATCCTGGATTTATAAATTGCTAGATGTAACAGGAGAGTGACATGAGTCAAAAAGAGAGAATTTCCGAAGTCGCTTTGCTGAGAGGGCTGGCTTTTGCGGCCGTTGTTCTTCAGCATTCCGTCGCACACTATGCGGTTGCGCAGGGGGCGCGCATCCAGGACGGGGTATTGATGACACTTTTACTGCTGTGTTCCAAATTTGCAGTTCCTGTGTTTGTATTTATCACTGGAATGGTGCTATTTTACAATTATGATGGAGCCTTAAAGTACGGAACGTTTTTACGTAAAAGATTCATGGACATCATCGTTCCTTATATCATATGGTCTCTTTTATACGAATTGGGAAATCAGCTTGCCCAAAGTGGTGGATATATTCACCCGCTGGATTTTTTCCAGAAGTTGTTGAACGGGAAAAGCAGCTATCATCTATGGTACATCGTTATGATTATTCAATGTTATGTGCTATTTCCGGTGTTTCGTTATGCGGTCCGTCATTTGTCTGCGCTACTGCCGTCAAAATGGCGACCCGCTGCATTGGCTGGATTTGGCGTACTATATATTTTGCTCATGTTCGCCGTTGGACCCGTATACCAAGCGATGGATAAGCTCCAGCTTCCGGTCATTACCTCTTGGTTTACCCTGTACGCTGACCGGAATGTGATCTATTTTTTCTTTTATTTTGTGCTAGGAGCGGCAGCCGGGATGAACGTCAAGCGTTGGAATGCTTGGGTAACCAAAGCACAGATGATATACTGGCCGTTGTTTATCGTGATTACAGGCTACTTACTGTATGAGATGATCGGTCAGTTCCAGACGCCGCGAGGTACAGTTCTTTCCTTTAACTATTTGTCTCTGCTGCGTCCGGTCATGGCTGTATATTGCGTTGCGTCTATTTTTGTAGCTTATCGGGTAGCGACGTGGATTGCTCATAAGGGGGGACGTGCGGCGAGTATGCTGACGGCCATCGGAACGTTGTCCTATGGAGCGTATCTCATGCATGCCTTTATGCTACGTGTGACCTATTATTTTGACGAGAGGTTGTTTGCAGACTGGAGTCACGTTCTTCGTACGCTGGCTTCATTCGTTCTCTGTATGATCTTTTCCGTTGCCGGAACATGGCTGCTGGCACGTTTGCCTCTGGGCAAATGGATCGTGGGGCTTCGGGTTCGTCCTCGCCCGACTGGAGGTCCGCCAGCCTTACAAAAGCAAGCCTGATTTGATAACCCAATCACATATGTTCACAGGAGTATCCCAAAGCCAAGAAATAAGGCCAAGGGATACTTTTCTATCTACATTTGTTTAATAGTATACATACTGATAGACTGGATGTTCACATCCATATGGGGAGGGTCGCAAAATGAGTGGTCCAGATATAAGAAGCGTTTTTCCAATGAAAAATATTAGAAGTCTGTGTTTTTTGAACAATGTAGTGGTTAATCCATATATCGAAATCGGGGATTATACCTATTATGACGATGATGATAACCCTTTGGATTTTGAGAAAAATGTCCTTTACCATTTTGATTTTATAGGGGACAAATTAAAGATTGGTAAGTTTTGCGCGATTGCAGCCAAAGCCAAATTTATTATGAATGGCGCTAATCATAATACAAATGCGTTTACCACTTTTCCTTTTGGAGCGTTTGGTGGAGATTGGGAAGTTGGTGTACCCAATTTAAGTGGGGGCTACAAAGGGGACACTGTGGTTGGAAATGATGTTTGGATTGGCTACAATGCTAGCATTATGCCCGGAGTTCAAATTGGTGATGGCGCGATCATTGCGTCAAATGCCGTGGTGACTAAAGATGTTCTGCCATATTCCATTGTAGGAGGAAATCCCGCGAAGTTAATTCGTTATCGGTTTGATGAGGAAACTATAGCTATGCTCCAAACACTGAAATGGTGGGACTGGGACATCCAAAAAATAACAGAATATATTCCTGTTTTGACAAGTAACGATACGGAGGCCTTAAAACAATTAATCCAGTCTTCGCAATCGTAACTCTATTTTTTTAGCTTTAGTTACATTATTTCAACATATGAAAAATTCATAATAGAAAGAACAATAAAATCATTTCTCAGCGCTTCGCACACTACTCTATATCGCCTCATTCTATATCTCTCACCATCTTAAAACAGGTCACAAGGGATGGAGAGTTCTCATAAACTCTTATCTCATCAGAGGAAATAGTGTATGGACGCAGAGTGGTTTATAATGGAAGATAAGGTGCACGAATAAGGTGTGGAGGAGGCTGTGAAATGGCGTTTATGATATCCCAGCGGGCTTTTATCAAAATTTATCTGATCACAATGGTGGAGAGGCATCGCGGTTATGGATATCAGATGCTCGAATCGATGAAGGATGAGTTTAGTGGCTTTGGATATGTTCCGCCTCAGAGCGAGGTTTACCGGGCGCTGCATGAGCTGGTACAGGAAGGCGTTTTTTACCGTACCAAGCGATTGAAAGGAACAGACCCGCGCGTGGATTTTCAGGAGATTGTACTCTATCACTTTACAGATGATGGGGAGGAGAAAGCACGATTGTACAAGAAGCAGGTCAAAGCTGATTTGGACCGTTGCTTAGGTATGCTGCATAAAGCGGAACAAGACAACTATTCCTAACCACGAAAGGATGAGAATGATGGGTAGAAAGCTGAAATGGGGAATTTTAGGCACTGCGGAGATCGCCCAAATCGCAGTAATTCCTGCGATTCAGCAATCTGAACGCGGAGAAGTGCTTGGGATTGCTAGTCGTAATGCGGATAAAGCCGCTGAGGCCGCCCGGGAGTTCGATATTCCAAAAAGTTATGGAAGCTATGATGAACTGTTGGCTGATCCCGAAATCGGAGCGGTGTACATTCCGTTGCCAAACCATCTGCATGAAGAGTGGACCATTCGGGCAGCGGAGGCTGGGAAGCACGTTTTGTGTGAAAAACCATCTTCTCTTAGCTCGGCTGGAACAAGCCGCATGATTGAAGCATGTCAACGTGCAGGAGTGATCTTTGCAGAGGCTTTTATGTATCGCTATCATCCTAAACATCGAAGAATTAAGGAAATTATCAATAGTGGGGAAATTGGTGACATTCGCGGCATCCATTGCACGTTTACGTTTAACAATACCGATCAGGCAGATAATGTGCGCTTTAATAAAAACATGGGCGGCGGCTCGCTATATGATGTGGGCGTCTATCCGATATCAGCCGCTCGTATGTATTTGGACCGGGAGCCGGAGGCAGTGACGGTACATGCCTTATTTTCCCCGGAGCATGACAACGTCGATATGATGGCTTCCGGCTTGCTGGAATTTCCGGGTGGAGTCAACCTTACTTTCGATTGTGGCATGTGGGCAGCCAACCGTTCCAACATGGAAATTCTCGGTAGCAAGGGTACGATTGCGATGCCCAAAATGTTCGGTTGGGAAAGAACGTCTGTGGTACCGCAAATTTTCGTCCACGTCGGTTCGGTTACGCGTGAGGAACGTCTGAAAGGTTTTAATTCCTTTGAACTGCAAGCGGATGCTTTTGCTAAAGCGGTGCTTGATGGTGTCCCGTTGCCGTATGAGCCAGAAGATGCGGTGAGCAATATGAAGGTGATCGACGCTTGTATTGAGTCAGCTCGCAGTCGAAAACGGATAGAAATTGGATAAACGGGATCACCGTATTCCCGTAAGGCATAAAAAAGCAGCCTGTCCAAAGGACAAGCTGCTTTTTTAGATGAACGAATACATAAGCGTATAGCATTACATATTTTCATCATAATCAGTGACATCACGCTTGGCGGCAGTTGCAGGCGAGTTCGATGTACCGTATTTTTCTACGGCATCCCATGCGCCCGCATCGTCAAATCGTCCTGCATTTCGTTGGCGAACCTCACCCGCACCCTTGGGTGGCGGAGTCATGACCTGTTCCTCTACCGGGCGGTCATTCGATAATTCTCGAGTTGGCGTGTGCTCGACGGTATAGGCTGTATAGGGAATGGCTTGCAACCGTTCAAAAGGAATTTCTTCCCCGCTCTCCACACATATCCCGTACGTTCCATCCTTCATCCGTTGAAGGGCTGCATTGACCTGCTCCAGCTCGTCTTGCAGCGAATCATTAATCGCCAGATCACGGGACCGTTCAAAGGTTTCTGTCCCTATATCAGCGGGGTGGTTGTCATAGGACGAGAGCTCACCTGTAGAATCTGTCAGTGTTTCTCCCAATGGAGCGTTTTCCTGACCGTTTTGTTCAAAATGCTTTTCTAAATCCTTTTTCTGCTCCAACAACATATGTTTCAGCTCTGCAAGCTGCGAATCGTTCAAGTGGTTCATGATCATCTCCCCTTCGTGGTCTGGATAAGTGACACGTATGCTCTTTTATACCCGTTCATAGGGCTGGGCAATCAGCAGAGACTTTTATTCCCAGCCTAGAATGTGATATAAAAAGAATAGTGTGTTAAGGAGGGAATAACCGATGGATGAACATATGAAGCGTCGTCTGGATAAGCAAAAGCAGTTGTTTAAGCAACTGGGCATTCAGCTGGACGCGCTCTCCATTCATGAGAAACAGTTTAAGAATAAAATGCGCGGCTATGATCCGGACGAGGTGGATGCCTTTCTGGATGAAGTGATCAAGGATTACGAACGCTTTTATGCGAATATAGCCGACCTGATGGACAAGTGGCAGGAGCAGCAGGCAACCATACGTGATTTGAAAAATGCACCTAAGCCTGCCGCCGACCTTAATGGACTTGACCGTCGTCAACTGGAGGATATCGTTAAGCAGTTGGAATATAGTGTACGCCAATTAAAAGTGCGAGTACGTCCTGAAAATGACTATTTTCCGGAGTAAGGTGCAGTAAGCACTGTGTTAGTGCCTCTATTGTGGTATGATGGAAACATGCATTTTACCAAACATTTAATGAGGCACACACATAAAGGTGGTTAACATGAGTACCCATTTTTCCGTTAGTATCCATTGTCTGCTTCTTCTGGCTGAAGGGGCACCGGAGCGAATGACATCGTCACTTATTGCTTCCAGCATCAATACAAACCCGGTAGTTGTGAGAAGGATTATGAGCCGACTCAAGCAAGCGGGTTTGGTGGATTCGTCGCCTGGAGCACGCGGCTTTCGTCTAAGCATGTCCAGTTCAAACATCAATCTGAAAATGATCTATGAGGCGACCAAGGATGAAGGTCCGTTGTTCGCCATCCATACCGATAGCAATCATAATTGTGAGGTAGGCAGGAACATAGACGCATTGTTGGATGGTTTATATACCGTGGCAGAGCAGAAAATACAGGCGTTTTTCGAGACCGTTACGCTGCGAGATCTGGAGCAGGCACTTCAGCAGCGCGTGGGGCAACAAAGTTCATCTGTGTAAAGACGCTGGTAAGGAGAAATTGATATGAAAATCATCGTACTTTCAGACACTCATATGCCGCATAGAAGCAAAACGTTACCTAGTCGGCTTGTACAGGAGTTAAAAGGCAGTGACCTCATTCTCCATGCCGGAGACTGGACGGATTGGTTCGTATATGAACGTCTAGCTGAATTTGCGCCTGTGCAAGGCATTGCCGGAAACAATGATGGAATGGACATTGTGGAGCGTTTAGGCTATCAACGAATCGTTGAAGCCCAAGGCAAGCGGATCGGTATGGTACACGGTCACGGCTGGCGAGGCTCGACAGAAAATATCGCATTGAATACGTTTAAGGGAGAAACGCTGGATTGCCTGATTTATGGACATTCGCATATTCCGGTGGTCAAAACGATTGACGGTCAGCTTGTCCTTAATCCGGGGTCTCCGACGGACAAACGCGGCGAAGACGAATATTCATTCATCGTGCTGACGATTGAAGCTGATCAGATGGAAGCACAGCTTGTTCTTTATCCAGATAAACATTGATTTAAAACCAACAACTGTTGATTAAAGGGGAAGCTATGGCTATTTTTGAATTAGAACCAATGAAGCATCATGTGTTGATCTGCAATGGAGGCACATGTATGCGACATGAGGGTGAAGAAGTTACACAGGCAATTCGGGATGAAATTCGTAAACAAAATGCAGAAGCATATATTCACACGACCAGAACTCGCTGTAATGGGCGTTGTCATGATGCTGCGGTTGTGATCGTATATCCTCAAGGGGACTGGTATGGTCAAATGACCCCCGACTCGGGGACTCAACTGGTGCAGAAGCTCGTAACGAGAGAGAAGCTGGAACCTCATCTTTTTCATGAGTGTACAGGTCAATCCAGCTCGGAATAATCCAATCAACCATCTAGTACATGAGTAGAGAAAATCTTTGCGGAGATTTTCTCTTTTTTGCGTTTAATCCCCGATGTGAAAGGTAAAAGTATAATGTGGACACCAATCCGATAGGGAGGGAAGTAAAATGGCCCCATTTGAAGATAACCTGCACGATCAGAATGAGCAGAAAGGACAGACGGGGAAAGGAACAACGGAGTCTAAACATCAGAAACAGTCGATCAATCGAGATCATGCAGAGCAGTATCCGACAGAGCAGGAAAGCTTGTTCGACCGTTTTGAGATCGAGCAGACGGTAGACGCCATTCCTGTAGAGGATTTGAAGATGGAAAGACAGGAGGAGAGAGACAAGGATGCAACCAAGCACACCTCTTCCAGTGAGAAAAAATATAATAGTGGCGTATAATCATCAACTAACTGGTAATATTTAAAAAGAAATCTCTTGACTTTAAGATATATGTAATGTATATTAAGTTACGAAAAGTAATTAATTTTTCTCAGGAGGTAACAAAATGGCTAAAGACTTCTTCACAGCTCTGAAAGACAGACGCTCCTATTATGGTATTAGCAAAGAACAGGTCATTTCTGACCAACGGATTCAAGAGATTGTAGAGGAAGCTGTTAAGTACACACCTACCTCTTTCAACTCCCAAACATCACGTGCTGTAGTGTTGCTCGGAGAGCATCATGACAAACTGTGGAATATTACAGAAGGTATTTTGCGGGAAGTGGTAGGTAATGAAGAACAATTCAAATCTACTGCTGAGAAAATGAACGGTTTCCGCAGCGGTTACGGAACAGTCTTGTTCTTTGAAGACAACAACGTGATAGCTGGTCTGCAACAACAATTCGAAGCCTATGCGGACAATTTCCCAATCTGGGCTAACCAATCTAATGGTATGCTGCAATTGGTTGTATGGACGGCTCTGGAACAAGAAGGACTGGGCGCATCCCTTCAGCATTACAACCCATTGATTGATGAAAAAGTGAAAAACGAATGGAACATTCCTGAGCATTGGAAACTGATTGCTGAAATGCCATTTGGTAAACCGACATTCCAACCAGGTGAAAAAGAATTCCAGCCTGTTGAAGAACGCGTAAAAACATTTAAATAATTATAATTTTCACGATAAAATGATGATGATTCAGGCTCGACCTGGTAAAGCACTGTGGGTATCCACAGTGCTTTTTGTCATTCCATTTTTAAGGCATATAAGCTTTGATATGTACGGACACAGGGGTTAATTCATCCGTTAGTGGGTGATATTATGTTTAAAATTGGATGAGAAGTTTACATTGGTGTTATTGCGGTTTTATGCAGATGTCTAGGATAACGCGCATTCAAAGGAGGAAAAATGATGAACTATGATTGCATTATTGTTGGTGGGGGAATTGCCGGATTGCAAGCAGCGATTCAATTGGGGAGATACAGCAGTCATCGAGTTCTAGTGATAGATTCGGGCTATGGTCGATCTACGCTGTGCCACCAGTATCATAATATTTTGGGCTTTCCTGACGGAATTTCTGGTGAAGAGCTGCGACGGCTTGGACGTAGTGAAGCCACAAAACTAGGTACTGAGTTTATTGAAGGGAAGGCAGTAAAAGCCACCAAAAGAGGTGAGCTTTTTGACATTCAAGTGGAGGCAGAAACCGTGTATTCATCTAAGACGCTGTTATTAGCTACAGGGCTAACGGACCGTTTTCCAAAGCTGGATGGTTTACAAGCCTGCTTGGGCAACAGTGTATATGTGTGCCCGGATTGTGACGGTTATGAGGTTCAGGATCGCAGCACGGTTGTCATGGGAGCAGGCAAAGCAGGAGCTTCCATGGCACTGATTTTATCAGCGCGCACCGATCAACTTGTTTATGTCAATCATGAGCGTTCAGAGGTGCCGGACGAGCTGATTGTGAAGCTGCAGGAAAAAGGGATTGGCTATAAGGAAGCAGCCATTTCTGAGATTATAACCGGAGAACCGGGCTGTTTTGAAGGAGTGCGGCTGGCTGATGGACAAGTGGTTCGAGCAGAGCGAGGCTTTTTAGCTTTTGGCAGCAATCATGTTCATTCAGAGCTGGCAGAGCAACTGGGTGTACATCTGCTGCACAATAAGCATATTGAAACTCATCCTCGCAGCAAAATGACAAATGTGGAAAATGTATGGGTAGCCGGGGACTTAGGAGCTCATGCCGAGCAAGCGACTGTGGCGATGGGAGAAGGAGCTATGTCAGCGATTTGGATACACAAGGTATTAACTGGTATGAAAACAAAAGTACCGCAGCTCTGAGAGCTGCGGTTTAGAACGATGGGCGAGTACTCGTTGGGAGTTGAAGTTCAAAGCGTTTAAATTGATCGCTAATGCCATACTTACGTAAAATTTCCGCTTGTTTGTTACCGATGAGATCAAAATGCGGATAGGGCTGACGCTGATGAATATATTGGGGGTCTAATCCGTTTTGGTTGCACCATAAGCGCAGCTTGTCCAAATCAGAACATCCCACCTTGGTAACGGTTGTAATGCCTGGAAAGCGATCATCCAGCCAGTAATGTGTCAGAAAAGCAATTTCACCACCACTGACCTTTCTTTTCCAGGCCATAAGCTCCTGCCGGGTAATGCCAAATGCCATCGTTCTCATCCTTCCTTGGCTTATTCTGAAATTATGAGCTGCTGAGCGGTTGTCCCATTATTTTCGTACTATAGTTTGTATTATGATCCACATGGGGTAACACAATAACAGGAGACCATGTGTGGCGACCTCCTGTTAGCAGTTAAAGCCATCTCTCGGCCCAGCTCTCCACACCATTCAATGCATCACCTAGCTCTTTACCCTTGCGTGTCAGCGAATACTCAGTACGCACAGGCCGCTCTGTGATGACATTGCGAAGGATCAGGCCGGAAAGCTCTAGTTCCTTGATGCGTTCGTTCAGCATGCGTTTGCTAAGATCAGGTATAGAGACGTGAATTTCACTAAATCGTTTGGGATGTTCCATCAAAGTATGAATGATGAGAGCGGTCCATTTTTTGCTGATGATCTGAAAGGACTGTTCCACCTTACCGCACAAAAGCTTAGGCTGCCTGTCGTCGCTCATCTGAATCCCCTCAATTTCATTGTTGTTTTAAACAGTATACTAAAAGTAACTCTGTATACCAATAGTAACTATAACGCTTTGTATCAACTGTGACATATTTAACAGTTTTTTCTCTTTCCTTTCGTCAATCATACCACAGAAAACGTTATCATTACAGGATATATCGACTGTTCACGATTTCGCTAAAATTTGATTGACTTGCCCCTTATTTTGGGTGTATTATGGGTTACGTTAATTCCTCAGGTAACTTTTAATAACCTCATCTTTATAATGGGAAGAAGGAATAATTCATGGATTCAATGACATTTGTCTTATTTGGAGCGACAGGGGATTTGGCGAAACGCAAAATTTACCCTGCCTTGTATAATTTGTTTGTAGAAGGTAAAATTCCGGCTTCCTTTTCTGTAATTGGGATGGGGCGTCGTGAAGTGGCGGACGAGCAATTTCAAAGTAATGTAGAGCAATCCATTAAGGACTTTTCCAGACACGTGAATGAAGACCGTGCACAGATGGATCAGTTCTTAAGTGCTTTCCGTTACAGCGCATTGAACGTCAACCACCCGGAAGATTATAAAAAGCTGCTACAGCTTGCTGAGCAACGTGAAAATGACTTGGGAATTCCGGGGAACCGCATGTTTTACTTATCGGTGGCACCGGAATTTTTTGATGTGATTGCCCTCAATATTCGCGAGAGTGGTTTAGCTGAAACAAAGGGTTGGAAACGGCTCATTATCGAAAAACCATTTGGACATGATTTGGAATCCGCACGTGAGCTGAATGATCGCCTAAGCAGAACCTTTGCTGAGGATGAGATTTATCGTATTGACCATTACTTAGGTAAGCCCATGGTGCAAAACCTGGAAGCCTTAAAATTTGCTAATCCATTACTCCAAGGAATATGGAACAATCAATACATCGCCAATGTGCAAATTACCGCATCCGAGACTGTAGGGGTGGAGGAGCGAGCAGGATACTATGATCATTCCGGCGCTATTCGTGATATGGTACAAAATCACATGCTGCAGGTGTTGATGATGACGGCGATGAACAAGCCGGGACATGTCACGGCTGATCAGGTGCGTGACGAAAAAAGCAAGGTCATGGACGCGCTTCGTGCGCTTGATCCTTCCGACATTGCTTCCAACGTGGTTAGAGGCCAATATACCAACGGTGAGATCAACGGAAAAGCAGTTCCTTCCTATAAAGAAGAGCCGGACATCGGACCTGATTCGCAAAATGATACTTTCATTTCAGCTCGCCTATGGATTGACAACGAACAATGGTCGGGTGTGCCGTTCTATATTCGTACCGGCAAACGTATGAAAGAAAAATCTACTCGTATCGTCGTGGAATTCAAAAAGGACAGCACAGATCCTTATGCCGCTCAAGGGCAACCGACTGACCCGAACTTGCTGATCATCCATGTTAACCCGGATGAAAAGGTAACGCTGCGTCTGAATAGCAGAGACCCGCTAAACGCTGGTCAACTGGAAACGGTTCTGATGAATTATCATTCCGAGGCTAAGGATGTACCAGAAGCCTATGAGCGCCTCATCTTTGATGCGCTGCGCGGCGATTCCACCTTTTTTGCTCATTGGAACGAAGTTGAGCTTTCATGGGTGTGGGTTCAACCTGTACTGGAAGCTTTTGCTCGTGGTGAGGTTCCACTTCACACGTATGCAGCAGGCTCTTACGGTCCAGAAGCTTCAGATCAATTGTTAGAGGAGCAAGGCTTTACATGGTGGTTGGACGAAAAGTCCGAAAGCTCTGAGAAAGCAGTCGTTCGTTCTTAACACTTATAAGAAAGTATATACAAAATATGTTTGCTACGGCAGGAGGCCTTTACTATGCAAGTAGGATTAATTGGTTTGGGAAAAATGGGCTTGAATCTCGGAAAAAATTTGATCGATCATAAGCATGAACTTGTCGCTTACGACGTCAATGCAGCCGCAATCCAAGAAATGAAGGATTATGGAGCTACAGGTGCTTCTACATTGGAAGAGCTTGTACAGGCAACTCAATCC
The DNA here is from genome assembly GCF_001719045.1 of Paenibacillus polymyxa. NCBI lineage: Bacteria > Bacillati > Bacillota > Bacilli > Caryophanales > Paenibacillaceae > Paenibacillus > Paenibacillus polymyxa. The sequence goes on from NZ_CP015423.1 coordinate 5,141,995, forward strand.
CCTAGAGTATTATGGATTATGGTTCCTCACCAAATTGTTGATTCTGTGCTGGATCAGCTTCAACCGATGTTGTCCAAAGGGGACATCATTATTGAAGGTGGTAATTCTCATTACAAAGAGTCTATTGCTCGTCATGCCCGTCTTCAAGAATATGGTATCAGCTTCATGGATGCTGGAACTTCAGGCGGGATGGAAGGCGCACGTAATGGCGCTTGTTACATGATCGGTGGCGATCCGGAAGCTTGGGCGGTTGTTGAGCCTATTTTCCGTGACACAGCAGTGGAAAATGGATATTTGTATGCAGGTAAATCCGGAAGCGGACATTTTCTGAAAATGGTTCATAACGGTGTGGAATACGGCATGATGGCTTCCATCGGTGAAGGATTTGAAGTGCTAGAAAAAAGCAGCTTTGACTTTGATTATGAACAAGTAGCGCGCGTGTGGAACAACGGTTCTGTTATTCGCTCTTGGCTGATGGGTTTGACTGAACGTGCATTTTCCAAAGATGCAAACCTGGACGAAATCCGTGGGGTTATGCACTCTTCTGGCGAAGGAAAATGGACGGTTGAGGAAGCACTGGACATTCAGGCTGCAACTCCAGTCATTGCTTTGTCCCTGCTGATGCGCTATCGTTCTCTTGATGCGGACACGTTCAACGGGAAAGTGGTTGCTGCGTTGCGCAATGAATTTGGCGGTCACGCGGTAGAAAAGAAGTAATAACAATATAAGTTAGTATCTAACCCCGTAGCTTCACAACTGCGGGGATATTGCTATATGTGTTGGCGTTTATTGGATTTTTGCAAAACCTGCATATGCATATTTTTCCTTGTATATCCGCACAATAGGTGAAAAAGGCGGAAGGATGAATAGCAAATGTGCAAAAGGTTTTCGTTATCGGCTGATTTGGATGAGGTAAGGGATCACTTTGGTATACAACGGGTGATGTATTATTACAAAACACGCTATAACATGAGTCCCACTCAGCATGTTCCAATTGTGCTGTATCAGGATGGAGAACGGGTACTTGATGAATTTCGCTGGGGATTTATTCCCTACTGGGGCAAGGATTGTGTCAACGCAGACTTGAATACGGTTCGGGTAAATCCGAGTTATCGCAAGATGGCGGAAACCCGGCGCTGTATCATTCCATGCAATGGATTTTATTATTGGCGAAAATTGGGTAAACGCATGTGTGCTGTACGGGTGGTGCTGCCGGAACAGAAGATGTTTGCGGTCGCGGGGCTATATGAAGTATGGCAGGATAGTCGTAAGGAGCCTTTACGCACCTGTACGATGATGACAGTTCATGCCAATACGGATATACGTGAATTCGATACCCGTATGCCGGCTATTTTGGAAGCTGATCATATAGATTCATGGCTAGATCCGTCTGTCCAGAACATAGATGAGCTGTTGCCTCTACTGCGCACATATGAGAAAGGGGACATGAGTATCTATCCAGTGACCCCGCTGGTGGCCAATGATGAACATGATAACCGTGAATGTATTCAGGAAATGGATTTGCAGTGGTCCTGGATTAAACCTTAAACGTATGGAGATTTTCATCCATTATTGATCATAAGCTTCCCGCCGCCTGCATAGGTATGTATTGGGGAACAAGCGTCATGATCCGGGGAGAGGGGAAACGGCCGAAGGAGTATCTCATATGGGATGGAGGCGATTGGAATGAGTAACGATACACTCATCCAGCTGCTGGTGCTCATGGTGACGATCATCGGTCTGGTCCAAAACCGGTAAGTGGCAGGTTCCAGAAGGCGGGAGAATTGCCGTAGGCAATCTTCCGTTTTTTTGTGTTAAAAAGCTCGCAGATTAAGGAAGCTTACGGTACAATAGATGCTAGGCTACAGGTGACAAGACACCTGAATATACGTCTACATACGATATATTTTTAAGGGAGAGCAAATCATGAGTGAATTAACTTCATTACCACCAGCCAAAAAAAGAAAATTGCTGTTTAGCGCAGGGCTCAGCTGGTTGTTTGATGCTATGGATGTGGGGCTGCTTTCATTTATAGTCGCAGCGTTGGCAAAGGAGTGGCATCTGGGATCTGAGCAAATTGGACTGCTAACTGCAATGAATTCGATAGGAATGGTGTTCGGGGCCGCTTTGGCGGGGATTTTGGCTGATCGTTATGGCAGACGTGCCATATTAGTGTGGACATTGTTGATCTTTTCTATTGCCAGTGGATTATCCGCTTTGGCGACAGGTCTCGGAATGCTGCTGGTGCTGCGTTTTATTGCTGGTGCAGGCTTGGGTGGGGAATTGCCTGTTGCTTCGACGCTGGTGTCAGAATCAGTGCCTGTGAAAGAACGAGGGAGAGCAGTTGTGCTGCTGGAAAGCTTCTGGGCGGCAGGTTGGATCCTTTCGGCTCTTATTGCTTATTTTGTTATTCCAAAGTATGGTTGGCAAATGGCATTTATTCTCGGCGCAGTACCTGCGCTGTACGCTCTTTATCTGCGCAGAGCTATTGATGATTCACCGCGTTATAAGCAGCAAAGCGTCAAACTTCCGCTGCGTGCACGATTGGCTTCGATTTGGTCGGGACCCCATCGCAAGTCTACGCTGATGCTGTGGATTTTATGGTTCACAGTTGTATTTTCATACTACGGCATGTTCTTGTGGCTACCGAGCATGATGTTTATGAAAGGTTTCGAACTGGTTAAAAGCTTTGAGTATGTGCTGATCATGACGCTTGCGCAACTACCAGGTTACTTTACCGCCGCCTATCTGATTGAAAAGCTGGGGCGCAAATTCGTACTGATCATCTACTTGCTGCTCACAGCAGTGTCCGCCATTTGGTTTGGCACCTCGGAAACGGCGGGAATGCTGTTGGCTGCTGGTATCAGCTTATCCTTTTTTAATCTTGGTGCATGGGGAGCCATGTACGCCTATACTCCAGAATTGTACCCGACAGCTGTACGTTCAACTGGTGTGGGTATGGCGGCTGCGTTTGGCCGTATTGGAGGCGTTATCGGGCCTTTTGCGGTCGGTATACTCGTAGGACAGGGCGTAGCGCTACCATCTATCTTTGTGATTTTCTTCGTAGCTATCTTGATCGGAGCTGCGGCTGTATGGTTGCTGGGTACGGAAACCAAAAATCAGGAGATTGACTAACCTTTACATTCACCTGTGTAAAGATTCATAATATAAGAGAGAGGAGTGACCTGAAATGGAGCATACCTTTCTGCTCAAGGCAGACTGGAACGGGGGGCGCAACAGCGACGGCCGTATTGAGGCTGGACAGTTGCGGACTGCAATTTCGATCCCGGCTGAGATGGGAGGCCCTGGTGTGGGCACCAATCCAGATGAAATGCTGCTCGGTGCCGCCGCTACCTGCTATTTGATTACGTTGGCGGCGATGATGGAGCGCGCGAGTCTCCCGGTGGCATCACTGGCGCTGGAATCCGAAGGGATTGTCGATGTAACGAACAATATTTTTACATATCGCCGAATTGTGCATCGTCCGCAGGTTCAATTGGCTGCCGATGCGACAGAATCGCAGATCGAACAAGCATTGCGACTGGCAGAGCAGGCAGAAACCTCATGCATGATCTCGCGTGCCGTAGCGGGAAATGTGGCGTTGTCCACAGAGCCCGTGGTGGAGCGCGCCTCTTAAAGCGATATTTGTAACAGGAGCAATCATTCCAATTGCCCATCATTTTTTTAATCCAAGGAGGACACAACCATGACAGCACAACAAAAATTGCTCGTATTTGCAGGCTCTTACGCCGAATTGGAAGGTAACGGAGTTTATTCGTACACTTTTAATGAACAGACAGGAGCACTTACACTACAGGATGAGTTCTCCGGCTTGAAAAATCCTACATTCCTGAATGTGGACGTCAAAAATCGGAAGCTGTATTCCATTGGAGAGACGACTTCTGCTGCAGGAGCGAAAGTAGGCGAAGCCTCTGCTTTCGAAATTGACCCAGTTAAAGGAACATTTACATTGCTGAATCGTGCGGAAAACGTGGGTGCAACAACTTGCCACATTCAGCGTGATCCATCTGATCGTTACCTGATTGTAGTCAGCTACCACGGAGGTATGGTGGGACTGGTGTCTCTGACTGAGGACGGCCGTATCGGTGAGTTGCTGGATGTTAAACAGCATGAGGGCAAAGGAGCGCACCCTGAACGTCAGGATCGTCCACATCCACATTCCAGTTTCTTTAGTCCGGATGGCCGCTTCCTGTTCGTACAAGATCTCGGTCTGGATCTGATCCGCGTTTACACCATTGATGACAGCAAAGGACAACTGGTGTTTCATGGTGAAACAAAAACCCATGCAGGTGCAGGTCCACGTCATTTGACGTTCCATCCGAATGGTAAATTTGCTTTTGTCATTAACGAAGTGGATTCTTCCATTACTTCTTTTGCATATGATGCAGAGGCTGGCAAGCTCACTGAGCTTGAGAGCGTACCGACATTGCCGTCTGACTTTACAGGTGAAAACACAACTGCTGAAATTGCGATTTCGGGGGATGGAGCTTATCTGTACGGTTCCAACCGTGGGCATGACAGCATTGTCGTATACGCTGTAGACGGAGCAACTGGCAAGCTGAGCTTGGTCGAGCATGTATCTGCTGAAGGAGAGCATCCACGCCATTTTGCTTTGACTCCAAGTGGTGACCATATGCTCGTGGCCAACCGCGACACTAACAACATCGTTACGTTCAAAGTGGACAAGGCAAGTGGACGTTTGACCTACACCGGACAACAAGTAACCGTGTCCAAGCCAGTATGCGTACAGCCTTTTTACTTTTCCGTGTAAAAATCGTTTCATTAATATCATGCAGAGTGACTAAGTAACGGTATGCGGCTTGTGACCGCTACGAGAACGGATCATTCTTCCGATCGCTGTTGCTCCCGGATTTCTTGTTTGAATGTTCAAGGGTAGAAATCCGGGGGCAAAGGCGAACGCTCCGCTGCTTTAGTGCTTTTGGCGACTCTTCACTTTTATTTATACAGACTAAAGAAATGAAGGACTATGTATATGTGTGATGGTATCGAGTGATTCACTAAGTATAGAGGATTTTTAGAAAACGGTTCGTAGATTAATCTGCGGACCGTTTTTATTTTTTACCCAGTCGTTTCTAAGAAAAGTCTTATTATATATGAATATACGATAATATTTTATATATATTCTCATAACCAATCGTTTGGACAACGAGCGCGACTTCTTCAGACGTTAATACGGATTGAAGGAGAGATAGAATCGTGATAGACTTTTTTATGGAGTGTCGTCACCTTTCGATTGGTTTGTAGGGGTACAAACGATTTTACCGAGTTGACGACTCATGTTCTACCATTTAGTGGTTAATCTACAGGGCTGTTAGAATGGTTTTACACATTAGGTTGGCTATAGTCAAAGCCGTTACGAATTTATAAACTGAACATCAGAGAATAGGCGGGAAAAATGAAAAATGGAAGAATTATGAATAAACAAGAGAGAATTGTAACAGTCTTTTTATATGGAGTTTTCATTTGTTACATCCTTTTTTTATTTAAATTATTTTTCTTATCAAGAGTTTCACTTTTGGATTTGTTAAATAGTCAAAGGACTTTAGATAGGTCAATCAATCTCATTCCTTTTTATAGTATAAAGGAATATATATTTAGCAACTCTGGCACTATAAAAAATTTCGCTTTTGCTAATGTGGTTGGCAATATAGTTATCTTTATTCCTCTTGGCACATATTTGTCATTATTCAAAAACGATAAAAGAGCAATAACCAATCTGCTATTTATATTCATAGTGAGTTTATTTATTGAAATCATTCAGGGGCTTTTTGGCATTGGAGCATCAGACATTGATGATATAATTTTAAATTGTGTAGGTGGATTAGTTGGTATTTTAGGGTATAAGTTTTTATTGTTTATATTACGAGCTGAGAAAAAAGTACGTACTGTAATCACAATACTTTCAGCAATAGGATTACCTTTTTTATTATATTTATTATTTGTGATCAGATTGCGCCTATGAATATCTTTATTGCATATGCAAGATGATACTCTACACAAAAGGTACGGTATGAATAGAAGCTTGAAAGTTGGGACTCACTTCATGTGGGTCTCTTTTCATTTTAGCCGGGCTTTAACTAGAACAAGACAGATGAAAAAAAGGTTAGAATAAAATTTGGAACTTTGAATTGAAAAACATGACAATGCAGATATAATAAGCTTTAAATTATGAAATAAGATACGAATAATCTCGGCGAGAAAAGGGTACATATGTTATAAGCGGGACGGGACAAGAGCCCCTTGAGCATCTCCAATACGTAATGCAAATTCAATATAAGTGTTAGAGGCTCAAAATGAGAATGGTAGAGATAAGCTGAGTAACGAAGCGGGCAGATGGATTTCGGAGAAGCGATAGCGTTCGCCTTTGGAACCTGATTTTAACCATTAAAATATATTCAAAAAATCAGGTTCCAACAGCGATCGGAGAAACCATCTGTTTGCGTAGTGGGCCTCACAGACCGATAAGAGTATATAAAGGAGAGATTCACATGAAAATTATCATTACACAACAGGAAGCCGTCGACAAAGGAATATGGACAGAGATCATGGGGATGTTTGCTGTAACCAAAGAGGACGAAGTATGGCAAAATGAAGAGTTTATTCTCACCGAAGAACAGGCACGTCAGGTCGGGTTATTAAGATAGCAAAGATAAATAAGACATGTTATCAAGTTTTAAGACCAAGTCTTAAAAAATCGTAACTTCTTTTTTATGTATCTGATACACTTTTTAACCGTGCAACGTTTATGATAAGTACACAAGGGTAATGAAGCTTACAGACACCGTGTACATACCCAAACGGCAAGGAGAGATCAGACATGATGAAACTAGCTTCGAAATGGACCGTATTGGCTTTAATGATGATGCTGATTACGACGGCAGGGGCAACAGCGCAAGGCTACACGCCTGTAGCAGCTGCTGAAAATCAGGAGACCGTATATATAAACCAAATGGAGATTCGTGACGGACAGATTTATTTGTCGGCAGACCCGATTGAATGGTATGAAGGCGCGGCAGCTGACAAAGCATTATTGGAGCATGAAGGAAATACAGGATTGGATGGAGCTCCAGATGGCTACTACATCGTAAACAATTCCGTGCAAAATGACGTTTATCAGGTTGCACCAGATGCTTCGGTAGAGGTGCAGATTTATGATCACACGGGTAACATAGAAGATACAGACGTGCAATGGAACGAATCGATTCCTCTGGCACAGTTTGAGAAAGATTTTGCTAAAAAGGACGTTCTGGACCTCAGTCAATTTCCATACCATGTTACGCTTCGTGAGGGTAAAGTTGTAAAAATCGTGCAGCAATTCATTCCTTAAAATAGAAGTAATCTCATTTCACAAACACGTGCTTTCACTTGATTATAGATCAGGGGAGCACGTGTTTTTTATACTTTATAACAAAAAAGAGGATATCCAGCCTATATAGGGCGCGGATATCCTCTTCTCTTCATAATATATGATTAGAACGATTTTGCTGTGTCCACTGCACGTTGTACGGCAGAAGCAACGATTTCTTGTGCTTGATCTGGAGCTTGGTTATGTCCTTCCAGAACAACTTTCACGATGTCTTTCACTCCGAAGAAGGATAAGATGTTGTTCATGTAGTTCAAAGACATTTCAGCTGCAGCAGCTGGTCCTTCGGAATAAACGCCGCCTCTTGCATTCAACAGGGCTACTTTAGTTTCAGTTACGAGACCAACTGGACCTTCAGCAGTGTATTTGAATGTTTTACCAGCCTGGTTCAGGTAATCAATGTACGTATGCAGTACAGCTGGAATCGTCATGTTCCAGAGCGGGAAAGCAAATACGACTTTGTCTGCTGCCAGAAATTGATCCAGGTAGCCATTAGCGATGTTTGCTAGGCGAGCTTCTTCTGCGTTCAGCTCCATGCCTCTAGCGGATTTGAACGTGCCGTTGATCATGTTAGCGTTCAAATAAGGAAGCTCGACGGAGAACAGGTCCAGCTCAGTGATTTCATCAGTTGGGTGGGAAGACTTGTAGCTTTCTACGAAGGCGTTATACAATTTAACTGTTGCAGATTCTTCAGCTGTACGATCATTAGCTTTGACAAATAATACTTTAGACATGATTTATTTCCCCCTAAGTAAGTTGAATAAGTAAGTTAAGTTAGTAAGTTACCACGTAATATTACAATATAAAGATAATATCTGTCAACACTTTTATATTAAATTTACTTTGAAAAGCAACTTTATTTTTTACACTGTAAATTTTACGTGTTTCTTTTGCAAAATATCAGTTTTGCGGTAAAATTTAAATGTAAAGTCTTAATGAAGAGAATGGTTTGAGTAGGCGAAGAAGAAAATGAACATGGTGTCTGCAAGATATGGCACAATAGTTGAACGAAAAAAGGTGAGTAGCTTGAAGATAGGTTTTTTTGATTCAGGATTGGGTGGAATTACAGTATTGTCCGAGGCACTAAGACGTTTGCCAAACGAAAATTTTGTATACATGGCGGATACGCTTCATGTGCCTTACGGGACGAAAACTCCTCAAGAGGTGCTTGGTTATGTCAAGGCTTCAGTAGAAACGATCCTTAAAGAAGATGTTAAGGCATTGGTCATTGCCTGCAATACGGCTACAAGTATCGCAGTTGCGGAGCTAAGGAAGGAATATCCTATTCCGATTATTGGTATGGAGCCAGCTGTGAAGCCAGCGGTCGAGATGAACCGAGCCAATGGTAAAAGAGTTCTGGTGTTAGCCACACCATTGACGTTGAAACAATCTTGTTATGCAGCGCTGGTATCCAGGGTTGACGATCATGGGAGCGTGGACTCACTACCTCTGCCGGAGCTAGTACATTATTGCGAACACTTGAATTTTGACCGGGCAGAAATGTTCGAATATTTTAACCGTGAGCTGTCTTCGTTCAATCTCGACATATATGGCACGGTGGTATTGGGATGTACTCATTATCCTTTTTATAAGGAAATTCTAAGGGAACTACTACCTTCTCATATTCAGTTAATTGACGGGAGCCAGGGAACAGTTAGACGGTTGAAACAGGTGTTGTCTGAGCGTAATTTGCTGGAACCTTCGCCAAAATCCGGTCCATCGCAGGAGGGACACATTACATTTCTATGTTCTAGTCAGGATGAGGCCTATGTGCATAAGATGGAGCGGGCGCTTGAAATCTATGCGGAGCATGAAAAGATTTATTTTTAAAAGAAGAGTGGCTGGCGAACGTGTGGGAGCTAAATGAAATATCCAAATCGCCAGCCGCATTGTGGATCAGACGCATGGAGGGAGGCGTGAGATGGATGTTCAACTGATCCTGAATGAGCTTCACGAAACGGGCGTGCTTGAAAGCCATATGCGAAATCTCAAACCGCTGACTGGCGGAACTTCGAGCAAAGTGGTAGTTGTCATGGACGGAACTAAGCCACGATACGTGATTAAGCAAAATGATCCCGCTGTCGTAGAAGCCGAGGCAGAATTCTTACATACCTATGTACAGATTGAGAAACTATCGCGTTTGGTTTATGTAGATCCGTTGCACCGTTATTTGGTATACACGTTCAGGTCAGGGTTCACACAGTATCATGGAAGAAACAAAAGCGATTTGTTGCTTCGTCTGGCAACGGAGGTGATCTCGCACTACAAGCCTTGTGGTGAGGAACGTCATTATGGTTATCCGGATCACCCGTTTGTGGAATGGAGAGATTTTCTGCTGCACAGAACGAAGGAATCTGGAAAGATCATACAAGGCGTTTTACCCCGAGAGAATCATTGGTTCGTTCATACCCTTGTGGCTGGATTGCCGCAACGTAATATTAAATATTTGCTTCATGGTGACTGTGGGGTACATAATTTTGTGTTTACCGAAAACGGCACATTGACGGGTATTATTGACCCTGATCCAGTGGTAGGAGAACCTCTGTATGATCTGATATACGCCTTTTGTTCTTCACCGGATAGGCTGACCGTCGATACTATTTTGCCTGCCTTAGAGAAGCTTGAGCCGGAGATGACAGGGGAATACGAGCTGAACAGGGAAGTGTTACTGGGATTATACTTTCGTATAGCTACCTGCATTCGCCATCATCCTAAAGACCTCGATAAATATACAGAAGCGTGGACCTACTGGCTAGACAGGGTACGCTGAAAGGAATAGGGAACATGAGCATACAAGGGTGGAATCATATTTGCTTTTCCGTGTCTGATTTGGAGAAGTCTATACATTTCTATCAGAATGTACTAGATGGAAAACTGCTCGTTAAAGGACGTAAGCTGGCTTATCTGGACTGTCTGGGAATGTGGTTGGCTCTCAATGTGGAAGAGGATATCCCGAGAAATGAAATTCATCATTCTTATACGCATATTGCATTTTCGATAGCGGAAGCTGATTTTGAGAGTATGCTCAACAAGCTGAGAACTTTTAATGTTACCATTTTGCCTGGACGAGAGCGGAATGAACAGGATAAAAGATCGGTCTATTTTACAGATCCAGATGGACATAAGTTTGAATTCCACACAGGACAATTGCAGGACCGCTTGGAATATTATAAAAAAGATAAAAAGCATATGACTTTTTATGATTGATTAATTGACGTGTAGGTATTAAGTAATAATTGGGTCGCATTTAGGAGGAATACGGAAGGATGTCACTTTCTCAGGAAAACGGTTCCAAGCAAGCACAAGTCGTTAAAACGATGACGGTTTTTGCAATCACTTGGCCGATCTTTATAGAGATGTTGTTTCACATTTTGATGGGTAGCGTGGATACGTTCATGCTAAGCCATGTTTCTGATGAGGTTGTATCGGCTGTGGGGGTGTCAAGACAGTTGATTGAATTTACGATTATACTTTTCAATCTGCTTGGTCTTGGTGTAGGTGTGATCATTGCTCAGCTATTGGGGGCGCAAAAGCATGTGGATGCAAGCCGTGTTACGGCTTCGGCACTAACCTTTAATCTGGTGTTTGGTCTGGCGCTGAGCTTGATGTTTATTGTGAGCCGGGATTTTTTACTATCCTTTTACCATATTACCCCGACGATTAAGGAAAATGCAGAGATTTATATGATGCTAGCAGGGGGTTCGCTGTTTCTGGAAGCGCTTATGCTAACCGCAGGTCCGGTTATTCGATCGCATGGTTTTACTAAAGATACGATGATCGTGGGCATTGGTATGAATATATTGCATATTGTGGGGAATGCGCTGCTCATTTATGGCTGGTTTGGTCTGCCGCAGATGGGAGTGGCGGGTGCAGCGATTTCAACGGTTATTAGCCGTGCTGTAGCATGTGTCTGGATTTTTCTACTGCTGTACAAGCGTGTGAGTGCGCCGATTCGCATCCGGTATTATGTACAGCTTCAATGGAGTAAGCTGGTAGCCATCCTGAAGATTGGTATTCCTGCCGGGCTGGAATGGTTGTCTTATCAACTTAGCCAAATGATGGTGACCCGGTTTGTCAGCTTTATGGGAACAACAGCGATCGCAACCCATTTTTATACGAATACAATTGTGTACTTTTTTATGGTATTTGGAATGGCTGTAGGTGAGGGGACGGAAATTATTGTTGCCCGCCTGATTGGAGCAGGAGACAAGGAAAAAGCCTATCATCAACTTTTACGGAGCCTAAAATGGTCTTTGGTCATTACGATTGCTGTGATCGTGGTAGTATCCTTTTTCCGATATGAAGTGATGGCGATCTTTACAGATGAGCCGGCGATCATTCAATTAGGGGCAGCGATTTTGCTGTTCTGTATACTGCTGGAGCCGGGCCGTGTGTTTAATCATGTTGTCATTAACTCCTTGCGAGCAGCGGGAGATGTTCAGTTCCCGTTAATGATGGCCATTATTTCAATGTGGGGGATTAAAATCCCGCTAGCATATGTGCTGGGTATTCATATGGGATATGGTGTGCTGGGTGTGTGGATTGCACATGCCTGCGATGAGTGGGTACGAGGCATTTTCCACTATTTACGCTGGAAGGGGCGGAAATGGCAGCACAAATCGCTGTTATCTAAGGCTGAACTTCAGGCGGAATCAGTCTAAGGCTGAAAGAGATTCTACAACAGACATTCTCCAAGCAAATTGGGGGATGTCTGTTTTTTTACAAAAATAAGCAAAATGGGGATGTTCAAACTTTTCAAAAATTGCTAGAATATAGTAACCTCGAACGTAGTAGAGGTTTTCAAAGTTTCAAAGTTTCAAAGACGGATGGTTTCCGATTGAATCCATGAAGGAGGGAATAGGATGGAACGTAAAGTGCATATCATTCCTTACCAAGTGATCAAGCAGGAGCAACAAGTGAATGAAATACCGCGAGGGGTAGAGCTGATTCAGGCTCCTGCGGTATGGAACCAGACTCGAGGCCGAGGCGTGAAGGTGGCGGTGCTGGACACGGGCTGTGATTCGGACCATCCTGATTTGAAGGCGCGCATTATTGGCGGCCGGAATTTCACGGATGATGATCAAGGTAATCCGGAAATTTTCAAGGATTACAACGGTCATGGTACGCATGTGGCGGGAACTATTGCGGCAGCAGAAAATGCGGATGGTGTCGTGGGTGTTGCTCCAGAGGCAGACCTGCTCATCATCAAAGTGCTAAACAAGCAGGGCTCCGGTCAATATGACTGGATTATTCAAGGCATCTATTATGCGATTGAGCAAAAGGCAGATATCATATCGATGTCACTTGGCGGTCCTGAGGATGTGCCAGAGCTTCATGAAGCAGTAAAAAAGGCTGTAGCTAGCCAAATCTTAGTCATCTGTGCAGCTGGAAATGAGGGAGACGGTGACGACAGAACGGACGAGCTCGGCTACCCCGGTTGCTATAATGAAGTGATTAGCGTAGGTGCTATCAACTTTGATAGGCATGCCTCAGAATTCAGTAATTCAAATAATGAGGTGGATTTGGTTGCACCGGGAGAAGATATTTTGTCCACCGTTCCGGGCGGCAAATATGCGACCTTTAGCGGAACTTCGATGGCTACTCCGCACGTAGCAGGTGCATTGGCGTTGATTAAGCAGCTGGCGAATGCGAGCTTTGAGCGTGATCTTACCGAACCGGAATTATACGCACAACTCATCAAACGCACGATTCCACTCGGCAATTCTCCTAAGCTGGAGGGCAACGGTCTACTGTACTTGACGGCAGTGGAGGAGCTTTCTCGTATTTTCGACGCGCAGCGTGTAGCGGGAATACTAACTGTAGGATCATTGAAGGTTAAATAAACCGTAACTTCAACTTCGGATATATAGCGGCTCTCCTAAAGGGAGGGTCGTTTTTTTTGATTTCAAATCTTAGGAAAAACTCCATTTACATTGCATTCAAATGTCGGGTAACATATACCTCAAAGAAAGGCATGAGTCAGAAGTGGAGGATGAATATGAACGATATCATGGCGCAAGCTGACGAGCTTAGACGAACAGGGCAAGCAGAGAAAGCACGTAAGCTTCTTTTAAAGGCATTAGAACAGCAGCAAAATGATGCAGAATTGTGGTATCAGACAGCTTGGACACATGATTCATTGGGCTTAGAGAGGGAAGCGGTTGCCTATTATGAAAAAAGCCTAGGTATGGCGTTATCCGCAGAATCAAGGAAAGGAGCCATCCTGGGATTAAGCAGTACATATCGTGTATTGGGAGATTACGCCAAGGCGAAAGCGTGGTTGGACACAGGAATGAACGAATTTCCGGATTACAGACCGTTTCGGGTATTTTACGCGATGGTGTTATACAATCTGGGGGAATACGGGAAAGCCATGCAGGAGCTGCTAATGGAGGTGGCTGAGACGACCTCGGATTTATCTACACAGGAGTACTCACGTGCTATTCAATATTATGCAGATAAACTGGATCAGATCGAGGCATAGGTGAACCGGAGTGAGAGCATAAGCAGTAACGTATATATATGCTCGCACATAAAAAGATCACAGTCAGAGAGCAGTAATTCTCTTCCCTGACTGTGATCTTTTGCTGTTTATTGTTTAGCTATAGAGTCCGTAACTTGATGAGTTAAATAACTGTGATTACTGCGCACCTTCAGTAACGGCAATTTCTTTCTCCAGGTTTTCTCTGGACAGGTTGGCCTTCAAGTAATCCGGGGTATCGGGCAGGACCAGATGCAGATTGGATTTTTGACAAATGCGGATGGTACACTTTTCGACGATAAAATCAAAGACATGCCCGCCACCAGTGCGTTCATCGTTAATAAAATGCAGATGAAATCCGGCTACCCCAATACCTTGAGCATAGGCAGGTGTCCAAAAACCTGTAATCACGCCGGAAGCCTCATTAAAAGTGAAGGTAGGCTGTGACTTGGTCGCTTCGATAAAAGGTTTGTATGGTTTAACTTGGTGAGGCACTGTCCGTGTCTTTACTTCATGAAAAGTGCCATCCATACGGAAGGCATAGAACAGATTACGGCTTGGAAACAACGTTAACAGCAGAGCTTCCAGCTCTTCACGATGCATAGGGCGGTCAATAGTATATGTGAAATCTTCCTGGAAAAAGGTGACGGTGGAAAAAGGTGTAGTTTCTTCCGGTTTTACGCGATGGGCCGTACCGTCTGGAAGCAAGTGATAAAATTCACCATCGAACGCGATCATCTCGCCATTCAGTTGATCAAAGGTACCAATTCCGAAATCCCCGTGCTTTTGCAACTCCTCAAAGGCAACAACTCCGTCATAAAGACCATCTAATAGAGCAAGCATAGTGGATGTTTGGTAAATATCATGATCAGCTTCTTGCTTGGTTTCCAATTGCGCAACGGTCATGGCAATACACTTCCTTTTATAATTGTATGCATTTATTTTCTTTCTTTTTCAATAATAAACGTAAAATTTCAGTAAATAACATGAATAACTCAAAAAAATCATAAAAAAAACGTTATACTCCATAATTGTCATAAAGCCGTCACGACTGAGACATGGTTAAGGTTAGTTTAATTGGTTAGGCAGCAGTTTACGTCCCAACTGGATGTTATCCTGATAATCAATCGGAATATCGACGACCACAGGACCATCGGTATGAAGTGCCTGCTGCAATACACTTTCTAGTTCTTCAGGAGAGTGCACGCGTAATCCAGTGGCGCCGAAGCTTTCAGCATATTTCACTACATCAACATCTCCAAATTTTACACCAGACGTTCTTCCGTATTTAATCTGTTGTTGAAAAGCGACCATGTCATAGGAACCATCTCTCCATACGATATGCACCAACGGTGAGTTAAGACGTACGGCGGTTTCGAGCTCCATGGATGAAAAAAGAAATCCTCCGTCTCCAGAAATAGAAACGACTTTGTGACCGGGATTGACGAGTGTGGCAGCAATCCCCCAAGGCAGCGCTACGCCTAGCGTCTGCATTCCGTTGCTGAATAGAAGGCGCCGCGGTTCATACGAACGAAAATATCGTGCCATCCAAATATAGTGTGAACCGACATCACAGGTGACTGTGACGTTATCATCAATCAGGCTGCGCAGTGTACGAATAAATTGCAATGGATGAATCAGAAAATCATGCTTGTGTGCGGGAACAGCCGCTTGCTCGTTTAAATCATGGCGCAGACGATTCAATTGGTCGCAGGAGGATTTAGGTAGCTTTAAGGTAGGTAATTCTTCTGCAAGGCTACCCACAATCAGGGCTATATTTCCGATTAGCTCGTAGTCCGGTTGATAATCATGATCAATATCGGCTTGATGGTCATCCAGATGAATGAGTGTTCGGTTTGCCGGAATGTTCCAGTTTTTTGGATCGTATTCGATAGGATCATAGCCAATCGTCAGTACCAAATCTGCGGCTCCAAGAAGCATATCACCCGGTTGATTGTGGAACAGACCCACTCTTCCAAAATAGTGGTCTTCTAGTTCACGGGAGATGGCTCCAGCGGCCTGGAAGGTTTCGACAACAGGCAGATCTGTATCTCGGATGAGAGCACGGATAGCTGCGGTGGCTTCAGGCGTGCTGGCTTTCATGCCAAGAAGAAGTACGGGCAGCTTGGCTTTTTTGATTTGCTCTGCGACTTGTTTGATGAGTCCGGCGGGTGCGGTTCCGAGTTGGGGAAGAGAAACCTTCTCAATGACTGTTACTTCAGATGACGAAGTCAACACGTCCTGCGGCAGGCTGACGAATGTGGCTCCAGGCTGGGCTGAGGTCGCAATTCGAAATGCATTAGCAATTGCTTCCGGTACATTATCAGGATGTTCTACTTCTACACTGTATTTGGTGATGGGTTCGAATAGTCCGGCGTTATCCATGGATTGATGCGTGCGTTTCAAGCGTTCGGATCTTGGGACTGCACCCGCAATGGCGACGACAGGATCACTTTCTGCATTAGCGGTGACAAGTCCTGTCGCCAAGTTAGATGCGCCTGGACCTGAGGTAACAATGCATACGCCCGGTTTACCGGTTAATCGACCGACTGCCGCTGCCATAAAGGCGGCATTTTGTTCATGACGACATACGATCAATTCGGGCCCCCGATCTTGAAGAACATCAAAAACAGAATCGATCTTGGCACCTGGAATGCCAAAAATATGGGTAACCCCTTGCTTGATCAAGCAATCGACAACAAGGTCGGCTCCTTTTGTATCGGATATAGTTTTAGTTTGAACAGCTTGCACTTTTGTACTCAATGCTACCACCTCTTCTTCTTCTCTGTGAAATAACTAATGAAATACTTTTAATGTAAATCAATGGATGTATATTGCAATTATAATACAATAACTGGTATTTTCAAGAAAGAAATTTTCAGAAAAAAAGAGAAAAATATATAAAACGTTTTCAAAGTTTGATCTATCAAGGAAAATTAAAATTGTGGAATTTTCTTGTGGTGTCGGTCATCGAGAAGGTATAGAACAGATCTGTCCCAAATGGAGGCAGATCATTTTTATCCGCTCACATGATAAAAATCACTTTCCTCTACAAAGGATAGCGGTTACAATGTAATTGTTGTTAACGTAAACATTAAATTTAAGGCGAAGCAAACCAGTATGACATGATGTACAGGTATCATATTATAGTTGTATTGTCCTGTACAAATCATATGGATTTCCTACTGCTATGGGGAATGTAATTGTTAAAAGGCAAGTAGTATATCGAACATTTTTGTTAACGTTAACAAATTGCTAGGAAACACGATTACAGAAGGGATGAGAAAGTAATGACCAAAACGTTTTTAGACGAAAACTTTTTGTTGAGCAATCCAACGGCTGAAACCTTATATCATCAGTATGCCAAGGATATGCCGATTATTGACTATCATTGCCATTTAAGTCCACAAGAAATTTATGAAAATAAAAAGTTCAAGAATATTACGGAAGCCTGGTTGTACGGAGATCATTACAAGTGGAGACTTATGCGGGCCAATGGGGTCGAGGAGCGTTTGATCACGGGGGATGGTGAGGATTATGACAAGTTTTTAGCTTGGGCCAAAACCGTACCTACACTAATCGGCAATCCGCTGTACCATTGGACGCATTTGGAGCTTCAACGCTTTTTTGGTGTCTATGAGCTGCTGAATGAACAGAACGCAACTGTAATCTGGGAAAAGGTAAACCAAAAGCTGCAGGGAAATGGCTTTGGCGCACGAGATCTGATTGTGAACTCGAAGGTAACTGTGGTGTGCACCACGGATGATCCGACGGACCATCTCGAATACCACAAACAAATCAGCAAGCTGAACGATTTCCCAGTGGCAGTGCTGCCAAGCTTCCGCCCCGACAAAGCTTTGGAAATTAATCGCGAAACTTTCCAGCCTTGGGTGGCTCGGTTGGGTGAAGTCAGCGGACTGGATGTTTCTGGCCTAGAAGGATTTTTGAATGCGCTGGCGAGCCGGGTGCGCCATTTCCATGCTGCCGGAGGCCGGGTATCTGATCATGCGCTCGATACTGTTGTCTATGAAGAAACGACACTGGAGGAAGCAGCAGCCATATTCAGCAAGGGGCTGGAGGAAGGCCATGTGACTCCTTTAGAAGAGGCCAAATATAAATCGTACGTTTTGGTTTTTCTTGGCAAACAGTATGCAGAACATGGCTGGGCTATGCAATACCACATTCACGCGCTGCGTAACAACAACACGGCTATGTTCCGTCATTTGGGACCGGATACAGGTTACGATGCCGTAAATGATGGCTCGATCGCTCGTCCATTGGCGGCATTGCTGGACGCACAGGAGATGGCAGGAGGATTACCGAGAACGATTTTGTATTCGCTTAATTCGGTCGATTATCCAGTACTGGCAAGTCTCGCGGGCTGCTTCCAATCCGGTGGAACTGTAGGGAAAATCCAGTTTGGCACGGCATGGTGGTATAACGACCACATCGAGGGTATGCAGGAGCAGATGAAGTTGCTGGCTAACTACGGGGTGCTGTCCCGCTTTATTGGTATGCTGACGGATTCCCGTAGCTTCCTGTCCTACACACGCCATGAATATTTCCGCCGTATACTTTGTGACTTAATCGGAACGTGGGTTCAGGAGGGTAAGGCACCTGAGGATCTGGAACTGCTCGGAGCAATGGTACAAAATATTTGCTACAATAACGCCGAGCAATATTTTAATTTCCCAACGGTTGTTCATAGTAAGTGAAGTTATTGCCTAGGTGAGAACTCACTAACTTCATAAAAAGAGCTCTTGCCAGGAGCTTGTTTCAAACTCCCGGTAAGAGCAATTGAAAACAAAATAGTTATCAACTGAGGATTTTGCAAAAATCCCATAAGCGACTTCCAATGAACAAGATATAGATCGAAATGGTTTAGTTCGTCTGTATCTTGCACTTCGGAGCGACTGGAATCGAATTTTGCAAAATCCTGAACTAATTATGTGAAAATAATTACAAACATAGAGGAGTGTGTAGGTATGGGAGTGCCTATCGTGCAGGAGAGCGTCCAAACTGACAACAAGACAGGCGAGCATATTAGCCTGAAAGAAAAGATTTCGTATGGTATGGGTGACTTTGGAAACGGATTCATGTTTGATTTGGGGCAGTTGTATTTGCTGAAATTTTTTACCGATGTAGCAGGGGTTTCTGCAGGAGCCGCCGCAGGCATTTTCCTGGTCAGCAAGCTATTTGCCGCCGTCTGTGATCCCATTGTCGGGTCCTTTGTTGATTATCGCAAACATATCGGTACACGTGGAAAATTTAGACCTTTTCTTATCGTTGGAAGCGTTATCCTTGCAATTCTTACGATTCTTACCTTTATTTCGCCGAATATTTCGCCTACTGGAAAACTCATTTACGCTTATGCGTCCTATATGATCTGGGGAATTGGCTACTCTATTGTAAACATTCCATACGGCTCGCTGGGTGCCGCCATTACGCAGGATACTCATCAGCGTGCCTCATTGTCATCCTTCCGTCAGGCGGGCTCGCTGGGCGCATTATTCGTCACCAGTGTCGTTGTCATGCCGCTTATTTTACTGTTTCCTAACCATCATGTTGGCTATCCGGTTGTGATGGGGATTATGTCACTCATTGGTGTGATCGCTTTCATCATATGTTACCGAGGAACGAAAGAACGTATTATTAGCCAGTCCGGGCCAAAAGAGAAGCTATCTATAGGCGTTATCGTGCATACCTTTACGAATAACAAGCCTTTGCTGGTACTCGTTTTGATGACGATTTTCACCATATCCGCGTACAATATCAAGTCCGCACTACTGATCTATTTTGCCGAATATAACTTGGGGCATGTAGAATTAATGGCTTATATGAATTTTATTATTATCGGTTCGTCGCTACTGGGTGTGTTGTTCCTGCCCAAGCTGGTACGGCGCTTCGGTAAACGAAAAACAGCCATACTGGGGATGCTGGTTAGTGTCATTGCCGACTCCATTAACTTTTTTATGCCTTCCAATGTATATATTTTTACAATCCTGGCCAGTATTTCGTTCATTGGTATTAGTATTCCTAACGGGGTGACCTGGGCATTCGTGTCCGATATCATTGATTATGGCGAATGGTCATCCGGGGAGCGTAAGGAAGGGATTACTTACTCGTTATTTAACTTTTCACGTAAGTTGGCTCAATCCTTGTCTGGCTTTCTATCGGGTATTGGACTAGCGCTCATCGGGTATGTTCCGAATGTGGTTCAGTCCTCTGGAACGCTGCTTGGGATCAAGGCATTGCTTTGTCTCTATCCGGCTGTTGCCCTGGCTTTGGCCATGCTGGTCATCGGTAAAATGTACAAGCTGACTGACAGCAGACATGCAGAAATGGTTCAAGAGTTACAACGTCGACATGCGGATAACCGCGTATAATTTGTGAAAGTCTTCTTTTCCGGGCGGCTCCTGTGGTATGGTGGGTATATAATTTTTTTAGAGCCTCACTAAGGAAAGGATACGTATATGGCAGCTACCATTAAAGACATTGCCAAGTTGGCTAATGTTTCCCATACAACCGTCTCCCGGGCGCTCAATAACAGCCCGCTGATTAAAGAAGATACGAAACGCAAAATTATGGAGTTGGCAGAGCAACTCAATTACATTCCAAATTTTAATGCCAAAAGCCTGGTTCTCCAGCGCTCGCATACGATTGGCCTGTTTTTCACCAGTATTTCAGAAGGCACCAGCTCCAGTTTTTTTGCGGATACCATCCGTGGAGTTAATCATGTCATCGGGGTGGATTACAATCTGTTTGTGCGAGGGATTGACGATTACGCCGATTTTTCGGCCATTCACCGCAAGCGTTTTGATGGTATCATTCTGATGAGCCAGAGCGAGGCGGACAACCCTTTTATTTATCATGTGCTCGGTCAAGGCATTCCGCTTGTTGTACTGAATCGGCAGGTATCCGGGGCAGGGATTGTAAATGTGATTTCAAATGATAAGGAAGGGTCCTATGAAGCGGTCTCCTTTCTCGTTGAAAGTGGGCATGAACGCATTGCGATCATTGAAGGGGTAGAAGGCTTCAAGTCTACCCAGCAACGCCGCGAGGGTTTTATGAATGCGTTAATTGATAGCGGTAAGCCGATTCGACATGAATATATCGTGCAAGGCCATTATGATACTGAAAGCGGAAGCCAGGCAATGAAGCAACTGCTTTCCTTGCAGGAGCCGCCGACAGCGGTATTTTGCTCTAACGATGATATGGCTATTGGGGCAATGAATGCGGTATTCGAAAATGGCTTGAAGGTACCAGAGGATATCTCTGTCATTGGTTTTGACGATATCGGGTTCTCAATGTATACGACTCCACCGTTAACAACGGTCAAAAGACCGATTGAGCAGATAAGTGAGCGCGGAGCCGCCTGCATTCTGGAACGAATTCAGTCACCGTCCAATGAGGGTGAGCTTATATTTATGGAGACCGCGCTCATGAAGCGGAAATCAACGGCAGGCAGACCACGCTGAGTCTCTTTTGATTAA
The DNA here is from genome assembly GCF_001719045.1 of Paenibacillus polymyxa. NCBI lineage: Bacteria > Bacillati > Bacillota > Bacilli > Caryophanales > Paenibacillaceae > Paenibacillus > Paenibacillus polymyxa. The sequence continues at coordinate 5,163,374 of NZ_CP015423.1, forward strand.
CAGGCAGGTCAAAGGGGCAGAAACCATGCTAGATGTATGGTTTCTGCCTCCTTTAGGTTAAAATGTGCTCCGCTTCGTCTGTATTTAACGAAAGAGATTGGTTTTAGCTAGTTCTACAATCTCGTCACCGCGTCCGTTCAGCATCGCTTTCATCATCCACAGTGTAAATCCTTCTGCTTGTTTAAGATTAATTTTGGGTGGCATGGATAGCTCTTGACGGTTGACCACCACGTCTACCACAACAGGGCCATCATGAGCCAATGCTTGCTGAATGGCATCCTCCAGCATTGTCGGATCTTCAACCCGGATGCCCTTGAGTCCCATGGCTTGCGCTACAGCACCAAAATCAGGATTCACCAGTTCCGTGCCGTTTTCCAGGAATCCGGCCGCTTTCATTTCCAGCTCGACAAAACCGAGAGCGCCATTATTGAAAACAATGACTTTGATAGGCAGCTGATGCTGCTTCAGGGTGAGCAGGTCGCCCATCAGCATCGTGAGTCCGCCATCGCCTGAGAGGGCAATCACTTGTCGGTCAGGCTCAGTGGCCTGCGCTCCGATCGCCTGCGGCAGGGCATTTGCCATCGTGCCATGGTTGAACGAGCCGAGAAGCCGACGCTGACCGTTCATCTGCAAATAACGCGCTGCCCATACAGTGGGAGTACCGACATCACAAGTGAAAATAGCATTTTCCTGCGCGGCGTCACTGATGACCTTGGCGAGATATTGCGGATGGATCGGCGTATGACCTGGTTTACCGACGGCAAGGTCATCCAACTCCTGGCGTACCTTGGTATAGTGGGAGACGGTTTTCTCTAGATGCTTGGAATCATGCTCTGACGTTAAATGCGGTAGCAGCATTTCCAATGTGGCTTTTACATCCCCGCACAAACCATACGTCAACGGAGTACGTCTGCCGAGATGGGCTGGCTCTATATCTACCTGTAGGACAATCGCATCTTCAGGGTAAAATTGTCTGTAAGGGAAGTCTGTTCCGAGCATAAGCAGGACGTCACAATCCATCATCGCATGGTACCCGGAAGAATACCCGATCAGTCCGGTCAATCCAGCATAATAAGGGTTGTCATACTCCAGATATTCCTTGCCTCGCAGAGCGGATACCATGGGGGACTTTAGCTTGTCACATAACTGCATGAGCAAGTCGTGAGATTGTGCACAGCCAGCGCCGCATAGTAACGTAATTCGTTTGCCTTTATTCAAATATTCGGCCAGTCGGGAAATTTCGGAAGCGGACGGATGCACTACAGGTGCAGTGGGATGGTAGACATGTTCAGGGACGGGTACCTTTTCCGCCTCCAAAGCTGCTACATCACCGGGAAGAACAATGACGGAAACACCTGAACGTGAAATTGCCTGTTGAATGGCCATGGTCACCGTTCTGGGAATTTGACGCGGTGTCGTAATCACCTCACAAAAGTGACTGCATTCTCCGAAAAGATGCTCAGGATGCGTAGCTTGAAAATATTCACTTCCAATTTCGTCGCTTGGAATATGAGCGGCAATAGCCAGTACAGGCACCCGATTGCGGTGGCAATCATATAAACCATTAATCAGATGCAAATTTCCGGGACCACTGCTTCCAGCACATACAGCAATGCTGCCACTAAGGTCAGCATCCGCTCCGGCTGCAAAGGCAGCCACTTCTTCGTGCCTTACATGAATCCATTCAATTTGACCGTTGCTGCGAATGGAATCAACCATATTATTTAGAGAATCTCCAACAATGCCATAAATTCGTTTGACCCCTGCATTGACCAAAACTTGTACAATAGTATCTGCGATTGTCTTCATAGATGTTCCTCCTGCCTAGTAAGTAGTGTTATCCTGCCCGTGCTTTTTTGCGTCTATTCTCCTGAAATGTATATAAGAACAAGGTCTCGGGATAGGGTGATAAGTTAGCCTTAACCGTCTTAGATCAGGTGCGAAACAACAGAAAAAGGACGATATACTTGCAGATTTTTATATAAACGTATATGTTAACGTGTTCATATTATTGTCATTATTATTTTTTTAAACTAAAAATGTTGATAAAACTATTTTGTTAACGTGTGCATTGTGATAAAATAACGATGAAATCATTATGGTAATTGTGGGAGGTTACTCCGGATGAAACAAGTAGATGAATTAGACCAATTAAACAGAAAAAGCTTTATCGTTACTGAACCACATCCCGAGAGGGTGCTGCAATTCGGGGAAGGGAACTTCCTGCGTGCTTTTGTAGACTGGCAATTTGACAAAATGAATAAGCTGGCAGAATGGAATACGGGAGTTGTGATTGTACAACCGCAGCCAGGAGGCCTCGTGGAGAAGCTTAACGAGCAGGATGGCCTGTATACGGTTATTCTTGAAGGGATTAAGGATGGGAAGGCCATGAAGGAGCATACCGTTGTGGAGTGCGTCACTCGTGGGATTAATCCGTACGGTTCGGACTTTGTGGAGTATGAAGCATTATCCCAAAAGCCGGAGCTGCGTTTTGTCGTGTCGAACACGACGGAAGCGGGGATCGCTTATGCACCAGAGGATCAATTGGAAGATCGTCCGCAAAAGAGCTTTCCAGGCAAGCTAGCCGCCTTTCTGTACAAGCGCTTTCAATTCTTCGGGGGCGATCAGAGCAAGGGATTGGTGATCATTCCGTGCGAGCTCATCGACCGTAATGGAGACGCTCTCAAGGAAATCGTACTAAAATATGCGGACCAATGGAAGCTTGGGGCGGAGTTTATTGCATGGTTGGAGGAATCGAATACGTTCTGCAACAGTTTGGTCGATCGGATTGTACCTGGCTATCCCAAAGACCGAATCCATGAAATTCAAGCAGAATTGGGTTACAAGGACGATTTGGTTGTTGTGGGCGAACAGTATCATTTATGGGTTATTGAAGGGCCACAATGGCTTAAAGAAGAATTACCTGCTCATTTGGCCGGATTGAATGTACTGATTGTCGACGATATGGCACCCTACCGTACACGGAAAGTACGCATTTTGAATGGAGCACATACGGCGCTTACACCTGTAGCTTATTTATATGGCCTGGACACGGTGGGGCAGGCGGTCGAGCATGAGATTATGGGCAACTTTATCCAGTCGCTGATCCGAGAAGAAATTATTCCGACGCTGGACTCGTCAGAAGCGGAATTGAATGTATATGCCGACGATGTTATTGAACGATTCCGTAATCCATATGTAAGTCATTATGTTATGAGTATCGCACTAAATTCGGTGTCCAAGTTCAAGACACGGAACTTGCCATCCTTGCTCCAGTATGTGGCACAACGTAAGGCTCTGCCTGTCAGAATCGTATTTTCACTGGCGTCCCTGATCGTATTTTATCGGGGAGACAGAAATGGTGAGTCGATTGCGTTGGCAGACGAAGCGGAAGTGTTGGGTACGTTTGGTGAACTGTGGAGTCGATATGACGGTACTCTCGCCGGGGCGAAGCAATTGACTGCGCTCGTACTCGGCCAGCAGACATGGTGGGGTCAAGACCTGAACCAGATCGAAGGGCTGGCTGAACAAACGGCACAGCACGTGTATGAAATTACAAGCAGAGGAATGAAGGAGACGCTCGATTCTCTAACCGGGAACAGCGTGCCCAGAGCATAAGCAAGGAGGAGACCGGAATGCTGGAATTCATTCAAATTCATGATCAAGATAACGTGGCTGTCGCCTTGCGTGATTACAAGCAGGGAGAGACACTGACGTGGGGAGCACAAGAAGAACAACGAGTGGAGTTAGCCGAGGATGTAGCACGTGGGCATAAAATCGCCTTGCAGGATATAGCTGAAGGTGGGCATGTTCTGAAATACGGATATCCCATCGGTCATGCCATTCAGCCCATTCAGGCAGGACAGCATGTGCATACGCATAATACGAAGACGAACCTGACAGGCGTGGAGGAGTACACTTATAAGCCTAAGCCAGCTCCTCATTTATATGAACAGGAGAGTCGTACGTTTCAAGGTTTTCGGCGAAAGGACGGTCGTGTGGGGATTCGCAATGAGTTGTGGATTGTGCCGACGGTCGGCTGTGTGAACGGGATCGCTGAACTTATTTTAAACCGTTTCAAGCAGGAAGCGGGAGATATTTCACCTTTTGAAAATGCACTTGTGCTCAAGCATAACTATGGTTGTTCTCAGTTGGGTGACGATCACGCACATACGCGCACGATTTTGATCGATGCTGTGAAACATGCGAACGCAGGTGGCGTACTTGTACTGGGTTTGGGCTGTGAGAACAATGAGATGAAAGAATTTAAGGAAGCCATCGGGGAATATGATTCGGAGCGGGTAAAGTTTTTGCTTTCCCAGGATGTGTCGGATGAAGTAGAGGAAGGGGTAAGGCTGCTTCATGAAATTTTTGCGGCCGTGCAAGAAGATCGACGGGAACCTGTACCTTTGTCTGAGCTGAACATCGGCTTGAAATGCGGTGGATCTGATGGCTTATCGGGTATTACTGCCAACCCACTACTCGGACGATTGTCGGATTATATGGCCGCGCAAGGTGGAACAACGGTATTGACAGAAGTACCTGAAATGTTCGGGGCGGAGACGATTTTAATGGAGCGCGCTGCCGATGAGCAAGTATTTAATAAGATCGTACATCTGATTAACGATTTCAAACAATATTTTCTGGATTACAAGCAGCCAGTATACGAAAATCCGTCGCCGGGCAATAAAGCAGGGGGCATCACGACACTGGAGGATAAATCACTGGGCTGTACGCAAAAATCCGGGTCTTCCACGGTCACTGATGTCATTCAGTACGGGGAACGTCTTAAGACCAAGGGACTCAACCTACTCAGCGCACCGGGCAACGATCTAGTGGCATCTTCAGCTCTCGCCGCGGCGGGCTGCCAGCTCGTTATTTTCACAACCGGACGCGGTACGCCGTTTGGCTCCTTTGTTCCGACGATGAAGGTCTCAACCAACTCGCCGTTGTATAAAGCTAAACCTCATTGGATCGACTATAACGCCGGTTCACTGGTGGAGGATGTCAGTATGGAACAAGCGCTCCGCAACTTTGTTGATTACATTGTCGATGTAGCCAGCGGAACCTGGGTGAACAATGAGAAAAACAATTTCAGAGAGCTCGCTATTTTTAAAAACGGTGTTACGTTGTAAAAGGCTGTAGTGTAAGGGAGGCGGAATTATTCCGCTTCCTTTTTTGTGTTTGTATGCTTCAAAATAGGCATGTTAGACTTACTGCAAAACATGCAATATCGATTTTTAAATGAGGGGGGAAGTACAAGTGCAAAATGAAATTGTTGCTTATCGTGAAGAAAATCATGATCAACTCGTTGATATTTGGCAGCGGGCTGTACGCCGGACGCACACATTTTTGTCGGAAGAGGACATTCAATTTTATCATCATATCGTACGCAATGGTGTTTTAAGAGAACTTGAAGTTTGGATGGAATGGAATACAAGTCAAGAACCAACAGGTTTTATCGGGCTGGACGGATTGAAAATAGAGATGCTGTTTGTTGACCCTGAACGGCATGGGCAGGGCATAGGCAGCCGACTCATCCAGTATGCTGAAAAAATAAAAGGGAAGCATCTCAAAGTGGACGTGAATGAGCAGAACGAGAAAGCGTATGCTTTCTACAGACATTACGGCTTTGTACAAACGGGGCGATCAGCACTGGATGGATCAGGTAGGGCATTTCCTTTGCTTCACATGGAAATGAACAAGTGAACGATCCACTTACATCGGTATTTTAAAAACTGGAATATATTATCATAATGCACTTGTCATATGCTTGAATTTATGATATAACTTAATTACGTAATAAATACGTAATTAAGTTATTTTCAGTTAGAATTTAGATCTTACTTTTGTTTGGTGAATATAAAAGTCGGATAAGGAGGCGGGAACGGTGGATGATCTTGTTCACTCCGACATCACAGATCTAGACACACTTGTTAACATGATTAAGCTGTCTTTTTCATTTGCGGATGGTGCCAATATGATTGCTTTATGCGACCGGTTGTATAGCCATGTCAACCAAAAGTATCAGGAATTACAGCTCTACAAAGCGCGCAAGAAACCTATACAACCCATACATACCAAACGGCCGCTAGTCTACTACTACGGCTACAGTCATCTCATGAAAGGCATGGCCTTCCAAAAACAGGGCAAGTATGAGGCCGCTCGCGATTGCATCGAAAAATATGCAGAATTGGGCTGGTTTAATGGTCTCGATCAATATGGGGAAGCAGAGGTCGAATTTTACCGCTATGCTGCCAGAGCTAATTTGTATGCCCTTGATATTTTGTCAGGCCATGGCGAAGTGTTGCAGGAATACGTGCAATTTCTTCGTAACAATCCGGAAGAGCTGTTACCGGGGCTTCTTTCCATCGTTGAGGGAGCATCGAGATATGACTATCCTTTAGAGGCTGTGCTTGAATCATTTGCCGAACAAATTGAAGGTTTTAAATATTTAGAAGAGCCCGTGAATGTATCTTATTATTTTCGCTTCTGCTATCAGTTGGCTCTTTATTATATCAAGCAACAACAGTTTACGGTTGCGTTGGGCTATATCCTGCAATCTCTCATGCTGTCCGATACCCTGGGTATGGAACATGAGCATGAGTTTAGGAAATGTACCGCTATATTTGAAATTTTCAGATCCCAAGCTACAGCAACACAGCAAGACCAATATATAACTATTTTAAAAGGAGTGTTAAAGGATGAAAAAATTGATTTCACGCCCTCTGTCGCTCAGTCTGTTTAGCTTGCTAGTGTTTGTTACAAGTCATGACCTCATCACGGTATTCTATCATGGAGCCAATCATTAAGAAGGCAGAAGTAAAGTAGAAAATTAGTTGTTTTAGCAGGTAGGCAGTTCATTTGAAAATATGATGTGGAAGTACACCCAATAGCAAGTAAGCTCATTATGATCAGGGCTTACTTGCTATTTGGCGTATTATGAAGATCGATCATAACGCATATATATAACGTGGTACATGTCCCAAAATTATTTAAGCTGTCGTAGGTTTATGCAGCAAACCTTGTTCTGATGGATGCAATGAAATTCTTGTCTGTTGGTAGCACGGGAATGGTTCTTCCGTGCTGTATGATCTGCTTTTTAACGCTGCATCTAGTGCCCGTAGCAAGGAGCCTATGAATTGCTCTGGAGAAAAGAAAATGCTTTTCCCGACCATATGAATGTGAAGCTCGTTATGGTCACGGTTACTTACAGACAGCAATATACCTTGACCCTGAAAACCCGTACCGATTGCGCGTATTTTGTTTATACCCGAGAGCAGCATTTCCGTTTTCACCGCACGCCCCTGTTCCTCCACAAATACAGAAATCAGGCGTTTGTCTGTAACGATAACAATTTGGTTACCCCGAAACGTATGGCTCAGGTGTAGAAAATCTTTATATACCCCAATAGTCTGCTCATGCGGAGAAACAATCCCCATTCGTACAAACTCATCCAGCTCAGTGATATCGGGCTCCTGGTGATTTTTAATTCGTTTTTTGATACTGAACTGAATGGTTAGGATACCCAGAATAGCTATGAGAAAAGCGCTAAGTCGGACGTTAAATATAAAGAACATCAGGACAATAAGGCCGCCTACTAACCACTGTCCCCAAGTTAGATAGCGCAGCTTTTGTTGTACCGTACGACGATAATAACCGTAGCCCTTTCCCGGTTGATACTCTTTAGTAAACTTTGTCATACCACGCATCATGGTTAATCCATAGACGGATAAAATTGTCATCGCGAGCGCCAAGAGCGTCATAAGCCATTCCTGAGCTGCAATGCCAACTAAAGTGCACAGGCCAAACATGATGAGCCCCGCCCAGCAGGCAACCTTTTTAATTCGGACCTGTTTCTGAATCGAACGAACCAATTCTTCCATTCTTAATCCTCCTGATCTAGGTATATAGGTAATGATTGGAATCACATATAGTCTTATCGTACCATCTGATAGTCTTCTTCGTAAATTAATAGATGTAAATATCCAAAGGCTGGAAGAAAACTTGTGCGTATAGTTAGATCCCCACCTGAAATTTAGATACCAAAATCAAAAAATCCAGTACTACTCATTCGAAGCAGAAGCCTCTAAAATAATAAATGTAAGTGCTTACATCACAAAGAAGGGAGGTCCTCGTATGAGTACAGGATGGAAGAATCTGCAGACACAGCCGCCGGTTCGATCGGGGAGAGGGGCATCACTAGCGCGCAAATGGGTTCAACAAAGACATTTGCAGACCATGGCGCTGCTTGGGGTGGTTTGGATGATTATTTTTCATTACATTCCGATGTACGGTATTTTAATTGCTTTCAAACATTTTGACATCATTGGAACCATATCAAGCGCACCTTGGGCGGGGTTAGAGCATTTTCGGGCCTTTTTGGAGGATGATAACTTTTGGTACATTGTCAAAAACACACTGGGCATTAGCTTGCTCAAGCTGGCGATTGGGTTCCCGTTGCCCATTGTATTTGCTCTGTTCCTGAATGAAATACGATCCATTCGGTTCAAAAAATCTATTCAGACCATTTCGTACCTTCCTCACTTTTTATCTTGGGTTATTCTTGGCGGGATCTTAACGACGTGGCTGGCAGATACCGGGATGATTAATCAACTGTTGCTAGCCTGGGGTTGGATTGACCAGCCGATCAGTTATTTGGCAGAGCCGAGCTATTTTTGGGGTATCGTCGTTAGCTCGGATATCTGGAAGGAGCTTGGATGGTCAGCTATTATCTATTTGGCAGCAATGGCGGGAGTATCTACGGACATGTACGAAGCGGCCACCATTGACGGGGCCGGACGGTTTCAGAAAATGTGGTACGTCACACTTCCCGCTATCAAGGGGACCATATCCATTTTGTTTATTTTGGCGGTCAGCGGCATATTGAACTCCAACTTCGATCAAATTCTCGTCCTGCGTAACTCGCTGAATGAAAGTGCAAGTAATGTAGTTGATATTTATGTATATCAGGTGGGCATTCAGCAGGGCCGTTTCTCGTATTCTACCGCAGTGGGTTTGCTAAAATCGGTTCTTGCTCTCATTTTGCTGCTAATTGCCAATTCGGTGACCAAGCGGGTGAATAATACATCCCTATTTTGAAGGAGGACAGCTGCATGCAGCTATTGCAACGCAGAACAGCAGGCGAAGCGATATTCGATTTCGTGAACAACGTCTTCATGCTGATCATTTGTTTTGTGACGTTGTATCCCGTGTGGTATGTGCTGGTGAACTCCTTTAACGAAGGAGCAGACGCGATGAGGGGCGGCATTTACTGGTGGCCGAGGGTCTTCAGTCTGGGCAGCTATCAGGCTGTGTTTGCCAACAACGGTATTATGACTGCGATGGGAGTGACTATTGCCAAGACGTTAATCGGCACGATTGTTCATGTGTTTTTTACCGCTATGATTGCATATGCATATTCCCGTAAGGAGCTGATCGGGCGCAAGCTATATATGCTGATTGGCACCATTACTCTGTTTTTCGGTGGGGGATTGATTCCAACGTACTTGCTGATTCGTGATCTCGGACTGCTGGACAGCTTTTGGGTGTACATCATTCCTGCGATGTTCAGCTTTTTTGACCTTATTATTTTTATGGCTTTTTTCCGCGAACTGCCGGATGCATTGGAAGAAGCGGCGAAAATAGACGGTGCGAACGATTTCGGTATCTTTTGCCGGATCGTGCTTCCTGTATCTATGCCGGTAGTAGCGACGATTGCGTTGTTTCATGGGGTATACCAGTGGAACGATTATTTTACTGGAATGATCTATATTAATAATACGGATCTTCAGCCGATTCAAACGTATTTGTACCGGGTTGTTGCCCAATCCAGCTCTAATCAGATGATGGCTGCTGCGCCGGGGGTCGTTGCCCAGTCCGTCACTTCGCAATCGATCAAGCTGGCGACGATGGTTGTGACGACACTGCCCATTGTACTGGTATATCCTTTTCTGCAAAAATATTTCGTCAAGGGTCTGATGATCGGCTCGATTAAGGGATAGCACATCATCCAAGGGGGAGATTTATGATGAACATTCGCAAATGGCAGAAGGGGCTGTTGGCTTCTGTTCTGCTGGTGGGTTTGCTCGCGGCATGTACGTCCGGTGGAGGCGGTACTGTCACGGAATTACAGGACGAGAAGACCAAGGCTACGGCAGATGTACCAGGATGGAAGGCGGATAAGGAGCCGATTACGTTTGACTGGTATTTGAACTTTTCCTGGTTCCCGAACAAGTGGGGGACGGATATGACCTCGAAGTATGTTACGCAAAAGACTGGGGTCAGCGTCAATTTTATCGTACCGGCAGGAAATGAAAATGAAAAGCTCAATACCATGCTGGCCTCCGGCAAGCTGCCTGATTTTGTCACGCTGGGTTGGGGAGAGGACGCGGTCAAAAAAATGATCGAGGGTAAGATGGTGCTTCCGCTCAACAAGCTGGCCGAGAAATACGATCCGTATCTGATTAAAATAGCTGATCCGGCGAAAATGTCCTGGTATCGCCAAACGGACGGGAATGTATACGGGTATCCTAACGCTTCTTCTTCGCCACAGGATTATCAAAAATACGGCCAAAATTTTGTGTCCAACCAGACGTTTATGGTTCGGAAAGATATGTACGAGGCGATCGGCAAACCAGATATGAGGACACCAGAAGGATTTTTGAAAGCGCTTCAAAAAGTGAAAGAGAAATTTCCGGAGGTGAACGGTCAGCCTCTTATCCCGATAGGATTTCACGAATTTACAGATAACGGAAATTATTCTTTTGAAGACTATTTACTCAATTTCCTAGCCATTCCTCATGAAAAGGACGGCAAGCTATACGATCGTCGTTCGGACGAAGAGTATATTCGCTGGCTCAAAACATTCCGTCAAGCAAATGAGCAGGGCCTGATCGCCAAGGACGTATTTATCGACAAACGTCCGCAAATGGAGGAAAAGGTGGCACAGGGCCGATATTTTGCCATGCTATACCAGCGTTCTGACTTTGCCACTCAACAGGTACTGTTATATGCGAAGGACCCGAACTCCGTCTATATCGCGGTGGATGGACCTTCGAACAGTAAGCTGGACCCGCCGACGCTGGCCGGGCCGGGTATTTCCGGCTGGACGGTGACGCTTATTTCGAAGGATGTCAAAGACAAGGAGCGAGCTATTGAATTTCTGACTTATCTGATTAGCGAGGAAGGAAATCGTGACCTGTATCTGGGGGAGCAGGGCAAGCTATGGGACATGGTTAACGGTAAGCCAGCCTTCAAGCCGGAGGTACAGGAGCTGCTGAACAAGGATCGTTCTGCTTTTGATAAAAAATATGGCGCCTCCTTCACCTTCTGGATGCTGATGGATACGAATATGAATTTGCAGTGGGCGCCGCCCAGCGTCGAGCCGTATAAGCAGCCAGAGGATTGGACGAAAGGGAAGACGAAAGGCTTCTCCCAATATGACAATATTAAACCGACCGGAACTTCGGCAGAGGGTATTGCGTCAGGCCAGATAGATAAAATTTGGGGCAAGACATTGCCGAAGCTGCTGCTTGCTTCCTCAGATGAGGAATTCGACCAGCTGTTTGCTCGCTTTTTGGAAGACCGCAGGAAAGCAGGATATGACAAAGTTATGGCCTATCAGCAAAAAGCCTATGAGGAAAACCTTAAGAAAATTGAACAGTTCACCAAATGATTTAATTCAATGCTTTAATCTATTGAACCCCTAAGGATGTGATTTCATGCCAGGCCGTGCACGTTCACAGATGAAGAGCCTGCTGCGCCGCACTATATGGCAGTGGATGAAGGGGACGGCCGATCGGCTTGGCGGTTGCTCCCTTCAAGTTAAGCTCATTGTCGCGTATATCGGAGTCATTTTAATCCCGGTGGTATTATTCTCGCTATATACCTTTCACCAACTGTACGAGAATACCATGCACGACATCACCGTACAAAATCAGTATGTGTTGGATACAGAGCTGGCCCATATTCATAGCAATATGGAAATTATGGAGCGAACCGCACAGCTTGCGATCTCAGATCGCAACGTACTTCGTTATCTGACCGAGGAACGTGAAATAAGCAGCGATGAGCTAGTCCAATTCAACTTGAATGTGTTTCCAAATTTACAGCACTTGCTGTACAGTAATCCCAATGTAGAGAACATTCGACTGTATACCAATAATCCCCAGGCGCATGAAATATGGCCGATGATTTTCAAAGAATCACGATTGCCTAAGGCTTCCTGGCTGAAAATGGCCCAACTCCGACAAGGGAAAATATGGTGGGAAATGTACAAGGGGCCGAAAAGCTTACTTCTGGGGCAATCCCGGCAGGAAAGTGAGACAGTGCAGTATATGGCACTGCTGCGTGAAATTCAGTCTACCGGAGGAAGACACGCAGGTCTGGTAGAAACAAACATGAGGCTGGAGCTATTTTCACCTAGAGTATTTGGAATCCCACAACGTGATCGTGCATGGCAAATGTTCATTCTGGACGGCGATTCCAGCGCAAGGAACGCTGAAAAACCAATGTCTTCTAGCGATATAGCTACAGCTTCCTCTCTATCAGATTCAATTTCCATCCCTCTGTCCCATGTGCACCATCTGTTTCAGTCCCAGGTTCAGGGACCGGGTGGTGCTTTTGATTTTTCCTATGAGAATAAGCCTTATCTCGGTATGTATCGTTATATAGAAGGGTTGGACGCCTATTTGCTAAATGTGGTGGCGTTGGACGGTCCGCTGGGTGATCTCCGTCAGAAACGCAATGCCATGCTGCTCATTATTAGTATGCTGATTGTGTTTATGTCCGTCATTTCTTATACCCTGCATGCCTTCATTCTCAAGCAGCTACATACACTGCGTGAATCCATGAAAAAAGTAGAGCAGGAGGGTGACTTTCAGCTTAGAATTCCAGTATATGGGCGGGGAGAAGTGGCTGAGCTGGCTCTATATTTTCGCAGTCTGCTAAGTCGGATTAACGGACTCATTGCCGAGGCAGTACACAAGCAGGCCGCTGCTCAGGAGGCTGAACTGCTAGCGCTCAAGCATCAGATTGATTCCCATTTTCTCTATAATACATTGGAAAATTTAAAAATGATGGCGGAGATAGAACGGCAGTATCCGCTGTCGGATGCCCTTACCTCCCTTGGCTCGATGATGCGTTATAATCTCCAATGGTCCGGGTCGTGTGTTGCGTTGCGGGATGAAATCCGACATATCCAGCATTACGTGGCCATCATGAACATTCGCCACGATAACCAAATTGGATTGGAAATTCATCTATCGTCGGCGTTTATGGAACTGGAGATGCTGAAAATGTCGCTGCAGCCTGTAGTCGAAAATGCTATCAAGCACGGTTGGAGTACATTGCAAAGCCCATTCAGCATCACGATTGAAGCCTGCTCTAAGCAGGATATCATAGAATTGCGTATACAGGATAACGGAGTGGGGATATCTGAAGAAAGAAGAAACGCCATCATGGCTGGTCTAGCGCGAACGGATATGGATTCCCATGAGCCCGGGATGAATGGGGGAATCGGTTTGTATAATGTGCATCGCCGTTTAAGTATGCAGTATGGCGAAGAGTATGGCATAAGACTGGACAGCATCCCCGGACAATCGACGACAGTGACCCTAATTTTGCCTAGACGTTACATGATGAGGGGGGCGGACCATGACGACCAAGCTGTTGATTGCGGATGACGAGAAAAATATTCGAATGGGACTTCAAGCTATGATCGAACGGGAATTTTCCGGTCTCTATGAATGTGTACTGGTCAAGGACGGAAGGGAAGCCTGGCAGCATGTGAAGCAGTTTTTGCCCGAGTTGGTGATAACGGATATCCGTATGCCTGTTATGGATGGCATTATGCTGATGCAGCATATTCGCGAGCTGGAGCCGGAACGCAGACCTTTGGTGATCATTCTCAGTGGATATGACGAGTTCCAGTATGCGCGCGAAGCGATTCGCTGCGGGGCACGGGAGTATTTGCTCAAGCCGATTGTAAGGGAGGAGCTGTTTGGTGCGCTGGCAGTTTTGAATGAGGAATTGAAGGAGAGGAACCACCTCATAGACGATAGTGTTGTCAGCGTAGAGAAAGGTAGACTGGCTGGCGCGAGTGTCATCCCCGATAGAAATGGTAGCATGACACGTGCTATCCAATACATCCATGCTCATTACAGCGAGGATTTAAATATGGCAGTAGTATCCAATTCAGTATCCTTGAATTATACGTATTTTAGTCAGGCTTTCAAAGCCTATACAGGCCTTAGCTTTGTTCAATATGTAAAAAGGCTGCGCATTGCAGAAGCCAAAAAGCTGCTGGAGTGTCAAGGGGGCAAGATTTATGAAATTGCGGCTAATGTGGGTTTTGACAATGCAAAGCATTTTAACAAAGTATTTCGTGAGCTGGAGGGGATGACCCCACAGCAGTTTCGAGTGCAGAATCAAAAGGGTAATTAGATATAAAGAGGCGGAAAACTTGCCTGCCTTTTTACCCTTATCCTGATATAATAAACGTAAGCATAACCATGGCCTTCGATCAGAGAGTTTGTACACTATCACACGAATCGCCGAACGGAAGGGGAGAGCATATGGTTATTTATGAAACGGACCAAGCTTATATCATGACGACGCAGCATGACCATGCCCATATTTCGGGTGAGTTGGCTTCGCAATGGGAAGAGAGTGCCTTCAAGAATAGACGTCATAAGCAGGATTTTGTATATGCAGCAAGGGAGCATGATCGGGGTTGGATACAGTTAGACGCTGCTCCTTTCTGGAATGATCATGTGTCTGCACCTTATACATTTATTGATTTTCCGCTCAGTCCACGTTTTGTTTTCTATCGTCTTGGGATTGATGAAGTCGAACAAGGAAGTATATATGCGGCGTTACTGTGTAGCTTGATGTACAAGGAGCTAGTCGGACGGACCGAGCATCAAAACGCTCAGGACAAGCAGATTACGCATGCTTATCAGGAGGCGGAGGAACAGCGTCGGCAGAGGCTCAAACAGGAGCTGGCATGTGGCGTAACCTTCGACCATCAAGTACGGACCGATGTACGGAGAATGTTGTTTTGCGACGAATTGAGTCTGTTTTTGTGCAGCCGAGAGCCGGGTACGCCTACAGCAGATTATGAATGGTTTGCTGAAGGTTTAAGCTTCCCGGCTGTTCGACATGAAAGCGGGCGAGTTTGGGCCGAGTGGCTATCGGATCAGACTGTAGGTCTTTCCTTTTTTCCTTTCAGGGGAAAGGTAGGGATTACTCATACCTTTAAGAAGGTGGACAAGGAGAAAATTCGTTCCTTTGGTCTCCTAGAGGCTTACCGTTCTTCCGAATGGACGCATCGAACCTTTACCGTTGAACATATCATGGAAGTAGAAGAACATAAGGAGAATGCCTGACCGTCTACGGATACAGCCTCGAACCATATTTTGTTCGTAGACGCAGAAAAAAGTCAGAGCAAAGCCTCCCTGAACCATGATTCAGAGAGGCTCGCTTTTTCTACCTTTAACATTCTACGATTTTGCAGATGTTTTCGCACGATTGACAATGGTCTGTACTTTATTCAATACCTTATCGCGTGCCCCTTTATTTTTCATCAGATACGTAACACCCATTCCCAATGCTGCTACCACCCATTTTTTATTCTTCATGAATAACGCCTCCTTATGATCATGTTGTCATACACGAATACTTTAAAAGTATCCAAAATGTGAAAAGATGAACGGGATTTTACGATTTAGTGATTCCTTGCACTCGTTCCGCATAACTATGATTTTACCCTTCTCCATCACATCTTACCCGTTCCTTCGCCAATGAAACGATTACGACTGTCTTTTCATGTTTAATGGATATTATCAAATATCCCGCCACAATTGCTTCAGACGCACATGACAGGGAGGTCTTTGTTATGAGAAAGAAGGAAGTGGTTGCCATGCTGCTCGCCGGCGGACAAGGCAAAAGACTCAAAGGACTTACCCGTACACTAGCCAAACCGGCAGTGTTTTTTGGAGGGACTTACCGCATTATTGATTTCCCTCTCAGCAATTGCACTCATTCTGGTATAGACACCGTAGGCGTATTGACCCAATACGAGCCGTTGGTGCTTCATTCCTATATCGGCGTAGGCAGCGACTGGGATTTGGATCGCCTGGATGGAGGAGTGTTCGTTTTACCTCCGCACGAGAAAGAAAATGGAAACAACTGGTACAGGGGCACGGCGGATGCAATTTATCGAAACCTGCATTTCTTGGATCAGTATGACCCGGAGCATGTACTCATTCTGTCAGGGGATCACATTTATAAAATGGACTACAGTCGAATGCTCCACTATCACAAGGAGAAGGAAGCAGACTGCACCATTTCTGTCATCAATGTCACGATTCAGGAAGCCCAACGATTTGGGATACTGAACGCCGATGATGATCTGAAAATATACGACTTCGAGGAGAAGCCTGAACAGCCGAAAAGTACATTGGCCTCCATGGGCATTTATTTGTTCAAATGGGAGGTGTTGCGTCGCTATTTACTGGAAAGCGCAAGCGATTCTGAATCCTCACATGATTTTGGCAAGGATATCATTCCATTGCTGCTTCAGCATGGCCGGTCGCTGTATGCGTACCCGTTTGCCGGGTACTGGAAGGATGTAGGTACCATTCAGAGCTTGTGGGAGTCCAACATGGATCTTCTGGTTCAGGATCCGCCTTTGGATCTGAACGATCCTTTCTGGCGCATCTATACCCGCAGCCCCAATCAACCGGCCCAGTATATAACCCAACGGGCGATTCTCAAAAACAGTATTGTAAATGAAGGCTGCATGGTGGATGGAGAAGTAAGGCATTCTGTACTATTTTATGGGGTCGAAGTAGGTGAAGGGAGCGTTATTACCGATTCTGTCATCATGCCGAACGTAAAAATTGGGCGCAATGTACGTATCCACCGGGCTATCGTGAATGAGAACATCGTTATTGAAGACAACGCGTTTATCGGACCTGAAGATAGTTCTGATGAGATTATTTTGTTCGATCAGGAAAGCCAGCTTCATGCACGAATTTAACCCGGATAAGGACGGTGTCTGCTATGAGCCGACTCATTGGAGTTATCAACCTGGATCACGAACTGGATCAATTGAAGGAGTTGACCTATTTCCGGTGCGGGGCCGCAGTTCCCTTTGCCAGTCGATATCGGCTCATTGATTTTACCTTATCCAACATGATGCATGCAGGGGTGCATGATATTGCACTGTTTATCCGCCGCAAATACCGTTCGCTGCTGGATCATCTGGGTGAAGGTCGGCCTTGGGATTTAGACCGCAGACGGGGCGGGTTGTTTATTTTGCCACCGGACTGGAATGATCCGACGGATGCATCACGTGGAGATTTGCAGCATGTGCACAACAATCTGGATTTTTTTCATCGCTCATCGGGGCAAACCCTTGTTCACGCAGGAACTCAGCATGTCAATAAGGTTGATATCGAGGATGTATACCGTTATCATCGGGAGAAAAATGCAGATGTTACCCTCGTATATAAACCCATAGACCAGCTCGAATCTGAACATGCTCCTTGTGCACGACTGGAGATTGATGAGAACGGACGGGTGACTGGTATTCATCAGGAGCAGGATCATCATAATATTTATCTGGAAATGTTCGTGATGGACAAAGGCTTGTATCTGGATCAGGTGAAGCATTGCATTGCCCATCAGGATAATCATTTCTTTCGCGATGCCATCCAGAAAAACCCAAGTGGGCTGCGCATTTATGCGTATCGTTATGAAGGTTATCATGCAGTCATTAATTCTATCGAGAGCTACTATAAAAATAGCATGAAGCTGCTGGATCAGCAGCAGTATCAAGCACTGTTCCAGAATCAGCCGGTGCACACCAAAATCAAGTATGAAGCCCCGACTCGTTATACGCACAGCGCCGAGGTGGATCATTCGCTTGTTGCTAATGGCTGCACCATTGGGGGCAAGGTCGAGAACAGTATTCTTTTCCGTGGAGTGCAGGTGGAGGAGGGCGCGCGGGTAAGCAACTCGATTATTATGCAAAAATGTGTCATCCGTAAAGGGGCAGTTGTGGAGAATGTGGTTTTAGATAAAGATGTACAGCTTTCACCAGATCGAACTCTGATTGGAGACATTAGAGTTCCCTATGTCATTGCCAAGAATAGCGTAATTTAAAGGATATACTTAGCCATTAAAACGGAAATAACAGGAGGTACAACTTTGTTCAGCAATAAAGAAGCTTTTAAGCAGGCTTTTCGAGAGCAACTGGTCGGAAGGCTGGGCAAACCGATGCAGGAGGCTCAGTCGGAAGACGTATATAAGGTTTTGGGTGGCATGATTCGTGAACAAGTCGGCAAGAATTGGGCAGAAACGAACCAAGCCTACAAAGAAGGACAAGAGAAGCAGATTTATTATTTTTCACTGGAATTTTTGATAGGTCGTCTACTGGGCAGTAATCTGCTGAATTTGGGCGTACTGGATATGGTTCGGCAGGCATTGGGTGAACTGGGCTGGGATCTGGAGGAAATTGAAGAACAGGAGGCGGACGCGGGGCTAGGCAATGGTGGTCTCGGCCGTCTGGCGGCTTGCTTCATGGACTCGCTGGCATCCCTTGGCTATGCAGGACATGGCTGCGGCATCCGATATAAATATGGTCTGTTTGAACAGCGTATTGTGGATGGAAATCAGGTTGAACTGCCGGATTACTGGCTACAGAAAGGGAATGTCTGGGAGGAACGCCGTCCTGACAAAAAGGTCGAGGTTCATTTTTGGGGAAGAGTGGAAACCCGTGAACAGGAGGGACGTCTTGTATTCGAGACACAGGATGCCGAAACAGTCTGGGCTGTCCCTTACGATATTCCGCTGGTGGGCTATGGTCATGCGCAGGTGAATACGCTGCGGATTTGGAGTGCGGAATCAGCGCTTGATCCCGTTCGAGGACCGATTCGAGGCGAGGGCGGTTATTACCGCTTTCTCGACTACAATCGATCGGTGGAATCCATCTCGGCATTTCTATATCCGGATGACTCCAATTATGAGGGAAAGCTGCTTCGCTTGAAGCAGCAGTATTTCCTGTGCTCGGCCGGATTGCAAAGTATTTTACGTACGTTCGAGAAGCTTCGTTTACCTTATAGCCAGTTGCCCGATAAAATAGCACTGCACATTAACGATACACATCCGACGCTGGTTATACCGGAACTGATGCGTATTCTGATAGACGTGAAGGGCTTGGGCTGGGACGATGCATGGGATATTACGACGCGAACCGTTTCTTATACGAATCATACGATATTAAGTGAGGCGCTGGAACAATGGCCTGTCAATATGGTACGGGAGCTACTTCCTCGCATTTCCTTGATCATTGAAGAAATGAACAAACGTTATTGCGCTATGCTACTGGAGCGTTACCCGGGTCAGGACATCAAAATTGGTGAAATGGCGATTATTCACGGTGAACAAATCCGTATGGCTCACTTGGCAATCGTCGGCAGCTACAGCGTTAATGGGGTAGCTGCGCTGCATACGCAAATATTAAAGGAACGAGAGATGAAGTCGTTTCACGAGCTGTACCCTGACCGTTTTAATAATAAAACAAACGGGATTGCCCATCGCCGCTGGCTAATACATGCCAACCCGGAGCTGGCAAGCTTGTACGATGAGACCATCGGCACACGTTGGAGGACCCGTCCAAGGGAGCTCATCGACCTGCTTCGTTACAGTGGGGACGAGTCGTTCAAAGAACGGATACAGGCGATTAAGCGAAATAATAAAGTCAGGCTCGCTGAGCATGTTTTTGCAAAACAGGGCGTGCGGCTGGATACGTCCTCCATTTTTGATGTACAGGTCAAACGGTTGCATGGTTATAAGCGACAGCTGCTCAACATTTTGCATGTGATGCATTTATACAGTCAGCTTAAAAGTAATCCTGGCCTGGATGTGACGCCACGCACGTTTGTTTTTGGAGCCAAAGCCGCCCCCGGTTATTTTCTCGCCAAACAGACGATCAAGCTCATTAACAACGTGGCGGACACGATCAATCGGGATGTAGATGTCAAGGACAAGCTGAAAGTCGTTTTCCTTGAAAATTATTCGGTCTCGCTAGCCGAGCTGATTATTCCTGCGGCGGATGTCAGTGAGCAGATTTCCACGGCAGGCAAGGAAGCCTCAGGCACAGGGAACATGAAATTTATGATGAACGGTGCGCTCACAATAGGTACATTGGACGGAGCCAATGTTGAAATGCATGAAATGGTAGGCGATGCCAACATGTTCATTTTTGGATTGAAGGTGGATCAGATCGAGGCATATTACCGAGACGGCCAGTATTCGGCGCGCAAAACAGCCAACAGTGACGAAAGACTGCGTGAAGTGTTGGATCAACTCGTGAACGATGCTCCTTTTACGCGGCATGAACGGGAATTTGAGGCCATTTATCAATCCCTGATTGATCATAATGATGAATACTTTGTGCTCAAGGACTTCGCATCCTATGTGGATACACAGGTTCACATTGAACAAGTGTATCGGAATCCCTCGGAGTGGACTCGGCGTGTTATTGTGAACATGGCCCATTCCGGGAAATTTTCTAGTGATTGTACGATTCAGCAGTATGCAACTGAGATTTGGGACATTGTACCTCTCCAAAACGATGTCAACAAGCGAATTCTGTCCTAAAACGGCGAAACAGGCGGAATAACATTGCTTTTCGAACGCTGAGGGTTATAATGACAGTATAGACATAAGTAAGGATGGGAGCTGTATTGACTCATTCCTGAACTTGAATAGTACTGTTGAAGGAGTCCTCCTATTGATAAAGCTCAATCCGAAAAGGCTCAAACCTCATAAATCGAAGAAGAAATATAATATGTTTCAAAATATATGGCGTGCGATTCGGCTGAATTTCATCAAGCTGTTGCGCGCCCCTGGTGGAGTTAAAAAGATTTCTTTGGGCTTCGCCATTGGCTTTGCGTTGGAGATGATCGTGATTTCCACGGCTTCTCTGGTATACCTTGTTTTTTATCCGATTGTTCGTCTCTCTGGCGGCTCGCTGCCTGCGGCCATTGTGGGTAACGTTGTAGGTAAGCTGACCTTTTTGCCAATTGTACTGATGCCATTCGCCAAGCAAGTGGGAGCTTGGATTTATCCAACTCATTATCCGGTACATGTCAGGGGTGGACGACTTCACGAGCATTCTTTTATGGAGCTGTTTCACGGCAACTGGTCTGTATTCAGAGACTTGCTGCACGGAGGCTTGCACATCCTGATCGGCATGTCGATTTTCGGTGTGGTGCTGGGCATTATCTCGTATTTTGTCATACAGGTTCTGTATAATCGTTCGCTGCACAAACGGTTGGAAAAGCGGAAGTTGCGTCATGGTGCAGCATTTTCGGCGGCCAGACTGCTGAAGAATGGATAATGTAGTGAATGAGAAGCTCCTTGAGCCTAAAAATTAGGCTTGAGGGGCTTCTTTTGGTTTAGGATTTCTGGATGAGGCTTGAAGAGCGATTAGAGTAGGTAGCAACTTTTTACTTTTGTGACACGTCTAAGGGATATTGTGCTTTAATCATTAAAGAATTTTTTGTAGACAACAGGAGGAAATGGACTGAATGAAAAAATGGAGTTCTGTCACAGTAACTGCGGCGGCAATATCAATACTTTTAGGATCGGCGCCAATGGCGTTGGCACAGCAGCCCGCTGCTGACAAAGTTCAAACCGCACAAACCACTGTTAAACTGGATCAGACTGTCACCAAACGATTAACGGATGTGTTGAACAAATTGGCCGGGAAGCAAACGATAGAGTTTACAAGTGTCGAGACTGCTTTTGATTCACGGATTATAAACGGAACTTTGCGCGGCACAGCTAATGCTGATTTTATCCAAAATTATGATTCCAAAAAAGGAATCGTGCAGTCCACCAGCATCATCTATGATTCCGCTGATATGAACAAAGTTATGGATCATAACCTGCGCAGCAAGGTTGCATCTTTCCTGAAATCATTCGATACCGATAAAGTTTTTAAAACGGAGGCCATATGGCGCGTATATTCCCCGGTAGACGAAGTAGGACTCCAAAATTATTGGGTGCTGTGGGGGAATGATCAAAGTATTTATATTGATCTTGATCATGGAAATCAAATAACAGCCAGCTTTATGTATTCGCTCAAAGACTTTAAAGCTGCCTTAACCAACAAAGCGAACCGTTCGCTTAAAACACTTGGTATGGCTACAATCAAGCCGTTTGAATACGTGCTCCGTCAGCAGGAAGGTAAGGATACTGTCTGGAACTTCCGGGACGATGGTGGATCAAACAACGTACTGATTGGTGTAAAAACCGGTAAAGTATGGGCCGTAAAAAGTGAGTATGGTATGGACTGGGATGGAGATAAGGGCTTTGCCAAAGCATTTGCCAAGCCAAGGCTCAGCAAAACCCAGGCACTTGCAGCCGCCAAGTCGAAAGTACAATCCCTTTTTGGAATTAACCTGAAAGGATACACCGTAAAAATGAAGGATAACGAGTATACATTCTCCAAAAAAGGTGGGGTTACTGTTGTGGGAAAAATCAATAAAAAAGGAGCATCTTATTCCCTAGAGGCTATGCCCGCGAATGGAGTTCGAAATTAAGCAGATTGATTTTATTGAAAAGCGTATGATCTCTATAAGTGTCATACGCTTTTTACATATTTTGTAACAGGATTGGCTTCATTCGCTCGAATCGTTTACAATACGTGTGCATACAACAATGGACGACAGGTTAATGTACATACGAGGAGTGATGAAGTTGCGGAAGATATGGCAAATCTACTTAACAGACTGGAGAAATGTATTCAAAGTATCGACCGGGACTTTATTAGTCATTGGCATCATTCTTTTGCCTTCCGTCTATGCATGGGTGAATTTGAAAGCGATGTGGGATCCGTATGCGAATACATCTGGGATTAAAATTGCAGTAACCAGCCAAGATCAGGGTGCAGAAGTGAATGGTAAAAAGATTAATATCGGCGATGAGGTTTTGCATAACCTTCAAAATAACAAGAAGCTGGGTTGGACTTTTGTCAATGAAGCGGAAGCACGAAAAGGTGTGTTGAATGGTGATTATTATGCCAGCCTGCTGATCCCCAAAGATTTTTCAGAGAAAATTACAAGTGTGCTGACGGAAAATCCGCAAAAGCCAGAAATTGATTACGCCGTAAATGAAAAAATTAATGCAGTAGCTCCGAAAATTACATCTTCGGGGGCAACCTCTCTGACGAACCAGATTAGCCAAAACTTTATTGAAACTGCCAGCCAGGCAGTATTGACGAAGTTGAAGGAAGCCGGAGTCAAGTTGGAGGAGGAGCTCCCGACGATTCGTAACATTGAGAACCGGGTGTTGGAGCTGAATAATCGATTGCCAGATATCGAAAGGTTGGGCAAACAGGCATTGGAACTGGAGCAAAATTTGCCGAAAATAAAGGCACAGGGACAAAAGATCATTGCATTGAAGGAGAAAATTCCTGAAATTAACCGTGCCGGTGACCTGGTACTCAAAATTGACAAAAACATGCCTGAGCTGGACAAGGTAGCCACTGTTATTTTGGATATCCAAAAAAGAATACCTGATATTCAAAAGGCAGGTGATCGAATTGTTGAACTGGATCAAAATTTCAGCAAGGTAGAAAGCGCACTGGCTACCGCTTTAGAGGACACGCAAACGGCCCTTAAGGTCATTAATGCTGCTCAGAAAGCACTGCCAGAAGTACAGAAAATAGCGGACACAGGCAAAGACTTTACAACCGGTTTACTTGAATTTCTGGACAAAAATGAGGGTGCGCTTGATTCGATTGGTACAGTAGTTAAAGAAGACTTACAGCTGGTACAACAAATCGCGAATGAAGTTTCTCAGATTACAGACATCATTCGTGGTGTGGATTTTGATCCTAAAGCAGCACAAGCTGCGGTGAATCGTGTCAGCGGTAGGCTGACAACTGCCGTGGGGGTGCTGGATCATATTTCTCAATTGCTGAACCGTGTGAACGGATACTTGCCAAGTCAACCTCTGGATTCACTTATTTCCCGTGTGAGCGGGGTGGAGGATCGTTTCCGTCGTCTGAATAGCACAGTAACTAGTATCGGGGATGCCATCCAGCGCGGTGAAAAGCCTGCGCAAAATCTGCTGGATGACACTGATCGCCTGGCAGGAGAAATCAGTAGCGAAATTGACAGCATTTTGGGCAATTATGATACGGAGTATGCACCCGCCATTCAAAAGGCGCTGGATCAGATCAAATCCGTTGCCCGCAATTCTGCCAATGTGCTGACTACAACTCAAGAGCAGCTACCGAATATTGAAAAGCTATTAAATGACGCACAGGCTGCAGCAGAATTCGGTCAGCAAGAGCTAACACGTCTCCAGCAGGATCTGCCACAATACCGTCAAAAACTGCATGAAGCGGCGACGACGATTCAGGGACGTATGGGCGAGTTTACGAATGCTGTGAACAAAGCCGCAGACTTCGTAAATAACGATTTGCCGGCGGTTAAAAATAAAATTCATCAGGCAGCAGATTTTGTGCGTAATGATTTGCCCAAAGCGGAACAACAGTTTGTCAAAATGGCTGATTTAATTGAAAATAAATTTCCTGAAGCTGAAAAAGCGGTACACCAAGTGGCCAATTTTGTAAGGACCGATCTTCCAGCTGCCGAGGATTCCATACGCCAGGCTGCAGACACAATTCGCAAGCTTAAGGGCGAAAATGCACTCGGACGCGCTATTGCATTGCTCAAGGGGGATGTGAAAAAGGAAAGTGATTTTCTCGGCAGTCCGGTATCGTTGAAGCAGGAGCGGATATACCCAATCCCCAACTATGGTTCTGCGATGTCACCTTTTTACACTACATTGTCGATTTGGGTGGGTGCGATGCTACTGGTCTCGATGTTCAGGGTAGATGTGGATGACCCGGAAGGACAATTTAAAAGCTACCAAGTGTATTTCGGACGGCTTATGACATTCTCCACGATTGGTATTTTTCAGGCGCTGAGCGTATCTCTCGGTGACTTGTTCCTGCTCGGGGCGTATGTGGATGCCAAAGTAGCTTTTGTACTGTCCTCTATGCTGATCAGTCTGGTGTTTACGGCGATGACCTATACACTAGTTTCTGTGTTCGGCAATATCGGCAAGGGACTGGCAGTCATCCTACTGGTGCTTCAATTCTCCAGTTCAGGAGGGACATTCCCGATTGCGACGAGTACACCGTTCTTTCAGGCGCTGAATCCGTTTGTACCATTCACCTATGCGGTTAGTCTGTTACGAGAGACAGTAGGAGGGATGTTGCCTTCGACGGTGACACGGGATGTGGTGATGCTGTTTGTATTTATCGGTGTTTGCTTCCTGTTTGGATTGGTGTTTAAGAAGCCGCTCAGCAAGCATACGAAAAAAATGGCCGAGCGAGCAAAAGAAACGAAATTGATTCCTTGATTGTAAAAAAAAGAATGAGTTACGGTGGTTGAAGTGAGCCGCTCCGCGAAGGATTTGATCTTACGATCGCTGTTGCCACGGGATTCTTTGGATTAGATAGACATGAAAAGGTAAGAATCCCGTGGCAAAGGCGAACGCTTCGCTTCTCCAGATTCAAATTCTCCGCTCCGCTGGTAACCACCGTAAAGTCACTTCTTTTAATATTTGGCGGGTAGTATAAGGGGAGATGGCCTCGCGCTTGCTGCTTCGGCGGTGCGTGGGGCTTTTTTGCATGCGCTATCCCTTTAAATTGATTTTGAGGTGTTTCAAAGGAGTTTGATTTGGTGAATAAACGAAGTATGGTCTTTTTTGGCATGTCATTTTGCGGAATTTTAAAATCCTTAAGCAAAGGCGGGAGATAGTATGGAGTATTCATACTTAGGAAAGTCAGGCTTGAAGGTTAGCCGGTTATGTCTGGGCACGATGAATTTCGGACCGGAAACCGAAGAAAAGGATGCGTTTAAAATTATGGATGCCGCACTGGATGCAGGCATTAACTTTTTTGATACAGCTAATGTATATGGCCATGATCGTAAAGGTTGGACAGAGGAAATTATCGGACGTTGGTTCCAGCAGGGCGGCGGAAGACGCGAAAAAGTCGTGTTGGCAACGAAGGTATACGGAGATATGAAAAATGAACATGACGGACCCAATGCAGGATCAGGCTTGTCTGCTTACAAAATTCGCCGTCATTTGGACGCGTCGCTGAAACGTCTTCAAACCGACCATGTAGAGCTATATCAAATGCATCACATTGACCGTAATGTGTCATGGGATGAACTATGGGGCGTATTCGAGTCCGTGGTGGATCGCGGACAGGTTGATTATATCGGTTCTAGTAATTTTGCAGGCTGGCATATTGCGGTGGCGCAGGCCGAAGCGAAGGCACGACGTTTTCTGGGGCTTGTATCCGAACAGCATTTGTACAATCTGAACGAACGTTCCGCTGAGCTTGAAGTATTACCGGCAGCTCAGGAGCTGGGTCTGGGTGTGATTCCATGGAGCCCGCTGGCGGGCGGACTGCTGGGACGGAATGCGTTAGCAGGTACTGGTTCTCGCAGCGCACGCGCCAAAGAAAAGGTGGAGCAGAATCGTGCGAAGCTGGAGCAATTTGCAGCATTGTCCCGCGAACTGGGTGAAAAAGAAGACGTGATTGCACTGGCTTGGGTACTGTCCCATCCGGCCGTAACGGCTCCAATTATCGGACCACGGACCTTAGAACAGTTAGAGGATGCTCTACGGGTACCTGAGGTCAAATTGAGCGAAGATGTGCTTGCCAAGCTGAATGAGATTTTCCCCGGTCCGGGAAAACCTGCGCCAGAAGCCTACGCTTGGTAATCATACTTCGTACTCGTCATAAAGCATCAATCTTTGTGAGAAATAATCGGCAAAAAGCAGCAGATCGGGAATAGTCTCCTTGATCTGCTGTTTTTGTACTAGTGTCCCATCCTAAATCGTGGTTGGTAAAACGGCTATAGTCAAGGGCTTATATTAAAGCTAATCGGAAAAGCTAACAACTATTCGCTAATCTTTCGTACGATCCGTACATACTCCCGGGGGAGAAAGGGAATGCTTATTAGAACAGGTTCAGCAAAATTGGCGGATCGGAATTTGTAACTTTCATTTGCTGATAACTTTTGGTTGCTCTTCACTGCTTTTTCATGGATATTATATTCAAGTCTCCAACCCACGACAAGCAACAGGATAAAGAGACTGGTGCAGATCATCACTTTGCGCATCAACATGTTAACCACTCCTTTGTATGAAGATTCTCCATTTATACTAGGTGCTATACGCAAAAGGATTTACCTTTACAATCTCCCCGGTAAACTATATAATTAAAACTAATTGTATATTGGTTTACCCGGAGGAGCCTGCCAACAGCGGGCTCTTTTTGTGTTTTTTTCGTAAATTGGAAACAGGAGGAAGAGAAAATGATGGCGGAGATGAACAATGAGAGCATTATGGTGTGTGTCCATTATGGTCCGCACGGACAGCGGTTAATTCAAAGAGGCAGCGAGTTGTCCCGGTTTCTCGGGGCTCCTTTATATGTGCTTACAGTGGATGAAACCACAGATCATGAATACAACCAAAACAAGGAACAATACCTCTCGGGATGGGAAGAGCAGACTAAAAATGCTGGAGGAGCGTTTCTGATTCGTAAATGCAATGGGAAAAAGACAGCTGAGGTGATTGTGGAGACAGCCCGGGAAAAAAAGGTTACTCAAATCATCATCGGCCAGTCCAGTCAAACGCTATGGCAAGAGATTACCCGTGGTAATTTTGTCAACGATTTGATTGAACAACTGGGTCCTATTGATCTTCATATTGTGGCTGTACAGCGTTATCCCGAGCTTTTAGAGCACTCACATGAGAAGGGATTTTCCGCTTATTTGGTGAAGCAGGATGGAAGTTATGTACTGAGTGAAGAGCCTGGTGGAGAAGATACGATAAAAGGGATATTTTTCCGTGAGCTGGATACTGATTTCAACAGCGGTCTATTCAAAATCGTTAGAAATGGCGAAGCCCAGTATTTGAGAATTCTACAAAGTGAATGGATAAAGCCGCATTCCTAGAAGTTCATATACAAAAAAATAAGTTTATATAGGGGGAGTGCTCGACTGTGTTGCATGCTGCAATTTTGATTCCATTTCTGCTGGCTGTTCTAATCCCGTTGACCAAGGGCATTTCGCGCTTTCATACAGGTTGGACAGTCTTGCCCCTACCCACAGCTCTTTTCCTGTATTTCCTGACAAGGATATCTGACATTCAGGCTGGAAATGATACGATGTCAACTATACCTTGGATGCCATCGCTTGGGATTAATATTACGTTGTATCTGGATGGACTCAGCCTGCTGTTTGCTCTGCTGATTACGGGAATGGGAGCGCTGGTGATCTTGTATTCCATTTATTATCTTAATAAGCGGACGGAAGCGATTCGCCATTTCTACATCTATTTGCTCATGTTTATGGGAGCAATGCTTGGTGTCGTTTTGTCCGACAATTTGATGGTTCTATATGGATTCTGGGAGTTAACCAGTATTACTTCATTCCTGTTGATTGCCTTTTGGCACCGACGGGAAAGATCCCGTTATGGAGCGCTGAAGTCGATGCTAATCACGCTCTTTGGCGGGCTGGCGATGTTCGCGGGGTTCAATCTGCTCTACGTAATGAGTGGAACGTACAGCATTCGGGAGATTATAGCCCAAGTCGGCTTATTGACCGAGTCCCCGTTGTTTATTCCGGCGATGCTGCTGATTCTACTGGGGGCATTCACTAAGTCCGCACAATTTCCTTTTCACATCTGGCTGCCCGATGCCATGGAGGCACCGACACCTGTCAGTGCTTATCTGCATTCAGCTACAATGGTTAAGGCGGGGTTATACCTTGTGGCGCGTCTTAGCCCCGTATTCGCTGGTCAGTCCGAATGGTTCTGGTTGGTCTCACTTTCCGGTCTGGTCACGCTTTTTTATGGATCGTTTAAAGCGATTAAACAAACAGATCTTAAAGCTCTGCTTGCCTATTCCACCATTAGTCAGCTCGGTCTGATTATGTGTTTGCTCGGGCTGGGATCGGCTTCTGCCTTTTTTTCTGGTACAGAGGAGTCGTTATTCTATACGACGGCTACTGCGGCGGCCATCTTTCATCTGATCAACCATGCCGTCTTTAAAGGCTCTCTATTTATGGTGGTTGGTATTGTCGACCACGAGGTGAACACTCGGGATCTGCGCAAGCTCGGCGGTTTAATGTCCTTAATGCCAGTCACCTTTTCTGTGGCGTTGATGGGGGCTTTCTCCATGGCAGGGTTACCACCATTCAGCGGTTTTCTGAGTAAAGAAATGTTCTTTACCGCTGTGTTGAATATTCGGGAGTTGGATGCTCTGAATACACAGTCGTGGATGATTCTAATTCCGGTGATTGCATGGATTGCCAGTGTATTCACTTTTGTTTATAGTATGATTCTGGTATTTAAAACTTTTACTGGTAATCTCCAGCCGGAGAAGCTCGATAAAATACCGCATGAAGCGCCGCTGGGTCTGTTGATTTCCCCAGTCCTGCTGGTTTCACTCGCTGTGGTATTCGGCTTATTTCCTGATCTCTTGTCTTATTCTCTGATTGAGCCGGCTATGGGCTCGATCTATAACGAGCTATTGTCGCCAGTGGAAACCTTTGATGTCTCCATACATTTCTGGCATGGTTGGACACCTGAGATATTCATGACACTGGGTGTTATCGCTGCCGGGACACTTCTCTATAGAAGATACAGCCGACTGCGGATTCTGGATCGGGAATGGAACGGTAGCAATTTTCTTAATCTCATGTATGATGGATCTCTTCAAGTGCTGGAACGTGGATCGAACCGCTTCACAAATCTCTATATGACGGGATCAAACAGACACTATTTGCTTTATATATTTGGCTTTTTCGTCATTGCCTTGGGAAGTGTGATGCTTGGGACGCAAGGGATATCGCTGGGTATGATCCACTATGCTCCGTTAACCTTTTATGAGGCTGTCATTGTTGTTGTAATGCTTCTAGCAGCGTTTGCCGTACCCTTTGCTAAGTCGCGGGTCAACGCGATTTTGTTCACCGGTGCAGTCGGGTACATGGTGACCCTGCTGTTTGTTATCTTCCGTGCACCGGATCTTGCGTTAACACAAATGATCGTGGAGACAGTATCCGTCATTCTGTTCCTTCTGTGCTTTAAGTATCTTCCAAAGTTAAAGAAGGAGAAGGAGCGTCCGAGCGTTAGATTGCCGAATTTGATTATCGCTGTGGGTGTAGGAATTACGATAACACTCATTGCGCTGGCAGCCATGGGCAGCAGTCCATTCGCTCCCATTTCGGAGTTTTTCCTTAAAGAAAGCTATTCCTTGGCCGGAGGGAAAAACGTAGTCAATGTCATTCTCGTTGACTTCCGGGGATTCGATACTTTGTTCGAAATTATGGTTCTCGCTATTGCATCCCTCGGCATTTATGCCTTGATTAACTTGAAAATGGAGCCCGGCATTTCACCCGCCAACAAAAATAAGAAGGGAGGAAGAATTGCCTTTCCGTCCCAGAGTAATGATGTGATCCTGCGAACCCTGTCCAAGGTTATCATAATTGTGATTCTCACCTTCTCAATGTATTTGTTCTTTGCCGGACACAATAATCCGGGAGGTGGCTTCATCGGAGCGCTGATGACTTCAGCTGCGCTTATTTTGATGGCGATCTCCTTCGGAATGGACACGGTTCGTAAAGTCCTTCCGGTGAATTACCGCATGATCACGGCGGTGGGGCTGCTCATTGCAATTCTGACTGCGGCTGGCTCGTTTGTTTTCGGAGCCCCTTTTCTCAGCCATGCCTTTGGCCACTTTGATCTGCCTATTATGGGGGATACCGAGCTGGCTACAGCAGTCCTCTTTGATCTGGGGGTATACCTGGCTGTAGTAGGTGTGACCATGAGTATTATTTTTACCATAGGGGGGGATGAGTGAAATGGAACTGATTATGGCTGTAGCAGTCGGTATTTTATTTACAATTGGAGTGTACCTGATTCTATCTAAGGGTCTTTTGCGTATTGTTTTGGGTACTTCCTTGTTAACACATGGCGTCCATCTGCTGCTACTGACGATGGCCGGACTAAAGACAGGAGCTGCTCCAGTATTAGGAGGTAAAACGGAAACTTATGTGGACCCTTTACCGCAGGCGTTAATTCTGACCTCTATCGTTATCAGTTTTGGAGTCACTGCCTTTTTCTTCGTGCTTGCTTACCGCTCATACCAGACGTTGGGCACCGATGAAATCGACAGTGTCAAGGGGGAAGAACAATGAGCAATCTCTTGGCACTACCGATTTTAATTCCCTTATGTACCGCCGTTATATTGATTTTTCTGAAGGAGAAGATTCTGCTTCAGCGGTTCATTAGTACAGTTAGCGCCATTTTGAATATTATGATTGCTCTTGTGCTGATTTACCGCGTTCATAGCGAGGGTATACAAACTTTGCAAATGGGAGGATGGGTGCCGCCGTATGGCATTGTGTTCGTGGGGGACATGTTTGCGGCTCTACTTGTGCTGACCGCTTCAGTGGTAAGCTTGGGTATTCTTCTCTACTCCTTCCGCAATATTGGGGCAGAACGGGAACGTTTTTATTACTATACCTTTTTTCACTTCCTGCTTGTAGGTGTCTATGGATCATTTCTTACAGGAGATATGTTCAATTTGTTCGTTTTCTTTGAGGTTATGTTGATTTCCTCCTATGCCTTGATTTCTCTGGGGGGAACGAAGCTCCAACTTCGGGAAACGTCCAAATATTTGCTCATTAACATTGTGTCTTCCACACTTTTTGTGGCGGCAGTTGCTTATCTATATGCGGCTGTAGGCACCCTGAATATGGCTCATTTGTCTCAGCGGGTTGCTGAAGCGGGGCAGGGCGGCGTACTCAATGTGATCGCTGTTCTATTCCTGATTGTGTTCGCATTGAAAGCGGGTTTATTCCTCTTTTTCTGGCTGCCGGGTTCTTACAGTGCGCCGCCGTCTGCTATAAGGGCCTTGTTCGGTGCGTTACTGACAAAAGTGGGACTGTATGCAATCATTCGGACCTTTACTCTTATTTTTGTGAATGATCCCGGACTCACGCATACGTGGATCGCCTGGCTGGCGGCGGCTACGATGATTCTGGGAGGACTGGGAGCGGTAGCTTATAACGATATTCCTCGTATCTTTAATTACAACGTCATTATCAGTGTAGGTTTTGTGGCCTTCGGTCTGGCTGCAGCGACACCAGATGCATTGAATGGGGCGGTTTTCTATTTGCTGCACGATATGTTGGCGAAAGGATTAATGTTTATTCTTGGGGGCATCATTATCACTGCAGCGGGAACGGACCAATTAAAAGATATGGGGGGCCTCATCAAACGCTATCCCTTAATCGGCTGGATGTTCTTTATACTGGCCCTTGCACTTGTAGGTATTCCACCGCTTAGCGGGTTTGCCGGTAAAGTGTTGATCACTCGGGGCGGACTGGATGCCGGAATGTTGACATTATCCTTGATTGGGCTAGGCTCGAGCTTCCTTGTGCTGTATTCGCTGATCAAAGTATTCAAGCTTGCATTTTGGGGGAATGAACCCGAAGGCGACCTGCCGAAGATAAGGCTAAAAAGTGTGAATGCTGTGGCGGCCGGTTTGCTCGTCCTGGTTATATTGATGGGCATCGGGGCGGATTGGGTCTATTCCTATGTTGCACAAGCCGGTGATGTGCTGGCTCATCCCGCGCTATACATCGAAGCTGTAATAAAGGAGTAGATGAAGATGGTCTTTCAAATATTATTAAATCTGATGATTGCGTTGCTGTGGATGCTACTTAACAACGACTGGTCAGGGTCGCGGTTCACCATGGGCATTCTGCTAGGGATAGCCATATTGCTTGTTTTGCGTAAATTCCGTCCAGAACCTTTCTACCTGAAGCGCATATGGGCCATCCTGAAGCTGCTACTTCTATTTATGCGGGAGCTGATCGTTTCCAGCTTTGCGGTTATCCATCATATTCTCCGCCCGAAGCTGACCATCCGCCCAGGCATTTTTGTCTATGAGACCGCCCTAAAGTCAGATTGGGAGATCACTATTTTATCGTGCCTCATTTGTCTAACACCAGGAACGCTCACTCTGGAAGTATCCGAAGAAGGTCAAATGCTGTATATTCATGCCATGGACATACAGGACGCGACACTGCTTTCTGAGCAAATTAGAGGGACATTTGAAAAAGCGATCATGGAGGTGACACAGTGATAGTTTCGGCACTTTTGGCTGCATCACAGGCTATTCTCTCCTTAGCCATATTAGGTTGCTTGTACCGTTTGATTAAAGGACCGACCCGTCCAGATAGGGTAGCCGCACTGGACACGATAGGTATAAATCTGCTAGCTATGATTGCTGTGATCTGCATGCAGCTGAGGACACAGGATTTTATTGAGATTGTTCTTGTTATAGGAATCCTGACGTTTATAGGAACAACGGCGTTGGCGAGATATATAGAAAGAGACGCCGTCATAGATACTGGGGGGGATGAACTTGATCGGTGAGTTGCTTATTGCGATCCTTGTTTTATTCGGCGCTCTGTTCTGTGGATTGAGCGCGTTTGGATTGATTCGGCTGCCAGATGTTTATTTACGTTCTCACGCCGCAACCAAAAGTGCAACGCTTGGCGTGCTTTGCGTATTAACAGGAGCCTTCCTTTATTTTTTGTTTTATGTAGACGTGGTCAGCATCAAATTACTGCTTGCCATTGTGTTTGTCTTTATCACTTCTCCCGTAGCCGGACATCTAAATGGAAGGGCTGCCTACCGTTCGGGAGTCCCTTTATGGGGGAACAGTGTTCAGGATGATCTGGCACCGATATTGGAACAAAATACATCTTCAAAACAACCAAAATGAAAGCAACCCATAGTGCGGGATTTGCGTCATATCCGTCTGGATTGATAATAAATGTGGAGGGATCATGTGCACAATACTATTTCAGTCCAGCCGTATTACAAAGCGGAAAGGATCGTAACTCCGTTAAAACAGGAAACAGTCATTCATCGCCGAGTTTTACACTTGTATACAACTAAAATTGTATCAGCGTACCGGGAGTTTTCTCTCAATGAGGTATATGATATATCGTTTAAAAGTATCGGGCAGGGTCATGGTGTTCTTTAATTGCATACGAAACAAGGCGTATTTCCTTATACTGTAGAATCAGATCCTAAAGACTTTATAAGCGAATTCAAAAAAAATGTAGAAAAGTAAGATTGTTCGATTCAAGAAATTTGAAAAGACCGCATCTATTTTGCGGTCTTTTTTAATGCCTGAAGTTACATAAAGCTTTTAGCATCTGTAACATAACTGTGTAGAATCATGCCGAAGATGACGATGAACATACAGATCCATGATAAAGGAGATGGAATTAGAATAGACAGAAAGATTAATTCTCCCATTAATGCAAAAAGCACTTCCAGAGATTGTGTCGCTTCTACCGTCACCAGCTTTTGCATATTTCCACGAACCTGATTTGTAGCTTTAAAAAATAAAACCGTAGCGACCACCCCTGAAAACACAGCTACCAAAGCAGACTGAATCGTCTGATCCTTACTTGGCATTCCCGCGCTGAAAACTCCATATAACGAAAGCAATAACCAGAAGGGCAAACTGGCTAAAGTCATCCCGAGCACACGCTGATAGGCATCTAACCGCCCCGCACAGACTTCCATCATTTTGCGATTACCTAATGGATATATTATTCATTTCAAGAGTTTCTTCACAGTTGACAAGGCAAAAGGGATGCTGTATATTACTGAAAGTTAATGTTAATAGTAATTATTACGATTTAAAAGAATGAAAAGTTAATATTCAAGGGAGCGTACCAGCGATGAATAAGAAACCAATACCGGTAACCGTGTTGAGCGGATATTTGGGTGCAGGAAAAACAACGATTTTGAATCATGTATTAAACAATCGGGACGGAATGAAAGTGGCAGTCATCGTCAATGACATGAGTGAAGTGAATATAGATGCTGAGCTGGTTAAAAAAGAGGGCGGCTTGTCCAGAACAGAAGAAAAACTGGTCCAGTTGTCTAATGGTTGTATTTGCTGCACATTGCGTGAAGATTTATTACTGGAGGTCAAGAAGCTGACGGAACAAGGCGAGTTTGATTATATTTTAATCGAATCTACAGGCATCAGTGAGCCCGTGCCAATCGCTCAAACCTTTACGTACGCCGATGAAGAAACTGGCATTGATTTGGCTTCGCTGGCAAAACTGGATTGCATGGTGACCGTAGTTGATGCGAACCGTTTCTGGCATGATTTTGAATCAGGAGAAACGCTACTGGATCGTAGGCAGGCTACTGGTGAAGACGACATGCGTGATATCTCGGACTTGCTGATTGACCAGATTGAAACCTGTGATGTATTGATTCTGAATAAGTGCGATCTGGTTCAGCCTGTGGAGCTAGACAAGCTGGAGGGTGTGCTGCGGAGATTACAGCCTGAAGCCCGAATCATTCGAACTTCTAAGGGAAAGGTCGCTCCTTCGGACATTTTGAATACAGGGCTGTTCAATTTTGACAAGGCTAGTCAATCCGCTGGATGGATTCGGGAGCTAGAGCTTGAAAGCCATGCACCGGAAACAGACGAATATGGGATCAATTCCTTTGTATATCGCCGTAGAAGGCCATTTCATCCTGCGAGATTGGCTGAATTTATGAGCTACTGGCCGCAGGAGGTCGTTCGCGCCAAAGGTTTGGCCTGGATTGCAACCCTGCAGGATTGGGCAGCGAGTATTAGCCAGGCAGGACCATCTATTCAATTTGGCCCTGCGGGAAGCTGGCTTGCTGCGTTATCTGAAGAAGAACGGCAGGAGATCGTGGCAGCCGATCCTGAGGCTCTGGACCATTGGGATGAACAATGGGGCGACCGCATGAACGAAATCGTCATGATAGGTATCGGAATGAATCGACCGGACTTGGAAGAAGAGCTAGATGAATGCCTACTGAACGATAACGAAATGGATATGGACTGGTCCAGTTTTGAGAATCCGCTTCCTTGGCCGACATGATGAAGCTAGTTGATCCATTCAGTAATAAAGTCCATACATTTTTTAGCGGCTGGAGAAACATTTTTTAAGGAAGCGGTAGCGATACCGATAGTACGGGAATGCCTTTCGTCCAAAGGTCGAATAGAGATGTCGTAAGGAATGTGAGACAGGATCATTTCAGGAAGAATGCTCACGCCTAGGCCATTCTGCACCATAGCCATAATCGCATGGTCATCTTCTAATTCATATTTGATTTTAGGTGACATATTATGCTGTGAAAAAATATTTCTTACATCCGTGTCACAGCCTGCAACAGGCATAATGAAAGGCTCATCTCTGAGCTGTTCTACTCGAATTGAGGCTTGCTTTCCAAGAATATGATCGGAAGGAAGTAGACAAAGCATGCTTTCTTCTTTTAATGGCAATGCCTCTAATGCGTCTAACGTGGGTAGGTTCACAAAGCCGAAATCAGCTTCCCCACTGACTATCCAGCTCTCAATTTCATGGTAGTTCCCATCGAGCAGTTTTATCTCAATAAGAGGAAACTGCTCATTGAATTTTTTTAGAATACGGGGCAGCCAATGAATAGAGACGCTTGAAAATGTGCCGATCTTTACGGTTCCGATTTCCAATCCTTTAATTAAAGCTACCTCTTGGTAGAGCTTTTCGTCCATTTGTACAATCTCTCTAAATCGCTTCATTAATCTTTCCCCGTTATTGGTCAATCGGATGCCTGAACGACCTCGGATCAGAAGAGTCAGCCCTAGTTCATGTTCCAATCCAGAGATCGCATGGCTGATTGCTGATTGTGTAAGATTTAAAACTTCCCCGGCCTTTGTGAAACCTCCCATTTCAACTACGCAAAGAAAAATCTTATATTTAAACAAATTCGTGTTCACTCCTATTTTTTATGAAATATATTCATGTATCATATCAGATATATTCATTTTTTTATTTAATATTTATGATTATAATCAAATTAAAGAAAGATTATTTAATTTTGTTTTAGGAGGCTCATATGAATTCAATTGCTAAAACTCCTCGTCCGCCCTATTATGCGGCTATCTTTACTTCTGAACGTACGCAAGGAGATGGCGGATACGGAGTGATGGGAGACAAAATGGTGGAACTGGCTGCCCAACAGCCAGGTTTTCTAGGTGTGGAAAGTGTTCGTGACCACAATGGAGTAGGCATTACAGTTTCCTATTGGGAGTCTCTGGACGCTATAAAAAATTGGAAACATAACGAGCTGCACAAGGTAGCGCAGGAAAAAGGGAAATCCGAGTGGTATAAAAATTTTGGTTTAAGAGTGAGCAAGGTAGAACGAGATTATTTTTTTACAGTGTAAATAGGTTCAATATCCAAGTTAGTGCTTAGCATGAAGCCGAATCTGGAAATAAAGGTTTTCCATTATTCATTAAAAGGACAAGCCAAAGAAGTCCCATATAGGGACTTCTTTGGCTTCTCTGTCAGAAAGAAATTATCATCAATTTTGGAAACCGTAAACGGTTCTATTCATATTCAGTTCATAAACGTGGGTTATCCTCTCTATAGAAACCGTATAGGGAGGATATGAATGTGGATTATACAGACAGAAAAGAGACCTTGGCCATTGAAGCAAGGGGACTCGTTAAAGTTTTTGGTGATAAGCATGCAGTTGACGGTGTCGATTTGAATGTACGTGCTGGCACGATCTACGGGGTACTCGGTCCTAATGGAGCAGGCAAAACGACTACCATCCGAATGCTGTCAACGTTATTACAACCTGATAAGGGATCGGCCCGTATCTTCGGGCACGATGCAGTAAAGGAACCGCAGGTGGTGCGTCAATTGATCGGGGTGACAGGCCAGTACGCATCGGTCGATGAGTCGCTTAGCGCTACCGAGAACCTGATCATCTTCTCCAGACTGCTTGGGCTGGGACGTGCCGAGGCGCGTCATAAGGCAGCGGAGCTGCTGGAGGAATTTGGATTGGCCGAAGCGGCCAAACGACCGCTAAAGCATTTCTCTGGAGGTATGCGCCGCCGGCTGGATTTGGCTGCAAGTCTCATTGCCAAGCCGCCGCTAATCTTCCTGGATGAGCCGACTACCGGACTAGACCCGCGCACGCGTGTCCAGATGTGGGACACGATCCGGCGTCTGGTCAAGACCGGTTCCACCGTACTGCTCACAACCCAGTACCTCGATGAGGCGGATCAACTTGCTGACCGAATCGCAGTGATCGATCATGGTCGGGTAGTCGCTGAGGGTACGGTGGATGAACTGAAAGCGGCAGTAGGGGCGTCGACTCTGCAACTCAAAGTGCAAAATCAACAGGATATTGAGAGAGCTGTTCAGATCGTTGAACAGGTGCTTTCAGTCAAGTTCAGCGTGTCAGTGGAAGCTGGAAAGATTATTTCTCCGATGGCCAATGCAGATCGGGTAACGGACCTGCTGTTTGCCCTCCGTGCTGGAGAGATTCGCTTAGCAGAGATGAGTGTGCAAAAGCCGACGCTTGACGAGGTGTTTTTGTCCATCACTGGTCATGGAGCACAAGTAAACAAGCAGCAGACGTCCCAAGGAGCGCATGCTGTGGAGGGGGCGAGAGCATGAAGAGTACTACTGTTATGACAGGTTCTGATCGCACATTGAAGAAGTCTGTGAGTTTCAGGCAGGCGTTCTCCAATTCCATGACGATGGCCTACCGGGGCATTCTAAAGATCCGGCATACTCCCGAACAATTGTTTGATGTCACGCTCCAGCCGATCATTTTCACCCTTATGTTTACCTATATCTTTGGCGGCGCCATCTCAGGAGACGTGCAGCATTATTTGCCGGTTATTATTCCAGGCATCCTCGTGCAGACTGTGATCTCGACCTCCGTCGTTACCGGCGTCCAACTACGTGAGGATATGGACAAAGGAGTGTTCGACAGGTTCAAGTCACTCCCAATCGCACGTATTGCGCCTTTGGCTGGAGCTCTGCTGGCTGACAGTATCCGGTATACTATTGCAACTGTACTTACCTTCGCCATGGGGTATATTTTGGGGTATCAGCCAGGGGGAGGACTGCTGAGTGTAGCTATCGCCGCGTTTCTGGTCATTGTGTGTTCCTGGGCGGTCAGCTGGATTTTTGCCTTCTTTGGCGTGATTGCCCGCACTGCTTCTAGTGTACAGGGCATCTCCATGATTGTTCTGTTTCCGCTCACTTTTGTTTCCAACGCATTTGTGCCTGTCGGCACAATGCC
Source organism: Paenibacillus polymyxa (assembly GCF_001719045.1). Classification (NCBI taxonomy): domain Bacteria; kingdom Bacillati; phylum Bacillota; class Bacilli; order Caryophanales; family Paenibacillaceae; genus Paenibacillus; species Paenibacillus polymyxa. Next base: position 5,202,650 of record NZ_CP015423.1, read on the forward strand.
TGGTTGGCTGCAGTGGTTTGTGAACGCCAACCCGATTTCACATCTTGTGAACGCAGTCAGAGAGCTTGCGAATACGGGAACGATTGGCGGGGAACTGGCGATCTCCCTACTTGGCGCTACAGTCATTGTGGCGATCTTCGCGCCGCTTACGGTGCGTGCTTATATGCGTAAAGCATAAGATGGCAGTCTTCTTGACGAGGACGAGAGATTTAAGGCAGAGTTAGTTAGGGGGGATTGGAATGACGCGTGTATTGGTCGTTGATGATGATCCGCATATTCGTGAACTGGTCGGACACTTTTTGAGAATGGAAGGTCTGGAGGTAGTCGAGGCGGTGGATGGTTTGGACGCGATGCGCATTTTTGATGAAATCAAGGTCGATTTGCTTGTTCTTGATATCATGATGCCGGGAATGGACGGTTGGGAGCTGTGCCGTAAGCTGCGAGAGCAAACCGACCTGCCGCTGCTTATGCTTACAGCCAAAGGAGAGACGTCACAGATCGTGAAAGGCTTCGCGCTCGGAACGGATGACTATCTTGTCAAGCCATTCGACCCCATGGTGCTTGTCGCACGCGTGAAGGCTTTATTAAAACGTTATCGTATCATGGCTTCAAAATCAGTAACTGTCGGAGATCTTGTCCTGCGTAGCGATACATTTGAGTGTCGGGCTGGAGAGAAGGAGATTACCCTGCCGCTCAAAGAATTTGAGCTGCTCTTCAAGCTGGCCAGCTATCCTGGCAAAACCTTTACCCGCGACCAGCTGATCGAACAGATCTGGGGTTATGATTATGAGGGAGACGAAAGAACGGTTGATGTCCATATCAAACGCCTTCGGGAACGGTTTCCGGAGGCAAGCCACTCCTTCCGGATCAGTACGATCCGGGGATTGGGTTATCGGCTGGAGCTACGGCAATGAAGAGGGAACCGGGGTTACTCCATATTCTTGCGAGAGTCCTGCTGGTAGTATTGGTGCTATATCTTAGCTGGGCTGCCGCGTACTTTATTATGGAGGCGATCTATTCGCACATGTCATGGGCTCCCCATGGTTTGTTCGTCTTTCTTATGAATACGACGCTAGGCTTTTTCTTCTTCGGTATTATCAGTATGACGGTAAGGCGTTTCTTCCAGCCTAGAGAACAGCACGCTTTTACCGAAATGATCGATGCTTTAAAACGTATTTCGCAAGGAGACTTTCACATTAACCTGGATTGGGACCTCGGCGGGCGGAACGGAAAACATCGGAGGCCGCATCCTTATGTACAGTTGGTGGACAGCATCAATGATATGGCTGCAAATTTAAAGGCTATGGAAAAGCTGCGGGAGGAGTTTATTTCGAACGTATCCCATGAAATCGGCTCACCGCTGACCTCGATAATCGGATTCGCCAAAGCGCTCAAGGACGAAAATCTGGATCGTGAGCAACGAGATCGGTATTTGACGATCATCGAGACGGAGTGTATTCGTCTATCCAAACTAAGCGATAATCTCATGAAGTTGGCGATTCTGGATTCGGAGCGGCATCCGTTTCGTCCATCCCTTTATCGGCTGGACAAGCAGCTAATTTCGCTTATTCTTGCCTGCGAACCGCAATGGGAAGCTAAAAAAATCGAGATGACTGTTGAGGTGGATATAGTTGAGGTCAACGCAGACGAGGATCTGATGGGCCAGGTTTGGGTGAATCTTCTTCATAATGCCATTAAATTTACACCGCAGGGTGGAAGCATATCTGTTTCTCTTTCAAGTAACGGTGATCAGGCGGTTATCTGTATTGCGGATACGGGACAGGGTATCAACGAACAGGATCAGCAACGCATTTTTGAACGATTTTATAAAGCAGACCAGTCACGGACCCGAACTGCAGGAGGCAGCGGCTTGGGACTGTCCATTGCTTATAAAATAACAGAGATGCATACTGGCTCTATCTCTGTATCCAGCAAGGTGGGAGAAGGAACGGTATTTACAGTTATGCTGCCGCTGCGCCAGAAAGTAATGAAAGGCAGCAACAGTGAAATGTACACCGGCACAGTAAGTTAAAAAGGAGCGTCTTCAAAGCCATAAGTGGCTGAAGGACGCTCCTTTTTAGTTCCCATGCTTCTACTTTTATGGCATATGCGTATGTGCTCAGGACTTAGATGTATTTACCGGCTGCATCTCCTGTATAGCCTCTTTCAAGCTTTGTGAGCATTGCTCATATAGCTGTTTTCTTTGTTGCTCACTGGAACCAGATGCGAGTTTTTGCAACTCCGTTGTGCATTGTTCCAGCAAAGTCAGCACGGCTTGATTCGAATCCTGCACCTTGCTTAGCTGTACATTATCACTATATTGGTCAATGTACAGTTCCCCTTGTGGGTCCACCTGTGCGAAAAACACATCTTTGACCGTTAGGCTCTTTTCCTTTAGCTTGGCATCCAGCCATTGTTGCGTAATTCCCATGTATGCCATTTGCTGCTCCATAACTTGTCCATCCATAATAATGGCTGTTGGTTCCTTCTCCGGCAGCTGCAGCATATTGAGATCTTTAAGCGTCACGGCCTGCTTGTCTTTGGTCAGCAGCACGTTGATCGCACCACTGGTCTCCATAATGGCAAATTCTACGTCTGCTACCTTGAATGCATTTTTGCTCCGCAACTGTTCCATGAGTTCATCCAGGGTAAGCCGTTCCTTTTTCATATTATCCTCTAAAATTTTGCCGTCTTTGATCAGGATTGTCGTCTTTCCATCTGTTATATCTCTGATTTTCTTGCTTTTAATTTGCAAAAATTCAATGCCAAGTGTTGTCAGTACCCATACTGACAAGGCTATGAGGCCTAGGTACCAGGTGGATTCACGCTCCATAGGAATGGTAGCAGCCAGGTTACCTATCGTGATTCCTGTTATATATTCGAACAAGGAAAGCTGGGATACCTGACGTTTTCCAAGAATTTTGGTGATTAAAAATAATATAGCGACAGCCATTAATGTGCGTATAGCAACCTCGGCCCAATCCTGCATTTGCTCAACCTCATTTCATTTCGCCACAAGGGCGGCGCTACTATTCCAAGGATATCCGCGTCAAGGCACATTTAAACTCCAATTCCCCTAAATTTTAATAACCAAGCTGCCAATAAGCGATGAAATACGATATAAAATTAAAATTTTCTATCGATGAATTATCATTCTCTATTGAACAAACGATTGACGGAAAGGAGGGGGGAGGATACATTATAAATATAATTCTTATTTAATTCATCGGGATTATAAACATTAAGCTCACGGAGGTATGTATATGTCGTCCAAACCTAAAGTTGTATTGTGGAGCAAAACCGGCTGTCATTTTTGTGGAGAGATCAAATCGTACCTGGAATCCCAAAATCAGCCGTATGAAAATATCCAAGTGGACGGAAATGATGCGCTGCGTGACGTGCTGGAGACCAAATATGGTATTCGTTATGTCCCTGTCGTCGAGGTAGGCGGCGATAACAAATATGAAGCACTGCTCAACCCAAATCTGGAAGAGTTGGGTAAAGTGCTGGAAAGTTACAATCAAGTGGTATAAGCCGACGGGAAATCATTATTTTCAAGAGAGGTGGAAGAGTTATGGCTAAGAATAGACAAATTAAATTTGGTGCGATTATTCACGGTGTTGGGGGAAGCATGACGACTTGGCGTCACCCTGAAGTACCTGCGGATGCGAGTGTTAACTTTGAATTTTATAAAACGCAGGCGCAAAAGGCAGAGGAAGGGAAGTTTGACCTCGTATTTATCGCAGATGGCCTGTTCATTAACGAAAAATCCATTCCCCACTTTCTGAACCGTTTTGAACCAATTACGATTTTGTCCGCTTTGGCTGGGGTGACGAAGCATATCGGACTGGTCGGCACACTGTCGACTTCCTATAGCGAACCGTTCACGGTAGCACGCCAGTTTTCTTCCATTGATCATATAAGCGGAGGTCGTGCAGGCTGGAATGTGGTGACTTCCCCGCTGGAAGGCTCTGCCCTTAACTTTAGTAAAGGCGAGCACCCGTCGCATCCGCAGCGCTATAAAATTGCAGAGGAATATTTACAGGTTACCAAAGGACTGTGGGACTCGTGGGAAGAGGATGCGTTCGTTCGTGATAAGGAAGCCGGCGTATTCTTTGATCCTGAAAAGCTGCATACATTGAATCATAAAGGCGAGTTTTTCTCTGTGCAGGGTCCGCTGAACATTGGACGATCCAAGCAGGGACAGCCGGTTATTTTCCAGGCAGGTTCCTCGGAGGATGGCAAAAACCTGGCCGCCAAGGAAGCGGATGCTGTATTTACAGGACATGAAACGTTAGAGGAAGCGCAGCAGTTTTATCGTGATGTGAAAGAACGTGCGGTACGTTATGGTAGATCCGAAGAGGATATTGTCATTTTGCCGGGCATTTCGCCGATTATTGGCAGCACGACGGAGGAAGCAGAACGTAAGTATGAAGAGATCACGAATCTGGTGACGATTGAGGCTGCGTTAAAATATTTGGGACGTTTCTTCGATCATCATGATTTCTCACAATATCCGCTGGATGAGCCATTCCCTGAGCTTGATGGTATTGGCAGCAATGCGTTCCGCAGCGGTACAGATAAAATTAAACGAGTAGCCAAGGAACAAAATTTGACCTTACGCGAGGTTGCATTGCGTTCAGCTACACCGAGAACCTCTTTTATCGGAACCGCTGAGCAAGTAGCGGATCGAGTGCAGGAGTGGTTCGAAAGAAAAGGGGCAGACGGATTCATTATTGGTTCTGATGTGCCATCGGGTCTGCATGACTTCGTCAATCTGGTTGTGCCTATTTTGCAGGAACGCGGTATTTACCGTCAGGATTATGAATTTAGCACACTACGTGAAAACCTGGGCGTGCCTATTCCTGAGAACCGCTATACAGCAGCCAGATCCAAAGTGAAGGTTGACGCATAACAGAAGGAGGGAAAAATATGTCCAAGGTTGTCATCCTATCAGGCAGTCCGTCTACACAATCCCGTTTATACGGCTTGATTAACTATACAACGGAGCAGTTGCAGCAGGCTGGAGCGGAGGTCACATTACTGAATGTGGTCGACTTGCCAGCGGAGGATCTGGTCACAGCTAACTTTAACAGCCCCGACGTCACAGCATCACTTGCATTGATTGCAGCAGCGGATGCCGTTATTGTGGCTTCTCCAGTCTATAAGGCGTCCTATTCAGGGCTATTGAAAATATTCCTGGATTTGGTTCCGCAGGAGGGGCTAAGAGGGAAACCAGTCTTGCCTTTATTTATCGGAGGTACACTGGCTCACCTGCTGGTCATTGACTATGCCTTGAAGCCGGTTATTAATGCACTGGGCGGAAGACATATTCTTGGCGGGGTGTATGCAGTGGATCAGTGGGTCGAACGTCTGCCAGATGGAGCATACGGGTTGTCGGAAGAATTGGTTGCACGGTTGGAACGTTCTGTTAAAGAACTAAATGAGCTATTAAAATTATAAATATTTTCAATATTTCCATTGACAGGTCGTTCAGTGAGTTTTATGATAAAAAAACCAAGTTAACTTATTGGATAAATGTATATAAAACTTACTGGGGGACTTGCGTATGAATATCGAGAATATGGAAGCCTTTGTATACGTGAATCATTATGGGAGCTTTAATAAGGCTGCAGAAGCCTTGTTCTTGTCCCAGCCCTCTGTTACAGCCCGGATTCAGACGCTAGAGCGCGAGCTAGAATGCAAGTTGTTCGACCGCCAAAGCAAGCAAACGGTTCTGACGGAGGATGGACGAAAGTTTCTTCCTTATGCGGAGCAGATGCTTCAGGTGCTGCAAAAAGGGAAACAAAAGCTCCAACAGCGTAAGAAAGCCCCTCAGCAAATTCGAATTGGTTGCACGATATCGGTGTCGAACTACATCATTCCTGAAATATTAAAGCAGCTTCGTGCCCGTTATCCAGAGGTTAACTACAAAATTGTGACGGCTACGACGGATCAACTGGTACATAAACTGTTGAACCGTGAGGTAGACATTAGTTTTGTGCGTAAAGTGATGTATCCGGCTATCCGTACGCTTGCTTTTTATGAAGATCCGATTTCCCTGTATGTATACGACGGCCATCCGTTTATGAAGACAGGAAAGGCCAGTATACAGGATATTCAACGTGAAACACTGGTGTTTTTTGAATGCGGATCATTAGATTGGATGAGAATTCATCGCGCTTTTGAATCACTGGAGCAGCCACCGGACATTGCTTTTCAGGTAGACAATGTGGTCACGGCCAAAAAGCTGGTATTGGAAGCAGCGGGTATTGCCTTTTTGCCGGATGTCTGTGTGAACCGTGAAGTAAAAGATCAGAAACTGTTCCGTGTCCATGTTCCAGAGGTAGCTGGGGTGTCGATGCAGATTAGTATAATAGCGACCAAAGAAGACTGTGCAGTGACCTCGGATTTTGCAGATGCACTGACAGAAGGTTTCCGGGGTGCTGTTTTGTTATAGAAAAGTTCTATGGCTTAATGGATTGACGTATAGGTTTCCAGGTGTTAAATTAATCACATCCTAAAACCGATTAAACTTATAGGAATTATTAATTATTGGATGTTGTAGCTACCATGTATGTCGCAAACTGCTGATATACAAAGAGATGAGGGGGATTCATATGAAAAAGTGGTTTGCAATATTGTCTGTTATGGCAATCATCCTGGTGTTGGCAGGCTGCGGTTCCTCGGATAACGCGTCTAGCGCGTCAGGTTCAAGCGGAGACGTGAAGAAAATTATCGTAGGCACAGGTACTCAATTCAAAAATGTATGCTTTATTGACGAAAACGGAAATTTAACAGGTTTTGATGTGGAGCTGATTAAGGAGCTGGACAAGCGCCTGCCTCAATACGAATTTGAATTCAAAACGATGGACTTTGGAAATTTACTGCTAAGTCTCGATGCCGGCAAGATTGATCTGGTATCGCATCAAATGGAAAAAAACCCGGAGCGCGAGGCCAAGTATCTGTTCAACAAAAATCCGTATAGCATTTTTCTGAACAGAGTCGCTGTAGCGAAGGATAACAATACCATTCATTCAATTGATGATTTGAAAGGGAAAAAGGTACTCACCAGCCCAACCAGTAATGCGGCGTATGTGCTGAAAGAGTATAACAAAACCCACGGAGATGCCCTGAATATCGTTTATACGAGTGGTGCAGCCAATGATACGGTACAGCAAATTACGAGCGGCCGTATAGATGCTACCGTTACGACAGACTTTGCGAACCGTTTTAACACCGATGAAAAAGGAGAAGTAGCTCTGAAAACCGTTGGTGATCCTTTGACTCAATCGGATGTACTGTATGTACTGAACAAAAATGAGCAAGGGTTGGCGGATGACCTCGACAAAGCCATTCAGGAAGTGAAGGACGACGGTACGCTGTCGAAGCTGAGCATTAAATGGCTTGGAGAGGATTTCACTAAGTCTCTGGAAGATGTGAAAAAAGAAGGTAGCAGCAGTAAGAAGTAAGGATAGACGTGGACATTTCAGCGGTCAGGGTACTCTATGTATTCTGGCCGCTGATGTATAGAAAGGAGGCAGGCATATGAGCAGAGAGTTCAATATTGACTATGTTTTTAGCTTTATCCCGAAAATGCTGTCTTACTTACACATCACCTTGTTTATTGTGGCAAGCTCGCTTGTATTGGGGCTTATCATTGGTCTGTTGGTTGCGCTGCCTCGCATGTATAACATTCCATTTCTCAAACGTGTTTCTCAGGTGTATGTTTCCTTTTTTCGCGGAACACCTATTCTAATCCAATTGTTTCTGGTGTATTACGGCCTGCCAGAGCTACTAAAGCTGGTGGATATCAATTCCTCCAGATGGGATGTGCTGTGGTTTGCCGTAGCAACCTACGCACTCAATAGTGGAGCCTTTATTTCCGAAATTATCAGGTCAGGAGTAGAGGCTGTAGATCGGGGACAAATCGAGGCTGCACAGTCCGTCGGCATGTCAGGCTATCAGACCTTTACACGTATCATTATGCCGCAAGCGCTGGCTGTCGTGGTTCCGGTATTTTCTAATCTGGTGATTGGCAATCTGAAGGATACTTCGCTGGCATTTACGATCGGAGCGATGGAGATGACAGGGAAATCACAGACATTAGGGTCGGCTACCCAACATTTTGTTGAAACCTATATCGCGTTATCCCTTATCTATCTGGTGATCAGTCTGATTTTACAAAAATTGTTCAAGGTGCTGGAAAATACGCTTCTCCGGCATGAGCATCGGGATGCAGTGCAGAAAGAACCCGAAAAACGAAAAAGCTTTGTGGTGCGTTACCTGAGAAGTCCCCGTCTTAGTAAAGGAGGTAAAGGCATATGAGTCTGGATTTTGGCTTTATATATACTGCCTTTTTAGGGTTGTTCTCCGCGTTGCCCAACACCTTAATTATTACGGTGGTTTCCGTACTGGCAGGGTTGGTCATCGGTATTATAACGGCGCTGGCGCGAATCTATAAGGTTCCTGTGTTGTCCCAGATTTCTCACGGTTACGTTACCTTTATCCGTGGCACACCGATGCTGATGCATTTGCTGCTTATTTATTTCAGTTTGCCTTTGTTGATTGATGCGGGAGCGAAGCATTTCGGCTGGCCGCTGCAATCCAAAGATGTTCCTTATATGGTATTTGCACTCATTTCGTTTTCCATTACCAGTGGCGCGTATATGTCTGAGGTCGTCCGTTCTGGAATTCAATCGGTCAACAAGGGACAAATCGAGGCGGCTTATGCCGTCGGTATGACGACGTGGCAAGTGCTAAGACGGATTGTATTTCCGCAGGCGTTCGTGGTGAGTTTGCCAAACCTGACGAATTCCGTTATTGGGATGCTTCATGGCTCTACCTTGGCCTTCACGGTTTCGGTCACAGAAATCCAGGCACAGGCTGAGATTCTGGCATCTACCAACTGGAAATATTTAGAGGTATATATTGCAGCTGCACTGCTGTTTTGGGGCTTGACGGTATTGATTGAACGAATATCCGGCTTGGTGGAGAAAAAAATCAATGTGTTTAATGGAGGTCGAGCATCATGATCCGTCTGCAAAATATTACGAAGTCGTTCGGCAAACATGAGGTGCTCAAAGGCATTGATTTGACCGTGAACAAAGGCGAGGTCGTCGTTATTTTAGGCCCGAGCGGTTCAGGTAAAACGACTCTGCTACGCTGCATTAATTATCTGGAAAAGCCGAATGATGGGGAAGTTAGCATTGGCGATTTTACAGTAAACTGCAAGCGACCTGCAAAGAGGGATGTTTTGGCTCTACGTCAAAAGACGGCTATGGTTTTCCAGCAATACAATTTGTTCAAGCATAAAACAGCACTGGAAAATGTCATGGAAGGACTTGTCGTTGTCCGCAAGGTCAAACAGGAGGAAGCGAAAAAAATCAGCATTGAAGTGCTGGAAAAGGTCGGTCTGGGTGAAAAGCTGAATCATTATCCAAGCCAGCTGTCTGGCGGGCAGCAGCAGCGTGTCGGCATAGCGCGTGCTTTGGCGCTGAACCCGGAAGTGATTTTGTTCGATGAGCCGACTTCGGCGCTGGACCCTGAATTGGTGGGTGAGGTGCTGTCGGTGATCCGCAAGATTGCAAAGGAAGGCATTACGATGATTGTCGTTACACATGAAATGGGCTTTGCGCGCGATGTTTCAAATCATGTGGTATTTATGGATGGCGGTCATATTATCGAGGAAGGCACACCGGACGACATTTTTAACCACCCCAAAGAGGAACGTACCAAACAATTTCTGAAACGGATTACACCGGAATATAACTATTCAATTTAGACGGGAGAGGGAGACATGAGTATTAAAATCGGAGTATTGGATCAAAGCCCTATACACGAGGGGGAAACGGCAGCGCAGGCCCTTCGTAATACGATTAAGCTAGCACAGCGTGTAGAGGAATTGGGATTTACGCGCTTCTGGGTATCAGAGCATCACGATTCCGAGCAGGTTGCGGGCTCTTCGCCAGAGGTACTCATTTCCCATTTGCTGGCACGCACTGAGCGTATTAAAGTCGGTTCTGGTGGAGTGATGCTTCAGCATTACAGCCCTTATAAAGTAGCTGAAAACTTTAATGTGCTGTCCTCTCTTGCACCGGGTCGCGTAGATTTGGGAATCGGACGCGCACCGGGCGGGTTGCCGAAATCCACACAGGCGTTACAACGAAACGTTCATGATGCGCCTTCTCTCGAAGAAAAAATTGATGAAGTAAGTCGCTATATTCATAATATTCCGTCTGAAGAAGGACCGTTAGCCGGGTTACAGGCGAATCCGATTCCAGAAATACCAGCGGATATTTACGTTTTGGGTACAAGTACAGACAGTGCTGGAATTGCTGCGCGTTTGGGGTTGCCCTACGTTTTCTCGCAATTTATCAATAGTAATGAGCAGGTTGCATTGGAATCATTCCGTACGTATCGGGCGTCTTTCGATTATAGTTATGGACGTGAGCCGAAAGCTCTTTTTGCGCTTTCAGTCATTGTAGCGGACACTTCCGAGGAAGCTGCGGAGTTAGCAGGTGAACACAAGCTGTACAAAATTCATCTGGCCAGTGGCAAGACGGCTACGGTGGGCACGCTGGAAAGTGCAGAAGAGTTTGGCAAGCAATCGGGTGAAGAATATACAATTGAAGCTACACAAGCGCAAATTAACAAAGGGAATAAAGACGAAATCTATGCAGTGCTGACGGAAATTCAAGCGAAGTATCAGGCCGATGAGCTGATCGTTACGACAGGAATAAGAGATATACACAAGCGTGTGCGCTCGTTCGAGTTGTTGCATGAAGCTTTTGCCGGATTGCCTGTGCAGTCCTAGATGTTGTTGGTCTGAGAGAATTGTAACTATTTTGGGTTCACGAAGGAGGAATAGGGATGAGTGGATCAACCGGGACGAAGGAGCAGGTTTTGGAGCAGAAGTTGGTGGACATTCGCCGCCATCTGCATCGAAATCCCGAGCTATCTAACGAGGAGGTTGAAACTACCGCCTTTATCCGCCGTCTGCTGGAAGAACAGAACATAACCATTTTGGATGTGCCGCTGCGTACCGGATTAGTTGCGGAAATCGGCGGACAGCAGGAAGGGCCAACTGTTGCGCTTCGTGCAGACATTGATGCGTTGCCCATTCAGGAGGAGACGGGATTGCCTTATGCTTCGGTGCACCCCGGCAAAATGCATGCCTGTGGGCATGACTTTCATACCGCATCCCTGTTAGGAGCAGCCATACTCCTGAAGCAGCGGGAGCAGGAGCTGAAAGGCACGGTTCGGCTGGTGTTCCAGCCAGCCGAGGAAAAGGCCAAAGGCGCTGCCCAAGTGCTGGACAGCGGTGCGTTGGCAGGGGTGCAGGCCATATTTGGCCTGCATAACAAGCCGGACCTGCCCGTAGGCACGGTCGGCATCAAAGAGGGCCCGCTAATGGCAGCGGCGGATGGTTTTTACATCGAGGTGGAGGGTCTGAGCACACATGCGGCAGTGCCGCATGCAGGGATTGACCCCATCGTGGTATCGTCACATATCATTACGGCGCTGCAATCCATTGTGAGTCGGAGCGTTAATCCGCTGGATAGCGCGGTCATTAGCGTCACGAAGCTACACAGTGGCAACGCCTGGAACATCATTCCAGACCGAGCCCATTTGGACGGAACCATTCGCACATTTGACGAGAATGTTCGCGCCCAGGTGACTGAGCGCTTCGAGCAGGTCGTAAAAGGCGTTGCCGATGCTTTCGGCACGAAAGCGACCATCCGCTGGATCGAGGGTCCGCCGCCTGTGCTGAACGACGGTAAGTTGGCCGCCATCGCGGAGGAGGCGGCCGAAGCGGTCGGTCTGGACGTAGTTCGTCCCATACCATCCTCGGCGAGCGAGGATTTTGGGTTTTATCAGAAGAACATCCCCGGTGTATTTGTCTTTGTTGGCACTGCGGGAAGCAAGGAATGGCATCATCCTGCCTTTGATCTGGACGAACGCGCGTTGCCCGGAACAGCGAAGCTACTGGCTTCACTGGCAGATTCGGCATTGATATCCATAGAGTAGGAGTGCGAGCCTAGTCTATGGATACTTATCCCCTCTACAAGGAGGGGATATTTTTGTTTGACGCTGTATCATTCCAATTATAGTATAATTTTGTGATTTTATTAAAAATCAAGAGTGGGTGTAATAAGAGAGTAAGCGTTGTCCTTTTAGATGTCTCGTAAAAATAAAAGGTAGCTCAACCAACCGTAAAAATTTGATTTTTGGTCAAATCTATGCGGGAAAAGGAACGCTAAATTTATGTAGTGCGTTGGCAATCCTTTAAAAATATCACTCTTCAGCAGCGTAAAGATATGGCTTCCATGCTGAGTCGGCAAATCAATAATTGGAATAAGCAGTTGAAAGGGTATGATAAGGCGGAGCCAGCGGGGATTGTGGAATTGATTTAGTGAATAAACGGTTTTTTCATTTTATAAAATACTAGTTTTGTACATGCAAAGGGTATGTGTATATTCCAAGATACGATTAAAATGACTAATTTAAATCATTAAGGAAAATATTGACGATGCAATAATCCAGTAATAATATGATTTGTGATTATTTACAAAAAACGACAAGGAGGTTTGATAGTGTACTCTTGATCTCTTAGATTTGTTCGTAAATGCGAAAAGAGAGGTGATAGAGATCATCGTTTCAAGAAAACTACTGCAATAAGACAAATGGATATGGAGGTACATACATGCTGAACAGAAAAGGAATGGTGATGGCTTCTTTTTCAGTAGTCATTGCTAGTTCACTACTGATGGGAAACGCTAGTTTTGTATCAGCGGATTCTCATCTAAACGGGGATTCTGTAAGTGCGGCAACGGGTGATTCGACATTGGCTGACATGCCAGCTTATCTCAAATCATCGGTGGAATGGGTTTGGAAGAATAGAATGTTGACCGAAGGCTCGACGGCGCGTAAAAATACGATTTTTGATCAAATTTTTGCGGGAAAAGGGACTCTTAATTATGTTATACGCTGGCAATCCTCTAAGCCCGTTACACTGAAGCAACGCCAGGATATTGCTAGAATGATAGATCGGCAGATGAACCATTGGACAGATCATCTTCAAGGATATGACGGCTGGCCCTATAAGAATATTAAAGTAAAAGTGGTAGGCTGGGCTGTTGCCGATCCTTCACTGCTCCTAGACAAGCAGCCTGACGAGGTCATTTATACGGATACCATTACAGATACACTAGCTTCTGAAAAACCGGAAATTCCTGCTGCGCTTCCCGTTGCACCTAATGAAATATCGCGATTTGAGCATTTTTCGGACCCGAACTATTCGTATCCGGGTGGATTGGATAAACGCTTTGATATGTATCTCTGGGCCACAGAAAATTTTGGCGGGGGAGCCGGCGGCGACTGGGGACAGCGTATGAATGATGAATACGTTCTGAGTACGGTGAATTCGGATGAGATTGAGATTACTGAACATGAAATTGGGCATGGATTTGGATTAAACGATTTTTATGAAGAACATGAGCGTCCACCAGGTGGATTCCCAACGAACACTATTATGTGGGCCGGTAATTCCGATCATATCACCGACTGGGATATCTGGATGCTGCGTTATACCTGGAGTCAGCTCAAAAAAGATACTTCTCGTTTCCCAAGCGTGACTAACGGCGATGAGGGTCCCATCGATCCATCACCTGATGAAAACGTAAACATTGCGCCAGCTGCAACGGTCAGCACTTCTTATACTTCGCCTTGGGAAAATGTGAGCGCGCTTAATGATGGATTTGACCCAACCAGCTCTAATGATCGAAGTCATGCCGTGTATGGTAACTGGCCTGAGACGGGTACACAATGGGTCCAATATGATTTTGATCAAGAATATACGTTATCCCAAACGGATGTCTATTGGTTCCAAGATGGCGCTGGCGTTGATGTTCCTAAATCTTACAAGATTAAGTATTGGAATGGTCGTAGCTGGTCCAATATCAAGCAGGCTAATGGATTGGGTACTTCGGCAGACCAGTATAATACAACCACTTTTACGCCTGTAAAAACAACGAAATTAAGAATTGAAATGGTATCCAAAGGTTGTCTCCTGCGATTATTTGTGGGAGACAACCTTTTCTAATTCATAGCTGAACAGTTAGAGTCTGATGAGATCAGGCTTTTTTTGCGCCTTGATTATGGTGCTTGTTTACGTTCATATTTGTATCTGTGTTTTGCTACATTCGCGTATGAATGGATCACTAAGAATGAACGGGTGTACGATAGTATGTATAATGGACATCAGATATGAAAGAAAAGAGGACAGAAAGCGATGAGTCACGACGTGAATGCTCCTTACGATGTACATGTAGCATATGGACCGGTGTTTGAGCTGCTCAGCAGCTTACACACCTTTATTTGCCGCAAGGCTTACAAGAAGACCGATTTATCAGCCGAGTGGGCGGAGCAAGTGCGTGGAACGCTGTCTCCAGGTTTGTCCGAATTGCTGGAGTCCTTGGAAATCAATGCAGATTGGAAGGTTATTTATGGACTCGTCTGTATGCTTTCTGATCAGGGGAACGTTGAAGAGGTCGTAGACCGTCTGGAGAACCGGACTGTACAGGAATTAAACGAACAGGCATCAGCCTATGGGATACCGCTGCCTGACGACATGGAGAAGCTTCGCAAACTTGCATTGCAGCTGCTATCCGGTTGGGATAAAGAGTATTTTCGTCATGTGGATACAAGGATTCTAAGCGGGCTGAAACAGGAAGCAGAACGTAGAAACCGGGAGAAGGGCGCATATAGCTCTATGGAGTGGGTGGATCGTACAACAAATGGCTTCCGATTCGAGCCTTCCGAAGGGCTGACGCAGGTGTTGCTGGTACCGCAATATCATTTTCAGCCGATAAATATTTTTTATCGATTTGGGTCGCTCCTGTTGTGCCATTACTCGGCAAGAATTTATGTTCAGGAGGACGATTTTTTATCCCCACAGGAATATCGAATGATCCGAAGCTTGGGGGAGAAGAGCAGGCTCAAGATTTTAAAATATTTGTACCAAAGCCAGTCTCCACGCACCTTTATTGAGATTGTCCGTCATCTCAAGCTGTCCAAGGGAATCACGCACGACCATATTTTTAAGCTTCGTGCCTCTGGCTTCATCCATGCACATTTTGACGGTGAAACATTGCTCGGCTATAGCGCACGGCTTTCGGCAGTAGATGAAATGCAACGGAGCATCCTGGGCTATATGGAGCGAAATTAGGCTGTACGCACCAGTTAGACTTTAACACTTTAAACAAATAGACGTCGACCATTTGGAATCCAGATGAGTGGACGTCTATTTTTTTACATAAAAAATGGAGTTCTCTCTTTACAGAACCGGAATAGATTCCTATAATGAGATTTATCTTATTAATTACAACTTGTTCGATCGGAATTTACTAAATTAACTTGGGGGGATTATTTTGAAAAAGAGAATCATTCTACTCAGCAGTCTACTTCTGGCAAGTTCTACCTTATTAGCAGCTTGCTCTAGTGGTGGATCAGATAGCGCTAGCGATGCTGCTTCGCAAAATAGTGATGCCGCACAGACAGCCGCTACAGCGCAGCCATTAACAAGTCTGGTACAAGCTTCTGATTTATCCAAATTGCCGGAAGTGTCCCAAAAGAGAAGCGACACGATTATTGTTGGTCTGACTGACCCAGCTGGGGTGTTTACTCCGTATTTTAACCAAAGCGGCTATGACGGCAACGTGATTTCGCAGTTGTGGACTCCGCTGGTCACGGTAGACGAGAAGGGGCTTCCGCTGCCCAATCTGGCTAAGAGCTGGGATATTTCCAAGGATAATCTAACGTATAGGTTTCATCTGGTTCCCGGTACAAAATTCAGTGATGGCTCTCCTTTGACAGCTGAGGATGTCGCTTTTACCTGGACGTTGATCTATGACAAAGCCTATCCTGGTGACAGCCAAATCCGAAAGCTGAACATTAAAGGCGGCAAAGATTATACGGAAGGCAAGGCAAAACAAATTGCAGGAATCAAGGTGATTGATGAGCAGACCATTTCTGCGACGTTGGAAAAACCAAACGCGCTGGCTCTGCCGATTCTGGGTGAGTATGTACTGTCCAAAGCCTACTACGGCAAGGATTACAAGTTCGGAGAGCTGGATTATTTTAAAAATCTACATAGTAGCCCACTGGGAAATGGGGCTTATAAGTTAGAAAAATTCATTCCGGGGCAAGAAGTTCGTCTAGAGGCGAATGATTACTTTTTCAAAGGCAAACCGAAAACACAGCATTTCATTTACAAAACAGCAGAAGGCGACGCTTGGCAATTCATAGAAACAGGCGATACCGATTTTTCTCAATTCACCGCAACTCAGGAAAATATCGACAAACTAAAAGGGCTTGGCTTTTTAAACATTTTGCCGTATACCCCTAGCACTTACGGATATTTGCAAGTAAATCTTGAAAATGAAAAGCTTAAGGATAAAAAGGTTCGTCAAGCATTGACCTATGGACTGGATCGGAAAAGCATTTATGTCGACGCAGCTCAGGGAGCAGGGGCGGTCGCAAACATTCCAGCTTCCCCAATATTCTGGTCTTACACGACCGATGGAATCAATCCATACAACTACGACCCGGAGCAAGCAAAAAAGCTGCTGGATGAAGCGGGTTGGGTAGAAGGTAGTGACGGTATCCGTGAGAAAAACGGACAGAAGCTGACTATTCACCTGCTGACCTCTAAACGTCCAGAAACAGACACCTTTATTGCGCTTGCGGCTGAAAATTACAAAGCGATTGGTGTTGACCTTCAACCGGAAATCTTTGCAGACTTTAATGCAATGGTCGCCAAAGTGGAAGGTAAAGATTATGATCTTGCCGCCTTCTCGACAGGCATGCTGACAGATCCATCAGATGGAATCGAGCAATTCGTCAATGGAGAAGTCAAGGGATATAACAATCCAAAGGTAAAAGAGCTATATGAAAAAGGCTTGTCTACAACGAATATGGAAGAACGGAAGAAAATATATCAAGAATTATATGTGCTGCTAAACGATGAACTGCCCGTTATTTTTACCAACTATAAGAAGACGGTGTATGCCTACAATGGTCGGATGGAACATGTAAAGGTCAGTCCGTTCATTGGCTTGTCTGGTAATCTGTTCGAATGGTCCCTTAAATAAGCCACATTTGCGGGCCCCTTGTGAAGAACATCAGGTTCGGATCAAGGGGCCTCCCAAATGGGGAAAACGTAATGAGTAGCCTGACCTTGAATTGAAAGGAGTCTGTCATGAGCTCGTTTTTAACGAAAAGACTGACATATATGGTTATTATTTTGTTGGCCGCTTCGATGATGATTTTTTTCCTGTATGCCATGACACCGGGAGATTTCATTAGCGGCAATCTGAAGCTGTCGCCAGAGAGAAAGGCGGAGCTGAGGGGAATTTACGGCCTGAATAAGCCTATTCTTGAACGCTATGGAAATTGGCTGGGCAATGCGTTGCATGGAAATTTTGGTTATTCGCTTGCCCAGCAGAAGCCGGTGCTGACCTTATTTAATGAGTATATCTGGAACTCGTTTTTGTTGGCCGTTGTATCGACCTTCCTGACCTGGTTTATCGCGGTCATTATCGGTGTGGTTGCTGCTTATAAGCAGTATTCATGGTTTGATACTTTGGTAATGGTGGTGATTTTCGCAGCCATGTCTGTGCCCTCATTTTTTATCGGGTTGTATCTGATTAAAATTGCAGCGGTTGACCTGAAGTGGTTGCCACCCGGTGGCATGCTCAATACGGGCAGTAACGCTACAGGTATGGAATATGTGAAGGAGGTTCTCCAGCATATGACCTTGCCAGTGATCGTTATGACGCTGCTGGGACTGGGGTCGTTGACCCGCTACTTCCGTAGCAATATGATCGACGTGATCCAGCAGGATTATATACGCACAGCCCGTGCAAAGGGCTTAAAGGAAAGAAAGGTACTTTTTACGCACGCATTGAGAAATGCATTGCTGCCTGCCATTACGCTCGTTGGCTTCGAATTACCTGCGCTGTTTGGCGGGTCCCTGATTATTGAAAAGATTTTTAATTGGCCAGGAATCGGTCAGTTGTACATGCAATCCTTTTCGCTCCGGGATTATCCGCTACTTATGGGCTTTACGATGCTGATTGCCATATTGAGCGTGATCGGGACACTGTTGTCCGATATTTTGTATCGCATCGCGGACCCGCGTGTGAAAGTGTAAGAAGGGGGCTAAGGAATGTCATCCGTGAGCAGTAATTTGAGCAAGAGCAACGGCAGACTGCGAACAACTGTTAAATCTTCAATGTGGCAGCAAGCGCTCCGGCAGCTGTTCAGAAACAAGCTTGCTATGGCTGGTCTGCTCGTCGTGGTATTTATGTTTTTGCTCTGTTTTATCGGTCCGTTATGTTCTCCTTATTCCGATAATAAAACAAATATATTAATGATGAACAAGGCGCCCAATATCCATCACTGGTTAGGAACTGACAAGCTGGGGCGGGATGTGATGACACGCGTGATGCAAGCAGGTCAAATTTCTCTTACCGTGGGTTTAGCCTCAATGGTATTGTCAGTCTTTCTGGGGGCTACGCTGGGGGTCATATCCGCATATTTTCGCGGGATTGCGGATCAGATTATTATGCGTGTTGCTGATTTGCTGCTGACGATTCCCAGTTTGCCCCTGCTATTTATTATGGGCGCGCTGCTATCTGACTGGAAGGTTCCACCCGATCAGCGGATGTATATTGTCATGTTGATGCTTAGTCTAGTCAACTGGCCGGGGATTGCACGGATGGTGAGGGGCCAGATGCTTAGTTTGCGGGAACGTGAATTTATGCAAGCCGCGACGGTACTGGGACTCTCGAATCGTCGAAAGCTGTTCAAACATCTGCTGCCGAATATTTTACCGTTGTTGATCGTTATCGCTACATTGAATATTGGCGGAGCTATCTTGAGTGAATCTGTACTCAGCTTCTTTGGCCTTGGCGTGCTGCCCACGACACCGACTTGGGGCAATATGATTGATGCCGCTAACAATGTGCTGGATTTTCAGCAACGACCGTGGTTGTGGATACCGCCAGGACTGTCTATTTTTGCTACAGTCATCGCTATTAATATTTTTGGTGACGGGCTGCGGGATGTACTTGACCCGAAACATAAGAGGTAGGTGATCATACACCATGGACAATTTACTTTCTATTGAACATTTAAGCACTCATTTTTATACAGAAGAAGGAACGGTTAAAGCGGTGGATGATATCAGCTTCCGTGTGAAGCCGGGGGAAACGGTATGCATTGTCGGTGAATCGGGATGCGGCAAAAGTATTACCGCGATGTCCATCATGGGTCTGATCCAGAGTCCTGGTGGTAAAGTGGCAGGCGGAAGCATCCGCTTTGAGGAAACCGATCTGCTAGAGCTTAGCAGAAATGAGATGCGCACGATTCGCGGACATGAAATATCCATGATCTTTCAGGAGCCGATGTCTTCATTGAATCCAGTCATGACCATTGGTGAACAGCTATCCGAACCACTGATTGAGCATTTGAAAATGGGCCGTAAGGAAGCTCGTAAGCGAGCACTGGAGCTGATCGAACAGGTTGGTATATCCCGGCCGGAGCAGATTTTAAAAAGCTATCCGCATGAGCTGAGCGGGGGGATGCTGCAGCGAATTATGATTGCCATTGCTGTTTCTTGTGGTCCCAAGCTGCTTATCGCGGATGAGCCAACGACGGCGCTGGATGTAACGATTCAGGCGCAAATCCTGGATATGCTGCGTGAATTTAAAGCCCAATCCAATATGTCGCTCATGCTAATCACCCATGATCTGGGTGTTGTCGCCGAAATGGCTGATTACGTCATTGTGATGTATGCAGGCAAGATCGTCGAGGAAGGCGAAGTGGTACAGCTGTTTAATCATCCCAAGCATCCTTATACACAAGGGTTACTAAAATCCAAACCGGTGCTTAATCAGCGCCAAGAGGAACTGTATTCCATTCCCGGGCAGGTCCCTAATCCGCTGGAGCTGACGACTTTCTGTTATTTTCACGACCGCTGTGGGCATTGCATGGACATTTGTCGTGTAAAGGATCCTACATTAAAGGAAGTTTCAGCTCAGCAGAAAGCATCCTGCTGGTTATATGAGGAGGCGGTTGTTCATGGCTGAGCCGTTGTTGGAAATAGACCGCTTAAAAACGTACTTTCCGGTGAAGTCCGGGTTTATGAACCGTACTTCAGGACATGTGCGGGCAGTAGACGATATCAGCTTTACGATCCGTCAGGGTGAAACTTTCGGATTGGTAGGGGAATCGGGGAGCGGTAAAAGCACGGTGGGCCGCACGATTGTTAGATTGACGGATAAAACGGACGGTACCGTAAAATACAAAGGGGTAGATGTGCACAGCCTGTCTGCCAAAGGGATGCAGGAACTTCGTCCCAAAATTCAGCTGATCTTTCAAGACCCGTACAGCTCGCTGAATCCGCGTGTACGGATTGGTGATGCCATTGGTGAGGCGTTACTGGATCACGGTATAGCAACGAAGGAGGAGGTCCGGCAGATTGTGCTGGACGTGCTCAAGCTATGTGGATTGTCAGAGTATCATATCGACCGTTTTCCCCATGAATTTTCGGGAGGTCAACGCCAACGGATCGGCATTGCCCGAGCGCTGGCGCTTCAGCCGGATCTAATTATCGCTGATGAGCCGGTATCAGCGCTGGATGTGTCCATACAGGCGCAGATTATTAACCTATTCGCCAAATTGCAGGCCGAACGAGGTCTGACATATTTGTTCATCTCGCATGATTTGAGCGTGGTAGAACATTTGTGTTCCCGTATTGGCGTGATGTATTTAGGCTCCATGGTCGAAACGGCTTCGCGTGACGAGCTATTTGGGAATCCGTTGCATCCGTATACGAAGGCGTTGCTGTCGGCTGTACCTATTCCGGTGCCGAAGCTGAAAAGAGAACGAATTTTGCTCAAGGGGGATGTTCCAAGTCCGGTTAACCCGCCATCGGGCTGTAAGTTCCACACTCGCTGCCCCTTTGCAATCGATCGTTGCTCTAAAGAAATTCCACTCTATCGTGAGGCTCGTCCAGATCACTGGGTAGCTTGCCATTTGGCTGAATGAACAGAGCTAGTCAACAAATTTTAAAGCCGTTGAAACGGCAGACCGTTCACCACAATGAATCGGTTCTACTGTTTCAACGGCTTTTTAATGTTGTGATTCAAACCGCTTGGGTTGACAACGCACCTGGAGTAACGTTATATTAAATGTTAATCGTAATTATTACTATTTAATATGTGAAATCAAGTCCATATCCGTGTTCATCCATCTCGCGGTAGTGAGGGTGAACCTTCATGATTGGCATATATCACAAGGAGGAGCTTTACATGGCCAAGAAGTCAAAAGTCGTAAAAGAGAAGAAACGCCAGGAAATTGTAGCTAAATATGCGGATCTGAGACGTGAATTGAAAGCAAAAGGGGACTACGAGGCTTTGCAAAAGCTTCCGCGTGACTCATCTCCAACCCGCATGAAAAGCCGTTGCGAGCTGACAGGCAGACCTAGAGGATATTTGCGCAAATTCAAGCTGTCTCGAATCGCGTTCCGCGAGTTGGCACATAAAGGTCAAATTCCAGGAATTACGAAATCAAGCTGGTAAATAGGCACTTATGTCAATCGTCAGCGCATGGAGATTATCTGTGTTGTTAACCTGAGGGTATGTCTGATAGAAGGTTGTAACGGGAATGCTTCATGTCGTAGGGACATGGGGCATTCCTTTTCCATGGAAAATATTATCGTTTGTATTGATTCTCCTCAGATGGTTAGGTAGAATATGGACGGGTTAAAAATAATACATAACAAACGATGATATATCACATTATGTATACCTCAGGAGGAGCTACAAGATGGAAGTGAAACAGAAAGAGGACTCCTTTTGGAGTATGGTCAAAAAAGGAAACAAATCCTCGGGCTCGGCGGCGTTAGGTAATACCGGCATTGCCTTGATTAAGGGGATTGCTTTTGCCTTGACAGGCAGCGGTTCTATGTTTGCTACGATGATGCATTCCATTGCGGATGCAGTGAATCAAATGTTTGTATTCGCGGGCAGTGTACTGGCAGAGAAAAAACCGACAAAACGCTTTCCTACCGGCTTTGGACGAGTGATTAACCTGTTCTGTATGGTTGCCGTTATTGTCGTAACGATTATGGCCTATGAAACCGCATTGGAAGGCATTCATTTGCTGCAGCATCCGGCTGAATCTACACATGGATTTTGGATTAATGTTATAGTACTGATTTTGTCACTGGTGGTGGACGGATTTGTATGGAGCAAAGCGATGAAAGAAGTGCTGCATGAATCCAGAGTAGAAGCGAAGGGGTTAGGCATTTTCACCTCTGCGTTCCGCCATGTGGGGCGTGCTGCACCGCCAACCCGGCTGGTGTTCTATGAAGATTTGGTAGCAACAACGGGTGGAGTACTCGCTTTGCTAGCAGTGGTGGTCACATCGCTGACAGATTTTAAACTGCTGGACGGCATTTCAAGTATTCTCATCGGTTGTCTGATGGTCGGTGTTGCTTTCCGGGTCGGTTACGACAACATGGTAGGTTTGATCGGTGTATCTGCTCCTCCTGATATCGAAGAACGTGTGGCTTCCATTATTCTCGCAGATACGCATGTTACTGATATTTATCAAATGCGTATTTTACAGGAGGGACGCTATTATCACGTGGAAGGGTTGATTGAGCTTACGCCGGGCATGACGCTGGCAGATGCTGACGATATTAAATTTAGAGTCGAGGACGCTTTGCTGCGTGATCCTAATATCTCAGATGCAGCACTGGGTATTCTGGAGGATGACGGGATTAGAAAGTGGAAACAAGAGAAACCCACAGTTTAGAAAACATGATCAAAGCGAATCTGGACGGAGATTGGCACTAGTGTAAAACAAGAACTTCCATGACCACGGCAACGGGGCATAGAGGTTCTTTTATTTTTTCTCAATTGTTTTGCTACCCCTTTGAATTTACAATGATTGTTAGATACAATGAAAGCGTTAACAAAAAAAAGAGGGTGAAACAAATGCTTCTCATGAGGAGGAAATGCAGATGAGTCTTCTGAGGGAGGCTTGGCCTGCTTCGCGGCTCGTTAAGGCGCTGGCTGGCGGCATGCAGGATTCAGCAAGGCAACGGTTAAGGAGTAATTGGACAAAAAGGCTACGGACGACTGTCTCTGAGCCGATATACGCCGAGCTTTGGATGGATATTGAGCGTGTCTGTAAAGATAATCGGGAAGCATCATGGCCTGAACTGCCGTTGTCTCTGTTTCGGCAATTTGCTAATACAGGAGAGCGCAAGCCGTATGAGGATGTGTACTTTGAACGGCGTGGACGACTGGTTGCTATAGTGCTGGAAGCTGTTGTCAAGCCGGAGCCTCGAAAGATGAAAGAGGTGGAAAGCGGTCTGCTGGACATATGCAGTGAGTACACATGGGCGCTTCCTGCACATGTCAATGAAGAGGACACCGTAACACCGCCTTGGCAGCAGGTGGATTTATTCGCGTCCGAAACAGCACAAACGCTGGTTGAAATTTTATTGCTGCTAGGAGAACAACTGGCTAGCCATGTGGTCGCTCAGGTGCACGAAGAGATCGAACGTCGTGTACTGGAACCTGTTTTTTGGAAGCCTCGTCATTTTGGATGGGAAACCGCAGATCATAACTGGTCGGCAGTATGTGCTTCCGGTTGCGGAATTGTAGCACTGCTGCTGGTAGAAGATGACTCTTCCAGAGCGGTAGCCATCGAGAGTATGCTGGGCGCGCTGGATTGTTTTTTGGCAGGCTATAGTGAGGACGGGGGATGCCCCGAAGGCGTAGGATACTGGGTGTACGGCTTTGGTTATTTCATTTATTTTGCCGATATGCTGCGTGAGTTTACCGAGGGAGCTGTGGATATTCTGAACTCGAAAAAGATTAGGCAAATTGCAGCCTTTGGGGAGCGGGTTCATCTGTCGAATGGAATTTTCGCTAATTATTCGGACAGTAGTGAAACTGAACGATTGCCTTCCGGACTCATCTCTCAGTTGAATTCATTGCAAGAACGACCATCTACACTCCCTTTCCGCGTACCTGGTCTGTTGGAAGACCCCTGTCGCCGCTGGGCTCATGTATTGCGTAACCTGGTTTGGACGAATTCTTTGGCATTTGGGAGCGGTGAGACCGTTGCTAATTATTTGCCGCAACTCGGTTGGCTGATGTGCCGCAGCCGCAGTTCCAGCCATAGTGGACCCGGAAGCCAAAAGGGTGAACCAGGTGTCATGCTTGCTTTTTCAGCGAAGGCTGGGCATAACAATGAACCGCACAATCATAACGATCTTGGACATTTCATCCTTCATGGCGGTGGCGAAAATATATTGTGTGATCTGGGAGCAGGCTTGTACACGAAAGCCTATTTTTCATCGGGACGAGAGTCGATTATCAATATCTCCTCCGGCGGTCATTCCGTGCCTGTCATCAATGGGACTATGCAGCAATCGGGAGCACAGGCAAAGGCGGCTGTGCTGGATATTGCTTTGGATGAGCAGAAGGAGGTACAGACGGGCACAAGGCTTAAGCTTGATTTGACATCTGCTTATCCCGTAAAAGAATTGGCGGTCTTCACCCGCTCCTTTATATGGAATGTGCTGGAGGGAAACGAGGGGGCAAGGCTTACCGTCACCGATCATTTTGAGTTTGAAACGTCTGGCGTGAGCATGAAGTCATGGGATGTGGAGGAGTTTTTCATCAGTTGTATTCAGCCTAATCTGGGAACAGGCTTCGTAGAATGGAAGGGAGCGAACGCAGTCGTCAGGCTAGATTATGATGCCGGCGTGCTGCGGGCGGGGTTGGAGGCTGTGAAGCACATAGATTATGACGGAGCTCCCTTTGTGTTTTATAAAACATCGCTGCAACTAGACTCCAATCACTGGAGCGATTCTGCAAGCGTAGATTGCAATCTGTTTTTTACCATACATTAATTTTCATTTTGAATGGGAGGCAGACAGGATGAATAAGCTGCAGACAGGCAGCGTGTACCCTTGGCAGACGGAGCTGGAGAGATTTATAGAACAGGTGGAAAGCGCGCCCAATCGAGTGAATGACGGATGGACTCACCAACGTAAGCTGGCCGTGCTGGAAAAGCTGGTTCGCGCATATGCCCTGCATCAGGATGATACCGGAGCTATCATTGACCCCCATTCTGAAAGTGAACGGTACTACTCCACCCCGTCCTATGCGTTGGCAGCGACGGTGTTGGTCAAAGAAGGCCGGCATGATTTACTGGAATCTGCTGCTGCGGCCTTGACGCATAGCATAGCTTGTGTAGTGGAGGAAAAAGCTCCAGATCACCACCCAGACTTTTTTCCAATTATGATAATGGGCGCGTATCGGCTCCTTAAAAATCTGCTGCCAGAGCAAGCCACGGCTTGGAAACAGCAACTGAGCAGGATTCAGCCGGAGCAGACCTACATTTTTACGATGAGTAAAATGAAAAATCCGAACCGGATGATCAACTGGAATGCGATTATGATTTCCGGCGAGTTTTTGCGTGCAGCGGAAGGAATTGCAGCCGATTCGGAATGGATGGAGACGTATATCCGCAGCTACCATTTGCCTCGTTTTACCGGGTTGGGCCTGTATCAGGATGGACCGCTGGATCGGCCCAATAGCCCATTTGCCTACGATATCGTTACACGTTTTCATTTGGGCGTGATGCTGGAGAACGGATATGATGGCAGCTGCGCACTCGAACTGCGTGACCACCTTCGCAGGGGAGCGCTCAGCACATTGCTGGCGCTATCCCCGCACGGGGAAATTCCGCCGCGTGGAAGAAGCGCGCAGCATCAGTGGAACGAAGCGGCCGCGGCCTTTGTCTTTACAACACATGCTCAGCAGGCTTTTACAGCAGGAGAGCATGGGCTCGCAGGTGCGTTCCGACGGGCAGCAGATCTATGCTGGCAAGCGATTAGCCGCTGGCAGACCGATGACGGCAAGCTGCATATCGTCCGCAACCATTATTCGTCCGAGGCACGGCATGGCTTTGAGGTGTACTCGAATCATACCTGCTACAGTCTGTGGACGACGGCTGTGCTGGCCCACACCCTTCTACATGGTGAGGAGATGGATCGCATTTCCCCAACCTTCATCCCGGCGGAGATCGGCAGCCGGGTGTTGGCAACGGACGGTTGGTTCCAGACTGTCATTGCAGCCGTAGAGGGGCAGCAAATGCTTGTGCAAACATCGGTCAACGATCCGTACAATGTTCCGGGCATCGTGCGAATTCAGCAGTCTGCGTTGCCGTCGCTGATCGGTCCGTCCTCAGCAGGTCATGCAGACCGTGGCTTTACAGGCTTCGCGGAGGGAGATATTTTCCCGCTAAGCTATACCCCGGCCTGGCAAACGGAGGACGGAAAGTGGCACAGCTTGTCGGAAGGTATTCCCGGTACGCTGGAGTTCGACCGGGATGGAGGGATTGACCCGCAGGATGGTGGAGGAACCGTACAGATGGAACAAAGCTCAGCGTCTGACGGAGCAACGGATTTTACACTCCTGTGGAAAGGCCCATTCCCGGGAGTGAGGGAAATCCGAACGCATTATCGTCAGGTACCCGGCAAAATTGAAGTGGCGTATGAGCTTCAAGGCAATATTCAGAATGTAGGGGCGCTTATTCCCTTAATGGCGTATGACGGTCGGGAGCGCAGCGTTATTCATCATGTCATGTCAGCCGGGAAAGAAACGGAAAGCATTCGAGTAGAATACGCAGGTGCAAGCCTCGAAGTCATCCCGACGACGGAAGGAACGAGCGTGGTATGGCCGGAAGAATTAGCTTCTGTGGCCTGTCGGAATGGTTTACTTAAGGGAGCGCGTCTGGAATGTGAAAGTAATCGCATTTCCTTTATCATTCGGTTACCTGAATAGATAGAGCTAGAGCCATAAATATGATTTAACACGTGGAAAAAGGAGAGGAAAAAGAAATGACAAAAGTAGAAGCGTGGCTGGAGCAATCGTGGGAGCTGGCTTTGGATAAGACGCTTGCCTTGGCGGCAAGACTGGGAGATGCTTTTCCACATGTTGCTGAGGGTGGACGTTATGATAATCGTGAAGAAGCGTGGTGGACAGCAGGTTTTTATCCGGGGCTGCTATGGCTAGTCAATCGGGCGCGTCCTGACAGTGTGGCTGCCGGGATTGCACAGCGGTGCGAGGGTCGTTTGGAAAAAATACTCTATAATAGCGAAGCTGTAGACCATGATCTTGGCTTTATTTGGCTGCTCAGCGGTGTGGCCGCCCATCGGCTGACCGGAGATTCAGAGTCCAGAAGACGTGGGTTGTTGGCTGCCAATCTGCTGGCTGCCCGTTTTAACGTGAATGGCCGTTTTATTCGCGCGTGGAACTTTCCCTCGAAGGGCATGGATACACGGGGCGTTGCGATTATAGACAGTATGATGAATCTACCCTTGCTTTATTGGGCTTCGGAGGAAAGTGGAGATCCACGTTTTGCCGCTCTCGCTGTGCAGCATACAGATACCATAGCACGTGAATTTGTCCGTTCGGACGGCTCTATCGCACATGTAGTCGAATTCGATCCGGAGATTGGAAAAAAGGTCGCCGAGCATGGCGGACAGGGATTTGCTCCCGGTTCTGCCTGGGCACGCGGCACGGCTTGGGCTTTGTATGGTTTTACGCTTTCGTACGGGTACACGCGCGATTCGCGTTATTTGAAGGTGGCCGAGAACACGGCTGATTTTTTTCTATCCCAGCTGGGTGATGCTTGCCTGCCTGTGTGGGATTTTAGAGCAGAGGAAGAGCACCGCGGGGCATGGGATTCATCGGCTGCGGCAATTGCGGCCAGTGGTTTGCTGGAGCTAGCAAAATATTCGGCGCGTGCGGAGCATTTTACAGAAGCTGCAGAATCTATCCTCGAGGGCTTGCATCATACGTGTACAGCGTGGGGCGAGGAGCATGAGGGATTGCTGTTGAACGGGACCGTACATTATCCTGAGCAAAAATACATCAACGTTCCCATTATCTATGGCGATTATTTCTTTGTCGAGGCATTGGCAAAGCTGCGCGGTGAAGAAGGTTTGTTTAGTGTTGAATGCAAAAAAATATAGTGTATAAGCGTGCAAGAACGAACTCATTTTTAATCGTCCTATAATTAGTCAGATTTACGGAATGAATTGTGAGACAGCGTGTGTGTAATTTCATTTACATATACGCTGTTTTTTTATGCATGAAAAGGCTGGATTTATTTCGATGCCAAAGTACTACTTATGGGTAGTTAAGAGATCATAGCTGCGCTTATTTTGTGCCCAATCAGAGAAAAATCATTGTATATAAGCTCTTAATTCCTATGAAAATTTTCATTTTGATGCATGGAAATAGGTCCTTTTACTTGTTTAAGAGCATTTGCTCGTAAATTGACAATATAGGTGGGTAACCGTATGATACCTTCTTGGATAAAGGGATAAACTGGATTTTTAAGTCTCATTTGCAAAAGGAGTTATACATATCATGACAGCAATGAGCGATAGTACAAAAAGAATATACGGAGGATTTTGGATAAGAACAGCAGCGTTTTTGATTGATCTGATCATCATGACTTTATTAGTCATTTTAGTAGGGAGTATGCTTTCTATTACTCCAGACCTACTGGGCATAGAGGAGACTGGCTTCATATTAGAGTTTTTAATTTGGATGCCGCTGATTTTTTGGCTCGTGCTACCATGGCTGTATTGTGGTTTATGGGAATCATCGAAAGTACAGGCTACACCGGGTAAGCTTGCGTTCTCTTTGGTTGTCGTGGACAAGGAAGGAAAACGTCTTGGATTTTTACACGCCTCAGGGCGTTATTGGATTAAGGCTATTTCTTTTGTAATTGCTCATATTATTTATATTGTGGTTGCTTTTACTGCTAAAAAACAGGGACTCCACGATCTTTGTACCAACACCTTTGTTGTACATAAAAAAGAATTGCAGCGATATGGGCAGCAATCGTCTTTTCTGTAAGTATTAGAGGAGATCACCAAAGCTTCTGTTTAATGTATATTCTTCAATTAACAAGAAACCAGCTAATGCTTGCAATACATTAGGTGGTTATTTGTTTTTTCATTTTGTTATGGTGTTTTACTTTTTTTGTCAGGAAAGCAAGACATTTTTCATTTATAAAATAACGATACTACGGTGGTGTGCAGCGTAGTGGAGGATTTGAATATGGAGAAGCGTAGCGTTCGCCTTTGCCATGGGATTCTTACCTTTTAAAAGGTTTATGAAAATCTGAGAATCCTGGGGCAACAGCGATCGTAGGATCAAATGCTACACGTAGCGTCTCACTCAGACAAAAGTATGTCCCTTTATTTTAAAGGGATTCTTATAGCGAAATAAAAAATGTAAGCTGTTCTTACAGTTTTCATGTTCTTTTTAGCTTGTTTTGCGTTATAATGAAAGGATGCACATTATGAACGAATTGGAGGCACAGCCCGATTGACTACTTACCCTTTTGCCTTTGATCCGTCCAAGCCGTTTATTGAGCAGGCAAGTGACTGGATTGCGGATGTATTTTATGAAGTTTTGCCTGAAGTCGGCTTTGAGGTTCGGGATGAACAAATTTATATGGCATTCCAGCTAGAACGTGCCTATAAGGAAAAAAAGACCATTTTTGCAGAAGCAGGTGTGGGCACTGGTAAAACGCTCGTATACCTGCTGTACGCTATTGCATATGCCCGATACATGAGAAAACCGGCGATTATCGCCTGTGCGGACGAATCGTTAATTGAACAATTGGTAAAGCCGGAAGGGGATATTGCCAAGCTGGCACAGCATTTGAATCTGACGATTGATGCCAGATTGGGGAAGTCGCCGGATCAGTATATTTGTCTGAATAAGCTGGATGAGGTGCGAGGCGGACTGGATGAGGACGCAGATGTTTTCCGTGATATTTATCTGGAACTGCCGGATTTTGTTCATTTTCCAGATACGTTACAATCCTTTACTCCTTACGGGAACCGAAAGGAATATCCCGAGCTAACAGATGGACAGTGGAGCAGACTCGGATGGGATGTATTTCAAGACTGTCTCGTTTGCCATCAGCGGCATCGTTGCGGTCAGACGTTGTCTCGTGATCATTACCGTAAAGCGGCAGATCTGGTCATCTGCTCTCATGACTTTTATATGGAGCATGTATGGACCTACGAAGCGAGAAAGCGCGAGGGTCAGCTGCCGTTGCTGCCGGAGCACAGCTCTGTTGTCTTTGACGAAGGGCATTTGCTGGAGACAGCGGCACAAAATGCGCTTACCTACAAGCTTAAGCACGCTCAGTTTGAATCTATAATTACCCGATTGCTGGAGGGAGAAGTACGGGAATCTTTGGCAATGACGATCGAAGATGCGATCTCCCAAAGTGAGGCTTTGTTCGCTGCGCTTGATAAGAACAGTCAGCCTGTACAGGGTTCTAATCGCAAGGAGTTCATTCTGAATGAGTCACTGATTAGAGAGGTAAACCGCTTTGGTGAACTGATCGGCACGATCGAAGAAGAGCTTGTATTTGAAAGCGGGCTATTCTCTTTGGATGAGTATCAAGTCAAAATTGTGGAAGAACATTTGGAAATGATTCAAACCGCGTTGGCTTTGTTTAAGCGTCCTGAACTTCTCATTTCGTGGGTGATGGAGGATCAGGATGGATTAACGCTTGTGGTTATGCCGAAGATGGTAAAAGAGATTCTCAAAGAACGAGTATTTGCGCAGCATATACCGATCGTATTCTCTTCAGCTACACTTTCCGTAGAAAGCTCTTTTGACTATATGGCGCAGAGTCTCGGTATTGAAAATCCGCTAACGTTTTCTGTTGCTTCACCTTATGACTACAGCGATCAGATGCAAGCTGCACTGTACCCGTTGCAAGCGGGGGATGATCCAATCCCGAGAGCACTGGCACTGCTGGAGAAATCACAGGGAAGAGCGCTTATCCTGTTTCCTTCACAGGAAGAACTGGCTGCATTCCAGACGGGTCTCGTTGCCTACCCGGAGGCGTCTGCTTATCGTTTTCTGTACGAAGGTTCGGCTGAAATCAGCCATCTGATCTCAGCTTTTCAGAATGATGAGGAAAGTGTGTTGTGCGCTGTTACATTATGGGAAGGATTGGATATTCCTGGACCTTCTCTGTCGCACGTCATTATCTGGTCACTGCCATTTCCTCCGAATGATCCGGTTTTTACGGCTCTGCGCAAGGATGCAGCAGATCCGTTTATTCAGATAGATATGCCTCACATGGCACTTAGACTCAGACAAGGCATAGGGCGTTTAATTCGCTCGCGTAATGATCGGGGCTGGATATCCATCATGGGCCAGGATTTGAGTCGTCAAGAAGTACGTACACAAGTTGAACAACTACTGCCTGCGGGCGTAGAATGCACCGTAATTGAAGGAAACCCGGGGGGAATAAAAACATGTTGAACTTTACAACGTACACAGTAGATCAGATTAAAGATGCTTTTGGTATTTTGACTGGACAGCGTTATGAATTTATCATTGATGTAGAGGTAGAGGAGGACGACGAGCTATACACTGAAAACGGACTGTATATCCGTTGTCTTTATTTAGTAGACGAAGAAAAGACGGGACTGCTAAAGTATGAATTAATTGAAAAAGTAACGAATCGTTACATTGATCTTGAACTTGAAGATGATGAGTTGCAAGCTGTTGAGACCTTCTGTAAAGAACATGTACAGGATGAAACAGTGAAGTAATAGTATAGAACACTTAGCTAGCAAAGCTGGTATATAGCTAACATATAATGAAGATATCAAGGAGTCCTGACATGATCAGGCTCCTTATTTTTATGGCCATTGAAGAGAACTTATTTGCTTTAGCGCAGTCTATCCCACACATTCACCATAAACAGCATAGTCCCCCCCGCGAGTAACACCCATCCTATGACGATCCAAACTCCAGCCTCTGGAACTTTGTAATTTTCACCTATAATCGCCAATATCAACACGGGCAGACCGATATTATGCATCCAAAAATGGATATGTGCCAAAATAGTAACTGAAAGTGCAGGAAAGGTCACATAGATCAGACCTATTATTCCAAGTGCCATCCAACCCAACAAATGGGTATGAGACTGAACATTGGATAGGCTGTGATCACCCGACACGCCAATAATTACACTAAGCAGCACACTAAGAGCAAAATATACGGCAGCTATCTTCAGAAATTGCTTTCCCATATATGAACTCCTCCTTATGTTGCACAAGGACATTTTGTGACATCTTCTCTATCATATCGAGCAAGTAGGCAGGGGGTGTGGGTATTGTGACTGGTCCATTTGACAAAAGCTTCAAATACACATAAAATCTTATTGCATCAATACTTACCGTATTACTGTGTTTTCTCGGAGATGATAGCGAACTTCTCCGACAATAGGCGTTAATTTTTGACCATTGGTTTATTTTGGATTCGCCATTAAAAGGAGCTTGAAATTATGAATGTATATCAAAATACCCTTGAACTCATCGGACGCACGCCATTAGTGGAGCTGAACAGCTATTCTCTACCGAGAGGAATTCGCCTGTTTGCGAAGCTGGAGTTTATGAATCCCGGCGGCAGCGTTAAGGATCGGGTGGGGAAGGCTCTAATTGAAAAAGCATTAAAAACAGGTCAGCTGAAGCCAGGGGGGACATTAATTGAAGCAACAGCAGGCAACGCAGGTATTGGTCTTGCGATGGCAGCGCTTCATTATAATATCTCGGTTATTTTTGCTGTGCCTGAGAAGTTCAGCCAAGAGAAGCAGGACCTGATGAAGGCATTGGGAGCACGCATCGTTCATACCCCGACAAGTGAGGGGATGAAAGGAGCTATCGAAAAAACAAAAGAATTAGCTGCTGAAATAAAAGATGCATACTTGCCACGGCAATTCAGTAATCCGGATAATCCCGAGGCATACTATACGACAATGGGACCTGAAATATGGAACGATCTGGACGGCAAAGTGGACGTATTTGTGGCAGGTGCAGGCTCGGGGGGAACGTTTATGGGAACCTCGCGTTACCTTAAGGAACAAAATGCAGCCCTTAAAACGGTCATCGTGGAGCCAGAAGGGTCCATTTTGAATGGCGGCGAGTCAGGCCCACATAAAACGGAAGGAATTGGCATGGAATTAATCCCTGAATTTGTGGATAAAGGATATTTCAATGCCATTCACACCATTAGCGATGTCGATGCTTTTGACCGTGTCAAGGAACTGGCTGCACGTGAAGGTCTTCTCGTTGGCAGTTCTTCAGGGTCTGCTTTACATGCCGCTTTACTGGAAGCAGAAAATGCACCGGATGGCGCACATATTGTTACCATTTTCCCGGATAGCAGCGAACGTTATCTGAGCAAAAAAATATATGAAGGCGGGATATAAAATGAAACGCAAAACAAAACTGATTCACGGCGGGCTTCCTACCGATCCCCATACAGGCGCGGTTAACGTTCCTATTTATCAGGTAAGCACTTATGAGCAAGAGGAAATTGGCGTCCATAAGGGATACGAATATTCGCGTACAGGCAATCCGACCCGGTTTGCTCTGGAGGAGCTGATCAAGGATCTGGAGGAAGGAAAGCGTGGTTTTGCTTTCGGTTCGGGTATGGCAGCCATTCATGCGGTATTTTCACTGTTTAACGCAGGGGATCATATTTTGCTGACCGATGATGTATACGGAGGCACCTACCGTATTGTAAGCAAAGTGCTCAGCCGTATCGGAATTGAATCCACATTTGTGGATACGACTGACCTGGAAGCCATCTCCAAAGCAATTCGTCCGAATACGAAGGCATTGTATGTCGAAACGCCAACGAACCCGCTTTTGAAGGTTACTGATATCCGTGCTGTTTCGGAGCTTGTAAAAAAACATGATCTTTTACTGATCGTCGACAACACATTTGCTACCCCTTATTGGCAGACGCCAATTACACTTGGGGCTGATATCGTCATTCACTCTGCTACCAAGTATTTGGGCGGCCACAGCGATGTTGTAGCCGGTCTGGCTGTTGTGAACAGCGACGAGCTGGGAGAACAACTGCATTTTCTGCAAAACGCCATTGGTGCTATTCTCGGCCCGCAGGATTCTTGGTTATTGATCCGCGGTATTAAAACATTGGGTCTGCGTATGGAAGCGATTGAGCAAAATGCGAAGGAAATTGCAGCCTTTTTGGAAAAACATCCGAAGGTTAGCAAAGTGTACTACCCTGGACTGGAAAGCCATGCACAACATGAACTGTCCAAAACCCAGGCTGAAGGCTTTGGCGGTATCATTTCCTTTGATGTAGGTAGTGACGCTAACGCGGTTGCACTTCTGAAAAAGGTAAAATATTTTACACTAGCTGAAAGCTTGGGAGCGGTTGAAAGTCTGATTAGCGTTCCGGCACGTATGACGCACGCCTCTATTCCGGTAGAACGTCGTGCAGAGTTAGGCATTACCGAAGGTTTGGTGCGGATTTCGGTTGGGATCGAAGATCTGGAAGATTTGATCGAAGACTTACAGGCAGCATTGTAAGAAAATAAGTGTAATGATCAAGAGAGGTAGCTGAGGCTGCCTCTTTTTTTTGTTTTTTTATCATAGCTACTTTTTTGAGAAGAACAGAGGAGTACGTAGATGTAATAACGAATAGTTTTATATAGTTCAATTGAATGTTAAACGGGATATATAACCGCGACTACGTCTCTGAGGAAACAAAAACCTGGAGGGGGAATGTTATGAGGTTCACACATCTGGAAAAAGCAACAACTGTGCTGTCGGATCATCCGGTACGTCTGAGGTCTGCTTATGCAGTCGGTCCGGTCATGCTCCCGGAAAATTGCGGTGTGGGCAGGGAATGGTCCAATTATTTTGCCCATGAGAATTGGAATTTGGAAAAGGCTTGTGGTGAAGAAGGAATAGAGCTTTCAGCCGGAGGAAAGGCAGCGTGCCGATTACTGACCGAGCTAGACCCTCGGACTGCGGAACTGAATCTAGGTGTTTTTCCGCCTTTGGCCGAACAAGAAAGGCTTTTGCTGGTTTCAAATCTTCGTTGTATGGTTGCACAGGAAGTGATTTTCAGACCCTTTGAAGGAACGGGACAAATTTGGATAGATGGCACACTGGTATATGCGGAATCCGGTCCTTTTCGCTTGTATCTGGAGGAAGGCGATCACACGGTAGTTATCATTGCTGCGTTTATTCCTGAGGAGGCCCGCTCTATTCGTATCAGTGGAAATCAGGTATGCGACGAACCAGATGTGGCAGAACTGCATCGTGAATTTGTAGAGCGTAATATACGTTTTCATATGGCATGGCTAGAGGTTGAGAAAAGTGCTGGCAGGGAGGGTGAAGACAGCCCGATCTTATTTTATCTACTGCGTAAGGATCGGATAGATCTTCCCTTAGATCAAACGTTATGGGTCGAGGTAACGAATGATGAAGGCATAAAGCTGGATCGCTTTCCAGCACATTGGGAGCAGGAGCAAAGCTATGACTGGGATCAGGAAAAGGCCAGGAATACGGGAATGCTGCACTTCACCGTTACATATCGGGATCATGAGGCTGTGGAGCATCGTTTTGTGTATTCGGCACTTGTGCGGCCTTTGTCAGTCGTCGTGGAGGGCTTGCAGGAAGAGTATGACCGGTACATTCAAGCCCGCGCTATAGATATTCTTCCTTCTGCGCAGAAAATACAAATAGAGGGCCTGCTTGAGGAATTAAAAAGGTTAACGGATTTGCCGGAAGATCCTTTTGAAATCTGGGATTACCGGATTGTGCGTGAATATATCAAGCTACTAAAACAGATCTTCACAAATGGACATACCGAACAGTCACAGCCCCCATCCTTACTTCAAGAAGAACACATTTTTTTGTCTAATGACGGAATTGGGGAAGGATTTTTTGTCTCCCGTTTGGACAATAGTTTGCAACGCTATACCATTCAGCTTCCTAGAAGCTACTCGACTGACCGACAGTATCCTCTGATCGTCCTGATGCCAGGCAAGCGATATGAGCTGGGTTTGCCGGATTTTCAGAATCGAGGTTTTGGGCAAGGCTGGGAAGAGGAAGCTATATTCGTTACTTTTTCGTGCCGTGGTGTAACGTTGGGCAGTTATATTGGAGAAGCTGCTTTTTTGGAGGGGCTGGATGTCATACTGCAAGCGTATCGAGTGGACGAAGATCGGGTCTATCTGACGGGTTATTCGAACGGAGCATACGCTGCTTGGGCGATGGCACAGGCTTATCCTTCTCGGTTTGCGGCTATTGCGGTTATCTCTGGAGCGCCACATCCTAAGC
Source organism: Paenibacillus polymyxa (assembly GCF_001719045.1). Taxonomy (NCBI): domain Bacteria; kingdom Bacillati; phylum Bacillota; class Bacilli; order Caryophanales; family Paenibacillaceae; genus Paenibacillus; species Paenibacillus polymyxa. The sequence goes on from NZ_CP015423.1 coordinate 5,238,966, forward strand.
ATCTGATAAATCTGTTGAATATGCCAATATTGAATGTATGCGGAGATCAGGATTACTTATTTGCACAAGCATACACAGCCCCTGTAACAGAGCTTCTATCTGATCATTTTAGAGGTGTTGTAGAGCGGCAGTCTAATCACTGGGATACGCATGAGCTGAGACTTCTGGACGGCGTACTGGGTTGGCTTATGCAATGGAAAAGAGATGTCGTACCTCAGCGTATTGCCTATCGGACGGAACGGGGGAGACATAACCGGGCTTACTGGCTGGAACTGACGCGAATGGATGAAAATGAGGAATATGCTGAGTTGTACGGTGAAATGAGTGCCACAGGTGAGTTGGATATCGAGGCGGTTCACGCCGAAGAATTTATCATTCATCTTTCTCAAGAGGTCATGCCCTTGGAGCTGGCCCAGGTTCGTATCGGAGCCCGTATTTTCGTGTTGGACTTGCGGGAATACAGCCGCTTTCGCTTTGTTAAAACACAGTCACATAAACGCCCCTCACCTGAATACCGTTTGATTGCCGAACGGGAGGAAGAAAGCAGTGGATGCTTTACAAAAGAATCGGATGCCAAAATGAAAACGGTGGGCTCGAAAAGCGTGGGAAGAAACGTTTTGAGCCACGGTATGGGTGTGCTTGACGTTTATATGGATCGTCTTCACATTGTCCTTCCATCCAGCTATGCTACACCGGAGGAAGAGCAGGCGGTGAGACGGACGGCGAACGCCTTGGCTAGCCCACGAACAGCAACTTGGAATCCGTATATCGGTGTTCATTATCCCGTGGTGTCTTCTAATGATATTACGGAGGAAGCACTGGCTGATAGCAACGTGATTTGTATCACTTCGGGCTTGTCCAGACATGAGCTGCTTCAAAAGCACCAGGCCGATCTGCAAATTACATGTACGGAGGAAGGGTATACATTGGGCGACGACTTTACGGCAGGCGAGTATTGTCTGTCATATATTCAACCTAGCCCATGGTCTGCAACCCAGCAAATGCTTGTTGTAGCGACCAATTCACCCCGTATACTGGGTAAAAACCTATTTATGCGCAGACTAATTATGCCTGGATATTTTAATGGTCTACACCCGTATTTAAATAAAGAGATCATTGTGTATGATAGCAAGGGAGTGCGTGCTCTTAACTTCACTTCCATTAGACATGCGCAGCAAAAACTGCAAGGCCAATAAAAAAGATAATAATGTTATAATAATCTATAATTAAAAAAAACCGTCTGGAGGCTGGTCAAGCCCCCATTTTATAGACACTGAAAAAAGCCCCTAGGCTATAAGCTGCTTCCGATACTCTTTCGGAGGCAGCTTATTTAACTTTCGTTGTGGTCGACATTGGTTGTAAAATTGGATATATTCTTTTATTCTCCTTTGTACCTCATCCATATTTCGGATATCATAGGGGTAGAGCCCTTCCGTTTTGAGATGCGAGAAGAAGCTCTCCATCGAGGCATTATCATAACAATTGCCTCGGCGAGACATGCTGATTCGGGCGCCAACCTTTGGCAGCATGTCATGGTACGCATGGGACGTGTACTGGAATCCCTGGTCGCTGTGAACGATGAGGCCAGTCACGTCTTTTTGCTGTTTCCAGGCTTGTCGAAACGTCTGTAAAACCAGTTCGTTATCATTTCTATGGCTCATCTGGTACGCGATAATTTCGTTATTGAACAAGTCTTTAATCGCAGACAGATATAGCCAGCAATCACCCACTCGATATTGCGTGATATCTGTGACCCATTTTTGATTTGGTTTGTCAGCCTTGAAATCCTGTTTTAGCGGATTTTTCGCCACACGACCTTCCGTAGAAGAAGCATAATTGCAGCGATGCTTCCGACGAATTTGTGAGCGGATTCCCAAGACCTGCATGAGCCGAAGTACCTTTTTATGATTCATCCAGACTCCATGATCGTGCTGCAAAAATAGTTGGATTTGACGGTAGCCGTAGACTCCGTTATACTGCTCATACACTTTCTTCACAAGTGCTTTCGCGTCCCGATCTCGATCTGTTTCTCTCCGTTTTAAGAAGGCGTAATATCCACTTCTAGAGACCTTAAACAGCTTACAGAGTTCGCTAACTGGATACTCTTTAGCGGCCTTCTCAATCGTTACATACTTGTGCGCCTCATCTCCTGCATCCAGATTTCCAAACACTTTTTTAGCATATCATTTTCCCGTTTTAACTTTTGGACGTACCTGTCCTGGTCCATATATTCCTTCCGTCGTTCTCGTTGGTCCATAAGTCCGAATTCACCGAGTTCCTTGTACTTCCGCATCCATTCTTTCAACCGATGTCGATCTGCAATACCGAACTTCTCCATGAGTTTACGATATGTCCAACCTTCTTCGATATGAAGCCGTATGGCCTCTACTTTGGTTTCAAACGTATACTCTTTAAACTTCTGTCCTTTTTTCGCTGGCATAAAAATGCACCCCCTAGAAATTCATCGGATAAACCAGGGGGTTATTCCAATGTCTATTCTAAGGGGTGCACTTCAGGCACGTTGGCGATCCTGACGGTTTTTTGCTGGTTCATTGCAGTGATTTGTGATCGAGATGACGTCATATAAAGAAGGGTATTGTGGCAGCTTAGCTTTTATATTGCTCCATCAGGTACATGATCTTTACTTCATCGGCCAAATCTCCAAAGGGTTCTAACGGATTCTCTTGAATGATATGATATAAACGCTGGACTCGTTCCTTTGGCAGTTTGCGTACATATCTGGAAATGAAAGCGGCATGGGTGACTACGTAGCGCTTTTTACGGACAGCTGCACTGGCTACGCGGACGAGAATATCTTCGCCCCCTGCCAATTCCAGAATACGGCGCTCATAAAAGACTACGTATCGGAATGTCCGGTCCTTGATCAGCTCACGATTGAGTCTGGCAATCTCTCCGATATATCTGACCATAAGCGGCTCGAAGCTCTTGATCAGGAGGGGATCGAGCGTTAATTCCATGTCTTTGCGGAGAACGAAAGATTGCAGCAGGGCGACCTGCTGGAGCCTTATCCGATCATTGTGAATGAGTACAGCCATCTCACGCAGCATTTCATAGGAGACACGCTCACTGAGTTGCCGCAGGGCAACCGCGTTTTTATGATTAATGTTTAGTCCTTCCTGGATCTGCTCTATACGACCTCTGAACAGACGTATAAGCTGCCTACGCTGTTCATAAGGATAAATACCCTGCTGTAGAAGCACTAAGGGCAGCAGAAGAAGCGCACCGACGATACCGCACAAAAGCATTTGTTGCGGTGAGTGGCCGAAAAAGACAGTAGCGGCCAGCAATATGACACTGACAGCAAGGTCTTTACGAAAATAACGTTTGGCTCTGAGTCTGGCATATTGCTCTACAGGAACTAGTGTATCCCGACCACATGATGTGCACTTTTCTTCCCAAAGGGCGGTAAATTGCCCACAACGCTTGCAGACTCTTAGCTTTTGGAAGGCGTGCTCTGTGCGGGTAAATGGGCGAAATTGTACAGCTTGTTTGGAACTATTCATTGCGTTCACTTCTCCGGTTCAGCAGTGCTAGAAGCTCGGTGTCGATTTGTGTAATCGACGGGGCCCGTTTTTTATGTATATAGTAAATTAGTGATTTGATGGCGACAAAAAGAAACATAATCGCCAGACATCCGTATGAGATCATAGTGTACTTCCTCTTTCTACTTGGATTTTTATTTCAATATTTTACATGGGCGGGTTTCGCTACTGTCATTTTTGTCGTATAAAGGAGAAGGCTGGTGCCCGATTGCCCTTGTTGGGGTATAATTATATCATTACTGCAGGATATTGGTAAAATCACGCGGTATAACAGGCTTTTTGGTTGGATTCAGACCATTCGGGCAGTATTTTCAGCTGGCGCTCATGTAAAACTCATTATAATTTAATAGTAGGGGAGTACAACTGTAATTTAGAATGAGAATTAACTGGCAAAGGGGTACAAGCGATGTTTAGTAGAGACAGAAAATGGTTTTTGGTCATCGGAATCATATGTACAATGATCATGACCTCGATTTTGGCATGGCAGCCACAGATGGCGAATGCCGCTTCACCCTCTGCTTCTAAGGTGGATGCGGTGCTGGTCGTCGATGTAAGTAATTCGATGAACACCAGTGATCCTGGGAAAATTGGCAATGAAGCCATGAAAATGTTCATTGATATGCTGTCGACCCAAAATGACAAAGTCGGGATTGTAGCATATACGGATGTCGTACAGCGCGAGAAAGCCTTGCTTAATATTACATCCGAAGCGGATAAGCAGGAACTGAAGACGTTTATTGACGGACTGAACCGGGGGGCGTATACTGACACCTCCGTGGGTGTCAAGGAAGCGATCCGCATTTTGCAAGATGGTAAAACAGCTGGACATGCGCCTATGATCGTCATGCTGGCCGACGGTAACAACGATTTTAATAAGACGACAGGCAGAACCGAAAGCCAATCCGATCAGGATATGGCACAGGCTGTAGCTGAGGCTAAGAATAGCGGCGTTCCAATCTACACCATCGGCTTGAATGCAGATGGAAAGCTGAATAAAAACAAGCTCGCCGACATAGCGCAGCAAACGGGCGGCAAATCTTTTATTACAAGCTCAGCGGATGACCTGCCGAAGATTTTGAGTGAAATTTTCGCCAGCAATTTGAAGTTGAAAGTGGTGCCTTTGCAGTCCATTACGGCAAACGGCGACTATCAGGATGTAACGGTAACCGTACCGAACGATAGTGTGCTGGAGGCTAACATTTCGATCATGTCCTCAAAACCGGTGGATGCGAGACTGATAGACCCGTCGGGCAACACCAAGCCAATTCCTTCGAGCGATGTGCTGCTGTCCAAGTCCAAAAGCTACTCGCTGATTAAACTGCTTAAGCCTGTGGCTGGTGACTGGAAGCTCCAAGTCAAGGGAGTCCAGCAGGATCAGATTGATATTAATCTGGTGTTTAACTATGATCTGGAGCTGAAAATGGACGCACCGTCAGCCAAATCATACAAAAAAGGCGATGCAGTTCAAATTCGTTCCTACCTGACAAGCAATAGCCAGCAGCTCCAGGATCAGGAATTATATGCGAATATGAATGCTGTTCTGAAGGTCAAGGATCTGGATTCCGGTACAACGAATGAGGTGCCGTTAACCAATGCAGGGGATTCTTTTACCGGTTCCTATACGATTCCAGATGAGCATGACTACGAACTAACCGTTAGAGCAGAGGAGAAGAGCTTTTACCGTGAAACACAGCCTGTAACCATCAGTGCTAAAGCAGGGGCGACGAGCGGTACGAATACGGGCACGACGCAGCCAACAACACCTGCTGAAAAGTCCAAGTTAATGCCACTCATTCTTTTAGGGCTGGGACTGCTCGTTCTGCTGGTTGCCGCGTATTTCATCTGGAAGGCTGTCAAAAAGGCCAACCGTGGCTTTGTCGGTCAAATCGTACTGGAAATCCGGGATGAGAACACCGGCGAAAAAACGTATCCGCAATACAAGAAGCTGAACACCTTCCGGGGCAAATTTAATCTGCACCAGTTGCTGCAACTGGCACCGGAATTTGCTGGAACCGACAAGGTCGTGTTCACACCAGCCAATCAGGATCGTATTATTGTGCGCAGTACCCCCGAGATTACGATTGAAAAATCCGGACGGGCTGTAGACACAGGCAACGGTCTTGAACTAAAAAATGGTGATCGTCTGACGATCCCGTTAGCCAGTGTGGACAAAACCATTTTACTGGAGTTTATTTCAGTAAACAGCTAAACGAACCCTTAGGAGGTCATATCTATGAAACCAGTAGTTAGAGAGCATATCCAACAATTAGACGTATCACTCGGCGGAGGGATCGTAAGCGATAAGATCAGAGTTGATACAATTGATAATCCTATTTTAATTATCGGACTCGGAGGTACGGGGATTGATGCCCTTCTCCGCTTGAAATATCAAATTAACCGTAGATTCAAGCTTCCAGCAGATCCGATTTCCAAGAAAAAGAGCGATAAACCGGACAATGTGGAATTTCTCGCTTTTGAAACGAATGAACAAGATCGCAACAAAAAATACAAGGGGATTGGTTTGGACCCTATCAATGAGTTTGTATTGCTGTCCAATGCGGAAATCGGTGGATTGCTGCAAAACCGCAGCATTCTTGAGCCGTACATTACCGATTGGCTGTCTCCCGAACTAAGCATTACCGATGGTATGAATGGTGCGGCAGGGGTGCGGCAGGCAGGACGATTGCTGCTGTTCACCAAAATCAATCAGGTCGTACAAAGCATTGACAAAAAAATCAAAACCCTGTCTGAAGGCACCAACAAGAAGCTTATGGTGTTCCTGCTGTCCGGTTTGTCCGGCGGTACAGGAAGCGGTACCTTCCTCGATATTTCATATATCGTCCGAGGAATTATTGAGCGCGACTATGGCTCTGCAGGCGTAGACCGTGTAAATACATTAGGTTATCTGTTTACACCAGATATTAATTTGGCGAACAAAAGCCTGAGCGAGCATACCCGTGAATATATTAAAAAGAACGGCTATGCTGCACTGAAAGAACTGGACTATTGGATGAATGTAGATAGCCGTGGTGAACGTTTTAAGCAGCAGTACGGCAACATTTTGACCGTGAACTCGCCGCTTCCACCGTTTAATCTGTGCCACCTCATTTCGGCCACGAATACGGAAGGCAAGCTGTTGGAAAATGCTTATGATTACTGCATGAATGTCACCGCTGAGAACATCACTAACTTTATGGCGAGTGAGGAAAAACAGTCGGGCGAAGAGTTTGCCATTCATGACTATATCAGCAATATCCGTACCAACATCGCACAAATGAATAAGGCGTATCCGGCAAACTACGATTACAATATTATCGGGGCTTCCTCGGCGGTACTGCCAATGGAGGAAATGACGACATATCTGGCCTATCGAATGTTTGGCAAAATGTCCAAAATGTTCGAGCAATCGCCAAATCAAGAGGATGTAGAGAAGTTTGCCCGCAAGCTGGGCGTGGATCTGGATAGCATGATCAAAAACTTTGAATCCCGTGTACCTGAGCCACTTCCGGGCTTTGAAAACAGTGAACGGTTAAGTTATAGCAATGTCGTTAAAATGCAAGTGGTCAATATGGATACCGAGCTGGAGCAAACGTTCCTGACGCGTGCTCGTGAAGAGTATATCAAAGCGAAGAAGCAGCTTCCTGGGGAAATTACAGGACAGTTTACGGATCAAATTCGCCGGATGTTTCTCCATCCTGAGCAAGGGCCGTTTTATGTATCCCGCATGATTTATACTGAAAAAGGATTTAGCTTGCTGAAAATGCTGCTTTCATATGTTGAGACGTTGCGTGAATCACTGCACCGTATTCCAACGGACATTGAATGGGCACGTGAGCAGGCGAACGAAAAGCTGGGCGATGCCAAGAGCGCGTTTGTGTCTAAGGATAAAAAGAAAAATGCGTACATCGAAGCGAAAATTAATGAGTATTGGCTGCGGGCTGATGTGGAACGTACAGAGCAGCTCATTGAGTTTTATGAAGACCTGTATGACCTGTTGAACAAGGAAAATAGCCGCATTTATAATGTATTTACTGAAATTTTGAACGCGCTGAGCGCAATTTTCGAGAAGAATGGCGATCTGCTGATTAACGGCGAGGAACAGTCCGATCACAAAGGTAACAAAACGTACTATTGGAATCTGGTAAGTGTACCGGATATTTCTGAAGTTGTGACCAAGCTGCTGGATAACCGAAACGGTGATGATTTGATTCGTGATTTTGCCCAAGAATTGCTCGAAAATTCAGACCAATGGGTGAAGGATCAGGATATGGACATCATCAGCTCAATCTCCAATTTCTTGACTGATAAGTTCGGTGATCTCATTACCCGTTCCATGGAAGATTTCCTCGTCATGAAATACGGGCAAGATGAAGCCATTGAAAAATTTGTGGAGCGCTACATTGCGAGCAAACTGGATGAGGAAGCTGTACCTGTGTTTCATCTGAGCAATAGCTCTGGCAACTTGTACTTCCCATCATGGGGATTCGTTTCAGTACCTGTACAGTCACCTAATATCCTGAAAGGCGTTCGCAATTATCAAAATAATGCAATTGGCAAATCACACTTTACTATTAAAGAGAGTGAAGTTCGTAACCGGATTTTCTGGCTTAATACGCGTAATGGTGTTCCTCTGTTTGTATATACGCCGCTCAAAGTGTATGAAGAAAGCTATGAAAAAACGATTCTTGACCGCGAAGGTATTGGCCGCCATCTGGTACAAACAGGTCAGAACAACTGGACTAATCTGCCGTCGCCGATTCCTGAAAAGTCATGGGGCGAAACTTACGTCAATTCGCGTGTGCAAGCTTACAATGCCCGCATTCGTAATGACTTTGACCGTGCCAAGTCACTTGGCGTGATTCGGGAAAAGGATGTCGATCAAAATACGAGCAGCCGCTTCACTGTAATCCGTTCACATGCGCTAGATCTGAATGCGATGCTGGCAGGCTACGATATGCGCTTGCAGGAATCCAAGCCGAATTTGGGTGAGGTGAAAAGAGCATGGTCTGAGTTGAAGCGTCTGCTGGCTGAAGGGCTGGAGCAGGCCGGAAGCAAGGACATCTTTGGCAGCATCAATGAAGAGATGGCGAAGGAAAACCTGATCCGTTCACCAGAGTTAACACAGGTGGTTCGTGAAGAACTAGCGAAATATACACAAATTGAAGCGAAAGCCACTGAACTGGAAGCTTTGCTGGGCAAATATCAGGATGAAGAAAAATGGCTGGATCAGTTCATTCAGGCTCTCTATACAGACACGATTACGAAAAAAGGCGCTTTGTACGTCTATGACCGTGACGAAGAGGAAGAGGCTTGGGAGCCGTTTGCGAACGTCATGAAGAGCCGCAATTATGTGGAGTTTGAAGTGTTTACAAACTTCCGTGGTTTGGAAGAAAAGAAATTTGCAGCTCTAATGCGTAAGGCCGATCGCCGTGATGCTGTATTGACTTCATCGGAGGATATTACACCACTGCTGTCGAAGCTGGATGAACTGGCTGCAACTTACACAGAGGCCCGCAATCAATTGGAATATGAAAAGGTGGAGCTGGCTAACGGAGCAGAACTATATGCATTTTATGCTCAAATGGCTGGAAAATTAAACGACATCCGCAGAAAGTTGAAATAAAGTATGAGAGAGCAGCTGTTACGTTATGCGGCTGACTATGCAGCCGCAGAGGATCAATTAATCGGAAGCGGGGATGGACGTAGCAGCATCCATTTCCCGTCCGTGTTTCTTTTTATCGGTGATCGCATGAACCCGGTGATGAACACCATTGCAGATATCAACCGGACCAAGTGGGATAACAGCACGGGAGTAACGTATATTCAGATCCGCTCGCAGGAAGAACATGCGGCTGTAGATCGTTCGGTGGATGCTATTGTGCATACGATAGCGGTACCGGAGGAAAGTGGCCACCAAACGATACGCCGTGACTTGCACCAGGCTTTTTATACACATGAATCGCAGCTAATTGAGCTTAACACCGCGTTGCGCCGGGCTAGTGGACATCTGGCAGATTACGGTCGGTTGTATTCTTCGTTCGAGCGTGTCCATTTGTCGATTTTGACGACAGCGGATGACCCCATGAACGTATTAATCCCTGAGATTACGCTGTTGGCGGAGTATATTTTTGCACAGTCTTTTAAATCGGTACAAATGGATCTGTATGTGTTGGTGAATGAAAGCGATCAGGCTGTCCAATTCGGCTACAGTAGTGCAACGTCCGTTGCTTTCATGCGGGAGCTGGACTATATCCAGAGTCCAGAGTATACGTTTACAGCACCGCTTCATATGACCGAGGACAAATTGACCATTCCAGTATCCCATGCTCCATCACCGTTGTTCGACCTCGTCTATGTGCTGTCCGACAAGAACGAACGCGGCGTAACGGTGCCGAATAGCCTGCGAGAAAGCTGTGACATCATTTGCCATATTCAGCTTCTTAAAAATCGCTATCAGGCAGGAGATTCCTATCGGTCACAGGATGGGGGGTACAACAATACATCGTTTAAAAACAACATCATGACGGAATCCGGGCGGCAGGGTTATGTGTCGGCTGGATTTTCCCGAGTCAACCGCCCTAACCAGTCAATCGCACTTACGGTGCTGTATCACTTTTATGTGAAGCTGTTAGAGCGTATGAGAACAGAGCAGGAGTGGGACATACGCGATAAGCTGAATTATTTTGGGTTAGATGCTGCTGAGCGCGGTCGCACGCGAAATGATCTCGTTCCTGGTAATGAAGCGATCACGGACATGAGCGCACTGATGACCAGCGGAGCCAGCTACGGTTCGTTGAAGCGAATGACATTACGTGAGGCGGAGGAAGCCTTGTTTGGTCAGGGCTGCGAAGCCTTTTTCCGCGATAACTGTGAACGGCTTGTCCACAAACGGTTGGGAGATTTTCAGGCGGAATCAGGTCTGCAGTCGGCTGTGAATGCAGCTGCCAAGGAATATCCTGAAATCGGCTTATTCGAGTTGACAGACTGGACGGATGAAAATAAAACAGGGAATGTGCTTACAGCCATTCGTGGACTGATTCGGGATACGTCCAATGACTTGCAGATTAGTGCCGCTGAACTGGACACCCTGTATAGCGGGCGAGTGGAAGACCAACCTTTTCAACGATTGCCACTCATGGATAAGCATAATGTTCGAAGCTTGATTCGTTACCTGACCGAGACGGTTTACGGGCACAAACTGCACATGCTGCGAATTCAAGCCGATTTGGAGCTGCTTCGCCGCTATGAACTGGCACTAGAAAAATGGCATGCACAAGCGAAGCATATTACAGTACAGCTTTCCAGCCTGGAGCGTGAACTGCATCAAGCTGCAACGGACAGTATCCGGCAGGCCGATAGTTACACAGGTCAGAACCTGTTCGAGTATTACGAGCGTGTGACGGAGGATGTCATGCGTGAGCTGGAAAGCAAGCGGGGAAAATCTATATTTTTTGATACCCGGCATATGGGGCCTGTATCCGGATTGCTGGACGGGGGCCTGTCTGCATTGGTGGATCGACTCACGCAGACCTGTCGCACCTTGATTCTCAGTTCACAGCCGTTTAATCAGACCTTCGAAGAAGAATTATTGCGGCGTGCCAATGTAGCTGCTGCATATGAAAATCGGCTGGTCGTTCCGAAGGATGAGCTGTTTAAAAAACTGTATCAAACGTTAGAGGAACATGGCGGAATTAACATACGTTTGCTCGACTATACCCATGAGCATCGGTATGAAGAAAAGTACTTCTTTGGTGACTACGAAGGCGAATTTCTTCCTTATGCGATGGAGGTGGACATTACTTCGCGTATTTACAAGCTGGGTTTTGTACATGAGCGTCGCAGCAGCGGGGTGGAAAAGCTGCATTTGATGGGCGGCTTCCATCTGGAGGATCTGATGGTTTACCGCAACGGCAAAACGTATTATGAGACATATACTGCGAATGGTTTCGTGTTTCACGGAATCGACGTGGACCGGTTGCCGGAATTGCGGTAACCACATATTCATCCTACTTTAATGATGGAAGGAAGCAACGATTCTTATGAAGCAGCGTAAATTTAACGTTCTCCTATTGCTGTTCGGCTTGCTGGGCGCCGTAGTAGGCTTCATCTTGGGAGAGCTTATTCTTCACAAATTGATAGGGCACTGGCCGCATATCATCGTGATCGGGCTGTATTTTGGCATCATGGCCCTGTGCATTGGCCTAGGTTGTCTGATCGGCGAACTAATTTCGCCACAGTTAAATGGACACTCATGGCGTCAGCGCTACTCCGGGTTATCCTGGAAGTTACTGGTGCCTGCTACGCTGGTGATGTTGTTCGTGGCAGGTCTGCTATTGGAGTTGGGCTACCAGGTTAATCCTGAAGGGCGCAAGAGCGTACAGGACCTTGTGCTTGTGATTGATAATTCCGGGAGTATGCAGCAAACAGATCCTGATAATGAACGCCTAACGGCTGCCAAAAGTCTAATTGGCCAAATGGATGGAGACAAGCGGGTAGCCATTGTTTCATTTGAATCTGCTGCGCAGTTGGTTCAGCCATTTACTCCCATTGGCACAGATGCAGAGAAGCAAGCGGTTTATTCCAAAATCGATAGTATGCAGACTATAATGTCAGGCGGTACAGAGATCGGGCTTGCTTTGGACGAGACGATCAAGGAGATTGAAACCCAAGGTAATGCAGAAAAAGGTTCTCTCGTTATTATGCTCTCTGACGGCTTTAGCGATCTGGATACCCAGACAGCATTGGCTCCTTATATCGCCCGCCAGATTCCGATTAATACGATCGGGCTGAAACTGGCAGAGTCGGATGGTATAGCCTTATTGCAAAATATCGCCCAACTGACGGGCGGAACTTATTCTAACGTAGCCAATGCCCAAGGACTTACTCAGGCGTTCGGTAAAATATATAACAAAATCGGTGATCGCACACTGGTAACGGAGCGGACAGGTGAGTATGCCGACAGTCTGTATTTTGCCATTTATCGCGTAACGGCTCTGGTCATTATCGGCGCTCTATTGGGATTAGCTCTTGGGCTGATGTTTGATAACCGTTTTCTCGCGCGGAATTTTGCGATTGGAGGAGTCCCGGCAGGCTTGCTCGCTGGCTTTATTTTGGAAAAGGGATTATCTGGCTCGCCTATAGGCGACTTGATGATTCGTTTGGTGGCAGCGCTCGTACTGGCGGCCCTTATTGCTGTCTTTTCGCTTGTTCTGCCGATTGCGGAAAATACTCGCCGATCTTCCGGTGGAGGAAGTCAGGGTGCGCCGTCAGGACGCCGGAGAGGGGCACCGGAAGCCCCGACGCGCAATCGACGCAGCAGTGGATTTTAGAACGGGAGGCTGGAACTTATGCAGTATAGGGAAGCACAGCCCGGTGATCCTGTTATTTCGGAGCTGAGCCACAAAATTGATGACAACCGGGTTGTGTTACGCTGGCAGTGGCCTGAGGGCGCAGCCGTGGTATATATTGCGAAACAATCAGCCGATGCAGGTATGAATGGGCAGAATGAAGCCGAAGTTTTACCACCTTTTTCAAGCCTAAAACTTTTTACACGCGAGGAGTATAAGGCTGCTGGCAGCTATCGTGACCGAATTGAAGGCATTGGACGCGTACGGTATACCGTGTATCCGGCTGTTCGGGAGGATGGAGACACTTACGTGATCCGTCAGCAAGACGAAGCCAACCAACTGGAGTTGAGTACGGGGAGGGCTAAAATCAGATATGCGGTTCACCATAAAAAAAGCTGGTTTCGCAGCCGCAAAACCGTCCAGATTCAGGTGACAGCCGAAGTTCCTGTCCCGCAGGAGGCGCTTTGCTACGTGAAGAAGCGCGGGGGCTATCCCGCAGACCGGGACGATGGAACCTTGTATCCATTCACGGCACCCTTTGCCGCGGGACGGAATGTTTTACCCGCTGTTGAAGTGGGGGGAGATGAATATGTGCGGCTGTTTTTTACAGACGGCCAGAAATATGGCACGGTATATGAATTAGTTCCTGAATGAAAGGAGGCCGCAACCGATGAGTTTTCTTAGCAATTTATTCAGAAGAAAGCCACAGGCAGCGCCAAGGCCGTTATTTTATGATATTGTGTGCCCTTATTGCTTTAGTAAATTCTCCCCGGAGGACGTGGTATTCCGTGCTTCTCATCACCGTGAAGATGACGAGGACTATGCTTTGGGTGAAGATGAGCTGTTGAACAAATATCGGGAGCGTTTTGGCTTGGACAGTGTGCATGATATGGAGGCAATTTTGCATCCCCTTGATGTCCCTGAGGAACATCGATTGTATTCTGATCATGTACTGACAGGATTGACGGACCGTTATGGCGAGCTGACACGCCACCGACTGTGCCCGCACTGCCATAACGAGTTGCCCGTGACCGCGGGTAAGGTGCCTAGCAATATCATTTCGATTATTGGAGCTTCGCAGGCGGGGAAATCTGTCTATATGACCTCCCTGATTCACACGTTGCAGCATGTTACGGCCGATCATTTTGACGCAGCTTGCATGCCGCTCAATGCAGAGATCAGCCGAAAGTTCCGCACCATGTATGAGGAACCCCTATTTGAACGAGGCGATCTGCTTACATCGACACAAAAAGAAAAGATGCAGGAGCCTTTTATCTTCCAGTTTGTATTTAAGGATGAGGAAAAGCCGCCACTGACGCTGGTATTTTTTGATGTCGCCGGTGAGGGAATGGTAGATCAGGACTATCTGGGACTGCATGGACAGCATATTAAGAATTCAGCAGGTATTCTCTTTATGGTCGATCCACTGCAAATCCGCTCTATTCGGGAGCGTATTAAGATTAACCTTGGCGATAAGCCGGGTGAATGGGTCTCGCAATATGATGAACCGCGTGATGTCGTACTTACGATGTTCGGTGATTTTATCGCTTATCAGGAAAAAGGGAAAACGGACATTCCGACCGCTGTCGTCCTGACCAAAAGTGATATGCTTACTGCATTGGCAGATGAAGAAGGCACATACATCAAGACGAATAGCAATATTTTTAATCCGATGGAGCATCGCAAATATATGGATTTGGATGAGTTCGCGAACATTGATGGCGAAGTTCGACGCTTCATCGAAAAGGTGGATAAGCCGTTCAAGGGCACGATGGATGTATATTTTACGGATACGGCCTATTTCGCGGTTTCCGCGCTGGGTAGCAATCCGGTGGAGCAAAAGCTACAAGGATTGGTTAGTCCGATCCGTGTGGATGAGCCATTCATTTGGCTGCTTTATAAGTTGAAGTACATTGAGGGGAGAGAATCACAGTGAGTTATTCTACCTCTCATTTGATACAACAGCAGATGTACACACGGGAACGGCGTGGAATTTTCCGTTCTACGGAAGGCTTCGATACAGTGGCTAATTCCAAAGGATTGGATGCTTCTTTTATTAAAAAGGTGCTCCATCCCTTATGTGTATATGATGCGCCTGCTGCTTTGACGGCGCGTGGCGAGAAGCAGGAAAGCGTCTATCCAGAAGCCATGCATCTGGTACGGACGGAGTCCGGGGATGTAGTGCTTGGCCGCAGTATTTATAAGGCTGCGGATTTTACTGGGCTGCGGAGCGCCTTTTTCACGCACAACTATGTGATTCCAGCCGGACATGGTGAATCTCCGTCTGACTATAAGCAGTGGCTGAACACATCATTTGTTGATACCTATGATATTGAGCAGGGAACGGATTTACCGGAATTGGAGCGTCTACCGGGTGGAAGTGTATTTCCGGCTGTTGACCCGTCTACAGTGCTGGCTCAATTGCAGCTGAGCGAAGAAGTGTTCAAACAGCTTTTATACGCAGTCATGATGTCCGCAGCGGGTCGCAAAAAGGTATATGTAGCATTGAATGTTCCTGTAGAAGCGGTCGGATCTTCAGCCAAGCAGCTGCTGGGTGTGCTGTATGCGGCACTGCCTTATGCATTTCGGAACAGACTCGGATTTCTTACATATGCACAGGAACCGAACAGCAGAAAAGGCATTCACTTGATGTTCGTTGAGCCTTTTAGTTTGCGTCCCGGTGATCGGAATGTGGAAAAGGACTTTGTATTTGACCTGTCTAACCATAGTCGAATACTTAATGTGGATGCAGAGCAGGTGAGACAGCCGTATTTTGACTGGATTGTCCGCACGTTGCTGAATGGTGAGACGCTGGATGATTTCTTCAAATTTGCCGAGCAAATGCTGACAGGTATGGAGGCAGGGCGTGATTTGACTCCATCCAGCTATCATGAGCTCATTACGTTGTACAGAATTGAGCAGGGAGAGCGGGCATTATACAACGAACAACGAATCGCTGTATTACGAAGCTTGACTGATTATTTATCGCCACCCGATTCGCTGCCACGTAAAATGAGGCTGAATGATCTGTTTCTATCGTTTTTTGATCATGAATTTGATCGGGTGAAGGATGGATATATTCCAGATGTAGGTCTAGTCGATAGTTTCAAGGACTATTATAAAGTTCATGCACGCAGCAGCGAAAATCGGTTGGTGGAATATTTAATCCGTTCGCTAAACAATGCTTATACTGCCAGAAATACGGAAGCAGTCACGTATATTTACCATACGATTGAGGAGAATCCGTCATTAGGCAAGGCATATTTTACGAAAGTGCTGGGTAATCCGGCGCTTACAAAAATGCTGTTCATTCCCTACATGGACAGTCAGATGAAAAGAACACCGGATGCCAAGGGGCTGCTGGCCGTTGTGCATGAATGGGGCAGTCGGTATATCGAAGTGTCGGCGAATGCCGATTTTCAGCTTTTGGCAGAATCTGCACTGATGGGAAGACTGCGTGCCGAAAGAAAACCAGTAGAGGCTGTGGCTGCCATTCACCAACGCTTGCGTCAATGGGACAGCAGCTCTGCTGTAGGCAAACTGTCCCCGCTGGAGCAATCTGGATTGACAGAGCGCCTGCAGGAAGCGTCGGATCGGTATTTACTTACCGAAGTAGAGCTAAAAGAAATATCACCCGATCAGGTCGTACAGATTCCATTTTTTACACGTCCCGATTTGGTGCAGTGGGTTGGAAAGCTGCCTGCTCCCCTCAAGGGACAAGCAGTGCGATTGATTGCGGCTTACGATTGGTTTAATACGGAGGAACCGGAACCGTCGGTGCTGGACGGCCTGGAGCCTGGCGAAGTAGAAAAGGTACAGGATTGGGCTTATGGCTGGCTGCCCCAGCAGCTTGCGGAAGGCCATTTTGCCCGTCTGTTGCCTGCATTCTATCGTTCTGACGGGCCGGGAGAAGGAATATTGGACTTCGCTCGTCTGGTCAGTTCGATCCGCAAATGGGCGAAGGATAACGATACGATGTACCGCTTTATCCGATGGTCGGAACAACACCCCGAGTTTGCCACTCCACGTGGCGGTTTCGAACCGTCGTATCGACGTGCGCTACTTCTATTCTTCCAAAAGGAAGGACGAGAGGGACTGCATAAAAAAACGCTGTGGCGTCAATATTTTGAACCTGCAAAGCCTGCTTTTAAAAATTTTTATTTGGCAGCAAAGCGGGAGACGGACACACCGTTGGTTAAAACACTTCGTCGTTTTCGTAAAGGTGGGGTGATTTCCGGGATCGTGCTGATTGTCATTGCAGGTACGCTCGGCGGCCTGAAAGCAACCGGGGTGATCGGATCTGGTGACACACCTGCGCCTGTTGCTGCTCCGAAGCCTGTACAACAGCCTGTAGAGCCTACAGTGCCCGTAAAAGAGGAGCCTACGGCGATAGTGACACATGTGCCTAATACCAAGTCCACTACGAAAATGGTCAAGCTGTTGTTTGCGTTTCAGACATCGACAGAGCAGGCAGAATTTAAGCCGAAGAAGCTCGTCATTGTCGGGGCGGACCAACAGGAGCACTTATACGAAAATTTTACGCTTGCTGAACAGAACGACAAGGAAGCTGCCAGTAATGCGAACAATGACCCATCCGGTGACGTAATTACTGGGAGCGCCACTACAAAAAGTACGACAGCAGATGGACAATCCACGGACAGTGGTTCCACAGCTCGTGGTAGTACATCCAGTGGAACAAGCGGCGATCAGTCTGGAGCAGTGACAGGCAACACGGACGGAGGCTCGACTTCGGAGATTTCTACTGAGGGTAGTGGTATAGCAGCCGATAAAACCATAGGCAGCACGTCCGGTGATGGTACAGAGACAAAGGAGTACGATCTGAAGAAGTATCCTTATCGTACGCTGTTGACCATTTGGCAAAGGCTGGAGCTGAACGATGCTAGCACGGTTACCGTTGATGGAGAAGAATACCCGCTGGTTCAAGTGAAGAGTGCAGACTAAGCAACTATAAAACAGAAATAAAGTAAAAGACGGGCTTCCTTCAAGGGCTCGTCTTTTAATATACATAAATTTCCATGAAGAATGAATTCGTAATTTGAAATTCATCTTATCTAGTAAAGCATTATTTTACGAAAGTATTGACACCAAGTAGGCAGCTGATTAAAATTAGTTGGAATTCAAACTATTAAATTTAGATGGATATGGAGGTTCGTAGTGAGATGGGAAGTGAGGTGTATCCCGTTTGTCTTCCTTGTGAGGAAGAGAGCACAATGTATTTAATTAAATGGATTTTCACTACCGTCCGGCGCGAAATTGAAACGGCACTGCGCCCTTTGGGACTCACCTCCCCACAATCGCAGACGCTCTATATACTGGCGGTATCGCCTGGAGTCACCAATACGGATTTGGAAAGGCTATTGCTTATTGATAAATCAAGCGTTACCAGCCTGGTTAACGGGATCGTTAAGAAAAACTGGGCAATACGCAAAAGTCACCCGGAAGATGCACGAATGAAGCAAATCTATTTGACTGAGGAAGGCTTAGAGATTCACAAAGTAGCTGAACGTACTATTGAGGCAATTAAAAGCTCGGTAGGTGAAACATTATCTGTAGGAGAATCGGAGACGCTACGCTGTCTGCTTAAAAAAATTCTCCGCGACTACCACCCTGCGGACACCCGCGTTTGAGCGGATATATAGAGAATTTGCCCGGATAGGGGTATCAAAAACAGTGAAATATGATCTTAGATAAGAGGTTTACAGGAGAGGGAGACAACCAAATGATAAATGAACAAACTTATCCCAATGCGGATAAGCTTATGCGAGTGCTAGCTTTCACACTTGTTTTTTCAGTGATGAACGCTTTTATGTTTAATGTCGTTATGCCTGTAATTCGAGAGGAGTTTCATATTAGTGCTTCCGATGTAAGTTGGTTGCTGACTGGCTATATGATCGTGTATGCAGTTGGCTCGGTGACCTACGGCAAATTGGCAGATAAATATCGTCTTAAGGATTTGCTGACGTTTGGGATTATCTTTTTTGCACTGGGTTCGCTTATTGGACTGTTGGCCAATCAATTTTGGATGCTCATTGTAGCTCGTTTGCTTCAGGCTGCAGGGGCTGCTGTTATTCCGGCAACTGCTATGATCGTCCCAGTCCGTTATTTCTCGGCTGAAAAAAGGGGACGTGCTTTGGGCGTCACAGCAATCGGCTTGGCGTTAGGTACTGCACTGGCTCCGATTATTTCCGGTTTGATCACAGGCTTTGCAAGCTGGCGTTTTTTGTTCGTCATTTCCATGCTGCCACTGATCGCATTGCCGTTTTTCCGCAAATATTTGGACGATCAGCGTGGAGAGGATCAGAAGTTCGATTTTCTGGGTGGATTATTACTGGGTGGAACAGTAGCCTTCTTATTACTTTCGATTTCGCAAACTAATATGATGTTTTTTCTGGTCGGTGTGGTGTTATTCGCACTGTTTATATGGCGCATTAACACTGCGCATGATCCATTCATCCAGCCGAAGCTGTTCCGTAACAAGCAATATTCATACGGGCTCCTTATCGCTTTTTTAGGGACGGGGATTAGCTTTGGATTGCCGTACTTGGCACCGCAGTTTCTGAACAGTCTCAATCAGCTCACGCCGGCAATAATTGGACTGGTTATGTTTCCGGCTGCTATTGCTTCGGCTCTATTGGGTAAAAGAGGAGGGCGTTTGGCGGATAGCAAAGGAAATTCGTTTCTCGTCTATACAGCTGTATCGCTTTTGTTTATCTGTTTTATCAGCTTGTCAACATTTGTGGGTGCCTCTCCGTATCTGATTTTATTTTTGCTTATTTTCGGAAACGTAGGTCAGACCTTCATGCAAATTGCCATGTCCAACACGATTTCTCGTACCTTGTCGAAAGATCAGATTGGTGTTGGAATGGGGCTGCTATCTCTGCTGAATTTCATTGCCGGGGCGATCACGACAAGTATTTTGGGCAAAACGCTGGATAGTTCGTCGTCCTTTCATTTGAATCCTGTCGTATCTAATGTGCAGGTGTTCAATTTTAGCAATATTTTTACGGTGCTTGCACTGATTGCGCTTGTGACGATGGGACTTTATGCGTTGCAATTCCGAAGGGGTTCACGCCGTAATACGCCTGCTGTTGAGCAAGGATAAACATTTGATGTAAACTCATGCCAAAACAAGGGTATAATATAGAAGGAAAAGTTCATCTATGGAAGGACGGAGTGTCCGGCATGACAAGAAACCTTCAATATGTACCCTATGGTTATGAGCCTCCGATCGAGACGCATAAAGGGACCATGGTCTACTATGATACGTTCGAGCAGATTACAGCCAGAGAGCTGGAGCTTTTTGCCGAAACGGGGGCTGCATTATCTTTTACAAAGCTGGTGTTGTATCCGCTACATGAAGAAACCGTCAGAAGAATGTGGAAGCAGCCGGTACGTTCGTATTACAAGCGGGTGGACGAGCTGGGAGAGTGGCAGCGGGAGCAAGCTTTGAGTGCTGTTGTGATTGAGAACTGGGAAGGTAAGCGTAAAAAGTATACGCCGATTGAAGCAGCCATCCGTTTTTTGGCGGAAAAGTATACGACCCCACTTTTTTTGTACATGAGTCCTGAAACTGCAAATTTGTGCGCTTCTTATGCATCATTTGGAGAATGGATTAGAAATGTCAGATTGGTGCTTTCGAGCGACCCCCAGGAACTTCATCCGAAGCTTGCACAGTACCGTAATCGATGGAATACGGTCGAAGAAGCGACAAACCGTGACTCTAAGGTTGACAAAGCGGAGCATGAATTATAGAATAGAACTAATCGTAAAAATTACTATTGTAATTGTATACCATGTATTCCAATTAAGGAGGAAGAGAAATGCGCGTAATTGTTACCTTGGCATGCACCGAATCCGGTGATCGCAACTATACAACAACCAAGAACAAAAGAAATCATCCGGAGCGTCTTGAAATGAAAAAATACTCTCCGCGTCTGAAAAAGTACACGATCCATCGTGAAACTAGATAATTTGAGGTTTGCTGCATAGCAACCTGAATGATTCTGCTTCCTGAGCGAAGCCTGTTAAGTTTGCAAAAGCCTGCGTTATGGAACCGGCGAAAACTTGAATTAGTCTAGTGGACAGAGCGTCCAAAGTTAAAGCTTGCACCTAAGAAAACGGCTTTTTTTCAAGGCTGTATGATAGATGCCGAGCTACATGGTACGCTTTGCCTTTTGAATCGAAAGCACGTGGCTACCGAGTTCTCCTGTGCTGGTGTCAGCATTTGGGACGAGCCGGAGGACCATTCACTATATGCTTATATAACGATGAAGGCTGACGAAAGATCCGGAGCGTTCGTGCAATGGGCGATGCGTATATGCGGCATCGTTTGCTTGTCGTTTACGAGCTTGAGCGCAACTGTTATGATCTGTCGTCTTTTTTTCTGGGACATAACCGTTCCTTTTGCCAACTGATGGAGTATTGCGCCAGTACGTTTAAGTTTGAAACTAAAACTACATGAAAGATTAGGTGAAACTAATGAAAAAAGATATTCATCCAACATTGAACAAAGTTATCTTTTTGGACCCTAGCTGTGGATTTACTTTCCTGAGTGCTTCCACTAAATATTCGCAAGAAACGATGGAATGGGAAGATGGCAACACATACCCAGTTATCCGTGTAGATACTAGCTCCGCTTCCCACCCGTTCTTCACTGGTAAACAAAGAAACGTGGATATCGGTGGCCGTGTGGATCGCTTTAACAAAAAATATAACCTTAAGTAAGACTCGTCGAGAGCTAGGTTTACGGATTATGCCAATAATTCGTAAACCTAGCTTTTTTATTTTTTACGGATAGTTACATCCGAAACAACGCGAATAACAAATGTATTTTCAAGTCTCGAATTTAACACTCTTCTGGAACAGTCCATGAAGCTGCTGCTTTTTAATGCTAAATGAAGCTGAACAATAGTCGACGAGGGCTATGATGAAAAAAAGATACGAATATAACGTTTTAAGATATTCAGTAGCGGCATTGCTAATCTTGGCAACTAATCATTTTAAAACGTAATTCTATACTTCGCATAGGCTGTCTTAATTTAAAAATAATCGCAGGTATCTAGCCTGCGATTATTTTTTTTTAGCACAAGAGTCGCGATTAAGGGAGGGTTCCGATAAATCATTTGCGGAAATAAGTTATTTGAAGGATATAGTTAGAGACTTGATACAACTAGGCATCATTATAGATAAGCTTTTGTTCAGAATTGGTTCAGTGGTTTCATGTATATTAATTGAAAACGACATAAATCACTTATTTTCGACAAATATATGAATAAAAGATTAATATAAACACATTTTTATCGGTAAATACAGTGAATAAGCTTTATTATCTTTGAATTATGTAGAAACATTTCGAAGATCGAATAGGGTCGTTTTACTCAAAAGTAAATTAGGAGGTAGAACCATTGAAAGTTTATTCACTTAAGTGGGCAGCCGCTCTTGTTGCTCTTCAGGCGGCGTTTGGTACTTCTGCTTACGCTGCAACGCCTACCAATAATTTGTTTTCAGATACATCCTATGTGACGAGTGATAAAATGGCGGCCATCCAAGAAGCTGTACGCCAAGGGCTTTTATCGGGGGATCCTCATGGAACTTTTCGCCCTGCAGCAACATTAACTCGTCAGGAACTCGCAGTATTATTGGTCAGAGCTTTAAAATTGGACCCTATTTCGAGTTCTTCTACTTTTAAAGATGTGCAAAGTAAACAATTTGCTGCCCCATATATAGAAGCCGCACAAAAAGCCGGGTTTCTATCTGGGGATGGATTAGGAAACTTCCGTCCGAACGATCCTGTTACACGTGAAGAGCTGGCAGCTGTGTTTGTTCGTGCAGTCGGAGGGGTTAATGCAGAGGGCGGATCAAGCATTTTACCCAAAGATCAGTCCTTGGTAAGCCAATGGGCGGCTGGATCGGTAGATACAGCACTTCGTCTGGGTTTAATTGACATTCATGACAGCAAGCTCAATCCCACGGGTGAAGTAAAAAGGGAGGATATTGCTCCTTTCCTGCTGGATATTTTCAAAACTCAAGAGCAAACAGCTACGATCAATAGCATTGATGGAGACATTGTAACGATCGATAATGTTCCCTATTTAATAGAGGGAAATTTGAAAGAGTTAATCGGAAACTCCAATAAAGATGCGTTAAAAGGAGCTAAATTAAAGTTTAATTCACGCAATCGTAATGTGGACGGGCTGCAACAATTACAAATCGTGCAAAAAGATGTTGTGTTAAACACCAATGGTCTACCGGAAAGCAGCCTGCTTCGAATTTTAGGTGATGGTGTTCAGATTAAAGGGGATATCAAAGGAGTAATCGAGCTTAATGACGGTGTTTCTAATATCCAGCTGAATGGAAACGTAAACCATCTTAATGTGAATTCCGGCAATGGTATTTCTATTAAAGGAACCGGAACAATCGGGGAGCTTCAAGTTGCCAACGCAAACGCTAAAGTGACATTGAACCCGAATTTTAAAGTTGAAATGATTCAGCTGCCTAAAGATGCATCCGTTTCACAAGTTATCCAAAATTACAGCGAAGTACAAAAGCAGATTGGACAAATTCAGTCCGCTGACGGAACGGTTCAAGAACCGACTACAGTTACGTCCAGCAGCGTGACATTTTCCTCCGGAGGTGGAACTTCAACAAAATCAGTGACTAACCATGCGCCAGGCGTTACTACCAGGTTTACTGATATTACGTTAAGTACAGCAGATGAGCCTAAAAAGATTAATCTGGCAAATAGTTTTACCGATGCTGATGGAGACACTCTGACCTACACAGCAGAAACTTCAGCCACAAACGTAGCGACGGTATCAGTGAATGGAAGTCAGTTGACTCTCACGCCGGTGAACGCCGGAACAGTTACGATCACGGTTACGGCGAACGACGGCAAGGGCGGGACCATAAACGACCAGTTTAACGTGACGATCACGCCGGTGATCCCAGAAGCCGTGAACCATGCGCCGACGGTGGAAACGTCGATCAGCAATGTGACGACAGGAGCTGCGGACGGAGTTAAGACGGTGAGCCTTGCGAGTGTGTTTGCAGATGAAGACAGCGACGCACTGACATATACCGCAACCTCGACGGATACGGGCGTGGCAACAGTAGCGGTAAGCGGAAGCGATCTGAAAATTACGCCAGTGAACGCGGGTACGGTCACGATCACGGTTACGGCGAACGACGGCAAAGGCGGGACCATAAACAGCCAGTTCAACGTGACGATCACGCCGGTGATCCCGGAAGCCGTGAACCATGCGCCGACGGTGGACACGTCGATCAGCAATGTGACGACAGGAGCCGCGGATGGAGTTAAGACGGTGAGCTTTGCAGGTGTGTTTGCAGATGAAGACAGCGACGCACTGACATACACGGCAATCTCGACAGATACGGGCGTGGCAACAGCAGCGGTAAACGGAAGCGACCTGAAAATTACACCAGTGAACGCGGGTACGATCACGATTACGGTAACGGCAGATGACGGCAAGGGCGGCACGGTGGATACGCAGTTCAACGTGACGATCACACCGGTTATTCCAGAAGCCGTGAACCATGCGCCGACGGTGGAGACGTCGATCAGCAATGTAACGACAGGGGTCGCGGATGGAGTTAAGATGGTGAGCCTTGCGAGTGTGTTTGCAGATGAAGACAGCGACGCGCTGATGTACACGGCAACCTCGACGGATACGGGCGTGGCAACAGCAGCGGTAAACGGAAACGATCTGAAAATTACGCCAGTGAAC
Organism: Paenibacillus polymyxa; assembly: GCF_001719045.1. Classification (NCBI taxonomy): domain Bacteria; kingdom Bacillati; phylum Bacillota; class Bacilli; order Caryophanales; family Paenibacillaceae; genus Paenibacillus; species Paenibacillus polymyxa. The sequence goes on from NZ_CP015423.1 coordinate 5,263,641, forward strand.
GCGGGTACAGTCACGATTACGGTAACGGCAGATGACGGCAAGGGCGGCACGATGGATACGCAGTTCAACGTGACGATCACACCGGTTATTCCAGAAGCCGTGAACCATGCGCCGACGGTGGAAACGTCGATCAGCAATGTGACGACAGGAGCCGCGGATGGAGTTAAGACGGTGAGCCTTGCGAGTGTGTTTGCAGATGAAGACAGCGACGCGCTGACATACACGACAACCTCGACAGATACGGGCGTGGCAACAGCAGCGGTAAACGGAAGCGATCTGAAAATTACGCCAGTGAACGCGGGTACAGTCACGATTACGGTAACGGCAGATGACGGCAAGGGCGGCACGATGGATACGCAGTTCAACGTGACGATCACACCGGTTATTCCAGAAGCCGTGAACCATGCGCCGACGGTGGAAACGTCGATCAGCAATGTGACAACAGGAGCCGCGGATGGAGTTAAGACGGTGAGCCTTGCGAGTGTGTTTGCAGATGAAGACAGCGACGCACTGACATACACCGCAACCTCGACAGATACGGGCGTGGCAACAGCAGCGGTAAACGGAAGCGACCTGAAAATTACACCAGTGAACGCCGGAACAGCCACGATCACGGTTACAGCAGATGACGGAAACGGGGGTACAGTGGATACGAATTTCACTCTAACGGTGACTCCTCCACCTGCTGCTAATCACGCTCCTGTTGTTCAAAGCACGATTAATGATGTTTCTACAGAAGCAGGTGCTGTGGACACAAATATTGGACTTGCTTCAACTTTTGCAGATGAAGATTTGGACTTACTGACGTATTCCGCTGATTCATCGGACCCTAGCGTAGCAACGGTTTCCGTTACAGGCGACCAACTGAGTATTACTCCGCTTGCAGTGGGAAGTGCTACAGTCACAGTTACCGCAGATGATGGGAAGGGGGGAACCGTTCAAACGATCTTCCAAGTCACTGCTGGAGAAAAGAAGGGACTTTTCTTCTCTGAGTTGGCATGGGGGCAGAGCGACTCTATGATGCAGATTATTGAGCTTTATAATGCGGGTTCTGAGGAATTGGATGCTTCAAAAATTAGAATTGAACGCAGTGATAGTGGAAATTCGATCGAAATAAGTCAAGACGCTGGTGCTTTTATTCCAGATGGAGCTACTTTCGTGATAGGAGATACCATGTATTTTGGTGATGCGCATGTAGATTACTTCACAGACATGGGATTTTATAACGATGATTCAGCACCTGTTACTTTATCGCTTTATTACGATAATCAGTTGATTGATACGGCAGTGTTTCAACCTCATACCACTTTAGCTAGACAATCCGATGTTACCCATGGAAATGCAGACTACGAGGCAAGTGAATGGTTTGATGAAGGAACCGATTATACGGATAATATCGGCATCTTTAGTAGTGAGGCACCATAATGAATAAAAAGAATAGAGGGAACATCATGAGTTCTAAACCTAATAAATGGCTGATTACATTAGCTTTGGCTGCACTTGTTGCTCCAACGGCTTTGCAGACGATTGCATCTGCTGCCAGCGGTGCATCAAACGGAGCAGCTCTGGCCAGTCTGCCTTTTAAAGACATCAATAATATTGATTCAGAGCAAAAGACAAACATCCTGCGAGCCATTGAAGCTGGACTTCTGCATGGTGACCCATCTGGATCCTATCGGCCAACGGATTTGTTGACCCGTCAAGAAATGGCGGTTCTATTAACTCAAGCTCTGCAACTCTCTATTTCTAAAGCAGCAAGCAGCAGTTTCTCGGATGTAGAACCGAAAAGTTGGTCGAGTCCCTATATTGAGGCTGTACATCGTGCAGGACTCATGAATGGAGACGACGGCTCCAAATTCAGGCCCAAAGCGGCAGTTACCAGAGAGGAGGCTGCGGTTCTGCTTATGCGGGCCGCCGGGCTTCCTATTACAGCTGACGCCACGGAGTCTGCTAAACTTACTGATTGGAATCGGGTCAGTCCGTGGGCACGGCCTTACGTTAATACGGCTTTACAGTCGGGCTCCATGAAGACGGATCAGTCCGGTTTCAAACCTAAATCGTCCGTTCAGCGCCAAGATATAGCCCAGTATATGATGTCTACCTTTTTCCCTAAGGACCATGTAGTCCAACTCCAAAAAGTAGAGGATGGAAAGGCCTGGATTAACGGGATTGAATATAAACTCTCGGATTCAGTTAAAGGAATCCTGCAAACCTCTAACCAAGAGATTCTCAAAGGAGCAGATATTCAATTTGTAGCATCACAGCGGACCATTGAATCGATCACCAAACTGGTCATCCATGCGAGCGGGCAAGCTCCGATAGGGCAAGCTTCCGAATTCAGCGGCAATCTTGTATTAGATGGTCATAACTCCTCGATTGACGGAAATTTAACTATTGACGGTGATTACATTTCGGTTATGAATTTGAATGTCAAAAATAGTTTTACAGTTACGTCAAGCCTTGAACATGATTTGTATGCCTCTAAATTTACGGTACAAGGAAAAACATATATTCAGGGCGGTGACCAGAACACCGTATTGTTTAACACATCTGAGCTGCAGGATGTCGAGGTATCCAAACAGGATGTCCACGTAGTCATTCAAGGAAATTCGACGGTGGATCAAATGTCGTTGATTTCCAATGCAACGATTGAAAATGATTCATCCTCAACGATACAGCAGTTGAATGTTCTTACCGGTGCCAAGCAAGTAGAGTTGCAGGGGATTATTAAGCAATTGTCGGTCAACAGTGACCAGCCCGTAGCTCTGACAGGCCAGGCCTCCATTAATACATTGGCTGTGAACAGTTCCTCTCCGGTCAGTCTGGAGGTAGCTGGAACTATTTCAAATTTACAAGTAAATAACTCTGCAGCAAATATTAGTGTAAGCTCCTCCAGCCAAGTCACGAATACTTCATTTGCAGTAGGTGTGTCTTCTTCGACGGTATCAGGAGTCACTGGAGTCACTACAACTTCTTCTGGTAGCTCGCGTTCTACGGTTGTGACCAATACAGCACCGAAGTTAGTGACCAAATATGACGATCAAGCCGTAACGGTGGGCGATTCTGAACTTCAGATTGACTTACTTGGACATTTTACGGACGAGGAGCAGTCCGAGCTCAAATATACGGCAGTGTCGTCTAGTACAAAAATCAGTACAGTCCGAGTAGAGGGAACAAACCTGTTTATCAAGGCTGTTGGCAAAGGGACTGCGACCATTACGATCGCCGCAGATGACCAGGCCGGGAAAAAAGCGGGAACGAATTTCAAGGTCCGTGTCAATGAATCTCCTGTTTCATTGAGTATCCCCAATCAAAACGAACAGTTGGGGAGCGACGACGTAACCTTATCTTTAGGATCGTTTTTTACGGATTCTGAAAATGATCCTATGACTTATGAGGTTGCGATCGATGATCCTTCCATTGCTACCTTTACCCTGACGGGTGATCAATTGGTATTAACTCCGGCAGCTGTAGGACATGCCCAAGTTACCGTCAAGGCATCCGATGGTCGGGGAGGCAGCGCAAGCCAGTCGTTTCAATTGGTTGTAACTGCAGTACCTAATCAAAATCCGGTTGTAAATCAGAAGCCGGGCAACCAAACGCTCACTGTGGGCGATGCGGACTACATCCTGGATTTATCTCCGGTGTTCCTTGATTCGGACAGCAATCCGCTAACCATCTCGGCAGAATCCTCGGATCTATCCATTGCGACGGTCTCCGTTAATGGAAACCAGGCCACAGTTCATGCGGTTTCCTCAGGAACAGCAAACATACAGCTAAAAGCGACAAATGGCCTTGGAGGCGAGGTTAAGACCGATTTTGATATTACCGTTAATGAACCTCCGGTATCCTTGCGAATTCCAGATCAGACGAAACAAATCAATTCAGACGACATTCAATTATCTTTAAACGACTTCTTTACCGACCATGAGAAGGATTCATTGTCATACAGCATTGATATTTCCGATTCTTCGGTTGCGACTGCAGTGCTAAATGGGGACACGCTTACTATTACACCGTTAAAAATTGGTAGCACATCAGTATCTGTTAAGGCATCTGATGGCCATGGAGGTAGCACAAGCCAGTCGTTTCAAATGGAAGTAACTGCTGTATCTAACCAAAATCCGGTTATAGATCAGAAGCCGGTTAATCAGACACTGAATCTAGGCGATGCGGATTATATCCTGGATTTATCTTTGGTATTCCACGATCCCGATGGCGACCCTGTGGACGTTTTGGCAGAATCTTCGGATTCGTCAGTTGCTGTTGTATCCGTTAACGGATACATAGCCACGGTCCATGCAGTTTCCTCAGGAACAGCAACGATTCAGCTTAAAGCAAAAGATGGCCGCGGGGGCGAGGTCACTACTGATTTTGATGTTACCGTCAATGAATCCCCGATTTCCACAGGGATTCTGGATCAGATGAAAGAAATAAATACAGGCGATATTCAATTGTCCTTAAATGATTTCTTTTCCAGTCCTGATAGCGATGTTTTAACTTACGATGTTCATAGCATTTCTGACCCGACTGTTGTGACGGCTGCCGTTTATGGAGATATGCTTACTCTTACACCGTTAACGATCGGTAGTACATCGGTATCGATCAAAGCAACAGATAGCTGGGGAGGGAAAGTGATCGAAACTTTCAAAACCACCGTCACGGCTGGACCTCCACAGAATCAGTATCCAGTAGAAACTAAACCTGCCGACCAGTCGCTTACTGTAGGTGGTGCGGTCTACTCACTCAATTTAGGTTCCGTTTTTACTGATCCTGATGGGGATACGTTGACCTTTAAGGCAACCTCTTCTGATCCGTCCGTTGCTTCGGCGGAAATCACTGGAGCTCAATTGGAAATTCAGGCACTAAGTGCAGGGACGACAATCATAGAAATCAAGGTTATGGATGGCCGTGGAGGGGAAACTTCAAGCACCTTCCAAGTCAGTGTCCAATCATCCGGTTCGTCTAACCCATCTTCTAATCAGCCGCCTCAAGTAGATGCGACCATTTATGAACAAGTGTTGACTGTAGGAGTTACGAATGCAAGAAGCTACGACCTATCTCAATTGTTCAGTGATGCTGACGGGGATGCCCTGACGTTTACTTCTACTGTTGAATCAACCGGTATGGTAAATGCAGAGGTTAACGGATCAACGTTGACTCTTACTCCGGGTAATCAGACAGGAAGTACCAAGGTAACGATTACTGCGAATGACGGGCATGGCGGAACAGCCACCTATAATTTTCAGGTAACGAATGCTCCTCTGGCGACGAATGGAATTGTTCAAATCCGAACCAAGCAAGGGGTCAAAGATCCGATTACTTATGACATGTCAACAGTGTTCCCGGGTGAAACTTCATTTAAAATCTATTCGGGTACGGCAGATTCCACCTTTACTGGGCCAATCCCTCTTAATGGGACGGTTTGGACATGGAACGGGGATATTTTTCAATACTTCTGGGTAATCGGGGCGAACGGATCTGCCGCTGTATTCCAAGTGACCTCAAATCCTCAAGGACCGGAGGATCTATATTTTTCCCAGTATCTATCTTTGGATAAAACCCGTACTGCTATTGAGCTGTTTTATAATCCGGTAGGAGATACTTCTAAACCTATAGAAAATGCAGGATACTCACTTGAGATTCATCAATACAATTTAGCTACAAATACTCCCAAGGTGTGGAGCCAGCCTATTAATTCGTTTTGGAAAGGCATGCCTTATATATATATCGATTCCATCTTTTATGACTTTTTCGACATTGTTCCTGCGACATACTATAATGATGAATTGATGTTACTAGAAACGAATACCAATGTAACGACAGGCTATGTCCTGAAAAAGAACGGCGTAACGATCGACGTCTTAGGTGATCCTAACGGAAAAACGCAATTTATGCCGAATAATGGGACTATTATCCGAAAATCGGGGATTAAGTCCGGTTCCTCCTCTTATAATCTTCCAGGAGAGTGGAACTCTTATCCAACCGGAACGCTTCAATATTTTAGTCATCATACTCCATAACATTTTGTTGAATTAACGGGAAGCCCTCCAGCGCTGATGGTACTTGGGGCGAAGGGTCCCGGGAGAGTAGGATGTCGCCAAGCAATTAATGTATAACTCTGCATAGTGGTACTCAAGCTGTCGAGACATTCTCGACAGCTTTTTTTATTCCCAATCTTTCAACATGGCATCCTATAAGGTACATACCATACCAAAGGGAATTTTCATCATTACGAGCCGAATATGTCGATTATAGCGACACGAAGCACTGTTCCCATTGATCGGTAATGGAGGCTTTGTCAAGCTGTTCTCCAATGAGTGTGACATATCCCTGGCTCACAGGAAGTGCAGTAGGCTGCCACTCCAAGTGATTTCCTGAAAATTGCAAAAGCATTGTACCTTCCTGAGGAAGCACGCAGTAACCTTTCGCACGAAGCAACGAGGAACCTAACCCGGTCAAAAGGTTTTCCAATCGTTGTTTTTCGAGTGGCTGAGGAGAATATTGATGCAACGTTAGGCTCTCCAGACGGGAGAACGAATGAGGCTGCTTAGGATCGTGGTTATGACTGTGTGCCGCAATAACTTTGAAAGCCGTACTTCTGGAGAGACTACTGGTGCTTCCGATACTTTTGACGGGAATGGAAACGGACGGTACACCTGCATCGGTGGACTGGACTTGTGCAGGTGCTGGTTGAAGTGTCTGTACAGGTTTTGCGGCAACGGATGCGGAGGCCAGAACAGGCTCTAGTAGTGGTTCAAGGTCAATCCGGCTATATTCAGTAGTTTGCAGCTTGGCCGTATCGTTGAGCTTGCGGATGCTCTTGACGACCTTCGTCACTTCACGGCTACTTGCTGCATCCGTCTTGTTCACCACAATAAAGTCTGCGGTGCGCAGTTGTCCGTGCAGGGTGCGAACCAGTTCTTTATCAGCCGTAAAGCGGCTATTGTATTCATGGAACAGCTCAGCATCCACAACACTGATGCTGTGAACCAGATAAAGCCGATCTGTCAGTAGAGGGGAGCGAAGCTCCTCCAGTACTTGTTCGGGGTTGGCTACCCCGGTGGTTTCCATGAAGATCAGGTCTGGCTTCTGGTTGAGCAGGGTATGCAGAGCCCCTGCCAGCTCATTTCTTTTGCTGCAACAAATGCAGCCTTCTAGCAATCCTTCTACTGTTACGTCAGGCATTTCCTCTGAAATTATAGCGCTGTCTACATCATATTCACCCATTTCGTTCATTAAAACAGCAGCACGAAGGGGAATTTGGCGAGTATGGGCTAACAGGCGTAAAAGCAGTGTTGTTTTGCCGCTTCCAAGAAAACCACTGATTAAAATAACAGGAACTTTGTTCATCATTTTCCCTCCTTGGTGGGTTTAGTGTACTGTGTTCAAGCGATCAAAGGTAGCTACCGAGTCTGCTTGGGTATAGACATAAGGGGATTCTGGTTGCTCGACAGCGGTTATTTTTTCGGATCGAATTTCAAGTACCGGAACGTTGCCCTTTTGTGTGGCATGCAGTGTTCCTTCAATGGTCACCCAGGTATCCTTGTCAAAGGACGGGGCCTTCTGGGATTGGACGATGATCCCGAATGGCATGGCATCGGCAGTACAGCACATGACGAGGAATCTTCCTACTGCAAATAGGCCTTTACCCGGCAGGTTGTCGTCTTTATAGACAAAGCCAGTCACCTGTACTTTTTTTCCTTCAAAAGCTTGTTTATATAACTCAATGGCGCCAATAGTTTCGGAGAAAATCTCCGGCTTGATCTGTATGATAGGTTGCTGATACAGGCGTTTCGCCAGCTCGGCGAATTCTACATTGTACTTGTCAGGCGGAACGAACAGCTTATCCAGCGTTTCCTGACTCCATTTTCCCTCTGGAGGGGGCGAAGTTGGGACAGAAGATGCAGTTGATAAAAGGGAGGAGGTGGATGCTTTCGTGGTCTGTATATCTGTTTTTCGTCGGATATCCGGGTTGGGATACGTGAAGGACATGCCTTTTTTGGCGGCCATATCACTACCAAGTGCCTGATTGGGCAGCAGAGAACCGAACAGGAGCGGGATGAGCAGCATTCCATATACGAGTGTTTTTTTGAACCAGCTTTGCGGCAACGGATGCTCACAATCACATACATCCTCACCGTCCCGCTCTCCGATGATTCCGTGCCATGCCATCGCCAATGCGATGAACAAGAGTGGTACAGGACAGAGTAGGAGCAGCTTTTGCATATGGGGAGCTAGGTAGTAATGAAGTGCATTCGTACGGTTTAATGAGATAATGTACACAGCCAATCCGATTAGGAGCAAGGAGCGCATACCATATTGCCAGCGGATGCTAAAGGTTGAATTCACGTTTGTATTCACCTCCCCAATAACCATTCTGCAGCTATAGAACCCACAAGGACGAGTGAAGCAATGAGCAAGCCCAGGATGGCGACAAATTTAGTGCGGAAGGTGCTGAGCAGCATGAGCGTGCCTTTGAAGTCTAACATCGGACCGAGTACAAGAAAGGCTGCCAGCGGACCTAGTGTAAAGGTGTGTGAAAAAGCAGTGGCTACAAAGGCATCGGAGGTGGAACATAGCGACAGTATGTAGGCAAAACCCATCATAAAGGCGTACGATCCGACTGTTCCGTTGCTTAACGAAAGCATCTCGTCACGTGGGATGAAGGTTTGAATGCAGGCTGTTAATAATGCGCCGATAGTGAGATATTTACTCATGTCCAAAAACTCGTCACCAGCATGTACAAAAAAGCCCCGCCATGTGCGACTATGCCGATGAGTCTGATTGTTCTGCTTTTGCTGGTTAAAAGAGAGCAACGACCGTTTGAGCGGATGCACCCGCACAAAGGCATACACGATCAGCCCGATGATCGTGGAGACGGCAAAAGCCAAACCCATTCGAACGGCAGTGACCTCGGGATGGGAAGGGAAAGCCATCATCGTCGCAGCCAGTACCACGGGATTGATAATGGGCCCGCTTAAAATAAAAGTGATACCCATATAGGCAGGCATTCCCTTGAGCATTAATTGGCGAACGACAGGGATCATGCCGCATTCACAAATGGGAAACAGCATACCTAGTAAGGAGGCCAGCAGGACACCCGGTACAGGATGCGCAGGCGCTATTTTGCGAATCCATGTCTCCGGTACAAGCCACTGCAAAAGGGATGAGACGAGTACACCGATAAGGAGAAACGGAACAGCTTCCAGAAAAATACCCATAAATACCGTTTTTAACGGTTGCAGCTGGCCCATATCTAACAAACGAAGCCACTGGGGAGATAGCGTGACAAGCACAGGGATGAGAAAGGCAAACGGAATCATAAAAGGCAGCATCTTCAACAGCGTACTGTTTTTCATTCCACGTCTCCTTGGGAATAAGGGTTCTTATCTACATACTATGTCTGTAGAGGGACAATCATGCCCGCTGGATTGTGCTTGTCTCACCTCCTATATTGACAATTCAAAGAGTGGTCATATATATTTATGTTTGTTATTAGTAATTATTACGATTAAAATCCGATAAATGATTGCAAGAAGGAAACTTTTACGGTACGATCCATATTAAATGTTGTAAAGACAAGGAGGGGTTATATGATACCGATAGTTGTTTTATCCGGTTTTTTGGGTAGCGGTAAAACCACTCTTCTTCAGCATGCGCTGGCTTACTACAAGGAGAAGGGCCTCAAGCCAGCCATTTTGATGAATGAGTTGGGTGATGTTAATCTGGACGGCAGTTTGGTGAATGGCCAAGCACCCATGAAGGAAATGCTCAGTGGTTGTATATGCTGTACTATTCGCGGGGATTTGGGCGTCGAGCTCATGAATCTTGCTGAAGAATATAAGCCGGACGTGATTATTGTAGAATGTACTGGAGTAGCTAACCCGATGGAAATTGTAGATGCAGTGACAGACGCCTCCATCTATTCTTCTATGATATTACAATCCGTTATCACGGTCATAGACGCGCGTCAATTTCTGGATTTTGCCTCGGGGAACGAGAGAGGCAAGTCGCTTCGTTTGATGCAGGATCAGCTTCGGTGCGCTTCCAAACTGGTTATTAACAAGACCGATTTATTGGCTGCGGGCGAGTTGCAGAAAGTACAGGCCCTCGTAAAAGAGTTAAATCCATATGCTCTGACTGTGAGCACGCAACGAAGTGACGTGGACGCGGGTATTTTTTTCTCCACTCAAGGAGAGGAGCGTATGGACGTTGACCATCAGTCTCATGATCACCATGATCACGCCCATGACCACGAACATGGGGAGCATTATCATTCCTACGACCACGTAGTGGTTCACACGCATTTCTTTGGACAACCTGTGCCACGCTCCGAGTTTGAACAGTTGTTCCGCAGTTTGCCAGCTGAAATATACCGGGCCAAAGGAATTGTGCGGTTTCTGGAATCAGAGGGTCAGATGATGTTTCAGTTTGCCTATCGGGAGCTGGAAATCATTCCGATCCGCCCGCAAAAGCCAGTGAACGATGTAGCGGTTGTCATGGGTGAGAATTTCTCTGCTTCCGAGATCGAGGAACAATTGAGAAAGTTGGAAGCGGCCGAAAAGCCATTGAGTAGTAGTTCATGACTTCGAGAACGAGCAACCTTAATCCATCAAGACCTAATCCATCACAACATAATTCTCGCGCACACCTAGCTGGCAAGTCTACTTGGGGATTTACAACAATTCTGCTGCTGACTGCTGGACTGTTGCTTTCGGTGACACTCGCAGTCATGCTCGGTCCTGTAGCTGTCGCACCGGGGACGATATGGCGAATTGCACTGTCTCATCTTCCCTGGCTGGACCAGTGGATACCCGTGACATGGACCAAGCCTGAGCAATATATCGTTTGGGAAATCCGCTTTCCACGCGTGCTGCTAGGTGTTGTCGTAGGAGCAGGACTTGCTGTTACAGGGGCGACTATACAGGCATTAATTCGTAATTCGTTAGCGGACCCTTATATTTTAGGAGTCTCGTCTGGGGCTTCGGTGACAGCCACGTTGGTAATTGTGTTCGGAGCTTTCGGATTTTTAGGACGACTTGTGCTGCCTTTATCTGCTTTTATAGGCTCGTTAGCTGCAATGCTTATGGTGTTCGCGTTAGCCCGTGTGGCTGGGAGCATATCGACGACCCGCTTATTGCTGGCAGGAGTGGCGGTGTCCATGATGCTGTCGGCTGTGACTAGCTTTATCGTTACGATGGCCCCGAATGAAAAAGGCATTCGTGACGCGATGTATTGGATGATGGGAAGTTTGGCAGGTGCTCAATGGGACACGCTTTTCATTCCAAGCCTCATTGTAGCCGTTGGAACGGCTGTGCTCCTGACCCGATACCGTTCGCTGAATGCTTTGCTAACGGGTGAAGAAACCGCAGTAACGCTAGGGGTGAACGTACAGACGTTCCGCGTATTACTGGTTGTTGTGGCGTCTCTTTTAACCGGGGCAGTCGTATCAGTGAGTGGCTCGATTGGCTTTGTCGGGCTTATGATTCCGCACATCGTTAGGCTGATAGTGGGATCAGATCATCGGCGTGTACTGCCCGTCAGTCTGTTGGCGGGAGCTATTTTTGTCGTGTGGGCTGATGTATGTGCCCGGCTCGTGCTGGCTCCACAGGAGCTGCCGATTGGTATTGTAACGGCTGTGTGCGGAGGCCCCTTTTTTGTGTGGCTTCTGCGTCGTAGTTCCTACTCGTTTGGAGGCGAAAAATGAATATAGAAGTTGAAAGCGTGACCTTCAGTATTCACGACAAACGGCTGATCGACGGCATCTGTCTCCAGGTAAAAGCAGGGGAGCTAGTCGGATTGATTGGTCCGAATGGCAGCGGGAAATCGACGTTGCTCAAAAATATGTATCGTGTGCTAAAGCCTGACAGTGGTTTGGTTACGTTGGATGGGCAAGATATGCTGCGGATGAAGTATAAAGAAACGGCCCGACAAATGGCAGTGGTGAGTCAGGATGCGCCGCAAACGTTTGATTTTTCAGTACGGGGCATCGTCCTGATGGGTCGCCATCCGCATAAGAAACTGCTGGAAGCAGATACTGTTGCCGATCATGAATTGGTCGAGCAGGCGCTGGAGCGGGTAGGCATGAATGCTCAGGCGGATCAGGGCTTTGCCACCTTGTCTGGCGGAGAAAAGCAACGGGTATTAATCGCCAGAGCTTTGGCCGGACAGGCGAAATTTCTTGTTTTGGATGAGCCAACAAATCATCTGGACATCCGGTATCAGCTGCAAATTCTGGATTTGGTCAAAACACTTCGGATAACTACGCTAGCTGCACTACATGATTTGAATTTGGCTGCATTTTATTGTGATCGAATGTATGTATTAAAAGAAGGCAAAGTGGTAGCCTCCGGCATAACGGAGGATGTGCTTCAGCCAGACCTGCTGTGGAGTGTATTCGGGGTGGAGACAGAAATCTGTATTCATCCAAAAACCGGGAAGCCGAATATTACCTTTTTACCGGATTCTCTCAGGAGAGGAGGCTATCCATGACGCTAACAGAAAAGGTGATATGATGAGGTAAGATAAACTACAAATAAAAGAGGAGACGGTACATTTGAAAAAATATGGAAAGCCCGCGTTACCGCTGGTTATGCTCGCTTTGGCGATGTTGCTGTTGTTATCAGCCTGCGCAGCAGGAAACACGGCTCAAACAAGCGATCCATTGGCAAACGGGCAGCAACCTGCTGCATCGCAATCGGCAACCAATAAGACTTCGGTAGAGCTTGAGAACATGGGCGTTAAAATGGCATTTCCCGAGGCGCCCAAACGCGCGGTTACACTGAACCAGCACGCGACTGAGGTTATGCTGGCTCTTGGACTGGAATCCTCTATGGTAGGAACTGCGTATTTGGATGATCAGATTTTACCGAAATATAAGACTCAATATGACAAAATCCCGGTACTGGCCGAACAATATCCGTCCAAAGAGGTGTTTATGACCGCTGCACCGGATTTTGCCTATGCAGGTTGGAAGAGTGCCTTTAATGATAAAAATCTGGGTTCCCGTGAGGAGCTAGCCAAACAAGGGGTGCTGACCTATGTACAGGAGTCCTCAAACAAGCCGGGTCCCATATTAGAAGATGTATATCAGGATATACTAAATATTGGGCGTATTTTCAGGGTTGAGGAGCGTGCAGAAAAGCTGGTAAATGACATTCGTGAACAAGTGAAGTCCATTCAGACTCAAATTGGTACTGTTGAGCAAGCACCCAAGGTGTTTGTTTATGACAGCGGAGAAGACAAGCCCTTTACGGCTGCCAACAATTATCTAACGTCTTTAATTGAAAGTGTGAAGGCGAAAAATATTTTTGATGATATTGACAAAAGTTTCACCGAAGTAAGCTGGGAAGAGGTTGTGAACCGTAACCCTGATGTGATCGTCATTCTCGACTATGGTGATACTTCACTGGCTGATAAAGAGAAGTTGCTCCTGAGCAAGCCTGCGCTGGCTGGTGTGGAAGCGATCAAAAACAAACGGTTTATAGTCCTGCCATTATCCGCGGCGGCTGAAGGTGTACGTGCACCGATTGCACTGAAAACCTTGGCTGCAGGCTTGTACCCGGACAAAATGAAGTAAACAAACAAAAGAGTTGCCAAAACATTGACGAACCTTGCCTAAACTGTTAAACTTGCTAATGCGTAAAGGTTACGTTTATCAAACGCTTATTTTTTTATTACCAAATCGTAATAATTACGGTAGATGGTTTAATGATCATAAACGACCTGGAGAATCTGCGCAAATGATGATCGCTCAGATGGCTCCAGGCTTTTTAAAGGAAAAGGAGGTTTGCGTCATGTTATTGGCCTCATTGGAACAGGTCACATTTGGCTACGGAGATGTTCCTAACTTGGTGGATGCCAATGTTGAAATTTTTTCGGGAGAATTTGTGGCTATTACCGGACCGAATGGTGCTTCCAAATCAACCATGCTCAAACTATTGCTCGGCTTGCTTCAGCCTTGGAAGGGCAAGGTGTTTATGTCTAACCGTACAGGTGAAGGCAAAAAGCTCGTTGTCGGCTTTGTATCCCAACAAATTGCTGCCTTCAATGGCGGATTTCCAAGTACGATTTTGGAATTTGTCCGTTCAGGAAGATATACTCATGGCTCTTGGTTACGCCGTATGCGGTCTGAGGATCATGATCTGACTGAGCAGGCGCTGCGTCAGGTAGGCATGTGGGATTTGCGTCACCGTAAAATCGGCGAATTGTCCGGTGGACAGAAGCAACGCATTTGTGTGGCGAGAGCGCTCGCTCAGGAATCAGATTTGCTCATTTTGGATGAGCCCACGACCGGCATGGATCAGGAAAGCCGCCATCATTTCTACGATCTGATGAATCAGCAGGTTAAGGAATATGGAAGAACTGTGGTCATGGTGACCCATGGACTATCGGAAGTACAACATTATCTGGATCGAATTATTGAGCTTGAAAGGAAGGAAGATGGCGGATGGAAATGCTGCACTACGACTTCATGCAGCGGGCATTTTGTGCCGGTGGGGTAATTGCACTGCTGGCCTCGGTGCTTGGAGTATACCTGATGCTGCGGCGTCAGGCTCTCATGGCGGACATGCTATCGCATGTATCGCTGGCAGGGGTAGCAGCGGGTGCCTATTTAGGCATTAACCCGACGATAACCGGATTTGTTGTTGCCGTAATCGGCGCGATTATCGTTGAATACGTCCGCAGGTCTTATAAAACATATAGTGAGATATCTGTGGCTATTATTATGGTAGGTGGCCTCTCGACGGCCGTTATTTTAATGAATCTGAATCAGAGCATCAACAAAGGGTTTTCCGCTTATTTGTTCGGCTCGGTCGTAGCGGTCAATCAGACAGAGCTGATGTTGATGATTGTAGTGGCTGTGATCGGAGGTATTTTCTTTTTTGTATTCCGGCGTCCTTTGTATCAGATTACCTTTGATGAAGAAACGGCGAAGACCAATGGTCTTCCTGTCAAGTCCATTTCATTTGCATTTAGTATTTTAACAGGGATGATTGTAGCTGCTGCAATGCCGATTGTCGGTGTGCTGCTTGTCTCCTCACTCATCGTGCTCCCTGCAGCGCTGGCGATTCGAATTGCACCGAGCTTCGCGGCAGCCATCTGGATATCTATGGTCACTGCATTGATCGGCGTATTTATGGGTTTAACGGCATCATATGAACTCAGTACTCCCCCAGGGGGGACGATTGCCATGGTGCTGTTATTATTCCTGATTATAGGAGCTGGTATTCAAAAGCTGGTCCGTAAGCTGGGCAAGCAACAGGCTTCCCGGCGGAAGAAGGCGACAGGCCAGTGAGTGTAATTACAGTGAGAATTAACTAAAAAATCTAACGCATAAAGGAGTAATGAATATGAATACATGGTTCAAAAAATCATTTGTATTGTCTGCGGGACTAGCACTTATTTTATCTGGCTGCGGAGCCAAATCTGATAATGCAGCTACAAATGCTTCCCAAACCGAGCCGAATGCGGCACAGACAGCAGACAGTGGTAAGAAGCTGAATGTAGTCACCACTTTTTATCCAATGTATGAATTCACGAAGCAAGTTGCTGGAGACCATGCTAACGTAACCGCGTTGATTCCTGCTGGTGCTGAGCCGCATGACTGGGAACCGAGCGCCAAAGATATGGCACAGGTTAAGGATGCTGACGTATTTGTGTATAACGGTATCGTCGAAGGTTGGGCAGAACAGGCTTTGAGCAGCGCGTCCAACGATAAGCGTGTTGTAGTTGAAGCGAGCAAAGGGTTGAACCTGATGGAAGGGACTGCTGAGGAGGAAGAAGAAGCACACGCAGAGGAAGGCCATGATCACGATCATGTGCTGGACCCTCATGTATGGCTTGATCCAGTCTTGGCTCAAAAAGAAGTAGAAGCTATAGAAGCAGGGCTTGTAAAAGCCGATCCTGCAAACAAAGCAGACTATGAGAAAAACGCCGATGCTTATATCGCTAAGCTGAAAGAACTGGATACCGATTTCAAAACGGGTCTGAAAGATGTAAAACGTAAAGACTTTATTACGCAGCATGCTGCTTTTAGCTATTTGGCTAAGCAATACGGTCTAACCCAAGTACCCATTGCCGGTTTATCTCCGGAGCAAGAGCCTACACCGGACAAGCTGGCGGGTATTATCAAATTTGCCAAAGAAAATAATGTTAAAACGATTTTCTTTGAAACTCTTGTTGATCCGAAGGTCGCTGAGACCGTAGCTACTGAAATTGGTTCGAAAACGGATGTGCTTAATCCGCTTGAAGGGTTGACAGATGAAGACAAACAGAAGAACCTGGATTACCTTGGTGTAATGAAAAACAATCTGGAGGCTTTGAAAAAAGCCTTGAATGAATAAACAGACCTTAAACGAATAGTACAAAAAATGACGTTGAGGAACGATACCAGCGTCTTTTTTTATGTCTGTCTAAGAAGATTGTACTTTTTTGGCTAGTGCTCTAGATACAGTAGATATATAGTACTTTGTAATCTTCACACTACATAAATTATTTACGTCATTGTGAAACGTTTTTTTGAAAACTAATGCTGTAGTAGCTAGTTTCAAATTTCTTTTATAATTCATTGGTAGCGTTTTTATTTTTACAGATTCTTTCTATTAATATTACTAGTTTATTCACCGATATTGAAGTTTGGGCGTGCAATATCATTTGACAACGGATTGGAGAGGTTAATTTGGCAACAGTTATAGTAGTGGATGACTCTTTATTTATGCGTTCTGTGCTTAAGGATATTCTTTTGGATTTAGGTCACGCTGTTATCGCGGAAGCAGAAAATGGGTATGATGCTGTTTTGAAATACGCACACTTTCGTCCCGATTTAATCACCATGGATATTAATATGCCTAAGATGGACGGACTTGAGGCTGTTAAAAAGATTGTAGAGCTTGATCCTCAAGCCAACATTTTGATGTGTTCTGCTTTGGGGCAGCAGGAAGCGATTATAAAAGCATTTCAGGCAGGTGCAAAAGACTTTATTGTTAAACCATTTGAGATGGAAAGGGTCGTGAATGCAGTCACAAAAATGCTGGGGAGTTAATGAATCAAGATTTTTAATACATAAATATTGAACATGTTAAAGCGAGAATTCCATGCTTATTTTCACGAATATGGAGATGAATAGGATGAGCAATCGAGTGTTGTCTCAAAAAGTATTTATAGACGAATTGATCGCTACGATCAAGAATGGAGGGCTTGTCCCTGTAAATTATGAACACCTCATCAGCGAACAAAGAGAAAGAATGGATGCTCTTAACAATGAACTTACCCTTCGTATTGAGGGATTAGAGACTGATTTGATCTCTGCTTCGACACATTCCATTCCTTTTGCCAATGGCGAAATTATGTTTCTTGCTCGTTATATTGTACTCATTGGGGATCATACCGAGGGATACTTTGTGTTCTATCGGGCAGAAGATTGTGAAAGTCCAGAGGAATATCAGTTTTTAACAAGCTCTTATCAACTTCCACATTTATTACTTGAATTATCTCTTTCTTTAAAAGAACATGGTACTAATGAGCCGATCGATATTCTGACTTATTGGAATGGCCCTGTCTACCCGCTGAAAGATTTGAATAAAGAAGATATTAAGCTATCCACCTATGAATTTTAATTCCCTTGAGAGAGTCAAATCCCTCAGGGGATTTTTTTACATTGATAATCAAACGCATGTTCGCATATAATACAAACAAACGTTCTGATAAGGAGTGAAGGATCATGTTGGAAAAATACGTGGGGCAGATCGTGGAAATCGTGTATTTGGATCGGAAGGGCAAGCTGTCTCATCGGCGTATCGAGGTGCATCGTGTGCAGAATGGCTTGATACGAGCCACCTGTCTACAGACAGGCCAGCCACGTGTTTTTCGATTAGATCATGTATTGGCATGGCATCCGGTAACCAGAACAGCATAGGAGGGGCTTATGATGGGGAAAAAGCTTGAAGGAAATGGCATATGGGAAAGCTCGCGCATGATTTTGCCTGAGCATCGGGAGGCATATTTAAGACTGATGAAGGAGCAAGGAAGGCGCGGCAAGCCAGCACTGGACGATCAGGAAATGCAGCAGATTGAACAGGCCATCATCGTATCCTATAACGAACGGAAGCCTATTACGCTAAAAGTGTTCAACCCGTTTGATGATGAGGAGCTTCGTGGATTGGTCACGGTGATTAATACAAGTCGGCGAGAAGTGAAGCTGTCCCGTGGGGAGGAGGATTTTAGCTGGATTAAGTTGGAGGAAATTATCGAGGCGGATATATAAAAAAGTCTGACTAAGTCGGACTTTTTTACATTTGTCCTGCCGTTTTATAATTAAGATTGTAGCTCTATGAATTCATATATAAAATAAACTGTAATTGCAAAAGGAGGAGTTCAATAATGAAAATTAGTAAAAATAATGCGGAACATTATATATGGGGAGATCAATGTGATGGTTGGCGCTTGGTGAAAAATAATGATTTGAGCATTATTCATGAGCGGATGCCCGGAAATACACATGAGGTCAGACATTATCATCATCATGCGCGCCAATTTTTCTTTATTTTATCAGGTACAGCGGTACTTGAAGTGGATGGTGAACGAATCCAATTAGGATCTCAGGAAGGGTGTGAGGTTCCTCCTATGGTGCCTCATCAAATGTTTAATGAAACGAATCAGGATGTTGAATTTTTGGTTATCTCTCAGCCTGCGAGCAGAGGTGACCGGGTTCTGGCCGAAAAATAATATTTTGGAGCAGACCTAAAGGAGCATATAGGACAGAATAACTTAGAGTATAAAAATAAAACCAGCCTAGCACATGAAAATCAAGTGCCGACTGGTTTTTTTTATCAATAAATATCCTTAGCATCTGCTGGGAGAGCTTTTACGTGATGGAGATAGTTCGTAACACGTTGATCGTCCAGAGTCGGATATTCGTAGCCATAATAGTTCGCTACTTCCAAGGCAACTTCTCTAAATAAATTTCCCATGATCAAAAGAGACTGCCACATATGTTCATAATCTGCATCCGCAAATGTTTGGATGTAGAGCGTCCAAAGTCCAGGCTCAAGGTGGTTCTTGAAATATTTTCCCTGTTTACCCGGATCTGCCGCGAAGTCTGTTCGTATACCAATATGCCATTCCAGCATCAAGTGGAGCGCATCTCTAACAGGCCGATCTAGCATACATTTAGCATAGGGCAGCTCCTGTCGCCATAACCCTTTAGCCACATAAGTACTGACCCACCAGAACTCATTACAGGAATCTGCATAGGTTTGGGCGGTTGGAGGGACTGTCTCATAATCTTGAAGATTTGGCGGTGGAAAAGGCTTTACCAGTCCGTCTTTATCCAAGAGCAGTACACTTAAGCTGTCTCGGGGCCAATTGGCGATGTTAGCCACAGGGCAGAGGGTAAGATCTATGCGATTGCCATCCGTAAATAACATAAGAAAAGCAAAGCGATCATGGGGCATCGGGGTAGGTTCCATATGCTCATCGGGCGTCTGCATAATGATCAATTCTCCAAAGTGGTGAATCCAGCCACGTTCCTGAATAAAGCTGTCCATGGAAGATACGAGAAAGACGATGTCATAATCCTGAAAAATATCTCGTAGAGCATGTGGATTAGCGCGTGAACCGTTCATAATCACAGCACGTACCCGTTCGTCCTCTTGAGCAAATTGGAGAATGGTATGCAGCATCTCTTGTTCACTTCTCACTATAGTCGTCTCCACAAACGGTATCGAAAGGAAAAAAACGTAGACAAGACAGCAGTAGAAATAAGGGCCACCAGTTCAAGGATCATCAAGAAAAACGACCTTCTGTAAGTTCTTTTATCTGGGAAAAGTATCCTATCCTTACAATAGCCTATCCATGGAAGCCATTCAACTGTGCTGCCGAGGCCTTCTTCATTACCCAAAGTACACTTGACCGAATTGTATGTTTTATCCATAATGAAGCGAGGCATCAAGTACAGACCATCGAAACTCTCATAGGCTTATGGGAGGCAAATCAGACAGATGTGTGCTCATCACATGATTCAAGGAATGAACTCGCAGAATCTTATTTCTATAAGGCATTCGGTCTTTTTAATATAATGAAGCATCACATATCGATTCAAGGTGTCATTAGCGGCACCATACCGGGTAGAATTTTTTATCTAATAATGGGGATAACGCTGTATTGAGCAACCCCCAAGGCATTTTTCTGGGAGGAAGTCCGGACAATAAAGCCTTTTTAAAAGAAATCAACATGTTGCTTCAAGAAATCCTATTACCTCAACTGGCATCCAAAGGAGAAATATCCGGAACTGGAGAGGCACTTTGAGCGCGACTTTTTTTGTCAATTCGAGTCCATGCGGCTCTTGTGTGTTATATAAATGCAGTCCATTTAAGAGGTTGGGAGGTATAAAGATGCCAAAAACGATATTAGTTGTAGACGACGATGAAGAAATCGTAAAACTCATCACAAAGAGTTTAAAGTACGAGCAATTTGCAATAATTTCGGCATGTTCCGGGAAAGAAGCCTTATCTGCATTGGAAGAAAATCACATTGATTTCATCGTTCTTGATATAGTGATGCCTGATATGGATGGACTTGATGTCTGCAGAAGTATCCGAAATTCTTATAATGTCCCAATTCTGTTTTTAAGTGCGCGTGATAAGGACATTGATAAAATCGTCGGGCTTGAAATAGGAGCAGACGATTACATGACCAAACCTTTCAGTATTCAGGAGCTTGTCTCCAGGATAAAGGCTCACTTCAGAAAAGTGGACAGGCTTTTTAAAGAGTGGGGTGAACTTAGTCCCAGTAACGAAAAGGCGGATGCTCCGCTCATTTTGAACGATAAGACGTTTGAAGCATTTCTGAATAGCAGGAAGCTCGACTTATCAACGAAGGAATTTCAGATTCTGTCTATCCTCATGCGCCACCCCAATCATGTATTGACTCGTGAGCAGATATATGAAAACGTTTGGGGAGACGAATACGGAGAAATAAATACCGTAACGGTTCATATAAAAAATATCCGTAAGAAACTTGGTTCTGAATATGACTTTATTAAAACAATATGGGGCATAGGATATAAATACACGGAAAGAGAGCAATAGTATGAAACTGAAAATAAAGCTTCCTCTTTTGTTCCTGCTGATGTTTATAATATTCATGTTTTCGATTGGAATGTATCTGAAGCTTGTCTTTGCAGTATATTCCCCTATACGCAGTTCATTGCTGGACTCGCGATATATAGCATTGCTCCTGCCCATATTTGCAATTGCCTGTTTCATATTTATTATTCTGATTATCTATATTCATTTTTGCATAGAGAAACCCATTCAGCTTCTGAATACCAGGCTTGAAGAAGTAAATATTGTACATCCACTGCCTCCGCTAGCTCTGAGAAGTAATGATGAGATCGGAGAACTTTATAAGCACTTCAATAAGATGGAGCATCGGCTTCAACTCGCGCACAAAGAGCAGATCGATATGATCGCGGCAATTGCCCACGACTTGAAAACACCCTTGACATCTATTAATGGTTTTACTGAACTGCTGGCTACACACAAGGATTTACCAGAAACTGAAAAGCAGGAATATTATGATTTGATTCAAAGGAAGTCAGGATATATGGTCGAACTCATCAATGATTTCTCCAGTTTCACCAAAGAAAAACTGGAGTTGGAATCTATGGTAGCTAAACCTGTAAAAGCTTCAAAATTATTTGAAAACATTGCCCTTGAATATGAGTATGAGTTGGCGGGACTTGACAACGAGCTTACTTGCCGCCATTCATTCACGGAAAATATATTGCTGATGGTCAATGAACCGATGATACGTCGGGTTTTCGGCAACCTCTTTAGCAATGCTGTAAGATATGGAGGGAAAAATAAACTGAAAGTGTATATGACAGGATACCCGCTAGGACAGTATGCCTTTTTTCAAATCGAAGATAATGGAATTGGAGTGCCGGATAAGGATATATCTTCTCTGTTCCTCAAATTTTTCACTGTGGATAAATCGCGGCAAATCCAAAAGGGCGGGCTGGGTCTAGGTCTTGCAAGCTGTAAATCCATTATTGAACATCATAGGGGCGAAATTTGCGCCTACCCTTCCGAATATGGCGGTTTGGGGATAAGATTCAGCCTTCCCTTGGCCGCACAACACTGATTTTATTTTTGCACATTTTCTTTTACTACAGGAGTTAAAGGCTGCTGCCAGGTGTGAACACCCAGGCAGCAGCCTTTTTTGTTTTTTCAGCGGTTTATAGTTTTTTATATTCTCTTTATAAACATTTATTTTTCTTTTAAAGAAGCTTTATCTTTGTGTTGTAAAAATTACTTGTAGTAAAAAAACTACAATCACTAGAACTGGAAAAGGAGGATGTTGCAATGTCAATTGAGTTCAGCCGTTGGCCCAATCACTACATGATGTCATACCAAGTCACCAAAGCTTTGGGTATGGCAAGCCTCGGTGCTACGGACGTCACCGAGATCTACGAGGCCTGCAAAAAAATCGACCCCGATGACAAGGACACGTGGCACAGGGAATGGCTCATAACGGCTCAGGCATTGGAAAGACACGGCAAGGAGGCCGAAACGGCTGGAAACTGGTATACAGCACGAAACTGCTACATTCGTGCCTGCAATTACTACAGAATTGCGGAATATGCGGTGATGGATGATGACACCGAGAAAATCCGTGTATTTAAGAAAGTAAATGAACTCTTCGAAGCTGCCGGAAAGTACTTCGATGTCCAACCGGAGAAGATCCAAGTCGATTACGAAGATGTCAAGTTGGATGGTTACTTCTTCTCCCCTTCCTGGATAAAAGGTCCGAAGCCGACCCTTTTTGCTCTCAACGGTGGCGACGAGTGGTCAATTGAAAACTATTTCTGGCTAGGTCCCGCTTTTATTTCGTGTGGATATAACTTTCTGGTCTATGACCAGCCTGGGACCGGCCTCTCGCTGTACGAAAAGGGAAAAGGAAGACGAGCGGACAGTGAGGCTTTCCATTCCCGGGCAATCGACTTTCTTCTAACGCGGCCGGAAGTCGATCCCGATAAGATTATCGTGCACGGGGAGAGTTTTGCGGCTTACGACTCGCTGCGATTCGCTTCGTTCGATCACAGGATTGCTGCCGTCATCTCCGACGGCGGTACGCACGCCTTCGACTGGGATGCCATGCTTAAATGGATGCCGCCGAGTCTGGCCGCACACGGCATGAGAATTCTGGGGGCAAAAAGCTTGGAGGATTTTGCGGGGAATCCGCGTTTTGCCTATGATCTTGAGGGCGTGCTCCACCAGATAGAATGTCCGCTTCTTGTAATGCACGGAGCGGAAGAGATATTGGTTCAGCCAAATCCGCTGACACAAGCCTTGAAGAATTACGAGCAAGCGGGTTCGAAAAACAAGACGTTCTTCCCGATAGAGGATAGACGACTTGGCGGATTAGAACACTGTCAGGTAGACAACATCAACGTGCTGCATGAGGTAGTGCTGAATTGGCTCTGCTCAATTGGGCTTGGGCCAGCCTCGCCTCGCTTAAGCGATTGCCAGGACATCATAAAGTAGATTTATTGAAAAATTTCTGATTGAGCTTGTTCAGGAGTGTTGTACTTAGAATCCTGAATAAGCTCTCTGTTTATGGAGGAGTTGAAGGCTATGAGTATTTTATCAAAGGAAAAAAATGGCGGAACGCCCGCCATACAAATTGAGGGAGTGCACAAAAAATTTGGCGACTATATCGTATTGAACAATCTTTCGCTGGAGGTGAGCCGAGGAGAGATATTTGGATTTTTGGGACTGAATGGCGCTGGAAAGACAACGACCATAAAGATGCTCTTGGCGATGCTCAAGCCAACCTCCGGCAAGCTCTATATGTTAGGTGAAAAGGTCGATGCCGGAAACTATAAATTATGGGACAAGGTTGGATATTTGGAGGAGGCTACTTTTTATCCCGATTTAACTGTAGTTGAAAATCTTGACATAGCACGACGCATGCAAGGGGTGCCTGACAAAGATTCCGTAAATCGGGTTATCTATAAGTTGGGGCTTGAGCTGCACAAACAGAAGAAGGCAAAGAATCTTTCTTTAGGAAACAAACAACGCCTGGGACTTGCGAAAGCAATGATTCACAATCCGGAAATTCTAATATTGGATGAGCCGATAAATGGCCTCGATCCCGCAGGCGTGGCGGAGATACGGAATATGTTATATAACCTAGCGAAAAATTTCGGCGTAACTGTTTTTATATCCAGCCATCTGTTAGAGGAACTCTCGAAAGTTTCCACACGCATTGGGATTATTCACAATGGCCATCTTGTTAAAGAAGTCGCAATGGATAAGCTGGAGCAATCGTTACAGAAAAACTTAGTGGTGAATGGCCGCGACAAACATGCCTTAAAGGAGGTGCTTGAAGAGCATGGATATGAATTTGAGGAGATAATAGACGGCTATATTAAACTAACCGATGACCACGCAGCGGATAGTCCTGAACGACTGGCCGAACTGCTGGTTAAATCCAATCAACCGCCAACATTGCTTCGAGTGATTACGGAGGATTTGGAAGGATATTTTCTCCGCACAATTGGTATGACAAGGGGGAATATATAAGGGGGAATATATAATGAATATTTTTTCTGTCTTACATTGTGAGATTCGCAAGATTATCCGCGCCAATGTGTTTTGGTTGGTATTTCTTATTTTTGCATTTGGGCCAATCATGATGGGAGTCGGAATTATTTTATCCAGTGACGCCGGCGGCATCAATTGGAAAATGTATTTAACCGAATTGCTTGATAGTCTTGCCCCGCTGGGACTTATCGGGTACACCTTTATCGCGGCATGGGTATTTGGACGAGAGTTTTCGGATAAAACAATTAAAGATTTGCTTGCAAAGCCCGTTTCCAGATCGAAAATTGTACTGTCCAAATTTCTTGTAATTTTAGCATGGAGCCTATTACTTTCCATGTATATGTTTGCCATAGGTTTTGCCGTGGGGGGTATTCTAGGAGTTGCGGGCGGGTTAGCTTCTTTTATTTGGAATATCTTCTTTAAATTCATTATAACATCGCTATTGTTTATTATTGTTACCACACCAGGCACTCTTCTGGCCAATGTGAGCAAGGGATACTTGGCACCATTAGGACTCATCCTGATAATCGTCATTCTCTCAAATGTTTTGGCCTCTTTTGGATTCGCCCCCTATTTTCCGTGGACCATCCCGTCGGTATTTCAAAGCACCGGGTTTTTAAAGTTGAGTAGTATAATCATTCTTGCGTCTACGGGAATAGCCGGAATAGTCGGAACATTTGCCTGGTGGAGATTTGCCGAGCAGCAATAAACGCGCTACATGCACTGAGTTGTAGATATATCAATTATGAAAAGGAACAACAATCTCTCCGCTGCTCGCACGTTCATGCTTGACGACAAACTAAGCGCTGGATTGGAGAGTGTACCACAACCGAAGCAGTTCAAAACGCGCGTTTCAAGGGTTGAAACATACACACAGCCCATTCTGGAGGGCAAAGGGTTGAACGATTAGAACGGACAAATGGATCGGATATTCTCAAGAAATACGAAAGGCGAGGAACATCTGCCGAAGAGCAGGTGTTTTTTTGCTTAGAATTACAGAGGGAGCAGCAACCCTTAAATTATGAGGGGGGATATGATGTGTTCTTATGCTGAACCTGTTTCCGGTGTTCACCGGCATCGGGCTGATCATTCCGATAATGCCGAAATTCATTAATGAACTGGGGATTGCCGGAAGATGTGTAATACTCCCATTGAGCCAGTCGACTTCAACGGTAAGTTGATCGACCAGCTTTTCTAGGCGCTCCTGTTTGCTTGCGTATTCCTTTCTTATCTTGTCCGCTTCACTCGTCCCTTTCTCGAACACCATAGACGCCCGGCTCAGAAACTCGGCTTTCCACCAGCTAATCATCACGGACTCATTTCATATTTGGCGGCAATCTCGTTCACGGTCTGCTCTTCCTGCAAGACCTCCAGCACAATCTTCGTCTTAAAATTTCCTGCGTATCTTTTTCGAGCATAGCGCACCTCATTTCAAGTGATTGGAATAATATAACATTATCACTTACATCATGAACAAGTCTACCGTGTTTAGGATTAAGTAATCATCGGAAGCATTGGGAAAGAAAAAAGCTGTTCCCCAGTAGCTAAACCTACTTTTTGGGAACAGCCCATATTTAAATGATGTTTGTTTCCAACATGCCTTCGAGATCTTCTTTGGTAAGATGGTAGTGTGCGTTACAAAAGTGGCAATGAGCTTCAGCCTGTCCATCGGTATGGATCATATCTTCTATTTCCTTATTGCCTAAGCTGATAATGGCATTGGTAACGCGCTCTTCTGAGCAGGGACAATGAAATTGTACAGGCATGGTTTCCAGTATGTTCAGGTTGCTTTCTCCCAAAATCTGACCCAGAATCTGCTCTGGCGTAAGACCTTCCATGACCATTGCGGAGATGCTTGGAATGCTCTCAATGCGTCTCTCGATAAAACTGATAACCTCCTCCTGCGTATCTGGCATCAGCTGAATAATAAAACCTCCAGCCGCCTGAATAGAGTTATCCGGGTTAACAATAACTCCCGCTCCTACAGAAGAAGGAATTTGTTCGGATTGGACGAGATAAGATGTGAAATCCTCCCCCAGTTCACCCGAAACGAGAGGGACTTGTCCAACAAATGGGTGTTTTAAGCCGATATCTTTAGATACAATTAGCGCTCCATCTGTTCCTACAGCTCTGGCGACATCTAATTTCCCTATCTGATTAAGCTCAAAATGGGTTTGTGGATTTTTTACATAACCTCTAACTTCACCTTTGGAGTTGGTATCGACAAGAATAGTGCCGATAGGTCCGCCGCCATTAATCCTGATCGTCAGTTTATCCTCATCTTTAAGCATGGCTCCCAGCATGACGCCGACCGTCATAGAACGTCCCAATGCAGCCGATGCTGTGGGCCAGGTATAATGACGCCGTTGAGCTTCACTTACCGTTTCCGTTGTTCTCACGGCATAAGCCCGTACCTGGTTATTGTAGGCAAGAGCTTTTACTAAATAATCGTTCATGTTCATATTCCTTTCTGTTCATTAGAGTTCTTTACAAGACCATTTTTTCCTGAATCCAGTTCTCCAAAGAAGTCATTTTGTCATCATATCCTTCTTTAAAAAAGTCAGCGGATAGTGACGCGATGGTTTCTCTTTTCAGAACGGCTTTCCAGGAGGCTTCCGCTTCTTCCATTAAATTTGCCAGTAAACAACACTGATCGTCTTTCTTTAATTCAAGCATATCGTTGTAGATACCGCTGGAAGAATAGAGAGTCTGTTGTCCTTCAATCGCCAGATAAATATCAAATACCCGTATATCCTCAGGTTTTTTCTTTAATTTGAACCCGCCCTTGACACCAGGTACAGAAGTAATCAAATCGGCGCTAACCAATTTACGTAACAGTTTATGAAAATAAGTAGGTGAAGCACCTAACTGCTGGCTAATGGCCTCCCCAGGTAAAACGGCTTTGTCCGGCAGCATCGTGAGTAGAAGAAGCGCGTAGACAGATTGTTCGACACCTGTTTTCATATGCACTAGCAATCACCTCAATCTTTATAACAGTGCTAATGTGGATAATTATTATCCACATAAATGCATGATAGACGAGCTTCTCGTAAAAGTAAACTGTTTTTGAACAAAAACTAAAAATTTAAATCATTTGCAATTTATAACGGGACACATTATCATAATTGACGTATCAATTGATAGGTCAAAGAATTAAGGCATTGAGGAAAATTCGTAAAATAATATTTTGACAGGGGGTTTATATATAATGACTACGCGTAACGTTGCACTATCTATATTAGATCTTGCACCTGTCCTTGAAGGCGGCACTCCTGCCGATTCCTTCCGTGACACGGTGGATCTTGCCCAGCATGCTGAACAATGGGGGTACCATCGGTACTGGCTAACGGAGCATCATAACATGCAGGCGGTCGCCAGTGCGGCTACGTCCGTGATCATCGGGCATGTAGCTGCACATACAAACAAGATTCGGGTCGGTTCAGGCGGTATTATGCTGGCTAACCATGCTCCACTCATGATTGCAGAGCAGTTTGGAACCCTAGAGTCGCTCTATCCGGGACGAATTGATCTGGGACTTGGCCGGGCTCCAGGCACGGATCAACCTGCGATGAGGGCACTGCGGCGAGGGCTTCACAGTACTGGGGAAGATTTCCCTGAGCAATTGAATGAACTGCGTTCTTACCTGAATCCAGCGCTGAACGGAGCCGTTCCGGGAGTAAGAGCAGTTCCTGGAGAAGGGCTGGACATTCCCATCTGGTTACTGGGATCAAGCGGATTCAGCGCACAGCTGGCAGGTCAGCTTGGGCTGCCGTTCGCATTCGCCAGCCACTTTGCCCCGGCTCATTTGCTACAGGCTCTGGAGTTGTACCATCGCAATTTTCGGCCATCCAAAGCACTGGATAAGCCATATGTGATGGTCGGTGTTAATGTGCTTGTTGCAGATTCTGATGAGGAAGCAAAATGGCTCTTCACTTCACAAGAACAGCAGTTTCTAAATGTGCTGCGCGGGCACAGCGGAGGACTGAAGCCACCAGTGGATGACATGGAAAAGCTATGGAGTGAGCACGAGAAGGAGATGGTTCGTGGTAATATGCTGGGGTATTCAGCCATCGGCAGTCCCGACACCGTCAAGCAAAAGATGGATTTGATAATCGACCAGACGAGAGCCAATGAGTTGATTACAACCTCTCAGGTATATGACCATCGGGCGCGCCTGCGCTCGTACGAGCTGCTAGCCAAAGTGATGCGTATAGTTGGGTAATTAGATGAGTTAAACGAATGAGGCCGTGCCAGAAAGGTTCTTATAACCGATTCTGACATGGCCTTTATTTTGTGCGTGGCAATGATCGTTTACCAAATGAATATATCCATTTTTTCAGATGGGTAAAAATTAAAATTTATTTTTGATTATTTTTGTATTACATATTTTCAAATTAAAACAAAAGTGTTATAGTCTCCGTAAGCAAAAATAAACACTATAATAAAGTGATTCAAAACTAAACAGAACTTGGAGGTCTTTTTCCTATGGTACAAAGTCTGTGGATTTCTTCACAAGCATCTGAGCAGAAAAGCACGCTGGAACAGCTCGTATACCGTTCTAACCTGATTGGCACAGATAGGAGTGTGTGCAACTGGGGAGGCGGCAACACTTCGGCCAAAACGATGATACAAGATTTTCGTGGGCGTGAAGTAGAAGTGATGTACGTTAAGGGCAGCGGTTCCGATCTAGCAACAATGAAAGCGCATAACTTCACAGGGCTTCGTATGGAGGATATTCGTCCTTTATTTGAAAGGGAAGATATGTCTGACGAGGATATGGTGGCATATTTGGCGAACTGTATGATAGATGCCAAGCATCCACGGGCTTCAATTGAGACGCTATTGCATGCTTTTCTGCCTTTTAGACATGTCGATCATACACACCCGGACGCGATTATTAGTTTGTGTTGTGCGCACAACGGTAAGGAAATGGCTAAGGAAATTTTCGGTGACCGTTTTGTATGGGTGCCTTATATCCGTCCTGGCTTTAAGCTGTCGAAAATGATTGCCCAAGGTGTAATCGATCATCCACAAGCTGAATTGGTATTGATGGAAAAGCATGGTCTGGTTACGTGGGGAGAGACATCCGAAGCGGCTTATGCGAAAACAATCGAAATCATTCAAGAAGCAGAAAGCTATATTAAAGCTCGTCAAGAGGAAAAGCAGGCGTTTGGAGGCGCAAAATATAAAGCGCTTACTTCTGAAGAGCGCCGAAGCATTGCGTCCCAAGTTATGCCATCCGTCCGGGGTGCAGTCAGTGATGAGAAAAAGATGATCCTTACCTTTGATGACGCGGAGGATGTGTTGGAGTTTGTAAACGGCCGAGATTCTGCTCTTTTATCCCAGGTTGGGGCAGCGTGCCCGGATCATCTGGTTCATACCAAGATGAAGCCACTCTATGTAGATTGGACACCGAATGTGGAGGACGTAGAGGGCCTGAAAGTTAAGCTCGCTGAGGGTATAGCGGCCTATAAGGAGCAGTACCAAGCTTATTTCGAGCGTAATCGGCATGAGGGAGATGTTATGTTTGAGGCTGCGCCACGTGTAATTTTGATTCCGGGTATTGGTATGATCAACACAGGAAAAAGCTGGAGCAACGCGCAGGTAAGCGGCGCCTTGTATCATCGTGCTATTGCTGTCATGCGAGGGGCAACGACGTTAGGAGAGTTTGTTTCGCTCAGTGAGAACGAGTCATATAACGTGGAATATTGGCCGCTGGAGCTTTATAAGCTGTCACTCGCACCAGCAGAAGTTGAATTTTCCCGTAAAATTGCGTTCATTACAGGCGGTGCAGGTGGGATTGGCAGTGCAACCGCGCGTCGCTTGGTGGATGAAGGTGCACATGTCGTACTGGCAGATCTGAATCTGGAAGGCGCGCAAAAGGTAGCCGCAGAGATAAATAGCAGCTACGGAGAAAACCGAGCCATCGCCGTAAAAATGGATGTGACGCAGGAGGAGCAAATTCAGGCTGCCTATGCAGAAACGGCATTGACCTATGGCGGTGTAGATATCATCGTCAACAATGCAGGCCTTGCTACATCCAGTCCGTTCGATGAAACATCGTTAAAGGAATGGAATTTAAATGTGAATGTGCTGGGAACGGGTTATTTTCTGGTTGCACGAGAAGCGTTTAAGCTCATGAAGGAGCAGACACTTGGTGGTAGCATGGTGTTCGTCGGCTCCAAAAACTCGGTCTACGCAGGTAAAAATGTAACAGCCTATAGCTCGGTCAAGGCGCTGGAAGCGCATTTAGCCCGTTGTATTGCCGCAGAAGGCGGTGAATATGGCATCCGTGTGAACACCATTTTGCCGGATGCCATTCTGCAAGGTTCGGCAATATGGAACTCCAATTGGCGCAACGAGCGCGCTACCGCCTACGGCATCGAGCCCGACCAGCTAGAGGAGCATTACCGCAAACGGACGACGCTGCTGGTTAACATTTACCCGCAGGATATCGCCGAGGGCATTGCCTTTTTCGCCTCATCCAAGGCAGAGAAAACGACAGGCTGTATGCTGACCATCGACGGTGGCGTCCCCGCAGCCTTTACGCGCTAGGAAGCCTAAGGAAGGCAAATGCACTAATCCAAGCCACATGACCATAGTTACGAAGGGTTGTAAAACACTTTGGAAAACACGTAAATAAGCAATATAACGTATTTACGTGTTCTCATCCTTTATATACACACTAACACTTTAAAAATAGAAGTGACTTTATGGGTGGTCAGCAGCGGAGCGGGCGGAATTGTTCTGAAGAAACGAAGTGTTCGCCTTTGCAACGAGATTTTAACCTTATCATGTGTTATAAAATGAAAAATCCCGTTGCAACAGCGATCGGAAGAACAATCCGCACGCGAAGCGGCCTCCCGTAACTCACTTTATTTTCCTAGGAGGAACCACGATGAGTGACAAAGCGTACGCCTTATTCGAGGAGCAACAGCAACAACGGGGCATTGACCTGGAGCAAGTAAAGGCAAAGCTGAAAGCGCTTAGCATAGAAACACCATCCTGGGGATATGGCGACTCAGGTACACGGTTTAAAGTCTTTCAGAAAACAGGCGTCCCGCGTGATCCGTTCGAAAAGTTGGAGGATGCCGCGCAGGTTCATGCTGTGACAGGCTTATGTCCATCCGTTGCGATCCACATTCCGTGGGATACAGTGGACAATTACGGCAAGCTTCGCGGTCATGCCGAAAGCCTCGGTTTGCAGATTGGGGCCGTGAA
Organism: Paenibacillus polymyxa; assembly: GCF_001719045.1. Lineage (NCBI taxonomy): Bacteria > Bacillati > Bacillota > Bacilli > Caryophanales > Paenibacillaceae > Paenibacillus > Paenibacillus polymyxa. The sequence continues at coordinate 5,295,476 of NZ_CP015423.1, forward strand.
TCCCAATTTGTTTCAAGATGAGGACTACATGCTCGGCAGTGTCACCAATGTAGACCCGGCCATCCGCCGCAAGGCCATCAACCATTTGCTGGAATGCGTGGATATTGCGAAGGAAACGGGCTCTAACGATTTTAGCTTATGGTTCGCAGACGGAACGAATTATCCCGGTCAGGGGGATATTCGCAAACGGAAAAATTGGATGCTGGAAGCGCTCAGTGAAATGTATAAGGCGCTCACACCTGACATGCGCATGCTGATTGAATACAAGGCGTTCGAGCCAGCCTTTTATCATACGGATATTGCCGATTGGGGCATGGCGTATAATTACGCGACTAAGCTGGGACCGCAGGCACAGGTACTGGTGGATACAGGGCATCATTTGCCGGGAGCCAACGTGGAGCATATTGTCGCGTTTCTAATTGATGAGCAGCGACTAGGTGGGTTCCATTTTAATAGCTATAAATATGCAGATGATGATCTGATTGTAGGTTCTACCAATCCGTATGAGTTATTTTTGATCTTTTATCAAATTTTAAATGCCGCTCAGGATGTAGAAGCTGATATCCGCCAAACCGTGGACAAAATCGCATACTTGATTGATCAGTCGCACAATATTGAATCCAAAATCCCGGCCATGATTCGCTCCGTGTTGAATGTACAGACTCAATATGCAAAGGCACTCTTGATTAATCATGCAGAGGTGGAAGATGCAGCAAACCGCCAGGATGTGCTGGGTGCAGAGGATGCTGTACGCCAGGCGTTTGAGTTTGATGTGGCACCATTGCTCAGAGCGATCCGTGAAGAGCAGGGATTACCTACAGACCCGATGAAAGCCTACTTGGCATCTAATTATGGCACGCAGATTTTACAAAGAGGCAAGGGTGGTGCAAGCTGGTGAGTATCCTCGCTTATGATTTGGGGGCAAGCAGTGGCAGGGTTCTACTCGGAGAATTGACAGATTCACGTATCGTGGTGGAGGAAATCCATCGCTTTTCGAATGATCCGGTCAAAGTTGGGGAACGTCTGCACTGGGATCTGTTGCGTCTGTATCACGAGGTTCAGCAAGGTTTGCTCAAAGCCAGACATATGGGAGTGAATCCGTCCAGTCTTGCGATTGACTCTTGGGCGGTCGATTTTGGATTGATTGGGGAAACCGGAGAACTGCTAGGCAACCCTTATCATTATCGGGATTGGCACACCCAGGGGGTGATGGAAGAAATACAGGGACGGCTAGGGAAAGAGTCCATTTTTCAGCGTACAGGCATTCAATTTTTGACGTTTAACACGATTTATCAGCTGGCTGCTATGCGAAATGCCAGTTCACCGTTGCTGGAGCAGGCAAAGCATTTTTTGATGATTCCAGATCTGCTGCGGTATTTTCTGACAGGTGAAATGTACAATGAGTTTTCGAATGCGACCAGCACGCAATTATATAATCCGTTGCAGCAAAAATGGGATGAAGAGCTTTTGTCTGGAATCGATATCCCCCGTTCCTGGTTTGGTGAGGTCCTAGAACCAGGAAATGTTGTAGGAACGATCCGCTCGTCGGTCATGACCGATCTGGGCATTGGAGCGATTCCTGTGATTGCAGTAGCAGAGCACGATACAGGATCTGCTGTGGCTGCCGTACCTGCGCTGGAGCGCTCGTTTGCGTACTTAAGCTGCGGAACATGGTCCCTGATGGGAACGGAAACGGCACAGCCTGTAATCAATGACGATACGCTTCGTTTTAATTTTACGAACGAAGGTGGGGTTGGTCGAACTTACAGGCTGCTTAAAAACATTATGGGCTTGTGGATTTTACAGGAGGCGCGCAGAGAGTGGAAGCGGCAGGGCTACTCCTATTCCTTCCCCGAACTGGTTCATATGGCAGAACAGGCTCCAGCATTCACTTCTTTGATTGATCCGGACGATGAACTGTTCCTGCACGCCGGGGATATGAAAACACGTATCCGTCAATATTGCCGCAACACTGGGCAGCCGTTGCCGGTGACGCCGGGAGAGATTACGCGCTGTATTTTGGACAGTCTGGCGTTAAAGTATCGTTACATTTTGGAGCTTACGGAACGGGTGTCAGGACAACGGTTTAATGGTTTGCATATGGTCGGAGGAGGGATTCAAAATCGCTTGCTGTGCCAATGGACGGCCAATTCAATTCAAAAACCCGTTTGGGCTGGACCCGCAGAAGCGAGCGCAATCGGCAATCTTGCGGTACAATGGATGACACAGGGAAAGTTCGCCGATATATGGGAAGCACGCCGGGTCATCGCAGATTCTATTTCCGTGGAGGAATATGAACCTGCCGAGTCAGAAGCGTGGGAGGATGCCTACGGGCAATTCCGGCGAGTGGCGGGACTTTTTGTACATTAAAGATGTGGAGTGAGATTGCCATGCTGGTCGCAGAAAGATATGAGATGATTGTGCAGCTTGTTAATGAAAAAGGAAGCATACGGGTGTCCGAATTGAGTGAGTTGTGCAAAGTAACGGAGGAAACGATCCGCCGTGATCTGGACCGCCTGGAGCAGGCGGGACGACTGCGCCGTTCGCATGGGGGAGCGGTCAGTGTCAAAAACGAGCAACCTGAAACGCCCTATACGGTACGGGAAATTATGAACGCAGAGGAAAAGCGTAGGATTGCCGAAGAAGCGGTCAAGCAGATTCAGCCGAATGATCGTATTTTGCTGGATGCTAGCACAACCGCCTGGTATATGGCGTCGAGCTTACCGGATATTCCTTTGACAATATTAACAAATTCGATTCGGGTAGCTACAGAGCTGGCGGGTAAGGAAAAAATCGAGGTCATTTCGACGGGGGGGCAGTTGCTTCAACGCTCGTTGTCATATGTAGGCCCGCTCGCAGAGCGTTCACTAGAAACCTATTATGTGGATAAATTGTTTTTCTCCAGCCAAGGGGTTCATCTGGATCGCGGTATTAGCGAATCGAATGAACTGCAAGCTCGTTTGAAGCAGAAAATGGTCAGCATTGCAGACCGTGTGATTTTACTGGCGGATGCGAGCAAATTTGGGCAGCAGGCGTTTACGCATGTCGTGAACCTGTCGCAAGTGTCCGAGATCATTACAGATTCACGGTTGTCGGACCCGATTCGCAGTCAACTTGCGGAGCTGGCTATTCCAGTTACGGTTGTATAAAGCGGGGAGTTTCCAAGGTGAAGGCCGCTTTGCGTTTCATTTAATCTTACGATCGCTGTTGCAGGGGGATTCTTTGATGATGTAAAAAAGTTATAAGTGAGAATCCCGCTGCAAGCTTCTAAATTATCACTTCCCCGGATTTTTAGCATTGAGTAAAAAAAATCTGGGGGCAACAGCGATGGGAAGCAACATCCGACTGCGCAGTGGCACCAAAGGTAACTTTTTAGTTATAAAGTAGCAATTCTATGGACGGAAGGGGTGTTCCGTATGAAGGTATCTTTATTTATTACCTGTCTGAGTGATGCGATTTATCCCAAGGTGGGGGAAGCGATGGCACGCTTGCTTGCCAGATATGGTGTTCAGCTGGATTTTCCGAAGGTGCAGACATGCTGCGGACAGCCGTCCTATAACAGCGGGTATTGGGATGAAACGAGGGTTGCGGCCAAAACGATTTTGAAAGCGTTTAACGACAGCGATTTTGTCGTATCCCCCTCCGGTTCCTGCACATATATGATTCATCATTACCCGGAGTTGTTTAAGGATGAGCCCGAATGGCTCGATTCGGCACGGAGGCTTGAGCAAAAGACGTACGAGTTTACGCAATTTATGGTGCAGGTGCTGGGCGTGACCGATGTGGGCGCGTCTTTTCCGCATAAGGTAACCTACCATCCGTCTTGCCATGGCACACGTTTGCTCGGCGTGAAGGAGGAACCGATGAAGCTGCTTGGCAGTGTAAAGGGGCTGCAATTAGTACCACTTCCCTTTGCTGAGGACTGTTGTGGCTTTGGCGGGACTTTCGCGGTGAAAATGCCGGATATTTCGGGAGCGATGGTGACTGAAAAAGTGGACCACATCAGGGAGACCGAAGCCGAGGTACTGGTCGGACTAGATATGGCCTGCTTGATGAACATTGCCGGAAATCTCCGGTATCGGGAGGAGCCAGTTCGGGTCATGCATCTGGCTGAGCTGCTGTACGAAGGGGTGAAGCACGCATGACCGCCGTACACTCACATTCCATGAACCAAAAGGTTAAGAAACGCGCAGAGCTGGCTCTCAATGATGATTTTCTGCGGAATGCAGTTCGTTTCACTACAGAGCGGCTGCGCAACGGTAAGCGGGTGGCCTCAGAGCAGCACGGAAATTGGGAGGAATGGCGTGAGCGCGGGCGCCAAATTCGTCTTCATACCATTGCCCATCTGGACTATTACTTAAATCTATTTGTAGAAAATGCCCGCGCCAACGGGGTGCATATCCATTTTGCCGACACAGCAGCCGATGCCGTACGTATTACACTGGATATTGCTGCGCATAGCCAAGCTCGTTCCGTCGTCAAATCCAAGTCGATGGTGTCGGAGGAGTTACATTTGAATCAGGCGCTGGAGGGGGCGGATATCGAGACGATTGAAAGTGACCTCGGTGAATATATTATTCAACTGGCAGGAGAGCCCCCGTCTCATATCGTCATTCCGGCGATTCACAAAAACCGCTATCAGATTGCCGAGCTGCTGTCCAAAGAAGCAGGGGAGAAACTGTCCGCGGATACGACGATTTTGGCGGGCTTTGTCCGCAAAAAGCTACGTGAGAAGTTTCTAGAAGCAGATATTGGCATGACCGGGTGTAACTTTGCCATCGCCGAGACAGGCTCCATGGTTCTGTTCGAAAATGAAGGCAACGCACGAATGGTATCCACTTTGCCCAAAACGCAAATTACGCTGATGGGCATGGAACGGATTATTCCATCTTGGACGGATTTGGAGGTCATGGCTACATTACTGCCACGATCCGCTACCGGACAGAAGCTGACCATGTACATGTCTGGAATTTCAGGCCCCCGGCGTAGCCAAGATGCTGATGGACCGGAGGAAATGCACATCATCATCGTAGATAACGGACGCTCACTACAGCTAGGCAATCCCGAGTTTCAAGAGTTGCTGAATTGCATTCGCTGTGGTGCTTGCCTGAATGCCTGTCCGGTGTACCGACACATCGGCGGGCACGCGTATGGCGGGACATATAGTGGCCCTATCGGTGCAGTGCTTACGCCTGCCCTTCATGGCAACATCGAAGAGTGGAACGATATCGCGAGTGCGTCCAGTCTGTGTGGTGCGTGTTATGAAGCCTGTCCGGTCAAAATACCGCTGCATGATATGCTGGTATATTTGCGTAGACGTAAGGTGGAGGCGGGACAAGGAGATAAGCTGGAAACGGCAGGAATGAAAGGTTTTGCGACAGTGGTTTCCAGCTCGAAGCGATTCGCAGCGGCGATTCGGCTAGGGCAGATTGCACAGAAAGCGGTCGTCCGTAAGGGCGAAATCACCCTTAAGCTGGGCCCGCTAAAGGGATGGAATACGTACCGCGTAGCTCCCTCTCTGGCGAAAAAATTATTTCGTCAGCAGTGGAACACGCTGGAGCATAAACTGGAGCAGGAACGCAACGTGATGCAGCCGGATGTTCTCAGCCGAATGGAGAAGATTTTGGCAGATAGAAGTAAAGGAGGGACGCAGCATGAGGGAACAGAGTAATCCTTCTGCGCAAGCAAAAGCGGCCCATGAAGCGTGGCTTCAGCAAATGGAAGCAGAATCGCATGCTAAGCAAGTACGCTTTATGGACGGCATCGCGACGCGGCTCAAGCGTCCACGACAGACGGAGCCGCCAGTTCAGCCGTTTCGCGGGGCACCTGCATTTTGGCACGAATTCGAATGGAGCGCGGAGCAGCGCATCGAGGAGTTCACCGCCAACTTTACAAGTGTTGGCGGGCATGTCGTGCGTCTGCCGGATTTGGAGCAGACCGCAGACTGGATCGCGCTCAAAGCGCGAGAGCTGGGAGCGGCCTATATCGTCCGGCAGAATGAGCCGGACCTGGATGCGCTCCAGCTGGAATCGGCGCTGCCGGAAGTCCGTTTATCGGTGTGGAACACCGATCCAGTCGAGGACTGGAAGGCCCGCGCTGCCGAGGCGGATATCGGCATCGTCATCGCCGACGAAGCGGCTGCTTACACCGGTTCGGTAGCGGTGCTATCCTCGCCGAAGAAAGGCCGTGCGGTAAGCCTTTTGCCAACCGCACTGATTATTCTTCTGCCCGTAGAGCGCTTGCGAACACGACTGGGCGAGATTCTAAGTCGCTTTGACGAAGTCGGGCGTGAGCAACTGCCCGCAGGCATTCATTTTATTACTGGACCGAGCCGCTCGTCGGATATTGAAAATGATTTGACGATTGGCGTGCATGGACCCGGCATCGTCTATACGTTGTTAGTGGGCTAGCGTGGAGACCGCCTAACGAGCATGATAGAGGGGAAAACGGGTTTCAAAATCTGTTTGTCTGCGATTGCTTCTAACCGAAATGTGGCCATCGTGCAGCTCAGTAATACTTTTTGTAATCGCAAGGCCTAGCCCGGTGCCTCCAGTTTCCTTGGAGCGTGATTTGTCCACCCGGTAAAACCGCTCAAACAAGTGCGGGACATCTTCCGCAGGAATTGGGGTGCCGTAGTTGGTGCAGATTACCACCGCCTCGTCGTCTTCGCGTCCTATGGTGATATCGAGGCGTTTGCCGTCTTTTCCGTACCGAATAGCGTTGGAAAATAAATTTTCATACAGGCGTACCAGCTCGTCTGTATCGGCTAGAATCCGAACAGGCTCGACGATTCGGACACGGTAGGACATGTCCGCCTGTTCCAGCGAGGGTACAAATTCCTCAGCAAGCTGAGTGAGCAATTTGCCGAGATCTACAGGCTCCAGCTCCAGTGGCAGACTGCCACCGCTCACACGCGTGTATTCAAACAGCTCGTCGATCAGCTTTTTAAGTGTCAATGACTTTTCATAAGCAATGTTCACATAATATCGCAGCTCAATTTCATCCCGATAGCGGTCGGTTTCAATATATTCCAAAAAACCGATCACGGATGTTAGCGGGGTGCGAAGATCATGAGATACGCCGGTGATCAGATCGTTTTTGGCTTTGGCGGAAGCCCGTTCTTCTTCCAGTGAGAGACGGAGCTTGTCCGCCATGGTGTTCATATTTTTCGCCAAGGTACCCAGCTCGTCCGCTGAAGAAACAGGAATCGTATAGGACAGATCTCCATCAGCAAACTCCTGCATCCCCGTCGTAATTTCGCGAAGGTAGCCAATCGTATTATTGGTAAAAAGGAAAAAGAAATAAATATATGTAGGTAGCCCGCCCACCAGCATGATCAGTGGGGACCCAATGTGATTTACGGTCCAGCGAACCAGACGGGTGCCAAAAAATGAACGGGAAGGGTTCAGCCATAGCAGCAAGGATGCTCCATAATAAAACACCATCAAAATCAGTCCGGTTAGAGCGAAAGCGGCAAGGCTAAGGGCTGCCAGCTTCCATCCCAACGTGTCATATCGTTTTGCCTTCAAGACGTGAATCCTCCATTAATCGAATTTTTCCATTTTGTAGCCGATGCCCCACACCGTTTTCAGGTATTTGGGTTTTCTCGGATCAGTCTCAATTTTTTCGCGAATTTTACGCACATGAACCATCAGCGTGTTGTTGGATTCCAGATATTGCTCTTTCCACACTTTTTCATAGATCTGCTCCATGCTCAGTACTTGACCACGATTACGGGCCAACAGCTCGACAATGGCAAATTCGCGCGGGGTCAGCTTAATGGATTCTCCGGCGAGAGTGATCTCATGCGTAGCAGAATTAATGGTGAGTTCGTCCAGTATCATTTCATGCTCCAATGCAGGGGAAGAGTGGGTATATTTCCGTACTCTGCGCAGCTGGGATTTGATGCGTGCCACCAGCTCCAACGGGCTGAACGGCTTAGTGACATAATCATCGGCCCCAACGCTAAGTCCTGTGATTTTGTCCATATCTTGTCCCTTCGCAGACAACATAATAATCGGAAAATGCTCGGTTTCCCTGATCTTCATGCATGCTTCAACCCCGTCCATATTGGGCATCATCACATCAAGCACCATCACATCTATCGATTCCCGACTGACTTGCTCCAGCGCTTCCAGTCCGTCTCGTGCCATAAGCAGCCGATATCCTTCATTTTCCAAATAAATTTGCATCAGCTTAATAATTTCAGGTTCATCGTCTACTAATAAAATGGTTCCGTTATGCATGGTTGCGCACCCTTTCTGTTCTTTCTAGCAGTAAACAATATGGGCGTATTATATACCTTTTTAAAGATGGAGGCTATGGACACTCATCTCAGTTCGCTTGCTTGGGGTCGTCAGCCTTTGGATAGTGCTGTTTCAGTTGAAGAAATACGGTTTTCTTGCTTGAATTGTCTTTTTTCTATTTCTGGTAGTTGACCGAACAAGATCCAAGCAAATGGCAGGAAACGGGAGATGATCGACACGACGAGCCAAGAGCAAAGAAGTGCAAAGAAAAAACCTCCGGCATACCACACATGAATAAGCTGCGGAGAACCGATATGTGGTGAAAACTGCCGATACAGGAGCAGGAAGAACGGATGAACCAGATACACACCAAACGACAGTGTGCCCAGACGTTCCAGTTTGCGAGTGACAAAGGAATGTTGTCGTCTAAACATTAAAAAGCAAATCTGTAGTATTACCAGCGTGCTAGACAGGCTGTACATATTATACATAAGTTCAAAAACTAGCGAATTGTACGAGATTCCGTACATTCTATTTTCGTACCACATATAGACATGCATGGTGGCTGAAATCAGCCATAAACCCCAAATTGCGATCCATGTCAGCACGCCGGCAACACTTCGTTCCCCCTTACGCATCAGAAACCACGTTTTCAGCTGTGGGTAGTAGTAACCGAGAGCAGCACCCAGCATGTAGCAGGCTATATAAGACAGTGCCCAACTGCCCTTATTTTGAACCTGAAATAGAAATTTATTTCCAATAACAAATGACCACTGTACCAATAGCCCAAGGACAATAGACCATTGTGGAAGTTGCCGACAACGCTGGAACAGCCACAGTACGAATGGAAATGCGAGATAGAATTGCATCATGATAAAAATATAATATAAATGAGTATAAGCTTTGCCTGTGGCCAGTTTCAGAGCAAAGCTCTTCGCAAGTGTGGCTATATTCCATGGTTCGGAGCTGCCAGCCATAAGGGACAGAATGAAATAAAACAGAGAGAACATGACATAAGGTAAGAGGATGTACAGCAATCTCTGCTTATAAAAGCGGCTTAAGAGCTGTCGTCCCATCGGACGATCCTTGTAGTTGTAGAACAGCACCATGCTGCTAAGCGCGATAAATACGGGGGTTCCATACTTCATCAACACATTGAGGGCATTGTATACAACATATAGGCTGGAATTTGTAAGCTGAACCGTTGCATAAGAAGTGGCATGTACCATCAAGACGGCTAAAATCGCCATGGCTCTGACCAACTGTAATTCGGGAATTTTTTCTTTGGTCTTAGGCTTCATAAGCTTCATTTCCTTTCAGGAGTGAACTGTATCTTGTCGAACTCTTTCTATTAAAAGATAAAGTTCTTAACAACCTGAAAGGGAACGGCTTAAGAAACGCTTATGAACTTCTTAACTTTTGTTAAGAATTGAGGATTTTGCAAAAATCCCATAAGCGACTTCCAATGAACAAGATATAGATCGAAATGGTTTAGTTCGTCTATATATTGCACTTTGGAGCGACTGGAATCGAATTTTGCAAAATCCTGAAATTAAAAAGAACTTCCATAGCCTCAAAATGAGTGGCATGGAAGTTCTTTTTTATACTCATGTTCATTCGTTATTTGCAACGTTTGATAGGTGCGCGTCTAATCTGTCCACGAATGGCACCGTTCGGATGACGGATCGTGTGGACATTGACGTAGGCATTGCCCTCTCTAATTTGGCACACCAAATCATAAATGGTTCTGCCTCTGAGCGGACCGGTAAGATCACAAGCACGAAGCATGCCGCTAACGACGCCTCTTCTAACGGTTATCCCAAACTTCGAAGGACCAAACAGTGTAGCAACAACAGGGCCATTTTCACCTCTTCGGCCCAGATGAATATGCGCTTCGGTTACCCGTGAGATATTGCGTACAGTCAGTTCAAAGCTTAATTGTTGGCTCGTTGGACGGTAACGAAATTCGGCTGTTCCTGTCGCATTTGTTCTGACAGGAGGCACTTCATTAGCCCCCCTTAAGGTGGCTCTAAACTTATTAGACATGACACCCCTCCTTTCCCAGTGTTGGTTTAGTGTATTCACAGGGCCAGAGAAAGGGCTGTACATTAGCCTATTCATCAGAAGTTGTGTGTTTTACAAGTTATTCAGTCCAAGCACAAAACAAACTTTTTCATAGTCTATGAGTATCTGCTAGAGAGAGGAGGGGAAACCATGGGAACATTTATTGATGGAAGAACATCCCAAAATGCTTCGACAGCCAACTCTATTGCCATTCCGATCACTCTTTTAAATACACCTCAATTGTTCGGGCAGATCGGATTAAACACACAGGGAGCTACAGGTACGCCACGGGTTCTGCTTAAAGGAACCATATCGCTTCAACTTCCGCTTGCTTTAGTCGGGATAACGATCACTATTGTAAGAGGTACCCTAGTCACTGACCCTGTTGTTTATTCGGCTACGTCTACTTTCAGTTTGAGTTTATTAGCTCCACAGGTTATTGCGTTCTCAGCCGATGACTTTAACCCGCCGATTACACCACAATTGGTTTATACAGCTTTTGTTTCTGCTAACCTGCTGGGTACAGTACGAGTAGGTCCAGAGAGCTTTGACGGAATTCTGGTTGCGGATTAATGTAGTAATTTTGATATGACGAAATATGCTTCATAAAGCTTCGCAGTTGTAACTGCGAAGCTTTTTTGTGTACAAGTACAAGTTTCAGCTTAACGAATAAACTACTTTTCTTTTGCATAAGAATTACATAGGTATAAACCTGCAACAATGGGTAGAATTTTATGTATACGCTTACAAAAAACGAAATATCCTTTGCTTCATACAATTAAAAATTTGGAGGAGGAATGAAGAATGAAGTGGAAAAAAGGATTGACTGGTATGCTTTTAGCAGCTTTTTTATGTGGTGCACCAGGTGTGGGCATAGCTACCCCGGCACATGCATCCGCTGGCGAGTACAAGTTTGATTTTGGTGGAGGTACGGTCGAAACGGGTTATACTGGAGTGAGCGCTTCGCTGTCCTATGACTCAGCACGTGGCTATGGCTTTCGTACCCCTGAGAATATGCGTAATGTCGGTGCTTCGGGGACTGGAGTGGCAAGCGATGCGGTACGGTTCCTGGCTACAGGTACGAAAAGCGAGAATACTTTTGACGTTGATCTTCCTCCTGGTTTGTATGAGGTGTCGGTTACTTTAGGGGATACCTCTCGTTCGAGTATTGCGGTTGAAGGGGTATATCAGGTCATTAATATGACAGGGAATGGGGCCAAGGATCGCTTTCAAATTCCAGTGACAGACGGACAGCTAAATCTGCTGGTTACTGAAGGCAAAGAGGGCGCGGTCTTCACACTCAGTGCATTGGAAATCAGGCCATTATCTAGCAATCCGGTTACGAATCGAACGATTTATATCGGTGGAGATTCTACGGTTTGTAACTATTATCCGCTAGATAGCAGTGTGCAGGCGGGATGGGGTCAACTGCTGCCAGAGTTTGTGAACACGAATACTTTTCAAATTCGCAATATGGCGTCAGGAGGCCAAATTGCTAGAGGCTTCCACCAGGACGGTCAGTTGGAGGCCATCGTCCAATATATCAAGCCGGGGGATTATTTTATTCTCCAATTGGGCATTAATGACACCAATCCAAAGCATAACGAAAGCGAAGCGGAGTTTAAGGACTGGATGCGGGATATGATCCGGCAGGTTAAGGCTAAGGGGGCGACGGTAATCCTGTCAACTCCGCAAGGACGAGCCACTGACTTTAATGCTAACCATGTACACAACGCAGAAAATAGATGGTATAGAAGCGCTATTTTGGCGCTGGCTCAAGAGGAACAAACACCTTTAGTCGATCTGAATGTTCTTAGTTCAGCTTATTTCACTTCTATTGGTAAAGACGCTACACTGGCCTTGTATATGAATGGCGATACACTCCATCCAAACTATGAAGGTGCAAGGGAATTGGCCCGATTGGTAGCACAGGATTTAAAAAGGCAGGGTCTGAGCGGATTCTAAATTTAAATTAATGGGTTTTCCCCTGCTTCTTGCATTCGTAGGAGCAGGGGTTTTTAGCCTCTGTTCATAGTGCTATAATTATTGAAAAAGCAATAGTAATACGGAGGAATTAGAACATGCAGCCTTTCACTGCCCGTGTGCTTCAAATTATACGGTTGATCCCTGAGGGAAAAGTAATGACTTACGGTCAAATTGCGACAGAGGCAGGAAGCCCAAGAGGTGCCAGACAGGTGGTGCGAATTTTGCATACATTGAGCGAAAAACACCGACTTCCTTGGCATAGAGTAGTCAACCGTTTGGGGGAGATTGCTTTGCAGGAGGATGAGTCCGCATCCCTGCAGCGTCTGTATTTAGAGGAGGAAGGCATACATTTTAATGAAAGCGGGCGTATTCCACTAGATCAATATCTCTATGATCCTCAGGTGGAGATGGAAGAATAGGAATGGAACAAGCTATGCGGTTATATATTGGGTTTGATCATCACAAAGATCCGGGACAAATCAATTATCGATTTGTCCCGGATTTTTTTATCTAGCATACGAAGCAGATAACTAGAGGTAATCTGTTATTTATAGCATAAGATTCATTTGTCATTTTATCCGATAAGATGCTGCTGATCCCGTTGGGCAAGGTGAAAAGAAATGCTGTTCATCAGCGGTATATCGTTGTTTTTCCGGGCTTCCCGGATTAGTTGTTTCTTTTTTTGTTCTGATTCACGTAAAAAGCGGGTCATCCACAAATCAGACGGTTCGTTAGTGGTTGTCATGCGAGATTCTTTTATCATCTATTAACCCTCCCAGTGAGCGGCTGTTATTCTTTCTCTAGTATATGTTCCAAACCTTAATAGATGCTGTTGGTTTCCTTAAAATTAGCTGAAAATTAGGTAAAGTTCAGGTAAAAATAGCTTGAATCAATGTCTTATTGGACGAAAAGTAGTATAAAGCGAGTAATCAGGAAGTAAAGGTTACAAAAATGTATTGTTTTGACACCTTGTACCAACATAAACCTGAAAGTACAATTAGAATGCAAAGAGTTCGTGGAAATTTATGTCGAAAAGAATGGAAATGATTCGAAGAACGCACGAAAGGGGAGAGATTCATCTATGAAGCAAAAAGCGGCTGCCGTGCTGCTTGTATTGTCCTTATCATCAGGCTTGGCCTCCACTGTACAGGCTGAGAGTTTATCAGGAAATGTAGCATCAAGTACGTCAGTTAGTCCATCCGCTGGGGCTACATCGAAGACATCATCCGTAACGGGTCAGGCTTTACCTACATTGACACTCAAGCAGGCCGCGGAATGGGCACAGACGAACAGTTACAATACGCGTACCGCCGAACGGGACGTAGAGCGTCGCAGAATGGAACTGAAAAATGCAGAAAAGGATCTGGGGAATTCACCTGTCGATTTTATAGACAATGAGTATGTTGATGATGAAACGTCATGGAAGAATTACAGTTCCTCTACCTTATCCTATCTAGCCAGCAAAAAGCAGGCGCAGTTCGCCAAAGACCAGATTTATTTTAATGTGATGAAAAGCTACCAAAGTGTGTTTGTAGCAGAAAACCAGGTGAAAAATGATCTGGAAGCGCTTGAAATTGCTCAAGCGGAGGAAAAGATTGCACTTGCTAAATTTGCGCGCGGCAAGCTGTCTGAGTATACGAAAAACGAGAGTACACAGGCCAGAAGCCAGGCTCAGCAAACAGTAGAGCAGGGGAAAATTGCGTTGCAAAAATCCAGAGATGCTCTGAACTTCCTTATGGGACAGCCTAATGGAACAGCTTATGAATTGGTTGATCGACCCGTGTACAAGGAACCCAAAAAACTGGATATCGAATTACATATACAACAGCTGACAGACATGAATCCGAATTTATGGAAGCTGGAGGATAGTATCAAAACTTCGGAGCTCAATGTGAGATACTTCGATTTTAACAGCGGCGCAGGTGCTTACGATCTAGCTAAAATGGATGTCGATACAGCCAAAGAGGAGCTCGCCAAAGGTCAAAAGGATTTTGCTGAATCACTCCGCAATTTGTATGCCACGGTTAAGGAAAACCAAAAGAAATACGTACAACTGGAAGAAAGCTTGCGTACGGCAAAAGAGGCCTTGGAGTTATCACGCAAAAAGTGGGCCAGAGGTCTAATTATCGAGACGGAGTTGAAAAATAATCAGCTAAAAGTGAACCAGATTGAACGGCAAATGGAAGAGCTGGCGATCGAGTTGGATCAAAATGAGTATACGTTGAACAAGCCATGGAGCACATAGGGAGGAAACGGCGTTGGCAGAAACGGTTTTAAATGATGCTTTAATCAAGTTACGGAAAAAACGGAGAAAAAAGTGGATATGGACTGCAATTGTTCTACTGGTTGTAGGTGGAGGCGGAGCGGCAGTATATCTGAATCTGCCCAAGGAGCAGGAGGCACCTTTAGTTCAGGATGAGACGCTTAAAGTAGAGCGCGGCGATGTGAGTGAGAAGCTGGACACGTCCGGCACTGTGCAAGCATCCAAGGAAGTGAAGTTAAACTTCACGAGTGCAGGTGATAACAAGCTGGCAGCGGTAAATGTGAAAGCCGGGGACAAGGTGAAAAAAGGACAGGTGCTGGCTCTTCTGGACAGTTCAGAAATTAAAATGCAAATTCAGACTGCGTCTGATACTTTGGAAATATCCAAAGCCAAGCTGGCTGAATTAGAAAAAGGTCCGAAGGCAGAGGATATTGAAATTCAGAAGACAAATGTACTTCGGGCCAAAATGGCTATCGATACAGCGCAAGAATCATTTGAATTGGAAGAAGCCGAAAGTCAGAAGAAAACTTCCCAAAAGCTGTTGGAACAGGCGCGAAAGGCATATGAAGACCAAAAGTTTTTACATGATGCCGGTGCGGTGTCCAACAGTGAATTGGAGCAGGCAGAGCAAGCACTGGATAAAGCACAGACGGACTATGATGGTCTGGATCTGCAGTTCCGCAAAATCATGTCGCAAAAACGTCGCACCATTTCAGAAGCTGAAATCGGATATCGTACGGCAATGGCAGAGCTTCGCAAAATTCAGGTTCCTGCTGATGCATCCAATATTCAAGCCTCACGGATAGAGGTTCGAAGACAGGCGACGGAACTGGAGCAGAAGAAAAATGAATTG
Organism: Paenibacillus polymyxa; assembly: GCF_001719045.1. NCBI lineage: Bacteria > Bacillati > Bacillota > Bacilli > Caryophanales > Paenibacillaceae > Paenibacillus > Paenibacillus polymyxa. Next base: position 5,310,888 of record NZ_CP015423.1, read on the forward strand.
AACAAGCTTCAGGTCACAGCACCTTGGGACGGAGTGATCTTGAAGGTGAACGGGGATGTGGGGACTAGTCCGACCGCTCCATTCATTGTCATGAATAACTCGGATTCCAATGATCTTAAGGTAGTTGTAAAGGTAAGTCAGACCGACATTGTCAAAGTAAAGAAGGGTCTTTCAGCCGTGTTGACTACCAATGCCTATCCGGGTGAATCTTTTCCAGGGAAGGTGCAATTCGTCTCACCGGAAGCCTCTACGGATGAAGGGATGACGACGTATCTGATGGAACTGTCTGTCCATGACCCGAAAGGCAAGCTCAAAACGGGCATGATTATGAATGTGGCCGTTATTTTGGGAGTACACAAAAATGTACTGTTCGTACCTGCGACTGCGCTGAGATCCGAAGGGGGACAGGATGGCGTGTATGTTGCCGCCAATAATGCTGCGAATCCAGGGGCGCGCACATTCAAGCCCGTAGAACTCGGATTTTACACGCCAGATCGAGTCGAGCTCAAGTCAGGTGTAAAGGAGGGTGACACGCTTATTGTGCCTGCTCCTGAACCTCCGCCGGATCCTTCCGCTATGGGCGGCATGCAGGGAGGCTTTTAAACGGGTATGAGATACGTCATTCAGATTGAGGATTTGAAAAAAGTGTACCAGGTCGGAGATCAGGAAATTCATGCCCTGCGTGAGGTACAACTTGATATTGCTGACGGTGATTTTGTTGCGATCATGGGACCGTCTGGATCAGGCAAGTCCACGATGATGAATGTCATCGGCTGTCTGGATTTACCTACATCGGGACAATTTTATTTGGATGGCTATTCGATATTAGATGCCCGCGAGGATGAACTGGCTATTATACGTAATCAGAAAATCGGATTTGTATTTCAAAAATTTCATTTGCTCCCGCGAGCAACGGCTTTGGAGAATGTGGAACTGCCTATGATCTATGCGGGTATTTCTGCCAAGGAGCGTCGTTTACGGGCAATGGAAGCCCTCACTAGCGTAGGTCTAGGCGATCGGATGAACAATAGGCCGAACGAATTGTCAGGCGGTCAGCAGCAGCGGGTATCCATTGCGCGTGCACTTGTGAACAATCCGGTTATTCTCTTGGCGGATGAACCGACAGGCGCATTGGACTCCAAAACAAGTGTTGAAATCATGGGGATTTTTCAGCGTCTGAATGATCAGGGGAAAACGGTTGTATTGGTTACTCATGATCAGGAGGTTGCGGAATACGCCAAGCGTCTGATTCATTTTCGAGATGGGCGGATTGAAGAGGATCAGCCTGTTGGGAAACGAAGAATGGCGGCAGAGGAAGTGAAGGCATGAAGTTTAAGGAAATTATCCGTGTGTCGCTCAACAGTTTGCGAACCAATATGCTGCGATCTTTGCTGACCATGGTGGGTATTATTATCGGAGTGGCCGCTGTGATTATGATTGTAGCCATCGGTAAAGGATCAACGGCTACGATTACATCTCAGATCAACAGTATGGGAAATAATCTGCTGATGATTTATCCTTATGCTCCATATGATGGATCAAGTTCCATGTCGTTTAATCAGACAAAAGGAATATCTCTGGAAGATATCGAGGCGCTAGAGCAGCAAAAAGCAGTAGCCGAGGTGGCGCCAAGTGCGATGACCAATGCAGATATTACATGGAGTCGCAATAAGGTCAGCGGGCAAATTGAGGGGACTTCGCTGGCATTTGTTCATGTGAGAAAGCTGTCGCTAGCTCAAGGTAGGTCCTTTACCCACTATGAAGTGGATAAACGAATGAATGTGGCTGTGCTTGGGAGTGATGCGGCCCGTAATATTTTTGGTCCGGATGCTTCCAGAGCGGTCGGTGAGACGATCATGATCAAACAGCTTCCTTTTAAGGTGGTTGGTGTGCTGGCAAATTCCAATTCCAATATGAGTAACAGTGGTCAGCAGGTATATGTACCGATTACAACGGGGATGGAACGGCTAGGCAATATGAGTATTCAGCAGGTGAACGCCTCCGCAACAACAGAGGAGAAGATTAGTCAGGCAAGTGCTGAAATTCGGCAGGTGCTACGTGTCAGACATGAGCTAAAGCCATCAGAGGGTGATGATTTTCAGATTATGACCCAGACGGAAATCTTAAAAACAGTGTCCGGGGTTGATCGGATTATGAATATGTTGCTGGCCGGTGTAGCTGCAATTGCGCTTGGCGTTGGTGGTGTCGGCATTATGAATATTATGCTGGTGTCCGTTACGGAACGCACAAGGGAGATCGGGATTCGCAAAGCGATTGGTGCGCAGCGCAGTGATATTATGTTGCAGTTTGTGGCTGAGGCTGTTTTTCTCAGTCTGATGGGTGGACTGGTCGGCGTAATGGTGGGTCTCGGAGGTGCAAAGCTGCTCGAGAAATTCGTCCAAATGCCGATTGTGTATTCGATAGAGCCCGTGCTGTACTCTTTTCTGTGCTGTATGGCAGTCGGGGTGTTGTTCGGAGTATATCCGGCGCGGAAGGCGTCGAAGCTACGTCCGATTGATGCTTTAAGATACGAATAAGGGAGCGGGTACTTCGCCTTACTCGAAAGAGCAGGGTGTAAGTACCCGTTTTTTGTGTGTAATAAGTGTTTTAAATGAGGAAAAGACATGAATAAACACTTTAGTTTTATATATATGATGTTTTATATGATTTTTAAGGTTGATTTATTGTTATATATGACGTATTATATTCAATATCAGATCGAAAGAAAAAAGGAGGGACGTTCATCATCGACCTTACGGCAAGACAAGTAGAAATTTTAAACATTGTACAAAAGCATGCCCCGATTACCGGGGATCAGATTGCGGAAATGCTTAATCTTAGCAAGGCGACCATTCGGACCGACTTATCCAAATTGGGCATTCTGAATTACATAGATGCAAAGCCCAAGGTCGGATATTTTGTTGGAAAACGGGGCACGCCAAACCGGGAGGAAAAATTCCGTCTGTTGCAAATGAAGGTCGGCGATCTTCACGGGGTTCCAGTCATCGTACGTGAAACAACCACGATTCAGGAAGCTGTCGTGGCTCTCTTTTTGGAAAATGTGAGCAATTTGATCGTCACCGATGAAGACGGAGATTTGGCAGGGGTGGCTTCCCGCAAGGATTTGCTCAAGGTAACGTTAGGCAATCCCAATGCAGCAACCATTCCTGTCAGCCTTGTGATGACCCGACAGGCGAATGTTGTCACCGTTTCCCCAGAGGATACAGTATTAGAGGCAGCGCGCAAAATTATTGCCCGTCAAATCGACAGCCTGCCTGTCGTCGTCCCTTCCGACTCCGACAAGCCAGGGGAGCATTGGAAAGTCGTGGGACGCATTACAAAAACGAATATTATTAAAATGTTGCTCGATATGGTAGCAGAGGATTAATGGGAGGAATCGAATGGTTCAGGCGAGCAGTCATTTTATAGCGATCTGTTCAGACTCGATTGGCGAAACGGCAGAAGCTGTCGTACAGGCGACCATGCGCCAATTTGAGTTACCAGACACAGAGATCAAAAGATTTATGAACGTGAGGGATGAAGACGAGCTGAGCCGGGTGATGGAGGAAGTTGCCGAGCGTAAAGGCTTTGTAGCTTATACGCTGGTACAGCCGGAATTGAGAGAGGCGATGAAAGAGGAGGCTGTCCGGCTGAATGTGCGGGCTGTCGACATTATGGGACCGATGATGCAGGCGTTTGCCGATACGTTCCATGACGATCCCAAAGAGAAGCCTGGTCTGCTGCATCGACTGGACGACAACTATTTTCGCCGTGTAGAGGCCTTGGATTTTGCGGTTCAATACGATGATGGCAAAGATGTGAGCGCCATTCTTAAAGCGGATATTGTATTGCTTGGGGTATCCCGTATTTCCAAAACCCCTTTATCCATGTTTCTCGCGCATAAAGGTTATAAAACGGTCAACATACCGGTTGTACCGGAGCTGACACCGCCTGTTCAATTGAAGGATGTTCAGCGTGGTCGAGTGTTCGGATTAACGATCGAGCCAGAGTTACTGTTAAAAATACGCAGTGAGCGACTAAAGGTTATGGGGCTTCCTAATAATGTGCAGTATGCTACAGCGACGAGGGTGGAAGAGGAAATAGCGTATGCGC